>CAYRCB010000045.1:0-1836 GCA_964422645.1 uncultured Solirubrobacteraceae bacterium | reverse complement strand
GCGATGTTGGAGCCCCAGAAGGAGATCGAGCCGATGATCGCCGCGAACAGCTCGAACAGCACGACGTAGGTCGGCTCGTGGGCGAAGCCGCCGGTGTTGCGGAACTCGGCCCACGCGATCAGCGCGACCGCGCCGCCGCCGACGCCGTTGAACAGCGCCACCATCTGCGGCATCGCGGTCATCTTCACGTTGCGGGCCGCCGGGACCCCGACGACCGTGCCGACCACGACGCCGACCACGATCAGCGCCCACTCGCCCATCCCCTCGATGAGCAGCGTCGCGATCACCGCGATGCCCATGCCGACGGCAGCGATGCGGTTGCCGCGCACCGCGGTACGCGGCCCGGTCAGCCCGCCGAGGCCGACGATGAACAGCGCGAACGCGACGATGTAGAGGACGTAGACGAAGTCCGTGTCCTGCAGGAAGGAGCTGGCGAACATCAGCGCTCGGCCTCCGTCAGCTCAGCCTTGGCCGCGGCCTTCTTGGGGTCCTTGCCCTTGAACATCTCCAGCATCCGGTCGGTGACCAAGAACCCGCCGACGACGTTGATCGTCCCGAAGGCGATCGCGATGACCAGCAGCAGCTTGGAGAACCAGCCGTCGACGCCGAGCCCGAGGACGACCAGGCCGCCGAGCAGCACGATCCCGTGGATCGCGTTCGTGCCCGACATCAGCGGCGTGTGCAGCGTGTTGGGGACCTTCGAGATGACGTAGTAGCCGACGAAGCCGGCCAGCACGAGGATCGCGAGGTTGGTGACGAGCATCAGGCGGCCGCCTCCAGGGCCTTCTTCACACCGGGATGGACGACGTCGCCGTCGCGCGCCACGCACGCCCCGGCGACGATCTCGTCCTCGAAGTCCAACGCCAGCTGCCCCTCCTCGCCCACGACGAGCTCCAGGAACGACAGCAGGTTGCGCGCGTAGAGCATCGACGCGTGCTGCGGCATCGACGCCGCCAGGTTCAGCGGCGAGGCGATCGTCACCTCGTGGCGCACGACGGTCTCACCCGGCTCGGTCAGCTCGCAGTTGCCGCCCGTCTCGCCGGCGAGATCGACGATCACGCTGCCCGCCGCCATCCCCTCGACCGCCTCCGCGGTCACCAGCTTCGGCGCCGGACGCCCCGGCACCAGCGCGGTGGTGATCACCACGTCGAAGCCCTTGATCGCGTCGGTCAGCGCCTGCTGCTGCTGGGCACGCTCCTCCTCGGTCAGCTCCCGGGCGTAACCACCCTCGCCGGCCGCGGAGATCCCCAGATCCAAGAACTGCGCGCCGAGCGACTGGACCTGCTCGGCCACCTCCGGGCGCACGTCGTAGCCGGTCGTCTTGGCGCCCAGCCGCTTGGCCGTCGCCAGCGCCTGCAACCCCGCCACCCCGGCCCCCAGCACCAGCACCTTCGCCGGCGGGATCGTCCCCGCCGCCGTCATCAACATCGGGAAGAACCGCGGCAGCAGCTCGGAGGCCAGGATCACCGCCTTGAAGCCCGCGACGTTGGACTGCGACGACAGCGCATCCATCGACTGCGCGCGGCTGATCCGCGGGATCGCCTCCACCGCGAACGCCGTCACGCCGGCATCGGCCAGCACCTTGGCGTTCTGCGGCGCACCGAGCGGGTTCAGGAAGCCGACCAGGACCGACCCGCCGCCCAGGCGCGCTACCTCCGCGTCCGTCGGCGCCGCCACCTTCAGCACGACGTCGGCCGACCATACGTCGTCGGTCAGCGTCGCGCCGGCGTCGGCGAACGCCGCGTCGGGAATGAGCGCGCTCGCGCCCGCGCCGGGCTGGACGCGCACGTCCAGGCCCTTGCCGATCAATCGCTTGACGACCTCGGGGACCAGCGC
>CAYRCB010000044.1:0-2703 GCA_964422645.1 uncultured Solirubrobacteraceae bacterium | reverse complement strand
ATGATCTTCGCGCGCGGGTCGTAGTTCTTGTAGACCCGGTGGCCGAAGCCCATCAGCCGCTCCTTGCCGTCCTTCACGCCGGCGATGAAGTCGGCCACGTTGGCCTTGTCGCCGATGCGCGTGAGCATCCGCAGGACGGCCTCGTTGGCACCACCGTGCAGCGGACCGTAGAGCGCCGCGACACCAGCCGCGACCGCCGAGTAGGGATCGACCTGCGAGGAGCCGACGGCGCGGACCGCGTTCGTCGAGCAGTTCTGCTCGTGGTCGGCGTGGAGGATGAAGAGGATGTCGAGCGCGCGCTCGAGCCGAGGATCGGGCTCGTACTTGAGCTCGGTCATCTTGTACATCATCGACAGGAAGTTGCCGGGATAGGCCAGGTCGTTGTCGGGATAGACGTACGGCTGGCCCATCGCATGCCGGTAGGCGAACGCCGCCAGCGTCGGCATCTTCGCGATGAGCCGGATGGTCTGGATCGCGCGGTTGTCGGGATCCTGGATGTCGTTGGCGTCGGGGTAGAACGTCGAGAGGGCGCCGACCGACCCGCACAGCATCCCCATCGGATGCGCGTCGTGGCGGAAGCCCTGCATGAAGCTCTTGACGTTCTCGTGCACGAAGGTGTGCACGGTGATGTCGTGGGCCCACTGGTCCAGCTGCGCCTGGGTCGGCAGCTCGCCGTGGATCAGCAGGTAGGCGACCTCGAGGTACGTCGACTGCTCCGCGAGCTGCTCGATCGGATACCCCCGGTACTCGAGGATGCCGACGTCGCCGTCGATGTAGGTGATCGCTGAACGACACGACGCGGTGTTCGTGAACGCCGGGTCGTAGGTCATCAGGCCGAAGTCGTCGTCGGCGACCCTCATCTGGCGGAAGTCCATCGCCTTGACGGTCCCGTCGGTGATCGGGATCTCGTAGGTCTTGCCGGTGCGGTTGTCGGTGACGGTCAGCGTCTGGTTCCCGGAGGCGCCGTTGCCCGATACCTGCTCGGTAGTCGTCTCGCTGCTCACGCGTGCTCCTGTCGTGTCTCTCTCGGGTGCCCTCGCTCCACCGACGAAGGGTAGAGCTTGGATCCAGCAGGGGTCCGCGGCGGATTGGATCCACGCTCAGCGCCGGCGCCAGAGCCGCCCGAAGCGGCGGCCGGGCGCCGCGCGGTACTCCGGCGCGCCCTTGGGATCGCGCTCGGGCAGCGCGGCGAGCGCGGCCGCGTCGATGGCCAGCTCGACGCGGACGTTGGTGATCCGCGCGACCTCCGGCGCGTCGACGAACCGCGGACCGTGGGGCGTGTCGAGGTCGAGCCCGTCGAAGATGTGCTCGCGCGTGTTCTCCAGCACGCGCACGACGGTGCCGGCCGGCTCGCCGTCGCGCGTCACGACCGGCGCGCCGCGCGCCAGCAGCTTGTAGGAGATGGCGTGCTCGTCGACCAGGGCCGTGCTAGGCGGTGATGACCGCGGTCGACGCCGTGCCGGCCACGAGCACGACGCTGACGAGCATCGTCAGCCGCGCCACGCCGGCCTTGGCCGGGAAGTCGGGCCGGGTGATCCCGATCACCGCGACGAGGACGGCCCACGCGGCGAGCGCGCCGCCGAGGACGTAGAACGCCGTCTTGGAGGTCTCTCCGCCGCCCTCGGCGGAGGCGAGGATGCTGGTCAGGAGGCTCACGATGCGATCTTCTCGCAGGTCGAGGCCGTGGTGTGTGAGGACCCGCGGGGGCTCATGACGGCAAACCGTACCGGCTCTCGGTCGCCTCGACCTGACCGTGGTAATGGGAGCCCAGGTCGGGGTGGCCGTAGGGGACCTCGGCCGGCTGGTCGAGCTCCATGAACGAGAGCTGGGCGATCGGCAGGCCCGAGTACAGCTTGATCGGCACGCGCGTGAGGTTCGTGATCTCCAGCGTCAGCGTGCCCTCGAAGCCCGGATCGACGAAGCCGGCGGTCGCGTGGACGATGAGCCCGAGCCGACCCAGCGACGACTTGCCCTCGATCCGCGCGACGACGTCGTCGGGGATCGTCACGTGCTCCTCGGTCACCCCGAGGACGAACTCGCCCGGGTGGATGACGAACGGCGCGCCCGGCTCGACGGAGACGTGCTCGGTCAGGTTCGTCGGCGGGTCGCGCAGGTCGATCGCGGCGATCCGGTGGTTGTGGAAGACGCGGAACGAGCGGCCCAGGCGCAGGTCGATCGACGCCGGCTGCACGAGCGCCGCGTCCCAGGGCGCGATGCGGAGCCGGCCCTCGTCGACCAGGCGGCGGATCGTTCCGTCGGAGAGGACGCTGCCCATGAGAGCGGGAAGGTTATCCGCGCACCGGGGCGTGGCGACGCGCGACCGCGCGCACCCGCGACGGCGGCGCCGGCGGTCGGCTGCCGTGGTGGGGGCCGCGGCGCGGCAGCGGCCGCAGCGGTGGTCGCGGATGGCGCGGACGCCGCGAGCCGCCGTCCCCGCCGCCGCCGCCCTCCTCGCCCGGCTCGGGCTGCTGGTGGATCGCCCACCAGACGAGGTAGAGCAGCGCGAAGATCGGCAGCTTCAGGAAGACCATGAGATAGAGGAAGGTCCAGCCCATCGCGGCTCTGGCGCTCAGGCTACCCCCGGATCCGGGCCGCTACAACCGGGTCATCGCCTGCAGCTCCTGGACGCGGCGCTCCACCTCGTCCCTGGTGAGGCGGGTGACGCGTTCGGTGCCGAACTCCTCGACGTTGTAGGAGGCCAGC
>CAYRCB010000043.1:0-2944 GCA_964422645.1 uncultured Solirubrobacteraceae bacterium | reverse complement strand
ACTAGACCGGCTGCAGGAAGCCGGAGTCGACGACGGCCTCGACCTCCTCGGCCAGCACTTTCCCCAGCACGGCCGTCGCGGCCGCCGCCCGGGAGCGCGAAGCGGCGACGACGCGCGCCCTCGCGCAGCGGCGTCCTACGGCGTGGGGTCGGCGGCCGCCCAGCCGGCCCAGCGCTCGACGTCGACGGCCAGCACCGGGCCCTCCGGCGGCCGCTCCACGTACGGCGCGTAGCGTGCGGTCAGCGCCGCGATCGCCGCGCGCGCCTCGGCGCCCCCGAGGTCGTCGAGGATCCGGCCGCGACCCTCGGCGCGCACCCACCACAGCGTCCGCCAGTCGTCGTCGTAGTGGTCGGCCAGCAGCGCGACCGCCGGATTGGCGGCGACGTTGGCCAGTCGCCGCAGCGCCGTCGTCCGCTTCGGCTTGTGGTCGACAGCGCTGTAGACGACGTCGCCGACGACGGCGAAGACGATCGGCACGAGATGCGGCCGGCCCGCCGGGTCGGCCGTCGCGAGGCGCGCCACGCGCTGCGCGGCGAAGCGACGGCGCGCCTCGGCCGCGGTCATTCCCCGCGCAGCTCCGCGATCGCGGCCTCCCAGCGCTCCAGCTCCGCCTCGACCGGCCCGCGCCCCGCCGACGGCAGCCAGTGGAACGCCCGGGAGACGCCGGCGCGCTCGAGGCGATCCAGCAGCGACGCGTCGGCCGCGACGCTCATGACCTGCACGTCGATCGGGCGCTCCGCCCGGGCGCGCAGCTCCGCGATGCGGTCGAAGATCCCCGGGTGGAGGTTGGGGATCCAGCCATCCGCGTAGGCGAGCACCCGGTCCAGCACCGTCGGCCCATCGCCGCCGACGAGGACCGGGGGATGCGGCCGCTGCGCGGGCTTGGGGTAGGACCAGATCGGGTCGAAGTCGACGTGCTCGCCGTGGTAGCTCGCCTCATCCTGGGTCCAGATCGCCTTCATCGCCTCGACGCGCTCGCGCATGAGGGCCATCCGGGTGCGCGGATCCGTCCCGTGGTTGCGCATCTCCTCGCGGTTCCAGCCCGCGCCGACGCCGAAGTCGAGGCGGCCGCCGGAGAGATGGTCGACGGACGCGACCTCCTTGGCCGTGACGATCGGGTCGCGCTCGATCACGAGGCAGATCCCGCTGCCGATCCGCAGCCGCGAGGTC
The DNA here is from genome assembly GCA_964422645.1 of uncultured Solirubrobacteraceae bacterium. Lineage (GTDB taxonomy): Bacteria > Actinomycetota > Thermoleophilia > Solirubrobacterales > Solirubrobacteraceae > Capillimicrobium. The sequence goes on along the minus strand of CAYRCB010000043.1, from coordinate 1,774 downwards.
GCCGCCGCGGCGGCGGTGAGGGCGACGAACAGGTCGTAGCAGTGCCAGTACTTCGTGGGGAGGTCGCCGCCCGACGGGTAGGCCGTCTCCCGGCTCGCCGGGATGTGCGTGTGCTCGGCGAAGACCAGCCCCGACTGGCCTCGCGCTTCGATCATCCGTGCCAGCTCGCCGGGGCCCATCGCGTCGTGCGTCGGGAAGTAGCCGATGCCGAAATCCATGGGTCGCAGGCTAGGCCCGCAGCTAAAATGTCCGGACAGTGCGGGGAGTCTCCACGCAGGGCACCCCGGGACCGTGATTCCGTCCGGTCCACAGAGGACGCTTCACGACCCCGTCTTCCCCCATCACCGAAGACGCCTCCTCCGGGCCCCAGGAGGAGAAAGCCCTGCATTTGTACCATTTTTGGGAGGCAGCAGCATGACGGACCTCAGCGCACAGACCCCACTCGCCCGCGACTTCCAGGCCAGTGACGCGCTGCGTGTCCGGAGGCTGTTCACGACGCCTGGCGTCCACCCCTTCGACACGGTCGAGTGGGAGCTGCGCGACGCCCGCATCGGCCACGGCGACAAGGTCGCCTTCGAGCAGCGCGACGTCGAGTTCCCGGCCTCGTGGTCGCAGAACGCGACGAACATCGTCAGCCAGAAGTACTTCCGCGGCCAGCTCGGCTCGCCGACCCGCGAGCGCTCCGTCAAGCAGATGGTCTCCCGCGTGGCGGGGACGATCGCCGACTGGGGGCGCTCCCGCGGCTACTTCGCCACCGCCGAGGACGGCGACGCCTTCGAGGCGGAGCTGACCTATATCCTCCTGCACCAGCTGGCGGCCTTCAACAGCCCGGTCTGGTTCAACGTCGGCTTCGAGGAGCAGCCGCAGTGCTCGGCGTGCTTCATCCTCTCCGTGCAGGACACGATGGAGTCGATCCTCGACTGGAACACCAAGGAGGGCAAGATCTTCCGCGGCGGCTCCGGCTCGGGCATCAACCTGTCGCGGATCCGCGGCTCGATGGAGCCGCTGTCCAAGGGCGGCACGGCGAGCGGCCCGGTCTCGTTCATGCGCGGCGCGGACGCGTGGGCCGGCACGATCAAGTCCGGCGGCAAGACGCGCCGCGCGGCGAAGATGGTCGTCCTCGACGTCGACCACCCCGACATCCTCGAGTTCATCGAGTGCAAGGCCAAGGAGGAGGACAAGGCCGAGGCCCTCGCGCGCGCGGGCTTCGACATGTCCATCGACGGCGACGGCTTCACCTCGATCCAGTACCAGAACGCCAACAACTCGGTCCGCGTCACCGAGGAGTTCATGCACGCCGTCGAGGAGGACGGCGAGTGGCAGACGATCGCCCGCCAGTCCGGCGAGCCGGTCGACACCCTCCGCGCCCGCGACGTGATGGCGAAGATCGCCGACGCGGCGTGGCGCTGCGCCGATCCGGGCGTGCAGTACGACACGACGATCAACCAGTGGCACACGTGCCCGAACTCGGGGCGGATCAACGCGTCCAACCCGTGCTCGGAGTACATGCACGTCGACGACTCCGCCTGCAACCTCGCGTCGCTGAACCTCATGAAGTTCCGCCGGCCGGACGGGACGTTCGACGTCGAGCGCTTCGAGCACGCCGTCGACATCGTCTTCCTGGCGCAGGAGATCGTCGTCGGGCCGTCGAGCTACCCGACCGAGGAGATCGGCGCCAACGCGCGCGCGTTCCGTCAGCTCGGCCTCGGCTACGCGAACCTCGGCGCGTACCTGATGTCGAACGGCATGCCGTACGACTCCGACGAGGGCCGCG
>CAYRCB010000042.1:0-4316 GCA_964422645.1 uncultured Solirubrobacteraceae bacterium | reverse complement strand
GTCACGGTCGACAAGAAGGAGGACAAGATGGGTCAGCGGGCGTCGAACACCGCGACCATCACGTTCAACGACACCGAGGTCGACGCCAAGTACCTCCTCGGCGAGGAGAACAAGGGCTTCAAGCTGGCGATGATGACCCTGGACCGCACGCGCCCCGGCGTGGCGGCGATGGCGACCGGCATCTCCCGCGCGGCCTTCGAGTTCGCCACCGAGTACTCCAAGGAGCGCGTGCAGTTCGGCGTGCCGATCGCGATGCACCAGGCGATCCAGTTCATGATCGCCGACATGGCGACGAAGGTGCACCTGTCGCGCCTGGCCACCTGGAACTCCGCCGTCCTGCTCGACCAGGGGCAGCGCAACACGATCGAGTCCTCGCACGCCAAGCGCTTTGCGGCGGACGCGGCGATGGAGATCACGACCGACGCCGTGCAGATCTACGGCGGCTACGGCTTCATCAAGGAGTACCCGGTCGAGAAGCTCATGCGCGACGCGAAGATCATGCAGCTCTACGAGGGCACCTCGCAGATCCAGCGCCTCGTGATCGCGCGCGAGACGCTCCTGCCGCGCCGCGCGGAGACCACGATCGCCGCATAGCCCCGCCTGTCCGCACCCGCCGTGCCCGCGGAGCCCGCCGTCGTGCGGGCTCCGCCCGTTCTGCGAGGATCCCGCCGCCATGCTGCTGCGCCGCGACACGCTCGAGGCGATCCGGGACGGGCGCGTGACGCTCCAGTTCCGCCGCTGGGCACGGCCGCGCGTGCGGGTCGGCACGCGGATGCGCACGGCGGTCGGGCTGGTGGAGGTCGCGGCGGTCGAGCGAGTCGACGACCCGGCGGCGCTGACCGCGGCCGACGCGCGGGCGGCGGGCGTCGAGGACGTGGCCGCGCTGCTGGAGGCGCCGCGTGGGCGCGAAGGAGCGCCGCTGTGGCGGATCGGGGTGCGCTACGCAGGTGCGGACCCGCGCGTCGCGCTGCGCGAGGACGATGCGCTCGACGCGGAAGCGCTGGCGGCGCTGCGCGCTCGCGTGGACGCGATCGACGCGCGCTCCAAGCGCGGACCGTGGGCGTGGGAGGTGCTCGAGCTCATCGACCGTCGGCCCGCGGTGCGCGCGGCGGACCTCGCCGCGTCGCTGGGGCGCGAGACGCTGCCGTTCAAGGCCGACGTGCGCCGCCTGAAGGAGCTCGGCCTGACCGAGAGCCTGGAGACGGGCTACCGGATCTCGGCGCGCGGCCGCGCGCTGCTCGCGGCCCGAGCCGCGCGGTAGCGTCCGGTTCCTGCCGACCCGTCGCCCCCCGAACCCGACCGAGCAGGCCGTCGCCGAGGCCGCGCCGCTGGAGGACGCCCGCCGCGCCGCCGGCGGGCCGGGGGGCGCCGGGTCCTCGGACCCGCTCGTCGCCGGGCTGCGCCGGGCCGGCCTGCTGCGGCTGCTGGTGCTCGACCTCTGCGGGCAGGAGCCGCGCTACGGCAACCAGCTCATGGAGCGCATCGGCGCGCTGACCGGCGGCCTGCTCGCGGTCAACCCGAACACGATGTACCCGCTCCTGCGCCAGCTCGAGGGCGACGGGCTCATCGCCGGGGCGTGGGAGCACCCCGAGCGGCGCTCGCGCCGCTTCTACCGGCTGACCGACGCGGGGCGCGAGGAGCGCGACCGGCTCGCCGGGGAGGTCGAACCGCTGCTCGCGGCGGCCGCCGACGCGATCGCCGCGATCCGCCGCGAGCTGGCGGCGGCTCCCGCCGCCGAGGACCGCGGTCGCTGATGGCCGTCGTGCGCGCTCGCACCGCCGTGCCCGGGGCGATCTCGCAGGCCGAGGCGCTGTGGTACGACCTCTCGCGCTGGTCGTCGTTCGTCGACGGCTTCGGCCACGTGGCCTCGGTCGACGAGACGTGGCCCGTGGCGGGGGCGGTCGTCTGGGACTCGCGTCCGGGCGGTCGCGGCCGGGTGCTCGAGGAGGTCCGCTGGTACAGCCAGCGCGAGGGACAGGACGTCGCCGTCGACGACCCCAAGCTGACCGGGACGCAGCGCGTCCGCTTCGCCCCGGGCGTCGTCTCGCTCGAGCTCGACTACCGGCTGAAGGAGGGGCTGTGGGTCGTCGACGTGCTGTTCGTGCGCCGCCAGCTGCGCGATTCGCTGGCCCGGACGCTGCGGCGCTTCGCGATCGAGCTGGGCGGCGAGCTGGAGCTCGAGGACGGCGCTCGTTGACTCGTCGGTCAATACCCTGATCGGCATGTTCGTCTTCAAGGCTGCCGTGGTCGGCGCGGGCACCATGGGCGGCGAGATCGCCCAGACGATCGCCGCCGCCGGGATCCCCGTCCTGCTCAAGGACGTCGACCAGACGTTCGTCGACGTGGGGCTGGAGAAGGCCCGCGAGGTGACTGCGGTCCAGCAGGCGCGGCTGGTGGAGAAGGGCAAGCTCGACCAGGCCGCCGCGGACGCCAACGTCGACGAGATCCTCGGCCGGATCACGGGCACGACGTCGTACGAGGGCTTCGGCGACGTCGACTTCGTCATCGAGGCCGTGCCCGAGCGGATCGAGCTCAAGCAGGCGGTCTTCGCCGAGCTGGACGCGGCGACGCCCGGCCACGCGATCCTCGCGTCGAACACGTCGGCCCTGTCGATCGCGGAGATCGGCGACGCAACGACGCGGCCCGACCAGGTCTGCGGCTTCCACTTCTTCTACCCCGCGTCGGTCATGCCGCTGGTGGAGATCGTGGAGGGCGACGAGACGGCGCCGGAGACGACCACCGCGGCGATCAACTTCGCCCAGGCGATCAAGAAGCAGCCGATCACGTGCGCCGACGTCCCCGGCTTCGTGGTCAACCGCATCCTCACCTCGGCGCTGTCGGAGGTCTTCCGCGCGCAGGAGGAGCGGGGGCTGTCGATCAAGCAGATCGACGAGGGCGTCGGCGCCAAGAACGTCGCCCCGATGGGCCCGTTCTTCCTCATCGACCTGCTCGGACTCGACACCGTCCTGCACGTCGGGGAGCACCTGCTGGCGGCCTACGGCGACGAGCGGTTCTACGTCCACGAGGGGATGCGCGGGCTCGTCGCCGAGGGCAAGCTCGGGGCCAAGACCGGCGGCAGCGGCTTCTACGCCGACGGTGCGCCGCAGCTCCCGGGCGACGCCGAGCCCGACGCCGACGAGCTGTCCGAGCTGTTCACGCTGAAGCTCCTGCTCGAGGCCTGCCTCGTGCTGGAGGAGGGCGTCGCGCAGGCCCGCGCGATCGACCTCGGGCTCATGGCGGGCGCCGGCCTGGATCCGCGGCGCGGCATCCTGCCGCCGCTCATGCGCGCCGACATCGAGGGCCTCGATCGCACGCTCGAGCGGATGGAGCAGGCGCAGGAGCGCTACGGCGACCGCTTCGAGCCGCCGGCGATCCTCCGCCGCCTCGTCGCGCAGGGCCGCCTCGGCCAGCGCAGCGGCCAGGGCTTCTTCCCGTGGCCCCGGCCCGACGAGGGCTGGGGCGAGGGCCCGATCAAGCTCGAGACCCGCGGCGAGATCGCGATCGCCTGGCTCGACAACCCGCCCGCGAACTCGATCTCGCCGGCGGTCGTGGAGGCGCTGCGCAAGGTCTGGGACCACGTCGAGGGCGCCGGCGTGCGGGCGCTCGTCATCGCCTCGGGCAACCCGCTCGTCTTCTCGGCCGGGGCCGACATCAAGGCGTTCACCGCGATGGACGCCGACGCCGGCCGCACGCTGCTGGACGCCGGCCACGGCCTGCTGCGCGAGCTGGGCCGGTCGGGCGTGGCGACGATCGCCGCCGTCAACGCGATCGCCTACGGCGGCGGCTGCGAGCTGGCGATGGCCTGCGACGTGCGCGTCGCCGCCTTCTCCGCGCTCTTCGGCCAGCCCGAGATCAACCTCGGGATCATCCCGGGCTTCGGCGGCACGCAGCGGCTGCCGCGGCTCGTCGGGTCGTCCAAGGCGCTCGAGATGAACCTGACGGGCGACGCGATCACGGGCGAGGAGGCCTACGAGTTCGGATTGGCCGGCCAGGTGGTGCCCGACCACGAGCTGCTGGACGCCGCGCTGGCGTGGGCGCGCAAGCTCGCCGGCCAGGCGCCGCTGGCCGTGCAGCGGATCAAGGACGTGTCGGCCGCCGGCGACCTCGACGAGGGGATCGCAGCCGAGAAGCAGGCGTTCGCCGAGGTCTTCGCCAGCGCGGACGCGCGCGAGGGCATCGCCGCGTTCCTGGGCAAGCGCAAGCCGACGTGGCAGGGGAAGTAACCCGGCTGGCGGAGCTGCTGCGCGACGCTTCGTCGGTCGTCGCGCTGACCGGAGCGGGGATCTCGGTGCCGTCCGGGATCCCCGACTTCCGCT
>CAYRCB010000041.1:0-4660 GCA_964422645.1 uncultured Solirubrobacteraceae bacterium | reverse complement strand
ACTGCTTAGCCATGGTGTGCCTTTCTAGGTGGTCGATTCACGGTAGCGGCAGGGGCGCCGCGCCCGCCAGGGGTCAGGATCAGAACCGGCCGCCGCCTCCGCGACGTCCGCCGGAGGAGTGGGACGAGCTGCTGCGGTGCGACGAGCCGCTGGAGCGGCGCGAGGACCCGCCGAAGCCGCTGGGACGCGAGCTGGACCAGCCGCCGCCCCAGTTCCAGCCGCCCGAGGAGGACGAGGACCCGGAGGATCCGCTCCACCCGCCGCCCGACGAGCCGCCGAACAGCAGATCGCTCAGGATGCCGCCCAGGCTCGCGCCGTCGGCCTCCGAATAGCGCGCCAGTTCTTCGGGTGAGGACCGGCCGTAGTCGCGGATCGCGGCCTGCTCGGTGTAGGCGTCGACGTCCGCACGGGCCGCGCGCAGGGCGTCCCCGGCGAAGCGCTCGGCTTCACGCGCCTGAGCGAGGGCCGCCGTCGCGTCCGTCGCCGCGAGGGTTCTTGCCTCGTCGAGGCGTCGTTCGGCCTCGGAGATGCGGGTGCGGGCGGTGGCGCCCACCGCGCCCCGGTTCGTCGTGATGTAGTCCTGGGTCGCGGTCACGGCGGAGCGCGCGGTCTGCATGGCGCTCTCGAGCTGGGCCGCCGTCTCGGCGTTCTGCCTGGCCTGCTCGGCGAGGCTGCCGGCGAGCGAGTCGACGCTCCCCAGCAGCTGGGTGACCTGCCCGACCGCCTGCTGGGCGGCGCGCACCGCGACCGCTGCCTCGCCCTTGGGCTTGGCGAGTTCGGCGCGCGCGTCCGCGACCGCGGTCGCGGCGAACCCGGCGAGCCGGCGTGCCTGCGCGGGGACGTCCCGCACGGTGCTGAGATCGGCCTTCGGGTGGGCCGCTCCCAGCTCGGCGATGCGCGCCTCGGCCTGATCGATGCGCGCGGCCAGCCCGGCCTGCTCGGCCGCGACCTGCTCGAGCACCTGCGGGGCGTTGCGATCGAGTTCACGCAGGGCGTCGAAAGCGTCGGCCTGCGCGTCGAGCGTCGCATCCGCCTTCTCGGCGAACTCGATGAGCTGCAGCGTCATGGTGCGACGCTGCTCGGGCGTCTCCGGGAACGCGTCGTCGAGCTTCTGGCGCAGCTCGAATGCCTGCTTGGCCATCGCTCTGGCATCGGCGAGCGCCGCGGCGAAGTCGCGCGTGTGGTCCTCGCCGAACTCCGCCTGCGCGAATCCGAGCTCCTGCTCGCTGGTCTTGAGCGCGTCGTCGAGCTCGACCAGCGCGACACCGGCGCGCCGTTCCAGTTCGGCGGCATTGGCCTCGGCGGCGTCCTGGGTGCGCTTCGTCGCGCGGCGCTTCCGCACACCCGCCACCACGATCCCGGTGACCGCCCCGACACCGAGCACGCCCCCGGCGATCGGCAGGAAGAGCGAAGGCGCCTGAGCATCGGTGAGTCCCTGGGCGAAGGCGATCGCGCCGCCCTGCCAGTCGTTCACGCGGAGCTCGGGCACCAGGTGGTCCTCGGCGACGCGGGCGAGCTGGTCGTCGCTCAGGGGGAAGGCGTCGGTCACCGAGTAGCGGTAGACGCGATCCTGGGTCGCGATCGCGAGCAGGATGTCGTGGTCGCCCAGCCCGCTGCGCTCGGCCGACTCGTGGGCCCAGTCCTGGTCGCTCGCGGCGCCCTCGAACCGGTCGACGAAGACCACGAAGAGTTGCGTCCCGCGCTCGGAGTACAACGCGTCGATGGCATCCTGCACGGCAGCCGGGTCATTGAGCACGCCTGACCGGTCGAGCACGTAGGCGCCGCCCAGGTCGACGGGATCGTCGGCGTTCGACGCCCACGCCGCGGTGGGGAGCAGGAGCGCCAGTGCCCCCGCCGCGAGCCCCGCGAGCGCCATCCGGATCCCGGTTCCTCGCATGTGCGGTTCCTCCCCGTCAGGCCTGCGAAGGACGATCCTATCCGGCGACTCTGCGAGCGCACGGCGGGGTCGGGACAACGGGACACTCCGATTCACGCTTCCCAGGGAACTGCCAGGGTGGGACACTGGGCGCGTCGCGCAACGAGGTGCGACGCGATGAAGGAGTGAAGATTCCTATGGTCGAAGTGACGAAGAAGACCGCGAACTGGCGGCTCCTCGGCGGTGGCGGGCTCGTGCTCGGTGGCCTGCTGTGGGCCATCGGCGCCATCCTGGCGATGGCCGGGGGCGGCGCGGCGAGCGGATGGCTCAGCGCGATCGGCTTGCTCGTGGTCGGTGTCGCGCACCTGTTCGTGGCCTTCGGTGAGACCGGTTCGAACGGTGCCGTCGGGGCCTCGGGCTGGGGCAAGGTCGTCCTCGTGGCGGCCGCGCTCGGCTGGGTGCTGCTCGGCGTGGTCGGCATCATCGGCCAGGTCAGCGGCTCGGCGCCGTCCTGGCTGAGCACCGTGGGCATCGTGCTCGCGCTCGTGGGCGGCATCCTGTCGGCCATCGCGATCTTCGGGCGCGGCGTGGCCAAGGGCATCGCCAAGTGGGCGATGTTCGTGCCGGTCATCCTGGCGGCGGTGTTCTACCTGCTCGGCCTGGCGGGCATGTCCGCCGGATACGAGTGGCTGGGGATCGTGGTCGCGGTGACGTTCCTGCTCACCGGCCTGGCCTACCTGTTCAACAAGATGGACGTGGGCAAGTAGCCCGAAGTCTCTACCGGCCGGCGGCGGCTCACCCGAGGGTGACCGTCGCCGCCGGCCCGGTCACCAGTTCGACGACAGAGCCGTCGTCGCTGGTGACGTCGATCGCCGCCTGGAGCGCATACGTCCCCGGCCCCGCAGCGGGCAGATCGGGACGGAAGCTCCCGGCGGCGTCGTCGTCCGGGGAGCACACGACCGGGTCGAAGCTCGCGGCGTAGCTCATCGACTGGCCCGGAGCCAGGTCGACGATGCGTGCGACCAGGTCCTGCGGGCCGTTGGTGTGCCAGATCGTCACGCCGTCGCGGACGAGCGTCAGCGCGGGACGACCCCCGGTGGTCCCGGTCACGCGCTCGGCGCCCGCATTGGTCAGCGTGACCGTGACGGGGATGCCGCGCTCCTGCGCGGTCGCTGCGACCGGGGCGACCGTGATGACGAGACCGCTCGCGGCGGGGGGCACCTCGGTCACGGGAACCGCGCACGGGTTGAGCGACTCGGCGGACGCGATCAGGAGTGCGGTGTCCTCGGCGCCTCCGCCCGCGCCGCCCTCCGCCGCACCGTCCGCTGCCGCGCCTCCCGCCGATTCCGGGGCGGGCTCCGAGGCGCTCATGACCGAGCCGCCCGGCAGCGCGTTCAGGGCGATCGCGGGCACCGCGATCGCGGCGATGGCGAGCACCGACCCGGCACCGGCGAGTGCCACGCGTGGGCGGCGACGGGCGCGCGCCCGGCGGAGCACCGCATCCAGGTCGATCTCGCCGCGGGGGAGGGTTCCCTCGTGCAGCCGGCGGCGCAGCTCAGATTCGCTGGGCACGGCGGCCCTCCTCTCGGGTTCGGGGCCTCGGCTGCTTCCCGGTTCCGGGTACCGCTCCGGCGGGGCCGAGGCGACCGGCGGCCGTGCCGTCGTCGGCGAGCGCGATCGCCATCTTCGCGAGGCCGTCGCTCAGGTAGCGCTTGACCGCTCCCGAGCTGATGCCCAGTGCGCCGGCGATGTCGTCGACCTTGAGGTCGTCGTAGTAGCGCAGGACGAGGCAGGCGCGCTCGCGGGGACTCAGACGTTCGAGTTCGTGGTGCAGGTCGAGCTGGAGGTCGACCCGTGCGTCGTCCGAGGGGCGCTCGTCGGGGACGTACTCCAAGGGTGCGACGCGGCGCCAGCGCATGAGCCGCCGACCGCCGTCGAGGTGCCCGTTGAGGATCGCACGCCGAACGTAGGCCTCGGCGCTCTCGACCGTGAACCCGTTGCGCAACCGTCCGAAGGTCTTGACCAGCGCGTCCTGTACGAGATCGGCCGCCTGCTCGCGCGAGCCGCACAGCAGCATGGCGTAGCGCTGGAGCGCATCGCCGCGCTCGGCGACCAGTTCGGTCACCACGCTCTCCCACTCGGGTCGCTGCACCCTCATACCCAATCAGACGCGTGGATCCGCGATTTCGTTGGGAGCAGGGCAGAGGGGGCGCGTCGCCAGCGAGTCGACGCGCCCCCTCTGGGTCGGTGGGTCCTGGGTCGGTGGGTCAGCTTTGCGCGGCGCGCATCCGGGTGCGCAGCTCGTCGAGCTGGGAGCGGAGCTCCGCGGGGACCTTGTCGCCGAATCCGGAGAAGAATGCCTCAGCGTCGTCGGCCTCGGCCAGGTGCGCCTCTGGATCGATGCGGAAAAGCTCCTGCCAGTCCGCGTCGCTCACGTCCGCGCCGTCCAGGTCGATCGCGCCGGGGGCGGGGAGCCAGCCGACCGGCGACTCCACCGCGGCGGCCTTGCCCTCGACGCGGTCCAGGATCCAGGCCAGCACGCGACCGTTGTCGCCGAAGCCCGGCCACAGGTAGCGGCCGTCTTCGCCCTTGCGGAACCAGTTGACCTGGAAGACGCGCGGGAGTCCGCCCGTCGCTCGCAGGCCGGCGCCGACGTCCAGCCAGTGCTGCCAGTAGTCGGCCATGTTGTAGCCGCAGAAGGGGAGCATCGCGAACGGATCGCGACGCAGCTCCCCGACGGTGCCCTCGGCGGCCGCCGTGCGCTCGGACGAGACCGTGGCGCCC
>CAYRCB010000040.1:0-4701 GCA_964422645.1 uncultured Solirubrobacteraceae bacterium | reverse complement strand
TCCTTGACCATCGTGTACGGGTGCAGGACGTAGGAGCGGATCTGCGAGCCGAAGTTCACGTCCTGCGCCTCGCCCTTCTCGCGGGCGATCTCCTCCTGGCGCTTGCGCTCCTCGAGCTCGGCGAGCTTGGAGCGCAGCATGTTCATCGCCGTCTGGCGGTTGGCCGACTGCGAGCGCTCGTTCTGGCACTGGACGACGATCCCGGTCGGGCGATGGGTGATGCGCACCGCGGAGTCGGTCTTGTTGACGTGCTGACCGCCCGCGCCGGACGCGCGGTAGGTGTCGACCTGGAGGTCGTCGTCCTCGATGACGACCTCGGCGGCGTCCTCGACGACCGGCGCCACCTCGACGCCGGCGAAGGAGGTCTGGCGGCGGTTGGCCGAGTCGAACGGGCTCAGGCGCACGAGGCGGTGGACGCCGCGCTCGGCGACGTAGAGGCCGTAGGCGTTCTCGCCCGAGGCGCGGAAGGTCGCCGACTTGATGCCGGCCTCCTCCCCCGGGCTCACCTCCAGCAGCTCGACGTCGAAGCCGCGCTTCTCGGCCCACCGCATCTCCATCCGCAGGACCATCTCGGCCCAGTCCTGCGCGTCGGTGCCGCCGGCGCCGGCGTTGACGGTAACGAGCGCATCGCCGGCGTCGTAGCGGCCGGAGAAGAGACGCTCCATCTCGAGCGTCTCCAGGCGCTCCTCGACGGAGGCGATCTGGGCGTCGAGCTCCTCGACGAGCGACTCGTCCTCCTCGGCGAGCTCGATGAGGCCGTCGAGGTCCTCGACCTCGGACTCCAGCGTGCGCAGCTGGGTGAGCTTGCGGCTGGCGCGCGCGTGCTCCTCGGAGGTCTTGCGGGCCCCGTCCTGGTCGTCCCAGAAGCCGGGCGCCTGCATCTGCTCCTCGAGCTCGGCCACGCGGGCGGCGAGCGCGTCGGGGTCGAAGCTGGCGCGCAGGGGCTCGAGCGCGTCACGGGCGGCGGCGACGCGCTGGGACGGGGAGAGCTTCGTGTTGGCGGGCTGAGGCACGGGACCTTGAAGGTATCTGCTCGCGGAGTGCGGCGGGTGGCGCGCCGCTCAGCCGGACGGCTCGCTCGCCGACGAGGCGGCCGCGCCGCCGGCGGGCTGCGGGCGCGGACGCAGGCGACCGCCGACGAAGAAGAGCACGACGAGGAACCCCGCCAGGGCCAGGCCGGCATCGACGCGCAGCGCGGTGTGGACGCCGGCGGTGAAGGCGTCGCGGGCGAGCTGCTCGAGCTGCTGGGCCAGCTGCGGGAAGGCGTCGGTGAGCTCGCGGGCGGACTCCCCACCGGCCAGGACCTGGCCGACGGCGTGCTCCTGGCTCTCGTCGAGACGGTCCGCGAGCCCCTCCGCGTCGATGTGGCGCAGTGCGGCGCTCGTGAAGATCGTGGTCGTCAGGCCGAGGCCGATCGAGCCGCCGGCCACCTGGAACATGTAGATGACCCCGCCGGCCAGGCTCGCCCGCGACTTGTCCAGCGCCGTGACGGCGACGGTCGTGAGCGTCGAGTAGAACAGGCCGACGCCGGTCCCCGCGACCAAGAAGCCGGGCACCAGCGCGACGTAGCCGGAGTCCTCGGCGACGAACGACAGCAGCAGGATGCCGAGCGGCAGGCAGGCGGCGCCTACGCAGAGCAGGAGCTTGCCGCCGACGCGGTCGTAGAGCGGACCTGAGACGAACGACATGATCGAGAACGTCGCCATGAACGGCAGGAAGCCGAGCCCGGCCTGCAGCGCGCTGAAGCCCATGAGCTTCTGCATGACCTGCGGTGCGTAGAGCAGGATCGCGAAGAACGTCGCGGACATGAGCAGGACGGCGAGGCAGGCGGAGGCGAACGTGCGGTTGCGGGCGACGTCGGCGGGAATGAGCGCGCCCTGCCCGGCGCGCCGCTCGATCGCCACGAAGGCGACGACGGCGATCGCGCAGACGGCGAGCAGCGCCAGGATGCGCGGGTCGCCCCAGCCCCAGTCGGTCGCCTGGTCGAGCGCGAGGAGGAGCGCGACCAGCGCGATCGAGAGCGCGGCCACGCCGGCGTAGTCGAGCTGCTCGTCGCCGCGATCGCCGGTGTCGGCCCGGACCTTGAGGTAGGTCACCGCGCAGGCGCCCGCCGCGATCGGGAGGTTCAGCAGCAGCACCCAGCGCCAGCTCGCCGCCTCGGTGAGGAACCCGCCGAGCATCGGCCCGAACGCGTTGCCGATCCCGGCGACGCCGAGGATGAGCGGGCCGGCGAGCGCCTGGCGCGACTCGGGCAGCACCTGGTAGGTCAGCCCGAGCACCGCCGGCCACATCATGGCCCCGCCGATCGCCATGAGCGCGCGACCGGCGATCAGGACCTCGACGTTGGGCGCCAGGCCGGCGAGGACCGAGAAGACGGCGAAGATCCCGGCGCCGACGAAGAAGATCCGGCGCCGCCCGTAAAGGTCGGCCAGCCGCCCGCCGGTGACGATGAGCACGCCGAAGACCAGCGCGTAGGCGTTGATGACCCACTGCACGGTGCCGACGTCGGTGTCGAGGTCGGCCTCCATGTTCGGCAGCGCGACGCTGAGCGCCGTGAAGTCGTTGGCGACGAGGAACACCGCGAGGGCGAGCGCGACGAGCGCCAGCACCGTGTCGCGTCCGAGCGGCTCGTGCTCCTTCGTCGTCCCCATCGCCGGGCGGGACCGTACCGGGTGGATCGGGCGGTTGCGAGACGTGGGCGCGTCGGCTCACCGGGGCGAGCGCGGCGCTGCCGCGGGCGGGCGCGGCGCTGCCGCGGGCGGGCGCGTCGAGGCGCGGCGCGCGCAAGCGCCGGCCCTGCCGCGGGCGGGTGCGCCGAGGCGCGGCGCCGCGTTCCTTGCCTCAGGCGCCGGTCAGGCGCCGTGGCACTTCTTGAACTTCTTGCCCGAGCCGCACCAGCACGGGTCGTTGCGCCCGATCTGCTCGGTCTCGTCCACGCGCCGCTGCTGGACGACCTGCGGCGTGTCGGCGACGTCCTGCTCGGGCGTCCCCTCGACCACGCCCCCGTTGCCGGCGGCCTCAGCCGCCGCGGCGGCACTGATCGCGCTGGCCCCGACCGGCGCGCCGCCGGACGAGTAGGAGACGCGGCTGGCGGTCGTCGAGCTGCCAGACGGCCGGTACTGCTGCGCCGCCGGCTGCGCGGGCTCCGGCGCCTGCACCTCGACCTGGACGTGGTAGATCATCCGGGCGAAGTCCGACCAGATGCTGTTCATCAGGTCGGTGAACAGCTCGAACGCCTCGTTCTTGTACGCGACGATCGGCTCGATCTGGGCGAACCCGCGCAGGTGGATGCCCTCGCGCAGGTAGTCCATGTCGTAGAGGTGCTCGCGCCAGCGCTCGTCGATGATCTGCAGCAGCAGGTAGCGCTCCAACGCCCGCATGAGCTCCTCGCCGAGCTGCTCCTCGCGCGCGTCGTACTGCGCGATCGACTGCTCGACGAGCTTGTCCACGAGCTCGGCCCGGTCGAAGCCCTCGCCCTGGTACTCCTCGAGGTCGGCCTCGAACGGGAAGATCTGGTTGACGGCGTCGACCAGCCCGTCGAGGTCCCAGTCCTCCACGAACTCGCTGGCGGTGTACTGGTCCACCAGCCGCTCGAGCACCTTGGCGATCTCCTCGCGCGCGGGGTCGCCCATGTCGCGCCCCTCGAGGATCTCGTCGCGGTAGGCGTAGACGATCCGCCGCTGCTCGTTCATCACGTCGTCGTACTCGAGGACGCGCTTGCGGATGAGGAAGTTCTGCTCCTCCACCCGCTTCTGCGCCTTCTCGATCTGCTTCGTGAGCATCTTCGCCTCGATCGGCTCCTCGTTGCCCTCCTCGTCGGTCGTGCCGAGGCGGTCGAGGATCCGGTAGATGCGGTCGCCGGCGAAGAGGCGGACGAGGTCGTCCTCGGCGGACAGGAAGAAGCGCGACTCGCCCGGATCGCCCTGGCGGCCGGAACGGCCGCGCAGCTGGTTGTCGATCCGCCGCGACTCGTGGCGCTCGGTCCCGACGATGAAGAGCCCCCCGGCCTCGTGCACGCGCTCGCGATCGGCCTCGACGCGCTCCTCGATCTTCGGCAGGATCTGCGCGAAGCGCTCGTCGTAGTCGGGCTCGCCGGGCCGGAGGCCGAGCTTGGCCAGCTCCAGCCGCGTCAGGTGCTCGGCGTTGCCGCCGAGCTTGATGTCGACCCCGCGACCCGCCATGTTCGTCGCGATCGTGACGGCGCCGGGCCGGCCGGCCTCGGCGATGATCTCGCCCTCGCGCTCGGCGTACTCGGGCTTGGCGTTGAGCACCGTGTGCGCGATGCCCAGCGCGCGCAGACGCTGCGACAGCAGCTCGGAGACCTCGACGGAGATCGTCCCCACGAGCACCGGCTGGCCGCGCTCATGGCTCTCCTTGATCGCGCGCACGACGGCCGACCACTTGCCTTCCTTGGTCTTGTAGACCTGGTCGTTCTCGTCGGCGCGGATCATCGGGCGGTTCGTCGGAACCTGGACGACGGCGAGCTTGTAGATCTTCATGAACTCGGTCGCCTCGGTGAGCGCCGTGCCGGTCATGCCGCCGAGCTTGTCGTACATGCGGAAGTAGTTCTGGAGCGTGATCGTGGCGAGCGTCTGGTTCTCCTCCTGGACGCGCACCCCCTCCTTGGCCTCGACCGCCTGGTGCAGGCCCTCCGACCAGCGCCGGCCCTCGAGGATGCGGCCGGTGAACTCGTCGATGATC
>CAYRCB010000039.1:0-8846 GCA_964422645.1 uncultured Solirubrobacteraceae bacterium | reverse complement strand
GTCCACAGATTCCACGACAACAACAACCTGACTCCACGGAAGCGGGGGAGGTCCATCGGTGCAGCGTTCGTGCGTGTTGGAGCGAGCGTCGGTCAGCCCAGGATCGGTGCTGACCATCTCGGAGATCACGTCGCGAGCCGGTGGCGTGGGGTCTTACGTGACCGCGCGGGCGAAGGCGATCAGCGTGGTCGCCGAGTGGCGGTCGGTGATCGCCAGCAGGCTGTGAAGCCACGACATCTCCGGCACGTCGGATGGCTGCCACAGCTCGAGGGCCACGCGTACCCAATGGCGCTTGTCGGGACGGTCGAGCTGAACCCACTCGCCGTCGCCGTAGAAGGCGCTGTCGGGATCGGTCAGCGGCCGCACGAGGGCGGTGTGCGTCGACAGGATGACCCGGAAGCGATCGCTGCCCCGCTGGCGGGCGCGTAGCGACCACAGCAGCGCGTCAACGTCGATGGGATGGCGCTGCGTAAGCTTTGGCGCCTGCAGGTGATCCAGCCAGACGAGGATCTCCGTGTCGAGCCTGGAGGGCACGGCGAGCAGCGCGTCCAGCGCTGGCTTCAGCAGGGCGTCGGCGTCGGGGGCTGGTTCGTCGGCGAGCGCCAGCGATGCCAGCTCGAGCCCTAGGACGGCATCGAGCTCGGCAATCACCCGTCGGGCTTGGCTGGGTGCCTGGTCTTCTAGGCGGGCCAGCGACAGGGCGACCGGGTCGGGTGCGACGATGGCTGCGAGCCCAGTAGTATCGTTCAACCGTCGCGCTTCACGAGCACCAGGCGCCCGTCGGGCAGCCGGTAGACGGTGCCCACCGACTCGCCCGGGCCGCTGGCGCGCGGCGTCGAGGCCCGCGGCGCAGTCAGCGGCATGGTCGTCGTGGCGGGCGTCGGATCGGCGCGGTCGTCGCCGGCTTTCGCAGTCGCGCCGAGCGCCGCCACGAGCGCCGCGGCGGCGACCACGATCCCGATATCGAAGAGGTTGACGACCGCCTCGAGCGGATCGCCGGTGTCGCCGGCGTCGGCGATTCGCCCGCGGCGGCCGAGACCTACCCGAGCCATGCGCGCTCCCGTAGACGGGCGGCAAGGCGCTCGAGCCGGTGCAGGTCCTCGGCGTACACGCGCTGGCGTACGAGCGTGATGACGAACCCCACGGTGCCGACGGCGAGGCCGAGCACGGTGGCGGCGAACGCCGTCCGCAGCTCGGCACCGAGCGTGGCGACGTCGCCCTCCCCCACCGCCGCGAGCCCCGGCGCAAGTGGGATCAGCGTGCCCATCAGGCCGAGCGCGGGGCCGACGCGGACGAGCATCCGGGTGGGCTCCAGGCGCCGCTGGGCGGTGAGCTCGAACGCGGCGAGCGCGGCCTCCTGGCGCTCGCGGTCGTCGCGGGCGTCGAACAGAGAGGTGGCGGCGGTCGCCGTGGCCCGGCTCGGCAGCGCGGCGGCGCCGGCGGCGGGCAGCACACCCTCGGCGACGGCGGCGTCGAGCGCGCCCGCGGCGACCGCGCGTGCGCTCCGGCGGCGGACGAGCTCGACGACAAAGCGCCCGAGCTCCCAGCCCGCGACGGCGAGCGCCACGAAGATGAGCGCCATCACCGGGAGCCGCAGGATCTCCGAAGCGTCGTTGAGCAGCGTCTCGGGGCTCATGGGCGCCGCCCCTCGACGAGCGCGCCGCCGACGGCGAGCAGGCCGATCCCTCCGAGCACGACGAGTCCGCCGGGCGGCCGGTCGTCGCCGCCGGCGGTGCGCAGCCGCTCGGCTCGCACCCGCTCGGAGCCCGGTGCGCCGGCGCTGACCACCGCGCCCTCCACCTCGTCCGCAGTAGACTGCGTCGTGTGCGCGTCGCGGGCCGACCGCGGACCGTCGCCGCCGGCCTGCCACGCCTCGTCGCCGCCGCCGGACGCCCCACCGTCGCGCGACCTGCCGCCGCCTTGACCCGTCCCGCCCTGCGGAGCGCTGGCCGGGTCGCGGTCGCCGCCGCCATCGGCGCGCGGCGCGCTGTAGAGCGGGGCCCCCGCGCCGGTGCCGCCGTACACGGCGCCGCTGTCCGGCGCGTCGGCGGCGCCGCCCTGGCCGCCGCGGTCGGCACCGCGCGTGTCGAGGTCCTCGGGCGTGGGGCCCTGAGCCTTCTCGGGTCGGCGATCGGGCCGCTCGTCGCCGGCCTCGCTCCGGCGCGGCGCGCGTGCCACGGGCTCGATCGGCAGCGGCCGCCCCGCGAGCGCCGGCACCGCATAGGCGGTCACCCAGACCCGGTTGGGGTCCGAGCTCGCCGACTGGCGGACGCTGCCGTCGGGTTGCTGCATCGAGGCGAGGAAGTCCAGCGGCGTGCCGCCGGCCTTCACCCAGTTCTTGGGGTCCTCGCCCGCCGCCCACAGCGCCTGGAGCGTCCAGGCGGTCGAGGGCCCGTTGGACTCCGCGCCGGGCAGCGCCGCGAAGCCGCCGTCGTCGTTGTGCAGCGTGCGCAGGTACTCGAGCGCCCGCCGCTCCGCGTCGGTGCCGGCCCGGCCGGCGGCGCGCAGTGCCTGGATGACCGCGGCCGTCATGTCGGCGTCGCCGGGGGCGTTGGGGACCCACGAGTAGCCCCCGGTCTCGTCGGCCGCCCCTTCGAGCCAGGTCGCCGCCCGCTGGATCGGGCCCTCCAGGCCGGTCTCCCCGACCTGGGCGAGGCTGAGGATGGCGAAGGCGGTCGCGTTGACGGTGGCGGCGCCACCGGGTGCCTGCGCAAACGAGCCGTCCGGTCGCTGACGCTCGAGGATCCGCTCCACGAGGTCCTGGCCGCCGAAGTCACGTGGGCGCATCGAGGAGGCGGTGATGACCATGAGCGTGCGCTCGAAATCGGTCGTCGCCGAGAGCCGGCCCGCCGTCGCCCGCAGGTAGGCGATCGCGCTGCGGCCGCCGGGCAGCGCCTGGTCGCGGGGATTGATTCCGGCGGCCGCCAGCGCCAGCGCCGCCCAGCTCGTGAAGATCGGATCGGACTCGGCCCCGGGGCTGCCGCCGAAGCCGCCGTCGGCGTTCTGGACGGCCTGCAGGTAGCGCACCGACGCGTCGACACGCTGCTCGACGGGGTCGGCGGCGAAGCCAGCGGTGGCGAGCGCACCCAGGAGCGCGCCCGCCGCCACCAGGGCGATGAGGCTACGGCGTGGGCGCGACCCCATCGACGGTCACCGCGCCTCGCCGTACCTTGATCTTCAGTGTGCCGGAGCGGCGCATCGGCGGACCGGCGACCTGACGGGCCCGCCGACCGACCGTGACGATCCGGCGCTTGCCGCCGGCCCGCAGGACGAGCCGGGTGCCGCGCGCCGCCCGGCGAACGCGCACGACCGGCCGCCCGGCGTCCAGCCGCGTCCTCAGCGTCGCGCCCTTCCGTCCGCGCGCGCCGTCGCCGGCCCGCGACCAAGCCCCGCGCAGACGGACGCCCTTGGAGCGCACCGCACGCGTCACGCCCACCGTCGCGGTCGCCGGCTCGCTCTCCCTGCCGGCGGCGTCGACGACGATCAGCCGCAGCTCGGTGACGCGGCCGGGCTCGAGCTCGATCTTCGGAGTCTTCCCGTGAGGGCCGCGGGCGAGGACGCGGAAGTGTCGCTCACCGCCCGTGCGGGCCGACAGCACCCAGCTGCGCACGCCGGCGCCCTGGTCGGTCACCGACCAGCGCACGGCAAGCGTGCCAGCCTCGGCGATCTCGGGAACCCGCAGCCGGACCGCCGGCCGGCCCTGCGGCCGCGGTGCGAGGGTCGGCTCGACCGGGATCGGAGCCGGCGGAGCTGGCGTCGGCGCGGGATCCGGGCCCGGAGCCGGAGCGCCGGCACCGCCACCGCCGCCTCCCGGCTGCGTCCACAGCCGTGGCGGCGGGCCGTTGCCGATCGCGTCACAGGATGGCCCGTCGGCCGGACGCACGCACACCTGCAGCCGCGGCGACCGCAGCGCGCTCGGGCTGTCGGCCTTCAGGGTCTGCCAGCCCGGCCCGTCGAACACGAGCGTGATCGCGCCATCCGCGCCGGTCGCCGGGACGCCGCCGACGGTGGCCCCTGCGAAGGGGGCGCCGTCGCCGGTCACGGTGAAGGTCGCGGCGTCGCCGGGGCGGACCTCGGTCGGGCCGCTCAGTCGCAGGTACGGCTTGTGGCCCGTGCCGATGAAGGCGTTGCTGACCCACACCACTTCGTCGCCCTCGTGCACGCGGAGCTGGCAGCCGCCGACCGGCGTGTAGGAGCCGTTGACGAGCACGCCCCAGTAGGCGTTGGTCGCCTCGTCCTGCCGCTCTCCGAGCTGGGTGATGAAGTAGTCGTCGTAGCCGGGGTACCAGTCGCCGTCCCACGGCTGTCCGATCGACCGTAGCGCCGTGATCGCTGCGGTCGTCGGCGTGGGCCCGGCGGTGGGGTGGGCGCCGTTGTTCGTGCCGTCGCAGTCGCGTGGCGCCACGTCCGAGGGCGCCTGGATGCCGTACATGCCGTCGGCGACGACGGGGCCCTCGAAGATCGTCGTCGTCGTACCCTCGATCCGCACGTCGATCGTCGCCGGCGCGGCCAGGGCGGCCGCGCCGGACGACAGGACGGCGGTCGCGGCCGCCAGAGCCGCCGCGATCTTCGCCGGAGATCTCATCGCGCCCGCACCCGGACCTTCAGCGCCGGGCCGCGCTTCTTGCCGTCGACCAGCGGCACGAGGCGCAGCTTCAGCGGCGCGCTACGCAGCAGGCGCTTGCCGATGGTGACGCGGACCCGCTGCTGCTCACCGGCGGGCACGACGACGCGCAGGCGATCGATCGTGCGCCACCGGCGCTTGACCTTGACCCGCACGCGCACCGTGGCCGTGCAGGCCTCCGCGGTCGCCGTGGGGCAGCTCACCACGAACGGCAGGCGGCCACGGCGACCGACGGTCACCCGGCGCGGCGCCTCGAGTGCGACGCGGGTCGGCGCGGCGGCCGGCGGCGGGGTCTGCGACGGCGCGCCCTGGACGGGCGGCGGCGTCGGCTCCGGCGCGACCGGAGCCGAATCCGGATCCGGGGTCGGGACCGGGGTCGAGGGTGGCGTCGGGGTCGGGGTCGAGGGTGGCGTCGGGGTCGGGGTCGAGGGTGGCGTCGGCGTCGGGGAGGCCGCCACATGCAGCCACACGACGTCACCGAACCCGATCTCCTGCTCGCCGGCGCGACCGACGTCCTGCCCGTCGACCCGCGCGTGCCAGGCGCTCCCCGCACCGGGCGCGACCCCGTTGAGCGACGTCACGCCGTCATCCGCGACGGCGACCTCCTCGACGCAGTCGCTCCGAGAGCCACGGTCGCGTGCGGCGACGAGCGCCTCGGAGAGCGGCGTGCCGTCCGGCACGACCACGGCGCAGAACCGCGGGGTCGCGGTGCCGTCCTCGATGGCGATCGCCACCGGGACCGGCGTGCCGGGCGCGACCGTGGGCGCCGGGCGCCAAGTCGGATCGACGGGGTTGGCCCGGGCCGGAGGGTCGGCCGAGAAGGCCGCGCCGGCGAGCGCCCGGATCGCCGCCTCGGTCGCGTTGACGTCCTGCGGAGCCGTGGCGCCGTCGCTCGGCTGGTACTTGAAGCTGCCGTCCTCGCGCTGCATCGCCAGCAGCCAGTCGACGACGCCCTCGCCCCTCGCCGTCGTCCACGTAGGGCCTTGGACGTCGACGCCGCATGCATTCAGGCCGCTGAGCGCCCACGCGTTCGACGGCGTGTTGAGACGTGGCACCCATGGGCCGTTGTTGGCGAACGCCCCCGTGGGCTCGTCGATCCGCGCCTGGAGCCAGGCCAGGCCGGCCGAGACCTGCGGGTCGCTCGCGTCGGCGCCGCCGGCGCGGCAGAGCACGGCCAGGCCGGCGCCGGTCATGTCGACGTCGTCGGTGCCGGCCCCCGCAGTCGGGCTGATGCTCCAGCCGCCGTCGGCGTGCTGGGCGGCGCGCGTCCCCTGCACCACGCGGTGGACCAGGCTCCGCGGGATGCCGTCGAGGTCGGCGAGCGCCAGCGCGGCGAAGCCGTCGGAGTTCGCCGCCCGGTTGCCGAACGTGCCGCCGACGTGGTCGTAGAGGCTGGCGAGCGATGCGACGAGGTTCACCGCCGGGCTGACACGGGCAGGGTCGACGCCGGCGGCGCGCGCGATGAGCACCGCCTTGGCGAGGGACTGCGTGCTCTGCGCGCTCGGGATCGCGCCGTAGTCGATCCCGTACGGGTTCGCGGCGTGCCAGCCGACGGCCCAGTCCTGAAGAGATGCGCCTGCGCCCGCCCGAAGATCGGCGGCATGGATGCCGGCCGCGGCGAGCGACATGACCGCCCAGTCGCTGTTGAAGCCGTCGATCGAACCATCGGCCTGCTGCTGGCTGGCGAGGAACGCGGCACCGCCGGCAACGGCGGCGTCGATCTCGGCGGGTGTGGCGGCGCCGGCGCTCGCCGGCAGCATCGCGGCGGCCGCGGTCGCCGCGAGGATCGCTCGCCATCGGTGGCTTCTTCCCTGCATGTCGCTGCTCCTTATTGGGGCGGCGACACGCGGCGTCCGAGGATGCGGCGCATCGACCGCCTAGACGCGAGACGGTTCGTGCTGCGCCTGTCGCTCGGTATTCGGGCTCGGGCTCGACCTCACGGATCTCCTTCCCGGGCGTCTGCCCAGTGGACCTGCGATCCGCTCGTCACCCACACCGCTGCGCGTCAGCCCCGGATTCCCACCGGGTTCCCGCGCGAAGGCGTCGAAACCGTAGCACGACGCGCGGCCGCCCCTCAGCGCCGGCTCTCCCGCAGGCGGGCGGCGCGCTCCTGGAGCCGCAGCACCCGCGCCACCGCCTCCCGGACGCGCGCGTCGAAGCGCGGATCGCGCGCGGCGCGCGCCTCGATCGCCTCCATCACCGGCGTGTAGGAGCCGCGCCCGGTGGTCAGCAGCAGATCGCTGCCGGCCGCCATCGCGCGGACGGTGGCGACCGGCGTCGACGGCCGCGTCCGGATGGCCTCGGCCTCGAGCGAGTCGGTGATGACGACGCCGTCGAAGCCGAGCTCGCGCCGCAGCAGCCCGGTGACGCCCCTGCGCGACTGCGACGCGGGTCCGCGCGGGTCGAGCGCCGTGTAGGTCGCGTGGGACGTCATCACGAGCGGGACGCCCGCGTCGACGGCGGCCCGAAACGGCGGCAGGTCGACGGCGTCCAGCTCGCCGCGGTCGACGGCGACGGTCTCGTCCGCGTCGTCGGTGTTCGTCGCCGACGCGCCCAGGCCGGGGAAGTGCTTGGCGGTCGGCAGCACGCCGCCGCGCAGTCAGCCGCGCACGGTGGCCGCGGTGAGCGCGGCGACATCGCCGCCGAAGGATCGGCCGGCGAGCGCGGTGCCGGGCCGTCCGGCGTCGGCGACGGGACCGAGCACGACGTCGACGCCGAGCGCCCGCAGCTGCACGCCGGCGTCGCGTGCCACGGCGCGCCTCGGCCGGAGCCGGAGGATGTCCCGGTCGCCGTGGAACTTCGCGGTGGCGGTCCCGGTGATCAGTGCGCGGTCGCGAGGGTAGCGGCCGTGTCGGTCGGGGTGGACATGGCGGTGTCGGGGGTGGTCGTGGCGCGTCGGGCGGCGATGTCGCGTTCGACGGCGAGGGTGAGCTTGGCGAGGTGCCCGGCGCCGATGATCTTGCGGAACTGGCGCTCGGCTTCGAGCATGCCGGCGGCGGTCCATCTGAGGCACATGTCGCCGTTCTGCCAGCGCTTGACGTTGCGGCTGGTGCGGCGGATGATCTCGATCATCGACTCGATCGGGTTCGTCGATGAGAGGGTCTTGCGCAGCTGGTCATGGCAGCCGAGGCGCTGGAGGGTGAGCGTCTCCTGAAGGCCCTCTCTGAGCGACGCGGCGGCTCCGGGGTGCGAGCGCTCCAGCTCTCCGGCCAGGACGCCGAGCCGCTCATGCGCGGCGGCGTGATCGCCGAGCTTCCAGGCGGCGCGCAGGCGGCGCTTGACCGCATCGCGGTCGCGTTCGGGTAGGTGATCGAGGACGTTGCGTTCTTTGTGGCGGATGCAGCGCTGGACTGGCACCGGGCCGAGCACGGCGTCGACCGCGCTGCGTAGCGCCTTGCCGCCGTCGAGGACGACGAGCACGCCCTGCTCGACATCCAGGCCCCGGCCGACGAGATCGGCGAGCAGATGCCGGGCGACGGTGGCGTTCTCGGTCGAGCCGTCCCACAGCCCGAGCGGAATCTTCACGCCCTGCGTGTCGATGCCGAGCGCGACGACGCAGCAACGGCCCTTGAGCTCGATGCCGTCGAGCATCAGCGCGGCCAGCCGAATGTCGGCCAGCGACCGCGACATCAGCGCCCGCAGGTGCTCGCGGGTGCGGGCGACGAACTCGCGCGACACGCTGCTCTTGCTCGTCGAGCGCTCCGAGTCGAGCACGT
Organism: uncultured Solirubrobacteraceae bacterium; assembly: GCA_964422645.1. GTDB lineage: Bacteria > Actinomycetota > Thermoleophilia > Solirubrobacterales > Solirubrobacteraceae > Capillimicrobium. The sequence continues at coordinate 506 of CAYRCB010000039.1, read as the reverse complement.
CCTGGCCGACCGGCTCGCGCGTGCGCGAGAAGCGGCGCGTCGAGACGCCGGCGAGCATCTGCTCGAGCACTACCCGGGTGAGCGGGTCGCGGCCGGCGAAGTGCGCGTAGGTCGCAAGCGGCACCTCACCCGACCCGTCCGCCGCGCGCACCCGCGGCCGATCGACCGGCACCCGCCGGCCGCCGAGCGTCACCTCGCCGCTCTGATGGCCGTGACGCACCGCGACCCGGTCGGGATCGTGCTTGCCCTTCGGGCCGACGACCTCATCGACCTCCTCGGCCATCAACTCACCCAGCACCCCGAGCCCAACACCGACCGACAGCGCGAGCAGCCCCTCCTTCGCCGCGCCCGCCAGCTCACCCAGCGCCTCCTGCACACGCCTGGGAAGCTGCTCGAAGCGGTCCTCGCCGATCGGCTCGTCGGCGACGTGGTCTACGGTCCTCATGCGGTCTGGAATTCCCCCGGTTTTGCGGAGTCCTGAGGGCTTGCGGCGCAAGCCGCTGGAA
>CAYRCB010000038.1:0-9322 GCA_964422645.1 uncultured Solirubrobacteraceae bacterium | reverse complement strand
GGGTAGTCGAGCCAGAGGTAGAGGCAGCGCCGCTTGAGCGCCTCGGTCAGCTCGCGGGTGTTGTTGGAGGTGAGCAGGACGATCGGGCGGGTCTTGGCCACGACCGGTCCGAGCTCGGGGATCGAGATCTGGAAGTCCGAGAGGACCTCCAGCAGCATCGCCTCGAACTCCTGGTCGGTCTTGTCGATCTCGTCGATCAGCAGGACGACCGGCTCGGGCGCGGCGATCGCGTGCATGAGCGGGCGCTCGAGCAGGAACTCCTCACCGAAGATGTCGTCCTGGATCTTCTCCCAGCCGGCGTCGGACGCTTCGGCCTGGATGCGCAGCAGCTGCTTGCGGTAGTTCCACTCGTACAGTGCCTTGGCCTCGTCGAGGCCCTCGTAGCACTGCAGGCGCACGAGCGTGCGGCCGAGGTAGCGCGAGAGCGCCTTGGCCAGCTCGGTCTTGCCGACACCCGCCGGTCCCTCGACCAGCACGGGCTTGCCGAGGCGGGTGGCGAGATACGAGACGAGGGCGGTCGACTCGCCGGGCAGGTAGCCGACGGCGCCGAGCCCCTCCCGGACCTCGTCGACGGAGGCGGGGGTGGCGGCCATGTGCGCGGCAGATGGTAGAACGCCCGGGCTCATGGTGGCCGCGTCCCAGCTCCCCGTCGCGCCCATCCTCGCGCTCATGGCCTTCGGGGTGCTGGTGGCGATCGCCGGCCACGTCGGCCGTGCGCGCTGGCTCGTCGTCACCGGCCTGGCGATCCTGTTCGTCGCCACCGCGGGGATGCTCGTCGGCGGCTGCGTCGCCTACCACGACGACGGCTCCGACCCGCGCGAGCAACACGACCCGCGCGAGCCCGGGTTCTAGGCACCGATACAGCGGTGCGAGTTCCTCCCGCTCCGCGGGACGAAGTCGCACCGCTGTCGTCAGCGCTCGGGCAGGCGCTCGTCGAACGAGAGCTGGCCGCCCTCCTCGGGCGGACGGCGCCGGCGGGCCGGCGCGTCGGCGGGGCGGGTGGGCTCGGTCGGGGGCTCGATCGCGACGGTCGGACCCGGATCGCGCTCGACGGCGCGGGTCGGCGCGGTGTCGGGGCGGCCGGTCTCGCGCTCCCAGTCCCGCTCGCGGTCGTGGCGCGCGGCGGCGCTGCCGCCGCGCTCCGGCCGGCCGCGGCGGGCCGAGCCGCGCGGATCGCCGCGGCCGGTCGCCTCCCGCGGACGGCCCCGCAGGTCCGCCCCATCGCCCGCCGCGGCGGGCAGCGGCGGCTCAGGCCGGTGCGCCGCGCGGATGCGGAACCCGGCGTACACGAGGAACGCGGCCGCCAGGAACGCCACGAACACGCCCCACTGGATCCCGATCGTGGCGCCGCGGCCGGAGACGTCGGGATGGTCGAGGACCCGGTAGAAGATCAGCAGCGCCGCCCAGCCGCCCGCGATCATCACGATCAGCCCGTCGCCGCCCGGCAGGTGGAACCCGCTGCCCTCGCCGCGGGCGAACATCATCGCCAGCACGGCGCAGGCCACGAGCACGACCGAGGCCATGACGAAATCGGCCGACCCGAACCCGGTCAGCTTGTCGGTCGCGTAGTCGCGCCCCGCCGGGTCGTAGAACGACTTCTCGTACCACGGAAGGAAGAGCGTGGCGAGCAGCAGCAGCGCGGCGACGCTGGCCAGCCGCTGCTCGGGCGCCAGCGCGCGCCACGAGTGGCCGATGCGCGCCGCGATCGTCCTAACCCGGTCCACCGGCCTCCAGCGCCGCCAGGCGCCGCTCGATCAGCTCCGCCACGCGCGGGTCGACCCCACCGCCGGCCGCCACCGCGCGCGCCTCCTCCAGCGCCTCGCGGGCCCGGCGCGTCCGGTCGACCGGATCGCCTTCGTTCTTCAGCACGTTGTCGGCGCGCAGCAGCAGCGTGCGCACGCGGTCGGCCGGCGCCTTGCCGCTCATCGCACGGACGCTCCCACCGCGGAGCCGCGGGCCCGCGTCGCGTCGTGGTTCTCGGGCGATCCGGTGAGGATGTACGTCTCCATCGGCGCACCATCCTGTCAGGAGATCGGGATGTCCTCGACCCGCCCGGCCGCGGTCGGCCCGGCGGCTGCGCCGGCGTCCGGCGCGCCGTCGCGCTCCATCCGCTCCACGAGCCAGTCGATGACCGCCCGCAGCACGAGCAGCACCTGGCGGATGAGGTCGCTGACCTGCCGCTGCAGCTCGGGCGGCAGCACGTCGCGCAGCGCCGCGAGCACCCCCGCCAGGGCCTGGACCTCCTCGGTGAACGCGCCGGGCCGCTCACCGGCGCCCGGTCCCGCCGCGTCCCATCCCCGCGGCGGCACGGCGCCGTCCATCAGCCGCTGCGCGGCCTCCTGCGTCGCGCGGACCTGCGCGCGCAGCTCCTCGAGGGGATCAGGGTCGGCCATCGGGGTCATCGAAGCGCAGCTCGAGCGCGCCGTCGGCGAACGAGGCGCCTGTCGCACGATACCCCGCCAGCGCCGGCGGCAGGACCACCGTGCGCTTGTGGCCGTCGACGCGCACGATCACCTCCGCGCCGACCTTGCGCAGCACGATGTCGCCCTTGGTCACGAACGGCAGCTCGAGCCGCAGCAGCGCGGCGCCCGCGGAGACCTCGAGCTCCTGCACGAGCCGCTCGTGCAGCACGCCGGCCGGATCGCAGCCGGCGAAGACGGCGCCCGCCAGCTCGTCCAGCCGCGCCGCTCCGACGACCTCGGCGGCGAAGTACGGCGCGGTCAGCACCGGCACGGGCGCGAAGGCGGCCCGCACGTCCTCCAGCGTCTCCAGCTGGCGCGCCCGCCACGGCGCGAAGTAGGCGTCGACCTCCGCCGGGAAGACGCGGTTGACCACGACCGCGTCGGTGAGGAACCCGTACAGGCTCAGGTAGGTGAACGTCCGCCGTGCTTCGTCGATCACCATCCGATCGGGCGTCGTCACCAGGCGGATCGAGACCCGCGAGCGGTCGCGGAGGATCTCGTTCATCGCGATGAGGTTCCCCACCAGCCGGTTGACCTCGTCGAGCACGTCGTCGCCCGGCAGCTTGAGGTCGAGCACCGCGCGGGCGATCGGCCGCGCCGCGTCCATGAGCCGCGACTGCTGGGGGAAGACCTTCTGCAGCCACCAGCGCGCCACGTCGGGGAACGACAGCAGCCGCAGCGTCTCGCCCGTCGGCGCGCAGTCGACGATCACGACGTCCCACGCGTCGCTCTCGTGGTGCTCCTTGAGCGCCAGCAGGCTGAAGAGCTCGTCCATGCCCGGCGGGACGGTCAGCTCCTCCGCGGACACGCGGTCGGCGCCGCGCTCCAGCAGCAGCTCGCCGGCCCACGCCTGGACGCTCGCCCAGTGGCGCTCCAGCTCCTCCTGCGCGGCGACCTGCTGCGCCCACAGCCGCTCGCCCGCCGGCGTCGGCTGCGGGCCGACCGCCTGCTCGAGCGCGTCGGCCAGGGAATGCGCCGGATCGGTCGACAGGACGATCGTGCGCCGTCCCTCGGCGGCGCAGCGGCGCGCGGTGGCCGCGGCGATCGAGGTCTTGCCGACGCCGCCCTTGCCGGTGTAGAGGATCGTGCGCGGCGCCATCGCCGCCGAGCCTACTTGCGCTTGAGCGTGATGACCTTCGAGACCGACGACGTGTTGCCGTTGAGGTCGCGCGCGTCGATCGTGACCGTCACCGGGCCGGGCTTGCGCTGGCCCTTCCACGTGAGCGTGCGGGTGCCGTAGCCGACGGAGGTCGAGGCGACGGTCGTCCCGTCGACGAGCAGCCGGATCGACGACAGCTTCGAGAGCGTGAAGCGGATCGCGACGGGCCGCTTGACGACGGCGCTGGTGGTGAGGATCCGCACGGCCGGCGGCTCCAGCTCGTCGGCGGCGAAGCGGCTGGCGGTGTCGCAGTAGATCGCGGTCTGGGTGCGGTCGCAGAGGTTGGCGAGGAACCCGGTGACGAGCTGGTGGTAGCCGAGGTCGGACTCCTTGGCGCCGTCGTAGAGCGACCAGGCCCCGGTGTCGTAGCGCGGGATGTCCGCCTGCGCCGCGCGGTCGCCGGCGGCGAACAGCGCCTGGCCGGTCGGGTTGCCGGAGATCTGCGCGTAGTCGTACAGGCCGACGAGCGACTGCAGGAAGCCGTTGAGGACGAGCAGGCGCGGGTTGGTCGAGTAGATGAGGTAGTGCGTGCCGGACTTCTGGCGCAGCGCGACGCCCTCCGGCGGCGGCTGCTGGAAGACGCCCAGCGCGCTCGTCGCGGCGTCGAGCAGGTCGGGCCGGCCGAGCTTCTGCGACGCCCGCGCGAGCGCCTGGACCGCGGTGCCCTGCGACAGCCCGCTGACCCACACCGGCGCGGCGCCGCTGAACGGGAAGAACGACTCCCAGGCGATGCCGCCCGCGCGCGGCGACGCGAGGGCGAGCGTCTCGTCCAGCAGCTGGCCGAGCGCCGTGTTGGTGCGCTTGCTCTTGGACTTCGCGTACGCGTTGGCCGCGCCGAAGGTGCCCAGCCACTGCGGCTGCAGCCCGGCGCCGGGATAGAACTGCCAGACGATCCGGCTGCCGGTGAAGTTCACGCGCGCCCCGTAGGACAGGGCCTTGCCGGTGTTCCAGTACTCGGTGTTGCGGGCGACGATCTCCGTCACGACCGGGACGCGGCCGGCGGTCAGGCCGTCGTCGTCGGCGAGCTCGTTGGCCAGCCGGAACGCATCGCCGAGGTTCTTCTTGCTCGTCCCGTCGGGCAGCTTGCGCAGCAGCGACCGAGCGCCCGCGGCGGCGCTGCGGGCCGCGTCGAATTGGGCGTCGTCGATCGATCCCGCATCGTGGAGCTGCTCGACGACGGAGGCGAAGGTGGCCTTGGCGGCGGCCGCGGCGGACGAGGCGAAGGTCCCAGCCGCGGCGATGGCCAGGGCGGCCAGGAGAACTGCGCTGCGAAGCACCGGCACGATGGTACGTTCAACCGACGATGCGGCCGCAAGTTGCGTTGCTCGCCCTGCTCGCAGCGCTCCTGGCGGGCGCCTCCGCCACGACCGGCTGCGGCGGCGACGACGACGGGTCCCAGCCCTCGGCCGCCGCGTTGATCGACCAGACCTTCGGCGCCGAGCGGCCGATCCAGCGGGGCCGCATGACGCTCCAGGCCAAGGGCGAGTCGGAGGGCTCGGGCGCCTTCGACGTCAAGCTCAGCGCCGCGTTCGACCAGGCCGAGCGGGGGCAGCTGCCCAAGCTCGACGGGACCCTCGACCTGCGCTCCGCGTCGGGCACGCTGCGCGCCGGGGCGATCTCGACGGGCGACAAGGGCTACGTCGTCGTCTCCGGGCAGGCGTTCGAGGTCCCGGCGGGCGACTTCGCCGCGTTCACGAAGCGCTACCTGGCCGACCAGCGCGCCAGCTCCTCCTCGCGCTCGCGCGTCCCGTCGCTGAGCTCGCTCGGCGTCCACCCGGCGCAGTGGCTGCGCAACCCGCGGGTGACCGGCGACTCGACGGTCGGCTCGGCCGAGACGACGCACGTGGTCGCCGACGTCGACCTGCCCAAGCTGACCGCCGACGTGCGCAAGATCGTCGAGCGCAACGGGCTGAGCAAGCAGCTGTCGTCGGCCGACCTCGACCAGCTGTCGGCGTCGGTGAAGTCGGCCAAGGTCGACCTCGACACCGGACGCGAGGACCACCGGCTGCGCCGCCTGGCGATTCACCTCGAGCTGGCCAGCGGCGCCGTCGACCTCACCCTGCGCTACGACGACCTCGACGAGCCGCAGTCGATCGAGGCGCCCAAGGACGCCCGGCCGCTGGCCGAGCTGACGTCGGCGCTGCGGTCGCTGACCGGCGGCGGATCGAGCGGATCGAGCGGGTCGAGCGCCACCGATCGCTACCAGGAATGCCTGCAACAGGCCGGGACGGACCTCGCGAAGGTCCAGGACTGCGCGAAGTACCTGTAGCTTGCCGCCGGTGCGCGTCCGCTTCCTGACCACCTCCGAGGGCTGGCCATACCTCCTCGTGCCGGCGATCCCGCTCGCCATCGCGCTCGAGCTCGCCCATGCCGGCGCCGTCGCGCTGTTCATCGTCTCTGCGCTCGGCGTGATCCCGACGGCGGCGCTCATGGGCCGCGCGACCGAGGAGCTCGCAGCCCGCTCGGGCCCGGGCATCGGCGGCCTGCTGAACGTCACGTTCGGCAACGCGCCGGAGATCATCATCGCGCTCTTCGCGCTCAACAAGGGCCTGCACGAGGTGGTCAAGGCCTCGCTGGTCGGCTCGATCCTCGGCAACATCCTGCTGGTGATGGGCGCGGCGATGCTCGCCGGCGGTCTGCGGCGCGAGCGCCAGTTCTTCGACCGCACCGCCGCCAGCGCCCAGTCGCTCATGCTGCTGCTGGCCGTCGCCGCGCTGACGATGCCGGCGATCTTCGAGCTCGTCGAGGGCCAGGGCCTGCCCAGCCCCGGGGCCGAGATCGTCCGCTACGACTCGACCGTCGAGCACCTCTCCCTGACGGTGGCGATCGTCCTGCTCGTCACCTATGGGCTCGGCCTGCTGTTCTCGCTCAAGACGCACCGGGCGCTGTTCAACCCGGTGGCCGAGGAGGACGAGCGCACCCATGCGGGCACGCACTGGCCGGTGCGCACGGCGGTCATCGCGCTGGCGGTGGCGGGCGTCGCGGTCGGCGTCATGTCGGAGATCCTCGTCGGCTCGATCTCCGAGGCGGCCGAGTCGATCGGCCTCAGCGAGTTCTTCGTCGGCGTGATCGTCGTGGCGATCGTCGGCAACGCGGCCGAGCACTGGGTCGCGGTCCTCGTGGCGGCCAAGAACAAGATGGACCTGGCGGTGAACATCTCGATCGGCTCCAGCGCGCAGATCGCGCTCTTCGCGGCGCCGCTGCTGGTGATCTGCTCCTTCTTCCTCGGGCCGTTCCCGATGCCGTTCGTGCTCAACGGCTTCGAGCTCGGGGCGATCATCCTCGCCGTGCTCATCGCCAGCCACGTCACGAACGAGGGCGAATCGCACTGGTTCGAGGGCGTCCAGCTGCTCGCCGTCTACTCTGTCCTGGCCTTGGGCTTCTACTTCGCATGACCGCCGTCATCTCTGGACCAGGACCGATCCTCGCCGCGGCGGGCATCATCATCGGGCTGCTGCTCGTCGATCTGCTGCTGTTCGCGCGCGGCCGCGAGCCCACGTTCCGCGAGGGCGTCGTCTGGTCGATCGGGTGGCTGGTCCTCAGCCTCGCGGTCGCCCCGCTCATCGCCGTCATCGACACGACCGACACGGCGATCGACTACACGACGGTCTACCTGATCGAGCGCACGCTCTCGCTCGACAACCTGTTCGTCTTCCTGCTGCTGTTCTCGTACTTCGGGATCCCGAGCAAGGATCGTCCGCGGCTGCTGTTCTGGGGCATCGTCTTCGCCCTCGTGCTGCGCGGACTGGCGATCGTGGGCGGCACGGCGCTCATCGAGCGCTTCCACATCGTCATCTACATCCTCGGCGTGACGCTGCTCGTGCTCGCCTACCGGATGTTCCGCGGCGTGGGGCACGACGCCGACCCGGAGCAGACGCTCGCGGTCCGGATGGCGCGCAAGGTCAACCCGAACGCCTCGCCGCTGATCCTCTGCTTGGTCTCGATCGTGTTCGCCGACATCGCCTTCGCGATCGACTCGATCCCCGCGGCGTTCGCGATCACCACCGACGCGTTCGCGATCTGGATGGCCAACGCGTTCGCGCTGCTCGGCCTGCGGGCGCTGTTCGTCCTCGTCGAGGGCCTGGTCCGGCGCTTCCGCTACATCGACGAGACGATCGCGATCGTCCTGGCGATCGTGGCGGTGAAGCTGCTCATCGAGGACCTCGTCCACATCGGACCGGTGGTCAGCCTGGCCATCGTCGTGGTGGCGTTCGCGATCGGCATGATCGCGTCGGTCATCGCCGACCGGCGCGATCCGGACGCCGCCGACAAGCGGGCCGAGCGCGAGGCGCGCACGGTCCACTGACCGCGCGCTGGGCGGGTCAGTCCCGCCCGACCTCCTGGTCGTCGGCCTCGAGCTCGTCGATCTCGGCGTCGTCCTCCTCGTCCTCGGCCGCGTTGAGCGAGCGCTCCGAGCCGGGGTGGTAGCGGACCTGGAAGCGCTCGATGAGCTCGTCGCGCGCGTCCTCGTCGACCGGGACCTCGTCGGAGACGAGCACCCACTCGGCGCCCTCGTAGGCCTCCATGTTGAAGATCTCCTGGTCCATCTCCGGTGAGTCGTCGACGACGATCAGCACCTCGGTCTGGGGATTGAAGTAGGTCCCCGGACGGTTGACCAGGTCGTCCAGCTCGAAGACGCGCGGGTCGGCCATGGACCGTTTCTACCACGTCCGCAGCGCGGCCAGCTCTCGTTGCACCTCGGCCTCCACGTCGAGCGGCGGTTGACCGCGGCGCTGCCGCCGGGCGTTGCGCGCAGAGACCAACGCGCGCACCTCGGCTTCGAGCTCGGCGCGCGACGGCGAGCCGGGGGACGGCGGCAGGCGATCCAGGGAGAGGTCGCCGCGGCCGATCTCGTCGTAGGCGCGGTTGCGCGCGGCCATCCCGGCGACCGCCACGACGGCGGCCAGGATCACGACGACGAAGACGACGATCCCGAACGCGTCCTGCACAGTCGCATTGTGACGTGCGTCCACTTCGCGCGCGACCGGCGCGTGGACGCCGACGTCTCGGGTATCCTAGGCCGTAGTTGGTTGACTGACCAGTCAATCGCAATATGAGCCGAAGGAAGGGACGATGGTCGATTTCACGTTGACCGACGAGCAGAAGGCGTTGCGCGAGATGGCGCACGACTTCGCGGAGAAGGAGATCCGGCCGGTCGCCTGGGAGTACGACAAGGACGGCACCTGGCCCCAGGAGATCCTCGACAAGGCGTGGGAGGTGGGCCTCATGAACGTCCACGTCCCCGAGCAGTACGGAGGCCCGGGCCTGAGCTACCTCGACGGCACGCTGATCGAGGAGGAGCTGGCCTGGGGCTGCTCGGGCATCGCCACCTCGATCGGCGCCAACGGCCTGGCGGCCGCGCCGGTCGCGCTCGGCGGCTCCGACGAGGTCCGCAAGGAGTACTTCACCGACCTCACCGAGCAGCGCGCGCTGGCGTCGTTCTGCCTGACCGAGCCCGACGCGGGCTCCGACGTCTCGGGCATGCGCACCCGCGCCGTCCGCCACGGCGACAAGTACGTCCTCAACGGGTCCAAGTGCTTCATCACCAACGGGACCTACGCCAACTGGTACACGGTCTACGCCAAGACCGACCCCGACGCCGGCCACCGCGGGATCTCCGCCTTCCTCGTGCGCCGTGACGACACCGTCACGGTCGACAAGAAGGAGGACAAGATGGGTCAGCGGGCGTCGAACACCGCGA
>CAYRCB010000037.1:0-10538 GCA_964422645.1 uncultured Solirubrobacteraceae bacterium | reverse complement strand
AAACACACGTCCGCGACAACGACAACGTCACGTTGCGCGAGAAAGTCACCCGACGACGCATCCGCGGAACCCTACCCTGCGCGTGTGCCCGGCCCCAGACGACGCTTCGCCACGACCATCGTCCTGCTCGCGCTCCTCGGCGCCGGGCTCCCGCTCAGCGGCTGCGGCGGCGATGACGAGGGCGCCCGCCCGAACACCACCGCGAGCCTCATGCTGGACTTCACCCCCAACGGGGTCCATGCCGGCATCTACTCGGCGCTCGCGCGCGGCTACGACGAGGCCGAGGGCGTCGAGCTCCAGGTGCGCGCGCCGTCCTCGTCGACCGACGCCGTGAAGCTGCTGCTGGGCGGTCGCACCGACTTCGCGATCCTCGACATCCACGACCTCGCCCTCGCCCGCCAGCAGGGCAGCGACATCGTCGGCGTCATGTCGATCGCCCAGCGCCCGCTCGCCGCCGTCCTCGCCCAGCCCGACGTCAAGACGCCCCGCGCGCTGGAGGGCCAGCGCGTCGGCGTCACCGGCCTGCCCTCCGACGAGGCGGTCCTGCGCTCGATCGTCCAGGGGGCCGGCGGCGAGCCCGAGCTGGTGAAGACGACGACGATCGGCTTCAACGCGGTCGCGGCGATGGTCGCCCGCCGCGTCGCCGGCGCGACCGCGTTCTGGAACGTCGAGGGCCAGGCGCTGCGCGCCAAGCGGCGCGGCACGCGCGAGTTCCGTGTGGACGACTTCGGCGCGCCCGCCTACCCGGAGCTCGTCCTCTGCGTCGCCCGTGAGACCCTCCAGGACGAGCCCGATGTCGTCCGCGCCACCGTCACCGCGCTGCGCCGGGGTTACCAGTTCACGTTGAACGACCCGGACTCCAGCGCCTCCGACGTCGCCGCCGAGGTGCCGGGCGTCTCGCGCGACGCGATCCTCGGCCAGCTCGATGTCCTGACCGGGGTCTTCCTCGGCCCGACCGGCCACCCGGGCGGGCTGGACCCGCGGGTGCTGGAGCAGTGGTCGCGGTGGGAGGCGCGCTTCGGGATCACCAAGCGCCCGCCGAACGTCGTGGAGACCTTCGCGACCCGGTACGCGAACGCGCCGATGGAGTCGGGCACCGGGTCCTAGCGCAGCGGTTCCTGGGCGCGCCGGCGCGCCGCTTACGCGGATCCGACAGGCCGCCGGTCATCGTGGTGCTCCCCGACCACAAGGAGCAGTCCGATGGATCAGGACCCCACGGGTCGTCCCTCGCGCAAGCGGCTGATGCTGGCGCTGGCCGCGCCAGCCGCGGTGCTCGCGATCGCGGTACCCGCGATGGCCGCGAGCGGGGGCGACGGCGCGACCGGCGCCGGCGCGCAGGGCACCGCCCCGGCGCAGGCGCAGCCGGCCCAGCAGGACGAGGGCCAGGGCGAGCAGCGCCCGGGCCGCGGGCCGTGCCCCGAGCACGACGGCAGCGGCTCGGCGCAGGACTCGTCGGGCGCGACCGAGACGGCCGCGCCGACGGTCTGACCCCGGCGGCGCTCGTCCGGCGCCCGTGCGTTCGGCCGGCTCGGCGCTTCGCGACGCGGCGGGGCGCGAGCCGGCCGGCGCGCCCTACTGCGCCCGCAGCTGGCGGAACTCCTGGCGGACCGACTCGGGCCGACCCCACATCTGCACGACCTCGGTGCGTCCGACGCGCGTCTCGCGCAGCACGAGCTCGCCGGTGATGTCGGCGTCGTCGAGCAGCTTCAGCGTGCCGTGGACGACCGGCGCCGCGGCGCCGTGGCCGAAGCGGTGGGCGACGAGCAGCCGCCAGTGCCACTCGTTGCGCGACAGCGGCTGCGCGTTGCAGGTGACCAGGTAGGTCGCGGTCTCGATGTAGCGGCTGACGTCGTGGATGCGCAGCTCGAGCTCGAGGTCGGACCAGTCGTCGGGCAGCGAGTCGACGATGGCCTGGAAGTCGTCGGCGAGGGGCATAGCTGACCCAGAAGCTATCCGAAGAACGTGTCGAACAGCAGGAACGCGTTCAGGGCGATGATGAGCGTCGCCACCGCGCTGGCCACGAGCGTCGTCAGGCGCCGGTTCACCAGCGGCCCCATCACCTCGCGGTTGCGCGAGAGCAGCACGAGCGGCACCAGCGCGAACGGGATCCCGAAGCTGAGCACGACCTGGCTCAGCACGAGCGACTTCGTCGGGTCCACGCCGATCGCGAGCACGATCAACGCCGGCGCCATCGTGATCGCCCGCCGCAGCGCGAGCGGGATCGTGCGGTTGATGAACCCCTGCATGACCACCTGGCCGGCGTAGGTGCCGACCGACGACGACGCGAAGCCCGACGCCAGCAGCGCCAGCGCGAACGCGATCGCCGCCGGCTGACCGGCGAGGTCGCCGAACGCCTGGTACGCGCCCTCGATCGTGTCGATGCCCGTGAGCCCGTTGTCGTGGAAGAGCGAGGCCGCGACGACGAGCATCGACATGTTCACCAGCCCGGCGGCGCCCAGCGCGATGAGCACGTCGAGCCGCCCCGCCCGCACGATCCGCCGCCGCTCGGCGTCGTCGCGCGCCGGCACGCGGCGCTGCGTGAGCGCGCTGTGGAGGTAGATCACGTGCGGCATGACCGTCGCGCCGAGGATGCCGGTGGCCAGCAGGATCGAGTCGGTGCCCGCGAAGCTCGGGACGAAGCCGCGCGCCGCCTCGCCGGCGTCGAAGCCGATGCGCAGCGTGTCGTAGAGGAAGCCCAGCAGGATCACGCCGAGCATCCCGACGATCGCCAGCTCGAAGCGCCGGTAGCCGCGCGACTGCAGCCCGAGGATCGCGAACGCGACGATCGCGGTGATCACGCCGGCCGGCAGCAGCGGGATCCCGAACAGCAGGTTCAGGGCGATCGCGGCGCCGATGAACTCGGCCAGGTCGGTGGCCATGGCGATCAGCTCGGCCTGGATCCACAGGCCGACGCTCACCGGCCGCGGGAAGCGCTCCCGACACAGCTCGGGGAGGTTCTTGCCCGTCGCCGTCCCCAGCTTCGCCGACAGCGCCTGGATGAGCATCGCCATGAGGTTCGCGGCCAGGATCACCCACAGCAGCAGGTAGCCGAACTGCGCGCCGCCGGAGATGTTCGTCGCGAAGTTGCCGGGATCGACGTAGGCCACCGCCGCGACGAACGCGGGGCCCAGCAGCGGCAGCATCCCGCGGATGCGCCCGCGCGCGCGCAGACGCTCGAGCTCGCTCGGCGCCGCCTCGACGGCGGCCCGGTCCAGTGCGACGGCCTCCGCCCCAGGGGGCGGAGAGCTCACACCTGCACCTCGACCCGCATCGCCCGCGCGAGGGCGCCGCCGAGCACGTGCACGTCGCCGGCGGGCTCGCGCGCGCCGAAGCGCGCGAAGACCGGTCCGTCGAACGGCTGCTTGTCGACGACCTCGAAGCGCGCGCCCGGCCGGATGCCACGCTCGGCGAGGTAGCGCAGCATCGAGGGATCGGAGTCCGAGACGCGGACGAAGATCCCGGTCGCACCGGGGTCCAGCTCCTGCAGCGTCGTGCGCGGGCCCTCGTCGATCTCGAGGTCGCGCGTGGGGATCGGGTCGCCGTGCGGGTCGTGCGTCGGGTTGCCAAGCTTGGCGGCGATGAGCTCCTCGAGCTCCTCGGAGAGGACGTGCTCGAGCACCTCGGCCTCGTCGTGGACGCGATCCCACGGCACGCCGAGCTGCTCGGCGAGGTAGAGCTCGAGCAGCCGGTGGTGGCGGATGACCTCGAGCGCGACGCGCGCGCCCTGCGGCGTGAGCTGCACCCCGCGGTAGGGCACGTGGCGCACGAGCCCGAGCCCGTCGAGCTTCTTGACCATGTTGGACGCGGACGCCGCCGTGACCCCCAGCCGCTCGGCGAGCGCGTTCGTCGAGACGGCGCCGCCCTCGGCGCGCCCCTCCAGGGCGTAGATCGCCTTGGCGTAGTCTTCGACGGCGGAGGTCACGCTCTCCATGAGCCAAAGTTTAGCCATGACTGAAAATGAAGTCGAAGCGGTGCGCGACGGGTGCGCGCTCGTCGACCGCTCCGAGCGCGGCAAGCTCGCGCTGACCGGCGATCAGGCCAAGGAGTTCCTCACGGGCCAGGTCACCAACGACGTGCTCGCGCTCGAGCCCGGCACCGGGTGCTACGCCGCCTTCCTCACGCCCAAGGGCAAGATGCTCGGCGACGTGCGGATCCTCGACCTCGGCGACGAGCTGTGGCTCGACACCGAGCGCGTCGCCCTGCAGGCGCTCTTCGACATGATCCGCCGCTACAAGATCGGCTTCGCCGCCGAGCTGCACAAGCGCACGCTCGAGTGCGCGCTGCTGTCGCTCCTCGGACCCCGCGCTCGCGAGGTCGCCGGCGCGCAGCAGCTGCCGTCCGCAGAGCACAGCTCGATGCGCGCCCGGCGCGGCGACGCCGAGGTCGTCCTCGTGGCCACCGCCGACGGGATCGACGTGATCTGCGCGGCGCAGGACGCGGACGCGGTGCGTGCCGCGCTGGTGGAGGCGGGCGCGGTCGAGGTGAGCGAGGCCGCGGCCGAGCTCGTCCGCGTCGAGGCCGGCCGGCCGCGCTACGGCGTCGACCTCGACGACACGACGATCCCCCAGGAGGCCGGCCTCAACGAGCGTGCGGTCTCGTTCACGAAGGGCTGCTACGTCGGCCAGGAGACCGTCGCCCGGCTCTACTACAAGGGCAAGCCCAACCGCCACCTGCGGGGCCTGCGGCTCGCCGGCCCGGCCGCGACCGGCGACGCGCTGCGCCTGGGCGACCGCGAGGTCGGCCGCGTCGGCTCGGTCGCCGACTCGCCGGCGCTGGGCCCCATCGCCCTGGCGATCGTCCGCCGCGAGGCCGAGCCCGGCGTCACGGTCACGGTCGGCGACGCGGGCGCGACCGCCACCGTCGTCGAGCTGCCGTTCCCGCCGGCGTAGACGGGGGCCGCCGGAGCGTCGGCTCAGCCCGCCGCGAACGCCGCCAGCCGCGCCACCGACGGCGCCGGGTCGAGCGGCAGCTGCGGCGGCGCGTGGGCAGCTACCCAGGCGGCGACGATCCGGACCTCGTCGACCTCGTCGGCCGGCAGGTGCGTCGTCGGACGGCGCGGATCCCACCGTCGCAGCGCCGCCTGCGTGCGCTCGGCCACCTCGGCGGCGCCCGCGGTGCCCCAGTCGACGACGCGCCCGTCGACGAGCCAGAACAGGTCGCCGCGCGCCGGATCCCGAGGATGCGGCGCGCGCACCAGCCGCGGCCGCGCGTGGGCGGCGGCGAGCGTGCCGTCCAGCCGCGACAGCAGCTGCGCGAGGCGCCCGCGCCGCCGGCGCAGGCCGGCGGCGCGCTCGTAGCGCTGCGCCGCGGCCGCCGCGGCGATCTCCGCGTCGACGTGCCCCAGAAGCGCCGCGCCCCCGTCGCCCGCCCCGCCGAAGAGCGCAAGCGCGGCGTCGAGCCGCCGGCGGTAGAGGTTGGGATCGAGATCGCCCAGGCACGGCGACAGGCAGCGGCCCATCTGCCCATACGCCGAGGGCCACGGCCGTCGCGGCAGCTTGCGGCCGCAGTGGCGCAGGCCGAACAGCGAGTTGAGCTGCTCGACCAGCTCGGCGGCCGCCGCCCGACCCCGCAGCGGCCCGATGTTCACCGCGTGGCCGTGCGCCGGGGCCGCTGCCACCTCGAGGATCGGGAACGCGATGTCGAGCCGGCAGCGCAGATACACGTAGCGGTCCTGGTGCTTGAGGCGCGCGTTGCCCGGCGGCGCCAGGCGTTTGATGAGCCGATTCTCGAGCACGAGCGCACCGAGCTCCGACGCAGCCTGCTCGAAGTCGACGACGGTCGCCTGCGCCGTCCACGCCGACGGCTGGGCCGACGGCGCGAAGTGGGCGCGCGCCCGCGCGCGCACGGAGATCGACTTGCCGACGTAGAGCGGCTGCCCCTCGGCGTTGCGGAAGATGTAGACGCCCGGCTCGTCGGGCAGCTGGTCGGTCGGCGGCCGCGGCGTGGCCCGGCGGCGCCGTGCGCCGTGGCGGCCGCCGTCGGTCGCGCCGGACCGCGCGCGGCGGGGCGCGGGGCGCGTGGGCCGCAGGACCCCGAGCGCGTCGCCCACCGTGGCGGCGTGGGCGGAGAGCTTGGGCAGCAGCGCGCAGAGCACGCGCGCGCAGGTCTCGGCGTCGGCGAGCGCCCGGTGCGCGTGCTCGACCTCGATCCCCAGCGACTCGGCCAGCGGCACGAGCTTGCGCTGGCGCGCCAGCGGCGCGAAGCGGCGGGCGAGCGCGAGCGTGCACAGCGCGGGCGGGTCGGGCCAGTCGAGCCCGGCGCGCTCGCAGGCGTCGGCCAGCACGCGCCGGTCGAACGCCGCGTTGTGGGCTACGAGCACCCGCCCGCGCAGCAGGTCGACGAGGTCGGCGAGCACGATCTCGGCCTCCGGCGCCTCGTCGACCATCGCCTGCGTGATCCCGGTGAGGCGCTGGATCCCGCGCGACAATGGCGCCCGCACCGCGCACAGCGAGGCGAAGCGGTCGTGCAGCTCGCCGCCGCCGACGAGCACCGCGCCGACCTCGGTCAGCTCACAGCGATCGCCGGCGTGGCCGTTGGTCTCGACGTCGATCGCGAGGAACTCGGCGCTGCGCAGCGGCTGGTCGAGCAGGTCCATCACCGCATGTCCTACGGCATGGCCCCGACGTCCTGCAGCCGCGGTTGCGCGTCCCCCGCCGGCCCGCGGGGTAGCATCGGCCCAATCCCACGAGCCGGAGGGGGCCACATGCCGACATTCGCCGCAGACCAGGAGCTGGACCGCCTCGAGGTCGAGCGCGAGGCGTGGGGCGCGTACCGCGACGCGATCGCCGGGCTCGACGGGCGCGAGTACGAGGAGGCCGAGACCGTCGCGTGGGAGGCGCTGCAGCGCCGGCTGGCCGAGATCCCGCGCTGACGCCGGCGTTCATCTGAGCTACCGTGGGCGCGGGAGCAGAGGCCTGAGAGGGATGGTCCGCGTGCCACGATTGCCCATCGCCGTCGCGACGGTCGCCATGGCGGCGCCCCTCGTCGTGGGCGCGTGCGGCGACGACGACCGGCACGAGAACCGCGACCGGCCGGCCGTGCCGATCGTCATCACGGCATCCATCTCCAAGGACCGGGTCTCGGTCTCCCCCACCCGCTTCGGCGCGGGCCCGATCCGCCTCGTGGTGACCAACCAGACCGACCGCTCGCAGCAGATCACGCTGGAGACCGCCGACGAGCCGGGCTCGAGCAAGGTCGGCGTCCGCCAGGAGACCGGCCCGATCAACCCGCGCGACACCGCGTCGCTGGCCGCCGACATCGGGCGCGGCTCGTATCGGGTGCACGTCCGCGGCGCGGACATCCGTCCGGCTCGGCTCGACGTGGGCGACCCGCGCCCCAGCGCGCAGCAGGACCTCCTCCTCCCGTAGCACCACCCCCAAACGGTGGATGTGTGACGTGATCGCACAGGTCCATCACTGCGCGCGTGCAATACTTGCGAGCATGCAAGCAAGCAGGGCCACCACGCATCGCGTCGCCGAGCAGATGCTCGCGCTGTGGCACGTCTGCCTGAGCGACGCCAGCCGGCTCTACGCCCTGCTGGAGGAGCTCCACATCGGCCTGACCGACATGAAGCTCCTGCACCACCTCCGCGACGCCGCGAGCGCTCCCACCGTCAAGGAGCTCGCGGCGCTGATGGGCCTCTCGCTGCCCGGCGCCAGCCGGGCCGCCGACGCGCTCGCCCGCCGCGGCTGGCTGACCCGCCACGAGGACGCGGCCGACCGCCGCATGAAGCGCCTCGCGATCACGCCCGACGGCGTCGAGATCCTGCGGCGCGTCGAGGAGGCCCGGCTGGCCGGCCTGGAGGACCTCATCGCGACCGTGCCGCAGGAGGACCTCGACCGGCTCAGCGACGCCATCAAGCCGATCCTCGACCAGCTGGAGGAGCCAACGCAGTGAGGCTGCCGATCACGATCACCGACGCCAACCGCCGCTGGTGGACGCTGGGCGCGATGTGCTGCGCCCTGTTCATGGCGATGCTCGACAACACCGTCGTCAACGTCGCCCTGCCGTCGATCCAGCGCTCCCTGGACACGTCGATCTCCGGCCTGGAGTGGACGGTCAACGCGTACACGCTCGCGTTCGCCGTGCTGCTCGTCACTGCCGGCCGCCTCGGCGACCTCTTCGGTCGCGTGCGGATGTTCCTCGTCGGCGTCGTGGTGTTCGCGGTGGCCAGCGGCTTCATCGCCCTGTCGCAGACCGACACGTGGCTCGTCGCCTGGCGGGCCGTGCAGGGGATCGGCGGCGCGTTCATGATGCCGGCGACGCTGTCGATCATCTCGCACGCGTTCCCGCCCCAGGAGCGCGGTCGCGCGATCGGGACATGGGCCGGCATCAGCGCGGTCGCGCTCGCGATCGGGCCGGTCATCGGCGGCTTGCTCGTCGAGCACGTCTCGTGGCAGTCGATCTTCCTGCTGAACCTCCCCGTCGCGGCCTTCGCGGTCGCGCTGACCCTCGCCGCCGCACGCGAGTCGCGCGACGAGACGGCCGTGCGCTCGGTCGACGTGCCCGGCGTCGCCGCGATCTCGCTCGGCCTGGGCGCGTTCGTCCTGGCGCTCGTGCAGGGCAACCACTGGGGCTGGGGCTCGGACCGCATCGTCGGGCTGTTCGCGATCGCCGTGCTCGCGCTGGTGGCCTTCGTGTGGATCGAGCTGCGCTCGCGGGTTCCGATGGTCGACTTCCGCTTCTTCCGCTCGCGCTCGTTCCTCGGCGCCAACCTCGTCGGCTTCCTCGTGACGTTCGGGATGTTCGCGGTCTTCTTCTTCCTGACCCTCTACCTCCAGAACGTCAAGGGCTACGGCCCGACCGAGGCGGGCCTGCGCTTCCTGCCGATGACGCTGATCCTCGTCGTCCTCGGCCCGGTGGCCGGGCGGCTCACCGACCGCATCGGTCCGCGGATCCCGATGACCATCGGGATGGTCACCGCCGCCGGCTCGCTGACCTGGCTCTCGTTCGTCACCGCCGACTCCAGCTACGCGTTCCTGCTCGTGCCGTTCATGCTCATGGGCGTCGGCATCGGGCTGGTGATGTCGCCGATGACGACGGCCGCCATGAACGCGGTCGAAGCGTCCAAGGCCGGCGTGGCCTCGGGCATCCTGTCGATGAACCGCATGGTCGGCGGCACGTTCGGCGTCGCCGCGCTCGGCGCGCTCATCACCGCGCTGGGCAAGGACCGCCTCGATCAGCTGCTGCCCGCGGCGTCCAGCGCCCAGATCGACCGCCTCGGCGACGAGCTCGGCGCGGGCGCGGGCCCGCGCGGCGCGGCGCCGACGGTGGGCAACGCGATGGAGGACGCCTTCGTGCACGCGCTCCACGGCGGTCTGCGGCTCGCCGCGGCCGCGGTCCTGCTCGGCGCGCTGGTCGCCTGGCTGACCGTCGCCCGGACGGCGCACCGCGCCGACCTGCCGGCCGGCGCCGGGACCGGCGAGCAGCTCGCCGCCTGAGCGCCTACCGGGGCGGCCCCTTCCAGGAGGCCCCGGTAGAGTCACGACCCTATGGCCGTCGATCTCTCGCATGTCACCACCGTCGCCACCGAGCCCGGAGAGCTGCCGCCGACCATGGCCGCCTGGGTCATCCGCGAGGAGCGCCTCGGGGAGCCCAAGGACGCCTTCCAGGTAGAGGAGATCGAGGTACCCGAGCCGGGCGCGTTCGAGGTGATCGTGCGCGTCATGGCCGCCGGGGTGAACTTCAACAACGTCTGGGCCGCGCTCGGCGAGCCGGTGTCGGTCTTCGGCTACGGCGACCATCCGCAGTACGGCCACCACATCGGGGGCTCGGACGCGTCGGGCGTCGTGTGGAAGGTCGGCGAGGGCGTCACCCGCTGGAAGGTGGGCGACGAGGTCGTCGTGCACTGCAACCAGGCGTCCTACGAGGATCCGGAGGTCCACGGCCTCGACCCGCTCGCCGCGCCCAGCCAGAGGATCTGGGGCTACGAGACGACCTGGGGCTCGTTCGCGCAGTTCACGAAGGTCCAGGCCCAGCAGCTGCTGCCCAAGCCGCGCAACCTCACGTGGGAGGAGGCAGCCTCCTACGGCCTGACCTACTTCACCGCGTATCGCATGCTGCTGGACCAGGCGCAGCTGCAGGCCGGCCACCGGGTGCTCATCTGGGGCGCCGCCGGCGGGCTGGGCGTCTTCGCCACGCAGCTGTGCAAGGCGGCGGGCGCGGAGTGCGTCGGCGTCGTCTCCTCCGACGAGAAGGGCGAGCTGATCAAGCGCCTGGGCGCCACCGGCTACGTCAACCGCAACGAGTTCGCGGGGATGATGCGCAAGGGCGGCGAGACGCCCGAGGAGGAGAAGGCCCGCTTCAAGGTGTCCAAGGCGTTCGGCAAGCGCGTCGAGGAGCTCCTCGGCGAGGCGCCCGACATCGTCTTCGAGCACGTCGGCCGCGCGACGTTCCCGACCTCGGTCCTGACCGTCAAGCCGTTCGGCAAGGTCGTGATCTGCGGCGCGACGTCCGGCTACCAGCTCGACTTCGACGTCCGCTACCTGTGGATGCGCCAGAAGCAGATCATCGGCTCGCACTTCGCCAACGCGTGGGAG
>CAYRCB010000036.1:0-16094 GCA_964422645.1 uncultured Solirubrobacteraceae bacterium | reverse complement strand
GTCGCGCTGACCGGAGCGGGGATCTCGGTGCCGTCCGGGATCCCCGACTTCCGCTCGCCCCAGACGGGGCTGTGGGCCAACGTCGACCCGATGGAGGTCGCCCACATCGACGCATGGCAGGCCGACCCGGTGCGCTTCTGGTCGTTCTACGGCCAGCGCTTCCACGCGCTCGACGGCAAGGAGCCCAACGCGGCGCACCGCGCGCTGGTCGCGCTCGAGGAACGCGGGGTGCTCGACGCGGTCGTCACGCAGAACATCGACCAGCTCCACCGCACGGCGGGGACGAAGCGCCTGATCGAGGTCCACGGGACGATCGCGACGTCCTCCTGCCTGCGCTGCGGCGACCGCTACCCGCTCGCCGAGGTCCGCGCCCGCCTGGCCGACGATCCCGACGGCGTGCCGCGCTGCGACTGCGCCCGCCCGCTGAAGCCCGACGTCGTCCTCTTCGGCGAGATGCTGCCGTTCGCGGCGATGGAGGAGGCCACCGAGCTCGCCCGGACGGCGGACGTCCTGCTCTGCGTCGGCACGTCGCTGGAGGTCTGGCCGGTGGCGGGGCTGGCCGAGGTGACCGCGCGCTCGGGCGGCGCCGTGGCGATCGTGACGCAGGGCGCGACGCCGTTCGACGACGTCGCCGCGGTGAAGCTGACCGGCGACGTGGTGGCGGAGCTCGAGGCGGTCGTCGCGGCGCTGCACGGCTGAAGGCCGGCGCCGCCGGGTACGTTCCCGGGATGACTGCACCGCTGGAGGGGAAGGTGGCGCTCGTCGCCGGTGCGACGCGCGGTGCCGGCCGGGGGACGGCCGTGGCGCTCGGCGAGGCCGGCGCGACCGTGTACTGCACGGGCCGCACGACGCGCGAGCGGCGCTCGGAGTACGACCGGCCCGAGACGATCGAGGAGACGGCGGAGCAGGTGACGGCCGCCGGCGGGACCGGCATCGCGGTCGCGGTCGACCATCTGGAGCGGGAGCAGGTCGCGGCGCTCGTGGCCCGCATCGACGCCGAGCAGGGGCGGCTCGACGTGCTCGTCAACGACATCTGGGGCGGCGAGCGGCTCTTCGAGTGGGACACGCCGCTGTGGGAGCACGACCTCGACGCCGGGCTGCGGCTGCTGCGCCTCGCCGTCGAGACCCATCTCATCACCAGCCACCAGGCGCTCCCGCTGCTCATCCGCCGCCCCGGCGGCCTGGTCGTCGAGATGACCGACGGCACCGCCGCCTACAACGCGCAGCACTACCGCGCCTCGGCGTTCTACGACCTGGCCAAGAGCGCGGTCCTGCGCCTCGCCTTCGCGCAGGCGCAGGAGCTCCCGGCCCACGGCGCGACCGCGGTGGCGCTGACGCCCGGCTGGCTGCGCTCGGAGATCATGCTCGAGACGTTCGGCGTCACCGAGGAGACGTGGCAGGACGCGCTGGAGCGCGTCCCGCACTTCGCGATCTCCGAGTCGCCGCGGTTCGTGGGCCGCGCCGTCGCGGCGCTGGCCGCCGACCCCGACCGCGCCCGCCACAACGGCGCGTCGCTGTCCAGCGGCGACGTCGCCAAGGAGTACGGCTTCACCGACCTCGACGGCTCGCGGCCCGACTGCTGGCGCTACCTGGTCGAGGTGCAGGACGCCGGCAAGCCGGCCGACACCACGGGCTACCGCTGAGCGTCCCGGGCCACGCAGCCCGCGAGGTGGTCGTTGACCAGCCCGCAGGCCTGCATGGTCGCGTAGGCGGTCGTCGGCCCCACGAAGACGAAGCCGCGGCGCTTGAGCTCCTTGGCCAGCGCCTTGGACTCCGGCGTGGTCGCCGGCACGTCGGCGAAGCTGCGTGGGGCGGGGCGGTGGGGGTCGGGCGCGAACGACCACACGAGGTCGGTGAGCGAGACGTCGTCGAGCGCGGCGGCTGCCTTGGCGTTGGCGATCGCGGCGGCGATCTTGGCCCGGTTGCGGACGATCGAGGCGTCCTGGAGCAGGCGAGCGGCCTCCGCGTCGCCGAAGCGCGCGACCTCGGCGATGCGGAAGCCGGCGAACGCCCGGCGGAACGCCTCGCGCTTGCGCAGGATCGTCAGCCACGAGAGGCCCGACTGGAACGCCTCCAGGCACAGGCGCTCGAAGAGCGCGTCGTCGCCGCGCACCGGCCGGCCCCACTCCTCGTCGTGGTAGCGCAGGTAGTCGGGCGTGGAGGTCGCCCAGCGGCAGCGCGGCCGGCCGTCGGGCCCGGGCAGCAGGTCGTCGCTCATCCGTCGAACCCCAGCGCCGTGCGCGCCCGCAGCGCCGCCTCGACCCGGCTCAGCGCCTGCTCCACCGTCGCCGCCTCGTCGTCGTCGAGGCCGCCCTGCAGCGCGCGGTTGGCCACGGCGGCGACCGCCTCGCGCAGGCCGCGCAGCTCGGCCAGCCGGGCGCCCAGGTCGCCGCGGTCGGCCCACGGCCCGAGCTCGGCCAGGGCCGCCTCGAGCGCGACCCGCAGCGTCAGCGCCGCCTCGCGCGAGCGGCCGGCGGCCAGGTCGCCGCGGGCGCGTTGGGCGAGCTCCTCGCAGGCCAGGACCACGTCCCGGCCGCTGAGGAGAGCGGCGAGCCGCTCCTGCGCGCGCAGCGCCGCCGACCGGCGGCCGGGCGCGGGCGGCGGCAGCTCCAGGGCGGCCCGGTGGCGGCCCTCGGCCACCTCCTCGCCGGCGCCGTAGCCGATGCGGACCACGAGCGCCTGCGAGCGCGTGACGTCGCGCGCGCCGGGCTCGCCCGCGGCGATCCGGTGCGCGCGCACGATCCGGTTGACGATCGCCAGCGCGCGCGCGGACTCCGCGTCGCCGTCGGCGCCGCGCAGCCAGCCGGCCGCGGCGTCCTCGTCGGGCAGCGGCTCGGCGTCGATCACGGTCGCGCGGGTCACGGGGACCGCGGGCGGGCCCGGCTCGGGCGCGACCGGGCGGGCGCGCCGCCGGCGCCGCAGCAGCGGCCGGCGCGGCGCGCCGGCGGTCGCGAGCACGACGACGTGGGTGGCGTCCTCGCCGGCGTGCGGTCGCAGCACGTAGCGCCCGTCCGCCGGTCCCAGCGCCCACGGGAACTCGAACTGCACGAAGCGGAAGGACTTGGCTATTCGCCGGTGGGGTCGTCGGAGCGGGCGGGGAGCGCGTACGGCGACGGCTTCAGCGGCACCTCGGGGTTGTCGAGCTTGGTCAGCCGCTCCATGAGCTGGTCCCATTGGCCCGGCTTCAGGACCGAGTCGAACCGCGCGGCGGCCTGGCCGTCGAGCGGGCGGAAGCCGACGTGGATGTGGTCGGCGTGGTCGGCGAGCGCGAGCGTGTTGTCGGTGCCCGGGTACGCGTCGAGCGTGATGATCTGGTGGGGCTTCATCGCGCCCTGCAGCGTCAGCAGCCGCCGCACGGCGATGTCCGTGATCGAGCCGGGGCCCTGGTTGCCGAGGATCGGGATGCCGTTGATCTTGGCGATGTCGACGGCGTTGCCCGAGGAGTGCTCGGAGACGTTGCCCGACGCGGTCATGAGCGAGTGCCCGCACTCCAGGGAGCTCACCGTCGGGCGCAGGCCCGAAGCCGACAGGAAGGCGAGCGTCGCCAGCACCCGGCGGTCGATGGCGCCGGCTTCGACGTCGCGCCGGCCGCACGCGTAGAGCTCGATGTGCGGATCGTCGAGGACCCGCTGCTGCAGCTGCTCCTTGCTCATGAGCAGCAGCTGGCCGATCGAGGCGTCCGAGTCGGCGTCCAGCAGCGCGTTGCGGCCTTCGGCGCGGTAGATCGCGGTCGACTCCAGCAGCTTCCATCCGTCGAGGATCGGCTTGGGGTCGATGAGCGGGGCCCCGCGGCCGGCCGGGCGGATCGAGAACGACGTGTGCGGCTTGGCGCCCCTCGTGCGCGGGCCGAGCCGGCCCAGGATCGTCCCCGCGATGACCTTCGACCCGACCTTGAGGCGCTTCAGCTCCACGTCCTCGGCCCGCAGGCCATACGGGCTGGCGAAGTACGCGCGGTAGTCCGACCCGCCGGCGACCGAGCCGCCGGCCTCGAGGATCTGCTCGCGGCCGCCCGCTCGCAGCGCCGCGGGGCGGGCCGGGTTGGCGAACAGCCGCGCCTTCTTCGTCGACGTGGCGGTGGAGCGGCGGGCGTGCGCAGAGGTGCGCTGCTTGCGGCGGGCGGGGTGGGTGCCCGCGCTGGCCGGACCGGTCGGCTTGGGATCCGCGGCCGGC
Source organism: uncultured Solirubrobacteraceae bacterium (assembly GCA_964422645.1). GTDB lineage: Bacteria > Actinomycetota > Thermoleophilia > Solirubrobacterales > Solirubrobacteraceae > Capillimicrobium. The sequence goes on along the minus strand of CAYRCB010000036.1, from coordinate 11,924 downwards.
GTGGCGAGCTGCAGCTCGCGCGTGATCTGCCCCGCGCTGACGTGGCGCTCCTTCGGCACCGGGATCTCGGTTGCGAGCCGGCCCAGGTGTCCGTAGGTGTAGGTGTTGCCGTAGGCATCGCGCAGGCGCAGGTAGGTGCCCAGCCGCTGGGAGGTGCCCATCCCGACGATGCGGCCGTCCTGGACGGCGATCACCGGTGCGTTGGCGCGCGCGTGGATGTCGATCGACCGCCGCCCGGCCTTGGAGTCGACCGGCAGCGCCGCGTTGCCGCCGGCGATGCGCCGGGCGCGGGCCGAGACGTCGTCGGCGTAGGTCGCCCGGGCGTAGACCGGGAAGCGGCCCTGTGTGAGGCCCGTGAGCGAGCCGACGAAGGTCGGGGGCAGCCCGCTGATGAGGCGCGCCCGCAGCAGGACCGAGTCCACGTACCAGTCGGCGTGGTTGTAGGCGAAGATCGCCTTGGAGAGGTCGTCGGTCGCGCCGGCCGCCTTGAGGTAGCGGGCGGCGGCGAAGATCGCGTCGACGGGGTTGTAGGGGTCCTTGCGGCCGTCCTCGTTGGCGTCGACGCCGTACTGCTGCCAGGTCGACGGCAGGAACTGCATCCAGCCGACCGCGCCGGCGCTGGAGACGTTGAGGTTGCGCCCGTAGTCCGTCTCGATCTCGTTGATGGCCGCGAGGATCTCCCAGCGCACGCCGTACTCGATGCCGGCCGCCTGGTAGATCGGCAGCAGGAACGGCGGGATGCGGAACTTGTCGATGAAGAAGTTCGGCACGCCGATGACCGCGGCGCCGGGCTCGGCGAGCGAGTAGGTCGGATCCGTCGGGGCGGGGGCGGTGGTGGGCCGGTCGTCGTCCTGGGGGTCGGCCTTCGGCTTGCGCGGCCTGGCGGTGCGGCGCTTGGGCGTGCGCTCGGGGCGCGCCTTGGGCCGGTCGGTCGTGGGACGCTGGGCCGTGCGCTGCGGCCGCTCGTCGTCGGCGGCCTGCGGTCCGTTGGCGGGGTCGCCGCCCTTGGGCTCCTCGGCGGGAGGCGGCGTCGCGGGCGTGGTCGGGGTGGCCGGCGTCGTCGGCGTGGTGCTCGAAGGCGGGGTCGTCGGCGTGGTGCTCGGGGGCGCCGCCGGCGTCGTGGTCGTCGGACCGGTCGTCGTCGGCCCCGTGGCGGTGCCCGTGCCGGGCGCCGTCCCCGGCAGCGTGACGTCCTGGACGTCCGCGATCGGTGCGGTGACGCCCGGGATCTCCACCTGGTCGAGGGGCGTGCCCGGCGGGACGTCGACGGTGACGGTGAGCTGCGCGCCGCCGACCAGCGTGACCAGCAGGGTCCGCGGCTCGGCCGACGCGGTCCCGGCGGGAGCGAGGACGCCCACGGCGACGGCGGCCGTCGTGAGCGTGACGATGGGCAGCTTGCGCCGGGACATGGAAGAACGCTGCCGGCCGCGAGGCCGGGAGCGCCCGAACCTAGCACGGGGTGGTGACCGACGGCGCAGCATGTGAATCAGGCGCATCCCTCCTGCAACGGCCTGAATTTGCCGGTGTTGCGCAACCAACGGGGATCCGCGCGCCCTTCTTCCCGCGCGCGAGCGAGGTTGGGCGGCCAACGAGGTTTCACCGAACCTTCACGGCTCGACGAAGCGTCACGCTCAAGTCGAGGTCAAGATCCGCATCCCGAGCCGTCCCTGGGTAGCCTCCTGGCCATGGCAGCGGAGAGCGACGGGATCAAGCAGCGCATCACGCGTTCGGGCGAGGACGCCCTCGGCAAGCTCGCCCAGGACCTCCTCGAGAACCCCATCGTCAGCGGCGCGCTGGCGCGCGCGTTCGAGGCGCGCCAGAAGGCCAGTCAGGCGCAGGAGGTCGCGATGGGGGCGCTCAACCTGCCGTCGGCCGCCGACATCGAACGGCTCACCCGGCGGTTGCGGTCGGTCGCGCAGCGGCTGGAGGCGATCGAGGACGGGGTGGATCGGCTCGACGAGCGGACCGGCGGCCTCACCGCGGTCGCCGCGCTCGACACGCGCCTTGGTGCGATCGAGGAGGCGCTCGACGCCCTGCGCCGCCAGGTCGCCGCGCTGCAGGAGGCGCTGCCCGCGACGGCCAGCCCGCACCCGCGCGAGCAGGAGCGCTTGCAGGTCCCGGCGGAGTAGCGCCCCGCTCCTGGATCGGCTGCGCCGCGCCTGATCGCGTCAGTCCGCAGCTCGGCGATACCAGCGCGGCGAGGTGCTGAGCGGCGGCTGCAGCGCCGCGCGCGCCACGACCACGCGTGGTCCGTCGGCGGCGGTCGCCTCCCGCAACGCGTCGCCGAGCTCCGGGCCGACCCCGTCGACGGACATCGCCTCGATGCCGAACGAGCGGGCGAGGGCGACGAAGTCCGGCGTGGCGAGGTCCACGCCGCACGGGGCGTCGCCCGCATGGCGCTGGTCGAAGCGCAGCATCCCGTAGCCGCCGTCGTCGACGATGAGGACGGTGAGCGGAAGCCGCTCCTGCGCCAACACGGCCAGCTCGCCGCAGGCGAACAGGAACCCGCCGTCACCGCAGACCGCCACGACGGGCTGCGGCTGGGCGAGCACCGCGCCGATGCTCGCGGGAAACCCGAAGCCAAGCGTGCCCCACCCGACCGGGTACGCGAGCCGCCGCGGCGCCGTGAACGGGTGGTACGCCGCGAGCCAGTACCCCGGGATGCACATGTCAGCGACGACGACGGCGTCGGCGGCGACGTCGCGCATCACGTCCAGGAACAGCCCGGCGTCAGGGCACTCCGACCGCGCCATCTCGTGTGCGGCCCGCTCGCGGTCGGCCACCTCGCTGCGGAGCGCGATGAGATCGCGCTGCGCTCGCACCGGGATCTGCTCGAGCGCGCCGGTGAGCTGCTCCACGCACACGCGCGCATCGCCCGCCAGCACGACGTCCGGTCGGTAGTTCTTCGAAGCCTCGTCGGCCTCGACGTTGACGGCGACCAGCGTCGGCGGCGGTGGCAGGAGCCAGTTCTGGGTCATCATGCCGTCGAAGTCCGTCCCGACGGCGAGGACGACGTCCGCGTCGTCCCAGAGCTCGCCGATCTGCGGTGCGTGCGGCGTGACGGTCACCTTGCACGGATGGTCGTGCGGGAGCAGGCCGCGGGCCTGATAGGTCTCGAGCACCGGTGCTCCGAGCAGCGTGGCCAGACGGGCGACGGCTGGCCCGGCGGTCGCGCGGACCGCGCCGCCGCCGGCCCAGATCAGCGGCCGGCGCGCCCGGCCGAGCTCCTGTGCGGCGCGTCGGACCGCATCGGCGTCTGCGGCGTGGTGTGCGACGCTCGGCGATGGCGAGACGTCCGGCGCAGATGCGGGCGCCGAGAGCAGATCGGTCGGGATCTCGAGGTAGACGGGCCCAGAGGGCGCGCGCAGCGCCAGCTCGGCGCCGCGCCGGACCAGCGCGCCGATCGCATCGGCGGCCTGCGCGCGCAGCGTCGCCTTGGTCACCGGAGCGAACATCGCTGCCTGGTCGCGCGTCTCGTGGAGGACCCCGCGGTAGGCGCCGGGACGCCGCAGGGTGGTGGGGATGTCCGTGGCGATGACCAGCACCGGCACGCCCGAGGCCCAGGCCTCGCCGGTCGCGCCCAGGGCGTTCGCCGCCCCGGGGCCCGTCGTCGTGATCGCCACCCCGAGGCGGCCGCTCGTGCGGGCGGCGCCGTCTGCGGCGTAGACGGCGGTCTGCTCGTGGCGCACGCCCACGAGGCGGACCGACGACGGCGTCAGCGCCTTCCAGATCGCGAGGTTGTGGACGCCGGGAAGGCCGAACGCCACCTCGACCCCCGCTGCCTCCAGCGCGTCGGCCAACAGATCGGCGCCGGTGCGAGGGACGACCGTCGTCGCGGCCGTGCGAGCGTCGATGCACATCTCGACGACGATCGCACAGCCGCTGCTCCGCGGCGAGTCACGACTTCTCATCACGACGTCGAGGTTCTCGATCTGAGCACCGTGGGAGCGGCTGCAGCCACGCCGCGCTCTGGCGACGCAACGCCGCCGAGACGGCGCGGCGGCGGCCAGGAGCCGTCCGCTCGCGCCGCTGCACCGCAGCAACGAGACGCATCGGGGTCGGCTCGACGAGCGACCTCAGGACGACGCCGTCGGGCCTGCCGCAGGCCGCGAGACGGGGGATCAACGCCACGCCGGCGCCGGCGGCGACCAGCCGCATGGCGACGTGGAAGTTCCCGCTGTCGTGGGCGACCCGCGGACGGAACCCCGCTGCCCCGCAGGCGCGCGCGAGGATCGCGGAGGCCGGGCTGTCGGGATGGGCGCCCTCGATCCATGCCTCGTCGGCCAGGTCGCGCAATCGCAGCTCGTCGCGGCCCGACAACGGATGCCCGGCCGGGAGCGCGACGTCGAAGGGATCGCTGCCGAGCGGCTCCGTCTCCAGCGTCCGATCGTGGACGCAGGCGAGCGCCGCGTCGGGATCGTGGAACACGACCCCGATGTCGATCTCGCGCCGCTCCAGCCGCCGAAGCGTCTCGGGCAGCTCCCCCTCCACCAAGCCGAGCTGGAGCGCCGGGGCGTCACGTGCGACATCCACGAACGCGTCGGCGACCAACGTCTGGGCGGCCGTCGCGAACGCCCCGACGCGAAGCCGCGCCTGCTGGCGACCGACCTCCGCGAGCGCTCGCTCGGCATCCGCGACGGCGCCCAGGATCTCCCGTGCGCGCACGAGCAACAGCTCGCCCGCCGGGGTCAGGCGCGGGCCGGCGCCGCGCCGGACGACCAGGCGGGCGCCGACGTCCCGCTCGAGCTGCGCGATGTGGTGGGAGATCGCCGGCGCCGTGTACGACAGCGCACGGGCCGCCGCCTGAAACGAGCCCTGGACGGCCACCGCCTCGAACACGCGCAGGCGCTTGAGGTCGAGCATGGGGCGGCCAGGACGCGCTCAGCCGAACGTGGTGCGCAGCCTGGGCAGCACGTCACGCGTGAAGAGCTCCAGGAAGCGCTCCTGATCCTCGCCCGGGCCGTGGAAGACGAGCTCGTCGAACCCGAGCTCGACATAGGGCGCGATGCGCTCCACGACCTCGTCCGGGTCCGTCGTGACGATGAACCGGGTCTGGGCGCGGTCGGGATCGGCGTCGGCCAGGCGCTCCAGCTCGAGCGGATCGTCGGTGCTCATCTTCTCCTCGGCGCTCAACGCGAGCGCGCCCCACCAGTCACACGCGCGCTGCGCCCGCTCGAGCTCGGTGTCGTAGGACACCTTGATCTCGATCATCTTCCCGATGGAAGCCGGGTCGCGGCCGGCTTGGACGGCGCCCTCGACGACGTTGGACAGGAGATCCTCGTAGAGCTGGCGCGGCTTGCCGCTCGTGCAGATGAACCCGTCTGCGGTCCGCCCGACCAGCTTGGCCGCCAACGGGCCTGCTGCGGCGATGTAGATCGGGATCGTCTCCTCAGGGCGCTCGTAGATGGTGGCACGGACGGTCGTGTAGTAGGTGCCTTCGAAATCGACCCGCTCCTCGGTCCAGAGGCGCCGAATCAGGTCGACGGCTTCGGCGAGGCGCAGCCGCCGCTCCTTGGCGCCGGGCCACGGAGCGCCCGTGGCCGGGGTCTCGTTCATCGCCTCCCCCGTCCCGACCCCGAGGAAGACGGGTCCGCGTGAGAGCCGCGCTGCGGTCGCGAAGGCCTGAGCGACGATCGACGGGTGGTAGCGCATCGTCGGCGTGAGGACGCTCGTTCCCAGGCGTGCGCCCTGAAGGCCCTGCGCCATCGCACCGATCCACGTCAGCGCCGCCGGGGCCTGGCCGCCATGATGGCGCCATGGCTGGAAGTGGTCGGACACCGCGATCGTCTCCAGTCCCAGCCGCTCGGCCAGCAGCGAGACGTCAGCCAGTCTGCGGGCGTCGAACTGCTCGGCCGATGCCTTGTATCCGTACTTCACGTGACCTCCTCACGGCGGGTTGCCGTGGCGCACGCTATACGGTCAAACTCATACTAGACATCCCTGCCGGGTGAACTGTCCAGCATCCTGGACACCGAGGCGCTTCAGGCCTTGTCGCCGGCTGAGGGTGTGAGTAGCTTCGGCGTGGATGGTGCCTCGCGGGCCGGCTGCCTGTGAGGTGAAGGCGACGAAGGGCATGGATATCACATATGAGCTCGGTCTTGGACCGTTTTGGCGCATACATCTTCCCCTGGGGCAAGGTCGAGCCCACCGTGCAGTCGTTGGTCGACCTCTCGATCTACGCCGAGGAGCTCGGATACGACTCGGTGCAGCTGCCCTGGCACTTCACCACGCCTCGGGTGCGCATCTTCCCGAGCTTCGGCAACCGCACGTGCCTCGATCCGCTCGTGGTGCTGCCGGCCATCGCCCAGGCGACCGAGCGCATCAAGCTCAGCCTCAACTCGGTCGTGCTGCCCCTCGCCGTCCATCCCTATCTGTGGGCCAAGTACTTCGCATCGCTCGACCAGGCCAGCGGCGGACGCTTCATCGCCGGCGCTGCGCTGGGATGGTGGGAAGAGGACTTCCAGGCCGGCGGCGTGCCGCTCAAGCAAGCCGAGCGGGGCAAGCGCATGGACGAGGCCATGCAGATGCTCATGGACCTCTTCGCCGGTCGCGAGATCACGCAGCCAGGGCGGTTCTGGGATGCGTCCGGGCTGGAGATCGCCCCGCGGCCCCAGCAAGACCCGCTTCCGTTCTGGATCGGCGGGGCGAGCTCCTTCGCGATCGAGCGGGCGGCGAAGTGGGGGACCGGCCTGTGTCCCGTCGGCATGTCCCCGCCCGACATCGCACGCATCCGCGCCGAGCTCGACGAGGCCTGCGAGCGCCATGGACGCCAGCCCGGGGACGTCGAGATCGCGGTCGTCAACCACATCGTCGTGGCCGAGGACCCCGAGGAGATCGAGCAGTACTTCTTCCCGCGGATGCTCGCGCGGGTCAACATGATGTCGGTCGATGACGTCCTTGCCGTGGCGGATCGGTCCACGCTCGTCCAGCCCGACGAGCAGATCCCGTGGGGGACGCCGCAGCAGTGCGCCGATCGGCTCATGGAGTACTTCGACGCGGGCGCGTCTTACCAGGTGATGGACTTCAACCTCCACGGCATGGAGGACGAGGACTTCGCGCGTCACCAGATGAAGCGCCTCGCGGAGGAGGTCGCTCCGCTCATGGAGGAGAGGTGTGCGCTGCTGGCTCGCTGAGCCGGCCGCACACCTGTGTCGCTGCCGTCGACGCACGACGGCCAGGCAGAGAGAGAAAGCTGAGGTGAGGGGACGTGACGAGGGGGAAGATCACCGACGGGTTGACCCGGCGAGCGCTGGTGACGCGAGCCGGACGCTCGTTCGCCGCCGTGGCCGGCGTGGGGGTCGGCGCGACGTTGCTGCAGGCGTGTGGGTCCGATGACGGTCCAGCGACCACCGGCAGCGGCGCATCGACCGGGAGCTCGTCGTCCAAGACCGTCGTCTATGCCGGTTTCGGCGGTCAGTACGAGCAGATCATGAAGGACGCGATCTTCACGCCGTTCACCAAGGCGACCGGGATCGAGGTCGTCACGACGGCGGGGGCAGTCGAGATCCCCAAGCTCATGGAGCAGGTGAAGGCCGGGAGGGTCGAGTGGGACGTCCTCGACGGCGACACGTCCCTGGTCTCCGCGCGGATCGGCTTGGGGCTCGTCGAGAAGATCGACGTCAGCGCCTTGTCGGTGAAGCCCACGGATTTCCTCAATCCCGGCAACCTGGACGAGAACGGCGTCGGGTACTACAGCCTGAGCCACAACGTCTTCTGGAACAGCGACGCGATCAAGTCGCCCATGAGCTCGTGGGCCGACGTCTTCGATCCGAGTGGGTTTCCCGGAAAGCGCGGGTTCCTGGACAGCGGCTACTGGGTCCTCGAGGAGGCAGCGCTCGCGGCCGGTGCGACGGCAGAGAACCTCTACCCGATCGACATGGACAAGGTGTTCCAGTCGCTGGATCGGGTGAAGGACTCGGCGGTGTTCACCGACTTCAACGCCATCACGAACCTCGTGGCCCAGCAGGACGTCGTGAGTGGCGACATGAACCTCGCGCGAGTGCGCACGAGCGTGAAGTCGGGCACGCCGCTGAAGTACGTGTGGAATCAGGCCCTGACGGACATCGAGCGGCTCCAGATCGCCAAGGGCGCGCCGAACCGCGAGAACGCGATGAAGCTGATCGACTTCGTCCTGCAGCCCGAGCAGCAGTTCGCCATCTACGAGTCGCTGCGCAACAGCCCGGTCACGAAGGCCGCGTTCAAGAAGATCCCGAAGGCGGAGTATGCGGATCTCGCGGCCTCGCCGGTGACGACGCCCGAGGCGGTCTTCCTGAACTTCAACTGGTGGGCCACCGATGGCCAGGCCGCGCTCAAGCAGTTCAAGAAGTGGCTTCTGACGGCGTGATCAGCGCCCGTGCGCGTGGCAGGCGCGCGAACCGGACGTGGTTGCTCACGGTGCCGGCGGTCGCGTTCCTGCTCGTCGTGTTCTTCGTGCCGGTCGTCTACGTCCTGACGACCAGCGTCACGGATCCGAGCTTCGGGCTGGGCAACTACGGCGAGCTGTTCAGCACGGGCTACCTGCGGCTTGCCTGGCGGACGCTGTGGATCGCCCTGGCGGCGACCGTGATCTGCCTGGCGCTGGGCTACCCGGTCGCGTACGCGATCATCCGCTCCAGCCCGCTGGTGCGGGTGATCCTGATCGTCGGGGTCGCCTCGCCGTATCTGACCAGCGCGCTCGTACGGACGTTCTCGTGGCAGGTGCTCCTCGGTCGCCTCGGCCCGATCCCGGAGGCGCTGCGGTGGATCGGCATCGAGACGCAAGGCCTGCTCGACACGTGGATCGCGGTGCTCGTCGGCCTCGTCCACATCCTGCTGCCGCTCATGGTGCTGTCGCTCGTGGCCGTCATGTCCCGGGTCGATCTCAGCATCTTGCGGGCCAGCCGCAGCCTCGGCGCCGGGCCGGCCGAGAGCTTCTGGCGCGCGTTCGTGCCGCTCACCCTTCCCGGTATCGAGGTGGGCTCGGTGCTCTGCTTCGCGCTCGGCATCGGCTCGTTCATCCAGCCGGCGATCCTCGGTGGCCAGGACGGGCAGATGCTCGGGCAGATCGTCGAGTCCAGCGTCAACGAGTTCGCCGAGATCGGGTTCGCGGCGGCCATCTCCGTGCTCCTGGCGGTCGCGGTCGCGGTCGCGCTCGCGGTGTACCGGTGGGGACTGTCCGGCCGCATGGAGTGGCTCAGCTCGCGCGAAGCCGTCACGCCGAGCGCGCCGCGGAGAACGCGCCGCGGCCACAGCCGCCTCGCTTGGGTCGCCGCTGCTCCGCTGTTCGTCGCGCGGCTGCTCGACCGCACCGGTCTCTCGCGCATGGCGTGGATCTACAAGGCGTTTGCGGGCGTGGTGGTCTTCTACATGGCCATCCCGCAGCTCGTGACGATCCCGGTCTCGCTGTCGGGCACGCGCGAGCTCGTGTTTCCGCCGAAGGGGCTCTCGACCGAGTGGTACGGGAACTTCTTCACCGACGAGTGGCTGCAACCGCTGTGGACCTCGCTCATCGTCGCGGGGTGCGCGTCGCTGATCGCGACCGTGCTCGCCGCGTTGGCGGCATTCGGCGCCGAGCGCGGGCTGGGCCCGCGGCTGCGGGGCGGGATCGGCGTCGTCATGCTGATGCCGCTGGTCCTGCCGCTCGTCGTGGTGGCAACCGGCTTCTACATCGTCTTCGTGCGCATCGGGCTGACCGACACGAGGTTCGGGCTCGTGCTCGCGCACACCTGCCTGGTGATCCCCTACGCCTTCGCGCTGCTCAGCGCGACCGTCCGCGGCTTGGACGTCACCTACGAGCGGGCCGCGCTGAGCCTCGGCGACTCCCGGCTCCGCGTGGTCCGGAGGATCGTCGTCCCCCTGCTGTTGCCGGGCCTCGTCGTGGCGTTCCTGCTCTCCTTCCTGACGTCGTTCGACGAGGCCGTCGTCGCGATCTTCATCTCCGGCCTGTACGTCACCACGCTGCCGCGGCAGATGTTCGAGGCGGTCCTGCAACAGGGCGACCCGACGATCGGCGTCGTCGGGACGGTGTCGCTGGTGGCGTCGCTCCTGATCGCCGGGCTGGCCTGGGCCGTGCAACGTCGCTCCCGCCGCCGGATCGGCCGCAACACATCGCAATGACCAACCGACACACGGAGATCATGGAGCTTCAAGACCCGGCAGCCGTGGCGGCCCCGTCGTCCGCAGCGGAGTACTTCACGGCGACAGGGGTCGAGAAGAGCTACGGCCCTACGCAGGTGCTCAAGCACCTGGACCTGACGATCGAGGAAGGCCACTTCCTGACGCTCCTCGGTCCGTCGGGATCCGGCAAGACCACGCTCCTCATGATCATCGCGGGGTTCGTCGACGCCGACGCCGGACAGCTGGGGCTCGACGGCCGCCGGCTGGACGGCATCGCGCCCGAGCGGCGAGACCTCGGCGTCGTCTTCCAGAACTATGCGCTGTTCCCGCACATGACCGTCTTCCAGAACACCGCCTATCCGCTCGAGGCGCGCAAGCTGCCCAAGCGGGAGGCGCGGGAGAAGGTCCTGCAGGCGCTTCGGCTCGTGCACCTCGAGGACTTCGCCGACCGGTATCCCGCGCAGCTGTCGGGCGGGCAGCAGCAGCGCGTGGCGCTCGCCCGGGCGCTGGTGTTCGAACCGCCGATGCTGCTCATGGACGAGCCGATGGGCGCCCTCGACAAGGCGCTGCGCACCGGCCTCCAGCTGGAGATCAAGCGCCTGCAACAGCGGCTCGGGATCACCGTCGTGTACGTCACGCACGACCAGGAAGAGGCGCTGACGATGTCCGATCGCATCGCGGTGATGCGCGACGGTGCCATCGAGCAGTACGGAACCCCGCGCGAGATCTACGAGCGTCCGGTCTCGCGGTTCGTCGCCGAGTTCGTGGGGGACACGAACGTGCTGCGAGGCGAGGTCGTCGCAGCAGAGGGCGACGGTTGCCGGATCAGGGTGGGGTCGCAAGAGATCCGGTGCGTCGCATCCGACCGTCCGATCGGCGCGCACGTCGAGCTCGCGATCCGCCCGGAGTGGCTCTCGATCGCGGTCGAGCCGTCCCCCTTGAGCATCCGGGGCGCTATCGACGAGGTCGTCTATGCAGGTGAGTCGGTCAAGTACTGGGTGCGGCCGCACGCCATCCCGGACTGCCGCCTGCTGGTCAAGGAGGCGCCCCAGGTCGGCGCTGCGCTGCGCGCGCCCGGCGAGGTCGTCGAGGTCGCCTACGAGCCGCACAACGTCTGGGCCCTGCCCGGCCACGCGGCATAGCCGCCATCGACGTCGACATGGATGGCCGGGACGCGGAAGCGGACGCGGCGATCATCGCCGTCATGCGTGAGCTGCATCGGCGCGGCTTCGTGGCTGGGAGCGTCGGCAATGCCAGCGTCCGGCGCGGCGCCGGTTGCCGGATCACGCCCAGCCGGCTGGCGTACGCGCGCATGCGCTGCGATGACCTCGTCACGGTGGATGCCGACGGCGAGGTCGTCGAGGGCCGGCGGGAGCCATCGAGCGAGCTGGCGCTCCACCTGCAGATCTACCGTGCCCGCGCCGACATCGCCGCGATCGTCCACACGCACAGCCCCAACGCGACCGCATGGAGCTTCCTGGCGGAGCCGCTGGAACCGCGGCTCGAGGAGACCGAGTACTTCGCGATCGGCCCGGTCCGTACGGCGCCGCCGCGGCCGCGCGGCACCGCGGAGCTCGGCCGGTCAGCCGCGGCGACGTTGGCCGGCTCGGCCGCGGTCCTCCTGGCGCGGCATGGCGTGGTGACCGTCGGTCGCGACCTCGCGCACGCGCTCGCGGTCGCCGAGGCGGTGGAGCACCAGGCCCAGGTCGCGTGGCTCTTGCGCGCGCCGCGGTCTGGCCCGACGCATCACGCGGCGATCGCCGGTTCGTAGCGGTGGCGGATGTCGTAGAGGGTGGTGCGTTCGGCGGCGGGGCGGCTGGCGTGGTGGG
>CAYRCB010000035.1:0-22414 GCA_964422645.1 uncultured Solirubrobacteraceae bacterium | reverse complement strand
TGCGCACTCCTGCACACCACCGCTTGCTACCGAATTCCAGTCGGGGAGACAGGATTTGAACCTGCGACCGCCCGGCCCCCAGCCGGGTGCGCTACCAGACTGCGCCACTCCCCGTATGTGCTTCAAGCGGGCGACGGGAATCGAACCCGCCCTAGAAGCTTGGAAGGCTCCTGTGCAACCACAACACTTCGCCCGCAAGCTCAGGCGTCATCCTAGCGGCGTCGCGCCGCGGCCGGGGCGTCGTCTCGTGCGAGCGTCCATGACCCCGTACGCGCCAGACCGTGCGCGCGCCTCGGCGACGGCGTAGCATCGCGACCATGGCCCAGTCCGAGGACGATCTGTTCGACGATCCGACGATCGAGGAGCTCGACGAGGAGTACGGCGAGGACCATCGCGGCGACCTCCCTGGCTACGACCTCGACGAGCAGCAGGCGATCGAGGAGCTCGAGCGCGAGCTCGAGGACGAGGAGTAACCGGACCGCCCGTCGCGGCGCTCCCACGGCGCGACGCACCCGCTCGGGGGCGGCGCGCAGCCGTGCATGCGACCGGCCGATACACTGGCCCGCAGCCGAGGGGGACTGGTCTATCGGCTATGACGGCGGTCTCCAAAACCGCAAAGCGAGGTTCGACTCCTCGGTCCCCCGCCTCGTTGCGCGCCCCGCTCCGCCGCCCCGGCGAGTGGGGCGCGCTGCGTTCCGGTCCGCCACCCCGGCGAGCGGGGCGCGATGCGTTCCGTCCCGCATTCCCTACGCCACCCGGCGCAGCGGAGCGCGGCCCGCTCGCGGCCCCAGGAGCCCCGCCAGCGCGCGACCCCCGCGCAGCGCGCGCGACACGCTGCGGCAGGCCTGCTCGGTCACCTCGACCCGCCGGCGCCGTGACATCAGGTTGTGCCCCATGACCTCGAGGTCGGCGGCGCCGGGCTCGACGACGAGCGTCTCGATCCCGGCCGCCTCCAGCTTGCGCACCTCCCCGGCCAGCCGACGACCCGACGCCACCCGCATCGCCGCCGCGAGCGCCCCCGTCGGATGGAGCAGGCGACCACGCGCCGGCGACGACGTCGGGTTCAGGCAGATCGCCACGTCGACGTCCTCGCGCAGCAGCAGGTCGAGGTTGGACAGCGAGCAGATCCCGCCGTCGACGTAGCGCCGGCCGCCGATCGCGACCGGGTGGTAGAAGCCGGGGATCGCGCACGACGCGGCGACCGCCTCGGACGGCACGGCCGCCGGGGCGTCGTCACGACCGAACACGACGCGCCGCCCCGAGCGGTAGTCGCAGGCGACGACCCGCAGCCGCTGCGGCCACGCGTCGCCGACGACGCGGTCGACGAGGCGGCGGATCGGCGCGGTCGAGATCACGCCGCGCGGCAGCCAGCCCCCGACCACGACCGCCGGCGCGTGACGCAGCGGGTTGCGCATCGTCGTCAGCGCCAGCCGCCACGACCCGGGGCCGACCGGAGGCAATGCCCGCTGCAGGCCGTAGCGGTCCGGGCTGTCGCGCTCGAGCTCGTCCCGCTCCCACACGGCCATGCCGTCGACGCCCTCGAAGCCGTCCAGCGGCCGCCCCGCGGCATACGCCGCCAGCAGCCGGGCCGGCAGGCCGGCGGTGACCAGCGATCCGACGACCGACCCAGCCGAGGTGCCGACGACGACGTCGGCGTCCCCGGGCGCGAAGCCGGTCTCGGCCTCGAGTGCGTCGAGCGCGCCGATGAGCCAGGACGCCCCGACGACGCCGCCGGCTCCGAGCACGAGACCCACGCGCATGGAGGCCACCTACCCGTGGCGGCGGCGCACGGAACCCTTGACAGGCCGAGTGAGTGAGTACATACTCACACCTTGTGGCGACCCCGACCCGTACCCTCTCCACCGCCGAGCAGCGCCGCGAGGAGGTCCTCACCGCCGCCGAGCACGTCTTCGCCGCCCGCGGCTACCATGGCACGCCGACGACCGAGATCGCCAAGGCCGCCGGCATCTCGCAGGCGTATCTCTTTCGCCTCTTCCCCACGAAGGTCGAGCTGTTCGTCGCGCTCACCGAGCGCTGCTTCGCCCGCACCGGCGCCGTCTTCGCCCAGGCGGCCGCGCGCGCGAAGGCCGAGGGCCGCGACGTCCTCGAGGCGATGGGACTGGCGTACCGCGACCTCCTCGCCGACCGCGACGCGCTCCAGCTTCAGCTCCAGTCCCACGCCGCCGCCGACGAGCCCGCCATCCGCGACGCGGTGCGCCGAGGCTTCGGCGACCTCTACGACCTCGTCTCGCGCGAGTCCGGCGTCGACGATCCCGACGTGCTGCGCGCCTGGTTCGGCGTCGGCATGCTCATGAACGTCCTCGCCGCGATGCGTGCCGACGAGCTCGACGCCCCGTGGGCGCTCGCCCTACTGCCGTTCGACTGATCCGCCCCTCTCTTTTTTTTCGCCGCGAAGTGAGTAACCGATCACACACACGCCTCGAGGAGGACTCCGCCATGCCGGCCACCGCCACCTCATCCCGCCCACGCGCCGGGTGGACGCTCGCGATCGTGTCGATCGCGCTGTTCATGACGGCCCTCGACAACCTCGTCGTCGGCGTCGCGCTGCCCTCGATCCGCACGGATCTCGGCGGCTCGATCGAGGCGCTCGAATGGACCGTCAACGCCTACACCCTGTCGTTCGCGGTCCTGCTCCTGACCGGCGCCGCGCTCGGCGACCGGTTCGGCCGCAAGCGCATGTTCGTCGCCGGCCTCGTGCTCTTCACCGTCGCCAGCGCCGCGGCCGCGCTCGCGCCCTCGATCGGGGCGCTGGTCGCCGCCCGCGCGCTGCAGGGCGCCGGCGCCGCGATCGTCGCGCCGCTCACGCTGCCGCTGCTGTCGGAGGCCGTCCCGGCCCAGCGCCGCGGCGCCGCCCTGGGCATCTGGGCCGGCGTCAGCGGCCTCGGCGTCGCGCTCGGGCCGGTCGTCGGCGGCGCCGTCGTCGAGGGCATCTCGTGGCACTGGATCTTCTGGCTGAACGTGCCCGTCGGCGCCGTCCTGCTGCCACTGGCGATCAGCCGCCTGAGCGAGTCGCACGGGCCGTCGAACCGGCTCGACCTGCCGGGGCTCGCGCTCGCCGGGAGCGGCCTGTTCGGCCTCACCTTCGGCATCGTCCGCTCCCAGGCGCTGGGCTGGACGAGCACGACCGTCGTCGCCGCGATCGCCGCCGGCGTGGCGCTGCTGGTGGCCTTCGTCGCCTGGGAGCTGCGTGCCCGCGCGCCGATGCTCCCGATGAGCCTGTTCCGCTCGCGTGGGTTCAGCGCGGCGAACGCCGCCTCGCTGGCGATGTTCTTCGGCACGTTCGGCGCGATCTTCCTGCTGTCGCAGTACTTCCAGTCGGGTCAGGGGCTCTCGCCGCTGCCGGCCGGCATCCGGACGCTGCCGTGGACGGCGGCGCCGATGATCGTCTCGCCGCTCGCGGGCCTGCTCAGCGACCGGATCGGCCCGCGCCCGCTGATGGCGACCGGCATGCTCCTCCAGGCCGGAGCGCTCGCCTGGCTGGGCGCCGTCTCGTCGCCCGACAGCGCCTACCTGTCGCTCGTCGTGCCGCTCCTCATGGGCGGGGTCGGGATGGCTCTCGTGTTCGCCCCGTCGGCGAGCGCGGTACTGGCCTCGGTGCGACGCGAGCAGGTCGGCCAGGCCTCGGGAGCGACGAACGCGATCCGCGAGGTCGGCGGCGTGCTCGGCGTCGCGGTGCTAGCCACCGTGTTCAGCGCGCACGGCTCGTTCGCCGACCCGCAGGCGTTCACCGACGGGCTGACCGCCGCGCTGCCGATCGGCGCCGCGGTGCTGGTCGCGGGAGCCCTCGTGGCGCTGCTCATCCCGCGGCCAGCGCGCCGGGACGCCGCCGGTGCCGTTGTGGGGGCGTCCGCGAAAGCGTAATCTGCTGGCGAGGAGGTGATCCGAATGCCCTTCGGATCCGACACCGAGCGGCTGCAGCACCGTCATGAGTGCGAGACGACGGAGGAGATCCGTCGCCTCTTCGAGCGCTATCGCGCCGAGGCTCGGCAGTACGCGGACCTCACGGGCGAGTACGAGCCGATGATCGTGCCGACCGACGACGAGCCGTCCGAGCCACTCGTCACGACGCCGTGACCCCGCCCGCCGGGAGCGCGACCGCCGCGCTCCCGGCCGCCGCGGCGTCGTCCTCCGACGCCGACCTATGCTCCCGCCCGTGCTCCGTCCCGCTCTCCTCGCGCTGCTCGCCGCGGTCGTGCTCGCCGCGCCCGCCGGTGCGGCCGTCCAGCCGCCCACCACATATCCCCTGAAGTCGGTCTCGGTCAACGGGGCGACGCTCGGCTATCGCATCGTCAACCCGCAGGCCGAGGGACGGGCGTTGGTGCTCATCCCGGGCTACGGGGTGACCGCGGCGGAGTGGGACCCACAACTCGTGCAGACGCTCGCGCAGGGCCGCCGCGTCGTGGTGTACGACAACCGCGGGCTGGGGAACTCGACCGGTCCGGTCGCCAGGCTGACGGTCGCAACGATGGCCCGCGACGCGGCCGGCCTCATCCGGGCGTTGAAGCTCGGCCGGCCCGACGTGCTCGGCTGGTCGATGGGCGGCTACATCGGCCAGCGGCTGGCGATCGATCGGCCTCAGCTCGTGCACCGCCTGATCCTCGCCTCCAGCGACCCGGGCTCGCCGCGGGCGATCGAGCCCGACCAGGCCACGATCGCCGTGCTGACGAACGCGTCGGCGACGCCGACGAGCCTGCTCCCGGTGCTGTTCCCCGCCGACCGGCTGGCCGACGGTCAGGCCTGGATGGCGGCGATCGGCGCCCAACCCGGCCTGACCGCCGCCGACTTCGCCACGCCGGCCGCGACCATGCGCGAGCAGAACGCCGCGACCGGCCCGCGCTGGTATCGCCGCGGCCGCGGCACCTACGCGCAGCTCTCGCGCGTGAAG
This sequence comes from uncultured Solirubrobacteraceae bacterium, assembly GCA_964422645.1. Taxonomy (GTDB): domain Bacteria; phylum Actinomycetota; class Thermoleophilia; order Solirubrobacterales; family Solirubrobacteraceae; genus Capillimicrobium. Next base: position 17,508 of record CAYRCB010000035.1, on the reverse strand, counting down.
GCCCGGACGCTGATCGCCTTCGGTGCCGAGGACGTCGTCGTCCCGCCGGGCAACGCTCGCCTGCTGGCCCGCCGGATCCAGCGCGCGACGACCCTGCGCTTCGCCGACGCCGGCCACGCCTTCCTCTTCCAACGTCCGGTCGCCAAGGCGCGGGCCTTCGCGGCGTTTCTCGACGGGAAGCGGCGCAGCGGCCGGTAGCGGCGGCCCCGAGGCCGTCAGGCTCCGCGCTGCTCTCTGCCACGAAGCGCCGAGTCAGGCAATGCGGGCGGAGGGACTCGAACCCCCACGGCTTGCGCCACTGGGACCTAAACCCAGCGTGTCTACCAGTTCCACCACGCCCGCAGGCTCCATATGATCCGACACATGGCCGGTGAGGAGCGGCGCGACGGCGTCATCATCGAGCATCCGAACCGGGAGAAGGCCTCCTCGAAGGCCACGAAGGCCGCCGTCATCGTTCTCCTGCTCGTGAGCGTCGCGCTCATGGCGATCGTCGCGATCGGCGGTTGGGACAGCCTCGAGGGCGCCCAGGGCGTGCTCGTCGCCTGGATGGCGGCCTACCTCGTGCTGGCGTACTTCTGCGCCCGCTGGCGCCGGGGCACGCTGCCGGTGTCGGCGGCGCTGGCGGTCGTCCTGCTCATCTTCGCCGCGATCGCCGGCCCGCAGTGGCTGGCGCGCGACGCCGATGGCTTCGTCGATCCGGCGCTGCCCTCCGGCTCGCTGGGCCTGATCACCCTCCTGCTCGTGCCCGTGCAGGCGCTGCTCATCCTCTTCGCGATGCGCGGCTTCCAGCAGGCGTGGAACGTCGAGGTCGAGCGCCCCGCCGCCTTGCCGCCGGCACATCGTCCGAGCACCGCGTAGGCTTCACAGAGCACCCGCCCGGGTGATGGAACGGTAGACATGGGGCCCTCAAAAGGCCCTGCCCTCTGGGCGTGCGGGTTCGAATCCCGCCCCGGGTACCTCAGCGCCGGCGCGGATACGCGCACTTGGCCCCGCCGGTCAACGTCACGATGTTGGGATCGCGGTCGCTGCGGTCGTAGGCGATCGGGAAGTCGATGCGGATGCGGGTGCGTCCGCCCGGGAAGTGGATCGCGCCGCCGAGCGTGAGCCGCGGGATGTCGGTCGGCGGCACCTGGACGTTGCTGAACGTCTCGCCGCCGCCGGGCGGGTCGAGGAAGAAGGTCGCCGCGCTCTTGTCGAGGCCGTACTCGAGCGGGTACGTGCGGAAGCCGCGGAACGGCTGGATGCGAGCGACCAGCCGCCAGCCCTTCACCGTCGCGCGACCGTGGAACCCCGCCTGATCGACCCGGCACGAGAGCTTCGCGAAGCGCACGACCTCGGCGTCGTCGGTGCTCTTCACCTGGATCGCCGCCTCCGCGGCCGCGCTCGCCGATCCCGCCGCCACGAGCGCACCGGCGAGACACGCCGTCCACCGCGTCCATGCGTTCATGGTCGGCGACCCTATCCGAGCCGCTCCACCAGCGCACGCAGCAGCGGATCGCGCGCGGTGGCGATGCCGGCCGGGAGGATGCCGGCGGACGGGAGCGCGGCCACGGACAGGCCGGCCTCGCGGCAGATGAGCGCGCCGGCAGCGACGTCCCAGTGCTGGACGCCGAACTCGTAGTAGGCATCGTGGCGGCCGGCGGCGGTCCAGACGAGGTCGAGCGCGGCGCTGCCGGCACGACGGATGTCGCGCACCGCCGGCAGCAGAGCAGCGACGATCCGGGCCTGCGCCTCGCGGACCGCGGCGTCGTAGCCGAAGCCGGTCGCAACGAGGGCGCGCGCGAGCGGCGGCGTGTCCGCGTTGGCCGTCGCGGCCGCCGGGCCGTCGCCCGCGGCGCTCCGGGGCGACGCGGCGCGGGCGCCGATCGTCGCGCCGTTGAGCGTCGCGCCGGCGCCGCGCGACCCTGCCCAGCACTCGTCGCGCAGCGGATCGAAGACCACGCCGGCGACCGCGCCCTCGTCGTCCTCGACGGCCACGCTCACGCACCACTGCGGGATGCCGTACAGGTAGTCGACCGTCCCGTCGAGCGGGTCGACGACCCAGCGCAGGCCGGTCGTCCCCGTCACGTCGCCGGTGCCCTCCTCGCCGAGCACCCCGTCGTCGGGCCGGCGCGCCGCGAGCACGTCGCGGATCGCGCGCTCGCTGGCCAGGTCGGCCTCGCTGACGAGGTCGGTCGGCGACGACTTCGATCCCAGCGCCCGCTCGCGCCCGAAGCGCGGCACGAGCACCGCCGCGCCGGCCCGGGCGGCCTCCTCGGCGACCTCGACCAGCGTCACGCCGCGAGCCCCGGTCGCCGATCGGCCCACGGCCGCTCGGCCTCCAGCTGTGCCGCGAGCCGCAGCAGCGTCGCCTCGTCGCCGGCGCGCGCGACCAGCTGCACGGCCAGCGGCACGCCGTCCTCGGTGAACCCGGCCGGGATCGACGCGGCCGGCTGGCCGGTCATGTTCCACAGGCCCAGGAACGCGACGAACCGAGCGGCGCCGTCGAACGTTCGCAGCGCACCGCGCCCCTCGAACCGGCCGACCTCGAGCGGCAGCGAGGTGAGCGCGGGCGTCAGCAGCACGTCGACGTCGTCCCACAGACGACCGATCCGCTCGGACACCGCGGCCTCCTCGGCCCGGGACCGCGCGACGAGGGCGACCGGCGTCCGTGCGCCGATGCGCGCCATCGTCCGCGTGCGGCGCTCGAGGCGCTCGGGATGCTCCGTGGCGACCGCGTCGTCGTGGACGCCGCGCGTGTACCGCGCGACCGCCCGCGCCATCGGCGCGATCTCGTAGGCCGGGTCGCGCTCGACGACGCGATGGCCGAGCCCGCGCAGCACGTCGGCCATCTCGTGCACGGCCGCGCGCACCCGCCCGTCGACCGACGCGAGCACCGGCGGCGGGACCTTGCACGACAGCGCGATCCGCAGCTGCCCCGGTGGGTGCGCCGCCGCGTCGACGAACGATCCCCACGCCGGCCGATCGGCCACGACGTCGAGGAACAGGGCGGTGTCGCGCACCGAGCGGGTCAGCGTGCCGTAATGCACCAGCCCATGCCAGACGTCGTCGGTGCGGGGGCCGATCGGCACCCGGCCCTTCTGCGGCTTGAGCCCGAACAGCCCGCAGCACGCGGCGGGGATGCGGATCGAGCCGAGGCCGTCGGAGGCCGTCGCGGCGGCGACCATGCCCGCGGCGACCGCCGTCGCACTCCCACCGCTCGACCCGCCCGGCGTGCGCGTCGGCGCCCACGGGTTGCGCGTCACGCCCCAGGTCGCGGACTCCGTGAACGGCCACATGGTCAGCTCCGGCACATGGGTCTTGCCGAGGACGATCGCCCCCGCGGCGCGCAGCCGGCGGACGATCTCGCTGTCCTCGACGGCCGGCGTGTCCACCGCGCCCGTGCCCTGGCACGTGCGCTCGCCGGCGACGTCCATGTCGTCCTTGACGGCGACCGGCACGCCGAGCAAGGGGCGGGCCTCGCCGGCGCCGCGACGGCCGTCGGCCTGGTCGGCCTCGGCACGGGCCCGCTCGGCGAACACCACGCGGAACGCGTTCAGCGCCGGGTCGAGGCGCTCGATCCGCGCCAGCGCGGCGTCGACCAGCTCGCGGGCGCTCACCTCCCCGCTGGCGACCAGCTCGGCCTGGCGCGCCAGGCCGGCGAAGGCGAGATCGGCGGCATCCATGGGCTGAGGAGCCTACATTTCGGCGCCATCACCGAACCGATCGAGACCGCCCGCCGCCTCGCCGCGATCGCGCCGCGCACCGCCTGCAGCGACGGCGAGCGCCGAGCGGCGGTGGCGCTGCGCGACCTGCTGCGCGCGCAGGGCCGGCCCGCCCACCTCGAGACCGCGTGGGTCCGGCCGGATCGGCCCGCCCTCTCCGCGCTGCTGTGCGCGGCCGGGGTCGCCGGGTCGCTGCTCGCGGTCGACGCGCCGCGCGCCGGGCTCGCGATCCTGCTCGTCGCGTTCGTCGCGCTCGCCGGGGACGCGTCCGGCCTCGCGCCGGTGGCGCGCCTGCTGCTGCCACGCCGCGCGACGCAGACCGTGGTGAGCGAGCCGCCCCGCGCCGCACCGACCGCGCGGGTGCGGCTCATCGTCACCGCCGGCATCGACGCCGGGCGCACGGGGGTCGCCGCCCGGCTGGCGCGGCTCGAGAGCCGGGCGCGCCGCGCGCTGGGCGGCCATCTCCCCTCCCCCGTCGCGGTGCTCTGCGCGTCCCTCGCGCTCCTGACCGCGCTGGCCGCGGCCCGCGTGGCGGGCGCGAGCGGCGCCTGGCTGGGGATCGCCGCGCTCCCGCCGACGGTCGCGCTCGTGCTCGGCGCCGCGGCCTACCTCGACCTCGCGACGAGCGCGCCGTCGCCCGGCGCCAACGCCCACGCGAGCGCCGCCGCGGCCGCGATCGCCGTCACGACCGCCCTCGACCGCCTGCCGCCGCGCCACCTCGCGGTCGAGCTCGTCCTCGCCGGCGCGAGCGAGGGCGGCCAGCTCGGCTTCGCCGCCTACGTCCGCCGCCGCCGCCGCGCGGCGCGTCCGCAGGAGCTGGCGGTGCTCGCCTTCGGACCATCCGGCGCCGGGCGTCCCCGCGTGCACCTGACCGAGGGGCTGCTCCTGCCCGCTCGGCTGCATCCGGGCCTGCTGGCGCTCGCGCGGGCGATCCCGGGCGCCGCGCCGGTGCGCCGCCAGAGCACCGGCGCGCTCGTCGCGCGCCGAGCCGGCTGGCCCGCCGTCGGGGTCTCGGCGCTCGACGATGACGACCGGCCGGGACCCGCGCGAACGGCCGACGACAGCCCCGATCGCCTCGACCGGTCATCCATCGAGGCGGTCGTCGCGTATGCCCTCGAGGTGGTCAGAGCCCTGGACCGTCAGCTATAAACGGGACAGACGCGGGGCGGGCAACGACCGAGAGGGGGGAGGTCGCTGGGCGGGCGGGCGCATACGGAGCACCGATCCACGGATCGCCAGCTCCTCGCAGTGCTCGGCCTGCTCGACGAGGGAGTGCTCGCCCTGGACGGCGCGGCCCGCGTCGTCGCCGCCAACCCGAGCGCGCTGGCCATCCTCGGCGTCGACCGCGAGGCGCTCGACCGGCCGCAGTGGTGGGACGACCTGCGGCTGCGCCGCCCCGACGGCACCACGCCGCGTCTGCCGGCCGCGTTCCGACGCGCCGCGCGCGACGTGACGGTGCACTTCCGCCGCCCCGGCGATGGCGAGCAGCGCACGCTGCTCGTGCACCACGCGCCGCTCACCCGCCGCGGCACGGTGCTCGCCTTCCGCGACTGCACCGAGGAGCGCCGCACCCGGGCGCACCTCGAGAGCGCCGCGCTGCGCGACACGCTCACCGGCCTGCCCAACCGTGCCGCGGCGCTGTCGGCGCTCGACGACGCGCTGGCCGGCAGCGAGCCGTTCGCGCTGCTGCTGGTCGACGTCGACGGCTTTCGGATGGTCAACACCGGGCTCGGCCAGGCGGCCGGCGACGCCGTCCTGCGCGAGATCGCGGCGCGAGTGCGGGGCGCGCTGCCGCGCACGGCCCTCGCAGCGCGGTTCGGCGCCGACGACTTCCTCCTCCTCGCCCCGGCCGACGGCCCGAAGGCGGCCCGCACGGTCGCCGAGCGAGTGCGTGACGCGTTCGCCGCGCCGTTCATCGCCGGCCAGGGCGCGCAGCTGTCGGCCTCGATCGGGATCGCGCTGACCGGCGCGGCGCAGGATCCCGCGGGGATGGTCGCCGCGGCCGAGGCCGCCCTCGCCCGCGCCAGGGCCCGCGGCCGCGGGCTGGTCGAGCTCTTCGACGACTCGCTGCGCCGCTCGACCGACGACCGCCTGGCGCTCATCGCCGACCTGCGCGAGGCGATCGAGCACGACGCGCTCACCGTCGCCTACCAGCCGATCGTGGCGCTGGACGACGCGCCGTCGCGCCTCGTGGCGGTCGAGGCGCTGGCCCGCTGGCGACATCCGCAGCGCGGGCCGATCCCGCCCGCCACGTTCGTGGCCCTCGCCGAGGACGCCGGGCTCGTGCGCGCGCTCGGCCGGCGCGTGCTCGCACGCGCCTGCCGCGAGATCGCCGGGCTGCGCGCCGCCGCGCCCGACCTTGCCCGCGACCTCGAGCTGTCGGTGAACGTCTCGGCGCGCCAGGTCGCCTCCGGGCTGCTCGAGCACGACGTCCGCGCCGCGCTGAGCGCGTCCTCCCTGCCGCCGCAGATGCTCGCGCTCGAGCTGACCGAGACCGCCTTGATGGACGACGCCGGCCCGCGCATCGCCGCGCTCGTCGCCCTGCGCGAAGCCGGCGTGCGGCTGGTCATCGACGACTTCGGGACCGGCTACTCGTCGCTGGCCCGCCTGCGCCGCCTGCCGCTCGACGGCCTGAAGATCGACCGCTCGTTCGTCGCCGGCCTCACGTCGGCGCCGGTCGACCGCGCGATCGTCGAGGCCGTCCTGACGATGGCCGGGGCGCTGCGGCTGCCGGTCGTGGCCGAGGGGATCGAGACGCGCGAGCAGGCGCGGGCGCTGCGGGCGCTGCGCTGCCCGCGCGGCCAGGGCTTCCTGCTCGGCCGGCCGATGAGCCTGGGCGACCTGCGCCTGCGGCTCGCCGGCGAGGCCCGCGCCTCACGACCGCTCGTCGCGGTGCAGCGGTCGTGACTCGGCCGGCGGAGCGTCGGCGTCGGGCGGCGGGGGCGCGGGCGTCGTGGGCCGCAGGCCGGCGGCGATGACGGCGCCGCCGAGGACGAGCAGGAGCAGCGGCCACCACAGCAGCGACTCCTCGGGAGCGGCGACCAGGACGAAGGTCGCCAGCACGCCGGCGCCGAGCCACGCGGGCCCGCGCTCGCGGTCGACGGCGCCGTAGGCGACGAGCCCCAGCCCGACGGCGAGCAGCACGAGCTGCCAGCCCCACCCGGCCCGCTCGGGAAGTCGGTCGAGCGGCGCCATCGAGAGCAGCACGGTCCCCTTCACCCCCAGCCAGAGCGCGCTCAGTCCGGCCACGTCCACGAGCGCGACCGCATGCGCCCGGTGGCCGTCGCGCAGCCACACCGCGCCGAGCGCCAGGCCGACGATCGCCGCCAGCAGCAGCCACCGCGCCGGCGTGTCGGACTCGGTCGCGAACACCCACCGCCAGGCGGCCAGCAGCGCGACGACGAGGCTCCCGGCACCCAGGAGCGTGCAGAGCGCCGAGTTGCGGGCGCGGGCGAGCGCGACGAACCCGGCGCCGAGCAGCGCGGCGATCCACACCTGCGAGCCCGGCGACCAGAACGCACCGCCCAGCGCCTCCGCGAGATCGCCCAGCGAGGCCGCGACCACCGGGAAGGCCGTGGCCAGGAGGACGGAGACGTACGCCCGTGGCGCCGGGCCCTCGACCGGCGCCCGCCAGGCCAACACGAGCAGCAGCCCGGCGACCGCGGCCAGGACCACGAAGCGCACGCCGGCCGGCCACTCGCCATCCATGCGCGCGCTCAGCAGCACCGCGCCCACCGCCAGCGGCACCGCCCCGGCCGCGATCAGGTCGCCGCGGAACGGCAGCGGCCGCAGCCCAGGTCGGATCCGCTCGCCCTCGACCGACATGGCGCTGGACCCTAACGAGACGGCGTAGGGTCGACGCATGTCGATCGTCATCACCGAGGATCGCGGCGCCGTGCGGCACGTCGTCCTCAACCGGCCGCAGAAGCGCAACGCGATGAACGACGAGCTCGTCGCCGGCCTCGGCCGGGCGCTCGCGGCCGCGGCGGCCGACGACGGCGTCCGCGTCGTCGTCGTGCGCGGCGCCGGAGCGATGTTCTCCTCGGGCATGGACCACGGCTCGCTCGGCCATCTCGCCGCCGACCCGACCCGCCTGCGCGAGCTGCGGCGCGAGCTGCTCGGCACCTGGAACCTCTGCGAGGAGATGACCAAGCCGGTCATCGCCCAGATCCACGGCGCGTGCCTCGGAGGCGCGATGGAGCTGGCGCTGGCCTGCGACCTGCGGGTCATGGCCGCGGACGCGGTCATCGGGCTGGTCGAGACCCGCGTCGGCCTCGTGCCGGACGTCGGTGGGTCGTCGCGCCTGCCGGCGGTCGTCGGGCTCGGCCGGGCCAAGGAGCTGATCCTGGCCTCGAAGGTCATCGACGGCACCGAGGCCGAGCGGATCGGGCTGGTCAACCGCGTCGCCCCGGCCGACGAGCTCGACGCCGCCACCGAGCAGCTGGCCGGCGAGCTGCTGGCCTGCGCTCCGATCGCGGTCGGGCTCGCCAAGCGGATCCTCGACGCGGCGGCCAAGCCGGCGCTCGCGCAGACGCTGGAGCAGGAGGTCACCGCGCAGGCGCTCTGCGCGCGCAGCGAGGACTTCGGCGAGGCGATCCGGGCGTTCGTCGAGCAGCGCCCGCCCGCGTTCAGCGGGCGGTAGCGGGGCCGCTCACAGCACCCGCGCGACCGCCTCGGCGACGTCGACGCAGCGCTCGACGCACGCGAGATCGACCCGCTCGGGGACGTCGTCCTGGCCGTGGCGATCGCTCGCGCGGCCGTCGGGACCGACCGACCGCAGCGACGCCGCCGGCAGCCCGCGGTAGGTCGCGAGGATCGGATCCGTCCACGTGCCCAGCCGCCGGCGCTCGGGTGGCGCGAAGCCCGCTCCGCGCGCGGCGCGCTCGACCAGCGCGACATCCTGGCCGCGGTAGCGATGGACCAGCAGCGTCGCCTCGCCCGTCGCGACGACCGGGCGGCCGGAGCCGATCGTGCCCAGCCCGAGGACGAACGTCGTGCCCGGCTCGAGCGGATGCTCGTCGAGGAAGCCGGCCATCCCGCCCATGCCCGACGCGTGGGCGCCGGTGAACGCGAGCAGCACCTCCACCCCGTCCAGCGGCCGCTCGGTCAGCCGCCGCGCCAGCTCCAGGAGGCCGGCGACGCCGGAGGCGTTGTCGTTGGCGCCTGGTGCGACCGGCGAGCGGGCGGCGGCCAGCAGCGCCGCCAGCGCGAGTGCCTGGACCGCCCCGCCTGCCGCGCGTCCCGCCCGCGTGCCGGTGGCGGTCGCCAGCGTGGCGAGCGCGAACGGCGCGCCCGCCGGCCAGCGGCATCCGACGATGCCGCTCCGCGCCGCGTCGTGGTGGGCGACCAGGACCAGCGTGCGGCGCCGCGGCCCGACGGCCGGCAGCAGCGCGACGACGTTCTCGCCCTGGTCGGCGGGCAGGAACCGCCGCAGCCACGGCAGCCGGCCGCTCACCTCCAGCTCGTAGGACACGAGCGCCGCCAGCGCGAGGGCGCGGCTCCCTCGCAGCGCCGCGACCAGGCCGGCGGCGGCATGCGCCCCGTGGGCCCAGGCGCAGGTGCGCGGCGCCCGGAACGGCTCGATCGCGACGTCCTCCACGCCGAGCGCGCGCAGGCGGCGGACGATCCACACCGCCGAGGCGCGCTCGCCGGCGCCGGCGGAGTCCCGCCGCATCGCGGCCAGCGCCGCGACGTCCTCGCTCAGTCGTCGCGCCACTGCACCGGGCCGGCCACGATCGTGTGGCTGCCCAGCGGTCGCCCCAGGATGCGCTGCGCCTCGCGCGCCGCCTCGAGCACGCGGCCGAGGTCGACGCCGGTTTCGATGCCCATCTCGTCGAGCATCGACACGAGGTCCTCGGTGGCGATGTTGCCGGTCGCGCCGGCCGGGACGGGGCAGCCGCCGAGCTCGCCGAACGAGGACTCGAAGGACGCGCAGCCGGCCTCCAGCGCGGCGAGGACGTTGGCCAGCCCCTGCCCGCGCGTGTTGTGGAAGTGCGCGGTCAGCTCGACGTCCGGCAGCTCGCGCGCGGCTTGCTCGAAGAACGCGCGCACCTGCAGCGGGTTGGCCATCCCGGTCGTGTCGCCGAAGCCGATCTCCTGCGCGCCGGCGTCGATCAGGCGGCGCGCGATCGCGAAGACCCGCGCCGGGTCGACCGCGCCCTCGTACGGGCAGCCGAAGCTCGTGGCGATGACCGCCTCGCGCCGCTTGCCGGCCTCGGCCGCCCGCGGCAGCACGCGCTCCAGCCCGGCGATCGACTCGTCGATCGACCGGTTGACGTTCTTGCGGTTGTGGGTCTCCGACGCCGACAGGAAGACGCTGATCTCGTCGATGCGGTCGGCCTGCTCCAGCGCGGCGTCCAGGCCCCGTTCGTTGGGCACGAGCACCGAGACCGACACCTCCGGCGGGAGGTCGGCCCGCGCGAGCACCTCGGGCCCGTCGGCCAGTTGCGGGATCACGTCGGCGCGAACGAAGCTCGTCACCTCCATCCGGCGTACGCCCGTGCGGGCGAGCATCTCGACGAGACGCACCTTGTCGTCGGTGGCGATGATCTCCGGCTCGTTCTGGAAGCCGTCGCGAGGACCGACCTCGCGGACGTGGACACGCTGGGGCAGGCTCACCCCCAGCACCCTACCTGGGAGCCCGATCGGCAGCCGGTAGATTCCAGGGCTCCTCCATCCCCTCGGAAGGGACACCATGGCCGCCACGCTCGAGGGCCCTGCCCGCGACCTCCTCAAGGACAAGAACTTCGCCAACCTCGCGACGCTGCGCCGGGACGGCACGATCCAATCGGTCGTCGTCTGGGCCGACGTCGACGACGACGGCAACGTCCTGCTCAACAGCGCCGAGGGCCGCGCCTGGCCGGCGAACCTGCGCCGCACGGGCCATGGCACGGTGACCGTCGTCAACCGCGACAACCCGATGGAGTTCGTGGCGGTGACCGGCACGCTGTCGGCCGACAGCCACGAGGACGGCGTCGACGTCATCAACGCGCTCTCGCGCAAGTACCTCGGGCAGGACTACCCGTGGCTGCAGCCGGGCGAGCAGCGCGTGACGTTCCGTCTGGCGCCGACGCGCGTCAGCTACGCCAAGCAGGGGTGAGCGACCGCGTCGTCCTGCTCACCGGCGGCACCGGCGGGGCCAAGCTCGCGCGCGGCCTGGCCGACGTGGCGGCGCACGCGCTGACCGCGGTCGTCAACACGGGCGACGACGTCGAGATCTACGAAGCGCACGTCTCCCCGGACCCCGATCTGGTCACGTTCTGGCTGGCCGACCGCATCGACGCGCGCGGCTGGGGCCTGGACGGGGACACCTTCGCGGTGATGGAGCAGCTGCGCGCGCTCGGCGACGACGTCTGGTTCAACCTCGGCGACCGGGACCTCGCCTGCTGCCTGCGGCGCGCGCGCCGGCTGGCGGAGGGTGCGACGCTCACCGAGGCGATCGGCGAGCAGGCGGCAGCGCTCGGCGTGACGGCTCGCGTGCTGCCGATGTCCGACGCGCCCGTGCGCACGCGCGTGCGCGCACGCGGGACATGGCATCCGCTGCAGGAGTTCATGATCCGCGAGCGCGCCGCGGGGCCGATCGAGGACGTCGCCTTCGACGGCGCGGATGCGGCCGCGCCGACCGCGGCCGTCCTGGCGGCGATCGCGGCCGCCGACGCCATCGTGATCGGGCCGTCCAACCCGGTCATCTCGATCGGGCCGATCCTCGCGCTCCCGGGCCTGCGGGAGGCGCTGCGCGCCGCCGCCGCGCCCGTCGTGGCGGTGAGCCCGATCGTCGGCGGCGCCGTGCTGAAGGGTCCCACCGCCGCCTGCCTGGCGTGGGCCGGCCGCCCCGCGACCGCAGCCGGGGTCGCCGCCCACTACGGTGACCTCCTCGACGGGCTCGTGTGCGACGAGCGCTTCGACGATCCGCCGGTGCCGCTGCTCGTCATCCCCACCGACCTCTCCACGCCGGACGACCGGGCCCGCGTCGCGCGCGAGACGCTCGCCTTCGCCGGCTCGCTGCGATGACGACGCTCGCGATCCTGCCGGTGAAGGGCTTCGCGCGGGCCAAGCAGCGCCTGCGCGAGCGCGTCCCCGACGGACCGCGCGCCGGCCTGGCCGAGGCGATGGTGGCCGACGTGCTCGCCGCCCTGGGCCGTGTGCGCGGGCTGGACGGCGTGATCGTCGTCACCGCCGAGCCGGTCGCGTCCGCGCTGGCCCGCGCCGCCGGCGCGGAGGTGGTCCACGATCCCGAGGAGGCCGGCCAGAGCGCCGCCGCGAGCCTCGGCATCGCCCGAGCGCTCGAGCGCCGCGCGGACCGCGTCCTGCTCGTCCCCGGCGACTGCCCGGCGCTCGACCCCGCCGAGATCGACGCGCTGCTGGAGGCGCCCGAGGCGGTCGTCATCGTCCCCGACCGCCACGGCTCGGGCACGAACGCCCTGCTGCTGCGCCCGCCGACCGCGATCGCCCCGTCGTTCGGCCCCGACAGCCGCGCGCGCCACGAGGCCGCGGCGGTGGCCGCCGGCGTGGCCTGGCGGTCGCTCGACGTCCCCAGCCTCGGGATGGACGCCGACACGCCCGACGACCTCGCGACGCTCGAGGCCTCCGGCCGGATCGGCACGACGACCCGCGCGACGCTGGAGCGGCTGTGATCGAGCTCCTCCCGCTGCGCGGGCTCCCCGAGATCCGCCCCGGTGACGACCTCGCCGGCCTGCTCCTCGCCGCCGCGACCGGCCCGGCCGCCCTGCGCGACGGCGACGTCCTCTGCGTGGCCCACAAGGTCGTCTCCAAGGCCGAGGGGCGCATCGTCGACCTCGGGGCGGTCGTCCCGGGCGAGCGGGCGCGCGCGATCGCCGCCGCCCACGGCAAGGACCCGCGTCACGTCCAGGTCGTGCTCGACGAGTCGGCGGCGATCGTCCGCGAGCGCCCGGGCGTGCTCATCGCCCGCACGCGCCACGGCTTCGTCTGCGCCAACGCCGGCGTCGACGCCTCCAACGCCGGCGGCGCCGAGCGCCTCGTGCTGCTGCCGCTCGACCCCGACGCCTCGGCCCGCGCGCTGCGCGCCGCGCTGCGCGAGCGCGGGGGCGTGGCCCCGGCCGTCGTGATCACCGACTCCTTCGGCCGCGCGTGGCGCCGTGGCCAGTGCGAGACGGCGATCGGCGTGGCCGGGCTGGCGCTCATCGACGACTGGACCGGCCGCCACGACGCCGACGGCCGCGAGCTGCACGCGACCGCGATCGCGATCGCCGACGAGGCCGCAGCCGCCGCCGACCTGGTCCGCACCAAGGACTCGCGTGAGCCGGCGATCGTCGTGCGCGGGCTGGAGCGCCACGTCACCGCCGGCGACGGACCGGGCGCCGTCGCGCTCGTCCGCGACGTGGCGGAGGACCTGTTCGCCTGACGGTCGGCCCGGCTACGCGCGCGTGCCCGACCCACGCGCCGGGGCGTCGACGACCACCGGAGCGTCGCCCAGGGCGATGCGCAGCAGCGAGCGGAGCATCTCGCCCACGTCGTCGGGGATCGCCGCCGAGGGCGACGCGCCCGGGTGGTGGCGCGCGATCCGCACGCGCAGCGCCCGCGGGCGGATCGTGAACCGCAGCGGCGGGTCGAGCAGCACCGACTCGCCGTCGATGCCCGCCGGAACCGGCCGCTCGGACCGCACCTCGAACGCGGCGGCCGACCACTGCCGCCACGGCCGCTGCGCGCGACGCGGGCCCGTGGTGTCGGCGGGCGAGCCGAACACGGTGATGCCGAGCAGGCCCTCGTCGATCCGCGGGCGCGTGCCGGCCTCCAGCGCCCCCAGCCGGTAGCGGTTGTTGGAGACCAGCACCGCGACGCCGCCGCGATGCACGTGGCCATGCGGCCCGGTCCACTCGAGGTCGACGTCCCGCACCCGCGGCACCGTGGCGAGGATGCTGCGCAGCTTCGCGCCGCGGTACTCGCGGGACGCCACGGCCTCTGCGTACAGCCCGAGCGAGACGTTGTTGACGAAGGTCCGGCCGTTCACCATCGGCAGGTCCACGCGCCGCTCGCCGCCGTCGACGAGCGCGTCCAGCGCGCCGACGACGTCCACGCGGTCGACCCCCAGGTCGAGCGCGAAGTGGTTGCGCGTCCCCGCCGGGATGCACGCGAACGCGAGCCCGCGCTGTGCGGCGATCTCGGCCACGATCGCCTGCGTGCCGTCTCCCCCGGCCGCCGCCACCGCGTCCGCGCCCTGCTCCACCGCGTCCAGCACCAGGCGACGCAGATCGTCGCCCGGCCGCAGCTCGATCGCGTCGATCCCCCGTCGGCGGGCCTCGGCGGCGAGATCGTGGCGCACCGCCGCGCCGTCGCCCGAGCGGGGGTTCCACACCAGCACCGGCTTGGCCGGCGGGCGACCCCGGGGCAGCGCCACCTTGACCCGGAAGGCGGCATGCGCGGCCGCGATCCCTCCCACGATCGCGCCGATCGCGGCGACATCGCCGACGAGCAGCACCGGCTCATCCCAGGGCAGGAGCGTCGCGGCCGCGGCGACCAGGATGCCGGCCGCACCGAGCAGCAGCCACCGCGTCCACCCGGTGTGCAGCAGCCCCCGCCACGCGACGACCAGCGACGCGACGACCAAGCCGACGCCGACGAGCCGGATGCCCGGGGAGCGTGCGAGGGTGATCGCGATCGTCAGCCCAAGTGCGAGCGCCGGCAGCGCCAAGGCCGCGATCGCCGCCGCCCGCTGCCTGGTCACCAGGTCAGCTCGATCTCAAGCTCGGTCTCGTCGTCCTCGACCTCGAGCTCGACCTTGAGCCTCACCGTCGGTGGCACGTTCGCGACGAAGCGCAGGCCATCGCGCTCGATGCGGAAGTCGTTGCCCGACGCGAGCTCGTCGGCGATCTGCCGCAGGTGCGCCGCCGCCTCCTCACGGCTGAGCGTCTGCTTGTCCTCCAGCTTCACCAGATCCATCGTGCAGCCTGCCTCCATCTCGATGACGTCGGTGGCAGCTCGTCAGGGCGAGCCCGCGCGAGCGTCTCATCAACCTCCGCCGGCTGGCAAGGGTGCACGCACGCGGCGTGTGGGTGCGTGCACCCGCAGCGGCCACCTGGGCGCCCCATGGCGCGCCTGCGGATCGCTGGGTACGAATGCGGGGACCACCGCCCGAGCAGACGGAGGCACGCCCATGTTGCGACGGCTCATCGACATGCCGACCGGGACCATCGGCTTCGAGGCCGTCGTCGAAGGCGGGGCGCCGTGACGTCCGCGGCGGTGACGCGCGCCCGGACGACGGCCCGCGTCGCACGCGATCCCGGCGCGCGAGCGGCAGCCGGTCGCGTCGCCCGCGAGACGGCCCCCCGTTCCGCGCACGCGGGCTGGCAGGCGCCGAGCGACCGCCGCGACCCCATCGCGATCCTCGAGGAGCAGGACGCGTCGCGGGTCGCCGAGCTCGTGCCCGTGCGCTACGGGCGGATGCTCGCCAGCCCGTTCACGTTCTACCGGGGCGCCGCGGCGATCATGGCCGCCGACCTCGCCCCCACCCCGGTGTCCGGCCTGACGGTCCAGGCCTGCGGCGACGCCCACGTGCTCAACTTCGGCGCCTACGCCGCCCCCGACCGCAAGCTCGTCTTCGACACCAACGACTTCGACGAGACGCTGCCCGGCCCCTGGGAGTGGGACGTCAAGCGGCTCGCCGCGAGCATCGAGATCGCGGGCCGCGTCCGCGGACAGCGCGGCCGGGAGCGCCGCGCGCTCGTCGCCGGCGCGGTACGGGCCTATCGCGAGGCGATGCGGACGTTCGCGACCATGGGCAACCTCGAGCTGTGGTACGCGCGCATCGACGAGGACGTCCTCGTGCGCGACTTCCTGCCAGCCGGCCTGGACCAGGCCGACGAGACGCTGCGGCGCGCCGAGGCGAAGGCGCGGCGCCGGGGCAGCGCCCGCGCGGTCCTCAAGCTGACCGAGCGCGTGGACGGGCGCGTGCGGTTCGTCAGCGCGCCGCCGCTGATCGTGCCCGTCGCCGAGCTGGTGGGGCCCGACGAGGCCGTCGAGGACGAAGCACGCATGGAACGGCTCCTGCGCGGCTATCGCCGCAGCCTCGTCGCCGATCGGCGCCACCTGCTCGAGGGCTACCAGGTCGTCGACATGGCCCGCAAGGTCGTCGGCGTCGGCTCCGTCGGCACGCGGGCCTGGGTCGTGCTCCTGCACGGCCGCGACGCCGGTGATCCGCTCGTCCTGCAGGCCAAGGAGGCGCAGGAGTCCGTGCTCGCGCCGTACGCCGGCGCCAGCCGGTACGCCAACCAGGGCCAGCGGGTCGTCGAGGGCCAGCGGCTCATGCAGGCCGCCAGCGACATCCTCCTCGGCTGGGAGCGTGTGGATGGCCTCGACGGCCGACGCCGCGACTTCTACGTGCGCCAGCTCTGGGACGGCAAGTACGCGCCGGACGTCGAGACGATGCCGCCGCAGCGGCTGGACATCTACGTGCGCGTCTGCGCGTGGACGCTCGCGCGCGGCCACGCGCGGTCCGGCGACCGCGTCGCCATCGCGTCCTACCTCGGTCGCAAGGACGTGTTCGACGCGGCGATCGTCGAGTTCGCCCGCGACTACGCCGACCAGAACGAACGCGACCACGCCGCGCTGGTGGACGCGGTCCGATCCGGCCGGATCGCCGCCCAGGCCGGGATCTGACGCCGCCCCGAGCGGGGCCGGGCGACCTGGAGGCGGAACCGACCAATAGCCTCCCGGCATGGCGATCAAGATCGGATACAAGGCGTCGGCCGAGCAGTTCGGGCCGCAGGAGCTGCTGGACTACTCGGTGCGCGCGGAGCGCGACGGGCTCGACATCGTGTCGGTATCCGACCATTTCCAGCCGTGGCGCCACCACGGCGGCCACGCGCCGAACGTCTTCGCCTGGCTGGGCGCGATGACGCAGGCGACCCAGAAGGTGACGCTCGGCACGAGCGTGCTGACCCCGACGCTGCGCTACCACCCGTCGATCGTCGCCCAGACGTTCGCGACGCTCGGCGCGCTCGCGCCGGGCCGCGTGTACCTCGGCGTCGGCACCGGCGAGGCGATGAACGAGACGCCGGCCACCGGCGACGAGTTCCCCGGGCGCAAGGAGCGCCGGCTGCGGATGGCCGAGGCGATCGAGCTGATCCGCAAGCTGTGGACCGAGGAGCGCGTCGACTTCGAGGGCGAGTACTACCGCACCGACAAGGCGACGATCTACGACCGGCCGGAGCAGCCGATCCCGATCTACATCGCCGCCTCCGGCCCGCTGGCGGCCAAGCTCGCCGGTCGCGTCGGCGACGGCTTCGTCTGCACCAGCGGCAAGAACCCGCAGCTCTACCACGACCTCCTCGACAACGTCCGCCAGGGCGCCGAGGCCGCGGGGCGCGATCCGTCCCAGATCCGCCGCCTGATCGAGATCAAGGTCTCCTACGACCGCGATCGCGACTTCGCCCACGAGGCGTGCGGCTGGTGGGCGGCGCTCGCGCTCACGCCCGAGCAGAAGGAGGGCATCGAGGACCCTGTCGAGATGGAGCGCGTGGCCGACGCGAACATCGACAAGGCCCAC
Organism: uncultured Solirubrobacteraceae bacterium; assembly: GCA_964422645.1. Taxonomy (GTDB): domain Bacteria; phylum Actinomycetota; class Thermoleophilia; order Solirubrobacterales; family Solirubrobacteraceae; genus Capillimicrobium. The sequence goes on along the minus strand of CAYRCB010000035.1, from coordinate 282 downwards.
ACCCGCTTCATCGTCTCCAACGACCCCGAGGAGGTCGTCGAGCAGATCGGGACCTACGTCGAGCTCGGCTTCGAGGAGCTGCTCATCCACGCCCCGGGCGGCGACCAGGCGCGCTTCCTCGACCAGTTCGGCGAGGACGTCCTGCCGCTGCTGCGTCAGCGGTACGCGTAGTCCCGGGACGGTCGCCGCGGTCGGCTCAGGCCGCGGCGATCGCCGGTTCGTAGCGTTGGCGGATGTCGTAGAGGGTGGTGCGTTCGGCGGCGGGGCGGCTGGCGTGGTGGG
>CAYRCB010000034.1:0-24082 GCA_964422645.1 uncultured Solirubrobacteraceae bacterium | reverse complement strand
GCCCTCCGACCAGCGCCGGCCCTCGAGGATGCGGCCGGTGAACTCGTCGATGATCTTGACCTCGCCGTCGACGACCGCGTAGTCGACGTCGCGCTTGTAGAGCGACTGCGCCTTCAGCGCCTGCTGGAGGTGGTTGACGAGGTGGCCGTTCTCGGCGCGGTAGAGATGGTCGATCCCGAGGAAGCGCTCGGCCTTCGCGACGCCCTGCTCGGTCACCGCCACCGTCTTGTGCTTCTCGTCGAACTCGAAGTCGTAGTCGGCGACGAAGTCCTTCTTGGCGCGGGGGTCCATGCCCTCGGGCTTCTTGCCGGGCTGCATCTGGCGCGCCAGCTTGGCGAAGCGGACGTAGAAGTCGGCGGCCTGCTCGGGCGCGCCCGAGATGATCAGCGGCGTGCGCGCCTCGTCGATGAGGATGTTGTCGACCTCGTCGACGATCGCGAAGGCGTGCGAGGTGAGCGGCTTGCCGCTCTCGTCGAAGCGCCCGCCGTGCTGGACCTTCTCCTCCAGCGACGTCGCCATGTTGTCGCGCAGGTAGTCGAAGCCGAACTCGGAGTTCGTGCCGTACGTGACGTCGCACGCGTAGGCGGCCCGCTTCTCCTCATAGGGCTGCATGTTCTGCAGGACGCCGACCGAGACGCCCAGCGCCTGGTAGATCGGCGACATCCACTCGGCGTCGCGTCGGGCGAGGTAGTCGTTGACGGTGACGACGTGCACGCCGGTGCCCGGCAGCGAGTTCAGGACGACCGCGAGCGTTGCCGTGAGCGTCTTGCCCTCGCCGGTCTTCATCTCGGCGATCGAGCCGTCGTGGAGCACCATCCCGCCGATGAGCTGCACGTCGAAGTGGCGCATGCCCATCGTGCGCTTGCCTACCTCACGCACCAGCGCGAAGCACTCGTAGAGCAGATCGTCGAGGCTCTCTCCAGCCCGGGCGCGCTCCCGCAGATCGTCGGCGCGGGCGCGCAGCTCGTCGTCGTTCTCGAGCTCGAGCTCGGGCTCGAAGGCGTTGATCCGCTCGACGCGCTTCTCGTAGGCCTTGAACTGCTTGCCCTCTCCGGCACGGAGGGCGCGGTCGAGCAGAGACATGGGATCCAGACTACCAACGGGCGATCCCGCGACAGCCCGGGAAATCCGCTGCTCGCGAGCGGCCGCGCCCGCGTGCCGGAGCCCCGCGCTAGAGGGCCGGGCGCAGCGCGTGAGCGCGCGCCTCGCGGCGCTTGCGGCGCTTGTCGCGGTGGCGCTTGACCTGGCGCGAGATGTCCTCCGCGCAGAGGTTGACCGCGGTCTGCAGATCGCGTGCCCGTTCGTGGGCGCGCAGCGTGACGCCCTTGAGCTGCAGCGAGACCTCAGCCACCTCGGACTCGGGGATCGCGGGGTTTCGCTCCCTGCTGAGCTCCACCTCGAGCGTCGCCAGCTCCGACACCTGCTTGCCCACCTTGGCAAAGCGCTTCTCGATGCGCTCGCGCAGCTGGTCGCTGACGGGGATACCACGGCCCTTGATGGCAATCTGCATCGCTGGCCCTCCCTTGGGGCGGTTGGTTGTGGCGAACCGAGATCCAAGGGTACGTGGCCGACCGGCCGAGTCAAGCAGCGCCGACACACGTGCAGCTCACCGCCCCACGGCCCGGGTCGCGCTCAGCACGTGCACGGTCGCCGCTCCCGCTGCGCGCAGGGCGCGCGCGCAAGCCTCGAGCGTCGCGCCGGTGGTGTGGACGTCGTCGACGACGACGGCGCGCGCGGGCGCCGCGCCTCGCGCGACCGTCTCCGGGCCGTCGACTCGAGCCAGGCGCGCCGCGCGGCCGGCGCCGAGCTGGCGGGGCGCGCCGCGCCGACGCAAGCAGCTCGCCACCGGCCGCCCCGTCCGTCGCGCGAGCGCCGCGGCGATCAGGTCGGCGTGGTCGAACCCGCGCCGGCGCCGGCGACGCGGGTCGGCCGGGACCGGCACGATCGTGGCGTCGTCGAGCAGCTCGCCGGCACCGGCCGCGAGCGGCGCCGCGAGCAGGTCCGCGGCAGCCACCAGGCCGCGGAACTTCAACGCGGCGACGAGCGCGCGTGCGGGGCCGTCGTGGGCGAGCGGCGCCCAGGCGCGATCCCATGACCGGCCCGCCGCCGGACACGGATCGCACGGGCGAGGCTGGGCGCAGCGTGGGCAGGTATCGGGCCCCAACCACGGGAGCGCTCGCGCGCATGCACCGCACAGCCGGTCGCTCGTGCCGGGCAAGGCTTCCTCGCACGCCGGGCAGCGTGGCGGCGCGAGGACCGCGAGCAAGAGGCGAGCGGGGGCAGCGAGCGACATGCCGGCAGCGTCCCGGGATCCGTGTGACGCAACAACACCGGTTCGTCACGATCCTGCTCCAACATCGCGACGATTCACGCGCATCCGGGGCCTGACGCGCTCGCGGTGCCACAATCGGACGCGGCCATGCCCCCGATCGCCTCCGCCTCACCCGACGCGTCCTGGACCCTCGAGCCGGGCGCCATTGCCCTGGTCCTGGTGCTCGGGATCCTGTACGTGCGTCGATGGCGCGCGATGCGCGCGCGCGACGGCGCGCGCGGCGCGAGCGGGTGGCGGCTCGCGTCGTTCGCGGGCGGGCTCGTCCTGATCCTCGTCGCGCTCGTGTCGCCGGTCGATCGCCTCGCCGAGCAGATCCTGGCCATGCACATGGTCCAGCACGTGATCCTGCTCGACTTCGTGCCGATCCTGCTCATCCTCGGGCTGACGAAGGCGATCATGCGGCCGATCACGCGCCGGCTGCAGCCCGTGGAGCACGGCCCCCTCGGGCATCCGATCGTCGCGGTCGTCCTCTACGTCGGCTCGATGTGGCTCTGGCACATCCCCGCGCTCTACGACGCGGCGGCCGAGTACGCGACGATCCACGTCCTCGAGCACATCTTCTTCCTGTCGGCCGGCGTCCTGTACTGGTGGCACCTGGTCGGGCCGCTGCGCACGCGCCTCAGTCCGGCCGGACCAGCGCCGGTCGGCTACATGGTCTCCACGAAGATCCTCGTCGGGATCCTCGGGATCATCCTCACCTTCGCGCCCGAGGCGCTCTACGCGTTCTACTCCGACCAGCCGAACTACTGGGGTCTGACGCCAACCGCCGACCAGGCCGTGGCGGGCGTGATCATGGCGCTCGAGCAGTCCGTCGTCATGGGGATCGCCCTCGTCTGGCTGTTCGCGCGCATGATCAGCGAGTCCGAGAAGGAGGAGCAGCGAGCCGAGCTGTACGGCGACCACCTCCGAGAGCGGGATCGTCCGCGGGGCGGTGGCAGCGCGCGACGCGACCAGCGCGGACCGGACCCAACGTCTGCCCGCGGCTCACCGCCGGCGCCGGCGCCCGATCCCGGCACCGGCCCGACCCACGACGAGTCGCAGCCGGGCGCCGCGCAGCACGAACGGTTCGCCTGAGCGCCGCACACCACCGATCGTCGCGCGGATTGCGGCGGCCCGGGCGCGCGCGACCCCGCCGGCGCGTCGATGGAGGTCGACCGCCCGAGCGCCGCGCGGCATACGGGGGCTGCGTGGACGCCGCGGCGCGTCGATGGAGATCACCGCCCGAGCGCCGCGCGGCACACGGCGGCTGCGTGGACGCCGCCGCAATCCGCGGCTCGCCCCCCGCGCCTACCCCTCCAGCACCGTTCCGTCGGCGATCCGGCGCGTGCCTTGCGAGCCCGCGGCGACGTGGACGCGGCCGCGGACGACGACGTCGGCGCCGAAGACGACGTCGCCCTCGACCTCCAGCGCCTCGCAGGCGACGAGCGACGGGGCGCCGGCCGGGAAGTGAGCGTCGAAGTCGCCGACGCGCTTGTACCAGCGGTCGTCGAGGTCGACGAGCGGCGGACCGGTGCGCTGCGCCGCGAGCGTGACCTCGAACGCGTCGCTCACGACATAGGCGTCCGAGCGCAGCGCCAGCAGGTCGTTGGTCGTCTTGACCGGGGCGAAGCGACGACGGGGCACGCGCAGCGCACGGGCGCCCGGGAAGACGCCGATGGCCGCCCCCATCGCGGTCTCCAGCTGGATGACCGCCGGCGAGTCGCCATCGCGCGGGTCGACCGTCTTGCGGTTGACGATCATCGGCAGCGGCAGCACCCCGCCGCGCTCGCGCAGCGCCGCGTCGAGCGCGCGAAGGTCGAGCCACAGGCTGTTGGTGTTGAAGTAGCGGTGGCGCTCGACGTCCTGGAACGCGTCGAGGTCGGCGTCCGGGGCCTGGGCGATCTCGCGCAGGACCAGCGCGCCGTCCGAGCGGCGCCGCGCCAGGTGACCGCCCTTGCGGTCGGCCGCGGTGCGGTCGGCGACCTCCATGAGGAACGGGACCTCCTCCCGCGCCATCCAGCCGAGGATCCGCGGGTCGAGCACCGCGCCGAGGTTGTCGACGTTGGCCACGAACGCGTAGCGGTAGCCGCGCTCCAACAGCGTCGCGAGCATCCCCGAGCTGACCAGCGCCGGGTACAGGTCGCCGTGGCCGGGCGGCGCCCACTCGAGCGCCGGATCGCGCGCCCACGTCACCGGCTCCAGCGAGCCCGCCAGGAGCTTGGGCTCCTTGTTCTGGACGAAGTCCATCGGAACGTCGGCGGCCAGCTCGGGATAGCCCGCGAGCCGCTCCAGCGACGCCGCCCGGGTCGAGAAGCTGTTCATCAACACGAGCGGCAGGCGCGCGCCCGTGCGCTCGCGCAGCGCCAAGATCTGCCGGGCGGTGATGTCGAGGAAGGTCAGCCCTTCCTTGACCTCCAGCAGCGACTTCGGCCCGTCCAGCCCCATGCTCGTCCCCAGCCCGCCGTTGAGCTTCAGCACGACGGCCTGGTCGAGCACCTCCTCGCCGCCCGGGGGGAGCGCGTCCGCATCGGGCAGCCCCGTGACCGGCTCGAGCTCGGCCTCGCCGATGAGACCCGTCTCGCCCGAGACCAGCCGCTCGTACAGCTCGGCGAACGTCGCGATCGCCGGCTCGGCGACGCCGTCGGCACGCATCTTCTCGACGCTGGCCTGCAGTCCCCGCGAGCTCATCGCCGGGCGATGCTAGTGCCCCCGTGGCCCATCTCGTGACGGACCACTACCCGGCCACGTCGGGCGCCCAGACGCCGAGGTACGCCCGCTGGCGCTCGGTGAGCACGTCGATCTCGACGCCCAGCGACGCGAGCTTCAGCCGCGCGACCTCGCGATCGATCGCGTCGGGCACCGGTTGGACGCCCGGCTCCAGCGACGCGCCCTCGCGCGCCAGGTACTCGACGCACAGCGCCTGCAGCGCGAAGCTCACGTCCATCACCTCGGCCGGGTGCCCTTCGGCGGCCGCCAGGTTCACGACGCGTCCGCGCGCCAGCAGGTTCAGCCGCCGGCCATCGGCAAGCTCGTACTGCTCGACCAGCGGCAGGACGTCGCGTACCTCACCCGCGGCCGCCCGCAGCGCCTCGAGGTCGATCTCCACGTCGAAGTGGCCCGCGTTGGCCAGCACCGCGCCGTCCTTCATCCGCTCGAAGTGGGCGCCGCCGAGCACGTCGCGCCCGCCGGTGACGGTGATGAACACGTCGCCGCGCTCGGCCGCCTCGAGGGCCGGCATGACCCCGAAGCCCTCCATGCGCGCCTCCAGCGCCCGCAGCGGGTCGACCTCGCAGACGATCACCTCCGCCCCCGCACCGCGGGCGCGCAGGGCGATGCCCTTCCCCGTCCACCCGTAGCCCAGCACGACCACGGTGCGGCCCGACAGCAACAGGTTCGTCGCCCGCAGGATGCCGTCGAACGCGGACTGGCCGGTGCCGAAGCGGTCGTTGATCGTGCGTTCGGTGCGCGCGTCGTTGACGGCCAGCACCGGGCAGGCCAACCCCTCCAGCGAGCGCAGCCGCACCATGCCCGTGGTCGTCTCCTCCATGCCGCCGAGCATCCCGGCCGCCGCGTTTGCCGCGTGGAGGGTGGAGATCAGGTCGGCGCCGTCGTCGAGCGTGATCTGCGGGCGGCTCTTGACCAGCGCGCCGATGTGGCGGGCGTAGTCGTCGGGGCCCTCGCCCCGGCGCGCCTGCACCACGGCGCCGTGGCGCTCGACCAGCGCGGCGGCGACCTCGTCGCGGGTCGACAGCGGGTTGGCCGAGCACAACGCGGTCTCCGCGCCGCCGGCGATCAGCGTCCGCACGAGGTTGGCGGTCTCGGCGGTGACGTGGAGGCACGCCGCCACGCGGACGCCGTCCAACGGGCGCTCATGCTCGAACCGCTCGCGGATCGAGCGCAGGACCGGCATGAACCCGTCGGCCCAATCGATCCGCGCCTCGCCCTCCGGTGCGAGCCGGCGGTCGGCGATGTCGGCGGACGGGAGGCGCGGGGTGGCCATGAACGGGTGCCGAATGAAAGCAGCCGCCCGCCCCGGAGACGAACCTGGGGCGGGCGGCGACGAAGCGACGGCCGGAACCTAGTACCGGTAGTGGTTGGGCTTGTAGGGGCCCTCGACCGGCACGCCGATGTACGCGGCCTGCTCCTCGGTGAGCTTCGTTAGCTTGGCACCGACCGCGTCGAGGTGCAGCCGGGCGACCTTCTCGTCGAGGTGCTTGGGCAGCACGTAGACCTGGCGCTCGTACTCGTCGTTCTTCGTCCAGAGCTCGATCTGGGCGATCGTCTGGTTCGTGAACGAGTTCGACATCACGAACGACGGGTGGCCGGTCGCGTTGCCGAGGTTCAGCAGGCGACCCTCCGACAGGACGATGATCGAGTGCCCGTCCGGGAAGACCCACTCGTCGACCTGCGGCTTGATGTTGATCTTCTTGATCCCGTCGACCCGCTCGAGGCCGGCCATGTCGATCTCGTTGTCGAAGTGGCCGATGTTGCCGACGATCGCCTGGTGCTTCATGCGGGCCATGTCGGACGCCTTGATGATGTCCTTGTTGCCCGTCGTGGTGATGAAGACGTCGGCCGTCTCGACGACGTCCTCGAGCGTGGCGACCTGGTAGCCCTGCATCGACGCCTGCAGCGCGCAGATCGGGTCGATCTCGGTGACGATGACGCGGGCCCCCTGGGCACGCAGCGACTCGGCCGAGCCCTTGCCGACGTCGCCGAACCCGCAGACGACGGCGGTCTTGCCGGCGAGCATGACATCGGTCGCGCGGTTGATGCCGTCGACGAGCGAGTGGCGGCAGCCGTACAGGTTGTCGAACTTCGACTTCGTGACCGAGTCGTTGACGTTGATCGCCGGGAACAGGAGGTCGCCGGTCTCGGCGAGCTGGTAGAGGCGATGCACGCCGGTGGTCGTCTCCTCGGAGACGCCCTTGATCTCGGCGGCGATGTTGGTCCAGCGCTGGGCGTCCTCGGCCAGCGAGCGCTGCAGCAGCGTGAGGAAGACGCGGAACTCCTCCGACTCGGCCGACGCCGGGTCCGGCACCGCGCCCGCCTTCTCGAACTCGACGCCCTTGTGGACGAGCATCGTCGCGTCGCCGCCGTCGTCGAGGATCATGTTCGGTCCGCCGTGGCCGGGCCAGCGCAGCGCCTGCTCGGTGCACCACCAGTACTCCTCGAGCGTCTCGCCCTTCCAGGCGAAGACCGGCACGCCTTGAGGATCGTCCGGGGTCCCGTTCGGCCCGACGACGACCGCGGCGGCCGCATGGTCCTGCGTCGAGAAGATGTTGCAGGAGACCCAGCGGACCTCGGCGCCCAGCGCGACCAGCGTCTCGATCAGGACCGCCGTCTGGATCGTCATGTGCAGCGAGCCCATGATCCGGGCGCCCTTCAGCGGCTGGGCGGCGGCGAACTCGGCGCGGGTCTGCATGAGGCCGGGCATCTCGTGCTCGGCCAGGCGGATCTCCTTGCGGCCGAACTCGGCCAGCGAGAGGTCGGCGACCTTGAAGTCGATCTTGGTCGGGGCGTCGGTGCTCATGGGCTCCTCCGGGGAGATGGGATTCAGGACAGGGCGGCTTCGAGGAGCCTCTGGTGCTTCTCCTGCTCGAAGCGCAGCCAGTCGGCGGCGGACACGTCGTCGGGACGCTGCGGCGTGGCCTCGAACCATGCCTCGACCGCGGCGGCGAGGTCCTCCTCGCGGCGCAGGCGCCGCGCGAAGCCCATCTCGGCGAGGCCGACGTCGTGGGCGGTCAGCAGCTCGCGCAGGGTGCGCAGGCGCTGGAGCTCCTCGGGCCCGTAGAGCCGGTAGCCCGCAGGCGAACGGCGGGACTCGATCAAGCCCATGCTCTCGACGTAGCGCAGCATCCGCGGCGACCAGCCGGTCGTCTCGGCGGCCTCGTTGATGGTCAGGGCGTCCACGGCCCCAAACCTTACCGGGGTCGTGTCAAGGTTCTGAAGGGGTCCCTACCCGGTCGGGGAGGGAAGACCCCTCCTTCGCGCTACTCGCCGCCGGTCGCGCGCAGGATGCCGCGGCGGTTGCGGTGGGTCTCCTCGTAGAGGCGGACCATCGCGAGCGTCGCTTCGTCGGCGCCGCGCAGACGAGCGAGCACGTCGGCGACGTTCATCGCGTCGTAGCCCTCCCAGGGCGAATCGACGTGGAGCTCGGGACCGGGCGAGTCGGGCGTGGCCTCCTCCTCGCGCGCGGCCTCGCGCAGCCGCGCGGCCTGCGCGCCGGTGAGATCGGTCGCATGCGGCGACGGCGGCACCGCCTCGACGGGCTCGATCGGCTCCACGGGCGCCAGCGGCTCGTCCGCCGGAGCGGGCGGCTCCTCGGGCTCCACCCGCTGAGCGGGCCGGGCGGGCTGGGCGGGCTGCATCACCCGCAGCAGCAGCCGCAGCGGCGCGAACGCCAGCGTGATCGTGAGCTCCGCCGCCGCCTTGGCGACCCGCTCGATCCGGTCCACGTCGTGCTGATCCATGCGCGGTGCCCTTCCCCCCAAGCGGCGCCGCAGAACCGCCCCGGCGCCCTACAGGTCCCCGAGGCGCTGCTTCAGCGTCTCGATGACCTCGATCGGCGTCGGATCGATCCCCTGCAGCACGGCCAGGTAGAGCGAGACGAGGTCGCCGAGCAGGACGAGCGACATCACCCGCTCGACGGTGCCCTGACCGAGCGTGCTCACGCGCTGCACCGTGTGCGCCTGCGCGGCGACCAGCTCGCTGGTCAGCTCGATCCGGTCGCCGATCCGCGGGTGGTTGTCGGCGTCGTCGAGGAAAACCGCCGAGAAGCGTCCCAGCGCCGCGGCGCCCTGCCAGCCGACGAGCTCGTTGTGGTCCAGCTCGGGCAGCTCGTGCGTGAAGGCGGGGATCTTCGCGTTCTCGTTGATCTGCGTCTTCCAGCGGTAGGCGACCGGGATCGTGAGGCCCGAGCCGGCCACCACCGGGACGCTGCCGTGGAGCGCGTGGGCCAGCTGCTTGGCCTGGCTGTCGGCCGGCGCGTCCGGCCCCCACTGGCCGCAGAGCTGGTCGAGGTGGGCGGCGGCGACGTCGATCTGGCTGGCCATCCGCGGCGCGGCGCCGCACAGCGCGGCGACCTCGAGCGCGGCGACCGTCATGTACCCGACCGCGGCCCGCGGCTGGAAGCCGCCCGGCACCGGGATGACCGGCACGTGGTCCTCACGGGCGGTCTCGGCGAGCTTCCCGCCGCTGCTCACGACGACGCGGCGGGCGCCGAGGAACCCGGCGGCCTCGTAGGCGGCCAGCGTCTCCTCGGTGTTGCCCGAGTAGGAGGCGCACAGCACCGTGACCTCCGGCGTCGTCCACGGCGGCAGCCCGTAGCCGCGCGCCGAGACGATCGGGCGCGACAGCTGATCGCCGAGGCAGCCGCGGGCGAGGTCGCCGCCGATCGCCGAGCCGCCCATGCCGGCGACGACGAGCCCGCCGGGCGAGTCCCACGGCTCGAGGTTGGCGGAGTCGACGCGCCACAGCGCGTCGCGCAGGTGCTCGGGGAGGTCGAGGATGTCGTGCAGCTCGCCCGCCGTGTCGACGGCGTCGACCGCCGCCGAGCTGAGCGCGTCCGTGTCCACTGAGCCGCTCATCAGAACTTCAGCCCCCCGTCCGGGATCTCGACGCCCGGGAAGACCCGCGCGCCCCGCGTCACGACATTCTCGGCGCCGATCGTCACGCCCTCGCCGAGCACCGCGCCGCCGGTGATCTGGCTGCGGTCGCCGACCCGCGCGCCCGCGGCGACGATGCAGTCGCGCAGCACGCAGTCGCGACCGATCTCCGCGCCCTGGAGGACCACGGAGCGCTCGATCGTGGAGCCCGCGCCCACGCGCACGCCGTCGCCGAGGACCACGAGCGGGCCGACCTGGGCACCCTCGTCGACCGTGCAGCGCTCGCCGACGAGCGCCGGCGGGATCGCGCGCCCGGTCACCTGGGCGCCGCCGGCGACCGCGAGGTAGCCGCTGCCCAGGCGCTGGGCGACTGCGGTGCGCACCTTGCCTTCGACGATGTCGAACGTGCCTTGGAGATAGCGCTCGGGGGTGCCGATGTCCATCCAATAGGCGTCGTGGGGGTAGCCGTAGAGTCCTTCGCCCACGAGCCGCGGCCACACCTCGCGCTCGATCGAGACGTTCTGGTCGGGCGGGACCAGGTCGAGGATCGAGCGCTCGAGCACGTAGGCGCCGGCCGAGATGAGGTTCGTGTCGATCTGGTCAGGCGACGGCTTCTCGACGAACTCGCGCACCGCGCGGCCGTCCTCCAGACGGACGAGCCCGTACGAGGAGGGGTCGTCGACCGGCACGAGCGCCAGCGTCGCCACCGCGCCGGTCCGCTCGTGCTGGGCGAGCTGGGCGGTGAGGTCGAGGTCGGTGAGCGTGTCGCCGTTGAGCATGAGGAAGCGCTCGTCGAGCAGCTCCTCGGCGTACTTCAGCGCGCCCGCGGTGCCGCGTGGGTCGGGCTCCTCGACGAAGCGCAGGCGGATGCCGTAGGCCGACCCGTCGCCGAGCACGTTGCGCACCGCGGTGGCCAGGAAGCCGCACGACATGATCACGTCGTCGACGCCGTGCCCGCGCAGCCACTCGAGCATGAACGCGATGAACGGGCGGTCGACGAGCGGCACGACCGGCTTGGGGACGGTCGAGGTCAGCGGTCGCAGCCGCGTGCCCTCACCACCGACGAGGATCACGGCCTGCACTAGACGCGCCCGATCCCCTCGTACGTGAGCCCGGCGGCCCGCACGGCGGCGGGGTCGAGCACGTTGCGCCCGTCGATGAGGACGCTACCGGCCATCACGCCGGCCACCGAGGACCAGTCGAGCTCGCGGAACTCGGACCACTCGGTCACGAGCACGACCGCGTCGGCGCCCGTCACCGCGCCGAGCGCGCCGTCGGCGAACTCGACGCCCGACATCAGCCGCCGCGCCTCGGTCTCGGCGATCGGGTCGTAGGCGACGACGTGCGCGCCGTCTGCCTGCAGCCGCGCCGCGAGGACGAGCGACGACGCCTCGCGCATGTCGTCGGTGTTGGGCTTGAAGGCGAGTCCGAGCAGCGCGATCCGCTTGCCGACGAGCGTTCCGAGGTGCTTCTGGAGCTTGCCGATCACGCGCCGCTTCTGCAGCTCGTTGACCTCGATGACCGCGTTGAGCAGCTGGAAGTGGTAGCCGGAGTTGCCGGCGAGCTGCTTGAGGCCGAGGACATCTTTGGGAAAACAGCTCCCGCCGAAGCCGATGCCCGCCTGCAGGAACTTCGGGCCGATGCGGTCGTCCAGCCCCATGCCGCGCGCGACCTCGATGACGTCGGCGCCGGTCTCCTCGCAGACGTTGGCGATCTCGTTGATGAAGCTGATCTTCGTCGCCAGGAACGCGTTGGCGGCGAGCTTGATCATCTCCGCCGAGGCGATGTCGGTGCGCACGAGCGGCGCGTTCAAGGGCGCGTAGAGCTCGACGACCGCGTCGCCGGCCCAGTCGCCGTCGTCGCCGACGACCACGCGATCAGGCTCCAGGAAGTCGGCGACCGCCGAGCCCTCCTTGAGGAACTCCGGGCAGGAGACGTAGCGGAAGTCGCCCTTGCCCTGCTCCTCGAAGACGCGCTTGATCGACGCGCCGGTGCCGACCGGCACCGTCGACTTCATCACGAGCGCATGGCCGTCGGACGGCGGCATCGAGGCGACCACGGCGCGCACCGCGCTGAGATCCGGGTCGCCGGAGTAGGTCGGCGGGGTGCCGACCGCCACGAACAGCAGCCGCGCGTGCTCGAGCGCATCGGCGATGTCGGTGGAGAAGTGCAGACGGTCGCGATGGCGGGTGACGAGCTCCTCCAGCCCCGGCTCGTAGATCGGGATCTCGCCGCGCTTCAGCCGCTCGATCTTGTCGGCATCGATGTCGATGCACCACACCTCGTTGCCGAGCTCCGCGAACCCGGCAGCGGTCACCAGACCCACGTATCCGGTGCCGACGACACCGATCGGTTCTCTGCAAGCCATGCGGCGCCGGAGGCTACCGGGCTGCGGCGGTGCGCGTGATCGTCACGTGCCCACCCGGCTGAGCGACCGCGCGATGCCGAGCATCTGCCGGTCCGTCAGGGTCTGCAGCAGCGTGTTGGAGATCCAGTAGACCCCGCTCTTCGTCCGCCACGCGACCAGCCGCAGGCGGTCGCCGTCGTAGAACAGCTCGTACGTGCGCCCACGCATGCGGCGCGTCTCGCTGGGGTTGTCGAGGATCGGCGGCGCCTTCCAGTTCGTCCCCTGCACGCCGTAGTACTGCCCGAGCCCCTGGGCGCGCACGACGAGCCGGTAGGCCTTGTAGCGATGGCCGCCGCGGTCCTTGATCAGGTAGGCGCGCGGGCTGTCGAGGTCGGAGACGTAGGTGGAGCCGATCGCCGCGAGCTTCGGGTAGTAGACCGGCAGCGGCGCCCCCGCGCGGCGGATCTTCTGGAGCTTGACCGCGACCTGGATGGCCTGGTCCTCGGCCGGCTGGCGCGCCTCGAAGGTCCCCGGGAAGCCGGCGACCGACCGCCGCCGGGTCTTCTTGCGCCGCTCGGCGTCGCCCGCCCGCGGCTTGGGCTTGCCGCGCGCGCCCTTGGAGGCCTTGCCCTCCAGGAACTCGTCGACGGTCTCGCGGATCTGCTGCGGCGTCGCGGTGACGTACTCCTCGCCGATGTCGGAGCGGAAGTGGACCTCCTGGATCGGGTTCTGCGCCGACTCGTAGCCGAGCTTCAGCAGCCGCAGGATCGCCTCGGTGCCGCGGATGTCGGTCTGGGTGGACTTCGCGAAGATCTTCAGGAGCTCGTCGCGGTCGCTGAGCAGCTTGGAGACGCCGATCTGCTCCTTGGCCTGGCGCAGGAACTCCTGCTGGCGCGCGGCGCGGACGAGGTCGGTGTCGAAGTGGCGGTAGCGGACGTAGTCGAGCGCGTCGGAGCCGCAGAGCTTCTGGTAGCCGGGCGGGACGTCGATCGTCGCGTAGTCGTAGGCGCTGCCGTTGGGCGGGTTGTTGTCGTTGTAGTAGCGCCGGTCGACGTCGACGTAGACGCACTTCAGGCGGTTGACCGCGTCCTTGAACCCGCCGAAGTTGATGTTGACGACGTGGTTGATCTTGATCCCGAGCAGCTGCTTGACCGTCTTGACGGTCAGCGCCGGGCCCCCGGTGGCATAGGCCGCGTTGATCTTGTCGGTCACGACGCCGCGCTTGGTCGGGATCTCGACCTTGAGGTCGCGCGGGATCGACATGACCGCGGTGGCGCCGCGGTCGGGGTCGAGGCGCAGCAGGATGATCGTGTCCGAGCGGACCGGGTTCTTCTGCTTGATGTCGATGTAGCGGCGGTCGGAGCCGAGCACGAGGATCGTCTGCGGCTCGCCGGCCTCGACGTCGTCCAGCGCCGTCTTGGTCTCCTTGGAGAGCGGGACGCTGTTGTCCTCGATGATGTCGGCGACCTGCTTGACCTGCAGCAGCGCCGCGGTCGCGGTGGCGCCCGCCGCGCTGAGCGAGATCAGCACCGCGGCGAGCAGGAAGCGCCAGATCAGGCCGCGCCCGGGCCGTGCGGGCTTCAGCTCGTCGGGCGCGGAGCTCACGCGAGCCCGCCCTCGACGGCCCGCAGCGGCTGCTCGTCGGCGGCCAGCGCAGCCGGGAGCTGGCGGACGAACGCGGCCAGCGCCTGGCGGTAGCGCGCCAGCGACGACAGCGACACCCACTCCTCGGGCCCGTGGTGCCCGGCGCCGGTCGGCCCGAACTCGACCGCGGGGATCCCGGCCTCCAGGAACGAGACCGCGTCGGAGGCGCCGTCGCGGCCGATCGAGAGCGCATCGCCCTCGACCGCCTGGCCGACCGCGTCGCGCAGCGCCAGCACGAACGGGTTGCGCCGCGAGACGATCGCCGGCACGCGCGTGAAGCAGCGCACGATCTCCAGGTCGGGGATCGAGCGGATCTGGGCCAGGATCTCCCCCGGGTCCTGGTTGGGGAGGTAGCGGATGTCGACGTCCATCCCGCAGGAGTCGGGCACCTTGTTGAACGCGTCGCCGCCCACGATCCGCGCGAGGTTGATGGACGGCCGGTCGAAGAGGTCGGAGCTCATGCGGCTGAAGGGGAGCGTCTCGATGCGGCGGAAGACGTCGTAGGCCTTGAGGATCGCGTTGTCGCCGAGCCACGGCGTGGAGCCGTGCGCGGCCCTCCCGTGGACTTCGACGCGCACCGCCAGGACCCCCTTCGCCTGCACGCCGATGTGCAGGTCGGTCGGCTCGCCGGTGATCGCGAAGCCCGCGTCGGCGAGCGGGCCGGCGACGAGCGCGTCGATCGAGCGCGAGTCGACGTCGTCGGACTCCTCGTCGGGCACGCAGACGAAGCGGACGTTGACCGCGTCCTGGTCGGCGACGTCGCGCAGCGCGAGCATCATCGCGGCCAGCGCGCCCTTCATGTCGTAGGCGCCGCGCCCGTAGAGGCGGTCGCCCTCGACACGCGGCTCGAACTGGCCCGGACGGCCCGGGACGACGTCGACGTGGCCGTGGAAGACGACCCGCGGCGCGTCGGCGGGCCCCGTCTCGGCCAGGATCACCGGCAGGTCGCGGTGCGTCGCGTCGGTGACGCGCAGGTCACGGGCCTCCAGCCAGCCCTTGACGAACCCGGACGCCGCCCGGATGCCGTCCATGGTCGAGGTGTCATACGTGATGAGGCGCTCGGCCAGGAGGCGCTCGTCCATCCCGGGAAGAGTAGTGAGGGCGCCGGTCCTCGCGGCGCGGCTACCAGGTCTTGATCCGCTCGGGCGCCTCGCGGTGGCCGGCGCGCAGCCGCGCGTCGAGCACCGTCGCGCCGTCCGGATGGAGCCGAACCGGGTTGAGATCGCCCTCCAGCAGCTCGGGCACGTCCTCGAACAGGCGGGTGAGGCGCAGGACGAGGTCGGCGAGCGCGTCGCGATCCAGCGGCGGCCCGGCCCGCTCGCCCTCCAGCCACGCCGCCACAACCGGCGCCTCGGCCAGGAGCTCCTCGGCGTCCACGTCGGTCGTCGGGGCCAGGCGGAAGGCGACGTCGCCGGCCAGCCCGGCCTGGCGTCCGCCGGCGCCGACGCCGGTGACGACGCCCAGCTCGCGGTGGTTGATGGCGCCGACGAGCACGTCGGCGCCTGCCTCGGCCAGTGGCTGCACGAGCCCGCCGCGCCAGGTGCGGCCCGCGCGCTGGACGCGGTCGCGCAGCGCGTCCCAGCCCGCCCACAGCGCGGTGTCGCCCTCGAGCCCGAGCAGGACGGCGTCGACCTCGGCCGCCTGCTCGGGCGGCGGGAAGCGAGCCTTGAGCACCACCGGCCCGGCGATCTCGACCGCCGCCGCGACCGCCTCGTCCGGGGTCGCGCAAGCGGTCGCCGGCAGCACCGCGATCCCGTAGTCGCGCAGGAGCGCCTCCACGTCGGCGGGGTCCAGCCAGCGCGGCTCGTCGGCGTCGCCCAGCGCGGCGAGCACGCGCCCGCGGGCGGCCTCGGGGTCGGCGTCGGCCAGTGCCGGCGGCTGGCCGAGCGGCCGCGAGAGCCAGTCGCGGCGGTCGGCGGCCAGGGCGAGGACGGCGGCGCACGCCTCGGGGAAGCGGAAGTTCGGGACGGTCCCCAGCGCCTCGGTCATGCGCCCGTCGGCGCGAACGATCGAGGCGACGACGGGCTTGCCACGCGACGGGGCGTCCTCGCGTGGCTCCAGCGCGGCGAGCATCGCGGCCGGGGACACGCCCGCGAGATCGACCGAGAGCACCACGACGGCATCGACGGCCTCGTCGGCGACCACCGCCTCGACCGCCGCGCGTACGGCGACGGGGTCGGCGGCGATCCCGAGGTCGACGGGATTGGTCGTGCGGTCGGCCTCGGGCACGGCGGCGGCGATCGCGGCGGACGTCTGCGTCGAGAGCGGCGCGACCGCGAGCCCGCGGCTCAGGCAGGCGTCGGCGGCCAGCGTCCCCAAGCCGCCGGAGTTCGTCACCACCGCGACGTTGCGCCCCGCGGGCAGCGGCTGCCGATCGAGGAGCGCGGCGGCGTCGAACAGCGCCTGGGCGCCCTCCACGCGCAGCACGCCGGCCTGGCGGAACAGCGCGTCGAAGACGGCCTCGCCGCGCAGCGCGCGACCGATGTGCGAGCCGTGGCCGGCCGCTGCGGCGCCGTCGCGATGCCCCTTGACCGCCACGACCGGCTTGCGCCGCGAGACCCGCCGCGAGAGCGCGCTGAAGCGCCGCGGGTTGCCGAACGACTCCATGTACAGCACGATCGCCGCGACCCGCTCGTCGTCCTCCCACCACTCCAGGAGGTCGTTCGTCGAGACGTCGGCACGGTTGCCGAGCGTCACGAACGCGGCGACGCCGAGCCCGCGCCCGATCGCCTGCCCGAGCAGGCCGATGCCCAGCGCGCCCGACTGCGAGGAGATCGCCAGCCGCCCCGCCTTCGGCCGCAGCGTGCCGAGCGTCGCGTTGAGCGAGACGGAGGGATCGGTCGAGAGCAGGCCGAGCGAGTTGGGGCCGACGAGCCGCACGCCGTGGTCGCGGGCCAGCTCGAGCAGCGCGTCCTGGCGGGCGCGGCCCTCGGCGTCGCGCTCGGCGAAGCCGGCCGAGACGACGATGAGGGCGCGCACCCCGGCGCCTGCGGCATCCCGTGCGACGTCGAGCACCTCGGGCGCGGGCACCGCGAGGACGGCGAGGTCGGGGATCTCGGGGATGTCGGAGACGCGTGGGTAGGCGCGGACCGAGTGCACGACGCGCGCGTGCCGGTTGACCGGCGTGGCGATCCCGGCGAAGCCGCCGTCGAGGAGGTTGGCGAAGATCGTCCCGCCGACGGAGCCAGGCGCGTTGGACGCGCCGACCACCGCGACCGCGGCCGGCGCGAGCAGCGGCCGCAGCGAGGCGATGGTCGCCTCGTGGTCGCGCTCGGCGATCCGCTGCGCCAGCGTCGCCGTCGGGCGGATGTCCATCGTCAGCTCGGTCACGCCGTGGCTCGTCTCGCGCCGCACCGCGAAGCCCGCGCTGGAGAAGACGCCGAGCATCCGTCGGTTCTCGGCGATGACCGACGCGTCGAAGCGGTCGACGCCGTGCTCGGCCGCGTAGGCCGCGAGCTGCTCGAGCATCCGCGTCCCCAAGCCGCGGCCCTGCTCGGAGGCGAGCACCGCGAACGCGACCTCGGCGGCGCCGAGCTCGCGCAGCCGCTCGTAGCCGGCCACCGCGACGATCTCGCCCTCGCGATGGGCCAGCAGCGCGACGCGGTTCTCGCCGTCGGCGGCGGCGTAGTGCGCGGCGACGCGATCCGAGCGGACGTGCCCGTGGAAGCGCAGGTAGCTGCTCTCCGGGTCGAGCCGGTCGAAGAACCGCTTGATGGCCTCCTCGTCGTCGGGCTCGGGCGCCCGCAGCCGCAGCACGCTGCCGTCGCGGAGGATGACGTCGCGGACGAGCGGCATGGTCCGCAGGGTACGGCGCTAGGCGGTCCCCTTCCGCTCGCGTTCGCGCAGTTCGATGCGGCGGATCTTGCCGGTCAGGGTCTTGGGCAGGCGGTCGACGAACTCGACGCGGCGCGGGTAGGCGTAGGCCGAGTGGCGGTCGCGCACGAAGGCGCTGATCTCGCGGCCCAGCTCGTCGGACGGCGCGTGGCCGGCGGCCAGCACGACGAACGCCTTGACGATCGTGCCGCGCCGCTCGTCGGGTGCGGCGACCGCGGCGGCCTCGGCCACCGCCGGATGCTCCAGACACGCCGACTCGACCTCAAACGGGCCGATCCGATAGCCGGCCGAGATGATCACGTCGTCGGCCCGCCCGGCGTACCAGATGTAGCCGTCCTCGTCCTGCGTGGCGGCGTCCTTGGTGTGAAACCACGCGCCGCCGAACGTCTCCCGCGACGCCTCCTCGTTGTTCCAATAGCCCAGCGGCCAATGCGGGTTGGACCGCGCCCGCAGACAGATCTCCCCCCGCTCGCCCCGAGGCACCGGCCGCTCATCCTCGTCCAAGACCTGCACGTCCCACCCGGGCATCGGCCGCCCCATCGACCCCTCCCGCACCTCCATCCACGGGAAGTTCGCACACAACGGATAGCCCTCGCTGAGCCCGTAGTAGTCCAACACCGTCACGTCGTACTGCTCACGAAACCAGCGAATCGCCTCGGGGTTCAGCGGCTCGCCCGCCGAGCAGACCCGCCGGAAGCGCTGTGGGAAGCGGGTGCGGGCGTCGCCGATGCCCATCATCGAGCGGATCGCCGTCGGCGTGCCGAACACGTTGGTGACCTCGTGGCGCGACAGGAAGTCCAGCTGGCGCTCGGGATCGAAGCCGCCCTCGCGCTGCAACACGCACTGCACCGCGCCCAGCCGCCACGGGCCGAGCAGTGGCGCGATGCCGGCCGCCCACGCCCACTCCCCCATCCCATGGAAGCGCTCGCCGTCCTGCACCTCGTGGCAGTACGTGAACTCCTCATGGGCGAGCAGGTAGCGGTGAGCGTGGAGGATCCCCTTCGCCAGCCCGGTCGTCCCGCTCGTGTAGTACAGCTGCGCCGGATCGTCGGCCCGTGTATCCACCGTGGCGAAGTCCGTCGGCTGCGCTGCCGCCTCGTCAAGCAACAACACCGGCGCACCCAACGCCGCAAAGCGATCCGCGTGCGCCGCGTCGGTCACCAACAGCTTCGCACCCGAGTCCTCCAGGCGATGACGAATCGCCTCGTCGCCGTAGAGCACCGACATCGACAACAGAATCGCGCCACTGCGATACACCGCCAGGAACGTCGCCGCCGCATCGACCGTCGCCGGCAACGTCACCCCCACCCGATCGCCCGGCTCCACCCCATGCGCCGCCAACAGATGCGCGATCTGGGCGCTGCGATCCTGCAGCTCACCCCACACCACCTCCCGCACCCGGCCCGCCGGATCCTCATGCACCATCGCCAGCTTCCCGCGCGGATGACGCGCACACACGTCCGTCGCGATGTTGTAGCGCTCCGGCACCCGCCACCGATGCGCAGCGACGATCTCCTCGTAGGTGGGCATGTCGCGTTCCTGCCCCGCTGCGGGGCTACGCGAACGCCGGCATGACCCGATCGGCGACGAGGCGCAGCTGCTGGTCGATCGTCGGGACGTCGTCCACGTGCTGGCCGGAGAAGAGCTCCACCAGATGCGCGTCCGACAGCGCCAGGATCATGTGGTTGACGCCCGCAGGCGCGATGTCGGTGCGGATCTTGTCGATGCACTCCTCCGGGGTACCGGCGACCGACAGCTTCTCGGCCAGCTCGGGACGGAAGCGGTCGATCGCGCCCGCCACGTCGCCGGCGCCGAGCGCGTCGACCACCGACATCACGGTCGGCGGGATCGAGGCGATCGCGGGCCCGGCGCTCGCCGCCCTGCCGGGCACGGCCGCGCTCGTCAACCACCGCGGCCGGGTGATCGCGACCAACACGCCGCGCCGGCTGGTCGGCACGCTGTGGCCGGGCGCGGAGCGCGGCTGGCCGCCGACGGTGCGCGACGGGATCGTCGAGCGCGACCCGCGCCTGCCGTGGAGCGTGGTCGCCGAGCGCTGAGCGCCCGGCCCCGGAACGCAGGAAGGCCCCGCCGGAGCGGGGCCTTCGCCAAACGGGTGTCGCACGTCGCGGTGCGGTGGGCGCCTAGTGCGCCTCGCCACCGCCGGCGATGCGCAGGAACGCCTCCCAGCGGCGCTTCTCGCGCTGGGCGACGCGCTGGGCCTCGGTGCCCTCCTCGGCATCCGCGAGCGCCTTCTCGGCCCGGGAGAGCCGGTCCTGCAGGTCGGAGCGGTCCAGCTCGCCCGGGGCGTGCGCCTCCTCGACGAGGACGAGCGCCTGGTTGTTGGCCACCTGCAGATAGCCCTCGCCCTGCGCGAAGCGGACGACGTCGCTGTCGGACCGGTACAGGCGCAGCTCGGTCGGGTCGAGCATCGCCAGCAGCGGCTGGTGATGCGCGAGCACGCCGATCGAGCCCACCGAGGTCCGCGTCGACAGCATCTCGACCTCGTCGTTGAAGACCTCGCCCTCCGGGGTGAGGACCTCGACCTGGAACTTGGACTTGGCCACGGCTAGCTCTTGCTCGCGGCCTCGACCACGTCGTCGATCGTGCCCTTCAGCAGGAAGTGCGACTCGGGGATCTCGTCGTGCTTGCCGTCGAGGATCTCCTGGAAGCCGCGGATCGTCTCGGCGATCGGGACGTACGCGCCCGGCGTGCCGGTGAACTGCTCGGCGACCGAGAACGGCTGCGACAGGAAGCGCTCGATGCGACGGGCGCGACCGACGACCAGCTTGTCCTCGTCGGAGAGCTCGTCGATGCCGAGGATCGCGATGATGTCCTGCAGCTCCTTGTAGCGCTGCAGGATCTCCTTGACCCGGTTGGCGACCGTGAAGTGCTCCTCGCCGAGGATGTCGGCCTTGAGGATCGTCGAAGTCGAGTCGAGCGGGTCGACGGCCGGGTAGATGCCCTTCTCCGAGATCGCCCGCGAGAGCACGGTCGTCGCGTTGAGGTGGGCGAACACCGAGGCGGGCGCCGGGTCGGTGAGGTCGTCGGCGGGGACGTAGATGGCCTGGACCGAGGTGACCGAGCCCTTGCGCGTCGAGGTGATGCGCTCCTGCAGCTGGCCCATCTCCGTCTCCAGCGTCGGCTGGTAGCCGACCTGCGAGGGCATGCGGCCCAGCAGCGCGGACACCTCGGAGCCGGCCTGGACGAACCGGAAGATGTTGTCGATGAACAGCAGCACGTCCTGGCCCTCGACGTCGCGGAAGTACTCCGCCATCGTCAGGCCCGAGAGCGCGACGCGCATGCGGGCGCCGGGCGGCTCGTTCATCTGGCCGAAGACGAGCATCGTCTTGTCGATGACGCCCGACTCGGTCATCTCCTGCCAGAGGTCGTTGCCCTCGCGCGAGCGCTCGCCCACGCCGCAGAACGCCGACAGACCGCCGTGCTCGGCCGCCAGGTTGTGGATCAGCTCCTGGATGAGCACGGTCTTGCCCACGCCGGCGCCGCCGAACAGGCCGACCTTGCCGCCCTTGGCGTAGGGCGCCAGCAGGTCCACGACCTTGATGCCGGTCTCGAACATCTCGGTCGTCGGGGTCAGGTTCTCGACCGTCGGCGCCGAGCGGTGGATCGGCCAGCGCTCGTCGGCCTTGACGTCCTCGCCGAGGTCGATCGGGTCGCCGAGCAGGTTGAAGATGCGCCCGAGGGTGGCGCGGCCGACCGGCACGGTGATCGGGCCGCCGGTGTCGACGACCTCCGTCCCGCGCGACAGGCCGTCGGTCGTGTCCATGGCGACGGCGCGGACGCGGTCGTCGCCGAGGTGCTGCTGCACCTCGCAGACGAGGACCTCCTCCTCGGAGCCCGCCGAGATCCCGGCGGCCTCCTCCTCGCGGTTGGCGGCGCTGCGCTGGATGTGCAGCGCGCTGTTGATCTCGGGCAGCTGGTCGGGGAACACGGCCTCGATGACGACGCCCTGGATCTCCTCGATGCGCCCGACGTTCTGCTTCGTCTGGGTATCAGTGGCCACGATTGGTTCTCCTAGACCAGCGACTCGGCGCCGGCGACGACTTCCATGATCTCCTGCGTGATGTCCGCCTGGCGGGCGCGGTTCATCTCCAGCGTGAGGTCCTCGATCAGCTCGCCCGCGTTCTCCGACGCGTTGCGCATGGCGGTCATGCGGGCGCCGTGCTCGGACGCGGTCGACTCCAGCAGGGCGCGGAAGATCGAGATCTCCACGTAGTCGGGGACCAGGCGCTTGAGGATCTCCTCCGGCTCGGGCTCGTACTCGACGAGCGCGCGGCGCTGGGCGTCCTCCTCGGCGACCTCCTCGTCGGAGGCCTCGAGGATCGTCGCCTGCTGCAGCGGCAGCAGCGTCTCGCGACGCACCTCCTGGGTGAGCGCGGAGACGTAGCCGTTGTAGAAGACCTCGACGAGGTCGACCTGGCCGTCGACGTACGCGGTCATCAGGCCCTCGGAGATCTCGCGCGCGTTGGCGTAGACGGGCCGGTCGGTGAACCCGACCCACTCGCCGAGCGGATCGCGCTTGCGGAACTTCAGCGTCGACACGCCGCGGCGCCCGGAGGCGAAGAAGACGACCTGGCGCCCCTCCGCCTCGTGCTCGGCCGCCGCGCGCAGGCCGGCGCGGATGATCTGCGAGTTGAACGCGCCGGCCAGGCCGCGGTCCCCGGTCACGAGCATGATCCCGACCGTCTGGACGGACTCGTGCTCGTTGAGGATCGGCAGGCTCGGCACGTTCTCGGCCGCGGCGGCGGCCTGGCGCGTCATCCGCCGGATGGCGCCCGCGTACGGGCGCAGCGCGGCGATGCGCTGCTCGGCGCGACGCAGGCGCGCCGCGGCGACCATCTGCATGGCGCGCGTGATCTTCTCGATGTTCTGGATCGAGGAGATCCGGTTCTTGACGTCGCGCTGGGAGGCCATCAGGCGACCGCGGCCTCCTCGGCCTGCTCCTCGCGCTCGGCCTCGGCGGCGACCGCGGCCTCGCGGCGCGCGACGCGCTCGGAGTCGCCCGCCTCGACCGGCTGGCCATCCTCGTCGAGGTCGTAGCCGAAGTCGTCGGCGAACTCGGCGACGGCCTTCTTGACCGCCTCCTGCGTGTCGTCGGACCAGTCGCCGCCGGCGATGGTCGCCAGCAGGTCGGCCTGCTCGGCGCGGAAGCGCTGCGTCAGCGCGTCGAGGAACTCCGGCACGCGCTCGACGGTGATGCGGTCCACGAAGCCGTTGGAGGCGGCGTAGATCTGGACGACCTGGTCCTCGACCGGCAGCGGCGAGCGCTCGTTCTGGTTCAGCGTGCGGACCAGGCGGTCGCCGCGGGCCAGCGTCTGCTGGGTCGAGGCGTCCAGGTCGGAGCCGAACTGCGCGAAGGCCTCCAGGTCGCGGTACTGCGACAGGTCGATCTTCAGGCGGCCGGCGATCTTCTTCATCGGGCTGATCTGCGCGTTGCCGCCCACGCGCGACACCGAGATGCCGACGTTGATGGCCGGGCGCACGCCCGAGTAGAAGAGCTTCGGCTCGAGGAAGATCTGGCCGTCGGTGATCGAGATGACGTTCGTCGGGATGTACGCCGACACGTCGCCGGCCTGCGTCTCGATGACGGGCAGCGCGGTCAGCGAGCCGGCGCCGAGGTCGTCGTTGAGCTTGACCGCGCGCTCGAGCAGGCGGCTGTGCAGGTAGAAGACGTCGCCCGGGTACGCCTCGCGGCCCGGCGGGCGGCGCAGCAGCAGCGACATCTGGCGGTAGGCGTAGGCGTGCTTGGTGAGGTCGTCGTAGACCGCCAGCGCGTGGCCGCCCTTGTAGAGGAAGTACTCGGCCATGGCGCAGCCGGCGTAGGGCGCCATGAACTTGATCGGCGCGGCCTCGTCGGCGCCGGCGGCCACGATGATCGTGTGCTCCAGCGCGCCCGCCTCGGCCAGCGTCTCGGCCAGGGCGACGACGGTCGCCATGCGCTGGCCGATGGCCACGTACACGGAGACGACGCCCGAGTCCTTGTTGTTGATGATCGTGTCGACCGCGATCGCCGTCTTGCCGGTCTGGCGGTCGCCGATGATCAGCTCGCGCTGACCGCGGCCGATCGGGATCATCGAGTCGATCGCCTTCAGGCCCGTCTGCAGCGGCTCGTGGACCGACTTGCGCTGCACGACGCCCGGAGCCTTGAACTCGGCGGGGCGGGTCTCGTTCGTCTCGATCGGGCCCTTGCCGTCCAGCGGGTTGCCCAGCGGGTCGACGATGCGCCCCAGCAGGGCCTCGCCGACCGGGATCTCGAGCAGGCGGCCGGTGCGCTTGACCGTGTCGCCCTCGACGATCTTGTCCCACTCGCCGAACAGCACG
>CAYRCB010000033.1:0-28311 GCA_964422645.1 uncultured Solirubrobacteraceae bacterium | reverse complement strand
CTGGCCGAGGAGGTCGAGGCCGTCGTCGACTCCGGCTTCCTGCAGCCGGTCTAGTGCGGCCGCGGCCGCAGCCAGTCGCGGAAGTCGTCCCAGGCGGCGCCGGTGCGATCAGCGGCCTCACCGAGCGCGTGGCGCAGCCGGGGCGCCCACGCGGGCTCCCAGCCGGTGGCGCGGATGACGAGCCAGATCAGGAGGACGATCGCGGTCAAGCCGACGAGGACGGCGAGGCCGACGAGCCAGGGGGACGGTCCCTCGTCGTCGGAGGCCGAGGTGCCGGCACCGGTCGCCGGGGCGGTCGCGGTGCCCGCCGGCGCGGTCGCGGCGCCGGGGGTGGTGGCCGCCCCCGCGGGCGGCGCGGCCGCGCCGGGGGTGGTGGCCGTCCCGGCGGGTGGCGTGGCTGCGCCGGGTGTGGTGGCCGTCCCGGCGGGCGGCGTGGCTGCGCCGGGAGTGGTGGTCGCCCCGGCGGGCGGCGTCGCTGCGCCCGGGGTGGTGGCCGCGCCGGCAGGCGGCGTCGCTGCGCCGGGCGTCGTGGCGGTGCCCGGCGTCGCGCCGCCGGCGGCCGCGTCAGGCGTGGTCGTCTGCGCGACGGCGACCGCCGGCACGGCGGCGGCGCTCAGCGCGGCCAGGCACGCGAGCAGCGAAAGGGCGGCGCGGAGGCGTCGCATCGCTCCGACACTAGTGATCCGCCGCTCGGGCCCGCCGCCGCGGCCGCTACGCCGGCGGCCGCAGCGCCGCCAGCGCATCGGCCAGCAGCTCGGCCGGCGAGCGGGTCGCGTCGAGGACGACCCAGCGCTCCGGCTCGGCCGCCGCGAGCTCGTCGTAGGCGGCGGCGATCGCCGCGAAGAACCCGTCGTCCTCGGCCTCCAGGCGGTCCGCGGCGACGCCGCGCCCAACCGCTCGCGCCCGCGCGACCGCCGGGTCGATCCGCAGCAGCAGGGTGCGATCGGCGCGCAGGCCGCCGGTGGCGAAGTCGTTGATCGCGCGGATCGCCGCGACGCCGAGCCCGCGCGCCGCGCCCTGATAGGCCAGCGACGAGTCCACGTAGCGATCGAGCAGCACGGTTCGCCCGGCCTCGACCAACGGCCGCACCGCCTCCTCGACGAGCTGCGCGCGCGCCGCCGCGTACAGCAGCGCCTCCGCGCGCGCCCCGCAGCGCAGCCCCGGATCCTTGACGACGTCGCGCACCCGCTCGGCGAGCGCGACGCCGCCCGGCTCGCGCAGCAGCTCGGCACCGGGCAGCTCGCGCGCCAGCGCGGCGGCGAGCGTCGACTTCCCGGCGCCGTCGATGCCCTCGATCGTGATCAGCGTCATCCGCGGCCAGCCTACGGCCTCGCGCTCCATCGCAACCGGCTCCTTATTGCAAATTACTTGCAATAACGTGGTACGGTCATTCCGTGAGCACCATCGCCCTCTCCCTCGCCCGGTGGCGCCGCGCCGACGACCGCGACAAGCTCCTGCAGGTCGTCCAGCCGGGCCTGATCGGCCTCATCGACGGCACGATCTCCACCCTCGCGCCGATCTTCGCCGCCGCCTACGTCTCCGGCTCGCGGGCAGCGCTGCTCGTCGGCCTCGCCGCCGCGCTCGGCGCCGCGATCTCGATGGGCCTCTCGGAAGCGCTGTCGGACGACGGTGAGATCACGGGCCGCGGCGCCGCCACCCAGCGGGGCCTCATCACCGGCCTGGCGACCTTCGCCGGCGGCACCTTCCACGCGCTGCCGTTCCTCATCGGGGACGTCTCGACGGCGCTGACGATCGCCTACGTCATCGTCGCGATCGAGCTCGTCGCGATCGCCTGGATCCGCAAGCGGTTCCTCCGCGTCCCGCTCAGCGCCTCGCTCATCCAGGTCACGCTGGGCGGCGTGATCGTCGCCGCGGTCGGGTTCGCGGTCGGCCACGCCTAACCTCTCCCGGGCATGCTGCCCGGCACCGAGGACCATCCCCATGCGCGCGCCGTCCTGACCGCGGCGCTCCCGCCCGCCGGGCAGCCCAACCACGCCTACCTCTTCCATGGCCCGGCGGGCAGCGGCAAGCGCGAGGTCGCCCGTGAGCTCGCCGCCGCGCTGCTGTCCGACGGCGCCGACGACCCGGCCAACGCGGCGGCGCGCGTGCGCTCCGGCGCCCACCCGGATCTGACCTGGGTCGCGCCGAGCGGCGCCGCCGAGATGCTCGTCTCCGACATCGACGAGCCCGTCGTCGCGGCTGCGACGCGCACGCCGTTCGAGTCGCGCCGGCGGGTCTTCGTCATCGAGCGCGCCGACACGATGAACGACCAGTCGGCCAACCGGATGCTGAAGACGCTCGAGGAGCCGCCGCCGTTCGCGCACCTGATCCTCCTCACCGATCGTCTCGGCGAGGTGCTGCCGACGATCGCCTCGCGCTGCCAGCACGTCCGCTTCGACGCGCGCCCGCCCGAGGCCCTCGCGGCGCGCCTGCGCGACCGCCACGGGATCGTCTCGCCGACCGCCGACGCCTGCGCCCGCCTCGCCCTCGGCGACGGCGAGCGGGCGCTGCAGCTCGCGCTCGGCACCGGCCCGGCGCTGCGCGACGCCGCCGAGCGCTATGCCCGCGCGGCGCTGCACGACGACCTCACGGGCAAGCCCTGGACCGCGCTGCTGGCGCAGGCCAAGGCCGCCGAGGAGGAGGCGGCGACCGCGGCCGAGGCGCGGACGGCGTCGGAGCTCGAGCTCACCGCCCAGCGCGACCGCAAGCGCGTCGAGCGCGAAGGCGGCGAGCGGTCCAAGCGCGCCCAGCGCCGCGCCCGCACCACCGCGATCGACCTCGGGCTGCAGCTCACCGGCCTGTGGCTGCGCGACCTCGCGTGCGTGGCCGACGGCGTCTCCGAGGTGGTCCACAACCTCGATCGCCGCGACGCGCTCGCCGCCGACGCCAGCGGCCGCGACGCGTCCGCGCTGCGCGCCGGGGTCGAGCTCGTCGACGACACCCGCATGCGCCTGCAGATCAACGTCACCGAGGAGCTGGCGCTGGAGGCGCTCGCCTACCGGTTGGCCGAGGCGCTGCGGTGAGGGTGTCGCGCTAGGGACTTCCCCGGGGCGACGCCCGGGGCGGGCTGGGAGCGTGGCCGGCATGAACCCGGTCACCACGAACCCTTCCCATCGCCCGACGGTCGTCCAGCCGCTGGACGGCGAGTACGACGCTGCGCGCCGCGCCTGGAACCTGGCCGCCGACCTGCGTCCCGCCGGCGTCGTCACGGCGACGACCGTGGAGCAGATCCGCGAGGCGCTCGCCCTCGCCGCTGAGCGCGGGATGCGGGTGGCGGCGATCGCGACCGGACACTCCGCCGGCGCGCTGCCGCCGCTGGACGGCGCGCTGCTCGTGCGCGCGGAGCTGCACGCCGGAGACGTCGAGATCGACCCGGTCGCGCGCACCGCGCGGGTGCAGGCCGGAGCGGTGTGGGAGGACGTCGTCGACGCCGCGGCCCGGCACGGCCTCGCGGCGCTCCACGGCTCCTCGCCGGATGTCGGCGTCGTCGGCTACCTGCTCGCGGGCGGGCTCAGCTTCTACGGCCGCCGCTACGGCGTCGCCGCCAACCACGTGCGCGCGATCGAGCTCGTCACGGTCGATGGCGACCTGCGCCGCGTCGCCGACGACCGCGATCCGGAGCTGTTCTGGGCCCTGCGCGGCGGCAGCGGGGCGTTCGGCGTCGTGACCGCGATCGAGTTCGACCTCTTCCCGATCGAGCGCGTGTTCGCCGGAGCGCTCTGCTGGCCGCTGGCCGATGCGCGCGCGGTGCTGCGGGCGTGGACCACGTGGGCCGCGCAGGCGCCCGAGGAGATCACCACGGCCCTGGCGTGCAAGCGGCTCCCGCCGGTGCCCGCGGTGCCCGAGCCGCTGCGCGGCGTGCCGGCGGTGAGCGTCGACGGCGTGCTGCTCGGCGACCGCACGCAGGGCGACGAGCTGCTGGCGCCGCTGCGCGCGGCTGCGCCGACGATCCTCGACAGCTGGACGGAGATGGATGCCGCCGCGACCGTCCACGTCCACGGCGATCCCCGGCAGCCGGTGCCGTTGCACTCGACGCACGCGCTGCTCGACGAGCTCGACGAGGCGGGGATCGATGCGTTCCTCGGCGCGGTCGGCGAGGGCTCCGAGACCGCGCTGCTGAAGGCCGAGCTGCGGCAGCTCGGCGGCGCGCTGGCGACCGTGCCGGCCGGCGGCGGCGCCACCGCGGCGATCCCCGGGTCCTACCTGCTGTTCGGCGCCGGCACGCCGACGGCGCCCGGCGCCGCCGGGCCGATCGGCACATCGCTGAATCGACTGGCCGAGGCGATGCGCCCGTGGACGACGGGTCGCACGTACCTCGCCTTCGCCGAGGACGGCGGGTCGGCGCGACCGTGCTTCGACGTCGATGCGCTCGCGCGGCTGGCGCGGGTGCGCGAGGCGGTCGATCCGGCGGGGAGGCTGCTCCCCACCCACGCGATCAGCTGATCGCGCCGCTGGCGGCCAGCGCGAGCACGAGCACGCCGAGCACGAGGCGGTAGACGACGAAGATCGTCAGGTTGTGCGAGGCGAGGTAGCGCAGCAGCCAGGCGATCGCGGCGTACCCGGAGACGAACGCGAGCACCGTGGCGACGATCGTCGCGCCGATCGGAGCGCCGCCGGGGTCGCCGATGTGGCGCAGCTCGAACAGGCCGGAGAGCACGACCGCGGGGACCGACAGCAGGAACGAGTAGCGCGCCGCGGCGCCGCGATCGAACCCGCGCAGCAGGCCGGCGGAGATCGTGGCGCCCGAGCGCGAGACGCCGGGGATGAGCGCGAGCGCCTGGGCGATGCCGATGAACAGGCCGTCGCGGGCCTGCAGGTCGCTCAGTGTGCGCTGGCGCGTGCCGATCCGGTCGGCGATGAGCATCACGAACGAGAACAGGATCAGCGCCGCCGAGATGAGGTACAGCGAGCGCGCGCCCTCCTCGATCTGGTTGCTGAACGCAAGGCCGACGACGCTGATCGGGATCGTGCCGAGGATGATGAACCAGCCGAGGTTCGCCTCGTGGCTGCGGCGGCGGTAGGGCAGGCGCAGCTCGGTGGCCCAGGCGCGCGCGATCGACCACAGGTCGCGGCGGAAGTACAGCAGCACGGCGGCCATCGTCCCGAGCTGGATGACGGCGGTGAACGCGGCGCCCGGATCGTCCCAGCCGAAGAACGCGGGGACGATGCGCAGGTGACCGCTGGACGAGATCGGCAGGAACTCGGTCAGCCCCTGGACGAGGCCGAGGACGATGGCCTCGATCATGGACATTGGCGGGTGAGTCTAGGGAGGCGCCGCGCAGTCGCCTCAGGCGCGGGTGTCGATCGGGCCGAGGCGGGGGACGCGGTCGGCGAGGTCGAAGGCGCGGAACGCGTGGAAGTGGCGGTGGTCGGGCCCGTGGAAGTCGGCCGAGCCGGTCGTGAGGAGGTCCAGCTCGGCGGCCCGGTCGGCGAGCAGGCGGGTCTGGTCGGGGCCGTGGGTGATGTAGAAGGCCTCGATCCCGTCCAGCCCGTAGCCGACGTAGCGGTCGATCGTCTCCAGCACCTCGGCGGGATCCTTGACGTCCCAGAACGGATGCGCCCAGACCGCGACGCCGCCGGCGGCGTGGATGACCGCGATCGCGTCCTCGACCGTCGGGATCGTCCGGCCGGCGAAGGCAGGCGCGCCCTCGATGAGGTAGGCGACCAGGGTGGCGGGCGCGTCGGTGAGCCCCTCGCGGGCGAGGCGGTCCTGGTTGGCCGGATGGGCGAAGACGGCGGCCGCGATGTGGGGGCGCCCGATCGGCTTGCCCTGGGCGCGGCGGGCCGCGATCGTGCGCTCGTCGAGCTCGAGCCCGAGCGCCTTCAGGTTGGCGATCATCCGGTCGGCGCGGCCGTCGCGGTCGCCGCGGTACGCGGCCAGGGCCTCGAGCAGGGCGGGATCGTGGTGGTCGATCCCGTAGCCGAGGATGTGGATGTCGGGGTGCGCGCCGTCGGGCGCGGAGATCTCGACGGCCGGGACGACCTCGATGCCGTGGTGGTGGGCGGCGCTCAGCGCCTCCTCGACGCCGTCGACGGTGTCGTGATCGGAGAGCGCGAGC
The DNA here is from genome assembly GCA_964422645.1 of uncultured Solirubrobacteraceae bacterium. Classification (GTDB taxonomy): domain Bacteria; phylum Actinomycetota; class Thermoleophilia; order Solirubrobacterales; family Solirubrobacteraceae; genus Capillimicrobium. The sequence continues at coordinate 22,252 of CAYRCB010000033.1, read as the reverse complement.
AGCTCGACGCCCGCGGCCGCGGCCAGCGCCACGACGTGGGCCGGCGGGAGGTGGCCGTCGGAGTGGGTCGAGTGCGACTGGAGGTCGAAGGTGGGGGCGGTCGGGTTGGCCATCGCGGCCCAGCCTGACAGGTCCGGAGTTTGCGAGGATCGCGCGGCGGGCACCGCACCCCTCATGTGGACGAAGGCGGGACGACGCGACTGGATCGGCCTGCAGGTCGACGACGTCGACGGCATGCGGATCGGGACGGTGCGCGACGTCGTCGTCGACCCCGAGACCGGGCTGACGTGGCTGCTCGTCGGGCTGGGCCGCTTCGTCCGCCATCCGACGCTCGTCCCGGCGACGGGTGCCGGGCCGACCGGCGCCGCGCGGGTCCTCACGGTGCCGGTGCGCCGGTTCGACGTGCGCGAGGCGCCCCGGGTGTCGAGCGCCGACGAGTGGCGGACCGGCGCCTTCCGCGCCCGGCTGTATCGGCACTACGGTCTGGTCGGGCTGTCGGCGACGGTCGGTGCGGCGACGGTGTGAGGCCGTTGCTCAGAGATCGACCACGGTGAGCGCCGGACGGCGTTCGCGCAGCGCGTCGGTGATGACGCGGCGATGGCAGCCGGCGGGCTCGGCCTCGAGGCAGAGCAGCGCGGTGCGGGGCGCGTTCGGGTTGTCCAACTCGCGCGCGAGCTCGTCCAGCGCCTCGGGCGCGTTGGACTCGACGTGCTCGTGGTAGGCGGCTGCGGCCTCGGTGAGGCGGTGGGCGTGGAACAGCGGCCGGATGTGGGGCGGCGTGCCCAGCTCACGCCGGTGCTCGTAGGCGATCCCGTGGTCGCGCAGCAGCTCGGCCAGCCGGGTCTTCGACATGCCGGGACGGCGCGACTGCGGCCGGAAGCGGACGTCGATGACGCGCTCGACGCCCGCTGCCCGGAGCTCGGCCGCGAGCTCGGGCGGCAGGAGCCGTTCGTAGCCGATGGTCCAGATCGCGGGCATGGCGCCGGGCAACGCTACCTCGGGGAACGCACCGCTACCATGGCGGGCGCGCCGACATAGCTCAGCTGGTAGAGCACTTCACTCGTAATGAAGGGGTCCCCGGTTCGAGTCCGGGTGTCGGCTTGGACCGCGACGGCGGTCGAATGCATCAGGTGTCCCGGAGGCGAGGTTGGCTACCCGCCAAGACCGGGAGCGCCAACGCCGTGAAGGAGAAGCGGACGCGGTTCGCGATGCACGGGTCGCCGCCGATCTTCGCCTCAGCCCCGCCGGCGGCTGGAGAAGCTTGCCGCGTTGTGCGCGAACGCAGCGCTGATGCGCGACGCGAAGCGCGTCTCGTGACCCTGCCCGACCTGCGGGGACTGCTGCTCGCCCTCGACGAGGCCCGCGTGGAGCACGTCGTCATCGGCGGCGTCGCGGTCGGCCTGCACGGCTTCATCCGCGCGACCGAGGACCTGGACATCGTCGTGTAGGCGATCACGGGGCTATCGAGCTCTGACGGTTGGCTCGGGGCACCGATGTGTCGAGGTCGGCGATCCCCGGCTGCGCGTGGCGTCACGCGTTCATCATCGTCATCGCCGACCGAACCGCGGCCGGGGCGGCAGCTCGCTTGCGCCCACGTGCTGGGCGAGCCAAGCGTTCAGCGGCTCGCACGCGGCCCAGGCATCACGCGCGTGCGCCACGGCGGCGTCGCTCGAGATGCCCTGCGGTCCGGGAGCGAGCCGCGACCCGGCGAAGAGCCCTTTGTGGCGAAGCAGCCGGATGCGGGGATGGTCGCGCTCGAAGCCGCGCGGGGCGCTCTTCAGGGCCTCGCCGAACACCTCCAGCCCGGCGGTCTCGACGTTCGTGACGATGGCCTCCAACGTGGACCCTGCCACGTCGTCGGCGACCGCGTCGCGGAAGCGGGCGAGCTGGTCCGCGGCCAGCGCGTGATACCCGGCGCCGGCGAACAGGCCGCCGGACGACAGCTCCGCGTAGAGCGGCGGGTGGTGATCGGGTCGCTCGCCGATCACGCCGTAGGTGCGGGTCTTGTACGGCGACTTGTCGGCCGAGAAGCGGATGTCGCGCTGCTGGCGGAAGAGCCGCGGCTGGCCACCGAGCTCGCCCGCCAGCTGCTCCAGCAAGGCGTCCAGCGGCGCGCGGACCGAGCGTTCGTAGACCGCTCGCTGCGCCGTGAAGTACGGCTTCGAGTTGTCGGCTTCGAGCCCGGCGAACCACGAGAACGCCTCGGCCGGAAAGCCCGCGAACGAGTCCGCCATCGACCCAGTGTCGGTCATCGCGCGTGCGCCTGTCATGTTCATGCGTGCACCTCCGTGTCGTGCGTGTTCCATTGCCAGCCGGGACTCCGGGTCACGCCGGGCAAGCCCCAGCGCCCGCGCCACCGCGTGAAGCCATCGCCTGTGCGCAGCGCGTGCAGCGCCCGCGGGTCGTCGTTGCTGCCCCAGGCGCGCCGGCCGTCGTGACCGCCCTCGGGCAGCGCCTGCGCGCCCTCGACGTCCCGCTGCCGACAGCCGAGCAGATAGCTGGCCGGCAGCGGGAACGGCTCGCCGCGGTCCGTGCACCGCTGCGGATACGACGCATGGGTCCCGCGCGCGACGTAGACATGGGGTCGCCGGGCGCCGGCGCGGGCGCACGAGCCGCGGCGGTGGTCGTCGTCGCAGGCGAGCGCGCGGCGCGGGTACCGGCGCGCCGGACGTCCGTGCGCGGCGTAGGCCACCCAGGCGAATGCCGTGCCGTCGGCGTCGGCCGGCGACACGCCGACGGAGACGTTCTCCCAGTCGCCCTCGTGGTCGTTGTCCAAGAACCGCGGCGTGCGCGACGAGTACGGCGCGTCGTTGAAGCGGTAGTACAGCCAGTAGTCGAGGACGAGCGCATCGCCCGCGGCGATCGCCCGGTAGTAGATCGCCGCCGCTGCGCCGCGATCGCAGTCGGCGAGACCGCCGGCCCGGCATGTCGCGGTCGGCGAGACGGCGGATCGTGCGGACGTCACGCCGCCGTCGGCGTTCAGGTCGAGGACCGCGTCGGCACGGTCGTGGGTGCGTAGCGACGGCGGGCCCGCGACGGCGGAGCCCGTCCCCGCCGCGCAGCGGTGCGGGTGCTGCGGCCACGGCTCCGACACCGCGCAGATCGCGTGCGCCGGTCGGCCGTTGCGGCGCTCGTGCAGGAGCGCCTCGACGTCGAGCGGGCGCCAGCGCTCGCGCCGATCGAAGTACAGCCGTGGCCGGAAGCGGGTGGCGAGCGTCTGCACGTCGACCGCCACGGTCCGCCGGCTCTCCGCGGTGCCGCGGCCCGCCGCGGTGGTCGCGGCCACGCGACACGAGAGTCCTCGACCCATGTCGGCGTTCGTCACGAGGTGCTCGGGGCCCACGCCGATCGGCGCGCCGTCGCGCAGCCAGGTCACGGTGAACGCGCGCGGTCCGTCGTCCCAAGCGCCGAGGTCGCAGTGCACGGCGCGCCCCACCAGGGCGAGCCCGCGCACGCTGGGCGCCCGGACGCTGCGCGGCGCGCGCGCAGCCCGGTCGGGGACGCGGGCATCGCACCACGGCCGGTCCGCGCCCGGGCTTCCGCCTGCGCCCGCGCTCGCCCGTGCGCCCGCACCCCAGCGCGCGCCTGCGCCCACGCTCGCGCCCACGCCGGCGCCCGCATGCGAGCCCACGCCGTCGCCCGCCAGGACGGTGGCGCCGGGCGTCTGGAGGGTCTCGGAGATCGTTCGCCGGGTGCCGTCGGCGTCGGCGACGACGAGCGTGACCGCGACGGGTTCGACTACGCCCCGAGCGGCGTAGTAGCAGACGCCGTACGCGAGTCGACGACGGCTCGGCTCGCGACCGTCGATCAGCGCCTCCTGCCCCGGTCCCCGACGGACGTCGGATGAGAGCCTCGCGCCGGGGACGCCGGCGCGGTCGGCGTACCACGCGTGGTTGCCGTCGTCGTCGAAGACATGCAGGTCGATGTCCGCGCCCGGCGCGGACCAGGTCAACCGGGCGCGCTCGGTCTCGGCGCGAGCGACCGCGGCTCCCGTGAGCGCGACGGCCAGGGCGACGAGGAAGACGGGGATGCGAGGCATGGCGTGCGCATGAGGAGCGCACGCGCGCGGTCTCGCCCCCCGACGGTCGCGGCCGTGGCTCGGCTACGCGGAGCGCTCTTGGCGCGCCTGCAGGCCTCGCACGCCCGCCCCGACGAACGCCATCGCCTGGTCGATGAGCTGGAGCGCCGCTGACCGGAAGCGCTCGAGATCCGCGTCGGCGGGGAGCCGCTTGCCGCGGCCGAGCGCGTCCAGCGCGGCCATGGTGGCGGCGCCGACCATGGTCGGCACGAGATCGTCGGGGGGCAGGTCGAGGTCGACGGCGACCGCCTCGGCGATGATCCGCTCGGCCCGCTCCTGCAGGCCGCGCTCGTAGGTGCGCAGCGTGGGGTCGGACTCGATGACGCTGCGCAGGCAGCGCGATCGGTCGAGGTCTCCGAGCGAATGCTCGGAGAGCACCTCCCCGACGATCCACTCACGCATGGCCTCGGCCGCGGTCTCGCCCGGTCGGCGGTCGCGCAGCCGCGCTTCCAGGCTGTCGAACGCCGCCTCGTGGTCGCCGAAGACGAGCTCCTCCTTGACCGGGAAGTACGCCGAGACGGTCCGCGGCGAGACGTCGGCGACCTCCGCGATCTGCCGGATGGTCGTGTCGTGGAAGCCCTGCTCGGCGAAGAGCTCGAGCGCGACGCGCGCGATGGTCTCCCGCGTCCGGCGCTTCTTGCGCTCGCGGAGCCCGTTCGGCGCGACCTCAGACTGCGACCCCATCGCCATGCCTGCGGAGAATCGTAGCAGAACTTGCACGAATTGCAACTTTGCGCCCCATGCAAACTTGCAACGACTGTGGTAGGGTGCCCGCGCCCATGTCCGCCTTGCTCGCCTCCCTCGCCCGTTCGCTGTCCCGCCACTGGATCCGCGGCCTGATCGGCCTGGTCCTCGCCGTGGCGGTGATCGGCGCCATCGTCGGCTCCCAGAGCGGCTCCGCCGCCGAAGACTTCTCGATCCCAGGCACCGAGTCCCAGAAGGCGCAGGACCTGCTCGAGGCCAAGTTCCCCTCGAAGTCCGGCGCCGAGAGCACGATCGTCTTCACCTCGGAGGACGGCTCGCTGCAGGACCCCGAAGCCAAGCAGGGGATCGAATCCGCGCTGCAGGCGGTCGCCAAGCTGCCGCACGTCAGCGAGGTCTCCAACCCGCTCGAGCCTGGCGGCACGATCGCCGACGACGGCAAGACGGCGTTCTCGACGGTCACCTACGACGTCCAGAGCACCGACCTCGAGAAGGAGGACGGCGAGCAGTTCGAGGATGCCGCGCGGACGGTCGAGCAGAGCGGCGTCCAGGTCCAGATGCGCGGCGAGCTCGTCGACCTCGCCGCCCAGCAGGACGCGCCGGTCGGTGAGCTCGTGGGCATCGCGATCGCCATCGTGCTGCTGACGCTCCTCTTCCGCTCGCTCGCGGCGATGCTCGTCACGCTCCTGGGCGCGCTGCTCGGCGTGATGATCAGCCAGATGATCCTGCAGGCCGTCAAGGGGCCGATCGGGATCCCGGACTTCGCCACGACGCTCGCGATGATGCTCGGCCTCGGCGCCGGCATCGACTATGCGCTGCTGATCGTCAGCCGCTTCCGCGAGCAGCTCGCCGGAGGGGAGGACGCGCCCGAGGCGGCTGGTCGGGCGAACGCGACCTCGGGCGTCTCCGTCGTGGCCGCGGGCGTGATCGTCATGGTCGCGATCGCCGGCCTGCTGACCGTCGGCATCCCGCTCATCGGCAAGATGGGGGTGGGCTCGGCGATCGCAGTCGCAGCGGTCGTCGTCTCCTCGATCGCGGTCCTGCCGATCTTCATCGGCGCCTTCTCGCGGTGGCTGCGGCCCAAGGACCCCGAGCACGTCGCTCGGTCCGACGCGTTCACGCGCTGGGGGCAGCGGCTCGTCCGGCGCCCGTGGCTGGCGGTCCTCGGCGGCGGGCTCGTCCTGCTCGTCATCGCGATCCCGTTCACCGACATGCGCCTGGGTCAGCCCGACGACGGCAACCAGCCCGAGAAGCTGACGCAGCGCAAGGCCTACGACCAGCTGAGCGCCGCGTTCGGCCCCGGCTTCAACGGGCCGTTCATCCTGGCGATCGCCAACGAGGACGGCAGCAAGCTCGATCCGGCGCAGCTGAAGCAGCTCACCACCGATCTGAGCGAGGTCGAGGGCGTCGACAGCGTCGACGACGCCGTGCCCAACGACGCGGGCGACGCGGCGATCGTGCGCCTGACGCCGACGACCTCGCCGCAGGACGAGAAGACCAGCGAGCTGGTCGACCGGCTCCGCGGCGACGCGATCCCGGCGGCCACGAAGGACACCTCGCTCCAGGTCTACGTCGGCGGCCTGACGGCCGGCTTCGAGGACTTCTCGGCGAAGGTCTCCAGCCGGCTCCCGCTCTTCATCGCGGTCGTGATCGGCTTGTCGATCCTGCTGCTGATGGCGGTCTTCCGCTCGATCTGGGTGCCGCTGGCGTCCGCCGTCTTCAACCTGCTGTCGATCGGCGCGGCCTATGGCGTGACCGTCGCGGTCTTCCAGTGGGGCTGGGGCGCGTCGCTGATCGGCGCCAGCTCCGACGTCCCGATCGTCTCGTTCATCCCGCTGATGATGTTCGCGATCCTCTTCGGGCTGTCGATGGACTACAACGTCTTCCTCCTGTCACGCATCCGGGAGGCGTACTTCGAAGGCGACTCGCCGTCGGAGTCCGTGGTGCACGGCCTGTCGCGGATCGCGAAGGTGATCCTCGTCGCCGGACTGGTGATGGCGTCGGTCTTCCTCGCCTTCGTCAGCGGCAGCGACACGATCACCAAGATGTTCGGCATCGGCCTCGGCGCCGCGATCCTCATCGACGTGCTGATCGTGCGCATGATCGTCTCGCCGGCGCTCATGGCGCTGCTCGGCGACCGGGCCTGGTGGATCCCGCGCTGGCTGGACCGGATCCTGCCCAACATCTCGCTCGAGGGCCATCACGAGAGCCGGGCGGAGCGCGTCAGCGAGCGCGAGGGCGCCGCGGTCTGAGCGGTCCGGGCGCGGGCGGCGCGGTGCCGCCCCGCCCGCCTGCGCCGCGTTGGCGTTCGCGGTCGCTGAGCTGGCAGACCGCGACCAGCGGCAGCGCGACGCAGATCACGAGGACGACGATCAGCTCCACAGGAGCTTGATCGGCCTGCGACGGCGGCCGTTGAGTCGCGGGCGGGATCGTGCCGCCCGCGCTCAGCCGCCGGCGACCGCGCTCGGGCCCTCGGCCACGAACCGCTCCACCCACGCGCGCGAGCGGCCGTCGGCCTGGCGCTGCAACGGGGGATCGGGGAGCGGCAGCGTCTTGGCGTTCTCCACGCCGACGTGGGCCAGGATGCGGCGCAGGTGCTCGTCCCAGGCCTCGACGAGGTCCTCGTAGACGATGGTCAGCGGCTCGATGCCGGCGCGGGCGAACAGCGTCGACCACTGGTCCTCGTGCTCGGTCAGGTACCGCACGAGGTGCTCGATCGCACCGTGGTGGTAGACGGGATCGCCGACGACCGCGGCCGTCTCAACGCCGTGGCGCCACGTCTGGGTCTGGATCGCCGTCCACAGCGACACCGCCTGCTCGACCTTGGCCAACCGCACGACGCGCACGTAGCGCGTGCCGGGGAACGCCGACTCGATGACCGCGAGGTCGCCGGTGCCGTCGTAGCGGCCGGTCTCGCGCAGCCGAGCGGCGAACTCGCCGAGGTAGCCCCACATGAGCTTGGCGCCGAAGACCCCGTTCGGCGTGGTCGCCGTCTCGCGCACCCAGTCGAGGTAGTCGAGATAGGTCTCGGCGCGGGCCAGCTCGGCCGCCGGCTGCTGCTCCACCCGGGGCAGCAGCGCCTCAAGCTCGGCATCGAGCTCGCCGAAGTACTCCTGAGGCTGGCGGGGGAGGTCGGTCCCGCGCAGCGCCTCGAAGTACTCGGCGGGGCGGCCCGCGACGCCGGTCGCGCTGAGCGCCTCGCAGAGGAGGGTGCTGCCACTGCGTGGCGTCGCGCACACGAAGTACGGCCGAAACGGCGCCATCTTCGCCATCTTACCAACCAATCCAGTAGAGATTGCTACCTTCGGTGGTGCAGGCCATGCCAGTCGATACCCCCAACATCCTCTATCTGCACTCGCATGACACCGGACGGCACGTCCAACCGTACGGACATGCGGTCCAGACGCCGAACATCCAGCGGCTCGCCGACCAGGGCGTGCTCTTCCGCCAGGCCTTCTGCACCGTGCCCGCGTGCTCGGGCAGCCGGGCCGCGCTGCTGACCGGTCAGCACGCCCATGCCAACGGCATGCTCGGGCTCGCCCATCGCGGCTGGGCCCTGGACGACTACTCCCACCACCTCGTCCACACGCTCGGCGAGGCCGGCTACTGGAGCGGCCTCATCGGCGAGCAGCACCTCAGCGCCGATCCCGGGATCCTCGGCTACGACCACGTCGCCGACCTGCCCGACCATCACGCCGACACGGTCGTCCCCGCGTTCGCCGAGCTGCTGGAGCAGCGCCCCAAGGACCGGCCGTTCTTCCTCTCGGTCGGCTTCGTCGAGACCCATCGCGACTTCCGCGAGCCGGTCTCCGCGCGCGACGCGCTCTACGGCCTGCCGCCGGCCAATCTCCCCGACACGCCGCGGACCCGGCGCGACATGGCTGCCTTCAAGGCCAGCGCCCGGCAGCTCGACCAGGGAGTCGGCGGCGTCCTCGAGGCGCTCGACTCCGCCGGCCTGGCCGAGAACACGCTCGTCATCTTCACGACCGATCACGGGCTCGCGTTCCCGGGCGCCAAGGCGACGCTCACCGATCGCGGCCTCGGCGTGCTGCTCATCCTCCGCGGTCCCGGCTTCCTCGGCGGCACCGTGCAGGACGCGCTGGTGACGCACCTCGACCTCTTCCCGACGATCTGCGAGCTGGTCGGCGTCGATGCGCCCGCCTGGCTGCAGGGCCGCTCGCTGCTCCCGCTCGTCCGGCGCGAGGCCGACGAGCTCCACGAGGCGGTCTTCGGCGAGCTGACGTACCACGCCGCCTACGAGCCGCAGCGTTCGGTCCGCACTCGGCGCTGGAAGTACATCCGTCGCTTCGACGACGTCGAGCACCCGGTCCTCGCCAACACCGACGACGGCCCCAGCAAGGACCTGCTCGTCGACCACGGCTGGGCCGAACGGCCGGTGCCGCGCGAGCAGCTCTACGACCTCGTCTTCGACCCCAACGAAGCCGCCAACCTGGCCGCCGACCCAGGCCACGAGCCCGTCCTGCGCGAGCTGCGCGAGCGCCTGGAGCGCTGGATGCGCGACAGCGGCGATCCGCTCGCCGACGGTCCGGTCGCGCCGCCGCCCGGTGCGGTCGTCAACGCGCCGACGGACCGCTCGCCCGACGACCCGGCGACGCTCGTCGAGCGCTCCGCGGCCGCGCGCTGAGCGGCCGAGCCGCTCAGGTGCGCTCGGCCCGCTCCTTCAGCTCGAGCGTCGGCTCGTCGACCAGCACCGCGCGCACCCGGTCGACGGCTGGGCCGCGCAGCAGCAGCGAGAGCCCGAAGCCGGGGTCGGCCTCGAGCGCGTAGCTGGCTCGGGTCCGCCCGCCGCCGAGGTCCTCGAACGTCCAGCGCCCTCGCAGCGCCTTGAGCTCCCCGCGCTCCTGCTCGCAGTCGATCCGCGTCGGTGCCGTGTAGCGGAAGCGCAGTCGCGCGTCGACCGTCTTGACCTTCGCGTCGGAGACCGCGTCGACGAGCGTCGGCCGCCCCTCGGCGTCGCGCTCCAGCACGGTCACCGAGCGCAGCGACGACTGCCACTCCGGCGCCCGCTCCAGGTCGGCGGCGATCGCGAAGCAGCGCTCGATCGGGGCGTCGATCTCGACGGTGTGCTCGCCGGTGATGGCCATCGGGCGGGAGCATACGGCTCCCGCCCGATCGGCCCTACTCCCAGGCCAGGGCGGCCAGCACGTCCATCCGCGCCGCACGCCGCGCCGGCAGGGCCGCGGCCACCACGCCGGCGACCACCGCCAGCACCGCGAACGCGACGAGCGTCCCCGCCGGGACGACGAACTGCAGCCCCTCGTCGGCGAAGACGGCGGTCAGGATCGCCGCCATCCCGAGCCCGGCGACCGCCCCCAGCACGGCGCCGAGCAGCGCTGTCGCGATCGACTCGTGGCGGACCATCCGCCGCAGCTGGCGCCGGCTCATCCCCAGCGCGCGCAGCGTCCCGAGCTCGCGGGTGCGCTCGAACGTTGCCAGCACGAGCGCGTTGACGATCCCCAGCAGCGAGACGACCACGCACAGCGCGAGCAGCACGCCGAAGACGGCCAGGACCGCGTCGAGGCCCGTGGCCAGCTCGTCGATCCAGGCGTCGCGGGCCGCGACCTGCGCGGCCGGGAACTCGCGCACGACCGCGCGCAGCGCCGCCGGGTCGTCGGTGGCGACGAGCGTCAGGGTCGCGTCGTCGGCGCCGAACCCGCCGGCCGCGAACGTCCCCAGCCCGACCGTGATCGGCCCCAGGTAGAGCAGGTCGAGCACCGGCGAGCGCTCGATGCCGCGCACCTGCAGCGTCAGCCGCTGGCCCGTGGGCGAGACGACCCCGAAGCGGCTGCCGACCTCCAGGTCGTGCTCCCGCGCAAAGCCGGCGTCGACGATCGCACCGTCGTCGCCGAGCTCGGCGAACGTCGCCGGCGAGCCCGCGACCCAGTCGAAGTCGAACAGTCCGCGCACGGTGGTCGGGTCGACCGCGTTGATCCGCTCGCGGGCGCCGAACGCGAGCACGCCGTCCTGGCGCAGGCTCGTGACCGCCGTCGTGCCCGGCGCCTGCGCGGCCGCTCGCTCGAGCTCGATCGGGATCGGCGACCAGCCGTCGGAGCCGGAGACGACCTGCGAGGCCTGCACGCGGTGCTGCAGCGAGCCGATCTCCCAGTCCTTGAACCCGGCGGTCGCCACGCTGACGACGGTCATCAGCGCGACGCCGACGGCCAGCGCCGCCGCGGTCGTCGCCGTGCGCCCCGGGTTGCGCGTCGCGTTGCGTCGCGCGAGGCGCCCGGCGACGCCGCCGAGCCGTGCGCCGGGCGCCGCGACGAGCGAGACGAGCGGCGTCACGAGGCGACCGACGAGACCGACCTTCCCGCCCGCGCCCGCCGTCTGCGCGAGCGCTTGGACCGGCTGCACGCGGGTAGCACGGCGAGCCGGGACGATCGCCGCCAGCAGCGTGGCCAGCGTCCCCACGAGCAGGGCGACCACGATCGTCGACGGGGCGAGCACGAAGCCGGCCTCCGGCAGGTCGAGGCCCATCGAGGCCAGCAGGCCGTCCAGCAGCCGGGCCAGCCCGATCCCCACACCGATGCCCACGATCGACGCGCCGAGCCCGAGCGCGAGCGCCTCGGCCAGCACGAGCCGGCGCACCTGGCCGCGCGCGCCGCCGACGAGCCGCAGCAGCGCGAGCTCGCGCGTACGCTGGGCGACCGCGATCGAGAGCGCGTTGAGGATCGTGAACGCGCCGACGAGCACGGCGAGGACGCCGAACGCGGTCAGCACGGCGCCGACGACTCCCACGACGGTGTGCAGCTCGTCGAGCGAGAAGCGGTCCTGGTCGGCGGCCGTCGTGACCTTCTGGGCGGGCAGGGCGTCCGCGAGCCGGCGGCGCAGCTCGGCGCCGGACGTCCCGTCGGCCGCCGCGACGAGCACGCTGTCGTAGCGGTCGCCGCGGCCGAGCAGGGCCTGGGCGGTCGGCAGGTCGAAGACGAGCGCCGACGTCTTGCCGCCCAGCGAGTCGGCGTCGCCGAAGCGCACGAGCGCGCTGACCGTGAACGCGCGCGCGGCGCCGCGACCGGCCACGCGCACGGTCGAGCCGACCTCCAGCCCGTGACGCTCGGCCGTGCCGGCGTCGATCGCCACCTGGCGGTCGCCGCGCGGCCAGGCGCCCTCGCGCAGCGAGAACGGCGTCAGCCGCTCGGCGCCCGGCGTCGAGCTGTCCAGGCCCTCGGCGAAGGAGCGGTTGCCGTCGAGCGGCTTGCCGTCATCGCCGAGGAGCGTCGCGCGATCGGTCACGGCGCCGGCGGCGAGGCCGACGCCGGGTTGCGCACGGACCTGGTCGAGGACCGACGCCGGGATCGGCGGCGCGGTATGACCGTCGCTCACCAGCGGGCGGAACGGCATCCGGGCGACGACGGCCGCGTCGGTGCCGTCGTAGGCGGAGGCCGACAGGGCATCGGCGCCGCGCCGCAGCGTGTCGCCGAGCGTCAGCGCCGCGCAGACGAGCGCGACGCCGAGCACGATGGCCGCGGCGCTGAGCGCGGTGCGCAGCGGCCGCGCGGCCAGCCCCGAGAGCGCGAGCCGGATCATCGCGCGACCTCCTTCATCGTCGCGAGGATCTCCGTCTCCGCCGGGCCGTCGAGGTCGGCGACGACGCGGCCGTCGGCGAGGAACACCGTCCGGTCGGCGATCGCGGCGGCATGGGCGTCGTGGGTGACCATGACGATCGTCTGGCCGTCGAGCTCGACCGCCTCGCGCAGCAGCGAGAGGACCTCGGCGCCCGAGCGTGAGTCGAGGTTGCCCGTCGGCTCGTCGGCGAACAGGACGGTCGGGGCGCCGATCAGCGCCCGGGCGATGGCGACACGCTGCTGCTGGCCGCCGGAGAGCTCGGCGGGCTTGTGCGACCGGCGCGCCTGCAGCCCCACGCGCTCGAGCAGCCCGTCGAGCAGCTCGCGCTCCACGGAGCGTCCCGCGAGCAGCGCGGGCAGCTTGACGTTCTCCTCGACGGTGAGCGTCGGCAGCAGGTTGAACGACTGGAAGACGAAGCCGATGTGGTCGCGCCGCAGCCGCGTGAGCTCGCGGTCCTTCATCCGCGAGATCTCCTGTCCGGCGATCTCGACGGTGCCGGCGGTCGGGACGTCGAGCCCGGCCAAGACGTGGAGCAGCGTCGACTTGCCCGAGCCCGACGGGCCCATCACCGCGGTGAACTGGCCGGCCGGCACCGCGAGCGTGACGCCGCGCAGCGCGTGGACGGCCGCGTCGCCGGCACCGTACACGCGGGTCAGCGCGGTGCCGGCGACGGCGACGTCGGTGGTGGGTGGGGCGAGGGTGGCGGAGGTCATGGGGCTCCTTGCGTTCGGGATGACGCGGGCACCCTCCCGACCGTGACGTCGCACGTCGTCGCTCGGCGTGGCGATCGCGCGTCGTCCTCGCGGGCCATCCGTCGTCCTCCCTGAGGAGGACGACGCCGCCCCGCGCGCGCGTTACGGTGCGCCCGTGCAAAGGCTGCGGTCCATCGTCGCCCGCGTGCGCGGCATGGACCCGTGGCGGTTCGACCTCGCCCTCGGCGCGTTCGTCGCGGTCGAGGGCAACCTCGAGCTGCTTCTGATCGACGCGCCGGCCAGCGACGTGCTGGCGGTCCGGCTCCTGCTGGTCGTCCTCGGCGCCGGCCTGGCCCTGCGCCGCCGGCTGCCGTTGATCGGGCTGGCGGTGGTGCTGGTCGCCTACAGCGGGATGCAGACCGTGGGCCCGCCGATCTCCGACAACCTGCTGCTGCCGTTCTTCTCGATCTTCGTCGCGGTCTACACGCTGGGCGCGACGGTGCACGGCCGCCGGCTGTGGGTCGGCGCGGCGCTCGCGCTCGCCGGCGTGCAGACGGCGGTCCTCATCGACGGCTACGACGACAACCTCGGCAACATCGTCTTCAGTGCCGCCGTGATGGTCGCGGCGCCGCTGCTCGTCGGCCGGGTCGTCGCCGAGCGCGCCCGGCTGAGCCGCGCGCTGCGCGAGCGCACCGCCAGCCTCGAGCGCGAGCGCTCCGAGCGCGCGGCCGCGGCCGTGCTGGCGGAGCGGACGCGGATCGCCGGCGAGCTGCACGACGTGATCTCGCACGCGCTCGGTGCGATGGTCGTCCAGGGCGGCGCCGCGCGACGGCTGGCCGGCAGCGATCCCGAGCGCGCGCGCGAGGCGCTGGCCGCGGTCGAGGCGACGGGCCGCGACGCGCTGACCGAGATGCGCGCGCTCCTCGGCGTCCTGCGCCGCGAGGACGATGGGATCGCGCTCGACCCGCAGCCGAGCCTCGCGCACGTCTCGACGCTGATCCGCCGCTCGGCGGGCGCCGGCCTGCCGGTCGCCCTGGAGGTCGAGGGGGAGCGGGAGGCGGTGCCGGCCGGCGTCGACCTCGTCGCCTACCGCGTCGTCCAGGAGGCGCTCGGCGGCGCGCTGGAGAGCGGCGCGGGCCGGGCGCGGGTCCGGGTCCGCTACCGGCCCGAGGCGGTGGAGGTCGAGGTCGTCGACGACGGGCGCGCGACCCGCGGCCTGCCCGGCGTGCGCGAGCGCGTGACGCTCTACGGCGGCGAGCTCCTCAGCGGGGCGCGACGCGACGGCGGGCACACCGTGCGCGCCCGGCTCCCGGTGGCGCTCCCATGAACGTCGGACGCCTGCGGATCCCGGCGCCGGCACTGGACTGGGGCTTCGCTCTGGCCTTGTGCGCGGTGTTCCTCGTGGCGTCGGTGCTGGGCGATGCGCGCAAGGGCCCACTGTGGCTGGCGATCGCGTCCGCGTTGGCGATGACGCTGCCGCTCGCGGCGCGCCGGCGCCATGCCCTCGTCGTCGAGCTCGTCGTCGCCGCGGTCGTCATCCCGCAGGCGGCCTGGCTCGTCGGTCCGTACGTCGCGATCTCGCCGCTGCTGCCGCTGCTCATCGCCGCCTACGCCGCCGGCGCGTACGAGCGCGGCCGGGCCAGCGCCGCCGGCGCGGTCGTCGCGCTGGCGACGCCCGTTGCGATCGCCGCGGCGATCGGGTCCGACGTCTGGGGCGACTACGTCTTTCCGGCGATCATCATCGGGCTCGGCTGGCTCGGTGGCTGGCTCGTGCGCTCGCGCACGGAGCTGGCCGCGCGGCTGCACGAGGACGCGGTCCGCGCCGAGGACGAGCGCGAGCGGCTCGCGGAGCTGGCGGTGGCCGACGAACGGCGCCGCATCGCCCGTGAGCTCCATGACATCGTGGCTCACTCGATGAGCGTCATGGTGGTGCAAGCCGGCGGCGCGCGGCGGATCCTCGATCGCGATCCGGCCCGCGCGGGCGCCGCGGCGGCCCAGATCGAGGCGACCGGCCGCGAGGCGCTGGCCGAGATGCGCCGGCTGCTCGGCGTGCTGCGCGTCGACGTCGAGCGCGCGCCGCAGCCGGGGATGGAGCAGCTCGGCGCGCTCGTCGAGCGGGCCCGCGACGCCGGCCTGCCGGTGGAGCTGCGCGTGGAGGGCGATGCGCGGCCGCTGCCCGCCGGCGTGGACCTCGCCGGCTATCGCATCGTCCAGGAGGCGCTCACGAACACGCTGAAGCATGCCGGGGCCGCGCCGACGACCGTCCATGTGCGCTACGGCGACGACGCGGTCGAGCTCGAGGTCGCCGACCGCGGACGGGCCGCGGCGGCGCCGGCACCGGTCGGGCCCGAGCCGTCCGGGCCCGGCGATGCGGCCCTGGTCGGTCATGGCCTCATCGGGATGCGCGAGCGCGTCCGCGTCACCGGCGGCGAGCTGCACGCCGGTCCCAGCGCCGGCGGGTTCGTCGTGACCGCGCGACTGCCGATCGCCCGGCCGGGCACGGCCACGGCTCATCCGCGGACGGCGGCGGCATGAGCGGGCCGATCCGCGTGCTCATCGCCGACGACCAGGCGCTCGTGCGGGCCGGCTTTCGCATGATCCTCGACGCCGAGGACGACCTGCTCGTCGTCGGCGAGGCCGCCGACGGCCTGGCCGCGATCGAGCAGGCCCGCACGACCCGCCCCGACGTCGTGCTCATGGACATCCGCATGCCCGAGCTCGACGGGATCGAGGCGACCCGGCGGGTGCTCGCCGCAGCGCGCGCCGACCAGCCGGTGCGCGTTCTCATGCTGACGACCTTCGACCTCAACGAGTACGTCTACGACGCGCTGCGGGCCGGCGCCAGCGGCTTCCTGCTCAAGGACGTCCCGCCGGAGGACCTGGTCGCCGGGATCCGCGTCGTCGCGCGCGGCGACGCGCTGCTGGCCCCGACGATCACCCGCCGGCTCATCGACGAGTTCGCCCGCGCCGCGCCGCCGGTCGCGCCGCCGCCGGGCCTGGACGAGCTGACCGAGCGCGAGCTCGAGGTCTTCAAGCTCATCGCCCGCGGCCTCTCCAACGCCGAGATCGCCGCGGAGCTGGTCGTCGGCGAGACGACGGTCAAGACCCACGTGGCGCGAGTGCTGATGAAGCTCGGCGTCCGCGACCGGGTCCAGGCCGTCGTGCTCGCCTACGAGTCCGGCGTGGCGGTCCGCGGCGGCAACGCCTAGGCGATCGCCGGCGTCTCGGGCAGCCGCTCCAGCGCCGCCTCCATATCGGCCTCGGAGAACTCCGGGTCCTCCAGCTCGCCGGCGAGGTACGCGTCGTAGGCCGCCATGTCGAAGTCGCCGTGCCCGGAGAGGTTGAAGAGGATCACGCGCTCCTCGCCGGCCTCCCGCGCGGCCAGCGCCTCGTCGATCGCGCCGCGGACCGCGTGCGAGGACTCGGGCGCGGGGATGATCCCCTCGCTGCGGGCGAACTGCACCGCGGCCGCGAAGCAGTCGTTCTGGCGCAGGGCGCGCGCCTCGACGAGCCCCTGCTTGACCAGCGCGGAGATCAGCGGCGAGTCGCCGTGGTAGCGCAGGCCGCCCGAGTGGACGGGCGGCGGGACGAAGTCGTGGCCGAGCGTGTACATCGGCATGAGCGGCGTCAGGCCCGCGGTGTCGCCGAAGTCGTAGCGGTACGCGCCACGGGTGAGCGTCGGGCAGGCGGCCGGCTCGGTGGCGACGAACCGCGTCCGCGCCTCGCCGCGCAGCACGCGGCGCAGGAACGGGATCACGATGCCGCCGAAGTTCGACCCGCCGCCGCAGCAGGCGATCACGACGTCCGGATCGTCGCCCGCGAGCTCCATCTGGGCGATCGACTCCACGCCGATCACCGTCTGGTGCAGCAGCACGTGGTTGAGCACCGACCCGAGCGAGTAGTTCGTGTCCTCGCGCTGGGCGGCGATCTCGACCGCCTCGGAGATCGCGATCCCCAGCGACCCGGTCTGGTGGGCGGACTGGTCACGGCCGGCCTGCGTGAGGGTCGACGGGGAGCGGTGCACGGTCGCGCCCCACGTCTGGATCATCGAGCGGCGGTAGGGCTTCTGGTCGTAGGACGAGCCGACCATGAAGACCTCGCACTCCAGCCCGAACTGCGCGCACGCGAACGCGAGCGCCGAGCCCCACTGGCCGGCGCCGGTCTCGGTCGTGAGCTTCGTGATGCCGGCCTGGCGGTTCTCGTAGGCCTGCGCGACCGCGGTGTTCGGCTTGTGCGAGCCGGCGGGCGAGACGCCCTCGTACTTGTAGTAGATCCGCGCCGGCGTCGCGAGCTCGCGCTCCAGCCGCCGGGCGCGGAACATCGGCGTCGGCCGCCACAGCTTGTAGACCTCGCGCACCGCCTCGGGGATCGCGATCTCCGGCTCGGCGGAGACCTCCTGGGCGATCAGCGCCATCGGGAAGATCGCGCTGAGGTCCTCGGGCCCCGCCGGCTGCATCGTGGCCGGGTTGAGCGGCGGGAGCGGAGGACCGGGGAGGTCGGCCATGAGGTTGATCCATGCGGTCGGGATCTGGTCCTCAGGCAGGAGGAACTTCGTGCGCTCGTCCATGGGGCCATCCTCCCACGGGCCGGACCGCCCGTGCGGAGGATCCGCCGCTCAGTTCTGCGACGGGTCGTCGGGCATTCGCGCCACCAGGGCGTAGGGTCCGCCGAGCCCCTCCAGCGCGGTGCGCCAGAGCGCGTCGGCGTCGGCGCCGAGCGGGTCGCCGTGGCGCAGCGGGGCCACGATCCAGTCGTCGCGCTCGAGCTCGGCGTCGAGCTGGCCCGGGCCCCAGCCGCTGTGGCCGAGGAACGCGCGCAGCCGGCGCGTGCGGTCGGCGAGCTCGTCCAGCGGCGCGCCGTCGGTGACGAGGCCGAGGTCGCCGCTGACCAGGAGCGACTCGCCGGGATCGTCGAACTCGGCCAGCAGCACGACGTCGGAGGGCTGCACCGGCCCGCCGAGCCACAGCCGCGCGTCGTCGCCGAGCGCGTCTGCCAGCTCGGGGATCGCCTCGGCCGCGCGCACGGGCGAGGGCCGGTTGAGGACGAGCCCGAGCGCGCCTTCGCCGGTGTGCGCGCAGACGAGCACGACCGTGCGGCGGAAGTTGGGATCTGCGAGCGCCGGTGCGGCGATGAGCAGCTGGCCTGTCAGGGACTCCACTTAGATCCCCAGTCTGGCGCGCGCGTCGCGCACCGCGCTGCGCGCCTCTTCGCCCTCCATCCCCAGCCCGCGCAGCAGATCGACCGCCGTGGAGCGGATCTGGCCGACGATGACGCTGGCCGACAGGTTCGCGGTCTCCTCCAGCGCCGCGGTCGAGCGCGCCGCCGCCGACAGCGCGGCCTCCTCGGCCCGCCCGGCGCCGGTGGAGTCGGCGAGCTCGTCGCCGAGCGCCCGCACGGCCG
Organism: uncultured Solirubrobacteraceae bacterium; assembly: GCA_964422645.1. Taxonomy (GTDB): domain Bacteria; phylum Actinomycetota; class Thermoleophilia; order Solirubrobacterales; family Solirubrobacteraceae; genus Capillimicrobium. The sequence goes on along the minus strand of CAYRCB010000033.1, from coordinate 3,793 downwards.
TCGCGAGGTCGACGATCGCCTGGGTGGCCAGCGGCGGGACGTGCTCGTCGAGCTCGACCGCGCGGATCGCGCCGCGGGCGAGGACGCGCGTGTTGCGGATCGCGTGGTCGATTCCCGGCTCGGCGCGCTCGTAGATCCGCAGTCGCTGCCGGGACCGCCAGCGCGACGGCGCCAGCGAGATCGTCTCGTGGCCCGTCCCGATCGCCTCGCGGAAGCGCGTCTCGGCCGCGTCGATCGCCCGCGCGCGGGTGAGCGCGGCCTGCGCCGCGTCGCGGTTGCGGCGCTCGAGCGCATCGGCGACGTCCTCCAGCGATCCGGCCAGCTCGGCGAGGACGGGCTCGGCCTCGCGGCGGACGAGGCGGATCGGGTCGGTCGGCACGAGCGCGTTGACCAGCAGCGCGAAGCCGCAGCCGATCAGCGCGTCGAGGAAGCGGGTGCCGTCGATGCCGCCGACCGGCGGCTGGATCGTCGCGACGAGCACGGCCGAGACCGCGGCCTGGTTGACCAGCAGCACGCCGCCGCCGACGAGCACCGCGGCGCCCATGGCCAGCCCGACGACGACCGAGATCTGCCACCAACCGGTCCCGATCGCGAAGACGATGAGGTCCCCGACGCCGATGCCCAGCGCGACGCCGATCGCCAGCTCGACCGCGCGCCGGCCGCGCTGCCCGAAGGTCAGACCGAGGGTGAGGATGGCGGCGACCGGCGCGAAGAAGGGCGAGCCATGGCCGACCACGTGCTTGGCGACCAGCCACGCCAGGCCCGCGGCGATCGCGCATTGGACGATCGTCAGCGACGAGCGGCGCAGCCGCCGCACGCGCGTGCGCACCGACCGCCGCGAGCGCTGCGACGCCTCCTCGAGGAGGTCGTCCGGCAGGCGCTGGCGCATCGAGGCCACGCCGGCACGGTACCCCGGACTGTCAGGTTCGCACGGGCGCGATGCGATAGGCCATCGCGGCGGCGACCGACAGCACGCCCACGCCGGCCGCGAGGTACGCCAGCCGGGGCGACCAGACCGCCGTCAGCGCGCCGCCGAGCAGGAAGCCGATGCCGGGCGCCGCGGCGGCCGTCGACTCCAACAGGCCGACGACGCGCGCCTGCAGCGAGTCGGGCAGCGCCTCCTGGACCGCGGTGAGGACCGAGACCCATTGGATGCCGTTGCCGGCGCCGCCGACGATCGACGCGGCGCACGCGATCGCGATGGTCGGCGACGCCGCGAGTCCGACGTAGCCCAGGCCGACCAGGACCGTCGAGCCGATGACGAGGGCGCGGGTGGAGCGGTCGCGCAGCCGGGCGAACACCCCGGAGCCGACGACGAGCCCCACGCCCCAGGCGGTGAGCAGGGCGCCGTAGCCGATGTCGCCCGCGTCGAGGGTCTCCTTGGCGAAGACGACCTCGATCGGGATCACGAGGAAGAAGAAGACGAACGCGAGCGTCTGCGCGGCGACGAGCGTGCGGATCGGCTCGTTCTTGACCGCTTGGACGCCGGCCCGCACGCGCGCCACCCAACCACGGTCGCCATCCTCCGGCGCCGCTCGGGGCAGGTGGCGCCCCGCGCCCAGCACCACCGCGATGATCGCGAACGAGGCCGCGTCGATCCACAGCGCCGCCGATGCGCCGGCGAGGCCGACGAGGATGCCGGCGAGCACCGGCCCGGCGGCGGAGGTGATCGCGAAGGCCCCGTTGAGCAGGGCGTTGCCCGCGCGCAGCGCGCCGTGCGGCTTCAGGAGCGCCGCGACCGCCCCGCGCGACAGGCCGCGCCCGGTCAGGGCGATGGTCCCGTCGACCACCGCCAGCGCGAGCACCCCCGGCAGCCAGAACCCGTGCGCCGCGATGAGCGCGAGCCCGGCGAACGCCGCCGCCTCGATCAGGTAGAGCATCGGCAGCGAGCGGTTCACGCGCCAGCGGTCGACGCGCGCCGTCACCCAGGGGGCGGCGAACGCCGGCACGAGTCGCGAGCAGGCGAACAGGGCCGCGGTGGCCAGGGCGGAGCCGGTCCCGTCGAACACGACGATCGCCAGGGCGACGACGCCGAGGTTGTCGCCCAGCTCGTTCAGTGCGTACGAGAGTGCCAGGCGCGGGAAGCCTGGAACGCTCAAAGGTCTCCGTTCCATTCGCACCGATCGTCCACACTACAGCCATCAGCACTCAACTTCTGGCGCTCACTCGCCGATAAGCGGGACGGTGCGTCGCAAGGCCCTCATCGCCGCGCAGGTGGCCATGTTGGTCGCCGCGCTCGTGGGCGCGGTCGTGACGTCGCGCGCGAGCGACTGGGAACCGGCGGGTCTCGTCCTGCTCCTGGCCTTGCTGGCGGTCGTCAGCGACGCCCTGACGATCCAGACCAAGGGCCTGCGCCTGTCGGGATCGTTCCTGGCGCTCGTCCTGGCGATGGCGTTCCTGGGGCCCGCCCCCGCGGTGGCGATCGCGCTCGTGACGATCGGCGTCGACGCCCTGCGCTCGCGGCCCGAGCCGATCGGCGCGCTCAGCAACTTCGCGACCTACGCGACCTTCCCGTTGCTGGGCGGCCTGCTGGCCCGTGCGGCGATCGAGTGGGGCGCCGATCCCGAGATCGCCTCCTTCGGGCTCGTGGTGCTCGGCATCTACGTCGTGACGAACCTGCTCAACTTCGCCCTGACCGCGCTGGGGCTGTGGTCGTTCTACGACGCGTCGCCCTCACGGCTGGTGCGCGAGGTGCTGATCCCGATCCTGCCGTCGGAGTGCGTGGCCGCGACGCTCGTGCTCGCGTTCTCGATCACGTTCATCACCGCCGGGATCACCGCGCTCGTCGTCCTCATCGTCGCGCTCATCGCCTTCCAGTACCTGACGCGAGCGCTGCTCATCTCCCAAGAGCGCGCGGAGCAGCTCGAGATCCGCTCGACCGAGCTGGCGTCGCTGCAGGTCGGCGTCCTGGCCGCGCTCGTGCAGACGCTGTCGCTGCGCGACAAGATGACCGCGCGCCACTCGGCGGCGGTGGCCCGCTACTCGCGCGCGATCGCCCGCGCGATCGGCTGCAGCCCCGAGCAGCAAGATCTCGTGCACACGGCCGGGCTGCTGCACGACATCGGCAAGTTCATCTTCCCCGACCGGATCCTCTTCGCCGATCGCCGGCTGAGTGACGAGGACTGGGAGATCGTCAAGCGCCATCCCGCCCAGGGCGCGCGCGTCGTCGGCAAGGTCGCCGGCTACGGGCCGGTCGCCGAGATCATCCGCTGCCACCACGAGCGGATCGACGGCAAGGGGTACCCGCGCGGGCTGAGCGGCGAGGAGATCCCGCTGCTGTCGCGGATGATCTCGGTCGCCGACACCTACGACGTGATGACCGCGCGCGACTCGTACCGCGATCCGGTCTCGCAGGAGGAGGCGATCGCCGAGCTGCGGCGGGTCTCCGGGACGCAGCTCGACGGCCGGCTCGTCGAGGTCTTCATCGGGCTGCTGGTGGAGTCCGGCGTGGGCTTCCAGCACACCACGGACGCCGATTTCGAGGCCGAGCTGAACATCGAGGCTCGGGTTCGCGCGTTCGTCGGATGAGCCCCGGCGCGGGCTGGACGCGTCCAGTCCCGTCTGGACGCTGACTAGAACATTCGTCCAGACTTGCCCAAACCTCGCTAAAGGTGCATTTGCGCTCGTCCGCGCAAGCTGCGACAGTTCCGTCTTGTAGACAGCACGAAGCGGGCGCTGCAACGCCCGCTCCGCGTGAATAGTTGCTGATGGGTACCAGCGTGATCGCCGCAGCGGGGGCTAGCTGACGTGCCCAGGGACGTTCCGAACGCCATGAAGTAGGTCCGGGCCTGCC
>CAYRCB010000032.1:0-34325 GCA_964422645.1 uncultured Solirubrobacteraceae bacterium | reverse complement strand
CGCACCGCCTCGATGCGGTTCTCGCGCACCGACTCGACGCGGATCGAGTAGCCGTTGGCCTTCACCGTGTCGCCGCGGCGGGGCAGGCGGCCGAGCTCGGCGAAGACGAAGCCGCCGACCGAGTTGTACGCGTCGGAGTCGACCGGCAGGCGCAGGCCGTAGTCCTCGAGGTCGGTGACCGCGACGTGGCCGCGCACGAACCAGTCGCCGTTGGCCAGCCGGCGGACCTCGCCGCCCGCCGGGTCGGTCTCGTCGGCGATCTCGCCGACGACCTCCTCGACGATGTCCTCGACCGTCACGATGCCCGCCACGCGGCCGTACTCGTCGACGACGACCGCCATCGAGGAGCGCTCGCGCTGGAGGTCGGCGAGCAGGTCGTCCAGCGGCTTGGTCTCCGGGACGATCGGCGCGTCGCGGACGATCGCGGCGATCGACGCGTCGTTGCCCTCGGCCATGAGCACGCGCGCCAGCGAGTTGGAGTGCACGATGCCGCGCACGCGGTCCTGGTTCTCGTCCTCGGTGACGAGCAGGCGCGTGTGGCCCGAGGAGATGCAGCGGCGCAGCGCGGTCTCGACGTCCTCGGAGAGGTCGACGGTGACGACGGCCGGGATCGGCGTCATGACCTGGCGCGCCTCCTGCTCGTGCAGGTGGAAGACGCCCTCGAGCATGCCCGCCTCGCCGATGTCGAGCTTGCCGCCGGTGCGCGCCTGGGCGATCAGGACGCGCAGCTCGCCGGGGCTGCCGCCCTCCTCGAACTCGGCGTTGGGGTCGATGCGCATCGCGCGCAGGATCCCGTTGGACGCCGCGTTGAGCGCGCTGATGAACGGGCGCATCGCTGCGTTGAACCAGTCCAGCGGCCGCGCGACCCGCAGCGCCACGCGCTCGGCGTTGACGATCGCGTAGATCTTCGGCACCTGCTCGCCGGCGGTGATGTGCAGCGAGGTGACCAGGACGTAGGCGATCGCGATCGACAGCGCGATCGCGACGCCGTGGGCCAGGCCGCCGAAGATCGGCTCGATGAGCTCGGCGATCGCCGGCTCGCCGAGGAAGCCGATGCCCAGCGAGGCGAGGGTGATCCCGAACTGGCAGGCCGAGAGGTACTGGTTGAGGTCGTCGAGCTGGGCGAGCGAGCGGGCGGCGGCGTGGTGGCCGCTGTCGCGCAGCTCCTCCAGCCGCGAACGGCGAGCGCGCACGAGAGCGAACTCGGCCGCGACGAAGAACCCGTTGGCCAGGACGAGCAGGACGACGGCGACAAGGAGGAGCGCCGTCACAGGGAAGCCGCGCGCGCGGCGCCGCTACTTCGGGAGGGATCGTCGTTCATCGAAAGGCGACCGCTTGCGAGCATAGCGCGCGCGGTGGTCGCCGCCAGTGGTGCGCCCGCAGGAGCGCCGCCGGCGGCGACCGCTCACCTCACAACGCGTCGATGTCGGCCGCCAGCGCGTGGTCGAGGTCGGTCACGCGTCCCTGGGTGTGCGTGCTGAGCGTCAGCCGCACCTTGTTCCAGCCGTGGACGAGGATGTCCGGGTGGTGGCCCTTGGCCTCGGCCAGCTTGGCCACCTGGTTGACGAACCGGATCGCCGCCGCGAAGTTGGCGAACTCGTAGTCCTGGATGAGCGCGTTGCCTTCCTCTCGCCAAGCCATACGCTTCCTCCATGCGGATCGTGTCGCTCGTTCCCCATGCCACCGAGCTGCTCTTCGCGCTCGGGCTGGGCGACCAGGTCGTGGGCGTGACCCACGAGTGCGACCATCCTACGGCGGCGCTCGAGCTTCCGCACGTCACGGCCGACCGGCTGCCGCCCGGGCTGTCGGCGGCGCAGATCGACGCCGCCGTGCGCGAGCGCACCCAGCGGGGCGAGGCGATCTACGCGCTCGACACCGAGCTGCTGGCCGAGCTGGAGCCGGACCTCATCGTCACCCAGGAGCTCTGCCCCGTCTGCGCGGTCTCCTACGACGACGTCTGCGCGATCGCCGGCAAGCTCTCGCCCGAGCCGCAGGTGATCGCGCTGGACCCCAAGACCTTCGGCGAGACGATCGGCGACATCCGCACGATCTCCGACGCCACCGGCGCCAAGGAGGCCGCGTTCCTGCTCATCGCGTCGATCGCGCAGCGCGTGGAGGCGGTCAAGCGCGCGGTGGAGGGCGCCGACCCGGTTCCGGTCGCCGCGCTGGAGTGGCTCGACCCGGTCTTCGCCGCCGGGCACTGGACCCCGCAGCTCATCGAGATGGCCGGCGGGATCGACGTCCTCGGACTGCCCGGCGAGCACTCCGAGCAGGTGACCTGGGAGCAGGTCGCGGCCGCCCAGCCGGAGGTCGTGGTGTGCATGCCCTGCGGCTACGACCTGGGGCGCGCCCACGAGGAGGCGTCGACCTACGCCGAGCGGCTCGCGACGCTGGCCGCCCGTCGGGTGGTCGCCGTCGACGCCTCGGGCACCTTCTCGCGCCCTGGACCGCGGCTCGTCGACGGGCTCGAGATCCTGGCCCACGTGCTGCACCCCGACCGGGTCGGCGAGGGCCCGAGCGCGGCGCTGGACGTGGAGGTGTAGCGCGGGCCTTACCCGCCCGCGACCGCGATCGCCGCGACCACCGACGCCGCCGCGATCGCGCCGCAGCCTCCGTAGCCGAGCGCGGGCTGGCGCTGGCGGTCGGCGTACTGCAGCGCCAGCGCGGCGAGCGAGCCGCCGATCAGGCCGCCGATGTGGCCGCCGACCGAGATGTTGTTCAGGACGAACGACAGCACGAGGTTGAGCACGATCAGCCACCCGATCCCGGCCTGGAACGGGTCGATCCCGCGTGCCCGCAGCTCGAAGAAGGCCGCGCCCATGAGGCCGAAGATCGCGCCCGAGGCGCCGACGGTGAAGCTGTGCGGCTCCAGCAGCAGCGCGCCGAACGCGCCGGCGAGCATCGACGTGACGTAGATCGCCGAGAACCGCTTGGAGCCGATCGCCGGCTCCAGCATGTTCCCGAGGATCCACAGCAGGTACATGTTGAAGAGGATGTGGATGATCGACGCGTGCAGGAAGGCGCTGGTGATCAGCCGCCAGTACTGACCCTCCGCGACGCCGATCAGGTCCGGCACGCCGTTGTCGATGATGAGACCCCGCCCCAGGAGGGCACCCTCGTCGACGACCCAGCCGCCGCTCGCCCCGTTCAACCCACCGGCGCCCGTGGCGATCTCCGCGACGTAGCAGACGACGTTCACCGCGATCAGCGCCTTCGTCACCGGCGCCGCGTCGCTGCCGACCCGGCGCAGGGTCTGGGCGGTGCGCACCTGCGTGCGCTGCTTCGCGCAGTCCGGGCAGCGCATGCCGACCGGCGTCGGCGTCATGCAGTCGGGGCAGATCGGCTTGCCGCAGGACGAGCAGGAGACGCCCGTCTCGCGATCGGGGTGGCGGTAGCAGGTGGCCATGCGCGGGCGGTGAAGATAGCGGTGCGCCCTTCGGCGCAGCTAAGCCATCAGAGCTGCTGCTCGGTGGGCCGGATCAGCACCTCGTTGACCGCCACGCGGCGCGGCCGGGTGACGATGTAGGCGATCGCATCGGCGATGTCGTCGGCCTGCAGCCGCTCGACGTCGGCGAACCGCTGCGCCGACAGCGCGCGGATCTCGGGGCGCAGGTGATCGGTCAGCTCGGTCGCCGTCCCGCCCGGCTCCACCAGCGACACGCGCACGTGGCGCTGCGTGACCTCCTGGCGCAGCGACTCGCTGAACGCGCCGACGCCGTGCTTGGTGAGGTTGTAGACCCCGGCGCCCTGGCGAGCGACGCGCCCGGCCACCGAGCTGATGTTCACGAGGTCGGCGACGCGACGCGGCCCGGCCTGCGCCGCCGCCAGCAGGTGCGGCAGCGCGGCATGTGCGACGTACAGCAGGCCCTGCACGTTCAGCGCGACCATGCGGTCCCACTCCTCGACGGGCGCGTCGACGATCGGGCCCAGCAGCATGACGCCGGCGTTGTTGACCACGGTGTCCAGGCGCCCCAGCTCGCCGACGGTCGCCTCCACCGCGCCGATCGCCTGCTCGCGGTCGGTCACGTCGGCCTCGACGACGAGCGCGCGGCCGCCCGTGTCCTCGATGCGCCGCGCGAGCGCGTCCAGCCGCTCCCTGCGCCGCGCCACGAGCGCGACCGCCGCGCCCTGCGCAGCCAGCGCCGCCGCGCTCGCCTCGCCGATGCCGCTGCTCGCGCCGGTGACCAGCGCCACCGTCGCGTCGAGTCGTTCTCCCATCCGTTCCAGCCTACGAGAGCGCCGCCGTCACGGTCGGCGTCGTCGTGGGGGCGTCGCTGCCGCCCTCCGGCTCCACGCTGATCGCCACCGCCTGGGCGCCGTCGAGGTCGCCCCGCAGCGGGACGTCGGAGGCGCCCTGGCGGTCGACGGTGAAGACCGCGTCCGGCTCCGGCTTGCCGCCGCGCATGACCCAGGCCTGGTAGACGTGGCCGGGCGGCGGGGCCGGCAGGCCGCGCAGCTCCAGCTCGCCGCGGTCGCCGCGCTGCACGAGCGCGCCGCGCGCGCTGCTGGCCTCGGCGACGCCCGTCACCGGATGCGAGACGACATCGCCCCCACCCACCCCGCCCGCCGCGACGATCCCGATCGCCACGCCGACCGCGAGCGCCGTCCCCGCTGCCGCGGCGGTCAACCAAGGCCGGCCGAAGAGCCGCGCCAGGAGGCCGCGCCGCTGCGCCGGCGCGGGCGGCGCAGCGTCGGCGGCCGGGCCGGTGGCGGCGAGCAGCTTCGCCTCGCGCTCGACGACGGCCATGATCCGCGCCCGCAGCTCGTCCCCGGGAGCCTCGGCCGGGGCGGCGAGCGGCAGGACGTCGGCGACCGGCTGCAGCTGCGCGACCTCCGCCTGGCAGGCGGCGCACGTCGCGAGATGGTCCGCGAACGCCCGCGCCTCGTCGTCGGGCAGCGCGCCGAGCACCCACGCGGCGGCGGTGTCCAGCTCGTCGTGACGGCGCGGCTCGGTCACGTCGCGCCCCCGCCCTCGGCCAGCGCGCCACGCATCTTCAGCAGCCCCAGCCGCATCCGGCCCTTCACGGTGCCCAGCGGCTCGCGCAGCAGCTCCGCGATCTCGACGTGCGTGAACCCGCCGAAGTACGCCAGCTCGATCACCCGGCTCTGCTCGGCGGGCAGGTCGCGCAGCGCGGAGCGCACCTCGGCGGCCTCGGCCCGCCGCGCGACCTCGACGTCGGTCCGCTCGCCCGCCTCGAAGCGCTCCTCGATCCCCTCGTCGGTCGCGCGACGGCGGTCGTGGACCGCGCTGCGGCGCAGCGCGTCGATCGCCCGGTGGTGGACGATGCCGAGGATCCACGTCCGCACCGAGCCGCGCGCCCGGTCGTAGCGCGCGTTGGACCGCCACAGCGCGAGCATCGCCTCCTGCACGACGTCCTCCGCCGTCGCCCGCGTGCCGGTCATCCGGTAGGCGAGCGAGAACGCGACCGCCTGGTGGCGCTCGACGATCACCTCGAACGCCCGAGGCTCGCCGCGGCGCACGAGCTGCATGAGCTCCTCGTCGGCCAGGCGGCGCAGCTCGTCGGGCGGGGTGGCGCGCACGTCCTCCATACGCGCGCTCGCCGCCGCCGGATCAGCGCCAGAGGCGGCGGGCCTCGTGCAGCGCGTCGTTGACGGTGCGCTCGGCGAGGTCGACCACGTTGCGCGAGGCGGAGCGGCGCTGCTTGGAGCGCTGCTTGGTGCGCAGCGCGACGAGGGCGGCGCCGGCGACCGTGCCGGCCACGACCGCCGCCGCGGGGCGCACCCAGTTGCGCGGGTCGCGCATCGCGCCCAGCTCCCAGGACTCGAGCTCGTCGGCGGCGAGCTCGGTGATCGAGGTCAGCGTGCTCTCCAAGCGGTGCGACAGCTCAGCCGGCGGATCGACCGGCGCCAGCGCGCGCCGCAGGAGGGCCTCGAAGTCGGTGGTGGCCGCCTCGCTCATCTAGCCGTCTCTTTCGCCGCCGAGCCGACGATCCCCTCGAGCTGGCGGATGGCACGATGGATGAGCACCTTCGTGGCGCCGTCGCTGCGCCCCATCGCCCGCGCGATCTCGCGGTTGTCCATGCCCAGCGCGAAGCGCATGATGAGCGCCTCGCGACGATCCTCCGGCAGCTGCTGCACGCCCGCGAGGATGCGCCGCAGGTCGTCGCGCCCCTCGACGAGGTCCTCCGTCGTATGCGGCGCCGACAGGATCGTGCTGTCGTCGAGGTGCGTCTGCGGCTTGCGCGAGCGGTCGCGGTAGAGGTTGGCGGCGAGGTTGTGGGCGATGCGAATCAGCCACGGCCGCAGCGGGCGGCCGTCGGACTCCTCCAGCGCCCGCTCGAAGTGGCGGTACGCCTGCAGGAAGGTCTGCTCGGTGAGGTCCTCCGCGTCGTGGTGGTCCCCCACCCGGTAGTACGCGTAGGAGTAGACGTCGCGCAAGTGCGCCCGGTACAGCTCGTCGAACTTCGCGTCGAGCTCTGCCTTCCTGGCTTTGTCCGGGAGCACGCACGGAGCCTACCTCGCGGCGATCACGCGACCTTCGCGCTGGGGCCTGGGCCCGTCGGCCGCCTCGATCGCGTCGAGGCCCGCCGTGCGCAGCAGCGCGTCGAGCTGGCGGACGAAGCCGCGGTCGGTCGAGGTGGCAACAACGGAGGCGCCCGACGCTCCGGGCTCCAGCGTCGCGACCGCGCGGGCCTGGCAGCGCTCGGCCACGTACGCCGATGGCGTCGCGCCGCCCTCGACGCGCCCGCCGCAGGCGACGAGCACGCCGGCGCGCCGCGGGATGTGCGGCCCGAGGGCGGCGACCGCGGCGGGCAGCTCGCGCGGCGGCAGCGCGAGCACGACGAGGTCCTGTCCGACCAGCGCGTCGCCGCCGCGGGGGTCGGCGGCCACGACCTCGACGCCGCCGCTGCGCAGCGCGGCGGTCAGCGATGCCGCGGCCGTGCCCTTGCCGACGACGGCGGCGTGGCGGACCGGCGCCGTGCCGCCCAGCCACTCCCACTGCAGGGCGACGCACGGCCAGATCCGGTCGGTGACTGCGCGGGCGAGGTCGGGCGAGGGCTGCTCCACGGTCGGGAAGCGCAGCGGGCTGCCGACGCGGAGGCGGACCTTGTGCGGGCGGATGCGCCAGCCGCGGCGGATCGCCTCGGTGCCGATCACCGCGACCGGGAGGACGGGCGCACCGGTCTCCAGCGCGAGCCGGCCGACGCCGCGCTTGGGCTGGCCGAGCGCGCCCGGTCGGATGCGGGTGCCCTCCGGGAAGATGACCACCACGTCGCCGCGCTCGAGGATCACGCGGGCGGTCGACATCGCGTCGCCGTCGGCGTTGCCGCGATCGATCGGGAAGGCGCCCAGCGCGTTGAGGAACCAGGCGGTGAGCGGCTTGCGGAAGAGCTCCTTCTTGGCCACGAAGTACACGGGCCGGCGGACCAGCGTGCCGATGACGAAGGGATCCAGGAACGAGCGGTGGTTGGCCGCGATGATCATCGGGCCCTCGTGCAGCACGTGCTCGCGCCCGATCCGGCTCATGCGGAAGTACAGGTGGAAGAACGGCTGCAGGACGCCGCGCACGATCCAGTACAGCAGGGGGTTGACGCCCCGCGTCCGGGCTCGGGTCAGGTAGTCGGTGCGGCGGTCCATGGTCATCGGTACCCGGTCGCGCCGCCCTCGTTACAGTGGTCACAGGCATGGCGATCGACACTGCGAAGACCCTGCGAGGCGCGCTGGCCGGCGCGGTCGCCGCCGGCGCCTGGATGGCCCAGCAGCCGCTGGACAAGCGCGTGTTCGGCTTCCCCTACGACGACGCGGACCTGCTCGGCCGGCTGGCCACGCAACGCCCGATCCCGGCCCGGGCGCTCGGCATCGCGATGCACCTCGTCAACGGCGCGCTCTTCGGCGCGGTCTACGCCAACGTCGCGCCGCGCCTGCCGCTGCCGTCCTGGGCCCGCGGCCCGGCGGCCACGCTGGCGGAGAACTTCGCCTCCTGGCCGTTGGCGATCCTCGTCGACCGCTGGCATCCGGGCCGAGAAGATCTCCCGCGTCTGGCCGGCAGCCGCACCGCGCTGGCCCAGGCCACGTGGCGCCACCTGGTGTTCGGCGTGCTGCTCGGCGAGCTCGAGCGCCGCCTCAACGACGAGCAGGCCGACGCGGAGCTGCCCACCTACGAGCACGTGATCAGCTCCAACGGCCACGGCTCGCTCGAGCACGCGATGGGAACGCCGTAGGCCGCGAGGCCGTCCTGACCCGAACATATGATCGGGTCATGCTTCCGCCGGTCACGCTGGACGACCATCCTGTCAACGTCGGCCAGCGGTCCGAGGCGATCGTCATCGCGGAGCTGGTCCGACGCGGCTATCGCGTGCTGCTCCCGTTCGGGGTCAACCAGCGCTACGACCTCGTCCTCGACCTCGACGGCCGCTTCATGCGGGTGCAGTGCAAGACCGGGCGCCTGCGGCAGGGAGCCGTGACGTTCCGCGCATTGAGCACGCGCTCGAACACGAAGCAGACCGTCCGTCGGTCGTACACGGGCGAGGTGGAGCTCTTCGTCGTCTACTGCCCGGACAACGAGCAGATCTACGCGGTCCCAGTCGACGAGGCGACGATCAGCCAAGGTAGCCTGCGGGTGTCCCCCACCGCCAACGGCCAGAGCCGCGGCATCCGGTGGGCCAAGGACTACGAGTTGCCCGCTTAGCTCAACTGGTCGAGCACGTCACTTGTAATGACGGGGATCTCGGTTCGAATCCGAGGGCGGGCGTCGCGGAGGAGCGCGGCATGACGGGTCGACCGGGCCGGTTCCCCTAGCCTCACGCCTCGTATGCGACGCCTGATGCCGATCTGCCTCGCCGTCGCGGCGCTCGTCGCCGCCGGGTGCGGGAGCGACGACGACACCAAGACCGCCGAGATCCCGGCCGCGAGCGCGCCGGCCGACACGCAGGCGTCGGAGACGACGCCGGCCACGACGACCGAGACGACGCAGGACCCGAGCCTCGCGCAGAAGCCCGACGTCGAGGTGCCCAAGGGCCCGGCGCCGAAGAAGCTGGGGATCAAGGACCTCATCGAGGGGACCGGCGCGGCGGCGAAGGACGGCGACGTGGTGTCGGTCGACTACGTCGGCGTGCTGTACAAGGACGGCACGGAGTTCGACACGTCCTGGGGCAAGAACCAGCCGTTCCAGTTCCAGCTCGGGGCCGGGCAGGTCATCCCCGGTTGGGACCAGGGCCTCAAGGGCATGAAGGTCGGCGGCCGCCGCGAGCTGGTCATCCCGGCCGCGATGGCCTACGGGAAGGAAGGCAGCCCGCCCACCATCCCGCCGAACGCGCCGCTCGTCTTCGTCGTGGACCTCAAGGAGGTCACGAGCTGAGCCCGGCCGGCGTCGACGCCGTCGTCGCCGACGCGCTGGCGATCTGCGCCGTCGCCGCGCCGACCTTCGCCGAGGGCGAGCGGGCGGCGCTGGTCGCCTCCCTGCTCACCGCGGCGGGCGTGACGCCGGCCACGGACGCGACCGGGAACGTCCTCGCCCGCTTCGGGCCCGACGACGGCCCGGCCGCGATCGTCACCGCCCACCTCGACACCGTCTTCGCCGCCGGCACCCCGCTGGAGCCGGTGCGCGACGGCGAGGTGCTGCGCGGTCCCGGCATCGGCGACGACTCGCTCGCCGTCGCGGCGCTCGTCCACCTCGCCGGCCGCCTCGCCGCCGCCCCGCCCGCCCATCCGATCGTCCTCGCCGCGACGGTCGGCGAGGAGGGCCTCGGCGACCTGCGCGGCGCCCGCGCGGTCCTCGACGCGATCGCGTGCGACGCGTTCGTCGCGCTCGAGGGCCACGGCCTGGACACGATCCAGACGAGCGGCATCGCCTCGGCGCGGCTGCTCGCTCGCGCCGCCGGGCCGGGCGGTCACTCGTGGGGCGACCGCGGGCAGCCGAGCGCGATCCACGCCCTCGTCGCGGGCCTCCACGCCGCGCTGGCCGCGGCGGTCGACGGCCACGTGAACGTCGGGGTCATCCGTGGCGGGACCTCGGTCAACACGATCGCCGCGAGCGCCGAGGCGGAGCTCGACCTGCGCGACGGCGACGACGCCGCCCTGGAGCGCCGGGTCGCCGCCGTCGAGGCGGCGCTGGGCGGCGCCGGACTGCGCGTGCGGCGCATCGGCCGCCGACCCGGCGGCGTCACGCCGTCCGACCATCCGCTCGTCGTCGCGGCGCACGCGGCGCGCGCGGCCGCGGGCCTGCCGAGGGCGAGCGAGATCGCGTCGTCGACCGACGCCAACGCGGCGATGGGCCGCTCGATCCCCGCGGTGTCGGTCTCGCTCACGCACGGCAGTGGCGTCCACACCCCCGACGAGCACGTCCAGCTCGCGCCGCTGGCCGCCGGCCTGGCGAGCGTCGAGGCGCTCGTCGACGCGCTCGGCGTCGGGCTGTCCGACGGCTGACCACGACGCGCCTGCGCAACGGCGGCTGCAGCGTTCGCTGCGCCGCCGGAGCGTCCGTTACCCTCGCTCGCCGCGCGTCCTTTCCCCTGCTCCTGTGGAGGTTCTCTCCTTGCGCAACATCCGCTCCCGCCTGACGTACGCGAACGTCGCGTCGTCGCTGGCGCTCTTCCTCGCCGTCTCGGGTGGCACCGCGTTCGCGGCGGCGACGATCGGCTCCAGCCAGATCAAGTCCGGCGCAGTCACGAACTCGAAGATCGCCTCCGGCGCGGTCTCCAACTCCAAGCTCGCGTCGAACGCGGTCACCGGCTCGAAGATCAAGGCCGGCACGATCACCGGCTCCGACATCGCGTCGAACACGATCACGAGCGCGAACATCCAGAACGGCTCGCTGCAGGCCAGCGACTTCGCCTCCGGGCAGCTCCCCGCCGGTCCCGCCGGCCCCGCCGGCCCCGGCGCGAGCCTCAACGGCGTCGTCGGCCCGACCGGCACGCTGGAGTACGGCAGCGGCGTCGCGGCCGTCTCGGTCGGCGGCGCGGGTGTCTACACCGTCACGTTCACCAAGAACGTCAGCCAGTGCCCCGCGGTCGCCACGATCGGCGGCTACCAGATCGGCGGCTCGACGGCCAGCGGCTCCAACGGCGGCACCGTCAGCCTCCAGCCCGGCGGCAACAACAACCCGACCGCCGCGCAGCAGATCACGTTCATCACCCGGGACCTCAACGGCGTCAACGCGCCGCTGCCGTTCCACTTCGGGGTGTTCTGCTAGCACCCCGTCGGCGTCCGGGGCGCTGTTGGGGCGCCCCGGCCGCCGGGTAGGTCAGCGGCGTACGATCCCGAGACCGACGAGGAGCACGCCATGACCGATCGACGCGACCCGCTCGCCGACGAGGAGGCCCGCGCCGCCGCCGCCGAGGCCGGCGCGATCGGCGGCCGCCCCACCCACGAGGACGACGTCGACCTCGACCACGATCCGGCGATGGAGCCGGTGCAGGACGCCGGCGGCGGCGAGGCCGAGGGCTTCGAGCTCGCCGAGGAGGAGCTGCGCGAGCACGCCGAGCAGGGGCCCGACCGGCCCGGCCGTGACATCCGCCTCCCCCGCGAGGAGGCCGACCGCGAGACCGAGGGGCCCGACCCGGCCACCTACGGGGAGGCCGACCGCGAGGCGGTCTCCGAGCTCGACGAGGACGACCACCGCTGACCCCCGCGCGGGACCCGCTCCAGCCCTACCGCGCCAAGCGGGGGGCGCCGACGCCCGAGCCGTCCGGCGAGGCGCCCGAGCGGGCGGCCGGCGGCGGCGACGGCGACGGCCTGCTGCGCTTCGTCGTCCAGGAGCACCACGCCACGCGGCTGCACTGGGACCTGCGCCTGGAGCGCGACGGGGTGCTCGCGTCCTGGGCGGTGCCCAACGGGATCCCCGACGATCCCAAGCGCAACCGCAAGGCGATCCGCACCGAGGACCACCCGCTCGAGTACCTCGAGTTCCATGGCGACATCCCCAAGGGCAGCTACGGCGCCGGATCGATGCGGATCTGGGACCACGGCACCTACGAGGCCGAGAAGTGGCGCGACGACGAGGTCATCGCGACCTTCCACGGCGAGCGCCTCAACGGCCGCTACGCCCTCATCCGCACCGGCAAGGGCGCCGACGCCAAGGACTGGCTCATGCACCGGATGGACCCGCCGGTCGACCCCGACGCCGAGCCGATGCCGGAGGCGCTCGTGCCGATGTTCGCCAAGCCGGGCCGGCTGCCGCCCGCCCGGGACGCCGGCCGCTGGGCCTACGAGATCAAGTGGGACGGCGTGCGCGCGATCGTCACCTCCGAGCCCGGACGCCTGCGGCTGGAGTCGCGCAACGGCCGCGACATCACGCCGTCGTATCCGGAGGTGCGCGGCCTCAACCGGGCGCTGAGCCACCACCGCGCGATCCTCGACGGCGAGATCGTCGCCTTCGACGAGGACGGCCGCCCGTCGTTCGGGCGCCTGCAGGAGCGGATGCACGTGACGAAGGAGTCGCAGGTCCGGCGCAAGGCCCAGGAGACGCCGGTCGTGCTCGTGCTCTTCGACCTGCTGTGGCTCGACGGCCACTCGCTCCTGGGGCTGCCCTACGACGAGCGCCGCGCGCGGCTGGAGGCCCTGGAGCTGAGCGGCCCGAGCTGGCAGACCCCGGCCGCCCACCACGGCGACGGCGCCGCGCTCCTAGCCGCCACCGCCGAACGGGGCCTCGAAGGCCTGGTGGCCAAGCGCCGCGACTCGACCTACGAGCCGGGGCGGCGCACCGGCGCCTGGATCAAGGTCAAGAACTTCCAGCGCCAGGAGGTCGTGATCGCCGGCTGGCTGCCGGGCGAGGGGCGGCGGGCGAACCGCATCGGGGCGCTCATCGTCGGCGTCCACGACGAAGAGGGCGGGCCGCTGCGCTACGCCGGCCGCGTCGGCACCGGCTTCACCGACCGCATGCTGGACGACCTCCAGGCGCGCCTGGAGCCGCTGCGCACCGACCAGCGCCCGTTCCCCGAGCCCCACGCGGCGATCCCCCGCGGCGTGCGCTGGGTGCGCCCGCAGCTGCTGGCCGAGGTCGAGTTCGGCGAGTGGACGCGCGACGGGGTCCTGCGCCACCCGTCGTTCAAGGGCCTGCGCGACGAGAAGGACCCGCTCGAGGTCGTGCGCGAGCTGCCCGACGACGCCCGCGAGCTCGACGTCGACGGACGTGCCGTCCGCGTCTCCAACTGGTCCAAGGTCCTGTGGCCGCAGGCCGGCTTCACGAAGGGCGACCTCGTCGACTACTACGTCCGCGTCGCGCCGGCCCTGCTGCCCCATCTGCAGGGCCGGCCGCTGACGCTGAAGCGCTACCCCGACGGCGTCGACGGCCAGTTCTTCTACGAGAAGCAGTCGCCGGGCCACCGGCCCGACTGGGTCGCGACGGCGCCGATCCCGACCGGGAGCAAGACGATCGACTTCACCCTCGTCCAGGACGTCGCGACGCTCGCCTGGCTGGCCAACCTCGCCGACATCGAGCTGCACACCTCCCTGTCGCGCGCGGAGCGCATCGACCGGCCGACGATGCTCGTCTTCGACCTCGACCCCGGCCCGCCGGCCGACCTCGTCGCGTGCTGCGAGGTCGCGCTCGTGCTGCGCGGGCTGTTCGAGGGGCTCGGGCTGACGCTGCTGGCGAAGACCTCGGGGTCCAAGGGGATGCAGGTGTACGCCCCGCTCAACCACCCCGACGCCCGCTACGCGCAGACCAAGCCGTTCGCCAAGACGATCGCCGAGCTGCTCGAGCGCCAGCTGCCCGAGCTCGTCGTCTCGCGCCAGACGAAGCGGCTGCGGCCCGGCAAGGTGCTCGTCGACTGGTCGCAGAACGACGAGCACAAGACGACCGTCAACGTCTACTCGGTGCGCGCCCGCGAGCGGCCCACGGTCTCCACGCCGGTCGACTGGGACGAGGTCCAGGCGTGCTTGGACGCCGGCGACCCCGAGCTGCTCGTCTTCGACACCGCCGCGGTGCTGGAGCGCGTGGCCGACCGCGGCGACCTCTTCGCGCCTGCGCTGACCGTCGTCCAGCAGCTGCCCGCCGTCTGAGAGCGGGCTCAGGTGGCCGCGGCGAACAGCCGCCACGTGTCCGGGACGCCCTTGAGCTCGTGCTCGCCGCGGTCGGCGAAGGCGAGGCCGGAGCCCGCGACGAGGTCGGCCACCGTGCGGGACACGAGAACCTCGCCGGGCCCCGCGGCCGCTGCCACGCGCGCGCCGATGTGGACGGCGATCCCGCCGACGTCGCCGTCGAGCTGCTCGAGCTCGCCGGTGTGCAGGCCGGCGCGGACGTCGAGGCCGAGGGCGCCGGCGCCGTCACGGATCGCCAGCGCGCCGCGGATCGCCCGCGCCGGGCCGTCGAACGTGGCCAGCACGCCGTCGCCCAGCGTCTTGACGACCCGCCCGCCGAAGCGCTGGACGGCGTCGGCCGCGAGCCGGTCGTGCTCGGCGAGCAGCCCGCGCCAGCGGCCGTCGCCGAGCTCGGCCGCCAGCCGCGTGGAGCCGACGATGTCCTCGAACAGCACGGTGGCGAGTACCCGGTCGGCCTGGCGCGGCGGGCGCGTCCCGGTCAGGAAGTCCTGCAGCTCGTCGAGCAGCGCGTCCGCGTCGCCGGCGAACGGCAGGTGGTCGTCGCCGGCGAGCTCGACGTAGCGCGCTGCGGGGATGTGGGCGGCGACATAGCGCCCCTGCTCCACCGGCGTCAGGCGGTCGCCGGCCCGATGGAGCACGAGCGTCGGGACGCGCACCGCGGGCAGGACGTGGCGCACGTCGAGCTGGCGGTAGAGCAGCAGGAGGTCGGCGGCGGTCCGCGGGCTGGCGCCGGAGCGCAGCAGCCGGGCCCACCAGGCGCGCACGCGGGGATCGTCGGCGAGGCTCGGCGCGAACGCCCGCAGGCCGACCGCCTCGCCCCAGTGGGAAAGCATGCCGGCGCAGAACCGCTCGAGCTGCTCGGGATCGGCGCCCGCGTCGTAGCCCGGGGCGGCGAGGATGCGCGCGTAGCTGCCGATCACCGCCAGGCGGTCCACGCGCTCGGGGTACGTGGCCGCGAAGAGCATCGTCATCGGCCCGCCCTCGGACACGCCGACCAGCGCGGGGCGCTCGCTGCCGGCCGCCTCCAGCACGGCGCGCAGGTCGTCCATGGACTGCTCGAGCGTCGGCGGGCGGCCGGTGCGATCCGACAGGCCCTGCTCGCGCTTGTCCCAGAGGATCAGCCGGGCGAACGACGACAGCCGCTCGAAGAACCGCGCGACGAGCGGCTCCTCCCACAGGATCTCCTGGTGGCTGACGAACCCGGGGACGAACGCGAGCTCGCGCGGGCCCTCGCCGACCGCCGACCACGCGATCGACGCTCCGCCGCTGTCCACGTAGCGGACCCGTGGCGCCATGGCGCAACCATACGCCTCGGCCGCGGCAGCGATCAGCGGGTTGCCGGCCGCCGGGAGACCGCGGTGACGGTGGCGAAGCCGGCGAGGAAGGCGGCGGTGTCGGTGGCCGGCGCGGGCGCGCGGCGCGCGCAGTCGACCGCGCCGTACGTGCGGCGGTCGCTGCGGCGTGCCAGCCGCACCTCGACAACGCCGCGCACGGTGCCTCGGGCGCAGCCGGGCGTGTTGAGGTTGGTCACCGTCCCGGGGACGAGCGCGTCGCGATGGGCGTCGAACCAGGCGACGGTGCGGCGCACGCCGGGCGCGAACGCGGTCGGGCGGCTGTCGAGCCGGCCCTGGCTGGTCGCCAGCGCGGGCAGCCCGGCCCGCGCGGCGGCGCGGGCGGCGCCGACCGTCCCCGAGACCTCGACGACGCGGCCGAGGTTGGCGCCGTCGTTGATGCCCGAGACGACGAGGTCGGGACGAGCGTCGCGCGGTCCGTGGGCCAGCGCGTAGCGGGCGCTGTCGGACGGCGTGCCGGCGACGGCGATCGCCGGCAGCCCGCTGGCGGTGGTCGTGCGGCGCGCGCGCAGCCGGCCGCGGGTCGTCCGGCCGCCCGTGCCGCTCTGGTTGGTGGCCGGGGCGACGATCGTCAGGCGGACGCCGGGCCGGACGCGCAGGGCGCGCGCGAGCGCGTCGAGGCCCGGCGCGTGCACGCCGTCGTCGTTGGTGAGCAGCACACGCAGCGGCGCGACCGGTGGAGGCGGCGGCGGGGCCGCGACGCCCATCAGCCCGCGTGGGTCCAGGCGCCGCTGCGGCGCCCGAGGAGGATCTCGTGCTCGCCGGCGTCGTCGACGACGTGGACGCGCGCCTCGTCGTCGTCGGTGCCGGGCCGGTCGACGACCTGGACGAGATGGATCGCCGCGATTCGCGCGTCGGGCCGGCGGGCGAGGTGCGCCTCACGAGCGGCGGCGTCGATCGCGTCGCGGTCCCAGCCGCGGTCCTCGGCGCGGGCACGGGCCAGGGCCTCGTTGGCCGCGGCGACGTCGCGCAGCAGCGCGCCCGCGGTCTGACGGGCCCGGCGGCGGACGGCGACGACGCCGCCCACCAGGAAGATCAGGATGAGCGCGGCGAGAACCGCGATGACGACGATGAGCCAGGTCGGCATGGGCGCGCAACCCTACTCGGCGCGAGCTAAAGAAGAGCCTAAGCGGGGACCGCGCGGGAGCGCAAGTGGGTGCCGACCTTGCGCTTCACGCGCTGCAGGGCGTTGTCGACGGTCTTCGTGTCGCAGCCGATGCGCGCGCCGATCGTCTCGTAGGAGTACCCGTCGAGATACAGCGCGAGCACGCGCGATTCCAGGTCGGAGAGCGCCGTCGAGATGCAGGCGACGAGCGAGCGCAGCTCCTCGGAGGAGATGACCTGGTTGACCGGGTCGTGGACCGGCGAGCCGGGGATGACCTCGTCGAGCGTCGGCTCGCCCTCGGCGGCGGCCGCCGGCGTGGCGGAGAACGAGACGTAGCCGTTGAGCGGCGTGTGCTTGTTGCGGGTCGCCGTCTTCACCGCGGTGATGATCTGGCGGGTGATACACAGCTCGGCGAAGTTGCGAAAGCTCGACTCGCGGTCGGTGCGATAGTCGCGCACCGCCTTGTAGAGCCCGACGAGACCCTCCTGGATCAGGTCGTCCGCGTCGCCGCCGGCCAGGAAGTACGACGACGCCTTCAGGCGGACGAAGCCGTAGTAGCGGCGCACGATGCGGTCGTACGCATCGGCGTTGCCCTGCTTGGCGAGGGCGATGAGGAATCCGTCATCGACCTGAAGTTGACCTTGAGACTGTGCGGACAGACGCGCCATGGAGCGATCCCCCTGGCCGCCCGGCACGGCGGCCATGTACCTGTGGGTGCTCCTGACGCGCCCTCCCAGGGCGCCAGGACCGATATGAAGATGGGCTCAACCTCTACCTGACGGTTGAGACTGCCCAAACCTAGCCAGAGTTATGACCCGCTGTCAAGCCGCCGCTGCAAGATCTCGTACAGGAGCGCGGCGGCGGCGGCGTTCACGTTCAGGGAGCCGATCCGCCCCCGCAGCGGCAGCGCGACGAGCACATCGCAGCTCTCGGCGACCCGCCGGCGCAGCCCCTTGCCCTCCGCGCCGAGCACGAGGACGACGCCGCCGCGGTAGTCCGGCTGGTCGTAGGGCACCGCACCGGCCTCTCCCGCGGCGCCGTAGCACCAGCATCCGGCCGCCTTTGCCTCGCCGAGGAAGTCGGCGAGGTTGCGCACGCGCGCGACGGGCAGGTGCTCGACGGCTCCCGCCGACGCCTTGCAGACCGCAGGGGTCACCTCGGCGGACCGCCGTTCGGGCAGGACGAGGCCGGTCGCCCCGACGCATTCGGCCGTGCGGGCGATCGCGCCGACGTTCTGCGGGTCCTCGAGCTCGTCGAGGGCGACGACGAGCGGGTCGGAGGTCGCGAGCACCTGCGCGGCATCGGCGTACGGATACGGGCCGACCGCGGCGCACAGCCCTTGGTGGGCCGACGAGCCGCAGCGCTCCTCGATCTCCTCGGCACTGGCCTCGGTCAGCGGGACGCCGCGCAGCCACGGCTCCTGTGCCGCCCGCGCGGTCGCCCACACGTGGGTGACGGGGCGCCGGCCGGCGCGCAGGGCCTCGCGGATGGGGTTGCGGCCGTAGAGGAACGGTGCGGCCGACCGACCTGACCCTCCTCTCCCCTGCCGTCGCGGCGCGCTCACGCCGGCGTCAGCTCGTAGCCGCCGGGGCCGTCGCGCACGACCCAGCCGGCCGC
Source organism: uncultured Solirubrobacteraceae bacterium (assembly GCA_964422645.1). GTDB lineage: Bacteria > Actinomycetota > Thermoleophilia > Solirubrobacterales > Solirubrobacteraceae > Capillimicrobium. The sequence goes on along the minus strand of CAYRCB010000032.1, from coordinate 16,250 downwards.
CGCGATCTCGTCGCGCAGGCGGTCGGCCGCGGCGAAGTCGCGTGCCGCGCGCGCCTGCTGACGGGCATCCGCGAGCGCGACGACCTCGGGCGGCGCCGCGGGCGCGGCCGCGTCGAGCAGGCCGTCGAGCGCCAGCACGCCGAGCATCTCGCGCAGGTGGGCGTCCCCCACCCCGCCACGCCGGTTGGCCTCGCGCACCCACTCCCACAGGGCGCCGAGCGCCGCGGCGGTGTTGAAGTCGTCGGCCAGCGCGCCGAGGAAGCGGTCGCGCGACGGCGCCATGTCGTCGGGCGACGGCCCCGGCGTGAGCACGCGCGCGACCTCGCGCAGGCGGGCGACCCCCGCTCGCGCCTGCTCCATGACGGACATGTCGAAGCGCATCGGCTGGCGGTAGTGCGCCGCGGCGAACGCGAGCAGCACCGCGTCGCGGCCCCAGCGCTCGACCACCTCGTGCAGCGGCGCGATGTTGCCGACCGACTTGGCCATCTTCTCGTCGCCGGCCAGCAGCATCCCGTTGTGCATCCAGATCCGCGCGAGCTCGGCGCCGCGCCCGGCCCGCGTCTGCGCCGCCTCGTTCTCGTGGTGGGGGAAGACGAGATCCGACCCGCCGCCGTGGATCTGGAAGCCCAGGCCGAGCAGCGCCTCGCCCATCGCCGAGCACTCGATGTGCCAGGCCGGGCGCCCCTCGCCCCAGGGCGAGTCCCACCACGTGTCCTCGTCGTGCTTGCGGGCCTTCCACAGCGCGAAGTCGAGCGGGTCGCGCTTGCGGTCGGCACCCTCGACGCCCTCGCCCTGATCCATCGCGTCCAGCGAGCGATGCGAGAGCGAGCCGTAGGCCGGGTCGCTGCGCACGTCGAAGTACACGTCGCCATCGGCCTCGTAGGCGTGGCCGCGAGCGATGAGCGCCGCGATCAGCTCGACGATGTCGCCGATCGAGGCCGTGGCCAGCGGCTCGTGGTCGGGCCGCCCGAGGCCGAGCGCATCGGTGTCGGACCGGTAGAGCGCCGTCATCTCCGCGGCGAGCTCGTCGCTGGGCCGCGCCGCGCCGCGCGCCGCCGCGTAGATCTTGTCGTTGACGTCGGTGACGTTGATGACGAGCGTGGCGCGCAGGCCGACGTGCTCGAGGTAGCGCTTGAGCAGGCTGAAGACGACGAACGGGCGGGCGTTGCCGATGTGGATGCGCCCGTACACGGTCGGCCCGCAGGCATAGATCCCCACGTGGCCGTCGGTGGCCTCGAGCGGGACGAGCCCGCCCGTGCGCGTGTCGTGGAGCTGGATCGCGGGCTGCATAGACCGCCCAATCTACGCACCCGCGCCGTTTGACCACGTGCATGATCCACCGGCGTCCCGGGTACGAGCCGCTCGGGTCCACGGAGAGCACCAGGGGGAGCAGCGATGACCTCGCGCAGGAGCCTGGTCGGCGCGGTCGCGGCGATCGGCGGACTCGCGTGCGCGCCCACCGGGGCGTCGGCGATCACGATCGACTCGGTCAGCACGCAGCCGACCGCGACGCAGGCCGGATCGCATCCGAGCTTCCGGCTGTCGATGCGCTTCAGGGGCGGCTCGACGCCGAAGTCGCTCGTCATCCGCCTGCCGCCCGGCCTCGTCGGCAACCCCAACGCGGCGGCGAAGTGCCCGCAGGCGACGTTCCAGGCCGGCGGCTGCGGCGCCGACAGCGTCGTGGGGACGACGACGGTCTCCACGAACGCGGGCCTCGGCTCCGGCGACGGGGCCGGAGCAGGCGGCGGCTCGGGCTCGGGCGGCAGCGGCTCCGGCGGCCTCGTCTGCACCCTCCTCCCCGTGCTCTGCAACGGGCTGACCCGCGCGACCACCGGTCAGCTGAGCCCCACCGTCCCGCTCACCGCCGACGGCACCGTCTACGACCTGGAGCCCGGCCCGGGCGAGCCGGCCCGGCTCGGCATCGCCGTGCGCCCGCTCGCCGGCCTGCTCGGCGAGATCCGCCTGCAGTCGCCGATCGAGGTCCGCGACGGCTCGGACTTCGGCCTGACCTCGTCGCTGGACGGCCTGCCGTCGACGTTCAACGGCCTGGCCACCCAGATCACCGGCTTGGACCTCACGCTCAACGGCACGACCGCCTCCGGGCAGCCGTTCCTCACGCTGCCGACCTCGTGCGCGACCGCGACGACCACCGTCTCGGTCACGCCGTACAGCGGCGCCTCCGACACCGCCTCGGCGTCGTTCACCCCGACCGGCTGCGCCGCCGTCCCCTTCACCCCGGGGCTGCGCGTCGTGCCCGAGACCGGCCGCGTGGACAGCCCCAGCGGCTTCGCGGTCCAGCTCGGCCTTTCCGGGGAGGAGGTGCCGATCCGCCAGGCCCACGTCGCGGCGGCACGCGTGACGTTGCCGCTCGGCACCGGCCTCAACCCTGGCACCGCGGTCGGGCTGCGAACCTGCTCGGACGCGGCGTTCGCCAAGGGCTCGCGCGCGGCGCCGACCTGCCCGGCGGCCTCCGTCGTCGGCGAGGCGTCGTTCACGTCGCCGCTCGTCGGCACGCTCACCGGCACCGTCTACGAGGGCGACCCCAAGCCGGGCCAGATGCTGCGCCTCCTCGTCGACGTCCCGGGCCCGGGCCTGCGGATCAAGCTCGTCGGCGACGTCGACCCCGACCCGCGCACCGGCCAGGTCTCCTCCACGTTCGCCGACCTGCCGCAGCTGCCGTTCACCGGCTTCACCCTGCGCTTCCGCGGCGGCGACAGGGCGATCCTCACCACGCCGCCGAGCTGCGGGCCGGCCACGAGCGGCGCCGTCCTCACGCCGTACAGCGGGACCGCGCCCGCGCGTGCGGCGAGCGCGTTCGACGTCGACTGGGATGGCCAGGGCACCGCCTGCCCCGACCCGCTCCCGTTCGCCCCGTCGATCGGCGCCTCGGTCGATCCGTCGACCGCCGGCGCCCCGACGACGGCGATCACCACCGTCGCGCGCCAGGACCGCACGCAGCGCCTCGGCGACGTGGCGATCGCGTTCCCGCCGGGGCTGCTCGGCGGCCTCGGCGCAGGCATCGAGCTGTGCGACCTCGACCAGGCCCGCGCCGCCCGCTGCCCGGCCGCCAGCCGCGTCGGCTCCGCGACGCTCGTCGCGGGCCCCGGCGGCGCGCCGTTGCGGATCGACGGCGACGTCTTCCTCACCGGCCCGATCGACGGCTCGCTGGCCGGCCTAGCGATCACGGTGCCGGGCAAGGTGGGGCCGTTCGACCTCGGCACGACGGTGAGCTTCGCGCGGATCGCGGCGCGGCCCGGCGACTCGGGCCTGGACGTCACCGCGAAGGGCCTCCCGCAGATCGTGGGCGGCATCCCGCTCGGGCTGCGGCAGATCCGCCTGACCCTCGATCGCCAGGGCTTCATGCGCAACGCGACGAGCTGCGCGGCCCAGCAGCTGCACGCGTCCTTCACCTCCGCGCTCGGTGCGACCGCCACCGCCGCGGCGGCATACCAGGCGACCGCCTGCGACCGCGTCCCGTTCCAACCGCGCCTGTCGGGCATCGTCGCGACGAAGCGGCAGCTCGCCGCGGGCGCGCACCCGAAGGTGACGGCCGTCGTGCGCCAGCGTGCGGGCGAGATCGCGACCCGCGCGGTCACCGTCACGCTGCCGCGCGGCATCGGCGCGGACGTGCGCAACCTCAACCGGACCTGCTTCGAGGGCCGCGACTGCGGGACCCGCAACATCGTCGGCCGCGCGACCGCCGCGACGCCGCTGCTGCCGGTCCCGCTGACCGGCGAGGTCCGCCTGGTCACCCCGACCGGCGGCGGCCTGCCGCAGCTGCGGCTGCACCTCTCCGGATTGCTCTCGCTGACGCTGGTCGGCAAGACCGCGCTGTCGAACGACGGCCGCGTGGTCAACACGTTCGAGGGGATCCCCGACGTGCCGCTGTCGCGGTTCGCGTTGACGATCGACGGCGGCAAGGGCGGCATCCTGCGCAACCTGCGGCGGCTGCGGTGCGGCGGCAAGCTCGTCGGCAACGCCGACTTCACCGGCCACAGCGGGGCGAGGCGCGTGGTCATGGGCAGCTTCCGGGTGTGCGGGACGTCGCGGACGAACGCGAGCCGCCGCGACCGCGCGCCGCACACCCCGCGCGGCTCGCGGAAGCGCTGACCGTCGCTCACCGCTCCAGCCGCACGTCCTCGAGGTCGAGGTCGCGCTCGATGCGGCGCATGATCTCGTCGTTGATGCGGCCCTCGTTGCGCAGGCCGACGACGCACTCGCGCTGGGCGTCCTGCAGTTCCCGACGCACGCGCGCGTAGACGTCGCCGCGCTCCTGCTCGGGCGTGAGCTCGCCGAGATCGTCGATCCCCTCGGTTCGCTCGGCCAGGTGGTCGCGACGGGTCTCGAACAGCCGCCGCATCCGCCGCAGCACCTGCGGGTCGGTCTCCCCTTCCTCGCGCAGCTCCTCCAGGCGATCCAGTGCGGCGTCGGCGGCCGCCAGCCGGGCGCGCGCCTCGGTGGTCGCCTCGCGCACGGCACCGACCCCGGTGAGTCCGAGGCGCCGGATCAGCCACGGCAGCGCGAGCCCCTGGCCGACGAGCGTGGCGAGGATCGTCATGTAGACGAGGAAGATGACGAGGTCGCGCTGCGGGAACGGGCCGCCGCCGTCGACGGTCAGCGGGATCGCCAGCGCCGCGGCCAGCGACACCGCGCCCCGCATCCCCTCCCACGAGACGAGCGTCAGGCCGCGCCAGCCGGCGGGCAGCGGGCCGCCGTGCGCCCAGCGCCGCCGCACGACGCGTGACAGGCCGCCGAACGCGAACACCCAGGCGAAGCGAATCGCGATCACCCCGGCGATCACGGCGAGCGCGTAGCCGGCCAGCGTGCCCACCGCGGTGCCCGCCATCCCGTCGACCACGCTGGGAAGCTGCAATCCGAGCAGCACGAAGAGCGCGGCGTTGATCGCGAAGACCAGCACCTCCCAGACGGCGTAGGCCTGGATCCGCGTGGAGGGCGTCAGCAGCGACGGCGCGTGCCAGCCGAGGTAGAGGCCGGCGCTGACCGCGGCCAGCACGGCCGACGCGCCGGCCGCCTCGGCCGGCAGGTAGGCGAAGTACGGCGTCAGCACCGAGACGACGATCTCGGTCGGCGCGTCCTCGATGCGGCGCATGAGCAGGCCCACGAGCCACGCGACGGCGAGGCCGATCGCCACGCCGCCGGCGACGCCCGCGACGAACTCCAGCGAGGCCGACAGCAGCGAGAACGAGCCGCTCACCGCCGCCGCGACGGCGAACTTGTAGGCGACCAGCGCCGTCGCGTCGTTGGCGAGCGCCTCGCCCTCGACGACGGTCACGATCCGGTGCGGCGCGCCGACCCGGCGGCCGATCGCGGTCGCCGCCACCGGATCGGTCGGCGAGACGACCGCGCCCAGCACGAACGCCACCTCCCACGGCAGCCCGATGACCGCATGCCCGATCGCCGCGATGCCGACCATCGTGCAGAGCACCAGCCCCAGCGCGAGCATCGAGATCGGCCGCGCGTTGGCTCGCAGCTCACGCACGGACGAGAAGAACGCGGCCTCGTAGACGAGCGCCGGCAGCAGCAGCACGAGGACGAGATCCGGTGGCAGCGTCGCGTGCGGCAGGCCGGGCAGCCAGCCGATCGCCGCCCCGCCGACGACCAGCCAGATCGGATAGGGCAGCGACGTGAGGTGCGCGACGACGAGCAGCACAGCCGAGGCCAGGAGCACCCCGGCAAGGACGAGCTCGTGGCCTTCCATGGATCGCTGTCCTACCCGCCGGCGGGGTCGACCACAGCTCGGGATCGCGTTCGGTGCGGCCGCGATGTCCCGCGAGGCCCGTAGGGTCCGCCGGGCATGGGCACACGACTCACCTCATCCTGCGAGGCGTTCACGCTGACGGTCGACGAGCCGCGGCGCGGCGACCACGAGCTCCAGGTCGAGTTCGTCTTCGCACCGCAGGGGCCGGCGGACCGTGCGACGATCGAGCTGCGCCTGTGCGCGCGCCGGCTCGGCATCATCCATGTCGGCGACCGCTGGGACACCGAGGCGGCGGTGCCGGGGACCCGGGCCCGCCTGGAGCGCGGCGAGACCGGCCGCTTGCGGTTCACGCGACCGCTGCCGCCGTTCGTGGCCGCATTCCGCGGTCGGCGGTTCGAGTTCGCGGTCGTCGTGTTCGCCGAGGCCGAGGACGGCAGCCGTCGGCGCCTGCGGCTCGACATCCCCGAGGTCGCGTCCGACGCCCAGCTCGTGGTGCGCGGCCTGCCGCGCGAGGAGCAGCTGTCTCCTGGCCCGATCCGAGGCCTCTTCCGCCGCCGGCGGCCGGTCGCGACGTTCACCGATGGGCCTGCCGGCACGCTGCTTGTCGAGCTTCGCGAGGCGCCGGGGCTCACGGGCGGCAGCGTCGCGCTCGCCGCGGTCGAGTACGACCGTGGTGCGGGCCAGGCGATCGCCCTCTACGAGCCGGACATCACCGCGGTCCAGGCGCCGCTGGTCCCCAGCGGCGCCGGGTCGGCGACCGCGCAGCTGCGGCTACCGCCGGCGACCGCCGCGCCGGCGTCGATCGAATGCACGAACGAGGTCACCTATCAGGGCATCCGCTGGCTGGCGCGCATCGAGATCGAAGACGGTGGCCGCAAGCCGTTCCGAGCGCGCGTCCCGCTGCACGTCGGCGTCGAGCGCTGAGCCGATCGCCCGTCAGTCCGCGGGTTGCAGCAGCGCCACCGCGTGGGCCTCGGCCCCTTCGCCGCGGCCGATCGGTCCCATGCCCTCGGCGGTGGTCGCCTTGACGTTCACCCGTGCGACCGGGAGGCCGAGCGTCTCGGCGAGGCGGGCGCGCATCGCCGCGCGGTGCGGCGCGAGCTTGGGTCGCTCCAGCACGACGGTGGCGTCGACGTTGACCGGCTCCAGCTCCTCGGCGGCGAGCATCTCCATGACCGCCCCGAGCAGGGCGATCGAGTCGGCGCCGCGCCAACGCTCGTCGGTGTCGGGGAAGTGCTGGCCGATGTCCCCCAGGCCGGCGGCGCCGAGGAGGGCGTCGATGACGGCGTGGGTGAGCACGTCGGCGTCGGAGTGGCCGTCGAGGCCGCGCTCGGCCGGGATCTCGACGCCGCCGAGGATGAGCGGCCGGCCCGCGACAAGGCGATGGGAGTCGTAGCCGTAGCCGATCACGTCGGTCCGATCGGCTCCAGCCGCCGCTGGCGGCGCTCGAAGACGCACAGCTCGGTCACGCCGAGCTGGCCGAGCAGCTCGAGCGCCTCGTCGTAGCCGTGGCCGACGTGCTCGGGCACGTGCGCGTCGCTGGAGAGCGCGATCGGGCAGCCGGCGTCGAGGAGCATCTCCAGGAACGCGGTCGAGGGGTAGAGCTCGCCGACCGGCTTGCGCAGGCCCGCGGTCGAGACCTCGATCGCGATGCCGGACTCGACGATCCCGTCCATCGCACGCTCGTAGAAGCGGCGCAGGTCGCCCTCCGGCCTCGGCCGGCGCCCGCCCCACATCTTCACGAGGTCCGGATGGGCGAGGATGTCGAACATGCCGGTCCGGGCCGCCTCGCCGAGCCACTCGAAGTAGCGCTCCCAGACGCGGTCGGGCCGCGACGCGTTGCGCTCCCAGATGTCGTAGTCGGGGTGATCGAGGGCCTCGTCGCCGAGGAAGTGGACCGAGCCGACGACGTAGTCCCACTCACGGGCGGCCAGCAGCTCGGCCATGCGATCCTCGCGGCCGGGGACGAAGTCGGCCTCGATGCCGAGCTTGAGGTCGGTCTCCTCGCGCACGAACGCGCAGTACGCGTCGAGGTCGTCGGCCGCCGACGAGCGCCACAGGTCGTGGTCCCACACGTCCAGCGCCTGGCGGAAGCGGTACACGTGCTCGGAGGCGCCGAGCTCGGCGATCCCGCGCTCGGCGGCGGCCTCGCGGTAGCGCTCGGCGTTGGCGGCGGTGAAGAAGCGCTCCGCGGTGGTGCCCGGCTCGTCGGGTCGCAGGTGGACGTGGTAGTCGGTCAGCATGCGGCGCCAGACGGTAGCTCGGGGGCGTCGACGCCCGCCATTCCGCCGTGCGCGTGTTGGTGATCGGCGGCACGGGTAGCCGCGCTCCCGAACGACGCGGGAGGCCTAAGCTGGCTGAGATCGGTCGCGACCCCACGGAGATCGCCGTTGACATCGCCGGTCGCGCCAGACGGGCGCTCGAGCCGGCTGCGTCCGCGTCGGAGGCCGCGGTCGTGGCCCTCGCCGGCGGCGACGCCGCGGCGCAAGCGGGCAGTCTCTCGGAGACCGCGCATCGTCCGTGGCCGCTGCCCGAGGCGCCGTGGCTGCAAGGCCAGACGTGGCGCGAGCTGCTGTTCGCCCACTGGCCGCTGCCGCCCGACGCGCTGCGTCGCGTCGTGCCGCCCCAGCTCCCGATCGACACCTTCGACGGGTCCGCCTGGATCGGGATCGCGCCGTTCGTCGTCAGCGGCCTGCGCCTGCGCGGCGCGCCGCCGCTGCCCGCGCTGTCTCGATTCGCGGAGACGAACGTCCGCACCTACACCACCGTCGACGGCCGACCGGGGATCCGCTTCCTCAGCCTCGATGCCGCCAGCCGGCTCGCCGTGGCCGCCGCCCGCCTCACCTACCGCCTGCCCTACCACCGCGCCCGCATGACGGTCCGGCGCAGCGGCGCCCGCATCGAGTACCGCGCCCGGCGGGCCAGCAACGGCGCGGCGCTCGCCGTCGACTACGAGCCCACCGGCCCTGTCGAGCTGCCTCGGCCCGGCAGCCTCGAGCACTTCCTCACCGAGCGCTACTGCCTGTACACCGTCGTCGACGGCCGTGTCCACCGCGCCGACATCCACCATCGGCCGTGGCCGCTCCAACCGGCCGTCGCGCACCTGGCGCACAACACGATGTCGGGTCCGCTGGGCATCGCGCTGCCGGCACGCGGGCCCCTCCTGCACTACGCCGATCGCCAAGACGTCGTCATCTGGCCACCGGCGCCCATCGATCGTTCGCCGTTCCCCTGACGCGACCGGCATCCCCCAGGCTTCCTTGCCATGGAGGGATGCATCGTCGACGTCCCGCGTCAGCGGTCTTCGTCGCGGTCGGTGGTGTAGGGGTCGCGGCTGCCGGACTTGGCGAGTCCGCGACTGATCAGGTAGCCGGCGGTGAGGATGACCGCGTAGAGCCACACCTGCCGTGCTCCGAGCCCGCCGGCGTCCGGCTCGTCGACGATGGCTCCGGCGACGAACAGGCCGGCCAGGACGGCCAAGAAGGCGATCAGCTCGGTGGTCTTGAACGCGGACTTCGTCTCGGTCGTCAGCCGCATGCGCTGCCGACGGCCGGGCTCACCCGGCTCACGGGTGAAGCGGCCGGCGCGGGTGTCGGCCTCCGCCGCCGGCGCGGTGGTCGGCGGCATGCTGCCATGCGGCGGCGTCCCGCCAGGGGGTGAGGTGCTCATGGCGACCCTCCTCGGTCGGCTCGTCGCCGAGTGTCGGTGGCGCCGAGGGGTGGAGCGCTCGACTACCCACATCGTTCAACGGCCAGACGTTCGACGAGCATGACTCGCGTCGAAGAAGGGTCAGGGACACGAGCGGCGAAGCCCGCTTCGATGCGCACCATGTTCGCCGTCTACATGACGCTGATCGCCGGTGGGATCGCCTTCTACGCCGTGATCGGCCTGACCCACCACTAGCCATGCGCCGCCTCCGCGATCACGGGTTGTCGCTGTTCTTCCTGGCGATCTTCCTCGCCGCGCTCGTCGGCCAGGCCATCGCCGGGCATGCCGACTACAACAACGACCAGATCGCGCACGCGCGGCTGCTGGGCGAGCAGCCCGAGACGATCTCGTTCGCTCGCTATGTCGTGTCATCGTCGTTTGGTCAGGCCGTGATGGAGAACTGGCAGTCCGAGTACCTGCAGTTCTCGCTGTTCATCCTGATGACCGTCTGGCTGGTCCAGAAGGGCTCGCCCGAGTCCAAGGAGCTTCACAAGGGCGGCCGCGAGAGCGACCAGGAGCAGCGCGTCGGCCAGCATGCGACGCCGGACTCGCCGAAGTGGGCGCGCGTGCGCGGCGTCAGGCTGTGGCTGTACTCCAACTCCCTGCTGCTCCTCATGGCGACCATCTTCGTCAGTGCCTGGTTCGCGCAGTCGGTGACCGGCTGGAGCGCCTACAACGCCGAGCAGATCGAGCATCAGCAGCAGCCGCTGAGCTGGCTCGACTACCTCGGCAGCGCGGACTTCTGGCAGACCACCCTGCAGAACTGGCAGTCGGAGTTCCTCGCGGTGGGCTCGATGGTGGTGCTCGCGATCTTCCTGCGTCAGCGCGGCTCACCGGAGTCCAAGCCCGTCGGAGCCGCGCACGCCGCCACCGGCGTCCAAGGCTAGACGGGCGCGAGCCGGCGGAGATCGCTCGATCACGCGTCGCCGCGCAGCAAGGGCCACGTGAGGCAGCGGGGACCTCCGCGACCGGCGCCCAGCGCCGCGGCGGGGACGTCGAGGACCTCCACGCCGGCGCGCCGAAGTCGGCCGTTCGTCAAGCGATTGTCCGCGTAGGCGACGACGGCGCCGGGCCGTACCGCCAGCACGTTGGCACCACGGTCCCATCCCCGCCCGTGGCCCTCCGGGCTCGCGGCCACCACGCGGAGCTTCGGCGTCCCCAGCGCCGCGGCGAGCGTGCCGACCAGCGCGCCGCCACGCACCGCGGGCCGTCCCGGTCGCAGCCGCCAGGCGTGGACGCGGTCGACGATCGCGCGATCGGCGAGGAGCGTCTCGGCATCGACCATCGTCACCGCCAGGTCGAGGTGGAACGGTCCGCCGGGCGGCAGCACCGCCACCACCACCTCATGTGCGGTGCCGATCGCGAAGAGCCGCTGCGCCAGCTGCGACGCCCCCGCGCTCGTCGTACGCGGACCGACACCGACGACGACCACCCCGGGACCCGCGACAGCGACGTCGCCGCCCTCCACCCGCAGCGACGCCGACGAGCATCTCCCGGCTGCCAGCCGGGGATGATGCCGCGCGACCGCGCCGGCCAGCACGGCCTCGCGCGAGCGAACCGCGCACGCCATCCGGCCGACGTGCACGACACCGCCGATCGTCGCGGCCACGTCACGGGCGAAGAGCATGTTGGGCAACGCGGCCATCGCCGGCCGGCCGGTCCCGGCGACGCGACCCGTGACGAGGCCCCGCGCGAGCAGACCCGCCGGCAGCGCGGACAGCCACGCCCGCGCCGCGTCCCCCGCACCGGCAAGCACCTCCCGCCGCACCCGCAGGTCGCACAGCACGTCCGCCAGCAGCTCCTCGAGCTCCTCGACCTCCGCTCCCGCCGACCGCAGCGCCTCGGTGAAGCGATCGTGCTCGCGCTGGGCCTCCTCGACGCGAACAGCGCCATCGAACAGCTGCGCGCCGGCGTTCCCGGCATGGACGACGCGCAGCTCGTCACCGGGCCGGTGGACCACCACCCGCCGCAGCGGCTCGACGTCCGATCGGACCCCGATCGCGGCACACCACGAGCCCTCGGCCGCCAAGGCGCCCGACATCCCACCCACCTCTCGTCGCTGGACCCCGCCCCTCTACCCGCAACCGTCCACGACCCGAACCTGCGCCGACGCACCGGGAGACGGACGGACGGAACGGGTACCGGACCCGGTGGTGGAGGACCTCGACGTCGTCATCGTCGGCGGCGGCCACAACGCGCTGGTGGCGGCGGCCTTGCTCGCGCGGGCCGGACGGTCGGTGCTCGTGCTCGAGCGGCGGGATGAGCTCGGCGGGGCGGCGGTCTCGGGGCGGCCGTTCGCGGGCGTCGACGCGCGGCTCTCGCGGTATGCGTATCTCGTGTCGCTGCTCCCGCGGTCGCTCGTGCGGGAGCTCGGCGTCGCCGTCGCGCTGCGCCGCCGGCGCGTCGCCTCGTCCACGCCGGTCGGCGCCGGCGGGCCGCTGGAACCACGGGCGGGCCCGTTCGGGGCGCTGAGCGCGCGGCTCGCGCAGCGGCTTGCGCCGACGCTGCTGGAGCCGCTGCGCTCGCGCGCGGCGCTGCGCGCGCTGGTCGGCGACGACGCGGCCTGGGACGCGGTCTTCGAGCAGCCGATCGGCGCGGCGATCGAGGCCGCCTCCGACGACGACGTGCACCGCGGCGTCGTGCTGACCGACGCGCTGATCGGCACGTTCGCCGCCGCGGGCGATCCGTCGCTGCGCCAGAACCGCTGCTTCCTCTACCACGTGATCGGCAACGGGACCGGGGACTGGGACGTGCCCGTCGGCGGGATGGGCGCGCTGCGCGACGCGCTGGTCGACGCCGCCCGCGGCGCCGGGGCGCAGCTGCGCACCGGTGTCGAGGTCACCGCGGTCGCGCCCGACGGCGAGGTGCGCTTCGACGGCGGGGCGGTGGGCGCGCGGTGGGTGCTGTGCGGGGCCGCCCCGGCGGTGCTCGCGCGCCTGCTCGGCGAGACGCCGGCCGGTGAGCCCGCGCCGGAAGGGTCGCAGCTGAAGCTCAACATGGTCCTGTCGCGCCTGCCGCGACTGCGCGACCGCGCCGTCGATCCGCGCGACGCGTTCGTGGGCACGCTGCACGTCAACGAGTCCTTCACGCAGCTGCAGCGCGCCTACGACGAGGCCGCGGCGGGGCGGATCCCGTCGCTGCCGCCCTGCGAGGTCTACTGCCACTCCCTGACCGACCCGTCGATCCTCGGCGCGCCGCTGCGCGCGGCCGGCGCGCAGACGCTGACGCTGTTCGGCCTGCACATGCCCGCGCGGCTCTTCGCCGACGACCACGACGCCGCCAAGCGCGCTGCGGTCCGGGCCACCTTGCGATCCCTGGACGCGGTGCTGGCCGAGCCGATCGAGGACTGCCTCTGGCGCGACGCCGACGGCGCGCCGTGCCTGGAGGCGCACACGCCGCCGGAGCTCGAGGCCGAGCTCGGGCTGCCCGGCGGCCACATCTTCCACCGCGACCTGCAGTGGCCCTTCGCCGAGCGCGACGAGGAGGTCGGCAGCTGGGGCGTCGAGACCCACCACGACCGCATCCTCCTCTGCGGCGCGGGCGCGCGCCGCGGCGGCGGCGTGAGCGGGATCCCCGGTCACAACGCGGCGATGGCGGTGCTGGGCGCGCCTTGACGGCGGCCCGGGTCGGCGGCCGCGCGGACGTCCGGCGGAGAGGAACGGCCGGGCCTCCTCGGCCCCGGCGCCGGCGCCTCAACCCGCCCGCGGTGCGTTGCGGGGCCGGGCGCCGAGCTGCGCCAGCAGCGCGTCCCAGGCCGCCGCGCGGGCGGCGTGGTCCTGCTCGATCGCCGGGACGCCCGGCGGCAGGATCGGGGCGACGACGGCGACCTCGGCCGGCGCCCCCGGCACCGCCGCGAGCCGGTCCCGGGCGAGCGCCAGCGCATCCGCCGCCGTGGCGCCGCGCGGCGGCGACCCGACGACGAGCACGAGCACACCGCGCGCGGCGAGCAGCGGGCCGGCGAGGGCGGCGACGTCGAGCGGCGTCGGGCCGGTGGGCGAGTCCGGGTCGGCCCCGGACGGCCGCTCGCGCCCGCCCGCCGTCGCATCCAGCACCACGCTGGCGCACGGCTCGCCCGCCGGGCGGTGCAGCGTCGCGGCCAGGCCGTCGCGCCAGCGGCGGGTGCGCACGCCGTCGGCGACGAGGCGGCGGGTGATCGTGCGCGACGCGGAGCGTCCGTCCTCGAGCTCGGCGCGCAGGTCGATCCGCACGGGGCGCAGCGACCGCAGCGCTGCGATCGGACCCGCGGACGCCTTCGCGGGCGCCCACGCCGCCGCGAGCTGGTCCGCGCGCGCAGCCGTCGCCCGCCACACGCGGCCGTCGTCGTCGCGCAGCCGCGCCCGCCAGGTCGCGCCACCGCCGACCGCCCCCGCGGCACGCGCACGCCACGCCGCGCCACCGCCGGGCACGCTCGCCATCCGCGCGTCGCTCCATCCCGCCCCGCCCGAGTCCGAGCCGCCGCCCGGCGCGCCCGCCATCCGCGCGTCGCTCCCTCCCGCCCCGCCCGGGTCCGGGCCGACACCGCGCAGCCCCGCGATCAGCGGATCGTCGAGGAGCCCGTCCGGGGCCGCGCTGAGCTCGAGTGCCATCCCGCCAGCATGGCGGCTCGACCCGCTCGGCGCCTGCTGGCGGTCACACCATCCCGTAGAACCGCACGACGACGTCGTCGCCGCCGCAGACGTGGCGGCTGGCGTAGATGTCACCGTCGGCGTTGCGCCAGAAGCGGATCCGGCAGTCGAAGCCGCGCACGTGGCGCGGCATGCCGTCGTCGGCCGCCGCGCGCGCGTAGGCGCGGATGAAGCGGGCCGCGCGCCGGCACGACGTGTCGCGCGCCGACGCCCACTTGAAGAACCCGTTCCAGGCGGTCGCGTGCGGGCACCGGTGGTAGCCGGCCGGCACGTCGTAGCGCGGCGCGTCGGCCGCGCCGGCCTCCGCGGCGCCCACCGCCACGCCCAGCACGGCCGCCGCTCCGATCGCCGCGAGCGTTGCGCTGCGTCCCTGGCGTCTGCTCCCCCACCACGCCATGCGGAGAAGGATCGCGCGTTCACGCGCCCAGCGCCAGCGGGAACCTCACCCCCCGGACGAACGTCCTCGCAGCAGCAGCTCGGCCACCCGCAGATCGAGCGGCGTGGTGACCTTCAGGTTCTCGCGCGGCGCCGGCACCACGCCGACGCGCCCGCCGAGCGCCTCGACCAGCCCGGCATCGTCGGTCGCCGCGGCCAGCACGTCCGGCGACTGGGCGAGTGCGCGCTCGAGCACCGCGCGCCGGAAGACCTGCGGCGTCTGCACCGCCCACAGCGCCGAGCGATCGAGCGTGCGGCGCACCGCGCGATCGTCGCCGGCCTCCTTGATCGTGTCGGTCACCGGGGCGGCCGCGACCACCGCGTCGAACGCCTCCAGCGCGCCTACGCACGCCTCGATGAGCTCGACGCTCACGAGCGCCCGCGCGGCGTCGTGGACGAGCACCACGTCGTCGCCGGCCGGCGCCGCGGCCAGCGCGTTGCGCACCGACTCCGAGCGCGACGCACCCCCCGCGACCCCGCCGGGATACGCGGTCCCGGGCGGCACCGCGACGACGATGTCGCGCACCGACGGCGCCGAGCGCAGCGCCTCCAACGACCACTCCAGCATCGGACGACCCGCCAACATGACGAACGCCTTGGGCCCGCGAGCGCCAAGGCGTTCACCACGTCCGGCCGCCACGAGCAGCGCGACGGCCAACGGATGCCTACTTCGCGGCGCCGAGGATGCCCTTCTCCTCCGCGGACCGGGCCAGCAGGTCGTCGAGGTACGCCTCGGCGGCCTCCTCGTCCTTGTCCAGCGCGTACATGAGCTCGGAGGCGAGGATCTTCTTGGCGCGGGTGAACATCTGCTTCTCACCCGTCGACAGGCCCTTCTCGAACTCCCGCAGCGCGAGGTTGCGTACGACCTCGGCCAGCTCGTAGATGTCGCCCGTCTTGATCTTGTCGCGGTTGTGCTTGAACCGGCGGTTCCAGTTCTTGGGCATCTCGGACTCGGAGTCCTCGAGCACCGCGAGCACCTTCTGGACGGTCTCCTCGTCGATGACCCGGCGCAGCCCCGCGATCGCGGCGTTCTCGCACGGGACCATCACGGTCATGTCGTTGTGGAGGATCTTGATGGTGAGGTACTGGCGCTCCTCACCGAAGATCTTCTTGTTCTCCTTCTTGAGCACCTTGCCCGCGCCATGATGCGGGTAGACGACCGAGTCGCCGATCTCGAAGTCGATGCACTCGACCTCCCGGACGACCTCGAGGTCCTCCAGCAGCTGCTCTTCAGTGACGTCGGTGATGATGTCCCTCCTTCGGGTCCGACAGGGGGTGATGGAAGCGCGTGGTCACGTCTGCAGGTAGCGATCGACGAGGTTGATCTCCTGCAGGCGGCGCAGGCCCTCGCGGATGTCCTTGGCGCGGATCTCGCCCACGCCCTCGACGGCCTCCAGCTCGGCATCGGTCGCCGCGAGCATCTCGTCCAGCCCGCCGAAGTCGCGGACGATCTGCGAGACGACGATCTTCGGCAGGCGCGGGATGCGCCCGAGGATCCGGTAGCCGCGCGGCGAGACCGGATAGTCGAGCGTGTTGAGCTTGCGGTCGTAGCCCAGCACCTCGGCGAGGCGGCCGAAGTCGAGCAGGTCCTGGTGGGGCAACCGGCCGATCTGGTCCAGGGCGGCGGAGAACGCCTCGTCGGTGGGGTCGGCGAGGTAGTCGCGGATGAGCGCCGCCTTGTCGGAGGCGGTGCCGACCATCGTCTCCTCCAGCTGCATCTCGATGAGCCGCCCCTCGGTGCCGAGCTCGACGATGTAGCGCTC
>CAYRCB010000031.1:0-35581 GCA_964422645.1 uncultured Solirubrobacteraceae bacterium | reverse complement strand
CGACCTTGTCAGGATGGCCCTCGGTCACGGACTCCGAGGTGAACAGGTACTCGCTGTTGCTCATGGGTTCCCTCTTAGTGGCTGACGGCCGCGGCGGCGAGCTCTGACACGAGACGGTCCTCGTAGAAGCGCTCCAGCGCGAACGGGGCGATGAGTTCGGGGGTCTGGTTGGTGGCGACGAGCTCGGCCAGCGTCTTCCCGACGATCGGGGCGGCCTTGAAGCCATAGGTGCCCCAGCCCGCCGACACGTGGAAGTTCTCGACCTCGGTCTTGCCGAGGATCGGAGAGTAGTCGGGACTGAGGTCGCACAGCCCCGCCCATGCGCGCAGCAGGCGCGCGTGCTCCAGCTGCGGGAACAGCTCGAGCGTGTGGCGGGTGAGGTCCTGGAGGAAGTTCAGGGTGCCCTGCATCCGGTACGTCGTCCACGGCTCGATCTCCGAGCCCATCACGAACTCGCCGCGGTCGGACTGGCTGATGTAGACGTGCATCTGCGAGCTGACGATGACGACGTCGAGGAACGGCTTGACCGGCTCGGTGACGCAGGCCTGGAGGATGTGGGTCGTGATCGGCAGCTGCACGCCGGCCATGTCGGCCAGCAGCGTCGACCAGCCCGCCGTGCAGTTCAGCACGGTGCCGGCTTCGACCCGGCCGCGATTGGTGTCGACCGCGACGATCCGGTCGCCCTGGCGCTCCAGGCCGGTGACCTCGGTGTAGGGATGGATCTCCGCGCCGCCCTCGTCGGCGCCGCGGGCGAAGCCCCACACCACGGCGTCGTGGCGGATGATCCCGCCGGGCGGGTGGTAGAGGGCGCCCATGATCGGATAGGTCGTGTCGGGGCCGACGTACATCGTCGGCGCCAGCTCCTGGACCTCGTCGGGGCCGATCAGGCGGGAGTCGATGCCGTTGAGGCGGTTGACCTCGGCGCGGTTGGCCATGACGAACATCGCGCGGTCGGAGTGCGCGAGCGTGAGATGGCCGCACTGGCTGAACAGCAGGTTGAAGTTGAGGTCCTGCCCGAGGCTCTCGTAGAGCTTGACGCTCGCGTCGTAGAACCGCGCGCCCTCCGGCGTCTTGTAGTTGGAGCGCAGGATCGTCGTGTTGCGCCCCGCCGCGCCCGAGCCGATGTAGGACTTCTCCAGCACCGCTACGTTCGTGATCCCGTGCTGCTTGAGGTAGTAGGCGGTCGCCAGGCCGTGCGAGCCACCGCCGATGATCACGACGTCGTAGCGGCGCTTGAGCTCGGGGCGCCGGCGCCACATGCGGCGCTTGCGGAAGATGTCACGCATGGACGGCGCCCTCCTCGCGCGTCAGCGCGTCGACGCCGACGGGCCGGCCGCCGAGGTGCCGGGCCGCGTCGGTGACGACCTGCCAGACGTACTCGCCGTAGGCCGCGCCGAACAGCATCAGGTAGCGCTCCGGCGCCTCGCGCAGCACGTAGCCCGGCGTGCGGGCCACCGAGCCGGGCCGGAACGCGTGGACGGGCGTGACCTTGTCGCGCAGGTCGATCGCGCAGAACCGCGCGAACGTCTCGCGCGCCAGCGGACCGGCGATCGTCAGCGCGCCGAACGTGGTCGAGACGTCGAGGACATGGACCCCGTCGGCGGCGAGCGCGTCGCGCAGCGCCGGCGTGGCGGCGGGATCGGCGACGACGAGCGCGCGGGTCGGCGTCACCGGCAGCAGCCACGCGCCGTCGGCCGTGCGGGCCGAGCCGCCGAGCGCGGGCGCTTGGCCGGCGGCGCCGTCATCCGCCGCCTCGCCGCTCGCCGCGCGGCCCAGCGTGGCGGCCAGCGCGTCGCGCGCGCCCTGCAGCTCGAGCTTGCCGAGGTGCGAGCAGTCGGCCACGCCGACGGTCTCGGCGATCGCGCGGGCCTCGCCGGCCGGATCGCCGAAGGAGACCGCGACCTCCCAGCCGTCGCGCACCTCGGTCCGGGCGCCGGACGCGTCCGCGATCGGCGAGCGCGCCGGCGGAGCGCCCTCCGCGTCGGGTTGCAGGAAGCTCAGGTTGGGGCTCACCCGCGCAGCACCTCGCCCTCGGGGTCGTAGAACGGCTTGGTCGTGACGGTCGCCGCGATCGTGCGGCCTTCGTCGGAGATCGTGATCGCGGCGTCGTCGACGGCGAGCGCGGCGGGGACCCACGCCATGCCGATCGACGCGCGCAGCTTCGGCGAGCGGCGCGAGCTGGTGACCTGGCCGGCCGGGCGGCCCTCGGCCAGGACGACCGCGCCCTCGGTCGGCACCTCGCCGCCCGGGCACGTGAAGCCGACGAGCGCGGTCTCGGCCGGCCGATCGGCCGCGTGGGCCAGCGCCCACTTCCCGATGAAGTCCTGCTCCTTGTCGAGCTTGACCGCCCACCCCATCGCCGCGCCGTAGGGCGTCGACTCCGAGTCGGTGTCCTGCCCGACGAGGATGTGCAGCTTCTGCAGGCGCAGGATCCGCTGGGGCTCCAGCCCGAACGGACGCGCGCCCTCGGCGGCGATCGCGTCCCACAGCGCGCGGCCGTGCGCGGCGGGGCAGTGCAGCTCGTAGCCGACCTCGCCGACGAACCCGATCCGCATCGCCAGGCACGGGATGCCCGCGACCGTGATGTGCTGGCCGTCGAGGTACGGGAACGCCTCGTTGGAGCAGTCGGCGTCGGTCAGGCGCGAGAGGATCTCGCGCGCCTGCGGCCCGGCGAGGTTCATCGCCGCCACCCCCTGCGTGACATCGGTCAGGTGCGCGTCCAGGCCCCAATCGGCCAGCCACCACGAGAACCAGCTCTCGACCGCCGCCGCACCCGACGACGTCGTCGTCACGTAGAACGACTCCTCATCCAGCCGACACAACGTCCCGTCGTCGGTGATTCGTCCGGCGTCGGAGGTCAGCACGCCGTAGCGGATCCGCCCCGGCTTCAGCGTCGACATCCGGTTGGGGTAGAGCCGGTCGAGCAGCTCGCCGGCATCCGGTCCGCGCAGGATGAGCTTGCCCAGCGTCGAGACGTCGATGAGGCCGGCGGTCGTCTGGACCGCCAGCGCCTCGGCCTCCGGATCGCCGTAGTCGTAGGCACGGCGCCAGTCGCCGGCCCACTTGTCGGTCGCGCCCAGCTCCCGGTGGCGGCCGTGGATCGCCGAGCGCTTGGCCGCCTCGAACGGCCGGCCAGCCAGCGCCCCCATCGGCACCGTGACCCACGGCGGCCGCGCCGTCGTCATGCCGACGTCGCCGAGCTCCGCGCCGGTCGCCCGGCCGAGCGCCCGGATCGAGGCCAGCTGCGACAACCGACCCTGCGACGGCCCCATCGTCACCGTCGTGTAGCGCTTGGACAGCTCGATCGAGTCGTAGCCCTCGGCCACCGCGTACTCGATGTCCTTGACCGTGATGTCCTCGTCGAGGTCGACGAACGCCTTGCCCTTGCCGCCGTCGGTGGCGACCGCGGGCGGCGTGGCGACCGGCGTGGGAGCGGGCAGCGCGTCGAGCTGCGCCCGGACCTCGGTCGGGACCGGCGACGTGCCCAGCGCCGCCACGGCCTCCGCGCCCGCGAGCGTGCCCGACAGCTCGGCCGCGTCGGCGTCCTCGCATCCTGCCACCGATCCGGCGGCATGCACCGACGGCGGCAGCTGGTCGGCCACGAAGCGGCCGGTCGCCGTGTCGTAGCGGGCGCGGGCGCCCGACTGCAGCAGCAGCGAGGTCGCCGGCGCCGCCGGGCCGTTGACCACGAGCAGGTCGCAGGGGATCTCCTGCGGCGCGCCGATCGCCTGGCCGCGGTCGTCGACCTTCGCGAGCGCGACACCGGTCACGTGCTTGCGCCCGAGCGCCCGCACCGCCGTCGCCCCGCGCAGCAGCCGGATCCCGGCGGCCTCGATCGCCCCGGCCAGCTCGCCCTCGCCCGCGGGGCGCAGGTCCGCCACGGCAGCGACCGTCACGCCCGCGTGGTGCAGCGCCAGCGCGGCGTCCAGCCCGCGGTCGCCGGTGGCGGCGACGACCGCCACGTCGCCCGGCTTGACCGCATACAGCGCCGTCAGCCGCCGGGCCCCCGTCGAGAGCATCACACCCGGGAGGTCGTTGTCGGGGAAGACGAGCGGCTGCTCGATGGTCCCGGTCGCAGCGACGAAGCGGGCGGCGCGGACCTGGTGCAGCGTCGAGCCCTGCCACACCGGCACGAGCCCGTCGAAGAACCCCAGCGCCGGCGCCCGCGTGAGGATCTCCACGCCCGCGTCGCGGCACTGCTCGGCGAGCGCCCGGGCCCGGTCGTGCTGCCCCTCGGCCAGCAGCGCGCCGCCCGGCTCGACGTCCTCGTCGCAGAGCACGACGTCGGCGCCGCGCCGTGCCGCCTCCAGCGCCGCCGCCAGCCCGGCGATGCCGCCGCCGACCACCAGCACGTCGCAGTGACGGCGGCGATACTCGGTGCGCCACTCGCGTTCGGCCTGGCGCTTGGGCAGCTTGCCGAGCCCGGCCGCGCTGCGCAGCACCTTCTCGTAGACCGGCCACAGCTTCCGCGGCCGGATGAACGTCTTGTAGTAGAAGCCGGGCGGCGTGAACGGGCCGCCGAACCGGTCGGTCGCCCGCATCACGTCGAAGTCCAGCGACGGCCACGCGTTCTGGTGCTCGACGCGCATCCCCGCGGCGATCGGCTCCCCGCACGCCCGCACGCCCGGCCGGCCGTCCACCGTCACGAGCGAGTTCGCGCACTGCCCGCAGCCGCACAGCTCGCCGCGCGGCCGGTGGTACTTGAACGAGCGCGAGAAGACCCGCTGGCCCCGCACGTACAGGGCGGAGGCGATCGTGTCCCCGGCGTAGCCGTTGACCGGCTTGCCGTCGAACGTGAACGAGACCGGCGCGGAGCGGTCGATCCGCTCCCCGGCCTGCGGCGCCAGGCGCGTCATGCCGTCGCGCTCGCCGGCGCCGGCGCCTCGTCGGGCAGCGCGGTCCACCGCACCTCGTTGGTGCGCGTGTCGCGCTCGGCCAGGAACCACGCCTTGCAGCCGGAGCGATGCACCCACCACTCGCGCTGCACCCCCGCGACGTTGCGGCGGAAGTAGTTGTAGGCGTTGAGCTCGCGGAACGTCGGCTGCGACTTCGGGCGCGGCGACACCTCGCCGCCGAAGCCGAAGTCGGTGACCTCGCGAACGCCGCAGTTGGGGCACGTGAGCAGGAAGGACATCGATCCGTGGTCAGGGGACGGGGACGGTGCGCGGGCACGCGCGCAGGCGATCGAGCGCATCGCGCCCGACGCAGGTGACGCCGTGCGCGAGCCCGGCGGCCATCAGGTGCCCCCAGGCGCGGCGCGCGTGGGAGGCGGGGACGAGCAGGAGGAAGGCGTCGGCGTCCTCGCGCAGGAGCATCGACGGCGTGAGCGCGCCGGCGCGGGCCAGGAAGCCGCCGGCGGGCAGGACCGGCGCGACGAGCAGGCCGGCGTCGCGCACCACGCGGCCGGCGCGCGGGCCGACGAGCCCGAGCGCGGCGTAGTCCCCCTCGAGGTCGATGACCGAGGCGCCCGGCGTGAGGCGCGCCGCGGCGCCCACCACGACGCCCAGGTCGTCGGCCGCCGCGCGGTCGGCGACCACGAGCACGCGGTGGCGGGTGATCGGGCACCACCAGGCGCCCGCGCTGCGCAGCGCCCGTCCGGGCGCGAGCCGCTCGCCGGTGACCCGCTCGACGGCCTCGGCCACCGCGGCGGCGTTGCCGCGCAGCTCGAGCGTGCCGTGGTCGGAGCGGTCGGCGATGCCGACCCCGCGCCGGCAGACCGCCAGCTCGGCGGCGACGGAGCCGAAGTGCGCCGCGACGCGCGCGCCGCCGCGGGTGACGAACACCGCTCCGGCCGTTCCGAGCGTCTCCTCCAGGGCTCGCGTCATCGTCGGGGAACCTACGTGGCCGCCCGGGCGGGGTCGCCTCCCGAACGGGAGGGATCTCCGCCCTTGCCGGGTGGGTTTGCCACTACCTTGCTCGTCGTGCTGCGGATCGACGTCGCGGAGCGCCGGGCCCGTCTGGCCCGCCGGCAGCGCCTGGCGCCCGGCCACCGGGCCGCCGGCGTGGTCGAGGCGGCCAGGAGCATCGTGTGCCTGCACGGGACCGACCCCGCGACGGTCTACCTGTCGGCGTGGGCCCGCGTCGACGGCCTGACGCGGGCCGACCTCGACCACGCCCTCTACGTCGAGCGGTCGCTGGTCAAGCACCTCGCGATGCGCCGGACGCTGTTCGTCTTCCCGCGCGAGACGCTCGGCGACGCCCAGGCCGGCGCGAGCGATCGCGTCGCCGGCGCCGAACGGCGCCGGCTCGTGCGCGACGTCGAGCAGGCGGAGCTGCATCCCGACGGCGAACGGTGGCTGGCGGAGGTCTCCGAGCAGGTCCTGGCGGCGCTGGCCGACGGGCGCCAGGCCACGGCGTCGGAGCTGCGCGCCGAGCTGCCGTTGCTGGAAGGCTCGATCTTCTACGGCGAGGGCAAGTCGTGGGGCGGCCCGGTGTCGATCGGTCCCCGCGTCCTCACGACGCTGTCGGCCGCCGGGCGGATCGTGCGCGGCTCCAACGACGGCGGCTGGGCGGTCTCGCGGCCGCGCTGGGCGGCGATGGAGTCCTGGCTGGGCGAGGAGCTCCGCCCGCCGGACGAGGGCGAGGGCGTCGCCGGGCTCGTCGAGCGGTGGCTGCGCGCATTCGGCCCGGGCACGGAGGCGGATCTGAAGTGGTGGCTCGGGTCGACCCTGACCGCGGTGCGGCGCGCGCTGGCGCAGCTGCAGGCCGTCGCAGTCGACCTCGACGGAGCGACCGGCTACCTCCTGCCCGACGACCTCGAGCCGACGGAGCCGGTCGCGCCCTGGGCGGCGCTCCTGCCGCCCCTGGACCCGGCCACGATGGGGTGGAAGGAGCGCGACTGGTACCTCGGCCCCTACCGGTCGCAGCTCTTCGACACGGCCGGCAACGCCGGCCCGACGGCGTGGTGGGACGGGCGGATCGTCGGCGGCTGGCGCCAGGACGACGCCGGCGAGGTCGAGCTGCAGCTGCTGGAGGACGTCGGCACGGAGGCCCGCCGCGCGCTCGACCAGGAGGCGGCACGCCTGAGCGCCTGGCTGGGCGGCACACGCGTGCTGGCACGCTTCCCGTCGCCGCTGTCGAAGGCGCTGACGTAGGAGCACCTACCCGGATGGCGGGCAAAGACCCTCCCAGGAGGGGGCGACACGTCCGCGGCGCGCCCGTAGCGTGCGGCCGGTGCCCCGCTCCGTGGTCTCCGCTCCGATGCCGGCCGCATCCGACACCCAGCGCCAGGCCGACACGGGTCGCCTGCTGATCTCCTGCGACGACCGTCCCGGGATCGTCGCCGCCATCACCACGTTCCTGTTCGAGCGCGGGGCGAACATCACCCAGTCCGACCAGTACTCGACGGACCCGGAGGGCGGGACCTTCTTCCTGCGGATGGTCTTCCACCTGCGCGGCCTCGGTGCGCGCCTGGAGCAGCTGCGCGCCGAGTTCGCCGAGGAGGTCGCGGGACGCTTCGGCATGCGCTTCCGGCTCCACGACGCGTCCGTCCCCAAGCGGGTGGCGATCCTCGTCTCGCGCTACGACCACTGCCTGCTCGACCTGCTGTGGCGCTGGCGGCGGGGCGAGCTCGACCTCGACATCGGGCTCGTCGTCTCCAACTGGCCCGACCTGGCCGAGGAGGTCGCCCGCTTCGGCGTCCCCTACGAGCATGTGCCGGTCACCCGCGAGACGAAGCCGCAGGCCGAGGCGCGCGAGCTGGAGCTGCTCGGCGGCGGCCAGTTCGACCTCGTCGTGCTGGCCCGCTACATGCAGGTGCTGAGCGGCGACTTCCTCGACCGCCTCGGCGCGCCGGTCATCAACATCCACCACTCGTTCCTGCCGGCGTTCGCCGGCGCGGGGCCGTACGAGCGCGCGAAGGACCGCGGGGTGAAGCTCATCGGCGCGACGGCGCACTACGTGACCGAGGACCTCGACGCGGGGCCGATCATCGAGCAGGACGTGATCCGCGTCAGCCATCGCGACACCGCCGCCGAGCTGACGCGGCTGGGCGCCGACATCGAGCGCACCGTGCTGCATCGCGCGGTCAAGTGGCACTGCGAGGATCGGGTGCTCGTGCACGGGAACACGACGGTGGTGTTCTGACGTGGGCTCGGTGAGCCTGCGACTGGGGGCCGACGAGGAGGGCCGCGAGCCGGCGCCCGGGCCCGAGCGCGCGGCGCGGCTGCAGGCCCGCGCGCTGCAGGCGATCGCCGCCAGCGACGCGTCGGCCGCGCGGACGTCCGCGCATGCGGCGCAGCTGTGCGAGGTCGCCGCCGAGGTGTGCGACGCGATCGGCGAGGACGCGGCGCTGCGGCTCGTCTCGACGGGAAGGTGAGGACGATGGACACGAGGATCATCGACGGCAAGGCCGTCGCCGCCGCGGTGCGCGCGGCGGTCGCCCGCGACGTGGCGGCGCTCCCCGCGGCGCCGGGCCTGGCGACGCTGCTGGTCGGCGACGACCCGGCGTCGGCGATCTACGTCGCCAACAAGCGGCGCCAGTGCGCCGAGGCCGGCATGCGCGACCTCCACCAGCACGTGGACGGCGACGTCACCCAGGAGGAGCTCGGCGAGATCGTCGACGCGCTCTCCGCCGATCCCGAGGTCACGGGGATCCTGCTCCAGCTGCCGCTGCCCAAGCACCTCGACGCGCGCGCGCTCATCGCCCGGATCGATCCGGACAAGGACGTCGACGGCCTCACCGCGATCAGCGCCGGCCGGCTCGCGCTGGGCCGGCCCGGGCTGCGGCCGTGCACGCCCGCCGGCGTGCTCGAACTGCTCGACCATGCCGGCGTCGAGCTCCGCGGCGCCGAGGCGGTCGTCGTCGGGCGCTCCGACCTGGTCGGCAAGCCGCAGGCGCAGCTGCTCCTGCAGCGCGACGCGACGGTGACGATCTGCCATCGCCACACCCGCGACCTGGCGGGGATCTGCTCGCGCGCCGACGTGATCGTCGCCGCCGCCGGCGTGCCCGGGCTCATCGGCCCCGACCACGTCAAGCCCGGCGCGACGGTCATCGACGTCGGCATCCATCGCACCGACAACGGCCTGTGCGGCGACGTCGACTTCGACGCGGTCGCCCCGATCGCCGGCGCGATCACGCCGGTGCCGGGCGGCGTCGGCCCGATGACGATCGCGATGCTGCTGCGCAACACGGTGACGGCCGCGCAGCTGCAGGGCGCCGACGCGCGGCTCGCGGCCTGAGCGACGCGGCGGCGCTCGCGATGTCGAGCCGCCGCCGCCGGCTCCGACCACGTTCCATGACCACCAAGCGAGCCGTCGTCGAGCGCTACCTCGACGGCTTCCGCCGCGGCGACCACGCCCAGATCCTGTCCTGCCTGACCGACGACGTGGAGTGGCGGATGCCCGGCTTCTTCGAGCTGCAGGGCAAGGCGGCGTTCGACGGCGCCATCGAGCACGACGCCTTCGAAGGCCTTCCCACGATCACCGTCGACCGGCACGTCGAGGAGGGCGACACCGTCGTCACGATCGGCGCGGTCCGCGCCGCGACGAAGGCCGGACCGCCGCTGGACGCGGTGTTCTGCGACGTCTTCACGTTCGCCGGCGACCGGATTCGCCGCCTGGAGACCTACCAGGTCACGCTGAGCGGGCCGTCGACGAGCGACCTGGCGGCGTAGCCCCGGAGCCGCCTGGAGCGCTGGAGCGCTATGGCGACGATCCAGGTCCGCGAGCTGCCCGAGGAGTCCTACGAGGTGCTGCGGCGGCGGGCGCGGCGGGCCGGTCAGTCGATCCAGGCGTACATGCGCGACCAGCTGGTCGCGCTGGCCGCCCGGCCGACCAAGGACGAGGCGATCGCGACGATCGAGGCCGCGCTGGAGCGCGTCGACGCCGTGCCGCCGTCCCCCGCGGAGGTCGCCGCCGACGTGGCCGCCGAGCGCCGGTAGCGGGTCGTGTCGCTCGTCGCCGACACGTCCGACGTCGTCGCCCTCGACGCGCCCGCCACGACCGCATAGCCCGGCGTGCCGCTCGTCCTCGACGCTTCCGCGCTCGTCGTCGCGCTCCTGGACCGCTCACCGGGCGGGCATGCGCTGCGCGAGCGGCTCGCCGGCGACGTGTGCCACGCGCCGCACCTCGTCGACGCCGAGGTCGGCAACGTCCTGCGGCGGAGGGTGCTTCGCGGCGAGCTCGACGCGGGCACCGCCGAGACGCTGCTGCTGGCCGCGGCGCCACTCATGGATCATCGCCACGCGGTCACGCCGTCGCTCGCGCGCGCGGCCTGGCGGTTGCGCGAGAACCTGAGCTTCTCCGACGCGCTCTCCGCCACGCTCGCGCGGGCGCTGGACGTTCCGCTGGTCACCGCCGACGAGCGGCTGCGACGCGCGCCCGGGCTCCCCTGCGTCGGCGAGCCCGCGATCTGATCGCGCCGGTCAGACGGCGACGCCGAGCCGCGTCATGTCCTCGAGCGCGCGGACGCGCGCCTCGATCTCCTCCTCGGTGAGGCGGGTGACGCGTTCGGTGCCGAACTCCTCGACGTTGTAGGAGGCCAGCGCGGTGCCGTAGGCCATCGCGGTGCGGTAGTCGCCGGGATGCTGGGCCAGATAGCCGACGAACCCGCCGGCGAACGTGTCGCCGGCCCCGGTCGGATCGACGACGGTCTCCAGCGGGTAGGCGGGCAGGCTGAAGAACTCGCCCTGGGTGATCAGCGCGGCGCCGTACTCGCCCTGCTTGGCCACCACCACGCTGGGACCCATCGCCAACACCTCCCGCGCCGCCGAGATCAGGTTCGGCTTGGTCGTCAACTGGCGCAGCTCGGCGTCGTTGAGGATCACGCAATCGACGGTGGCGATCGTCTTGACCAGGCTGTCGCGGGCGATCTCGATCCACAGGTTCATCGAATCCATCGCCACGAACGAAGCCTGCGACTGCTCGCGCACCGCGCGCTGCACATCCGGCTGGATGTTGGCCAAGAACAGCGTCTCGGCCGCCCGCGACGCCGGGCTCAGCTTGGGCTCGAACGCCTCGAACACCCCCAGCTCCGTCGCCAACGTCTCGCGCGAGTTCAGATCCCACCCATACTCGCCATGCCAAAAGAACGTCCGGCCCCCCGCCACATGCTCGACATCGTCGACGTTGGTGCCCCGCAACGACAACGTCTCCAAATCGGCGAAATCATCCCCGACCGGCCCCACCACCCGCACCTCATCGAAGAACGACGCCGCCAACGCGAAATGCGTCGCCGCCCCACCAAGCATCCGCTCACGCTCACCAAACGGCGTCCGCACCCGGTCATACGCAATCGAACCAACCACCGTCACCGTCATCGGCGTGTCACCCTCACGAGGTAGGCCACCATCACGTCGGACCGGCCGATCTTCAGGTGGTAGGCGTCGGAGAGCCCCTCGACGCGTTCGATCTGCTCCTGGCTCTCCCGGAAATGGTCGCTGAACGGGAAGAACGCGAAGTCGACGACCTCGCCCTGCAGCCCGTTCTGCTCCAGCATGTCGGCCGTGCGCTCCTGCGAGAGGATCGACAGCAGCATCAGGTACGCCTCGCCGTCCTCGGTCAGCGCGTCGGGCAGCTGGCGGATCAGGTGGTCGACCATGTTGCGGCCCCAGTAGTCGACCGGGCGGTGGCCCGGCGCCGACTGGAACGGGTCGACCGGGGTCTGGTAGAGGCTGGCGACGATGACGTCGTAGCGCTCCTCCGGCACCCACGGGAAGAGGTCGACGGCGGCGGCGGTGACCCGCTCGGCCACGCCGTTGCGGAACGCGTTGGTCAGCGTGTCGGCGACCGCGTCGGGGTCCACGTCGATGCCGTGGACGTGGGCGGCGCCGTTGAGCGCGAGCTGGATCGTCTGCAGGCCGGTGCCGCAGCCGACGTCGAGGCAGCGCTTGCCCGCCCCGAGCTGCTGCTCGAACAGGTACTGCCAGACCAGGAACGAGCCCTGCGTGGGCACGAAGGTCGAGCCCTCGACCATGAGGTCGGGGAACTTCAGCGGGAAGAGCGACCGGCCCTTGGCGTCCTTCCACGGCGTCGCGGTGCGCGCGCGCGTGCGCGGCGGGGCGTCGTCGACCTCGGCCTCGACCGGACGCCGGCGGCCGGGCACCGTCCCCAGCAGCCGCTGGCGCGCCGCCACGATGTGGTCGGGCCCCACGCCGCAGCAGCCGCCGATGATCTGCGCGCCCTCCTCACGCCAGCGCAGCGCCATCGTCGCGTACTCCTCGCCGCCCACGCCCTCGGCGAACTGCCAGCCGGCGTTCGTGTAGTAGCCGAGGTTCGGGTAGACGCCGAGCGGCAGGTCGGTGAAGTCGCGCAGGAACGACACCATCCCGTCCACGTGGTCGGGCGGGATGCAGTTCACCAGCAGCGCGCCGACGCCCATCTCCTCGAAGCGCCGGGCCGCGCGCCCGAACGCGTCACCCTCGGGCCCGCCCCAGTGCTGCCCGTAGACGCCGCACAGCCCATGGCGACAGCGACGGAACGAGAGCCACACCGGCAGGCCGGTGGCCAGCAGCCGCTCGACCGACTCGTAGAGCGACGGCTGCACGAGCGAGAGCGTCTCGACCAGCACGAGGTCCGGCGGCTCGTCGGCGAACGCGCGCGTGAGCAGGCGGATCGTCTCCTGACCGTCGGGCCCGTCGACGTCGCCGTTGAGCGAGAAGGCGACCGCGGTGCGGCCTTCGCGGCCGCCGTCGGCGATCGCCTGACGCGCGACCCGGACGCCGCGGCGGGCGATCTCCAGCCAGTGGACCGGCTCGGTGCTGTCGTCCCACGGCCGCACCTCGCCGCCGCCGATCGCCGAGGCCAGGCCCCAGGTGTTCGTGGTCAACACGTCGCAGCCGGCGTCGACGTAGCGGCGGTGGACGGCGCGCACGTCGCCGGGCGCATAGGCCAGCGCCCGGATCCCCCACAGCTGCTCGCTGTGGGCGCCGTGCGTCAGCAGATCCTGGGGGAGCTCGGTGGCGATGCCGCCGTCGAGCATCACGCAGCGCTGCGCCGCCAGCGCGTCGCACACAGCGGCGTAGGCCGCGCTGGTCTCGGCGCCTGGGATCGTCATCGACACGCTTCCACCTCTCTCCGACCCATGTGGGCCTCGATGATCCCGGCCGACCGGAGGGCGCACATCTCCCTTCGGGGAGGACTTGCCTGAACTATGGGCTAGGTGGCCCCTCCCCGCGGCGCAGCGTGAGCCGCAGGTAGCGGGAGGTCGCCTCCGCGCGGTTGGAGGCGTGGAGCTTGCGCAGGATGTTCTTGACGTGGAACTTCACGGTCCCCTCGGAGACGACGAGCGAGCGGGCGATCCCGGCGTTCGTCTCGCCCTTGACCATGAGCTCCAGCACGTCGAGCTCGCGCCGGGTGAGCAGGTCGCGCAGCGCCGACTCGCCGCCGCCCCCGCCCCCTGCGCCGCGCGGGTCGTCGTCCGCCGCCGGCTCGCGGTCGAACGCGAGCGTGACCGCGCGATCGCTCAGCTCCCCCGTCCGGGCGTCGGCCCAGCTGGCCACCTGGCGCATCTCCTGGCGCTGGATGCGCAGCCGGCGCCGGAGGATCGCGCGCTCGAAGACGAGCGCGAAGCCGTCGGCGAAGTCGCCCAGCCCGTCGCGCTCGACCTCGTCGAGCGGACGCCCGGCCCCGGCGGGATCGCGATCGCCGTGGAAGAACCCGATCACCCGCGCTTCGAGCACGATCGGCGCGGCGACGTAGACGCCCCAGTCCAGCACGTCGGCGAACGCGTGGCGGCCGCGCGGCTCGCCCGCCGCGGGCGCCACGAGCTGCGGACGGCGGCGGCGCAGCACCTCGCCCTCGACGAGCGGGTAGTCGATCGGCACCGGCGCCTCCTGCAGGCGGGCGAGCGTGACCGCGGCGCCGGCGGGATCGCCGGGCGCGTGCAGCGCCTCCGCGACGAGCGCGCCCTCGTCGACCCGGCTCAGCAGCACGCGGTCCAGCCCGAGCGCCGCGGCCGCCTCGACCGGCGCGCGATCGACGATCTCGCTCACGGGCCCCAGCTCCGCGAGCCGCCCGATCGCCGCCCGCGTCCCCTCGAACGCGGCCAGTCGCGCCTCGAGCGCCTCGGTCGACAGGACCTGCGGCTCGGCCGTCATGCGCCGGCCGCCCACGGCGCGGAGCTCGACGTCGCCCGCTCGCCGCGCCGGCGGATCTCCAGCAGGTAGGCCACGAGCACCTCGTGCTCGGAGATGCTGACGTGGTAGGCGTCCGACAGCTCCTCGACGCGCGCGATCTGCGCCGCGCTCTGGTCGAAGTACGGCGGGTAGTTGTAGAGGTCGTAGTCGACGACGGTCGCCTCGAACCCGGTCCGGGCCAGCAGCTCCTCGGTGCGCTGCTGGGAGAGGATCGACAGCTGCACGACGTACGCCACGCCCTCGGGCGCGAGCGCCTGGTCGAGCTTGAGCAGCAGCTGGTCGAACGCGTTGCGGCCCCAGTAGTCGACCGGCCGGTGGGTCGAGACCTGCTGGAACGGGTCGACCGGGATCTGGAAGAGCGAGGAGACGATGACCTCGTAGCGCTCCTCGGGCACCCACGGGTAGAGGTCGATCCGCGACACCGTCATGCGATCGGCGACGCCGTTGCGAAACGCGTTGTCGCGCGTGTTGGCCACCGCCCGCTCGTCGACGTCGATCGCATGGACGTGCGCGGCGCCGTTCAGCGCGAGCTGGACGCCGAGGATGCCCGTGCCCGCGCCGACGTCGAGGCAGCGCTGGTGCGCGCCGATCCCCTCCGCGTACAGGTAGCGCCACGCAAGGAACGACCCGCCGCGCGGCGCGAAGACGCCCGGATCGCAGACGAGGTCGGGGAACTCGAGCGGGAACAGCTGCCGCCCGCGGCGGTCGCGCCACGCCTTGGGGGCGACGAGCGCAGCCTGCTGGTCGTCGTCGACCTGCGCGGCGCGGCGCCGGCGGCCGGGCCGGGTGCCGTCGAGCACGGCGCGCGCCGCCGCGATGTGGTCGGGCGTGACCCCGCAGCAGCCGCCGACGATCTGCGCGCCCTCCTCCCGCCAGCGCAGCGCCATCGCCGCGTACTCCTCGCCGCCGACGCCCTCCTCGAACTGCCAGCCGGCGCTGGTCAGGTAGCCGAGGTTGGGGTACACGCCGAGCGGCAGGTCGGTGAAGTCGCGCAGGAACGACACCATCCCGTCCACGTGGTCGGGCGGGATGCAGTTCACCAGCAGCGCCCCGATCCCCATCTCCTCGAAGCGCCGCGCGGCGCGCCCGAACGCGTCGCCCTCCGGCCCGCCCCAGTGCTCGCCGTAGACCCCGCACAGCCCGTGGCGACAGCGACGGAACGAGAGCCACACCGGCAGCCCGGTGTCGAGCAGCCGCTCGACGGTGTCGTAGAGCGACGGGCGCACGAGCGACAGCGTCTCCAGCAGGAGCAGGTCGGGAGCGCCGTCGGCGAACGCGCGCGTGAGCAGGCGGATCGTCTCCTGGCCCTCGTTGGCGTCGACGTCGCCGTTGAGCGAGAAGGCGACCGCGGTGTCGCCGTCGTCGACCGCCTCGCGCGCCAGCGCGAGACCGCGGCGGGCGACGTCCATCCAATGGACCGGCCGCGAGGACTGCCACAGCCGCGGGCCGTTCTCGAGCAGCCCGCTCGGCAGGCCCCAGGTGTCGGTGCTGATGACGTCGCAGCCGGCCTGCACGTAGCGCCGGTGCACGTCGCGGACCGCGTCGGGGTCGTCGAGCACCGCGCGCACGCCCCAGAGCCGGTCGTCGCTCTCGCGCAGCCCCGGCAGCTCGGTGCCGACGCCGCCGTCGAGAACGACGCAGCGCTCGGCCGCCAGCAGCTCGCGCACGCGGTCGTAGCCGCCGCTCCGGTGGGTGGTGGCGGCCGGTGGTCCCTCGCTCCTCATCGCCTCCCCATCTTGCCACTCGGCTCGGGGGAGGGAGCAAGGAGGGCGCTACGCGGCGATCTGCTCCAGCGCCCGCGCCTCGGGCAGGTGGCGCAGCTTGCGCAGCGCCTGCTCCTCCAGGCGGCGGACGCGATCGGCCGACAGCTTCAGCTCGCGGGCGACCTGGTGCATGGTGCGCTCGCGGCCGCCGTCGAGCCCGTAGCGCAGCTGCAGCACTCGCCGCTCGCCGCCCGGGAGGTTCTCCAGGGCCCGGTCGATCGCCGTGCGGTTCAGCGACTGCGCGGTCTCCTCGAAGGGCGACAGCGACTGGCGATCCTCGAGGAAGTCCCCGAGCTCGGCCTCGTCCTCGCCGACCGGCGCGTGCAGCGACACCGTGCCGGGCAGCTCCCCGCGCACGAGCGCGACCTCGTCGACCGTCAGGCCCAGCTCCTCGGCCAGCTCCTCGTCGGTGACGTCGCGGCCCAACTTCAGCACCATCTTGCGCTCGGTGCGCTGGACGCGATGCAGCCGCTCGGCGATGTGCACGGGCAGCCGGATCGTGCGGCCCTTGTCGGCCAGCGCGCGCGCCAGCGACTGACGGATCCACCACACCGCGTAGGTGCTGAACTTGAAGCCCTTGCGGTAGTCGTACTTCTCGACGGCCCGCATCAGGCCGACGTTGCCCTCCTGGATGAGGTCGAACAGCGGCAGACCACGATCCTGGTAGCGCTTGGCCAGCGACACGACGAGGCGCAGGTTCGCGGTCATCATGCGGTCCTTCGCGGCCAGGTCGCCGCGCTCGATCCGCTTGGCGAGCTCGATCTCCTCCTCGGCGGTCAGCAGCTTGTGGCGTCCGATCTCCTCCAGGTACTGCGTCAGTGCCTCGTCGTGGTCGTACATGGGGAGGATCGTCCACCCCAACCTCAAGGACGCCGTGAAGGCCACCTAATCGTTGGATCAGCGCGGCCGGAAGGCCAGCTATGCGCGTCAGCGCTCGGCCTCCTCCAGCCCGCGTCCGCCACGGGCCACGAGCAGCCACATCGCCGGCGCCGCGAGGACGATCAGCGCGAGCGCCGGTAGGGCGGCCTGCGCGTAGGCCGAGACGCCGGTCGCCGTCCACACCTCGGTGGCGAGCGTGTCGAAGCCGATCGGGCGCAGCAGCAGCGTCGCCGGCAGCTCCTTCATCGCCGACAGGAAGACGAGCGCCGCGCCCGCGAGCAGGCCGGGCGCGACGAGCGGCACCGTGACGGCGGTCAGCACCTGCAGCGGGCGCCGGCCGAGCCCGCGCGCGGCCTCCTCCAGGCGCGGATCGACGCCCGCGAGCGCGGTGCGCGAGGCCGACAGCGCCTGGGGCAGGAAGCGGATCACGTAGGCGACGATCAGCACGGCCAGGCCGCCGTAGAGGGCCGGCGCGTAGTTGGCGGTGAAGAAGACGAGCGCCAGGCCGATCACCACGCCGGGCAGCGCGTTGGAGATGAAGGAGGCCCGCTCCAGCAGCCGCGTCCAGCCCCGGGGGTAGCGCACCGCGAGCAGCGCGACGGGCAGCGCGGCCATCGTCGTCGCCGCGGCGGCGAGCCCGGCGGCCAGCAGCGTCCGCAGCGCCGGCTCCCACAGCGTGTGCAGCGCCGCGTCGACCGACGGCGCGCGCAGCGCCCACCAGACCACGACGACGATCGGCAGGACGAGCGCCGCCGCGGTGACGGCCGCGCAGAACGCGAGCGCGGGGACGGTCCAGCGGCCGAGCGCGACCGGCGCCGGCGGCCGCGCGGCGCCCGGCGAGACGCGGGCCTGGCGCGCCCGGCCGGCCACCCGCGTCTCGGCGAGCAGCACGATCGCCGTCAGCGCGACGAGCACGAGGCCGAGCACCGCGGCCGGGGTGCGGTCGAAGAGCGAGCGGTACTGGAGGAAGATCGCGCGGGTCAGCGCATCGAAGCGCATGAGCGACACGACGCCGAAGTCCGACAGCGCGTAGAGCGCGACGAGCAGGGCGCTCGCCCCGATCGAGGGCCGCAGCTGCGGCAGCGTGACGGCGCGGAAGACCTGCGCCCGCGTGCGCCCCAGCGAGCGCGCGGCCTCCTCGAGGCTGCGGTCGCCGCGCCGCAGGGCCGCGCCGCAGAGCAGGAAGACGTACGGGTAGGTCGCCAGCGCGAGCGCCGCCAGTGCGCCGCTGAACCCGGCGATCCGCGGCAGGCCGAGCAGGCCGCCGGGGCCCGAGACCGCGATGAGCGCCAGCGCGAGGACGTAGCTGGGGACCACGAGCGGCAGCGCCAGCAGGACGGTCCAGATCCGCCGCCCTGGTAGGTCGGTCCGCGTGACCAGCCAGGCGGCGGGCACGCCGATCGCGACCGCGACCGCCGTCACCGCGGCGACCAGCCCGCAGGTGCGCAGGATGAGCTGGACGGTGCGCGGGCGCTCGAGCACCGCGAAGGCGTCCGTGCCGCCGCCCACGACGCGCACGACGAGGTAGGCCAGCGGCAGGCAGGCCAGCGCGACGACGACGGCGCCGGCGACGGTGAGGGCCGCCGGCGGGCGGCGGCTCACGATGCGATCGCGCGCCGGGACGCAGCGTCGCCGGGTGAGGACCCGCGGGGTCTCACGACGTCAGGCCGACCTCGTCGAGCATCTGCAGCGTCGGCCGCAGCTCGACGCCGAGCTGCGCCAGGCCGACCTCCGGGCCGACGAGCTCGTCGAGCGGCGGCAGCTCGCCGACCGGCTTGACGCCCGCGGCGAGCGGGTACTCGAACGTCTCCTGCGCGAAGAACTCCTGGCCGGGGCGCTGGACGAGGAAGGAGACGAAGTCCTCGGCGTTCTCGGGGTGCTCGGACGTCTTGAGGATCCCGGCGCCGGCCGCGTTGACGAACGACCCCGGATCGCCGTCGCGCAGGAAGTGGTTGGCCACCGCGATGTCGGGGTTCTCCCGCTTGAGCTCCTCGAGGTAGTAGTGGTTGACCAGGCCGGCGTCGATCTCGCCGCGGTCGATCGCCTCGATCGTCTGGATGTTGTTCTCGTAGATCTTCGGCTCGTTGGCCTGCAGCGCGGTCAGCCACTCGCGGGTGCGCTCGTCGCCGGCGGCCACGCGCATCGCCGAGACGAAGGCCTGGAACGAGGCGTTGGTCGGCGGGATGCCGAGGCGGCCCTTCCAGGTCTCGTCGGTGTAGTCGAAGACCGTGTCGGGCAGCTCGGACGGCTGCACGCGCTCGGTGGAGTAGGCGACAACCCGGGCGCGCGCCGACGTGCCGACCCAGCGGCCCTGGGGATCGCGGTAGCGCGGCGGCACGGCGTCGAGGATCGAGGGCGGCAGCTTGGCCAGCTGGCTCTCGATCGCGCCCAGCGAGCCGGCGTCCTGGGCGAAGAAGACGTCCGCCGGGCTGTTGTCGCCCTCCTCGGCGATCGTCGCCGCCAGCTCGGCCGAGTCGCCGTAGCGCACGTCGACGTTCAGCCCGCTCTCGCGCTCGAAGCGCTCGATGAGCGGGCCGACGAGCTGCTCGTTGCGACCGGAGTAGATCGTGAGGTCCGCGTCGTCGCCGCCGGAGCCGCAGGCGGCGAGCGGCAGGCAGGCGAGCAGCAGGAGGGGGAGCGAGAGCAGGCGCTTCATGGGACTCCGTTTCAGGCGGCGAAGGTGGTGACAGGGCCGTCGTGGACGCGCACGCGCACGCGCGCCCCGAGGGGGACGACCTCGGTCGACGGGCGCTGCGAGGCGAGCGTCGTGCCGTCGGCGAGGCGCACGCGGTAGACGACGTCGTGGCCGAGGAACGTGCGCTCGACGACCTCGCCGTCGCCGTCCTGCGCCGCCGGCTCCAGGCCGACGAGCTCGGGGCGCAGGAGGACCTCGACGGCACCGTCGGCGTCGGCCTCGGCGGACGGGAAGTCGCCGAACGCGGTCGTCACGGTGCCGGCCCGGCGGGTGCCGCGCACGACGTTGGCCGGTCCGACGAACTCGGCGGTCCAGCGGTCGGACGGGCCGAAGTACAGCTCCTCGGGACGGCCGGCCTGGACGATCCGCCCGTCGCGCATGATCGCGATCCGGTCGGCGAGCACGAACGCCTCCTCGCGGTCGTGGGTGACGAGCACGACGGTCGCGCCCGCCGCGCGCAGGAGCTCGGCCAGCTCGGCGCGCATCTCGGCGCGCAGCAGCGGGTCGATCGCGTTCCACGGCTCGTCGAGCAGGACGAGCTCCGGCTCGGGGGCAAGCGCCCGGGCCAGCGCGACGCGCTGCTGCTGGCCGCCGCTGAGCTGCGCGGGATGGCGGTCGGCGAGGTCGGCGAGCCCGACGAAGGCCAGCGCCTCGCGCGCCCGCTGCGCCCGGCCGGCGCGCGGGAGGCCGAAGCCGACGTTGGCGAGCACGTCGAGGTGCGGGAAGAGCGCGTAGTCCTGGAAGACCATGCCGACGCGGCGGCGCTCGGGCGGGACGAACCCGGCCGGCCCGGCGACGGTGCGGCCGGCGATCGCCACCTCACCCTGGTCGGGGCGCTCGAATCCGGCGACGAGGCGCAGCGCCGTCGTCTTGCCGCAGCCGCTGGGGCCGAGCAGCGCGACGAACTCGCCGCGCTGCACGTGGAGGGTCGCGCCGTCGACGGCACGGGTCGCCCCGAAGGACTTGGTGACGGCGGTCAGCTCGAGCATCGCGGAACTCTGTGAGCTTAGGCCAACCTAAGGGGTACTGCTGCGATAGATCGCGCCGGCGGCCGAAGCCAGCAGCAGCTCGCCGTCGGCGTCGGTGCCGATGTGGGTCAGCTGCGGGACCTTCGCCCGCTCGCGCCGGACGTCCTCCGCGCGGCCCTCCGGGGTGCCGCGCAGCGACCACAGCGTGCCGGTGCAGAAGTCCCCGTAGACGTAGCGGCCCGCGAGCTGGGGCAGGCGCGTGCCGTGGTAGACGACGCCGCCGGTGATCGAGCAGCCGTCGTCGTGGTCGTAGGCGGCGACCGGCCAGACGAGCTCGCCGGTGCGGTCCAGCCGGCGGTCGCCGTGCACCGGCTGCGTGCCCTCGAATGCGCTCCAGCCGAGGTTCTTGGGCGGCTCGTCGGGCTCCAGGAGCACACGGTTGACCTCCTCGACGTCGTCCTGGCCGACGTCGCCGATCCACAGCTCGCCGAGCGCGTAGTCGAACGAGAAGCGCCACGGGTTGCGCAGGCCGGTGAGGACGACCTCCCAGTGCGGCTCGCGCTGGGTGAGGTCGGCGGCGAGGATCTTGCCCAGCAGGTGCTCGGGGTTCTGCGCGGTCGCACGCGGGTCGAACGCGCCGCCGCCGTCGCCGAGGCCGAGGTAGAGCCGCCCGTCGGGGCCGAACGCGAGCTGGCCGCCGTTGTGGTTCTCCTCGGGCTGGTCGACGTGGAGCAGGCGCCGCAGGGGCTGCGGTGCGACGGTGCCGTCCTCGCCGACGGCGAGCTCGGCGACGCGGGTGTCGCCGCGGCGGTCGCTCCAGTGGAGGTACAGGCGCCGATCGGAGGCGAAGTCGGGATGGAAGGCGAGCCCGAGCATGCCCTGCTCGGAGCCGGTGCGGACCTGGCCCGTGTAGTCGAGCGCGACCGTCCGCCGCCCGTCGTGGAGGCGCACGATGCGCCCGGGCTGCTCGAGGACCCAGAGCGTGTCGGGGTCGCCGGGGGCGGTGCCGACCCAGGTCGGGCGGTTCAGGCCGGTGGCGACGCGCTCGAGGTCGAAGCCGTGCGCGGTGCCCGACTCGGCGGCCGGCTGCAGCGGCTCGACGTCGTCGCGCGGATCGGACTCGGAGGAGCCGCAGGCGACGACGGGCAGCGCGACGAGCGCGAGGGTGAGGTGGAGCAGGAGCGGCCGCATGGCGGCGGCAGTGTATTAGGGACACCTAATCGAGACGGTCCAGCTTCGGTTCGCAGCGACGGGGCGAAAGCCGGTCGCGGCCGGCTCGATCGGCGCGTGCGCGGTGCGGCGCGAGGCGAAGACGGCGCCGGGCGGTCGGGGCTCGAAGCCGACCGTGCGCTTGGGGACGTCGAGCGCGTAGGCGAGCAGCGGTCCTCGGAGCGGACCGACGTACGGCCGCCCGCAGGCCAGGACCGCTCGCCGGCCGCCGGTCGCCGCGATCGCTTCGCGCAGGTCCGCGGCCAGCCGCGCCTGGTAGCGCTGGCCGTCGCGGATGCCGTCGAGCGCGTCGAGGCGGGGAGCGGCGGCGAGCACGAGGGCGACGAGGAGGACGGCGAGCGCGGCGGCGCGGACGGTGGCGTCAAGCGGCGCGCGAGCGGCGAACCGCGTCGGCTCCGGCGCGGCGGCGCCAAGCGGCGCGGGGGCCAGCAGCCGCGCCAGCCCGACCGCGCCGGCGATGCCGAGCAGCGCCACGCCGGGGAGCGCGTAGCGGGGCTCGCCCGAGAAGCCCGCCTGCGCCATCGCGGCGACGATCGCGACCCATGCTGCGCCGACGGCGGCCAGCGCGAGGGCGGGATCGATCGTGCGGGCCCGCCAGCGCGCACCCACGAGCAGCGCGCCGACGCCGATCCACAGCGGCCAGAGCGCCAGCTCCGCCGCCGCCCGCAGCGACGCCCACGCCGGGACGTCGGCCAGCGCCGGCTGCCCCGGGTTGGGCACCCGGGCCCGGGACCCGGAGCGCAGCACGTCACCGGAGCCGAGCAGCTCGGGGACCAGCCACAGCGCGGGCACGCCGACCGCGGCCGCGGCCAGCAGCCGGCGGTCGACGACGCCGCGCCAGCCCAGCCACGCCCCGTAGGCCGCGACGAACGGCCACGCCTCGACGCGCAGCAGCGCGCAGCCGAGCGCGCACGCCAGGGCCGCGGACGGCCGCCCGCGCCGCGCCAGCGCGACCGCGCCGAGCGCGAGCGCCAGCAGCAGCCCCTCCGAGCTCCCGGTCGCCGCGTAGCCGAGATAGCCGCCGGTCAGCAGCACACCCGCGGCGGCAAGCACACCGGCCAGCCGCGCGCCCCACCCGCCCGCCTCAGGCACGAGCCGCGCGTCGCCCACCGACGGCACGCGCGCCGGCCGCGCGCCGCCCGTGCCCGCCGCGCCTGCCGAGCGCGTCTCGACCACCCTCCACGCGCCCCGCGGCCCTGCCGCGGCATCCGCCGATCGCCCGGCGCCCGGCACCAGCGCGCCACCGGTCCGCCCCGCGCCGGCCACCCACTCCCGGGCCAGCCCGTACGCGAGCACGACCGCGAGCGCCGCGCCGATCCGCGCCGCCAGGACCCACAGGACCGGCGCGGCCGAGCCGAGCGGCGCCAGGACCGCACAGATCGCCACCGGCAGCGGCTTGAACGCCGGGCCCTCGGCGGTGCTCAGCTCCAGCGTCGTCAGCTCACGGCCCCACAGCAGCCACGCCCACGGGTCGTAGGACGGCGCCGGCGCGACGACGAGCAGCGACAGCGCCGCGAGCGCGGCGGCGGCGAGGGCAGCGGAGAGGCGCACGGCCGGCCGACGCTAGCGGCACGCCGGCGGGGGCGGATCGGTGGAGGGGGCGGATCGGTGGAGGGGGCGGATCGGTGGAGGGGTGGGTTGGATCGACCCCGGAGAGCGGGGCCGATCCAACCCACCGCCCTACCGGATCAGGACCTTCGTCCCGACCGGCACCCGCGGGTACAGGTCGACGACGTCGCCCACCCGCATCCGGATGCAGCCGTGGGACGCCCGCGTGCCGATCGACCACTCCTCGGCCGTGCCGTGGATCCCCACGCCGTTGTAGATCCCCAGCCAGCGCGCCTTCAGCGGGTTGTTGGGCGCGCCGCCCGGGATCACCGAGCCGGCGAGCGAGCCCGCCCACGACGACATCGGCACGTGCCAGGCCGGGTTCACCTGCTTGTTCTGGATCGAGTACGTCCCCGCCGGCGTGTCGAGGCCGGCCATGCCGATCGCGATGCCGTAGGACTTGCTCAGGCGCAGGTTCTTGAACAGGCGCAGCCGGAAGCCCGAGCGATCCACCGTGACGATCGTGCGATTGGCGCGCCGCAGCCCCTCGGTCGTCACCGCGGGGTTCAGCGGCTTCAGCGGCTGGCGCAGCCGGTCGCGGGCGCTGCCGGGGTCGACGAAGGCGTCGCCGACCTTCCGGGCCAGCGCCGCGGCGTCGACCGTGAACCCGCGCCGCGCCTTGCGCACCCGCATCTTCGTGAGGCCCAGGCGCAGCGTGGCGTTGCGCGGCTGGCGCGTCACCTGCCGCGCAACCTTGTCGGCCCACGCGCGAATCGCCGGGCGGGAGAGGCCGACCGCCAGCGAGATCGACTTGCCCGAGGCCGCGCCGCCCGCCCGGGCGGTCCTCGGCGTCGTCGTGCCCGTGGCCGGCGGGGTCGCCGGCGGCGTCGGCACGACCGGCGTCGCCGGCCGGGTCGCCAGATAGGCGCGGCGCGCGGTGCGCAGCGCGTCGAGCCTCACCCCGGCGCGGGCGCCGCCGAGCTGGAACCGGCGATGCCCGATCGCCACGGTCACCGGCGCGAGCAGCTTCGGCGCGAGCTGCGCCTCGAGCGTGGCGGCGGCCTGGGTGATCGTCTGCCCGGAGACGTCGATGCCCCCGACGAGCGTGCCGGGGGCGATGACCGCCGTGGCGTCGTCGGTGGCGGCGTGGGCGGAGGGCGCGGCGACGGCGAGCGCGGCGGCCCCGAGCAGGGGCAGGAGGAGACGGCGGCAGGACATGCGAGGCGCCAGGGTAGTCGTCCACCCTTGTCTCGCTTGCAAGCGGCGCTTCAGCGGCAGGGAACGAGCGCGGTCACGCGACGACCCGCAGCGCCGGCGTCGCCTGCGAGCCGTGGTCGGCGAGGAACTCGTCGATCCAGGTCCAGGTCGTCGTCCGCGCCGCGCGACCGGCGAGCACGCCGAGATGGCCGCCGGGCGCCGTCGCCAGGCGCACCTCGCGTGCGCTGGCCAGCAGCGAGCCGACATGGTGGACCGCCGCGCGCGGCGCGAGCACGTCGCGATCGCCGGCCACCGACAGCACAGGGACGGTGACATCGTGCAGGTCGAGCACCCGCTCGCCGAGGGCGAAGCGCCCCTCGGCCAGCTCGTTGACACCGAAGAAGCGGTGGTAGAGCTGCCCGAACGTGCGGCCGGGATACGCGTCCATGTGGCGCATGAAGTCGTCGACCGCCGCGACCTGGGCGAGGAAGTCGCGATCGTCGAGGTTGCGCAGGATCGCCAGCGGCTTGGTCAGCTCGCGATCGATCGAGGTCAGCTGGAACGCGCGGCGCACGAGCGGCGCCGGCGCGCCGCCCAGCACGCGGTAGATCGGCGACAGCAGCCGGCCGCCGGTCATCCGGTCGAGCGGCACGAACGGCTGCAGCAGGCGCACCTGGCGGAAGTCGAACGGACTGGCGACCGTGGCGATCGCGTTGATCGGGAGGTCCGGAGCCGCCGCCGCGGCCAGCAGCGCCATGATCCCGCCCAGGCACCAGCCGACGAGCTGCACCGGCGCGTCGCCGGCGTCGCGCGAGACGGCGCGCACCGCCGCCGGGAGCACGTCGTCGATCCAGTGCTCGAGCCCGAGGTCGCGATCGGAGAACCCGATCCGGCCGTAGTCGACGAGGTACGTGGGATGCCCGATAGCCAGCAGGTGCTCGGCCAGGGAGCAGCCGCGGCGCAGGTCGAAGCAGGTCGGCGGGGCGGCCAGCGGCGGCACGAGCAGCACGGGCAGGTCGCGGGTGGGCGCCGCCCCGTCCGGCACCAGGTACCGGAACACGGTCCGCTGCGGCGCCTCGTCGATGATCGACGCGGGCGTGCGCCGCAGGTCGGCCAGGCCGCCGCCGAAGACCGCGTCGAACGCGTTCACGGCAGCGGCAGTGAGCTGCTGGGGCGTGGGCGGCAGGCGCATCGCTCAGGCGACGAGCATCGCGGCGCCGATCGCGCCGCCGAAGTCGCCCAGCTGGGCGACCGCCACGACCGGCGGGCGGTCGTCGTTGAACAGATGCGGCCGCATCTCGCGCGCCAAACGCTGCGCGGCCGCGTCGCCGAAGCGCACCCCGAGGCCGCCGCCGAGGACGATCGCCTCGACGTCGAGGAGGTTCACCGCCGACGCGACGCCGGCGCCGAGCGCGTCGTAGGCGCGGTCGAAGAGGTGCTCGGCGAGCTTGTCGCCGTGGTCGAGCGCCCGCTCCCAGATGCCGCTCGTGAGCCGGTCGCGCCCGCGCTCCTCCATGATCTTGAAGAGATGGGTGTGCTCGCCGTCCTCGTGGCGACGGCGGGCCTCGGCCTCCATCGCCTTGCGCCCGGCGTAGGCCTCCATGCAGCCGTGCCGGCCGCAGGGGCACCGCGCTCCGTCCTTCTTGACGACCATGTGGCCGATCTCGCCCGCCCCGCCGCGGCCGAGCCACTCCTGCCCGTCGAGGATCAGCCCGCCGCCGACGCCGGTGCCCCAGAACACGCCGAGCACCGACCGAAACGGCTTGCCCGCGCCGAGCTCGAACTCCGCGCGCGTGGCGACCGAGACGTCGTTGCCGATCCCGATCCGCGCCACGCCGAGCTGGTCGCGCAGCCGCTGCGCGACGGGCACCGGCGCGTGCCAGTCGGGGAGGTTGCCGGCGTTGGCGATCGTCCCGGCGTCGTCCTCGACGTCGCCGGGCGAGCCGAGCCCGACGCCCGCCAGCGCGGAGACCTCGACGCCGGCGCCCGCCGCGGCTTCCCCCAGCGCGTCGACGAGGGCGGCGATGACGTCGTCGGGCCCGCCGGTGGTCGGGGTCGGGCGGCGCGCCTGGCCGAGCACCCGGTGGTCGGCGTCGACGACGATCGCCTGGATCTTCGTCCCGCCGAGGTCGATCCCGCCGCGCAGCGCGCCGGCACCCGCCGCGCCAGCGTCGGCGTCACGCACGGCCGTACACCGGGACGTGGGCGCCGCTGGTGATCGCCGCGTCGTCGGAGCAGAGGAAGCGGACCACCGCGGCGATCTGCTCCGGCTGCACCCACGTCTCGAACTTGCCGTTCGGGTTGGCCTCGCGGTTGGCCGGCGTGTCGATGATCGACGGCAGGACCGCGTTGGCCCGCACGCCGTCCTGCTTGTACTCGACCGCGAGCGCGTCGACGAACGCCAGGACCGCCGCCTTGGAGGCGACGTACCCGGCCGCGCCAGGGAACGGCCGCAGCGCCGCGCGCGTGGAGACGCAGACGATCGCGCCCCCGTCGCCGTCGAGCATGTGGGGCAGCGCCGCGGCGGTCACGAGGTAGGTCGGACGCAGGTTGAGCCGCAGCTGAGCCTCGAAGTCGTCGATCGGCGTCTCGTGGACGCGGCCGCCCTGGGCGTAGCCGCCGACGAGGTTGGCGACCGCGCGCAGCGGCGCGTCGCCGTCCTGCGCCGCCAGCTCCACGACCGAGGCGACGGACGCCTCGTCGAACAGGTCGGCCTGGATGAGCTCCAGCCGGTCGTCGTGGTGTTCGATCCGCTCCAGCTCGCGCTGCTCGACCCACGGCACGACCACGCGCCATCCGTCGGCCAGGAACGCACGCGACACGGCGTGCCCGAGGCCGCCGGTGCCGCCGGTGACGATGACGGTCCGAGCCATGACGTGTGCACCCTACCCCGAATGCGTCCGCGCCCACGTCTACGTTGCCGACATGCTCGTGCGTGAGCTGTCCGATGGGTGCGAGGTCGACCAGGTGCTCCTGGTGCGCGAGCTCGAGGTGCGCCAGAAGCGCGACGGGGGCGAGTTCCTCAAGCTCACGCTCGGCGATCGCACCGGGACGGTCAGCGCGACGATCTGGGACGGCGTCGCCGAGCTGCAGGCGCACGTGCGCCCGGGCGTCCCTGTGCGCGTCATCGGGCGCTTCGCCGACCACCCCCGCCATGGCGCGCAGCTGACGATCCGCGCCCTGCGCCGTCCCGCGGAGGGCTCGTTCGACCTGGCCGACCTGATCGACGGGCCGCCGCGCCCGGTGGAGCAGATGGAGGCCGACCTGCGCGAGCTGATCGCCACGGTGCGCGACCCGCACCTGGCGCGGCTGCTGGACCGCCTCGTCGGCCCCACCGCCGCGACGTGGCCGGCCTTCCGCGCCGCCCCGGCCGCGAAGGTGTTCCACCAGGCCTACCGCCACGGCCTGCTCGAGCACTCGCTGACCGTCGGCCAGGCGGTCCATGCGATGAGCGGGACCTTCCCCGGCATCGACCACGACGTCGCGGT
Organism: uncultured Solirubrobacteraceae bacterium; assembly: GCA_964422645.1. GTDB lineage: Bacteria > Actinomycetota > Thermoleophilia > Solirubrobacterales > Solirubrobacteraceae > Capillimicrobium. The sequence continues at coordinate 7,738 of CAYRCB010000031.1, read as the reverse complement.
GACCGGCGCGATCCTCCACGACATCGGCAAGCTCGACGCGTACACGACCGACGGGCTGCGGATCGAGATGACCGACGCCGGGCGGCTGCAGGGCGAGATCGTCCTCGGCTACACCCGCGTGCGCGCCGCGATGGCGGCGATCGAGGGCTTCCCGGCGGCGCGGGCCGAGGCGGTGCTGCACATCATCCTCAGCCACCACGGTCAGCTCGCGCACGGCTCGCCGGTCCTCCCCTGCACACGCGAGGCGACGCTCGTCCACTTCGTCGACAACCTCGGTGGACGGCTGGGCTCCTTCGACCGCCTGGAGAAGGAGCTGCCCGACGGCGAGCGCTGGACCGGCTACGACCGCGCGCTGGGCTGCGGCGCCTACTTCCCGCAGGGACGGGTGACGGCGACCGCGCACGAGGCGCCGGCCCCGGTCGCCGCCTGACCGTCGTCGGTCGCCGCGCGACGGGGATCAGCGGCCGGCGCGCTGCAGGATCGCGTCCATCTGCGCGGTGGCCTGCTTGATGCGCGACGCGTACTCGGCGCGCTGCTGTGCGGTGAGCTGCTCGCCGCGGCGCTCCAGCAGCTCGGCGTACCCCGCGATCACCGCCAGCGGCGTGCGCAGCTCGTGCACCAGCTCGCCGACCGGGTCACCGCCGGCGCGGGTCATCGCTCCGGCGCCGACTCCAGCGCGATCTCACCGCGCTGCAAGGCGATCGCGATCGCGTGGACCCGGTTGCGGGCCTGGAGCTTGCGGATCGCGTTGCGCACATGGGTGCGGACGGTCTCGACCGAGACGCCGAGCGCGTCGGCCACGCCGTCGGCGGTACGCCCCTCGGCCATGAGGTGCAGGACCTCGCGCTCGCGGGGCGAGAGCTGCGAGACCCGTGCGGTGGCGCGCTCGGAGAGGAGGATCCGGTCCAGCCGCGGGTCGACGTACGTGCCACCGCCGGCGACCTGCACGATGGCGGCGGCCAGCTCGTGCATCGGCCCGGCCTTCAGCACGTAGCCGTGGGCGCCCGAGTCGAGGCCCTCGTAGAGCAGCTCGGCGTCGCTCGCGCCGGTGTAGATGACGACGCGCAGCTGCGGCCGCGCGTCCAGCAGGCGGCGTGTGAGCTCGATCCCCGAGCCGTCCGGCAGCCCGATGTCGACCAGCACCACGTCGGGCTGCCCGTGCTCGACGAGGTCGAGCGCGGCGGCCACGTTGCCGGCGCTGCCGACGACCTCCAGATCGCCGTCGGCGAGCATCGACTCGAGCCCCTCGCGGAGCAGCTCGTGGTCGTCGACGATGGCCAGGCGGGTCATGCAGAGCGAAACCGTAGCGCTCGGTCCGGTTTCCCGCATGTTCACGAACGCACCAGTCGCACCATGGCGACACTCCGAGTGTCGCCGGCTTGACAGACGCCGCGGCGCGCCGCGCCGAGGATACGGACGTCCGATCAACCGCACGCCCTCCGGAGGCCGCCATGCTGCGCCATCGCCTGCAGTCCCTCGCCGCCGTCACCGCCGTCGCGGCCGTCGCCCTGAGCGCCACCGCGAACGTCGCATCGGCGAAGCGCCCCGCGAAGACGTTCCGCGCCCACGCGGGCCTCGCGGTCCATCACGTCTCGACGCCCACCGCGGTCGCCATGGAGGCCTTTCCCACGGGCGGCAAGGGCAGCGGCACCGAGGAGGAGTGCCACCAGTGGACGATCTGGCTCAACGAGGACCTCGAGGCGTACGACCAGGCCACGACGACCGTCGACATGATCAACACGGCGGACCAGCTGAAGGCCGACATCGACGCCGCCATGGACGCGGGCTGCGCCGTGATCGACTGAGGAAGCGCGCGCCGTTGCCGCAAACAGGGAAGAAATGGGGCCTGTCGCGCGGCGCCTGCGGCCCTATCGTTCGTGGGGCATGGCGAAGGACACCGAGAAGCTCATCCGGCAGCTCTCCCTGATCTCGTACCTGATGGCGGAGCGGCGGCCGGTCACCGCGACGGAGATCCGGCGCGACGTCGAGGGCTACAGCGGGATGAACGAGGACGCCTTCGCGCGGCGCTTCTACGCCGATCGCGCGGAGCTGGACTCGCTCGGCATCGCGTTGACCGTCGACAAGCCGGCCGACGGGATCGCCGAGCAGGAGAACTACTCGCTGCGGCCGGAGAACTTCCACCTGCCGGCGATCGCGTTCTCCGACGAGGAGCTGGCGGCGCTGCAGACCGCGCTCTCGCTGCTGGACGGCGAGTTCGCCTACGCCGAGCCGCTGCGGCTCGCGCTCCAGCAGATCACCTGGGGCCGGCCGAGCCCGCTGCGCGCGCCCGACCAGGCGTCGGTCGCGCTGGGGCTGACCGCCTCGGCCGGCGGCCACGAGCTGTCGCAGCGGCTGGCCAAGGTCGAGACGGCGATCTTCCGCCACAAGACGATCACGTTCGACTACTACACGATGCAGCGCGACGAGGTCGGCCATCGCAAGGTCGACCCGTACCACCTGCTCTACCAGGGCGGGCAGTTCTACCTGCTGGGCCGCTCGCACGAGCGCGACGCGATCCGGGTCTTCCGGCTGTCGCGGATGCGCGGCAAGGTCGCCTACGCGACGAAGGCCGAGCACGACTTCAAGCGCCCCGCCGACTTCGACCCGCGCCCCTACGCGTCGCGCGCCGCGTGGCAGTTCGGCGATCCGCAGGGCACGGCCGAGGTCTGGGTCTGCGAGCGGATCGCCTGGCAGATCGAGCGGCACTTCGGCCGCTTCGGCGAGGTCATCCCGGCCGAGGACGGCGCGATCGTCCTGCGCACCGACTACGCCGACTCGCGCCTGCTGGCCGCCTGGGTCCTGGGGCTCGGCGAGCACGCCCACGTCCAGGCGCCGGCCGAGCTGGCCGAGGAGGTCGCCCAGCGGGCGGCGCGCGTCGCCGAGCGCCACGAGGGCACGTTCGAGATCGCCGCGGCCGTGCGCCGGCCGCCGGCGGCCGCCAGCGACGAGCCGTCGGGGTCCTCCTCGCGACGCGAGGCGGCGATCCGGCCGGAGCGCTTCGCGCGGCTGGTCACGCTGGCGTCGGTGCTCATCGAGGCCGGCCGGGCCGGGCGGCGGCTGCGCCAGGCCGACGTGCTGGAGCTGCTGCAGGTCTCCGAGGCCGAGCTGCGCGAGGACGTCAACGTGCTCAACGTCGTCAACTTCGGCGGCGGCTCGTACGTCCTCTACGCCGAGCTGACCGAGGACGGCGGGATCGACGTCGATCCCGAGCCGTACTCCGACAACTTCGCCCGCCCGGCGCGCCTGCTGCCGGTCGAGGCCAAGGCGCTCATCGCGGCGATCGACCTCATCGGCGACCACATCCCCGAGGGCTCGCTGGCCTCCGCGCGCGAGAAGATCGTCGCGGCGCTCGGCGAGGACCCGACGCACGCCGGGCTGCAGATCGCCTCGGCCGGCGGCGACGACTCGGAGATCGCCAAGGTCGTCTCCAGCGCGATCGCCGACCGGCGCCTGCTCGAGCTCGAGTACTACAAGGCCAACGAGGACGAGTTCTCGACCCGGCGCGTCGAGCCGTACGCGCTCACCAACGGGCGCGAGGGCTGGTACGTCGCCTCGTTCGACCCTGCGGCCGACGGCATGCGCCACTTCCGCCTGGATCGCATCAAGCAGGCGACGAAGCTCGACGAGACCTACGTGCCGCGCCCCGAGGTCGACCCGGCGGCCGAGGTCGACGGCTGGCTGCGCACCGGCGAGGTGCCGGCGTCGCGCACCGCGCGGGTGTGGATCGCCCCCGAGCGGGCGCGCTGGGCCCGCGAGGAGCATCGGGTGGCCGAGGAGCTCGCCGACGGCGCGCTCATCGTCGAGCTGAGCTTCGCAGGGACCGACTGGCTCGTGCGCGAGGTCCTCAAGGAGGCCGGGGACGCCGTCGTCCTCGAGCCCGAGGACGCCCGCGAGGCGGTCCTGGCGGCCGTCGCCCGCCTGGCGCCCGTTCGTTGAACCCACGCTCGGCACTCGACAGGAGGCAGCCCATGGCCGTTCGCATCGGCGTGCAGATCCAACCGCAGCACGGAGACTTCGACCGCATGCGCGACGCCTGGCTGGAGGCCGAGGCGATCGGCGTCGACGTCATCTACACCTGGGACCACTTCTTCCCGCTGCGCGGCGCGCCGGACGGCAAGCACTTCGAGTGCCTGACGACGATGGCGGCGATGGCGCAGGCGACGTCGCGCGCGGAGATCGGCGCGCTGGTCGTCTGCAACTCGTACCGCAACCCGAACCTGCTGGCCGACGCGCACCGCACGATCGACCACATCTCCGGCGGCCGCGTGGTCCTCGGGATCGGCGCCGGGTGGTTCCAGAAGGACTACGACGAGTACGGCTACGCGTTCGGCACCGCGCCGGACCGCCTGCGGGCGCTGCGACGGGATCTGCCGATCATCCGCGAGCGCCTGGGCCGTCTCAACCCGCCGCCCGTGCGCGACATCCCGATCCTCATCGGCGGCGGCGGCGAGCGGGTCACGCTGCGCCTGGTCGCCGAGCACGCCCAGGGCTGGCACGCCTTCGGCGACCTGGCCACGTACCGCCACAAGGCCGAGGTGCTCGCCGGCTACTGCGAGGCGATCGGGCGCGACCCGGGCGAGATCGAGCACGCGTGGAACGTCATGGGCCAGCCGCTCGACCGCGTCGACGCGTTCCGCGCGGCCGGCGTCGGCCAGTTCATCGTCAGCACGAGCGGCCCGGACTTCGACCTGGGGCCGGTCCGCGAGCTCGTGGCCTGGCGGGACCGGGTGCGCGGGAGCTAGCCTCCCAGGCTGCCGTGAGCCGCCGCGACCAGATCACGATGTCCGACGACGAGGTGCGCGCCTTCCTGGCGGAGGAGCGCACGGTCGTCTGCGCGACCAACGGGCGCAACGGCTGGCCGCATCTCATGCCGCTGTGGTTCGTGGTGCGCGACGACGAGCTCTGGGCGTGGACGTACGCGAAGTCCCAGAAGGTCCGCAACCTGGAGCGCGACCCGCGCGCGACGCTGCAGGTCGAGGCCGGCGAGGAGTACCACCTGCTGCGGGGCGTCATGCTCGAGACCGACGTCGTCCTGCATCGCGACGTCGCGGTCGTCGAGGCGCTCGGCGTGGAGATCTTCACGCGCTACGGCGACGGGGGCGAGCTCGGGCCCGAGGCACGCGCGATGGTCGCCAAGCAGGCGCCCAAGCGCGTCGCGCTGCAGTTCGTCGAGCGCACGCGGGCGACCTGGGACCATCGGAAGCTGAGCGGGGGGTACTGAGTCGATGGCGCTGAAGGGCCTGATCCTGTCGGGCGGCAAGGGCACGCGGCTGCGCCCGATCACCCACACGAGCGCCAAGCAGCTCGTGCCGGTGGCCAACAAGCCGGTCCTCTTCTACGGGATCGAGGCGATGGCGGCCGCGGGGATCGCCGAGATCGGGATCATCATCGCGCCGGAGACCGGCGACGAGATCCGCGCGGCGGCCGGCGACGGGTCGCGCTTCGGCGTCGCGATCACCTACATCGTTCAGGACGAGCCGGCGGGCCTGGCCCACGCCGTCCTGACCGCCGAGCCGTTCCTGGGCCGCGACCCGTTCGTCATGTACCTCGGCGACAACCTGCTGCAGGGCGGGATCACCGAGCTGGTGCGCTCGTTCGAGGCCTCCGGGCCGGAGGCGCTCATCCTGCTGACGCCGGTCGAGGAGCCGCAGCACTACGGCGTGGCCGAGCTGCAGGACGGGCGCGTCGTCGCGTTGGCCGAGAAGCCGCCGGAGCCCAAGACCAACCTGGCGCTCGTCGGCGTCTACCTGTTCTCGGCGGGCATCCACGACGCGGCGCGGGCGATCCAGCCGTCGGCGCGCGGCGAGTTGGAGATCACCGACGCGATCCAGCACCTCGTCGACCAGGGCGCCCGCGTCGAGCCCCACGTGGTCGAGGGCTGGTGGAAGGACACCGGCCGCCTGGACGACATGCTGGAGGCCAACCGGCTGATCCTCGACAACCTCGAGACGCGGATCGACGGCGAGCTGGTCGACTCGACCGTCGAAGGGCGCGTGGTCATCGAGGCGGGCGCCGTGCTGGAGCGCTCGGCCGTCCGCGGGCCGGCGATCATCGGCGCGGGCACGAAGCTGATCGACGCCTACGTCGGCCCGTACAGCGCGATCGCCGAGGAATGTGTGGTCGAGCAGGCCGAGGTCGAGCACTCGATCCTGTTGACGGGCTCGCAGGTGCGCCACCTCGAGGGGCGGATGGAGTCCTCGCTGCTGGGACGCAACGTGGTGATCCGCCGCGACGACCGCCGCCAGCCGCGCGCCTACCGGTTCATGGTCGGCGACAACTCCGAGATCGGGATCCTGTAGCCGTGCGTCTCACCGTGACAGGGGCCGGGGGGATGCTCGGCCACCGCGTCTGCGCGCGCGCCCGATCGCTCGGGCACGACGTCACCGCGCTGGCCCGCGCCGACCTCGACGTCACCGACGCCGACGCGTGCCTGCGGACCGTGGAGGCCGCGCAGCCGGAGGCGATCGTCAACTGCGCCGCGTGGACGGACGTCGACGGCGCCGAGTCGCACCGTGACGCCGCGCTCGCCGTGAACGCGACGGGAGCGGGCAACGTGGCGCGGGCCGCCGCCGTGGTCGGCGCGCGGATCGTCCATGTCTCGACCGACTACGTCTTCGACGGGACCAAGACCGAGCCGTGGCTGGAGTCCGACCCGGTCGGGCCGCAGTCGGTCTACGGGCTCAGCAAGCTGCGCGGCGAGGAGCTCGTCGCCGACGCGACCCCGCGCCACGCCATCGCCCGCACCGCCTGGCTGTTCGGCGTCGGCGGCCCGAACTTCGTCGACACGATGCTGCGCCTGGCGGCCGAGCGCGACGAGGTGAGCGTCGTGACCGACCAGGTCGGCTGCCCGACGTGGACGGGTCACCTCGCCGACGCGCTCATCGAGCTGGCCGAGCGCGAGGACGACGGCATCCACCACCTCGCCGCATCGGGCTGCTGCTCGTGGAACGAGCTGGCGCTGGAGGTCTTCGACCAGGCCGGCGTCGCCTGCCGCGTGCTGCCGACGACGAGCGCCGCGTTCAAGCGGCCGGCGCCGCGGCCGACGTACAGCGTGTTGGGTAGCGAGCGTCGCGACCCGATCGTGCTGCCGCGCTGGCAGGATGGGGTGGCGGCGCATCTGGCAGAGCGAAAGGCGACATCGTGAGACTCCTGGTGTGTGGTGGGGCCGGCTTCATCGGCTCGAACTTCGTCCGGCTGCGCGTGCGCGAGGAGGGCGACGAGGTCGTCGTGCTCGACAAGCTCACCTACGCCGGCCGCCGCGAGAACCTCGCCGACCTCCCCGAGGTCGAGCTCGTCGTGGGCGCCATCGAGGACCGAGACGCGGTCGATCGCGCGATCGGCGCGGGCGTGGACGCGATCGTCAACTTCGCGGCCGAGACGCACGTCGACCGCTCGATCGCCGAGCCGGACGCGTTCGTCACCACCAACGGCCAGGGCACCTACCAGCTGCTGGAGGCCGCGCGCCGCCACGAGGTCGCCCGGTACGTGCAGATCTCCACCGACGAGGTGTACGGGTCGATCGAGGTGGGCTCGTTCACCGAGGAGTCGCCGATCGTCCCGTCCAGCCCGTACAGCGCCTCGAAGGCGGGCGCCGACCTGCTCGTGCAGAGCTACTTCCACACCTACGGGCTGGAGGCGCTCATCTGCCGCGGCTCCAACAACTACGGGCCCTTCCAGTACCCCGAGAAGCTGATCCCGCTGATGGTGCTCAACGCGCTGCACGGCGACAAGCTGCCGG
>CAYRCB010000030.1:0-36134 GCA_964422645.1 uncultured Solirubrobacteraceae bacterium | reverse complement strand
CCAGCTGCATCTCGATGAGCCGCCCCTCGGTGCCGAGCTCGACGATGTAGCGCTCGATCTCGACCGCCATCCGGGTGACGAGCTCGGAGCGCTGGAGCACCGTCAGGACGTCGTGGAGCGTCGCGCCGCCCTCGAACTCCAGCGCGGTCAGACGGGTGGAGACCTGGTCCAGGCGCGTGCGGTACTTGTCGAGCGTCGCCAGCGCCTGGTTGGCCTTGGCCAGGACGACGGGGATGTCCTCGAGGATGTACTTCGCGCCGTCGACGTAGAGCGAGACGACCTCGCGACGCTTGGAGATCGCGATCACGAGCGCGTCGGTCTGCTTGGACACACGCTCGGCGGTGCGGTGGCGGGTGCCGGTCTCCAGCGAGAGGATCGTCGGATCGGGGATCAGCTGCACGTTGGCCATCGCGATCTTCGTCGCGTTGGCGTTGCAGACGATGCCGCCGTCCATCTTGGCGACCTGGTAGATCAGCGACGGCGTGTAGTCGATGTCGAGCTTGATGCCGCCCGAGAACAGGAAGCTCAGCTCGTCGGGCTCTCCGACCACGATGAGCGCGCCCGTGTCCGCGTGGAGGATGTTGTCGATCCCCTCACGCAGCGCCGTCCCCGGCGCGACCATCTCGAGCGCCTTGACGAGCCGGGGCTCCTGACGTACTTCGAGCTCGCTGAGCTCTTCCCCGGACCGTGCCGACATGAGATCCACATTCTAGCGGGCTGAGGCGGTCGAACAAACCCTGCAAATCGACCACTTCTTCGCCAGATCACCGCAAACCGGTCGAGATCGGCCGCGCGGAATCGGCGCTCCACTGGGACCAGGAGCCCGGGAAGAGGCGCCCAGGACCCAGCCCCGCGAGCTCCAGCGCGAGCAGCAGATGGCAGGCCGTGACGCCCGAGCCGCAGGAGGCGATCGGCGCGTCGCCCGGGCCCACGCCAGCGGCCGCGAAGCGCTCGCGCAGCTGCTCGGGCGGGAGGAAGCGGCCGTCGGGGCCGAGGTTGCCGGCGGACGGGACGTTTCGGGCGCCGGGGATGTGACCCGCTCGCGCGTCGAGCGGCTCGACCTCGCCGCGGAACCGCTCCGGCGCGCGGGCGTCGAGGAGGAGCGTCGAGCTGGTCGCAGCGGCGATCGCGGCGATCTCGTCGAGATCGGCGAGCGCGTCCGGCGGCCACGGCCGCGGGACGCGGCGGACGGGTGGGCGTGGCGGCGTGCTCCGCTCCAGCGGACCGTCCCACGCGGCGATCCCGCCGTCCAGCAGCGCCGCGGGCTGGCCGATCGCCCGCAGCATCCACACCAGGCGGGCCGCCATCGCGCCGCCGGCGTCGTCGTAGGCGATCACGACGTCGTCGTCGCCGATCCCGAGCGCGCCGAGCTCCGCGGCGAAGCGCTCGGGGTCGGGCAGCGGGTGGCGGCCGCGCGCCGGGGAGGGCGGATCCGAGAGCACGGTGGCGAGCTCGACGAAGACGGCTCCCGGCAGGTGGCCGGACTCGTAGGCGTCACGCCCGTTGCGCCCGTCGAGGTACGCGCGCACGTCGGCGACGACGACCTCGTCGGCGTACTGGGCCAGCCAGTCCGCGCCCACGAGCGGGCCCAGCTCAGAAGTCGCCGCCACCACCGAAGTCCCCACCGCCGAAGTCGCCGCCCCCGAAGTCGCCGCCGAAGTCGCCGCCGCCCCAATCTCCCGCGCCCGGGTCGGCGCCGGCGACCGGCGCGTCCCAGGCCGACGCGAGCACCGAGCCTGCGAGCAGGCCGCCGAGCACCCCGGCGCCGCCGAAGCCGCCGAAGAAGCCGCCGGCGTACGGGCCGTAGTAGGCCGGCGCGCGCCAGTACGGGACGCGTCCCTGGCCGGCGACCTCGATCTCGCGCGCGTGCGGGTCCTCGCCCGCCTCGACGCGCAGCGCGTCGGCCTCGCAGGCCGGGACCATCCGCGGCGCTCCGTACTCGGGCGTCCATTCGACGTCGCGGGTCGAGGGGCCGTGACGCGGGTCGAAGAAGCACGGCGGCCGGTGCTCGGGCGGCTCGCGGCCCTCGAGCCGGGCCTTGGCCGCCTCCATCGCGTAGCGGCCCTCCTCGAGCGTCTGGGAGATCGGGCGGAAGTCCTCGGGCCGGGTCGCGCGGCGCAGCCCGTCGGAGGCCTGCTCGAAGGCCTGCAGCGCCTTCGCGTACTGCTCCTTGGCGCGCGGATCGATGTTCGGCATCTCGACGTCGATGTCGAGCGCCCGGATGTCGTCGCCGAGCGCGACGAGGTCCTCGTCGGCCACCTTGCGCAGCTCGTCCGCCTGGGCGGACTCGCGCCGGCGCCGCTTGCGCGCGGTCCAGAACGCGAAGAGCCCGCCGCCGAGCACGAGGGCGCCGATGACGGCGAGGATGCCGGCGCCCGAGCCGCCGCCGTCGCTCGCCGGCTCGCCGCCGTTGGAGCGCGCGGCGCCGACCCGGTCGACGTAGTCGAGCAGGATCGCGGTGGCGCCGTCGTCGCGCTTGGCGTTCAGCGCGTCGGTGGCGAGCTGTGGTGCGACGCCGGGCCGCAAGCCGGTCGCGCCCGCCTGCCCGCCCGCGAACGAGCGCCCGGCCGGACCGGCGATGACCGCGTAGACGCCGGCCTGCCCGAGCCTGCGTGCAAGCGTCCCGGCGAGCGAGAGCGGCTCCCCCGTCCCCGCCGCGAAGACCGCGACGTAGATCGGCCCCTCGCCCTTCGCGCGGATCTCGGCCCGGATGCGGTCGGCGTCGGCGGCGGTGACGCCCGCCTCGTTGCCCTCGGCGACGAAGACCGTGTCGGTCTGGAGCTGGTCCACCGCATCGGCGACTGCGCTCGAGGTCGCCGTGGCCTGCGCGCCGGCGCTGGCGGGCACCAGCAGCGCGGCGAGGACGGCGAGGATGGACAGGCGCGCAAGCATCACGACCGAGGATCCCAGATCCGGGAACACTTCGATCCATGACGCTGACGCTCGGCCGCGGCCCGCTCGCCCGCGACGCCGCCCCGGCCAACTACACGATCGACGGACCGGCCCATCGGATCCAGTTCGAGGCGCATCCCCGCCGCATCCGCGCCGAGCTGGCCGGCCGCACGGTGCTCGACACCACGCGCGGCAGCCTGCTGCACGAGACCGGGATCCTGCCCGTCCTGTACCTCCCCTTCGATGACCTCGACGCCACGCTGCTGGAGCGCAGCGAGCGCCGCACGACCTGCCCGTTCAAGGGCGAGGCGAGCTACTGGTCGGTGCGCGTCGGCGATCGCGTGGCCGCCGATGCGGTCTGGGCCTACGAGGACCCGCTGCCCGCGGCGCCGTGGCTGGCCGGGCAGGCGGCGCTGTACTGGGACCGGATGGACCGCTGGCTCGAGGAGGACGAGGTCGTCGAGCAGCACCTGCGCGACCCGTACCACCGCGCGGACGCGCGCCGCTCCAGCCGACCCGTCGAGGTCCGCCATGCCGGCACGCCGCTCGTGCGGGTCGCCGAGCCGGTGCTGGTCTTCGAGACCGGCCTGCCGACCCGTGCCTACCTCCCCCCCGACGGCCTGGCGCTCGAGCGCAGCGAGAAGATCACGACCTGCCCGTACAAGGGCACCACGACCTACTACTCGATCCGCGTGGGCGACGAGCTGCTGCGCGACGCGGCCTGGTCCTACGACGATCCGCTCGACGGCATGCAGGCGATCGCCGGCCTGGTCGCGATCGACCACCCGGAGCTGGAGGTCGTGATCGGCTGAGCCCTACGCTGCGGCCGGCCGCGCCGGCGGCAGCGCCGCCCGCAGGGCGGCCCGGACCGACCCGACGGCGAGGGCGCCGTCGCCGCTGCCCTCGGGTGCGACGACCGTGCGCAGGCCGAACTTGCGCGTCTCCTCCAGCCGCCGCTCTGGATGCGCGACCGAGCGCAGCTCGCCGGTCAGCCCGAGCTCGCCGAAGCAGGCCAGCGGCGTGGGCGCGTCGCCGCCCAGCGAGGCGCCGCGCACTGCGCTGGCGACCGCCAGGGCGACCGCGAGATCCGCGCCCGGCTCGTCGACGCGGACGCCGCCGACGACGTTGACGAACACGTCGGCCGAGCCGGTCGCCACGCCGCCGTGACGCGCGAGCACCGCCAGCACGAGCGCGACGCGGTTGCGGTCGATGCCGTTGACCATCCGGCGCGGCGGGACCAGCTCCGAGGGCGAGACGAGCGCCTGGACCTCGACGAGCAGCGGTCGCGAGCCCTCCATCGAGGCGAGGACGACGCTGCCGGGCGCCCGAGTCGCCTCGCCGACGAAGCGCCCCGAGGCGTCGAGCACCTCGACGAGCCCGCCGGAGCGCATCTCGAAGACGCCCGCCTCGTTCGTCGAGCCGAAGCGGTTCTTCAGCGCGCGCAGCGTGCGGTAGGTCCGCTCGCGCTCGCCCTCGAACTGCAGCACGGCGTCGACGAGGTGCTCGAGCACGCGCGGACCGGCGAGCGCGCCCTCCTTCGTGACGTGGCCGACGAGCAGGACGGCGGTCCCCGTCTCCTTGGCCACGCGCGCGATCCGCCCGGCGACCTCCCGGACCTGGCCGACCGAGCCCGGCGCCCCGGTCAGCTCCGACGCGTGGAGGGTCTGGACCGAGTCGATCACGCAGACCTCCGGGCGCTCGGCCAGCAGCGTCGCGACGACGGTCTCCAAGTCGGTCTCGGCCAGGATCGGGACCTCGAGCGCGGCGCCGGGGAGCCGCGCGGCGCGCAGCTTGACCTGGGCGGCCGACTCCTCGCCCGAGACGTACAGCGTGCCGTGGCCGGCGCCGGCGAGGTTGCCCATCGCCATCCCGGTCAGCGTCGACTTGCCGATGCCGGGCGAGCCGCCGAGCAAGACGAGCGACCCCGGCACCAGCCCGCCGCCGAGCACGCGGTCGAACTCGCCGATGCCGGTCGACAGCCGCGCGAGCTTCGGCGTCTGCACGTCGCGCAGGCGGACCGGCTTGACCGCCGGCGCGCCCGCGCCGCCAGCCCCGCCCGCGCCGCGCCCGCGCGCGCCCGCGACCGCCTGCGGCGCCCGCTCCTCGACGAGCGTGTTCCACTCCCCGCAGCCCGGGCAGCGGCCCTGCCAGCGGGCCTCCTGGTGGCCGCAGGCCGAACAGACGTGGATGGTGGTGGGACGGGCCATGACGGATCACGAACCGTAGGGCTCGCACCCGACGAACTCGCCCCCTGCGGCGCACGTGCGACGGCCCGTCTTAGGCTGACCTAACACATCCCGTACCATGGCTCCCGTGACCACCGCGAAGCTCCTCGCGCGCCGCTGTTGCGCCCCGCTCCTGATCGTCGCCGTCCTGTTCGCCGCCGCGATCGCGAGCGCGCCGCCCGCCGCGCACGCGGCCGGGCCCGAGCGCATCGTGGCGATCACGCCGTTCACGGCGAACATCCTCGCCCAGCTCGGCGTGAAGCCGGTCGCGGTGGCCGAGCCCGCCGCCGGCGAGGAGGACCTCCACCCCGCGCTGCGCGACATCCCGCGCCTGAAGCTCTCGCATCCCAACGGGCCCAACCTCGAGCAGCTGGCCGCGCTGCGCCCGGACGCGGTCTTCTCGTCGCCGACCTGGCGCGCCGGCACGCCGCGGATCCAGCGGCTGGGCATCCAGGTCTACGACTCGCTCGACCCGCAGCGGCTGGGCACCGTGCCGATCGGCATCCGCAAGATCGCCAACCTCGTCGGCAAGTCCGCGCAGGGCGCCGCGCTGGCCAACCGCATCCAGGGCGAGTACCGCAAGGCACAGCGCGGCATCAAGCAGCGCCCGCGCGTGCTGCTCGTCATGGGCCTGGCCCAGTACACGCTCGCGATGCTCGGCAACTCGTGGGGCGGGGACATCATCGAGGCCGCCGGCGGCCGGCTCGTCACGAAGGGCATCAAGCCGATCGCCCGCACGAACGAGGGCGCCGTGGTGGGCAACCTCAGCAACGAGGCGGTCGTGCGGATGAACCCCGACGTGATCATCGTCGTCCCGCACGGCAACAGCGGCGAGGTCCCGACGATCGCCAAGTACTACCGCAACTTCGCGCCGTGGCGGAAGACGAACGCCGCCAAGCACGGGCGCATCCACATCCCGACCGACGACCTGCTGCTGCAGGCGTCGTCCGACCCCGCCGCGCTCATCCGGAAGGTGCGGCGCGACTACCTGAAGAACTGATGGCCGCCGCGGCCACGGAGCGGCCCGCCCACCTCCACGCCCCGGCGCGCACGAGCGTGCGCCGGGTGGTGGTCGTCGCGGCGGTCGTGGTCGCGCTGATCGCCGCGGTCGCCTGCTCGCTCGCGCTCGGCTCGGTGAAGGTGCCGCTGGACGACGTCGTCGCGTCGCTCTTCGGGTGGCTGACCGGCGGCGACGCCGATCCCATCAACCACGAGATCATCACCCAGCTGCGCCTGCCGCGGACCGTGACCGCCGTCGCCGTCGGCGCCGCCCTGGGGGTCGCCGGCGCGATGCTGCAGGGCTCGCTGGGCAACCCGCTCGCCTCGCCGGACGTGGTCGGCGTCACCGGCGGCGCGGCGTTCGGCGCCATGCTCGTGCTGCTCGTCTCGCCCGGGCACGTCGCCCTGCTGCCGATCAGCGCGCTCGTGTTCGGCATGGTCGCGGCCGGCATGGTGCTCCTGATCGCCTGGACCGGCGCCAACCGCGGCGGGATCGGGCGGCTGATCCTGTCCGGCATCGCGGTCGGCGCGATGTTCACGGCGGCGACCTCGATGCTCATGGCGCTCTACCCGAGCCGAGCGCCGTCGGCGGTCATGTGGCTGGCGGGCTCGCTGCAGACCGAGGGCTGGCCGACGATCCGCAACGTTGCCCCGTACCTCGCCGCCGGCTTCCTGCTCGCCTTCGCGCTCATGCGGCCGCTGAACCGGCTGGCGCTCGGCGACGAGATCGCTGCGTCGCTGGGCACGTCGCCCCGGGTCGTGCGGCTGCTGGCCATCGTCGCCGCCGCCGTGCTCGCGTCGGGCTCCGCGGCGCTGGCGGGCATGCTCGGGTTCCTCGGGATCGTCATCCCGCACGCGGTGCGGCTCATGGGCGGGACCTCGAACCACACCTTCGTCGTGCCCGTCTCCGCGCTGAGCGGCGCCGCGCTGCTGACCGCCGGCGACGTCTTCGCGCGCACGATCAAGGCGCCGCTGGAGCTGCCGGTGGGGCCGATGATGGTGGCGATCGGCGTGCCGCTGTTCCTCTGGCTGCTGCGCAAGGCGGTGTGATGGCGCCGCTGCTGGAGGTCACGGGCGCGCAGGTGCGCATCGGCGACAAGCCGATCCTCCACGGCGCGGACCTGCGCGTCGACCGCGGCCAGCTCGTCGCGGTCGTCGGACCCAACGGCGCCGGCAAGTCGACGCTCGCCCGCGCCGCCGCCGGGCTGCAGAAGCTCGCCGGCGGGAGCGTGCGCTGGAGCGGCGAGGAGCTGGCCCGCATCCGCGCGCGCAAGCTGGCGCAGATGCGCGCGTACATCCCCCAGCGGCCCCGGGTTCCCGAGGGCATCGTGGTGCGCGAGGCGGTGCTGATCGGCCGCTCGCCGCACCTGCGCCCGCTCGAGCGGCTGGGCGCGGGCGATCGCCACGCGGCCGAGGTCGCGATGGAGCGCGCCGGCGTGCTCGGGTTCGCCGAGCGGCGGCTGACGACGCTGTCGGGCGGCGAGCTGCAGCGGGTGCAGATCGCGATCGGCCTGGCCCAGGAGGCGCCGGTGCTGCTGGCCGACGAGCCGACCTCCGCCCTGGACCTCGGGGCGACCGCCGCGATGGCGACGCTCCTGCGCGGCCTGGCCGACGAGGGCCTCGCCGTCGTGCTCGTCGTCCACGACCTCGCGCTCGCCGCGGCGGTCGCCGACGAGGTCGTGGTCATCTCCGAGGGCCGCTCCGTCGCGGCCGGCCCGGCCGACGAGGTCCTCGACGCCGAGCGCCTGCGCGAGGTCTGGCACGTCGCCGCCGAGCTCGAGGCCGACGGCAGCGGCCGGACCGCGCTGCACGTCCGCTGGCTGGACGGGACGTAGACGCCGCGGGGTTGGCGAGGCCGCAGCTCGGCCCACACGGCGGCGTGGTCGCTGAGACCCGCCTCCCGCCACGCGTGCTCGTACTCGCACGCGCGCGGCTCGAGCCCGCGGACGATCACGTGGTCGAGGCGGTAGCCGGTCTTGCGGTGCGGGTAGAGCCAGCTGCGGTCGCGGCGCTCGTAGCCGTGGAGCGCGCGGAACGCGTCGACGAAGCCGTGCTCGCGCAGCCCCACGAGCAGCCCGAGCTCGGCCGCGCCGTGGCGCTCGCCGCGGTCGGGCCGCAGCCGCCCGCTGCGGGTGCGCGCGAAGGTCTGGACCTCGCCGTCGCGCGACTCGTACTGCGGCGTGTTGAGATCGCCGACCAGGATCCGCGGCACCGCGCAGGGCGGCGCGAGCGCCGAGAAGACCTGCTCGAGCGTGCGGACCTTGACCTGATCGGCCTTGCTGCTGATCGGCGCGTGCAGGTTGTGGAGCTCGACGACGACCCCGTCGACCTCGGTCTGCGCCGCGACGTGGCGTTCGGGCCACGGCAGGTCCAGCGGAGCGCACGCCTCGATCGGCGTGCGGCTGGCGAGCACGACCCCGAGCCGGCGCTCCGGCGGGCGCTGCCGCCCGTCCGGCGGGAGCGTCGCCACCGCGTGCGCGTAGCCCAGCTCGACCAGGGCCGCCTGCCAGGCGCTCAGGGCGTTCGCGCGGACCTCCTGCAGGGCGACGACGTCGCACGGCCGTTCGGCGAGCGCGGCCGCCTGCGCGGCGACGCCGCGCACACGCCCGGCGACGTTCCAGGACACGACCCGCATGCCGCGCGGACGATGGCACACGCCAAGGACCGAGACGATGCCTGACGCAGATGACGCCCTCGTCGCGATCGAGCGCGAGCTCGCCGACGGTCCGGGGGCTCCCTACCGGCGGCACCTCGCCGACGAGGCGCTCGTGCTCGTGGCGGGCGCCGTCCTGACGCGCGACGAGGGCGCGGCGGTCGCCCGACGCACCTGCCTGCGCAAGGATGGCGAGAACCGTCGCCTCAGACGACGGAAGTCGCCATCCTCGCGCCGGGCACTTGACCGCGGCGGGTCAGATCCGGCGGTCGCGGCGCCGCTGCGCGAGCCCGCCCGCCGCGACGAGCGTCGCGGCGCCCAGGGCGACCCAGACGCCGGTCGGCACGGCGATCCCGCCGTCGTCCGGGGACGGCGTGCGAGCGGCGGCGATCGCCGAGCGGATCGCGGGCGAGGTGGCCGGGTCGGCCGTATCGGCGAGGAGCACGCCCTCGACCATGCCCGGATCGCGCGGCGCCGGCGCCGCGGCGCGCGCGGTCCGCTTGGCCGCACGCGAGCGGGCACGCGGCTTGGTGGGCTTCGCCGGGGCGGCCTCGGCGCCGGGCGCCGGCGGCTGCGCAGGGGGCGGATCCGCCGCCGGCGAGCCGGGCGAAGCCGGCGCTCCGCTCCCGGCCCCGGCTCCGGTCCCACCGCCGCTCTGGCTCCCAGCGCCGCTCCCCGACCCAGCACCGCCTCCGCCCCCGGCGCCGCCCGCAGACCCGACACCCGCACTGCCTCCGCCCCCGGCGCCGCCCGCAGACCCGGCACCCGCACCGCCTCCGCCCGCCGCGCCCGTTCCGCCTCCCGCCTCGTCCCCGCTCCGCGCCGCCTTCGGCTTGCCGACGACGATCGTCACCGGCTCCGACGTCCCGCCCGCACCCGCGCCGTCGGACGCACGCACGGTCACGCGGTAGCGCCCGGCCGCCCGGAACGCATGCGAGACGACCTTGCCAGTCGCCTCCGTGCCGTCATCGAAGTCCCAGGTATAGGTCAGCCCGGTGCCGCTCGCGTACGCGCGCAGCGGCACCCGTTCCCCCGGCTCGGCGCGCTCCTGGTTGGCGATGACGCTGACCTCCAGCGGCGTGGTGCCGTCGAGGGTCAGCCGCAGGGGCTCGCCGGGCGCGGAGCTGACGACCTTCGATGGGTCGCCGCCCGCGCTGACCGGCCGCAGGAGGTTCGTGCGCTGCTGGTCGTCGATCCACACGAGCGCCGGCCCCTCCGGGAACGCCGACAGCGCCAGCTCGTCCATCAGCAGCTGCAGCAGGGTGTCGCCGGCCCCCTCCGCGGTCGCCGCGCTGACGGAGCCGGGGTCGGCGCCCGCCAGCCCGATCGCGCGCCGGACGGATGTGCCGGTCAGCTGCGCGGGCTGCTCGCCGACCGTGTACGTGGTGGGCGGGACGTCCGCGCTGGCCGCCAGCGCCGCCGCGTCGACCGTCCTCGTCTGCCCGTCGACGACGACGTTCAGGCCGGGCTGTGCCGCGGCGGGCGACGCGAACGCCAGGAGCGCCAGCGGCACCGCGAGGAGGCCCAACCGACCGCGCGGCACCGAAGCGAGCGCCATCCAGCGCCGCGGCATCCCGCGAAGGCCGGCCCGGCGCCGCATCTATCCGAGCGTCGCCGCGATCGTGATCTTGCCCTGGTCGCTGCCGTAGAGGTACGCGCGGTAGATCGGCACGCCCTCGCCGCTCAGCGTGAGCGGGACGTCGGTCCAGGTCACGCTCGTCGCATTGGCGACCGGCGCCACGCCCGGCGTGATCAGCGCGACCGGCTGGCGCGACCCGATCAGCGACGCGTTCGCCCCGCTCGCGCGCTCGACGGTCGCCACCGCCTTCGGCGCCGGCCCGCCGAGGTCGTAGCTCCAGGCCGCGAACGCCATGTCGAGGCTGTGGCTGAGGTACTGGAAGACGGCCGTGCCGGCCGTGTCCACGACGCCGGCCCCGGTCGCGGGGTCGTACCAGCCGCCGGTGATCGGCAGCGTGTAGGTGCGGCCGTCGAACGTGGCGGGCGCCTGCGCGCTCGCGCCCTCGGCGGAGGCCAGATAGCCGAGCCACGACTCGCGCGGCGACCAGCGCACCGTGCCGCCGGCGATGGTCACGGCGCTCGCCGGACGGGCGCTCGGCGTCGCACCGCCCGGCGTCGGCGGACCGGTCACCGTCGGGGCCGGCGCGCCGGGGATGTCGGAGTCCGGGCTGGTCGTCGACGCGGTGACCTGCGCCTCGAGGTCGATCGTCCCCAGCCGCCCGGTGCGCAGGCCGGGCTTGCGCAGCTCACGGCGCAGCATCCGCACGGCCGCGCCGGTCAGGACGAGCGGCGACTCCGTGACGTACGTCCCCGTGGGCTGGACCGAGCGGCGCGCCGAGGGAGCGGCGATCGTCGCCAGCGTGCGGCGCTTGCCGCCGATGGTCGCCGACAACGTCGACCGCGCGCCGACGCGCTCGCGCAGCTCGCGCAGGGTCACGGTGCGCTTGCCGGCCCGCAGCGCGATCGCGCCGGCGTGGGCCACGACCGCCGTCGAGCCGGTCACGCCGACCTTCGCGGCCGGCAGCACGATGCGTTTCGCGCCCGCCTTCGCCGGCCGGACCGCGCGCAGCTTCACGCCCTGCGCCCGCAGCTCCTTCGCCGCCGGCCCACCGAGGACGACCGTCGTGTCCTGGGCGAGCGCCGCGGGCGCGGCGAGCAGCAGCGTCGCGCCGGAGAGCAGCGCGGTGCGGGCGAGGGTGGCGCGGGTCATGCGAGTTAGGGTAACCTAAGCCATCGTGCGGGCCACGGCTGGCCCGCTCCCCACTCCGACCTCCCTGGATGCCCGTGACCGACACCGCCGCCACCGCCCACAACCCGCACCAGGTCCCGCCGCCGAGGGCCGCGCCGGCGCCGCCGCCGCCGCTGCAGGAGGTCGAGGGCGACGTCCGCCGCCGCACCGCCGCCGAGGAGGCGCGCACGATCGTCGCGGGCACGAACCTCGCGACGCTCGCCACGCTCAGCCAGGACGGGCACCCGTGGGGCTCGTTCGTCACCTACGGGACGCTGAGCGACGGCTCCCCGGTCCTCTGCCTCTCGACGCTGGCCGAGCACGGCCGCAACCTGCCGCGCGACGCGCGCGCCAGCCTCGTCGTCGCCTCCAACCCCGGCGACAACGACCCCCTGGACTCCGGCCGCGTGACCCTCGCCGGCACCGCGGTCGTCCCCGAGGGCATGGCGCTCGACGACGCCCGCGACGCCTACCGCGGCGCCGTCCAGGACGCTGCGGCGTTCATGGACTACGGGGACTTCACGATCTACGTGCTGCAGGTCGACCGCGTGCGCTGGGTCGGCGGCTTCGGCCGCATGGACTCCACCGACGCGGCCGCCTACGCCGCGGCCGAGCCCGATCCGGTCGCCGCGTCCGCGCCGTACGCCGTGGCCCACCTCAACGAGGACCACGCCGACGCGCTGCTCGACATGGCGCAGGCGCTGGCGGGCTACACCGACGCGACCGCCGCCCGCTGCACCGCCGCCGACCGCTACGGCCTGGACCTGGTGGTCCACACGCCGCGCGGCCGGGCGCCGACGCGCGTTGGCTTCGCCGAGCCGATCACGGTTCCCAACGGCCTGCGCTCGGCGACGGTCGAGCTGGCGCGCCGCTCACGCGCGATCCTGGACGCCTGATCGAGCCTGCGAGTGGGCGGTCGACGCCCGCTCGCAGCTCTCGAAGCCGTCCTCGCGATGCGACTTGTCGCAGAACGGCTTGGTCCGCGAACGCCCGCAGCGGCACAGGGCCAGCGCCTTGCCCTCCGGCAGCGTGAACGCGTTGCCCTCGGCGTCGACCAGGCGCACCGGCCCGGTCACCTTGTAGGGACCGTGGTCGCGGACCTTGATGACGACCTCGTCGGCCACGTGACGAGCGTATAGGGTGCCGGCGCCAATCCATCAGGGAGGATCGACGTGCGGGGAATCGCAGGGATGGCGGCCGTCGCGGCCGCGGTGGTCGTGGCCGCGCCGGCGAGCGCCGCGACGTGGCGCCAGGTGACGCCGAGCGGCGGACGCAACATCGACGAGGTGGGCCTGACCCGGACCGCGGACGGCGTCCTGCACGCCGCGTGGGTGCAGAGCAACGCCGCCGACCGCGCCCGCCAGGACGTCGCGACGCGCACGATCGACCCCTCGGGCACGACGCTCGGCCCGGTCGCGCTGATCGCCGACGGCTGGGCGGGGGTGTCCAACCCGGCGCTGCTGACCGGGCCGGGCGGGCTGCGCGCCTTCTTCGGCGGCATCCGCTCGACCGACGCGACGGAGACCAACAAGAACCTCAACACCGCGGTGTCGGGCGACGGCGGGGCGGCGTGGACCGTGCAGCCCGGCAACGTCAGCGACGGCCCGGCGGCGTACACCAGCCCCGTCGCCGCCACCCTCCTCGCGGGCGACGTGCCGATGGTCGCGTGGGGCGCCTCGCCGGGCACCTTCGTGACCACCGGCCTGGGCCCGGCGCCGTTCTTCGACGTGCAGGCCCAGCTGGGCGGCACGTTCGGCTACGACCCCGGGCTGGCCACCGACGCGTCCGGCACCCCGTACATCGCCTGGGCCTCCAACGCGACCGGCAAGTCCGGGGTCTGGGCCCAGCCGCTGACGCCCACCGGCAGCCCGGCCGCCCCGCCGCAGCTCATGCCCGGCGTCGTGGGCAGCGACTTCAGCCAGCAGCTCCAGCGCACGCCGATCGCCGCCCGTGCCGGCGGCGGCGTCTACGTCGCCTACCCGGGCGGCTACCCGACCACGACGAAGGTCCAGCTGTGGAAGGTGGGCTCGCCGTCGTCGACGACCGTCGCCAGCGGCCCCGGCGACCACGATGCCACGGTCGCCGCGACCGGCGACGGCCGCCTGTGGATCGTCTGGAGCGAGCAGGGCCGCCGCATCCGCGCCACCCGCACCAACCCGACCGCCACCGCCTTCGGGGCCGTCGTCAACGCCGGCGCGCCCAAGGGCACGAGCTCGATCTACAAGCTCGATGCCAGCGCGGCACCGGACGGCGGAGTCGACGTGCTCGCTCTCTCCGACGCCGGCGCGGACGCCACCTGGCAGGCCCGCCTGCAGCCCGGCCTCACGCTCCGGGCCAAGCCGGACCAGCCCAAGCGCGGCGCGACCACGACCATCGCCTTCACCGTCCTGGACGCCGGCGACCCGGTGTCCGGCGCCAAGGTCGCGATCGCGGGCAAGAGCGCCACCACGACCAGCGGCGGCACCGCCACGATCGCCGTCACCGCCGGCAAGAAGACCCGCAAGCTCACGGCCACCGCCACCCGGGCCGGCTACACCGGCGCCAAGCTCGTCCTGCGCACCAAGCGCTGAGGCCCGCAACGCGACGGGGCGGCCCGATGGGCCGCCCCGTGCAAGGCGATGGGGTCCGGTCGGCCGCCTACTCGGCCGGTCCGGCCTCCGGCGCGGAGGGCTCACCCTCCGGGTGCGACTCCTCCTGCGACGGTCCGCCCTCGGCCCCGACGCCGACCGGCGCGCGGTCGAGCAGCGTGAGCTCGATCTCGGCGCCGTCGTGCTCCGGGCCCTGCGGCACGTCGGCCAGCACGATCTGGTTGGGGTGCAGCTCCGACCGCAGGACGAAGTCGGCCAGCGGGTCCTCGATGTAGCGCTGGATCGCCCGACGCAGCGGGCGAGCGCCCATCGCCGGGTCCCAGCCCTTGTCGACGAGGAAGTCGCGCGCCGGCTCCGACAGCTCGAGCTGCAGCTCGCGCTCGGCCAGCGAGCCCCGGATCCGCATGAGCAGCAGGTCGACGATCTGCTTGATCTCGTCCTTCTGCAGCTTGTGGAAGACGATCACGTCGTCGATGCGGTTGAGGAACTCGGGACGGAAGACCTTCTTCAGCTCTCCCATGATCCGGTTCTTCATGTCCTCGTACGTGATCCCGGTCTCGTCCTCGGTGACCGCGAAGCCCAGCGGCGTGTTGCGCGCGATCTCCGACGCCCCGATGTTCGAGGTCATGATCACGATCGCGTGCCGGAAGTCGACCGTGCGCCCCTGGGCGTCGGTCAGCCGGCCGTCCTCCAGGATCTGCAGGAGGATGTTGAACACGTCCGGGTGGGCCTTCTCGATCTCGTCGAGCAGGAGCACCGAGTACGGCTTGCGCCGCACGGCCTCCGTGAGCTGACCGCCCTCGTCGTAGCCGATGTAGCCCGGAGGCGAGCCGACCAGGCGCGAGACGGCGTGCTTCTCCATGTACTCGGACATGTCGATGCGCACCATCGCGTCCTCGTCGCCGAAGAGGAACTCGGCGAGCGTGCGCGCCAGCTCGGTCTTGCCCACGCCCGAGGGGCCCAGGAAGATGAACGAGCCGGTCGGCCGCTTGGGATCCTTCAGGCCCGCACGCGAGCGGCGGATCGCCTTCGAGATGACCTCGACCGCGGCGGTCTGCCCGATGACGCGCTTGTGGAGCTCCTCCTCCATGCGCATGAGCTTCGCCGTCTCGGCCTCGGTGAGCTTGAAGACGGGGATGCCGGTCCACATCGAGACGATGTCGGCGATCTCCTCCTCGCCGATCGACGGACGCTCGCCGGACTCGCCCTGCTCCCACTGCTCCTCGAGCTCGCGCTTCTTGTTCGTCAGGCGCCGCTCCTTGTCGCGGAGGTTGGCGGCCTTCTCGAACTCCTGCGCCTCGATCGCGGCCTCCTTCTGGCGCCGCGTCGACTCGATCTCCTCCTCCAGGTCGCGGTAGACCGGCGGGGAGGTCATCGACTTGATGCGCATCCGGGCGGCGGCCTCGTCGATGAGGTCGATCGCCTTGTCGGGCAGGAACCGGTCGGAGATGTAGCGGTCGCTCAGCTCCGCGGCGGCCTGCAGCGCCTCGTCGGTGATGTTGATCTTGTGGTGGGCCTCGTAGCGGTCGCGCAGGCCCTTGAGGATCTGCACGGTCTCGTCGATCGACGGCGGGTCGACGCGGATCTGCTGGAAGCGGCGCTCCAGCGCGGCGTCGCGCTCGAGGTACTTGCGGTACTCGTCGAGCGTGGTGGCGCCGATCGTCTGCAGCTCGCCGCGGGCCAGCGCCGGCTTGAGGATCGACGCGGCGTCGATCGCGCCCTCGGCGGCGCCCGCACCGACGAGGTTGTGGAGCTCGTCGATGAACAGGATGATGTCGCCGCGCTGGGTGATCTCCTTCATCACCTTCTTGAGGCGCTCCTCGAACTCGCCGCGGTACTTCGAGCCGGCGACCAGGGCGGCCAGGTCCAGCGTGTAGATCTGCTTGCCCTTGAGCAGCTCGGGCACGTCGGCGTTGGTGATGCGCTGGGCCAGGCCCTCGACCACCGCGGTCTTGCCGACGCCCGGCTCGCCGATCAGCACCGGGTTGTTCTTCTGGCGACGCGAGAGGATCTGCATGATCCGCTCGATCTCGGTCTCGCGGCCGACGACCGGGTCGAGCTTGCCGTCGGCGGCGAGCTTCGTCAGGTTGCGGCCGAACTGGTCGAGGAGCTTGGAGGACTTCTTGCCCTCACCCTGCGCCCCGCCAGCGGCGGCGCCCGACGCGGCCCCGCTGCCCTGGCGGCGACCGCCTGGGCCCGACAGCATCCGGATGACCTCGTTGCGGATCTTCTCGGAGTCGGCGTCGAAGTCGAGCAGGATGCGCGCGGCGACACCCTCGTTCTCGCGCACGAGGCCGAGCAGGATGTGCTCGGTGCCGATGTAGTTGTGGCCCAGGCTCAGCGCCTCACGCAGCGCGAGCTCGAGCACCTTCTTCGCACGCGGCGTGAAGGGGATCTGGCCCGACGTCACCTCCTCGCCGGAGCCGACGATGCGCACGACCTGCGCGCGCACGCGCTCCACGGTGATGTCGAGCGATTCCAGCACGCGAGCCGCGAGCCCCTCCTCCTCCCGAAGGAGGCCGAGGAGGATGTGCTCGGTGCCGATGTAGTTGTGCTTGAGCGTCCGCGCCTCCTCCTGCGCGAGAACGACCACCTGACGGGCTCGTTCTGTGAATCGCTCGAACATTGGAGTACGTCCTTCCTACTGGGCGGCGCTGGGAGTTGTTCGTGGGGACGGTGAACTACCCGCCACTTCAGTGATCGGCGTGTGACGGCCGAAAGCTGAGGAGGCGGGTCCTTTCGCGGGCATACCCCAGTCTACCAACGGGTTCCGGCGTGCCCGATGGTTCTCCGAGGCCGATCGGGGCCGTCCCCGACGGGCGTCAATCGCGCATCGCGGGGAACAGCACGACCTCGCGGATCGAGCGGCGCCCGCTGAGCACCATCACGAGCCGGTCGATGCCCATCCCCAGGCCGCCGGTCGGCGGCATGCCGTGCTCCAGCGCGGCGAGGAACAGCTCGTCGAACGGCTGCGCCTCGTCGTCGCCCGCCGCGGCGTAGCGCACCTGCTCCTCGAAGCGAGCCCGCTGGTCGTCGGGGTCGTTGAGCTCGGTGAACGCGTTGGCGATCTCCATGCCGTGCGCGAACGCCTCGAAGCGCTCGACCAGGCCCTCCTCGCTGCGGTGGCGCTTGGCGAACGGGGACAGCTCCACCGGGTAGTCGAGGATGAACGTCGGCTGGAGGAGGTCGGGCTCGACGAACTTCGACAGCAGGTCGTCGACGAGCTGCGGCCAGGTGCGGTCGGCGGTCGGCAGGCGATCGCCGATCGCCGCCGCCAGCGCGTCGCGCTCGCGATGAGCGAGCACGTCGATCCCGGTCTGCTGCACGATCGCGTCGCGCAGCGTGATCCGGCGCCACGGCGGCGTGAAGTCCAGCTCGCCGTCGTAGCCGACCGCGTCGGCGACGCCGGCCACGAGCCGCTCCAGCCGCGCGGCCTCGTCGTGGTAGTCGGCGTAGGCCTCGTACCACTCGACCATCGTGAACTCGGGGTTGTGCTTGTGGGAGACGCCCTCGTTGCGGAAGTCCTTGCCCAGCTCGTAGACCCGCTCCAGGCCGCCCACGATGAGCCGCTTGAGGTACAGCTCGGTGGCGATCCGCAGGTAGAGGTCGCGGGCGAGCTCGTTGTGGTGCGTGGTGAACGGGCGGGCCAGCGCCCCGCCGTAGAGCGGCTGCAGCACCGGCGTCTCGACCTCGACGAAGCCGTCGTCGTCGAGCTGGCGGCGCACCGCCGCGACCACCTTCGCGCGCAGCACGAAGAGCTCGCGCGCCTCCTCGTTGGCCAGGAGGTCCAGCTCGCGCTGGCGGTAGCGGGTCTCGACGTCGGCCAGGCCGTGGTGCTTGTCGGGCGGCGGGCGCAGCGACTTGGCCAGCACCGTGAAGTCGTCGACGCGCAGCGAGATCTCGCCGCGCTTGGAGCGCATCGCGACGCCGTCGACGCCGATCAGGTCGCCGAGGTCGAGCGACACGAGCCGCTCCATCCGCTCCGGCCCGAGGACGTCGAGACGGGCCTGGAGCTGGAGGCGGCCGGAGCGGTCGACGAGGTCGAGGAACGCCATCTTGCCCTGGCCGCGGCGGGCGGCCAGGCGCCCGGCCACGCGGTAGCGGTCCTCGGTCTCCTCGCCGGCCGGCAGGTCGGGGTGCTCGGCAGCCACCCGGGCGGCTGGGACGACGCCCGGGAAGCTGTGGGGGAAGGGATCGATGCCGTCCGCGCGCAGCCGCTCGAGCTTCGCTCGGCGCTGGGCGAGCAGCTCAGACGGCTCGTCCGTCACCGCGCGGCCTACAGCTCGCGGGGGCCCGCCTCTGCCCGCAGCGGGCAGTGCGACGGTCCGTGGACGGCGAGGGCGGACATCGGCACCCCTAGAGCCCGACGTCGATCTTCGTGATCTGCAGGCGGCGCTTCTTGCCGTTGGGCAGCACCACGTCGACCACGTCGCCCTTCTTGGCGCCCAGCAGCGCCTTGCCGACCGGGGACTCGTTGGAGAGGCGCTCGGGCGGCTTGGCCTCGGCCGAGCCGACGATCGTGAACTTGGAGGCGTTGCCGGTGTCCTCGTCCTTGACGTCCACCGAGGAGCCGACGCGGACCGTGTCGGTGTCGAGGTCGGACGCGTCGATGACCGTCGCGGCACGCAGCCGCTCCTCGAGCTGCGCGATGCGCTGCTCGAGCATGGCCTGCTCGTTCTTGGCGTCGTCGTACTCCGAGTTCTCGGAGATGTCGCCGAACTCGCGCGCTTCCTTGATGCGCTCGGCGACCTCGCGGCGCTTCGTCGTCGACAGCTCCTCGAGCTCCTCCTTGAGCTTCTGGAGTCCGTCGGGGGTGAGGATGACGTCCTTCGGCATGTGTTCGGCGGTCCCCTGCTGGGTCGTCTTGGAGGGCCGGGCAGTGTAGCAATGGCCCACCGTGGCCTCGTGCGCCTTGCGGGCCATGCCTGGGGACGTGCTGGTCCATGCCAACACGGTCCGCTGCCCGGAGCTGCGCCACGAGGTCCCCGCCGCCGTCGGCGACCCGTTCCTCTACGGCGAGCGGGAGGGCCGGCCGTTCGCGGTCGTGTCCACGGTCGACGAGTCCGCGGTGCGCGCCGCACGGCCCGGGATCGAGATCCTCGACCCGTTCGCGTTCGGCCTCAACGAGCTGCTCGACGTCGACCTCTGGCCGCAGGACCACGCCTCGGGCTGCTGGGCCGACATGACCCGCACGTTCGTCGTCGGCGAGCCGCCGGACGCGGTGGTCCAGTGGCACGGCCTGTGCCGCGACGCGCTCGCTCGCGCCGTCGACGCGCTCGCGCCCGGCGTGACCGGCCGTGCGCTGTGGGAGGTCGCCTGCGACGTCTTCGAGGCGGCGGTCGCCGGCGACGTCGTCGCGCTGGAGCCCGGGACCGGCCGCCACGACGTCGGCGGCGTGCGCATCGAGGACCTCTTCCTCGTCACCGCCGACGGCGCCGAGCGCCTCACGCCCTTCTCCGACGAGCCGGACCCGCGCGCCGCGGCTCAGACCGCGGCGTAGAGCGCCTCGCGCGCCTGCGCGATCGTCTCGCTGCGCTGCATCGCGGCCTGCTCCTTGCCGCCGCCGAGGCGCTCGACGTACCAGGGATAGGCCTTGCGCATCCAGCGCCCCGCGCGGACCTCCCCGAGATGCTCGACCGCGCGGTCCATCGTCCACTCCAGCTCGGCGAGGATCTCGGCGGTCGAGGGATCGTCGTCGCGCGCGTCCAGCAGCTGGGCGAAGAGCCACGGGTTGCCCATCGAGCCGCGCGCGAGCATGATCGCCGCCGCGCCGGTGGCCTCGTAGGCGTGGCGCGCGGCGTCGGCGTCGCGCAGGCCGCCCGAGAGGATCACGGGCGCGTCGAGGTCCTCGACGAGCCGCGCCGCCAGCGCGTAGTCGGGCGTGCCCTTGTGGTGGACCTGGGCGGAGCGCGGGTGGAAGCCGATCGCGGCCACGCCGGCCTCCTGGACGAGCCGGTGGGCGAGCGTCACCCCGTCGGTCTCGCCGGTGCGCTGGCCGGAGCGCAGCTTGACGGTGACCGGCAGGCCCGAGCCCTCGCCCGCCGCTCGCGCCACCGCGACCGCGGTGTCGTGGTCCTTGAGCAGCGCGGCGCCCGCGCCGGTCTTGCAGACCTTCGGCACCGGGCAGCCCATGTTGAGGTCGATGACGTCGACGGGCACGTGCTCGCGCACGTAGGCGGCGGCCGAGCGCATCACCTCGGGGTCCTGGCCGAACAGCTGCAGCGAGACGGGGCCGCCGGCGTGCTCGTCGGGATGGACGCGCAGCAGCTCGGTGCGGGTCTTCTCGTTGCCGTAGTGGATGGCGAAGCTGGAGACCATCTCCGAGGTCGCCATCCCGGCGCCGTAGCGCTTGGCCTGCAGGCGCACGAACCAGTTGCCGATGCCGGCCAGCGGGGCCAGCACGACGCGGTTGGGGACGGTCAGGTCCGCGAGCTGCCAGGGCTCGGTGAGCACAGAGCCATCCTAGAAATCATGCGTTGCGCTCCCAGAGGAGCCGCAGCCCCGTGAGTGTCAGCAGGTCGTCGAGCACGTCGATCGTCTCCGTGTAGGGGACGATCGATCCCGCCAGGCCGCCGGTGGCGATGGTCTCGGCCTCCTCCCCCAGCTCGGCCCGCAGCCGCCGCACGATCGCGTCGACCATGCCGGCGAAGCCGTAGACGATGCCGGAGCGGATCGCGTCGATCGTCGACTTGCCGATGAGCGTGCGCGGCTCGGTCAGCTCGATCTTCGGCAGCGCCGCCGCGCGCGTCGAGAGCGCCTCCATCGAGATCTCCACGCCCGGGAAGATGATCCCGCCCAGGTACTCGCCGGTCGCGCTGACCGGGTCGTAGGTGATCGCGGTCCCGAAGTCCACGCAGATGCAGGCGCCCTGGACCCGGTCGTAGGCCGCGACCGCGTTGACGAGCCGGTCGGGGCCGATCTCGCGCGGGTTGTCGTAGCGCAGCGCCATCCCGGTCTTGATGCCGGGTCCGACGATCAGCGTCTCGTGGCGCAGGTAGCGCGCGCCGACCGCCCGCCACTCCGGGCGCAGCTGGGGCACCGTCGAGGACACGATCGAGCCGTCGAGGTCGGCCAGCCCCAGGCCCCGCAGCTCCAGCAGGTTGCGCAGCACGGCGCCGAGCTCGTCGGCGGTGGAGGTCCGCACGGTCGCGAAGCGCCAGTGCTCGACGAGGCGGTCACCGTCGTAGGTGCCGAAGTGGGTCTGGGTGTTGCCGACGTCGACGACGAGAAGCATGAGGAGGGGAAGTATGCTCGCCTTCGTGGCCGACCGGCTGAAGCTGCACGTCGCCGCGTGACCGGCGTCGAGATCGCCATCGCGTTCGTCTTGGTGGCGGCGAACGGGTTCTTCGTCGCCAGCGAGTTCGCGATCACCCGGGTGCGCCCGACCCAGGCCGACGAGTGGGCGGCCCACCGGCGCCCCGGCGGGAGGTCGGTCGAGCACGCCGTCCGCCACATCGACGCGTACCTCGCGGCCTGCCAGCTCGGCATCACCATCGCCTCCCTGGGCCTGGGCGTCGTCGGCGAGCGGGCGTTCCACAGCGTCTTCGCCGACCTCCTCGGCGACCATGCCGAGATCGCCGGGATCGGGATCGCCAGCGCGATCTCCTTCGGGCTCATCACGCTGCTGCACGTCGTCGCGGGCGAGCTGGCGCCCAAGAGCGCCGCGATCGCGCGCACGGACCCGCTCGTGCTGCTGCTCGCGCCGCCGATGCGGGTCTTCTACCTCGTGACCAAGCCGGTCGTCGACCTCTTCAACGGCCTGGGCAACCTGCTGCTCAAGCCGTTCGGGATCCCGCCGGCCAGCGAGGCGGGCCACGCCCCGCACACCGAGGACGAGCTGCGCGCCCTCGTGCGCCAATCGGCCGGCGAAGGGCTGATCGAGCCCGAGGAGGGCCGCTTCACCGACAACGTCTTCACGTTCGGCGACCGGCGCACGCGGGAGGTGATGGTGCCGCGGCCGGACGTCCACTACGTCACCACGGACCTCGCGCTCGGCGACGTCGTCGCCCGCATCCGCGACACCGGGCTGACGCGGCTGCCGCTGTGCCGGCCCGAGGGCGGGCTCGATGCGGCCGTCGGGGTCATCCACGCCAAGGACCTGCTGGTGGCGATCGCCGGCGACGGCGAGCCGGCGCTGACGTCGATCGCCCGCGACGTCGAGCACGTGCCCGAGTCGCTGCTCATCGACGAGCTGCTGGAGCAGCTGCGGCGCCGGCGCGAGCACATCGCGATCGTCGTCGACGAGCACGGCACCGCGATCGGCATCGTGACGCTCGAGGACGTGCTCGAGGAGATCGTCGGCGAGATCGAGGACGAGTTCGATCCCGAGGCCGAGGAGGAGATCGCCGAGGTCGACGGCGAGCTGCGCATCCGCGGCGGCGCCCCCGTGCGCGCCGTGGCCGAGGCGCTCGGCGTCGAGCTCGACGACGTCCACGAGTCCACGACGAGCGGCTGGGTGATCGAGGAGCTCGGCCGGATGCCGCGCATCGGCGAGCGCGTGCGCCTCGACGGCGTCGAGCTCGAGGTCGTGCGCGTCGGCGAGACGCAGGTGGAGGAGCTGCGGGCGCCCACGCCGCCGCGCGAGGAGCCTCGCGAGTAGCGGCCGACGCGGGACTCAGACGTCGAGCGGGTCGCCGACCCGGCGCACGCCCTCCTCGACAGGGAGCGTCGCGAGCGCGTCGGCGAGCGCGTCCCCGCTCGGCGTGCGCAGCGAGAAGTCGAGCTCGAGCAGCGGGACGAGCACGAAGCGGCGGGTGAGGACCTGCGCGTGGGGCAGCGTCAGCCGCTGCGACCGGTAGGCCCGATCGCCGAGCAGCAGCAGGTCGACGTCGATCGCCCGGGGGCTATGGCGCACGTACTGCTCCGGGCGCCCCAGCTCGCGCTCGACCGCTTTGCACGCGTCCAGCAGGCCCTCGGGGTCGAGTCCGGTCTCGATCCGCAGGCAGGCGTTGAGGAACGACGGCTGGTCGAGGATCTCGCCGACCGGGTCGGTGTCGTACGTGGCCGACGAGGCAAGCACGCGCACGCCATGCGCGGGCAGCGCGTCGACCGCCGCCTGGAGGTTGGCGCGGCGATCGCCCACGTTGGAGCCGAGGCCGAGGTAGCCGACGGTCACAGCGCGAGCGCCAGCTGACGTGCGTGGGCGAGCAGCGTGCCGTCGCGCGCGAACAGCCGGACGTCCTCCTCGAAGTAGCCCTCGCGCGCGGTGTCGGAGCGGGCCTCCAGCAGCACGTCGTCGAACGGCCGCGGCAGCGGCGCGCGCAGGTGGACGGTGAGGTCGATCGTCGGGGCGACGAGCAGCCGCGGCGCCACGCCGAACGGCGCCGGCCACCACGCGTCGGTCATCGCGACGACGAGGGCCTCGTCGAGCGGCCGCTCCTCGCTGAGGCGGATCCAGCCGCCGGTCAGCGCCTGCTCGGCGCCGGCGAGCGGCAGCGCGCCGAGCGCGGGGCGCAGGTCGAAGCGGTGGCTGAAGGCGGGCCGCTCGAAGCCGTTGGGCGTCGCGGTCGGCGCGATCGCCTCCGGAGCGGGTGCGTCGGGCATGACGGCGTCGGCGTACTCGACGTCGCCCGGGTACGGACCGCCCAGCGCCGCGAGCGCCAGCGCGACCGTGCGCCCGCCCTGCTCGCAGCGTGCCGAGACCGTCGTCATCCCGCGGCCCTCACGCTCGACGCGGACGGTCACGGTCGCCTCGTCCTCGGCCGGGACGGCGAGGTAGTGGATGGTGATCGAGCGCAGCGCCCGCGTCGCGTCGGGCACCTCGGCGCGGATCGCCCGCACCAGCACGGCCGCGACATAGCCGCCGTTGGGCCCGCGCACCACCCGCCAGGCGGGGTCGAAGCGGACGCGGTGGCGGCCGTCGCCCAGCGGCTCGGACGCGGTGTCGCGGTCGAACGTCGTCGGCACTAGTCCTCGTCGTCGTCGGAGGCCTCGCGCGAGACCTCGACGGAGACCTCCTCGACGGGCAGCGGGATCGGCGGCTCCGGCTTGGCCGCCTTGACCCACACGTACTCGACCGGGAACTCGGAGAGGATGCGGTCGGCGATCACCGAGCACAGGCGCTCCAGCGTCTTGTACGGGCGCTCCTGGGCGACGAGCCAGGCGACCTGGCAGACCTTGCCGTAGTCGACGGTGTCCTCGACGAGATCGGTCACGGTCGCGTCGCACTCGCCGACGTCCATGCGCAGGTCCAGCAGGACGCGGGTGCCGACCTCGCGCTCGGCGTCGGTCACGCCGATCGCCGCGAAGATGGACAGGCCGGTCACCTCGACGGTGACCACCGTCTCGACCGCGCCCTCCTCCTCGTCGTCGTAGGCGTCGTCGTTCACGTCGTCGTGGGGCGCCATCGCCCGGCCAACGTAGCAGCCGCCACCGCGAGGGCATCGGCGACCGGGGCGACGTCGTGGACCCGGAAGACCGACGCGCCGCGCTCGAGCGCGAGGACGTTCGTGGCGATCGTCCCGCCGAGGCGCTCGGCCACGTCGCGACCGGCGATGCGGCCGAGGAAGCTCTTGCGCGACGTGCCGACGACCACGCGGCAGCCGAGCGCGACGATCTCGTCGAGGCGGCGCAGCAGCTGGAGGTTGTGGTCGACGGTCTTGCCGAAGCCGATGCCGGGGTCGAGCAGGACGCGCTCGGCGGGAACGCCCTCGGCGACCGCGAACGCGAGCTGGCGCTCGAGGAACGCCTTCACCTCGCCGACCACGTCGTCGTAGCGGGGGTCGTCCTGCATCGTGCGCGGATCGCCGATCGAGTGCATGACGCAGAGCTCGCAGCCGTGCTGCGCGGCCAGCCCGGCCAGCTCGGGGCACGCACGCAGGCCGGTGACGTCGTTGACCAGCGTCGCGCCGCGTTGGATCGCCGCGCGCGCGACGGCCAGCTTGGAGGTGTCGATCGACAGCTGCGCGCCGGCCCCGGCGAGCTCCTCGATCACCGGGAGGACGCGGCGCAGCTCGGTCGCCTCGTCCACGGGCTGGGCTCCCGGCCGGGTCGACTCGCCGCCGACATCGACGATCGTCGCCCCTTCCGCGATGAGCTGGTAGCCGTGGGCGACCGCCGCGCGCGGGTCCAGGAACGCGCCGCCGTCGGAGAACGAGTCGGGCGTGACGTTGAGGATGCCCATGACCTGGTGCATGGGATGGATGATCGCGCGTGGTTGATCTCGGCGGAGGCTCGGGTAGCGTGTCCCCCAGTAGCAGAGCGAGCGAAACGACAGGAGACACCGCCATGCCCGACACCCCGCTTCACCGTCTCTCCGCGGAGGACCAGTCCGTCTGGCTGGACTCGATCTCCCGGCACGCGCTGAAGTCGGGGGAGCTCGCGCGCATGCTCGAGGAGGACGCCGTGGTCGGCGTGACCTCCAACCCGACGATCTTCCAGAAGGCGATGGCCGAGGGCGACGCCTACGACGAGCAGCTGCGGACGGTGCTGGAGACCGAGCGCGACCCGAAGGAGATCTTCTACGCGCTGGCCCACGACGACATCGTCGAGGCCTGCGACCTCCTGCGCCCGATCTGGGACGGCGGGTCCGGCAAGGACGGCTACATCTCCTGGGAGGTCGATCCGCGCTTCGCCAACGACACGCAGGCGACGATCGACGAGGCGCGGCGGCTGCACGATTGGGTCGACCGGCCCAACCTGCTGGTGAAGATCCCGGCCACGAAGGAGGGGCTGCCCGCGATCGAGGAGTCGATCGCCGCGGGCGTCTCGATCAACGTGACGCTGATCTTCGGCCTGCAGCGCTACCGCGAGGTCACCGAGGCGTACATCCGCGGGATCGAGCGGCTCGTCGAGGCCGGCGGCGATCCGACGAAGGTGGCCTCGGTCGCGTCGTTCTTCGTGTCGCGCGTGGACACCGAGGCCGACAAGCGGCTGGAGGCGCTGGGCCGGCAGGATCTGCAGGGCAAGCTGGCGATCGCCAACGCGAAGCTCGCTTACGAGGCCTACGGCGAGATCTTCGGCGGCGAGCGGTGGAAGGCGCTGGCGGCGAAGGGCGCGACGCCGCAGCGCTGCCTGTGGGCGTCGACGTCGACGAAGAACCCGGCCTACCGCGACGTGCTCTACGTCGAGGAGCTGATTGGGCCGCAGACGGTGAACACGATGCCGATCGAGACGATCGCGGCCTTCCAGGACCATGGCGTCGTGGCGCGGACGCTCGACACCGGCGTGGCCGAGGCGCACGCGCTGTTCGAGCAGCTCTCGGCCGCCGGCGTCGACTACGACGACGTGACCAACACTCTCGAGCTGGAGGGGGTCCAGAAGTTCGCGGACTCGATGCACGAGCTGCTGGCGGGGATCGAGGCCAAGCGCGACGCGATGGTCGCCGCGGCCTGACGCTCGCCCGCTGGATCGCACCGCCGGCGGCGCTGATCGTCGCCGGCCTGGTGCTGATGGGGACCGCCGGCGACGCGACCGTGCGCATGGTCGTCGGCATGGTCCTCTTCGGCCTCGGCGCGATCGGAGGCGTGCTGCTGGCGTTCTACGCGGTGGGCCTGTCGGAGGATCGCGACCGAGCCCGGGGCGGGCGCGGACCGTACGACGGGTTGAGCGACGGGGTTGGCGGGTCCGAGCGGCCGCGCCGGCCGCCGCCGCGCCGGCGCGGCCACGGCTAATGGTCAGGGCGCGAGGTACAGGACCCGTTCGGGCGGGCACGGCACGAGCGTGAAGCCCAGCCCGACGAGGTAGGGCCGCGAGGTGATCGTCGGAGCGGCGATCGCGTAGCGCGCGGACGTCTCGGCGAGCGCCGCCCGCACGAGCGCGCCGCCGATGCCGTGGCGGCGCTGGGCGACCGGGACCTCCAGCTGCAGGCCCACGATCGTGTCGCCGGTCGTGAACGTGGTCAGGAACCCGGCGGGCTCGCCGTGGCGGCTGGCGAGGTAGTGGGCGACCCCGGGCGCGTGGAGGCTCGCGCGCCAGCTCGCGGGATCGTCCTCGGGATCGAGCCAGCGCCAGGCGGTGGCGAGGGCGACCAGGTCGTCGGCCAGGGCCGCACGGGCGACCGACACGTCCTCCGGCGGCGGCGCGTCGCCGAGGCGCAGCGCGGCGACCTCCGCGCCCATCGTCACCGCGGCGCGCTCGGGCTCGGCGCCGGCGGCCACCAGGTCGGCGACGAGGGCGGCCGCGTTCGGCGGCGCCACCCACTGCGCCGGGACGCCGCGCAGGAACGCGAGCGCCGCGGCGATCTCCTCGGCGCTGGCCGCGCCGCAGACGACGCCGTTCTCGGCGTTGGACGGGGCGCCCGTGCGGACGGCGAACCCGTCGCCGACCGGCAGCGTGGTGCTCCAGGGCGTGCTGGCGAGGGCGCGCAGGTAGGCCACGTGCGCCGCGAGCTCGCGCTCGCCCCAGCCGTGCGGGTCGCCCGGCTCGACGTGGACGGGGGCGGGCGGGCGCGCCGGGAGGCTGGCGGGCCACGCGGCCAGCGGCCCCGCGGCCTCCTCGGCCATCCCGCTCCGCGGCTGCGCGCCGGCGCCGACGAGGAGCTTGGCGACGGCGAGATGGTCGTCGCCGCCCCGCGGCGCCGGGCGCGTCGGCTCGCCGGACTCCTCGACCCGCGACGCGCCCGCCTCGGCGGACCCCGCCGCCGCCCGCGGCGCGTTCGCCGAGCCGTGGACGGCCCAGTCCAGCGGCGTGCCGAGCCCTTCGGTGGTCGTCGCCGTGACGTCGGCGCCGCGGTCGAGCAAGACGGTCACGGTCTCGACGCGGCCCCACCATGCCGCCCAATGCAGCGCCGTCGCGCCCATCGACCCGCGCGCCGACAGCGGGACGCCGAGATCGTGGAGCAGCTCGACGGCCGCCGTGCTCCCGTCGGCGGCACAGCGCGGCAGCGTCTCGCCCAGCTCGGCGGCGAGGCGTGCTCGCAGGCGCGGGTCGGCCGCGACGATCGCCTCGGCCGTGGCCCGATCGCCGCGCCGGCACGCGCCGGCCAGCTCGTCCAACGACGACGCGACCGGCTCGGCGCCGAGCGCGGCCAGCCGCTCCGCGAGGTCCAGGCGACCAAGGCGGACGGCGAGCGCGTAGGGCGGCTGTCCGCTCTCGCGGCCGGGCGACGCCAGATCGGCGCCGTGCTCGGCCAGCAGCTCCAGCACCTCGGTCGAGCACTCCCGCCAGACCGCGGCGGCCATCAGCCCCGGCGCGCGCGCCGAGCCGTCCGGTTGCGCCAGCAGCAAGCGCAGTGCCGCGGCGTCGGGCCGGTCGAGCGCGTGGCCGACGGCGTTCGTGCCCTCGACGCGGGCGCCGGCGGCGAGCAGGAGACGCAGGCAGGCGAGGGCGGGCTCCTCGGTGGCGTGGTAGACGGACTCGTCGTCGTCGGGGTCGGCGCCGGCCTCCAGCAGCAGCCGGGTCATCCGCGGCTCGTGGGCGACGCCGGCCGCCCCGTAGAGCGCGCTCTGTGCTCCGAACGCCGGGTGCTCCCAGGAGGTGTTCGGGTCTGCGCCGGCGTCGAGCAGCAGGCGGGCGCAGGCCACCAGGCCGTCGACCCGCTCGGGGACGGCGAGATAGGCCGTGTGGCAGACGTAGGCGAGCGGGCGCCAGTCGCGGGCGCCGATCGCGCGGGTCGCCGCGCCACGGTCCCGTGCGAGGACGGCCGCCACCCGCGCCTCGTCGCCGAGCACCAGCGCGGCGTCGAGCGCCGTCGCCGCCAGGCTCGGCTCGCTCGCCAGGAGGGCGTCGGCGCGGTCGAGCCGCTGCTCGGTCGCCCACCGCACGAACCGCCGCGCCCGCTCCTCGCGAGCCACCGCCTGCGCGTCGCCTGGGTCGCTGCGGTCCATGACCTACCGCACGACGGCGACCGCGGCGGCGCTCAGGCCGGCTCAGGCTTCTCGGGCGTGTCGAGCCGCAGCTCGGCGGCGAAGCCGGGGCGCGGCAGCGGACGCGGGGTCGGCCGGTCGGGCGCCGGCGGCAGCGCCTCGGGCGCGCCCGTGTCGTCGACGCCGAAGACCTCCTCCTCGGTCTTGCCGTCGAGCAGCGCGATGAACTCCTCGCGCTCGATCGTCTCGCGGCGCAGCAGGATCTCGGAGATCGTGCCCAGCGCCTCGCGGTGGTCGAGCAGGATGTCCTTGGCCCGCTGGTGGGCGGACTCCACGATGCGCCGGATCTCGTCGTCGATCTCGCGGGCGATCTCGTCGGAGTAGTCGGGCTCCGAGGAGAACTCGCGACCGAGGAACGGCTGCCCCTGGTTGTGGCCGAACACGCGCGGCCCGAGCTTGTCGCTCATCCCGAAGCGCATGACCATCTGCTTGGCCGACTGCGTGACCTTCTCGAGGTCGTTCGACGCGCCGGTGGTGATCTCGTCGAAGACGATCTCCTCTGCGGCGCGGCCGCCGAGGGTCATCGCCATCGTGTCGTTGAGCTCCGCGCGCGTGGTGAGGAACTTGTCCTCCTGCGGCATCGAGATCGTGTAGCCGAGCGCCTGGCCGCGCGAGACGACCGAGATCTTGTGGACCGGGTCGGCGTGCTCGAGCACGTGGCCGACGATCGCATGGCCCATCTCGTGGTAGGCGGTGATGAGCCGCTCCTTCTCGCTCATCACGCGGGTCTTCTTCTCAGGCCCTGCGATCACCCGCATGATGCCCTCTTCGAGCTCGGTCTGGGTGATCTCGCGCTTGCCGTTGCGCGCCGCCAGCAGCGCCGCCTCGTTGACGAGGTTGGCCAGGTCGGCGCCGGTGAAGCCGGGCGTCTGGCCGGCCAGCGCGTCGACGTCGATCTCCTTGGCCAGCGGCTTGCCGCGGGTGTGGACCTCGAGGATCTTCGCGCGGCCCTTGCGGTCGGGACGGTCGACGACGATCTGGCGGTCGAAGCGGCCCGGGCGCAGCAGCGCGGGGTCGAGGATGTCGGGACGGTTGGTGGCGGCGATCAAGATGATGTTGTCCTTCATCTCGAAGCCGTCCATCTCGACGAGCAGCTGGTTGAGCGTCTGCTCGCGCTCGTCGTGACCGCCGCCCAGGCCGGCGCCGCGATGGCGCCCGACGGCGTCGATCTCGTCCATGAAGATGATGCAGGGCGAGTTCTGCTTGGCCTGCTCGAACAGGTCGCGCACGCGGGACGCGCCGACGCCGACGAACATCTCGACGAAGTCCGAGCCGGAGATCGAGAAGAACGGCACGCCCGCCTCGCCGGCGACCGCCCGGGCCAGCAGCGTCTTGCCGGTGCCCGGAGGCCCGTAGAGCAGCACGCCCTTGGGGATCCGCGCGCCCAGCGCCTGGAACTTCTTGGGGTTCTCGAGGAACTCCTTGATCTCGTGGAGCTCCTCGACGGCCTCGTCCGCGCCCGCCACGTCGCGGAACGTGATCTTCGGCGAGTCGACCGACATGCGCTTGGCGCGCGACTTGCCGAACGACATCACCTTCGACCCGCCGCCCTGGACCTGGTTCATGAGGAAGATCCAGAACCCGATGAAGATCAGGAACGGCAGCACGTAGGTCAGCAGCGACAACCAGCCGTTGGACTTCGTACCCGAGGCGGTGAAGTCGTCGATCTTGCCGTCCTTCTTGGCCGCGGTGAGCTGGTCGATCAGCTCCGCACCGTAGGCCTGCGGCCAGCCGACCTCGTACTTCTCCTTGTCCTTGCGCGTGACCTCGAGCGTGTTGTCCTTCTGCTTGACCGTGACGCTCTTGAGCTGGCCGTCGGCGAGCTGGGTCTGGTAGTCCGCGAACGACGTGTCGCGCGTGGGAGACCCAGGGCTGATGAGCTTCTGGGCGAAGAACGCCAGCACCACCACGATGAGGATGGGGAACGCGGCGCTCTTGAAGAACCTGCTCATGTGGGGGGAATCGCCTTCCGAGGGGGCCGGGAGATCTAGGCTACCAACCTGTTATCGGCCGACCGGCCGCTTCGGTTCACCCCTCCAACGCCGCAACGTACGGCAAGTTCCGGTAGCGCTCGGCGTGGTCGAGGCCGTAGCCGATCGCGAACCGGTCGGGGATCTCGAACCCCAGGTAGCGGGTCGGGAGCTCCACCTTGCGGCGCTGCGGCTTGGTGAGCAGCGCGCAGACCTCCAGCGAGGCCGGGTTGCGGGCGCCGAGGTTGCGCATGAGGTACTGCAGCGTGAGCCCGGAATCCACGATGTCCTCGACGATCAGGACGTGACGGCCCTCGATCGGGGCGTCGAGGTCCTTGAGGATCCGCACGACCCCGCTGGACGCCGTCGAGGAGCCGTAGGAGGCGACGGCCATGAAGTCGACCTCGCACGGGCAGGTGATCTCGCGCATGAGATCGGCCAGGAAGAACACCGCGCCCTTCAGCACCCCGACGAGCAGCGGGTTGCGGTCTTCGTAGTCGGCGCTGATCTGGGCGCCGAGCTCCTGCACGCGACGTTGCAGTCGGTCCGGCTGGACGAGGATCTCGCCGATCTTGGGATCACGCGTCATGGGCGGCGCAGTCTAGGCGCGGGCGGCGCGCTCCATCCGCAGGACCCCGCGCTCCACGACGGCCCGCGCGCCGTCGCCGATGTCGAGCGCCGTCCAGGCCCGTGCGTCGTCGAGCGCGAGGATCTCCTCGGTACGCGCGGCGGCCCGCGGGACGAGGCGCCCGACGGCGTCCTCGGCCAGCCGGACCACGACGAGCCGGGCGACCGCGATCGGCAGCTCGCGCAGGCGCTGCAGCGCGATCCGGTCGCGCCCCTGCAGCGCGGTCGCGACCACCTCGTCGAGCACGGCGGCCTCGTCGCGCAGCAGCTGCGCCGTGCGCACGACGTTGGCCTCGGCGCCTGGGTGGACGTCGCGCAGCGCCGGCAGCAGCCCGGCGCGCACGCGGTTGCGGGCGAAGCGGGCGGCGTCGTTGGTCGGGTCCTCGCGCCAGTCGAGGTCGTGGGCGCGACACCACGCCGCGGTCTCCTCGCGCGTGGCGACCAGCAGCGGGCGGATGAGGCGGCCGGCGCGCGGCGCCATGCCCAGCAGCGCCCGGCGGCCGGGCGAGGAGGCGAGCCGGTAGAGGACGGTCTCGGCCTGGTCGGTGGCGGTATGGCCGGCGGCGACGTCGGCGTCCAGCTCAGCGGCGATCGCCGTCGCGCGGCCGTAGCGGACGTCGCGCGCCCAGGCCTGCAGGTTGCCCTCGGGCCGACGCGGCGTCAGCACCTCGAGCGACACGCCGAGCCGGTGGCAGAGCGCCGCGCACCAACGGGCATCGGCGGCCGAGTCGGCGCGCAGGCCGTAGTCGACGTGGAGCGCGCGCACGACCGACGGGCCGGCGATCCGCACGGCGAGATCGAGCAGGCAGACCGAGTCACGACCGCCCGACAGCAGCGCCACGACCGGGCCGCCGGGGCGCAGGAGCCCGCCTTCTCTCACCCTCGACTCGAGGTTGAGGACGTGCTCAGGCATAGGCCGCCGCCGCCAGGAACAGCTCGGTGGGCTCGGCGAATCCCTTGAGCCGCACCTCGCCGATGGCGCGGAACGCGAGATGGTCGCCCGCCGCCCGGGCGACGGGCCGCGTGACTAGCACCTCCCCGCCCGCCGCCCGCGCTGCGACGCGCGCGGCGAGGTTGACCTCGCGTCCGTAGTAGTCGCCGTCGCGATACACGCACTCGCCGACGTGCAGGCCGATGCGCGGCAGCGGCCGGTGGTCGTAGAGCATCTGGAAGCCGACGGCCCAGTCGGTCAGGGCGCCGCCGTCGGTGCCGACGACCATGACCTCGTCACCGATCGTCTTGATCACCCGCGCATCGTCGGGCAGCGTCGTCTCGACCGCGCTCAGGAAGCGCTCGACGGCGCTGACCGCCTCGTCGTCGCCTTCCTGCTCGGTCAGCCGGGTGTAGCCCGCCAGGTCGGCGAAGGCGATCGCGACGCGCACGCGGCCGAGGTCGAGCTCCCCGGCGTCGACGTCGCTCTCCATGTGGCCGATCACGTCCTGCTCGATGAAGTGGTTGAGGTAGCGCTCGTGGACGTAGCGCATGATCGGCGCCGCCATCGGCAGGCTGCGCCGGGCGAGCCCCGACATCTCCTCGGCGATCTGCAACCCGGGTACGCCGTCGCGCAGCATCGGCTCGTGGACGTAGAGGTGGAAGAGCCGCACCTCGGCGTCGGCGATCTGAGCCATCGCGGTCCCGTAGACGCGCGCGAGCTGCAGGAATGCGACGAGCGGGAAGCCGGCGGCGAGCACGTCGGCGCCGTGGCGCAGGAAGGCGACGTCGTCCTCGGTGAGCTGGTCGACCGACCCGGAGCTGAACCCGAGGGTGCGGAAGATGCGCTCGATGAGCGCCGGATCCAGGCCCGTGCGGGCCGCCGCCTCGCCGAGGCTGATCTCGCCGCGCGCCGGTGGGAGGAGCTCCTCGACGAACCCGAAGGCCAGCCGGCCGCTCTCGACCGCCGCCTGGATCGAGGCGAGCGTGTGCCCCCGCGCGCGCATGCGCGCGACCATCCGCGCCTGGGCGGCGGCGGCCGGCGTCCAGGCCCCGTCGGGGACGGCGACGACGCCGGATCGCGCCCACCGGCGCAGCGTCGGCGCCGACACGCCGACCTGCCGCGCGACCTCGTCGATCGACAGCCCGCTCATGGAAGCGGCGGGACCTCCCTCGGAGGCGACCCGCCGCCTGCGGGCGCGGCCCGCGTAATCAGCCGGAGCGCGTGCAGCGGCGCTTCCGGGCCTGATGCCGTGATCGTCGGGAAGTCAGGCTTCCACCGGCGCGGGCGGGCTGTCAACGACACGGGTCCGCGGTCAGACGACGAGGTGCGGATAGTCGGCGCTGACCATTGCGCGGTAGCGCTCGAAGACCGGCTTGGTGATGGGCATGAGCGCCAGCGCCGCCTTCACGTCGCCGCCGGTCTTGATGCGGCGCCGCGCGATCGCCATCGCGACGTTCTCCTTGCCCTGGAAG
This sequence comes from uncultured Solirubrobacteraceae bacterium, assembly GCA_964422645.1. Classification (GTDB taxonomy): domain Bacteria; phylum Actinomycetota; class Thermoleophilia; order Solirubrobacterales; family Solirubrobacteraceae; genus Capillimicrobium. The sequence goes on along the minus strand of CAYRCB010000030.1, from coordinate 2,224 downwards.
TACTTGTTGGCCGTCTCGCTGGACATCGTCATCTGCACCTTCGGCGTCCAGTCGACGTCGTCGGTCCAGGCCCAGTGCAGGGTGCCGTCCTCGCCGGCGCGCGCGGCGCGGATGTTGACGACGAGATCGACGTCGGAGAACTCGAAGCGCTGGGGCACGTCGGCGTCGCGCAGCTTGGGCCCCATCTCGGGGTCCTCGCTCATCATCGTGAAGACGCGGTCCATCACCTCGCGGAACTCCGCCTCGGACGCGAACTGCGGTGCGGCCATCGACGCAACCTCCTCCGGCGCACGCGGCGGCGCGCCCGTCGCCCTATCTCTGCGACCGCTCCAGCGCGGCCACCCGCTCCGACAGCGCCTCGACCTCGCGCCGCAGCGCGCGCAGCTCGTCGACGCTCGCGGGCCGCAGCTCGTCGAGCGCGCCGCGCACCCGTCCGGCGGCGCGCGCCATCTCCTCGACGAGATCCTGGGCGCGACCGCGCGTGCTCTGCGCGGTCGAGTGCGCCTGCCCGGCGGCGACCGAGAACGCCTCGTCGACGGCGCTGCGCACCGCCTCGGCGCGGCTCTGCTTCCTGTCGGCCATCGCCTGGGAGTCTAAGCTCGCCGGCCGCCCATGACGCACACGATCCACCTCCGCCCCACCGCCGAGCTCGCGCCGCGCGTGCTGCTGCCCGGCGACCCCGGGCGGGCGCTCGCGCTCGCCCAGGTCCTGTTCGAGGAGACGCCGCGGATGTTCAACCACCACCGGGGGCTCTGGGGGTACTCCGGCGTGGCCGCCGACGGCGAGCCGCTGACGATCCAGGCCACGGGCATGGGCGGCCCGAGCGCGGCGATCGTGGTGGAGGAGCTGGCCGACCTGGGCGCGACGCGCTTCGTGCGGGTCGGGACCTGCGGCTCGCTGCGCGGCGATCTGCGGCTGGGCCGGCTGGTCGTGGCGACGGAGGCGATCTGCGCCGACGGCACGAGCCGGGCGCTCGGCGCCGGCGAGCGCGTGGCGCCCGACCCGGGGCTGCTGGCCCGGCTGGTCGCCGCGGCTCCCGACGCGGCGCAGGGACCGATCGTCACCCACGACGTCTTCTACGGAGGCGAGCTCGAGGCGCCCGGCGACGCGCTGGCGATCGAGATGGAGGCCGCGACGATCTTCCAGGTCGCGCGCCGGCGCGGCCTCGCCGCGGCGTGCGTGCTCGCGGTCACCGACGAGCTGGCGAGCGGGACGCGGGAGCGGATGACCGTCGAGGATGTCGAGATCGCCGGCGAGGCCGTGGGCCGCGCCGGCGCCGCGGCGCTGCTGGCCAGCTGAGGCTCGCGCGCGCCGGGCGCGCTGCGATAGGTGACGTCGACCGGCCGAGCGCACAGAGCCCACGTCACTGCGTTGGTGTATAGAGTGGCCCCATGCCCGGCTCGTCGGACGGAGAGCGGTGGGTCATCGCGACCACCTCTCGGTCGACGGCCCGAGGGCAGGAGCCTCACCGGGCGGTGGTGCGATCGGCATGCCGCCTGTTCTGCCGCCACGAGCTACGAGCGATACGCCGCTCAGCATGCAGAACGTCTCGGCCCTCCTCGGAGTGCCGCGTCCGCGCGCGCGTGCCCGTGCCACGAGAGGCTCACGACATCCTCGAGCGCTACGCAGCAGCCGCCGTCTTGGAGCCGGCGGGGTTGCAGCGGCCCGACGCGACCTGAGTTCGCGGCGAGAACGGAGACCGGAATTGACCTCAGCTCAACGCGCCATCGACATCCTGGAGAAGCTCGCCGAGCATCCTCTTCCGCTTGAGGCCGCGACCATCTCGCGCATGTGCGGAATTCCGCGTTCTAGTACGTACCTGCTGCTGAATACGTTGCGTGCACGCGGCTTCGTCGCTCTGCATGGTCGGCGGGGCTGGCACCTCGGAGAACGACTCGAGCAGTTGCGCGGGCACGCACCGACGATGGAGCAGTCGATCCGTGTGCTTGGGGCGTTTCACCATGCGGACGAGCGCGTCGCGCTGGATGTGCTGGCCGATCGATCCGGCGTCGAGGAGCACGTGGCCCATCGCGTCCTTGGCCTGCTCGTCGCGGAGCACGTGGTGTCGGCGAATCCGGACGGCACGTTCTCGCTCGGCGGCGCGTGGCGCGCCCGCCGCGAGGCTGAGGCGGCTTCGTGACGACGCAGGGTGGGCGCGTGCGCGACGCGCGTCGGGTGACTTTCTCGCGCAACGTGACGTTGTCGTTGTCGCGGACGTGTGTTT
>CAYRCB010000029.1:0-46724 GCA_964422645.1 uncultured Solirubrobacteraceae bacterium | reverse complement strand
TCGCGCCGAGGCGCTGGCCGAGGCCGCCGGCCTCGCCGAGCCCACCGCCGCGTAGCTCGGTCGTGGACCACCGCTACGAGATCCTGCCGTTCGGCGCCGGCGTCGAGGAGGCATGCAGCCTCCCGGCGCCGGCGACGATCACGGTGACCTGCTCGCCGCGCCACGGCGTCGACCTGACGGTCGACGTCGCGGCGCGGCTGCGCGAGCACGGCCACCGATCCGTCGTGCATCTGGCCGCTCGGATGGTCCACGATCGCGACCATCTCGACGCGCTGCTGGAGCGCATGGCGCAGGCCGGCATCGACGACGTCTTCCTCGTCGGGGGAGACGCGTCGGAGCCCCACGGCCCCTTCGACTCCGGGCTGGCGCTGCTCCCGCTGCTGCACGACCATCCGCTGCGCCCCCGCGCGATCGGGATCGGCGCCTATCCCGAAGGGCACGCGCTCATCGACGACGAGCGCCTGCAGGAGGCGCTCGCGCGCAAGAGCGAGCTGGCCGACTACGTCGTCACCCAGCTGTGCTTCGACCCGGAGGTGCTCCTCGCCTGGATCGCCGAGGCGCGGGCGGACGGGCTGCGGCTGCCGATCTACCCGGGCGTGCCCGGCGCCGTGGAGCGCCGGCGACTGCTCGAGGTGTCGCTGCGCGTGGGGGTGGGGCCATCGGTGTCCTTCCTGCGCAAGCAGCGCGGCCTGCGCCGGCTGCTGGGCGGCCCCTCGCACGCCGCCAGGCTCCTCTACGACGCGCTCGCGCCGCACCTCGACGGGGGCGACCTGGGTCTCGCCGGGCTGCACTGGTACACGTTCAACCGGCTCTGCGACACGATCGCCTGGGAGGCCGACCGGGCGAGCCAGCCGGCGCGTCGCGAAGCGGCTGAATGAGCCGGACGCGCTGATCCGCGCGCGTTGGGTGGGCGGCGGTGGGCCGGGGCCGGTCGCGCGGCCCTCGGCGACCGTGCGGTACTAGGACGCTCGCTCGGGGTGGGCGTCCCCGTCGGGCTGTGGCCACGGCGGCAGCGGGTCGGCGAACGCGTGACGCCAGACGCCGGGATCGACGGCGAGCTCGTCGTCGGTGAGCAGGCAGGCGTCCAGCTGCGCGGTGATGCGGTCGCGGTCCATGTCGGTGCCGATGAAGACGAGCTCCTGGCGGCGGTCGCCGTGGGGCTCGTGCCAGTGCTGCTCGTAGTGGGCGCGCATCTCGGGCGTCAGCGGCCAGCGTGACTGCGGGACGGTCGCCCACCACTGGCCGGCGTAGCCGTAGCGCAGCACGCGTCCGGCGGCCGACCACTGGCCGACCTGGTCGTTGCGGGTCGCGAGCCAGAAGAAGCCCTTGGCGCGCAGCACGCCCGGCCACTGCGCGCCCAGCATGTCGTGGAAGCGTTCGGGATGGAACGGTCGCCGGGCCCGGTAGACGAAGCTGGAGATCCCGTACTCCTCGGTCTCGGGCACCTCCTGGCCGCGCAGCGTCTGCAGCCAGCCGGGCGCGTCGGCGGCGTCGTCGAAGTCGAACAGCCCGGTCTCGAGCACCGCGTCGAGCGGCACGTGGCCGAACTCGGCCTCGACGATCCGCGCCCGGTGGTTGAGCGCGCGCAGCGCGGCGGTCAGCTCGGTCCGCTCGGCGTCGTCGACGAGGTCGATCTTGTTGACGACGATCACGTCGGCGAACTCGACCTGGTCGGCGAGCAGGTCGACGACGGTGCGCTCGTCGTCGGGGCCGGCGGACTCGCCGCGCTCGTGCAGCATCTCGAACGTGCGCCAGTCGGCGAGGAAGTTGTGGGCGTCGACGACCGTGACCATCGTGTCCAGCCGGGCCACGTCGCTCAGCGAGCGGCCCTGCTCGTCGGCGAAGGTGAAGGTCTCGGCCACCGGCATCGGCTCGCTGATCCCGGTCGACTCGATCAACAGGCAGTCGAAACGCCCTTCGCGCGCCAGCCGCCCGACCTCGATCAGCAGGTCCTCGCGCAGCGTGCAGCAGATGCAGCCGTTGGACATCTCGACGAGCTTCTCCTCGACGCGGTCCAGCGACGCGTCGCCGCGGGCGACCAGCTCGGCATCGACGTTGACCTCGCTCATGTCGTTGACGATCACCGCCACGCGGCGGCCCTCGCGGTTGGCGAGCACGTGCTCGAGCAGCGTCGTCTTGCCGGCGCCCAGGAAGCCCGAGAGCACCGTGACCGGCAGGCGCTCGACTGCGGCCGCGCTCACCGCCGTGGCTCCCGCTCGGTCAGGGAGCGGCGCAGGAACTCGGGGTCGCGGTAGATCAGCCGAGCGCGATCCTCGTCGCGCCGGGGACGTCGCCCGGGCGTGCCCGGCCGGGTGCCGTGTCGTGCGGTCATGACCGGCAGTATATGGGTATAAGACTCAATCTCATTTCATGCTACGGTGGCGGAGCTTCGCGGCCGCGTTGCCGTCGCGACTCGTCCACCGACCAGATGCGCCTTCGCGGCCGAGGAGATGCCCATGCCCACATCCGCCCGAGAGCTGTCGTCGGTCGCGACGCGGCGATCGTTCCTGCGCGGGACGTTCGGCGCGGCGGCCATGCTGGGCGCGGCACCGCTGCTCGCGGCGTGCGGCGGCGGTGACGGCGGAGGCGAGGGTGGCGATCGGCTGCGGGTGGCGATGGCCGGGGGCGGTGACGCCGAGTCGCTGGGGACGCTGAACTTCCGCTCGGACATGGACTTCACCCGCGCGCTCGCGCTCTACGACCCGCTGGTGGTCGAGAACGGCGGCAAGCCGGTGATGGTGCTGGCAGAGTCGGTCGAGCCGGAGCGGGGCGGCCGCGCGTGGACGATCCGGCTGCGGGACGGCGTGCGCTTCCACGACGGCGCCGTGGCGACGGCGCGCGACGCGCTGTACACGCTGCGGCGCATCGCCAACCCCAAGGCGCCGGGCGACGGCGCGCAGGCGCTGGCGGAGGTCGACCTCGCCGCCAGTCGGGTGCTGGACGGCCGCACGCTGCGGCTCGCGATGCGGACGCCGCTGGGCGACCTGGACGCGGCGATGGGCCGCGCCTACGCCATGGTGCTGCGCGAGGGGCACGACGCGCCACAGGACGCCAACGGGACCGGACCGTTCACGCTGGCGTCGTTCGTGCCGGGCGAGTCGACGGAGCTGGCACCCTTCGACGACTTCTGGCGCGGGCGACCGTCGCTCGGCCAGCTGCAGCTGCTGTCGGTCAACGACGCCACCGCGCGCCTCAACGCGCTGCGGGGCGGCCAGGCGGACGTCGACTTCGACCTCGACCCGGTGGCGGCGCGGCGGATCGCGGACGGCGGCGACCGGGCGGTGCGGCTGCTGCGCTCCCCCGACGCCGTCTACGCCGCGGCGTTCGCGATGAACGTCACGGCGGCGCCCTTCGACGACCCGCGGGTGCGCCTGGCGGTCAAGCTCGCCGTCGACCGCCGGGAGCTGGTCGACAAGGCGCTCGTGGGGTTCGGCGAGGTCGGCAACGACCTGTCGTCCAAGGGCCGCCCGTCCTACGCCGCCGACCTGCCGCAGCGCGAGCACGACCCCGAGCGCGCCCGCTCGCTCCTGCGTGCCGCCGGCGCCGAGGGCGCGCGGGTGCCGCTGCTGACCTCCGCAGCGCTGCCGGCCGCCGCGGCGGCGTCGCCGCTGTTCGCCGAGCAGCTGCGAGCGGTCGGGCTGCAGGTGGAGCTCGACGAGGTGCCGCCCGACCAGTACTACGCGGACATCCCGAAGCTCATCGGCGCCCCGCTGAAGGCGTGGGGCGGGCCGGTCGGGTCGGTGACCGCCGACCTGATGTCGTTCGCGTCCAACGCGCCGTTCAACGCGACCGCGTGGACGAGCAAGCGGTTCGACCGCCTCCTCGGCGAGGCGCGAGCGACGCTGGACGAGGACCGGCGGGCGCGGATGCTGCACGACGCGCAGGAGATGCTCTGGCAGGACGGTGGCCTCGTCGTCTGGGGCATCGGCCAGAACCTCCTCGCTGCGCGCCCGGCGGTGCACGGGGTCGAAGTGTCGGCGTTCGGGCGCTACCCGACCTTCGACCGTGCGTCGATCCAGGCGGCGTGAGATGGCGGCGCAGGATGAGCGCATCAGCGCGGTTCCGCTGCTGCTGGCCTTCGGGCGCAGCGAGCGGCCGCGGCTGATCGTCTCCAGCCTGTTGGGGGCTGCGACGGCGATCGTGCAGTTGGTGCCGTTCGTGCTCGGCTACCTGATCGTCGACGAGCTGCTGCATCCACCCGTCGACGACGGTCGCCTCTGGCTGTATGCGGGCCTGACGGTCGCGGCGATCGTGCTGCGCGGCCTGCTGTTCGCCGCCGCGCTGTGGATCTCGCACATCGCGGCCTACGCGATCCTCTATCGCGTGCGCCTGCGCCTGTCGGAGGCGCTGGCGAAGGTGCCGCTCGGGTTCTTCGCGCGCCGGCGCTCGGGCGAGCTGAAGAAGACGATGGCCGACGACGTCGAGGCGCTGGAGCTGTTCCTCGCCCATGCGATCCCCGAGGGCTCGCTGGCGGCGGCCTCGTTCGTCGCCTCGTCGATCCTCCTGCTGGTCGTCGACTGGCGCCTGGCGCTGGCGTCGATGGTCGTCGTCCCGCTGGCGTTCGCGGGGATGGCGGTGGCGATGCGCGGCGGTCGGCAGCGCATGGACGACTACCACCGCAGCGACGCCCGGATGAACGGGGCGCTGGTCGAGTTCCTGCAGGGCATGCTGGTCGTGCGGCTGTTCAACCGCTCCGGGGAGCGGGTGCGCCAGATCGAGCAGGCGATCCTCGACCATGCGCGCTTCGAGGTCGCCTGGGCCAGGGACTTCCTTGTCGGCGGGACGTTCTTCTTCGTCGCGCTGACCGCCAACGTGCTGTTCCTGCTGCCGATCGGGTTGCTGCTGGAGCGCGACGGGTCGCTGTCGGTGAGCGAGTTGGTGCTGTTCCTGCTGCTGGGCCTCGGCTACACGGCGCCGCTGCTGCGCCTGCAGCCGATCTTCGCGCAGCTCAACGGCATGGGCGCCGGCGGGCAGGCGATCGACGACGTCCTGCACGAGCCGCCGCTGCCCGATCGCGACGGCGGCGTGGAGCCGTCCGACGACACGATCGAGCTGCGCGACGTGACGTTCGCCTACGGCGCCGGCGAGCCGGCGCTGCGCGACGTGTCGCTGACCGCGCGCGCCGGGGAGGTGACGGCGCTGGTCGGCCCGTCGGGGTCGGGCAAGACGACGATCGCCCGGCTCGTCGCGCGCTTCTGGGACGTCGACGCGGGGGCGGTGTCGATCGGCGGCGTCGACGTGCGCGACATCCGCGTCTCCGCGCTGATGGACCGGGTCGCGTTCATCTTCCAGGACTCGTTCCTCTTCCACGACACGATCGCCGCCAACATCGCCTTCGGCCATCCCGACGCGCCGCGGGAGGCGGTGGAGCGGGCGGCGCGGCTGGCCCGCTGCGAGGCCTTCATCACCGCGCTTCCCGACGGCTATGAGACGGTGGTCGGCGAGGGGGGTGACACGCTGTCGGGCGGTCAGCGTCAGCGGATCGCGATCGCTCGCGCGCTGCTGAAGGACGCGCCGATCGTGATCCTCGACGAGGCCACGGCGCACGCTGACCCCGAGAACGAGCGCGCGATCCAGGAGGCGATCGCCGAGGCGACGGCCGGCCGCACGCTGCTGGTGATCGCCCATCGGCTGTCGACGATCATGCACGCCGACCAGATCCTCGTCGTCGACGACGGCAGGATCGCCGAGCGCGGCCGCCACGAGGAGCTGCTGGCTGCCGAGGGTCTCTATGCCCGGATGTGGGCCGACCACGTGGCCGCCAGCGGATGGACGCTGGCGGCAGCAGCAGCGGAGGGGTCTCGATGAGCGTGCTGGATGCGACCACCGTCGGGGTCACCATGCGGCTGTGGCGCATGGCCGGGTCGATGCGCCCCGCGCTGGCGCGCGGCACGGCGCTGCGGATGCTGCAGGGGCTGCTGACCGCGGCGCCCGTCGGCGTCGTCGTCGTGGCGATCGACCGCCTGGCCGAGGGCCGCGAGGTGACCGGCGGCCAGATCGCGACGTGGACGGCCATGATCGCCGCCTGCGTCGTTGCCCAGTTCCTAGTCGCGCTGCGGTCGGCGCGGCTGACGTGGGTCGTCGGCTACGAGGAGGCCGCGCAGCTGCGCCTGCAGGCCGTCGATCACCTGCGGCGGCTGCCGATCGGCCAGCTGCGCCAGCAGCAGACCGGCGACGTCGCGACGGCGCTGACCGCCGACATGCGGATGATCGAGCCGGTGATGGCCGAGGTGCTCCCGAGCGTCGTCGGCGCGTCTGTCGCCCCGCTCGTCGTCTTGGCGGTCACGCTCGTCGTCGACTGGCGGCTCGGGCTCGCGGCGCTGGCCACGCTCGTCCTCGCGGTGCCGATCTACCTCTTCATGGAGCGACGCTTCGTGCTGCTGGCCCGGCTGCGCCAGCAGCGCCAGGCCGGGGCCGTCGCGCGGATGCTCGAGTACGTCAACGGCGTGCCGGTGATCCGCGCCTACAACCAGACCGGGGCGCGGATGGCGCGCTTCCACGAGGCGGTCGACGCGTTCCGCGCCACCAACCTGCGACTCGTGCACCAGCTCGCGCCGCTGCTGGCGGCGGTGACGACGACGATCGAGCTGGGCTACGCCGCGGTCGTGCTCGTCGCCGTCTACCTCGTGACCGGCGGCGAGGTGGAGACCGCCACGGTCGTGCTGTTCTTCGTCCTGGCGCTGCGGATCTATCAGCCGATGCTCGCGGTCATCGGCCAGGCCGAGCTGATGCGGATCGCGGACGCGGGGCTTGAGCGCGTCAGCGCGTTGCTGGCCAGCGAGCCGCAGCCCCAACCGCAGCGGCCGCGCGAGCGGGCCGGCTTCGCGATCGCCTTCGAGGACGTCCGCTTCGCCTACGCGGCCGGGACGCCGGGCGAGCACCTGGTCCTCGACGGCGTGTCGTTCGAGATCCCGGAGGGCTCGCTGACCGCGCTGGTCGGCCCGTCCGGTGCGGGCAAGAGCACGGTCGCCAACCTGATCGCGCGCTTCTGGGACGTCGAGGCGGGACGGGTGACGATCGGCGGGGTCGACGTGCGCGAGCAGGCGCCCGACGCCCTCATCGATGCGGTCACCGTGGTGCTGCAGGACGCCTACCTGTTCCGTGACACGGTGGCCGCCAACCTGCGCCTCGCCGACTCGCGGGCCAGCGACGAGCGGCTGGCCGAGGTCTGCCGCGCGGCGCGCTGCCACGACTTCGTGACGGCGCTGCCCGACGGCTACGAGACCGTGCTCGGTGAGGGCGGCGCGACGCTGTCTGGCGGCCAGCGCCAGCGGCTGTGCATCGCGCGGGCGCTCCTGAAGGACGCGCCGATCGTGATCCTCGACGAGCCGACCGCCGCCATCGACCCGACCAACGAACGGCTGCTGCAGGAGGCGCTGAGCGCGCTGGTGGCCGGCAAGACCGTGCTGGTGATCGCCCACCGGCTGGCGACGATCCGGGGCGCCGACCAGATCCTCGTGCTCGACGAGCGCCGCATCGTCGAGCGCGGCCGCCACGACGAGCTGGTCGCCGCCGGCGGGCGCTATGCGGCGCTGTGGGACGTCCAGCGACAGGCACGCGGATGGCGCGTCGGCCAGACGGACGCGAACGTCTCGATCGGGGGATGAGCCGCGCCCCGCGGGCACGGGCCTGGTTGCCGTGGTGGCTGGCTCGGCGCCTGGCCGCGGCGCTCGTCACCCTCGCCGCGATCTCGGTGGTCACCTTCGCCGCCACGAACGTGCTGCCCGGGGACGCGGCCAGCGCCGCGCTCGGCGATCGCGCCACGCCCGAGCGGCTCGCCGCCCTGCGCGCCCAGCTGGGCCTCGACGAGCCGGCGCCCCGCCGCTACCTCGACTGGGTCGGCGGCCTGCTGCACGGAGACCTGGGCCGCTCGCTGCAGTCCCAGCGGCCGGTCGGGGCGGTGCTGGCCGGACGCCTGCCGAACACCTTGGCGCTCGCGGTCCTGGCCTTCGCGGCGACCTGCCTGATCGGCCTGGTCGTCGGGCTGGTCGCCGGTGCGCGCGAGGGGCGACGCGGCGACCGGCTGCTCAGCGGGGCGACGCTCGCCGTCGTCTCGCTGCCCGAGTTCGTGACCGCCACCGCGCTCGTGGTCGTGTTCGCGTTCGGGCTGGGCCTCCTGCCGCCGACCAGCCTGCTGCTGCCCGGCGCGTCGCCGTGGAGCGACCCGTCGATCCTCGTGCTGCCGGTGCTGGCGCTGACCGCCACGAGCGCGGCCTATCTGGCGCGCGTCGTGCGCGGGGCGACGATCGACGCGCTCGGGCAGCGCCACGTCGAGAGCGCGCGGCTGCGCGGTGTGCCCGAGCGGCGCGTGCTGCTCGTGCACGTGCTGCCCGCCGCGCTGCTTCCCGCGATCCAGGTGCTCGGCGGCCTGTGCGGCTTCCTGATCGGCGGCACCGTCGTGGTCGAGACCGTCTTCTCCTATCCCGGCCTCGGCCAGTCGCTCGCGGGCGCGGTCGCCGCCCGCGACACGGTGCTCGTGCAGAGCCTCGCCATGCTGATCGCCGCCGTCGTGCTCGCCGCCTACCTGGCCGCCGATCTCGCGACGATGGCGCTCGTCCCCCAGCGGCGGACGGCGGCGCGATGAGCGCCCGCCGTGTCGGCTGGACGCTGCTGGGCGCGCTGGCGGCGCTGCTGTTCGTCGGCGCGCTCGTCGGCCCCTGGCTGGCGCCGCATCCGGTGCGCGCATCGATCGGGCTGCCCTACGAGCCGCCGTCGGCGCACGCCCTGCTGGGCACGGACAGCGTCGGCCGCGACGTGCTCAGCCGCCTCCTGGCCGGCGGCCGCCGGCTGGTGCTGATCGCCCTCCTGTGCACCGTCGCCGCCACCGGACTTGGCGCGATCGCCGGGATGACGGCGGCGCTACGCCCGCGGCTGGACGGCTGGGTGATGCGTCCCATCGATGCGCTGCTGGCGCTGCCGGCGATGCTCGTCCTGCTCCTGCTCGGGGCTGGCTTCGGCGCCAGCACCCTCGTGCTGGTGGCCGCAGTGTGCCTGACGAGCGCGCCGTTCACCGCCCGTGTCGCGCGTGCCTGCACGCTGGACGTCGTCCACCGCGGGTACGTCGAGGCGGCGCTCGGCCGGGGCGAGCGGCTGCCGTGGCTGCTGGGACGGGAGCTGCTGCCCAGCGTCGCCGGTCCGCTGCTGGCCGACCTCGGCATTCGCTTCGTGACCGCCATCTACCTGGTCGCCACCGCCGGCTTCCTCGGCCTGGGCGGCTCCAGCGAGCGCCCCGACTGGGGCCTGCAGATCCAGCAGGAGATCGGCGGCGCCCAGGACAATCCGTGGGCGGCCGCCGCCCCCGCGATCGTGCTCGTGGCCCTCGTCACCTCGGTGAGCCTGCTGCTCGACGGCGTCTACCGGGCGCGCCGGGAGCGGCACGCGTGACGACCGTGGCGCTCGAGGACCTGCGCGTCGCCGCCGCGGTCGGCCCGGTCGTCGACGGCGTCTCGCTGCAGATCGCGTCCGGCGAGCTGCTCGCGCTCGTCGGCGAGTCCGGCGCGGGCAAGACGACCGCGGCGCTCGCCCTGCTCGGCCACCTGCGTCCGGGGCTGCGGCGCACCGGCGGCCGCGTCCACGTCGGCGACGTCGACCCGCTCGCGCTGCCCGAGCGCCAACGGAGTCGCTGGCGCGCGACGACGGTCGGCTACGTCGCCCAGGCCGCCGGCGGCGGCCTGGACCCACGCATGCGAGTCGAGCGGCTGCTGACCGAGACGCTCCGCGACCGACCCCGCGCCGAACGCGCCGCCCGCGTCGAGCAGGCGCTGCACGACGCCGGGCTCGACGCGATCGACGGGATCCTGCGGCGCTACCCGCACCAGCTCTCCGGCGGCCAGCAGCAGCGCGTAGCGATCGCGATGGCGCTCACCCGCGACCCGCAGCTGCTCGTCCTCGACGAGCCCACGGCCGGGCTGGACACCACCACGCAGGCGCGCATCCTCGACGCCATCGACGCGCTGCGCCGCCGGCGGCCGCGCGCGGTGCTGCTCATCTCCCACGACCTCGCGCTCGTCGCCCAGCGCGCCGACCGCATCGCGATCATGACCGCCGGTCGCGTCCTCGAGACCGGGCCGACGCGCGCCATCCTGGCGGCGCCGGCGCACCGGTACACGCGCGCCCTGCGCGACGCCGTCCCCGATCTGCACGCGCCCGCGCCGGCGCGGCCCGCCAGCGCGGCCGGGGCGTCGACGGTCCTGGCCGCGGAGGGCCTGTGCGCGACGCACCGCGGCAGCGGCGGCACGGTGGTCGCCGCGCGCGACGTCACGCTGCGCCTGCGCGCGGGCGGCTGCCTGGCGCTCGTGGGGGAGTCCGGCTCGGGCAAGACCACGATCGCGCGCATGCTCGCCGGCCTGCACCGCCCCGACGCCGGGCGCATCCTGGTCGGCGGCGAGTCCGTGCCCGGCGACGTGCGCCGGCGCACGCCCGCGCAGCTGCGCGCCATCCAGCTCGTCCCGCAGGACCCGCAGGGCACGCTCAACCCGCACCAGCCGATCCGCATCGCCCTCGAGCGGCCGCTGCGGTTGCTGGGCCGCCTCGATCGCGACGTCCGCCGCCAGCGCGGCGACGCGCTCCTGCGTCAGGTCGGCCTCGACTCCGCCGTCGCCGATCGGCGTCCCGGCCAGCTCTCGGGCGGGGAGCGTCAGCGCGTCGCGATCGCCCGCGCGCTCGCCGCCGAGCCCGACGTCCTGATCTGCGACGAGATCACCACCGCCCTGGATGCGCGCACGCAGGCACGCATCGTGGAGCTGCTCGACGAGCTGCGCGCCCGTACCGGCGTCGCGCTGCTGCTCATCACCCACGACCTCGGCCTCGCGGCCGCCCTGGCCGACGAGACGATCATCCTCCGCGACGGGACGATCTGCGCCAGCGGGCCCACCGACCGCCTGCTGCGCGCGCCGGACGAGCCCTACGCGCGCGAGCTCGCCGCCGCCGCCCCGTCGCTCGTACGCGCCCTGGCCGCCCCGCGCGCTTGAGGCCGCCGTCGATGGGGCCCTCGAGCGAACCGGCGGTGAGACTACGATCACCGGGCGCACACAGGCCTCGGACCTTGGCCCCACAGGGCCGGTGATCACCGTCATCAGCACCAACCAGTTCAAGAACGGCAACCACATCGACGTCGAGGGGACCGTCTTCAAGATCCTCGAGTTCCAGCACGTCAAGCCCGGCAAGGGTGGAGCGTTCGTGCGCACGAAGCTGCGCCGCGCCTCGGACGGGAACGTGATCGACCGGACGTTCCGGGCTGGCGAGAAGTTCCGCGCGGTGCGCACCGAGGCGCGCAAGATGCAGTTCCTCTACGCTGACGGGACCGACGCGCACTTCATGGACACCTCGTCCTACGAGCAGATCGCGATCCCCGAGAGCGCGGTCGCCGACGCGCTGCGCTGGACGAAGGCCAGCGACGAGGTCGACGTGCTGTTCATCGACGACCAGCCCAGCGACCTGCAGCTGCCGGCCTCCGTCGAGCTCGAGGTCACCCAGACCGAGCCGGGCGTGCGCGGCGACACCGCGTCGGGCGGCGGCAACAAGCCGGCCACGCTGGAGACCGGCGCCACGATCCAGGTGCCGCTGTTCGTCAACGTCGGCGACCGGGTCAAGGTCCAGACGTCGAGCGGCGACTACATGTCGCGCGTCTAGCTCCGTTGGCCCGCCGCTCCGAGCAGCGCCGCGCCGCCGTCTTCGCGCTCTACCAGCACGACCTCACGGGTCGGCCGGTCTCCGAGACGCTGGAGCGCGACGCGCCGCTGTTCACGCGCGCCCTGGCGCACGCGGCCGAGGACTACGCGCCCGACACCGACGCGATCATCGCGCGCCACGCCGAGAACTGGACCGTCGACCGCATCGCGCCGCTGGAGAAGGCGATCATGCGCGTCGCGCTGACCGAGATGCTGCACCCCGACGCCGTGCCGGCCGACGCGCCGATCCCGCCCGAGGGCGCGATCGAGGAGGCCGTCCAGACGGCCAAGACCTACGCGGGCGCGGGCGCGCCGAAGTTCGTCAACGGCGTGCTCGGCGCGGCGCTGCGCGAGATGCGGGAGGATCCGGAGCGATGAACGATCTCGACCGCCTCATCGAACGCCTCGAGCGCGCTGCCGAGCAGCTGCGCTCCGGCGACCTGTCCGCCGACGCGGCGGCGACGCTCGTCGAGGACTGCGCCGCCCTCGCCTCGGAGGCCAGCGCCGAGCTGGAGCGCCGCGCCCGCGCGGCCGCGTCGGAGGTGCCGCCGGGCCAGGACGCCCTGCTGTGAGCGTCCCGGGGAGCCCGCGCTACCCCGACGACCTGCGCGAGCTCGTCGAGGCGTACCTCGCTCGGCTGCGCTTCGCGGACGGCACGCCCACCGAGGGCCTGGAGGAGGCGATGCGCTACTCGCTGCTGGCCGGCGGCAAGCGGATCCGCCCGGTCCTGGCCCTCGCCACCGCTCGCGCGCTGCGCCGCGACGCGCGGGAGGTGCTGCCGCTGGCCGCGGGCATCGAGCTCATCCACACCTACTCGCTCATCCACGACGACCTCCCGGCGATGGACGACGACGCGCTGCGCCGCGGCCGGCCGACGCTCCACGTCGCCCACGGCGAGGACGTCGCGATCCTCGCCGGCGACGCGCTCTACGCCGAGGCCTTCCGCCACATCCTCACCTACCAGGCGGGCGAGCCCGCGCACGTCCTCGCCGCCCTGCGCCACCTCGCCACGGCCACCGGCGTGAACGGGATGGTCGGCGGGCAGTACCTCGACGTCGCCTCCGAGGACGTCGAGCTGCGCGAGCTGCACGCGCTGAAGACCGGCCGCCTCATCGCCACCTCGATCGAGTCCGTGCTGCTGCTCAGCGGGCGCGATCCGGCGCCGTGGGAGCCGTTCGCCGCCGAGCTCGGCGTCCTCTTCCAGATCGTCGACGACATCCTCGACGTCACCGGGACGGACGCTGCGCTCGGCAAGCCCCAGGGCTCCGACGAGCGCCACGGCAAGCGCACCTACGTCAGCGAGTTCGGTCTCGCGGGAGCCCGTACCATGGCCGAGGTCTCCCATGGGAGCGCCCGGGCGGCGCTCGCCGACGCCGCTCCCGACGGGGCATCAGAGCTCGAGCAGATCACCGACTTCATCTTCACGCGCACCTCATGACGCCGATCCTCGACCGCATCGACCAGCCCCAGGACCTCCACGGCCTGTCCGACGAGGAGCTCCAGCAGGTCGCCCAGGAGGTACGCGAGCACATCATCGACACGGTCGGCGAGATCGGCGGCCACTTCGGCGCCAACCTCGGGACCTGCGAGCTGGCCGTCGCCCTGCACTCGCTGCTGGACTCGCCCACCGACAAGATCCTGTGGGACGTCGGGCACCAGGCCTATCCGCACAAGGTCCTCACCGGCCGGCGCGACCAGCTGGCGACGATCCGCCAGTACGAGGGCCTGGCCCCGTTCTGCGCGATCCACGAGTCCGAGCACGACGTCATGGGCGCCGGCCACGCCTCGACCTCGATCGGCTACGCGGTCGGGCTCAAGGAGGCGATGCGGCTGCGCGGCGAGCCCGACGCCGGCAAGGTCGTCGCGGTGATCGGCGACGGCGCGATGACCGGCGGCGTCGCGTTCGAGGCGATCAGCCAGGCCGGCGGGCTGGGCACGCCGATCGTCGTCGTCCTCAACGACAACGGCATGTCGATCGCGCCGAACGTCGGCGCGCTCAGCCGGTACTTCAACCGCGTCCGCCTCAATCCCAAGCTCTACCGCGCCCGCGAGGACGTGGAGTCCAAGCTGACGCGGCTGCCGGCCGGCATCGGCTCGGCCTTCGAGCATCTCGGCCCGCAGCTGAAGGAGTCGATCAAGGCGTTCTGGGCGCCCGGGCTGTTCTGGGAGGAGCTCGACTGGGCCTACGTCGGGGTCATCGACGGCCACGACGTCCACGCGCTGCGCGAGGCGCTCAGCGAGGCGCTGGCGGCGCAGCGGCCCGTCGTCGTCCACATCGCCACGGTCAAGGGCAAGGGGTTCTCGCCCTCGGAGCTCGGTGGGCTGGACGGCATGGAGAAGTGGCACGCGGTCAAGCCGAAGTCGATCGCCAACGGCGCACCGGCGGCCAAGCCGGCGGCGGCCGCGAGCGCCAAGCCCGCGCCGCCCGCCTACACGACGGTCTTCGGCGAGGCCCTCGTGCGCGAGGTGGAGCGCGACCCGCGCGTCGTCGGCATCACCGCCGCGATGAACTCCGGCACCGGCCTGAACATCCTCCAGAAGGCCAAGCCCGAGCACTACTTCGACGTCGGCATCGCCGAGCAGCAGGCGGTGCTGTTCGCCTCGGGCCTGGCCCTCGAGGGCGCCAAGCCGGTCTGCGCGATCTACTCGACGTTCCTGCAGCGTGCGTTCGACCAGATCGTCCACGACGTCGCGCTCCAGAGCCTCAACGTCGTCTTCGCGATGGACCGCGCCGGCCTCGTCGGCGACGACGGCCCGACGCACCACGGCGCGTTCGACATCGCCTACCTGCGCTGCCTGCCGAACATGGTCCTCATGGCGCCGCGCGACGAGGCCCAGCTCGTGCACATGCTCCACACGGCGCTGCTGCACGACGACGGCCCGATCGCGCTGCGCTACCCGCGTGGCGAGGGCGTCGGCGTCGCGCTGCCCGACGCGCCGGTCGCGATCGAGATCGGCACGGGCGAGATCCTGCGCGAGGGCGAGCGCGTGGCGATCGTCGGCTACGGCACCGGCGTGCAGAAGGCGCTCGACGCCGCCGACCTGCTCGCCGGGCACGGCATCGCGCCGACCGTCGCCGACGCCCGCTTCGCCAAGCCGCTGGACGCCGCGCTGCTGGCCCAGCTGGCAGCCGAGCACGACCTGCTGGTGACCGTCGAGGAGGGCGTGCTCGCGGGCGGCTTCGGCTCGGCGGTCTGGGAGGGCCTCAACGACGCGGGGCTCGCGACGCCGCGGATCCTGCGCGTCGGGCTGCCCGACCGCTACGTGACCCATGGCAAGCCGGCGCTGCTGCACGCCGAGGTCGGGTTCACCGGGGAGCGGATCGCCGAGCGGATCGAGGCGGCGCTGCGCGAGCCGCGCGGCGTGGCCGTGAGCCGCTGAGCGAGCTGGACCCCCAGATCGCGGCGCTGCTGGCCGGCGCCGAGGGCGCGGGCCCGCCCGCCGAGCGCGACCCCGTCGCGATGCGCGCCGAGCACGACGCCGGCGCCGCGGCGCTGGCCGGTCCGCCCGAGCCGGTCGCCGAGGTCCGCGACGTGCACGACCCGCTGGCGATGCGCGTCTTCACGCCGGCCCAGGCGCGCGGCTGCGTCCTCTACCTGCACGGCGGCGGCTGGGTCGTCGGTTCGCCGGCCTCCTACGACCAGGTCGGGCGGATGTTGGCCAACCGTGCGGGCGCCACGGTGGTGCTCGCCGACTACCGGCGCGCGCCCGAGCACCGCTTCCCGGCGCAGCTGGAGGACGCCGAGGCCGCGCTGGCCTGCGTGCGCGAGATCGCCGGCGACGAGCCCGTCGCCGTGGCCGGCGACAGCGCCGGCGGCACGCTCGCGGCGGTGCTCGCGCGCCGGCACCGCGACCTGGCGGCCCAGGCGCTCGTCTACCCGGTGCTCGACGCCGGCATGGCGACCGTCTCCTACCGGACCTTCGCCACCGGCTTCCGGCTCACCGCCGACGACATGGCGTGGCACTTCGCCCAGTACGGCGGCGATCCCGCGGACCCCGACGTCTCGCCGCTGCGCGCCCCCGAGCTGGCGGGCCTGCCGCCGGCGACGATCGTCCTCGCCAGCCACGACGTGCTGCGCGACGAGGGGGAGGCCTACGCGGCGCGGCTGCGCGCGGCCGGCGTCCCGGCGACCGTGACCGTCGTCGACGGCACCGTCCACGGGTTCGTCCGCTGGCCGGCGGTGACGCCGCTGGCCGGGGTCGGGCTGGACGCGCTGGCGACCGGCCTGCGCGCTGCGCTGCGCTGAGCGCGGCTACGCCACGCCCGCCAGGCACTCCTGGGCCCATTCGACCGCCTCGACGTAGGCAGCTCCGAACGACGCCTGCGGCGCCCCGACGTCCGCCGGGTCCCAGACGTCGCCGCGCTCGTGGGCGAGGACGGCCGCCAGCGCGCGCCCGTTGGGGCCCTCGTGGCGCAGCAGCGCGTCGGCGTGCTCGTCGGCGAGCGGGACCTCGACGAGGATCTCCTCCATCGGCGTCTCCAGCAGCGCGTCGACGATCGAGAAGAGGCCGACGACGAACGCGCCCGGCGGCTCGCGGTCCCCGCGCTGCGCGGCCAGGCTCTCGAGCAGCCGTGCCCGCACGAGCGCGGTCGGCAGGAGCTCGTCGCTGCCGGCGGGCAGGCCGGCGAGCACGACGAGGACGATCCACTGGCGCACGTTGCGCTCGCCGAGCATGACGAGCGCCTCGCGGACGGTCGTGAACTTGCGGTTCAGCGAGAACGCCGCCGAGTTCAGCAGCCGCAGCAGGCGCACGGTGAGGCCCGGGTCGCGGGAGACGATCTCCTCGATCTCCTCGAAGCAGACGTCGGGTCGCGACACCTCGGCCGCCGTCTGCAGCGCGCGCAGCGGCCCGGTCGACAGCGGCCGGCCGGAGACGAGCTCCGGCCGGCAGAAGAAGTAGCCCTGGAAGAGGTCGAAGCCGAGCTGCAGGCAGCGCTCGAACTCGGCCTCGGTCTCGACCTTCTCGGCGACGACCTTGCCGCGGAAGGCGCCCAGGCGCTCCAGCTCCCGCGCGACGCCGTCGCAGCCCAGCGAGCGGACGTCGAGCTTGACGAGGTGGGCGACGTCCAGCAGCGGCGCGGCCGCCGGGGCGTAGCGGTAGTCGTCGAGCGCGATGGCATAGCCGGCGTCGCGCAGCGCGTGCAGGCGCTCGAGCAGCGCCCCGTCGACGTGCTGCTCCTCCAGCAGCTCCAGCACGACGCCCTTCGGGCCGAACGGCAGCGGGTCGACGTCGAGGAGGAAGCGGCGGCTGACGTTGATGGCGGCGAAGCGGCTGCCGACGAGCTGGCGCACGCCGATGTCGGCGAAGCTCGTGACGAGCACGTGGGCCGTCGCCTGCTCGTCGTCGGTCACTTCGGCATGCCGGCGGTCCTGCGCTCGGAACAGCAGCTCGTAGCCCACCGATCGGCGCTGGCGGTCGCAGATCGGCTGGCGCGCGACGAGCACGACGGGAGACTCCATTGTCCCAGTACATCGACCGGTGCGTCGCGAAGTGAAGCCGGGTCGCTACGGTTCTCGCCCGTGGTCAAGGTCCGCCTCGACGCCCTGCTCGCGCAGCGAGGGCTCTTCGACTCGCGCACCCGGGCGGCCGCGTCCGTCCTGGCGGGCGAGGTGCTGCTCGGACCGGAGCGGCGGCGGGCGGCCAAGCCCGGCCAGCTGGTCGACGATGCGGTGGTCGTCGCCGTCGACGAGCGGCCGCGGTTCGTCTCGCGCGGCGGGGTCAAGCTGGCCAACGCGCTGGACGCGCTCGGACTCGACGTGGCGGGTCGGCGGGCGCTCGACGTCGGCGCCTCGACCGGCGGGTTCACCGACTGCCTGCTCCAGCGCGGGGCGGCGCACGTCGCGGCGGTGGACGTCGCCTACGGCGAGCTGGCCTGGGCGCTGCGCAACGACGAGCGCGTGACCGTGCTCGAGCGGGTCAACGCGCGGGCGCTGTCGCTCGACCAGCTGCCCTATGCGCCCGACCTCGTCGTCGCCGACGTGTCGTTCATCTCGCTGACGAAGGTGCTGCCGGCCGTGCTGGCGTGCGCGGCGGACGCCTTCGACGCCCTGGTCATGGTCAAGCCCCAGTTCGAGGTGGGCCGCGAGCGGGTCGGCAAGGGCGGCGTCGTGCGCGACCCGGAGCTGCGGCGCGAGGCGGTCGTCGCGGTCGCGGGCGCGGCGCGCGAGCTGGGCGCCGCGGTGCTGGGATTCGCGCCCAGCGGGCTGCCGGGGCCGAAGGGCAATCGCGAGACGTTCCTGTGGCTGGGCGAGGCCGGGCGGGCGGGCGCCGTGGAGGACGTCGCCGCCGCGGTGGCGAAGGTGGACGCCTGATGGCCCCGAGGATCGCCGTCGTCATCACCCACGGCCGCCTGCACGAGACCGCCGAGGCGGAGGCCGCGCTGCGCCGCGTGGCCGAGGAGATCGGCGTCGAGCTGCGCTTCGAGGACAGCGACGCGCCGGCGTCCGACGGCGACGCCGAGATCGCGATCGCGCTCGGCGGCGACGGGACGATCCTCTCGGCGCTGCGGCGCTTCTCGGGGAAGGGGGTGCCGGTCTTCGCCGTGAACTTCGGGCAGGTCGGCTTCCTGGCCACGATCGAGCGCGGCGAGTGCGAGGAGGGCTTCCGGCGAGCGTTCGCCGGGCAGTTCGACCTGCTGGCGCTCCCGGCGGTCGGGATCGCCGCGCCCGGGCTGCGGCAGGCGGGGCTGAACGACGTCTCGCTGACCCGGCGGCCGGGGGAGCGGGTGGCCGTGCTCTCCTACGTGCTCGGCGGCGAGGAGCTGGGGCGGGTGCGCTGCGACGGGCTCGTGGTCGCCACGCCGGCGGGCTCGACCGGCTACAACCTCGCCAACGGCGGACCGGTCCTGGCCTGGGGGGTGCAGGGCTACGTCGCCTCGTTCATCGCGCCGCACTCGCTGACCGCGCGGCCGATCGTGGTGGCGCCGGACGACACGCTGACCGTCTTCAACCGCTCCTCGGCGGGCGCGGTGGACGTCGCCGTCGACGGGCGCCACGTCGGGGAGCTGGCGCCGGGCAACTCGCTGGACTGCTCGTTCGTGCCCGGCGCGGCGCTGCTGGCCCAGATGCCGGGCTCGACCTTCTACCAGCGGCTGCGCGAGAAGTTCGGCCACCTCGTGTAGCCCCGAAGTGGTCCTCGGTCTCGGCGCGCGATTGGCCCTGGATGGGGGGCCACTTCGGGCGTACGGTGGGCGCATGAGCACGATCCCGGCCGAGGCCCGCTTCAACCTCCCGACCGAGCTGCCCGACGCCTACGCCGCGCTGGCGCGCGTGGACCGCGTCGCGGCCGAGCACCTCGATCACACGATCTACGAGCTCGTCAAGCTGCGGGCGTCGCAGATCAACGGGTGTGCGTACTGCCTGGACATGCATGCGCGCGACGCTCGTACCGCCGGCGAGTCGCAGCTGCGGCTCGACGTCCTGGCGGCGTGGCACGAGGTGCCGTTCTTCGACGAGCGCGAGCGCGCGGCGCTGGCGTTCTGCGAGGCGGTCACGCTGATCTCCGAGGACGGCGTCCCGGACGACGTCTGGGAGGCGGCCGCCGCGGCGTTCCCCGGCGAGGAGCTGGCCGGGCTGCTGACGGCGTGCATCGCGATCAACTCGTGGAACCGCATGTGCGTGGCGTCGCGTGCGATCCCGACGGGCGGCGCGTCGGGATGAGCGGGGCGCTCGCCGCCGCCGCGCAGCGCTTGCGGGCGCTGCACCGCGCCGACGAGGTGCTCGTCCTGCCCAACTGCTGGGACGTCGCCAGCGCCCGCCGGCTCACGGAGGCGGGCGCGTCCGCGGCAGCGACCTCGAGCGCGGCGGTCGCCGAGTCGCTCGGGTTCGCCGACCACGAGCACGCGCCGGCCGACGCGATGCTCGCGGCCGTGGCGCGGATCGCTGCGGCGGTCGACGTCCCGGTGACCGCCGACCTCGAGGCGGGCTACGGGCTGTCGGCGGCCGCGCTCGTGGACGCGCTGCTCGCCGCGGGGGCGGTCGGGCTGAACCTCGAGGACACCGACCATGCGGGCGGCGGGCTGCGGCCGGTCGGCGCGCAGGCCGAGCGGATCGCCGCGGTGAAGGCGGCGGGGCGCGCGGCCGGCGTCGACGTCGTGCTCAACGCGCGGGTCGACGTGCATCTGCCGGCGCACGGAGCCGCGCTCGAGGAGGGGCTGGCGCGGGCGCGGGCCTACCGCGAGGCGGGCGCCGATTGCGTGTACCCGATCCTCGTCGTGGGCGACGAGGCGATCGCCGCCTACGTCCAGACGGCCGGCGTGGTGAACGTGCTGGCGACGACCGGCGGCCCGCCGCTCGCGCGGCTGCGCGAGCTGGGGGTGGCGCGGGTGAGCTTCGGGCCGCGGGTCTGGTGGGCGGCGCTCGACGCGGGTGTCGCGCTCTGGCGCGACTTCGTCACGGAAGCGTGACGGCGCTCGCACGGGAACGGGTGTTCGACGCGGATCCGTCGGCGCGCCCTGGTACACCGTGGCCGTGCTGTGTGAGCTGCGAGTCGAGAACCTGCTGCTGATCGAGCGCGCCGAGCTGCGCCTGGCGCCGGGGCTCAACGTGCTGACCGGGGAGACCGGCGCGGGCAAGACGGTCCTCGCGCACGCGCTGGACCTGCTGCTCGGCGGCAAGGCGCGCGGCGGGATCGTGCGCCCGGGGGCGGCCGAGGCCTACGTGGAGGGCGTCTTCGAGCTGCCCGACGCGCTGCGTGGCGAGCTCGGCGAGCGGCTGCCGGCCGACGCCGACGAGGTCGTGCTGGCGCGACGCGTGAGCGCGGAGGGGCGCACGCGGGCCTACGTCAACGGCCGGTCGGCGAGCGCGGCGGACCTGCGCGAGTTGGCGGCGCCGCTCATCGCCTTCTACGGCCAGCATGAGCACCGGCGGCTGACGCTGTCGTCGACCCAGCTCGACGTGCTCGATGGGTTCTGCGGCGCCGCGCAGGCGGCGCGGCGGGAGCGGGCGGCGTCCGCGTCCGCGCGGGCGCGGGCGCTGGAGGCGTCGCTGGACGAGCTGCGCGACCGCGCCGGCACCCGCGAGCGCGAGCTGGATCTGCTCGCGTTCGAGCTCTCGGAGATCGAGGAGGTCGCGCCCGACGAGGACGAGGAGCGCGAGCTGCTGGCCGAGCGCGACCGGCTGCGCCACGTCGAGGCGCTGCGCGGCGCGGCGCTCGCCGGCGCGACGGCGCTCGCGCCCGAGGACGGCGAGGACGGCGCGGCGGCGCTGCTGGCGGTGGCCGGGGCGGAGCTGGAAGCGGTCGAGGGCGTCGACGCCGAGCTCGACCCGCTGGTGGAGCGCTGCCGGGCGCTGGCGCTCGAGGCCGGCGACCTGGCCGGCGAGCTGCGGCGCTACGGCGAGGGCCTCGAGGCCGAGCCGGGGCGGCTGGACGAGGTGGAGTCGCGGCTGGCCGCGGTCGACCGGCTCAAGCGCAAACACGGCGGGACGGTCGCGGCGGTGCTGGCTCACGCGGAGGAGTGCCGCGCACGGCGCGACGAGCTCGTCGGGGCCGAGGAGGCACTCGAGGAGGCGACGGCGGCGCTCGACGAGGCGCGGGCGGCGCTGCGCAAGGTCGGCGCGGAGCTGCACCGCGCGCGGGCGGCCGCGGCGCCGGCGCTGGCCGCGTCGGTGCGCGAGCGGCTGGCCGACCTGGCGATGGAGGGCGCGTCGTTCGAGGTGGCGCTGCACGAGCGCGAGCCGGGCGCCACGGGCTGCGACGCCGTCGAGTTCCTCATCGCCGCCAACCCGGGCGTGCCCGCCGGCCCGTTGCGGGACATCGCCTCCGGCGGCGAGCTCTCGCGCGTGATGCTGGCGCTCATGGGCGTGGCGAACGAGTCGGGCGGCGCGACGCTGGTCTTCGACGAGGTCGATGCCGGCATCGGCGGCGTGACGGCCCGCGCCGTCGGCGAGCAGCTGCGCGCGCTGGGGGAGGGCCGCCAGGTCATCTGCATCACCCACCTTCCCCAGGTCGCCTCGCTCGCCGCCCGCCACTTCTCGATCGCCAAGGACACGTCCGCCGACCCGGCCCGCACCACGGTCACCGAGCTCGCGTCCGACGCGGTGGTCGGCGAGCTCGTCCGCATGCTCGGCGCCGACGGTGGCGATCAGGCGGCGCGCCGGCACGCCGAGGAGCTGCTGAAGGCCGCGTAGGCGCGGCCGGCCTCCTGGCGGGCCGCTTCGCGCGCGGCTCGGGCGGGGTCGGTCGGCTGGCGGGCCGCTTCGCGCGCGGCTGCTGCCGCTGGTCGCGGGATGTGGGCGCGCTGGACGGCGGCATCGATGGCGGTGGATCGTGGCGCCCGCGCGGGCGTGGCGGGCGGTCCGTGGACGCATCGACCTCCGCGCGCGCTTTGTGTCGGCGCGGCTGAGCTCCGAGTTGCGCGCGTAGGGCGTGAGGAAGTCGGAGCTCGAGCTGGCCTGGGGGCGTCCATCGCCGGGCTGGGATGCATCCGCCCCGGATACCGGGGTCGATCCAACCCACCCCCTCCGCCTGAGCGCCGGCGCCGCCCGCAGGCCGTGTGTCGGCCGGCTCCGCCGTGTGCCGCCGGCTCCGCCGGCCTGGCCGTGCACCGACCCGCTCCGCCGCATGCCGACCCGGATCCAACGCACACCGACCGGATCCGCCGCACGCCGACCGGCCGTGCCGTGCGCCGCCGCCCGCACGCCGCGCGGCCGACGTGGCCCCCGTCCGAGCCGTACACTCGCCTTCGATGTCCACGGTGTCCCGTGTCTCCGATGGCGCCGGTCGCGAGGCGCGCGCGCGGGAGGTCTCGGGCCCGGCGAAGCTCGGTCGGCGCACGAAGCTGCTGACCAAGCGGCTCCACGCCGGCGAGATCGCCGTCATCGACCACCGCGACCTCGATCGCGTCTCGGCCGAGGACCTCGTCTCGATCGGCGTCACCGCGGTCCTCAACTGCCAGGCCAGCTCGAGCGGGAGCTATCCGAACATGGGGCCGCTGCTGCTCGTCCAGGCCGGCATCCACCTCGTCGACCTGCCCGACGACACCCTCTTCGACCGCCTGCGCGACGGCGACCGGGTCGTGGTCCACGGCGGCGAGGTCCGCAAGGGCGACAAGGTCGTCGCGACCGGCGTCGTGCAGGAGCCCGCGGAGGTCCGGCGCCGCAACGACCGCGCCCGCGAGGAGATCGGCGACGCGCTGGAGGCGTTTGCCCGCAACACCGTCGAGCACATGGTCGACGAGCGCGAGCTGCTCTCCGGCAAGATCGAGCTGCCCCGCTTCGACACCGACTTCCGCGACCGGCCGGCGCTCGTCGTCGTCCGCGGCGTCGACCATCGCCAGGACCTCAAGGTCCTGCGGCCCTACATCCGCGACGTCAAGCCGGTCATCGTCGCGGTCGACGGCGGGGCCAACGCGGTGCTCGAGGAGGGCTTCCGCCCGGACATGATCGTCGGCGACATGGACTCGGCCTCCGAGGAGACGCTGCGCTGCGGCGCCGAGCTCGTCGTCCACGCCTATCCCGACGGCCGCGCGCCCGGCCGCAAGCTGCTGGACCGGCTCGGCCTGCCGCACAAGATCGTCCCGGCGCCGGGCACGAGCCAGGACGTCGCGATGCTCATCGCCCACGAGAAGGGCGCCCAGCCGATCGTCTCCGTCGGCTCGCAGCTGAACCTCGTCGAGTTCCTCGACAAGAACCGCCGGGGCATGTCCTCCACGTTCCTGACCCGGCTGCGCCTGGGGGAGAACCTCATCGACGCCAAGGGCGTCGGCCGCCTCTACCGTCCGCGGCCCGGCACGCTGCCGATCGGCCTGCTGCTGCTCGCCGGCCTGGTCACGGTCGGCATCATCATCTGGCGCACGCCCGCGCTCTACGACGTCGCGGATCTCCTGTGGCTGAAGCTGCAGGTGCTGCTCGGCATCGCGTAGCGCGCGTCCGACCGCACCGCTCTACGCTCAACGCCGCCCGTGTTCGACTTCCGCTATCACGCGCTCTCGCTCGTCGCGGTCTTCCTGGCCCTGGCGGTCGGCCTGCTGCTCGGCGTCGCGATCGGCGACTCCGGCCTCGTCTCGTCGGCCAAGCAGGACATCGAGGCCTCGCTGCGCGGCGACGTCCGCGAGTCGCGCGCGCAGGCCGACGAGCTGCGCGCCGAGGTCGACCGGCGCCAGAGCTACGAGGAGCAGACGTTCCCCGACCTCGTCGCCGGCCGCCTGGCCGGCCACCGGATCGGTTTGCTGTTCCTCGGCCCCTCCAACGACGCGGTCGTCGACCAGGTCCGCGACGCGCTCGAGCCCGCCGGCGCCACGCTGAGCTGGGTCGGCGTGCTGCGCGAGCCGCCCGACGTCTCCGGGCTGGCCGACCGGGCGTCCGGCACGCGCTACGCGGCGATGTCGGTCGACCCGTCGCTGCTGGAGCCGTTCTCGCACCGCATCGGCGTCCAGCTCGTCACCGGCGGCCGGCTCGTCGCGCAGGTCCGCCCGGTCCTCATGCGCTCGTTCTCCGGGGACCTCGGGATGCTCGACGGCGTCGTCGTCGCGCGGGCGCCCGAACGTCCGAAGGAGACCGACGAGGAGCAGGGCACGACCGCCACGCTCGAGGACGGCCTCGTCAGCGGGATGAACCGCACCGACGTGCCCGTGGTCGGCGTGGAGGAGCTCGACACCGATCCCTCGCAGGTCGCCTGGTACCGGTCGCGGGGCATGGCCTCGGTGGACTCGATCGACCAGGTCTCCGGCCGCGCCGCCCTCGTCTTCGCGCTGGCCGGCTCCGACGGCGCCTACGGCCTGAAGTCCAGCGCGGACTCGCTGCTGCCGCGGGTGGTCGGCGGAGTGAGCCGCCCGTGAGGGCGTCCGCCGCCCCGGCTACCTTCAGCACCCAGTGCCCGCACTGCCGTTCGTCGTCGCATTCGCCGCCGCGCTGGCCCTCGCGCCGGCACTGCGACGCTCCCTCGCCGACGGCGGACTGGTCCGCCAGAACTACCGCGGCGCGGCGCTGCCGTTCCCGTTCGGGATCGTCATCGTCTTCGCGGCGGTCGTCGCCCTCGTCCCGCTCGCGCCGCTGGACGAGCTCACCGACGGCGACGTCCTCAGCGCGCAGCTCGGCACGATCGCGCTCTACGCGCTTGGCGTCGCCGCCCTCGGCCTGGCCGACGACGCGCTGAGCGGCCCGTCGCGCGGCTGGCGCGGCCACGGCGCCGCCGTCCTGCACGGCGGCTTCTCGACCGGCGCGCTGAAGGCGGTCGGCTCGCTCGGCCTCGCGCTGCTCGTGCTGCGCGGGCACGACGACTACCTGCTCGCCGTCCTCGTGCTCGTCCTCGCTACGAACCTCTTCAACCTCCTCGACCTGCGCCCGGGCCGCGCGGCGAAGGCGTTCGTCCTGCTCGCCGCGGGCCTGACGATCGGCGCCTGGGACGTCGATCCGCTGTGGGCGCTGGGCCTGTTCGCCGCCCCGGTCCTCGTCGCCGGGTTCTATGACCTGCGCGAGCGGGTCATGCTCGGCGACACCGGCTCGAACCTCATCGGCGCGCTGGCCGGGCTCTGGCTCGTGCTCACGCTCTCGACGACCGGGCTGGCCGTCGCCGCCGCCGTCCTGCTCGTCGTCACCGCCTACGGCGAGTTTCGTTCGCTCAATGCGCTCATCGAGCGCGCACCCGTCCTGCGTCACCTAGACTCGATCGGAAGACCAGATGCCTAGCCCCCGAACCACGAGAACGCGATACATCTTCGTCACGGGCGGGGTCGTGTCGTCCCTCGGCAAGGGCATCGCGGCCTCGTCGATCGGGCGCCTGCTCGTCAGCCGCGGCATGACCGTCGGCCTGCAGAAGTTCGACCCGTACATCAACGTCGACCCGGGGACGATGTCGCCGTACCAGCACGGCGAGGTGTTCGTCACCGAGGACGGGGCGGAGACCGACCTCGACCTCGGCCACTACGAGCGCTTCACCGACGCGAACACGTCCCGCGCGTCCAACGTCACCGCCGGCGGCGTCTACAACGCGGTGATCCGGCGCGAGCGCCGCGGCGACTACCTCGGCGGCACGGTGCAGGTCGTCCCGCACATCACCGACGAGATCAAGAACCGCATCAAGCTCATCGGCGAGACGACCGACGTCGACTTCGTCATCACCGAGATCGGCGGCACGGTGGGCGACATCGAGTCGCTGCCGTTCCTGGAAGCGATCCGCCAGTTCCCCGTCGACGTCGGCCGGCGCGACGTGATGTTCATCCACCTGACGCTCGTGCCCTACATCGGCCACGCGGGGGAGCTGAAGACGAAGCCCACCCAGCACTCCGTCAACGAGCTGCGCCGCATCGGCATCCAGCCGGACATGCTCATGTGCCGCTCGGAGTCGCTGCTGGACGTCGACATCCGGCGCAAGATCGCGCTCTTCGCGTCGCTGCCGGTCGAGGCGATCGTCTCCGCCAAGGACGTCGACAACATCTACAAGATCCCGCTCGAGTACGCCCACCAGGGCGTCGACGCCTTCATCCTCGACCACTTCGGCATCGAGGACGTCCCGCCGGCCGAGCTGCGCGGCTGGGAGGAGCTGTGCCGCCGCGCCGACGAGGCGACCACCCCGGTGCGCATCGCGCTCGTCGGCAAGTACGTCCAGCTCGAGGACGCGTACCTGTCGGTCAGCGAGGCGCTGCGTCACGCCGGCTTCCAGCACGGCTGCAAGATCGAGATCGACTGGATCGACTCCGAGACGCTGACCCCCGAGACCGTCGTCGACCGGCTGGCCGACCACGACGGGATCCTCGTGCCCGGCGGCTTCGGCGGGCGCGGGATCGAGGGCAAGATCCTCGCCGCCCAGGTCGCCCGCGAGCGGCGGATCCCGTACCTGGGGATCTGCCTGGGCATGCAGATCGCGGTGTCGGAGTTCGCCCGCCACGTGGCCGGGATGGACGGCGCGAACTCGACCGAGTTCGACCACGAGACGGAGTGGCCGGTCATCGACCTGCTCCCCGAGCAGCGCGACGTCGCCGATCTCGGCGGCACGATGCGCCTCGGGGCCGACCCGGTGAAGCTCCACGAGGGCACCCGCGCCCGCGAGATCTACGGCGAGGCCGTCATCTACGAGCGCCATCGCCATCGCTACGAGGTCTCGCTGAACCTGCGCAAGCGGCTGGAGAAGGCCGGGCTCGTGGCGTCGGGCACGTCGCCGGACGAGCGTCTCGTCGAGGTCATCGAGCTGCCCGACCATCCGTTCTTCGTCGCCTCGCAGTACCACCCGGAGTTCAAGTCGCGCCCCGAGCGGCCGGCCCCGCTGTTCCGCGAGTTCGTGGGCGCCGCGCTGGAGCGCGCCGGGAGCGCGGTGCCGGAGGCGGCCCCGTCGGTCTCGCGTGGCGAGCGTGCGTCCGCCGACTGACGCCGAGCGAGCGCGGCTGCACGCGCTGTTCGCCGATCTCTGCCGGATCCCGTCGCCGTTCGGCCGCGAGGAGGCGTGCGCGCGGCGGGTGGAGCAGGAGCTGCGCGCGCTGGGGCTGGAGCCGCAGCGCGACGCGGCCGGCAACGTGCTCGCGCGCATCGAACCGCCGGTCGGCGCCGGGCGGTCGATCCTCCTGTGCGCGCATCTCGACACGGTCGGGCTGAACGACCTCGAGCGCGGGGTCGAGCCGGTCGAGGTCGACGGCGGCTGGGAGAACGCCCACGAGGACATCCTCGGCGCCGACAACAAGGCGGCGATCGCGGTGATGCTGGTCGCGGCGGCGCGCTGGACGGGCGAGCGGGCACCGGTCGGGGTCGAGCTGCTGTTCACGGTCGGCGAGGAGAACGCGCTGGACGGCGCGAAGGCGTTCGACGTCGCCTCGCTGCGCTCCGAGTTCGGCTACGTGTTCGACCACGCGACGCCGATCGGCGAGATCGTCATGGCCTCGCCGACCTTCTACGAGCTGAAGGTCCGCTTCCGCGGCCGCGCGGCGCACGCCGGCATCCGCCCCGAGGACGGGCGCAGCGCGATCGTCGCGGCGGCGCGGGCGATCGCGGCGATGCGGCTGGGGCGCCTGGACGCCGAGACGACCGCCAACGTCGGCACGATCCGCGGCGGCGTGGGGGGCACGAACGTCGTGCCCGAGCACTGCGAGGTGCTGGCTGAGGCGCGCTCGCTGGACGACGCGAAGGTCGAGGCGGCCGTGGCCGAGATGATCGACGCGGTGCACGAGGCGGCCAACGACCCCGCGTGCGACGTCGACGCCGACGTCACCGTGCAGCGGCTGTTCTCCGGCTACCGCCACAAGCCGACGTCGCCGGCGGTGCTCGCGGCCGAAGCGGCGTTGCGCCGGACGGGCTACGAGCCGGTGCACATCGTCACCGGCGGCGGCGCCGACGCGAACGCCTTCGAGGCCGAGGGCTTCCACTGCGTCTGCTTGGCCAACGGGACCGAGCGCAACCACGAGACGACCGAGCGGGTCTCGTTCGCGGCGCTCGAGGACATGCTCGCGGTGACGCTCGCGCTCGGGGAGACGGCGGCCGCCCCGGCGCCGGTCGCCGCCTGACGCCATGCTGGCGCTACGGCGCACGACGGTGACCGCCGCCGACGGGGCCTGGCTGGAGACCGAGCTGGGATCGGCCTGGAGCGACCCGACGCTCCATCCGCCGGCGGAGGTGGGCGACGAGGTCGTCGTCAACGTGCAGGCGCGCGAGCTGGGGCTCGGCTCGGGTGGCTACGACGTGGTCGTGGTGAACCTCACGCATGGGCTGGCGGGCGACGGGCTGCCCGGCGCGCATGTGATGAAGCTGAACTACACGCCGCTGCAGCACGCGGTGGAGCCGGTGGACGCGCCGCCGCCGCGGGCCGACGCGGCGACGCCGGACG
This sequence comes from uncultured Solirubrobacteraceae bacterium, assembly GCA_964422645.1. Classification (GTDB taxonomy): domain Bacteria; phylum Actinomycetota; class Thermoleophilia; order Solirubrobacterales; family Solirubrobacteraceae; genus Capillimicrobium. The sequence goes on along the minus strand of CAYRCB010000029.1, from coordinate 18,306 downwards.
GGGCCGCTCGCACGGCCCGGGACGGGACCAGTGCGGCTCGCCCGGTCGCCGTCGCCTCCCTCCACGGCCAGCTCGCGCCGGTCGCCTGGGCCTTCGCGCAGGCCGGCGGCGGACGCCTCGCCTACGTCCAGACCGCGGGCGGCGCGCTGCCCGGCGGGCTGTCGCGGACCGTCGGCGAGCTGCGCGACCGCGGGCTGCTGTGCGACCACGTCACCGCCGGGCCCGCGTACGGCGGCGAGCGCGAGGCGATCTCGACCGCCGGCGCGATCACCGCGGCGCTGTCGCAGGCCGACGCCGTCGTCTGCGGCCCCGGGCCGGGGATCCTCGGCTCCGGCACGGCGCTCGGCCACGGCGGCCTGGTCGCGCTCGACTCGGCCCACGCCGCGCTCGCGCTCGGCCTGCCGACGCTCGTCGTCCCCCGCGTCTCGCAGAGCGATCCGCGCGAGCGCCACCGCGGCCTCTCCCACCACACGCGCACGGTTCTCGACCTCCTGCTCGCGCCCGTCGTCGTGGCGCACGCTGAGGGCGCGCCTGCGCTCGACGATCGCCACGACTGGCGCGCGGCAAGTGGCGCCCTCGACGGCTTCCCGTGGCCCCAGCGCTCGATGGGTCGCGACGATCCGGCCTTCTTCGCCGCGGCGGCCGCCGCCGGACGGGTGCTGGCTGGCATGGTGCAGGCATGAGCGAGCGCGACTTCGAGCCGGTGGGCGAGCCCCGCCGCGTCTGGGATGGCCGGATCGTCCACGTCGACGAGGTGACCTTCCGCTTCACCGACGACGGGGCGGAGGTGACCCGCGAGATCGTCCGCCATCCGGGCGCGGTGGCGACGATCCCGCTGGAGGACGACCACGTCTGGCTCGTGGTCCAGCCGCGCCAGGCCGTGGGCGAGCCCGACATGCTCGAGATCCCCGCCGGCAAGCTCGACAAGCCCGGCGAGGCGCTCGAGGCCAACGCCCAGCGCGAGCTCGCCGAGGAGGTCGGCAAGCGCGCCGAGCGCTTCGAGCACCTGAAGTCGTTCTTCACCAGCTGCGGGGTGATGGACGAGGAGATCCACATCTTCCTGGCCACGGGGCTCTCCGACGCCCACGCCGACGGCGAGGAGGACGAGCGGATCGAGGTCGTGCCCTGGCCGCTGGAGCGCCTCGACGAGGCGATCGCGCGGTCCAAGGACTCCAAGACGCTGATCGGGCTGCTCCTGCTGAAGGAGCGCCTGGCCGCTCAGTCGCCGGCGAGCTTGGCGTAGACGACGTGGTCCAGCCAGCGGTCGCCGACCCGCTCGGCGCCCCGCTTGATGCCCTCCTCGCGGAACCCGAGCCGCTGCGGGATCGCGCGCGAGCGGTGGTTGTCGACCGCGGCCCGGATCTCGACGCGGTGCAGGCCCCACGGCCCCAGCGCCTGCTCGACGTACGCCGCCGCGGCGAGCGTCGCCAGGCCGCGCCCCTGGGCGTCGCGCGCCAGCCAGTAGCCGATCGTCGTCGACCCGTTCCCCCAGTCGATGCCGTGCACGCCGATGCCGCCGACGATCGCGCCGTGCTCGACGATCGCGGTCTGCAGGCCGTCGTTGTCGGCGAGCTGGCGGCGGCTGGCGCGGATGAACGCGAGCGTCCCCTCGCGCTCTTGGGCGGCGGCCCACGGCAGCCACGCGCTCAGGTGGTCCCGGTTGGCCTCGATCGTGGCCTGCAGCTCGTCGACGTCGACCTCCTCGTAGAGGCGCAGGTACGCGTCGTCGGTCAGCTCGCGCCGCAACATGGCCTGCAGTCTGACGGACGCGTTGCAGCGGTAGGTCCGCACCGTTCACGCCCGAATCACGAGTCGTGTCCGCGACCGTCGACGCCCGTCCGCACGAGCATCTGCTGCTCGACTTCCTCGCCTACCTCGAGTTCGAGCGCGGGCTGTCGCGCAACACGCTGGAGGCCTATCGCTCCGATCTGCTGCAGTTCGGCGCCTGGATGGAGGCGCGCGACGCCGACCCGCTGACCGCCGACCACGCGACGCTCGCCGCCTTCCTGACCGACTTGGCGACGGGCGACCCGCCCGAGCGCCAGCCAGCGGCCAACGCGACGCTGCAGCGCAAGGCGGCCTGCCTGCGCTCGTTCTACCGCCATCTGCGCCGCGAGGAGGTCATCGACCACGACCCGACCGCGGAGCTGCGCGCGCCGCGCAAGGATCAGCGGCTGCCGAAGGTGCTCAGCCGCGACGAGGTCGCCCGCCTGCTCTGCGCGCCGCGGGGGACGAACCCGGCCGCGCTGCGCGACCGCGCGCTGCTGGAGCTCATGTACGCATGCGGGCTGCGCGCCTCCGAGGCGATCGGGCTGACGGTGGCCGACGTCGACCTCGAGGCCGGGCTGCTGCGTGCGACCGGCAAGGGCTCCAAGGAGCGGATCGTGCCGATCGGCCGCGAGGCGGTCACCGCGGTGCGGATCTACCTGGAGCGGGGCCGGCCCGCGTTCGTCGGCCTGGCGCCGGAGCCGCATCTGTTCGTCAACCAGCGCGGCAGCGGCCTGACGCGCCAGGGGCTCTACAAGATCGTCCAGCGCTACGCCCGCGCGGCCGGCCTGGACGGCAAGATGAGCCCGCACACGCTGCGCCACACGTTCGCGACGCATCTGCTCGCGGGTGGCTGCGACCTGCGCTCGCTGCAGGAGATGCTCGGCCACGCCGACATCGCCACGACCCAGATCTACACCCACCTCTCGGCCGACCGGCTCAAGGACGTCTACTTCGCCGCCCACCCGCGCGCGCAGGCGGCGTAGCGCCCACTAGCATCGCCGGCCATGGGACGCGCGGCGGTGGTGGTGATCGACGCCTGCGGCGCCGGCGCCCTGCCGGACGCCGCCGACTACGGCGATGCGGGCGTCAACACGCTGCGCCACGTGGCCGAGGCGGTCGGCGGGCTGGACCTGCCGACGCTCGCGTCGCTCGGCCTCGGCTCGATCCTGCCGCTGGCGGGCGTGGCACCGGCGGCGGATCCCGTGCTCCACGGCCGGCTTGCGGCCCAGGGCGCCGGCAAGGACTCCACCGCCGGGCACTGGGAGCTGATGGGCGTCGTGGCTCGGACGCCACCGCCGACGTTCCCGCAGGGCGTTCCGCCGGCGGTCCTCGAGCGGCTCGAGCGCGCGACCGGCCGCCGCTTCACCTGCAACGAGCCGTCGAACGGGATCTCGGCCCTGATCGACTACGGCGAGCGCCATCTGCGCACGGGTGAGCTGATCCTCTACACGTCGCAGGACTCCGTCCTCCAGCTCGCGGCGCACGTCGATCGCGTGCCGCCCGAGGAGCTGTACGCCGCGTGTGCGGCGGCGCGCGAGGTGGTCGACGTCGGCCGCGTCATCGCGCGTCCCTTCGCCGGCGAGCCGGGCGCCTTCCAGCGCACCGAGGGCCGGCGCGACCTCGCGCTCGCGCCGCCCACGCCGTCGGCGCTCGACGTGCTGCACGAGCGCGGCGTGCCGGTCCATGCGGTCGGCAAGGTCCGCGACCTGTTCGCGGGCCGGGGCATCGACGAGGCGCATCCGGGCGCGACGAACGCGGTGGCGCTGGCGTCCACGACCGCGCTGCTGCGTGAGCTGGACGCGGGCTTCGTCTTCGCCAACCTCATCGAGACCGACCAGGTCTTCGGGCACCGCAAGGACGTCGCCGGCTTCGCGCGGGCGCTGCAGCAGATCGACGCCGCGGTGGGGGAGTGGCTGGCGCTCCTGCGGCCCGGCGACCTGCTCGTGATCACGGCCGACCACGGCGTCGACCCGGCCGCCCCGCACACCGATCACACCCGCGAGTACGCGCCGCTGCTGGCCGTCACGTCGCCGGCGCGCGTGCGGGGGCGCCACGACGGCGCGCTCGCCGACGTGGGCGCGACCGTCGTCGAGCATCTGACGGGCGCGCCGGCGGCCCAGCTGCCCGGACGCTCGTTCCTGCGATGAGGATGGCGAGGTTCGTCGCCGTGGACGACGGAAGTCGCCAACCTCGCGACGGCGACGTCCTGGCGGACCTGCTCGCGCCCGGGCTGCGGCTCGTGCTGTGCGGGTCGGCGGCCGGGGCGGTGTCCGCGGCGGTGGGCGCGCCGTACGCCGGGCCCGGGAACCGGTTCTGGCCGATCCTGCACGAGGTGGGGCTGACGCCGCGCCGGCTGGCACCGGTGGAGGCGCCGGAGCTGCTGGCGTACGGCATCGGCCTCACCGACCTGTGCAAGACCGCGTCGGGCGCCGACGCCACGCTGCCGCGGGAGGCCGACGACGTCGAGCGGCTGCGAGCGAGCGTCGAGCGGCACGCGCCCGCGGTGCTGGCCTTCGTGGGCAAGCGGGCCGCGGCGGCGGCGCTGGGGCGCCCGATCGGCGCGCCCGGCCTCGAGCCCGACCGCTTCGCGGGCACCGAGACGTGGGTCCTGCCGTCGACCTCGGGCCTGGCCGTGCGCTGGTGGGACCCGGCGCCGTGGCATGCGCTGGCGCGCCGCGTAGGCTGAGCGTCGCGATGCCCGAGCTTCCCGAGGTCGAGACGATCCGCCGTCAGCTCGCCCCCGTCGTCGAGGGGCGCGAGCTGCGCGAGCTGCGCATCGACGACCCGCGCTGGTGCGAGCCGCTGGCGCCTGGCGAGGTCCAGGCCGCGCTGGAGGGACGGGTCCTCGAGCGGCTCGATCGCCGCGGCAAGTACCTCGTCTGGTGCTTCGAGGGCGACGCGTTCCTGCTCGCTCACCTGCGGATGACCGGGACGCTGCTCATCGATCCCGAGCCGCACGTGAAGTACGAACGGGTGCGCTTCCGCTTCGCCGACGGCGGCCATGAGGTCGCGTTCTGCGACCCGCGCCGCTTCGGCACCGGCGAGCTGGCCCTCGGCGTCGAGGCGCGCGACGCGTTCCTCGACGCCCGGCTCGGCGTCGAGCCGCTCGGTCCCGCGTTCACCGCCGAGGGCCTGCGCGCGGCGGCGCGGGGTCGCCGCGCGCCGATCAAGGCGTTCCTGCTCGACCAGCGCCGGATCGCCGGCGTCGGCAACATCTACGCCGACGAGGCGCTCTTCCGAGCGCGGATCCATCCGCTGCGGCCGGCGGGGACGATCACGAAGGCCCAGGCCGCCGAGCTGCGCGACGCGGTCGTGGCCGTGCTGAACGCGGGGATCGGCGCCGGCGGTGCGACGATCGACGACTTCCGCCACGCCGACGGCGTCCACGGCGCCTTCCAGGACGAGTTCCTCGTGCACCGCCGTCGCGGCGAGCCGTGCACGGTCTGCGGCACGCCGGTGGTGAAGTTCGTCGCGGCCGGCCGCGGCACGTACGCCTGCGAGCGCTGTCAGCGCCCGCCGCGCGGCGTCCGCCGCCACCGGGCGCGGTAGGGACGCGCCGCGAAGCGGTCGCCCCGGCGAAGTAGGGTCCGCCTCCGTGGACATCGTGCTCGCCGTCGTCGCGGCGCTCTTCTTCGCGCTGGGGACGGTGCTCCAGCAGAAGGCCGGCCTGGACGAGCCGGTCGAGGGGTCGTCGGCCGGGCTGCTCGTGCAGATGGCCAAGCGGCCCGTGTGGCTGGCGGGGATCGCGTGCGACGGGCTGGGCTTCCTCGCGCAGGTCGTCGCGCTGGCGGTCGGCCGGCTCGCGGTCGTCCAGCCGCTGCTCGTCCTCAGCGTCGTCTTCGCCCTGCCGCTCGGCGCGCGGCTGACCGGCCAGCGCATCCGGCGCGCCGACGTGCTCGCGGCGATCGTGGTCTGCGTCGGCCTCATCGCGTTCCTGCTCATCGCCGACCCGCGCGGCGGCCGCGCCGACGCGCCGCTGCGCGACTGGCTCGTGGCCGGCGCCGCGATCGCCGCGGTCGTCGTGCCGCTGGTGCTCGCGTCGCGGGGGCTGCGTCCGGCACCCAAGGCCGCGGTGCTCGGCACCGCGACCGGCATCCTCTTCGGCCTCAGCGCCGCGCTCACGGATACCACCGGCCATCGGCTGGACATCGGGATCGCCGAGGTCTTCACGAGCTGGCCGCTCTACGCGCTGCTCGTCGTCGGCTACCTGTCGATGACGCTCAGCCAGCTCTCGCTGCAGACCGGCGCGCTGGCCCCCGCGGTCGCGACGGCGATGTCGTTCGACCCGATCGTCAGCCTCGTCCTCGCGGTCACCGTCCTGCAGGAGTCGCTGGACGAGTCGCCGGGGGCGATCGTCGCGACCGTGCTCTCGCTCGGCGCGGTGCTGGCCGCGGTCGCGGTGCTGGCGCGGGGGCAGGCGGCGGCGGAGCAGCGGGTGGCTGCGGCGCCGACGGGCTGAGTTGGGGACGGTCGGCGCTCGGCTCGCACCGGGGCTGGGGGCCGCCGTTCAGCGCCCCCTCAGCCCGCCAACCGACGTCCGAGCCGAGCGCAAACCTACGGCTCGACCGCCTCGGCCTCTCGCGCCAGCGCGCTCATCCGCGCGCGGCTGCGCGGCCGCGCGTAGGCGAAGTAGATCGTCAGGCCGATCGCCAGCCAGACCACGAGACGGATCCAGGTTGAGATCGGCAGCGTCGCGATGAGCCCGACGGCGCAGACGATGCCCAGCCCGGCGACGAACCCGACCGCCGGCACCCGGAACGGCCGCTCGAGGTCCGGCCGGCGGCGGCGCAGCACGAGCACGCCGGCGCAGACGATGACGAACGACAGCAGCGTGCCGATCGAGACGAGGTTGCTGAGCGCCTCGATCGGCGTCAGCCCGGCGACGAGCGCGCCGGCGACCGCGCAGACGATCGTCGCCTGGCGCGGCGTCTGCGTGCGGCCGCTCACCTTGCCGAGCGCGTCGGGCAGCATCCCGTCCGACGACATCCGCATGAAGATGCGCGTCTGCCCGTAGAAGGTGACGAGGGTGGTCGCGGCGAGGCCGATGACGGCGGCCACGTCGATGAGCGCCTCCAGCCAGTCCAGCGACGGCCCGGCCGCGTTGACCGCGACGGCCAGCGGATCGGGCACGTTGAGCTGGTTGTAGGGCACCAGGCCGGTCATCACGATCCCGATCGCCACGTAGAGGACGGTCGAGATGAGCACGGTGCCCAGCAGCCCGATCGGGATCGTCCGCTTCGGCCGCCGCGCCTCGGCTGCGGCGGTGGAGACGGCGTCGAAGCCGATGTAGGCGAAGAAGACGACGCCGGCGCCGCGCAGGATCCCCGACACGCCGTAGTCGCCGAAGCCGCCCTCGTTGTGGGGCACGAACGGCTCCCAGTTCGTCTGCGTCACGAACCACGCGCCGACCCCGACGAAGAGCACGAGCGCGACGAGCTTCAGGACGACCATCGCGTTGTTGGCCCGGGCCGACTCGCGCGTGCCGATGAGCAGCAGCCAGCACGTGAACAGGACGATCGCCACCGCGGGCAGGTTGATGACGCCGGCGTCGTCGCCGAACGGCGGGTTGACGAGCGCGTTGGGCAGGTGGATGCCCTGCTTGTCCAGCAGCGTGGCCACGTAGCCCGACCAGCTCACCGCCACGGTCGCCGCCGCGAACAGGTACTCGAGCAGCAGGTCCCAGCCGATGAACCAGGCCAGGAAGATCCCGAACACCGCGTAGGCGTAGGAGTACGTCGACCCCGCGGCCGGGATCATCGCCGCCAGCTCGGCGTAGCACATGGCGGTCACCGCGGCGGCGATGCCGGCGAGGAGGAACGAGATCACGACCGCCGGCCCCGCGTACTCGGCGGCGGCGACGCCGGTCGTCGCGAAGATCCCCGCGCCGACGACGCTGGCGACTCCGAGGAACGTGAGGCTGACCGAGCCGAGTGCGCGCGCGTCGAGCCGGTCGCGATCGCGGCGGGCCTGCGCGACGATCGCGTCGAGGTTCGTGTCGGCCACGGCGGGCATCGTGGCAGCATCGGCAGCGGATCCGCCGCGCTCAAGACCTCCTGGGCGCCGGCCGATGCACCTGCGAGCATGGACGACCTCGTGAGCGCGACCGAAGACGAGCCCGCGACCGGCTCGGCGTCCTTCCAGGAGACCGAGCGCCAGCATCGGCTCGACAAGCTCGAGCAGCTTCGCGCGCGCGGGATCGCGCCCTACCCGGTGCGCTTCGATCGTGACGCCACCGCCGCCGCGATCCGCGAGCGCCACGGCGAGCTCGCGCCCGGCGCCGAGACGGGGGAGACCGTGCGGCTCGCGGGCCGGCTCGTCGGCATGCGCCGCCACGGCGCGCTCGACTTCGCCGACCTGCGCGACCAGACGGGCGCGATCCAGCTCATGGCGGACCGATCGCAGCTCGGCGAGCAGGCTCTCGAGGACTTCGCCGCGCTCGACCTCGGCGACTGGATCGGCGTCGAGGGGACGGTCGTCGCCACCCGCAAGGGCGAGCTGACCGTCGCGCTCACGAGCTTCCAGCTGCTCGCCAAGGCCCTGCGCCCGCTGCCGGACCTTCACCACGGCCTGACCGATCCCGAGACTCGTGCCCGCCAGCGCTACCTGGACCTGACGGTCAACGAGCGCTCGCGGCAGGTCTTCGCGATCCGCTCAGCGGCGATCTCCGCCGTCCGCCGGGTGCTCCTGGACCGCGGCTTCCACGAGGTCGAGACGCCGGTCCTGCTCGGCCAGGCCGGCGGTGCGGCGGCCAAGCCGTTCTTCACCCACCACAACGCGCTCGACCTCGACATGACGCTGCGGATCGCGCTCGAGCTGCCGCTCAAGCGGCTCATCGTCGGCGGGATGGACCGCGTCTTCGAGATCGGCCGCGTCTTTCGCAACGAGGGCATCGACACGCGCCACAACCCCGAGTTCACCGAGCTCGAGGCCTACCAGGCGTTCGGTGACTACCACGACATGATGGAGCTCACCGAGGCGATCGTCGTCGAGGCCGCCCGCGCGTCGCTGGGCACCACGGTCGTCACGATCGGCGGGCGCGAGGTCGACCTGGCCAAGCCGTTTCGCCGCGCGACGATGGCCGAGCTCATCAAGGAGAACGCCGGTGTCGACATGCACCCGAGCATGCCGATCGAGGAGGCGCGGGCGATCGCCGACCGGCTCGGCGTCGAGTGGCTGGAGGTCTGGGGCGCCGGCAAGATCATGAGCGAGGTCTACGACGCCTCCTCGGAGGACAAGCTCGTCGAGCCGACGTTCGTCCTGGACCATCCGCGCGAGACCTCGCCGCTGGCGCGCATGCACCGCGACGACCCCGACCTCGTCGAGCGCTTCGAGCTCGTCGTGGCCGGGCGCGAGCTGGCCAACGCGTACTCCGAGCTCAACGACCCCGTCGACCAGGCCCAGCGCTTCCGCGACGAGGCGCGGCTGCAGGCCGGCGGCGACGACGAGGCCGAGCCGGTCGACGACGACTACGTGCAGGCGCTCGAGTACGGGCTGCCGCCGACCGGCGGCCTGGGCATCGGCCTCGACCGGCTCGTGATGCTGCTGGCGGGCGTCGACTCGATCCGCGACGTCATCCTCTTCCCGACCCTGCGGCCGGCGGACGGGACCGCCACGCGGACGGCGCCGCGCGACCGGCCCGAGGCCGCCGAGGAGGCCGCCCCCGAGGCGGCGCCGGCCGTGCCCGTCCTGCGGGCGCCCACCCGCCGGCCGGGCTCCCTGGCGTGGCTGTCGTGGCTGACGGTCGTCGTGGGGCTGCTCTCGCTGCTGCCGTCGGTCCCGCTCATCGACTGGTCGTTCGGGATCGACACGCTCTTGGACCGGCCGAGCCGCGCGGTCACCTTCGTCATCTCGGTGGTCGTCGGCATCGGGCTGATCGCGGTCGCCCGCCAGCTCTACCTGGGCCGCCGGCGCGCGTGGGTCATCGCCGTCGCGCTCTTCGCGATCGCCGCCGCGACGCACCTGCTCAAGGGCCCCGACCCGATCCCGGTCCTCGTCAACCTCGGGATGCTCTTCGCGCTGGTCTGGTATCGCCAGGACTTCCATGCGCGCAGCGACCCCGGCTCGCTGCTCGACGTCCTGCTCTTCGTGCCGGTGTACCTGGCGACGGTCCTGCTCTTCGCCTTCGTCTCGCTGCTCACCCAGGCCAATCACGTCCATCCGCGGCTCGGCTTCGGCGGGGTGCTGGAGACGACGTTCTCGGGCCTGGTCGGCGCCGATGGCCCGTATCGCTACGACCGGCGCCTGTTCGCCGAGTTCTTCCCCGACGCGCTGCTCGCGCTGGGGATCGCCGGCGCGGCGGTGCTGCTGTACCTGCTGCTGCGGCCGCTCGTGCAGCGCACGCCGGAGGATCCCGCCGCGCGCGCCCGCGCGCGTGAGATCGTCCGCCGCTACGGCTCCGACACGCTGGCGTACTTCGCGCTGCGCCACGACAAGAGCTACTTCTTCTCCTCCGACGGCCGCTCGCTCATCGCCTATGCGTACGTGCGGGGTCATGCGATGGTCGCCGCCGATCCGATCGGCCCGCCGCAGGACGCCGCGCGGACCCTCGACGAGTTCCTCGCCTTCTGCCGCGAGCGTGGCTGGTCGGTCGCCTTCCTGGCGGTGCGCGAGCGCGACGAGCAGCTCTACCGCGACCGTGGGATGCACGTGCTCTACCTCGGCGACGAGGCGATCCTCCACTGCCAGGGCTTCGGCCTGCAGGGCCGCAAGATGAAGGCGGTGCGCGAGGCGGTCAACCGCGTCGGCCGCGACCACCGCTTCGAGCTGCTGCGCGAGGACGCGGCGTCACCGGAGCTCGTCGCGCAGCTCAACGCGATCAGCGCGCAGTGGCGTCAGGGCGCCCCCGAGCGCGGCTTCACGATGGAGCTGGGGGAGGACGTCGAGGGCGTCGAGCACGACTTCGTCCTGGCGGTCGCCCGCGATCATGGGGGCGAGCCGGTCGGCTTCCTGCGCTTCGTGCCCGCCTACGACGACGAGAGCCCGGGCTACTCGCTGGACCTGATGCGCCGACGGCCCGACGCGGTCAACGGCCTCACCGAGTTCCTGATCGCCAACGCCGCGATCGCGCTCGGGCAGGAGGGCGTCCAGCGCCTCTCGCTGAACTTCGCGGCGTGGGGCCGGCTGCTGGACAGCGCCGGGGACGCGGGCCTGTGGGGGCGCATCGAGCGGCGCATCGCGCGCGGGCTGAACCCGTTCTTCCAGATCCAGTCGCTGCGCGACTTCAACCAGAAGTTCGACCCGGAGTGGCTGCCGCGCTCGCTGGTGATCGACGACGTCGCCGATCTGCCGAAGGTGGCGTTGCTCTACGCGTCGGTCGAGGGCTTCCTCGACGTGCCGGTGGTCGGCAAGCTGCTCGTGCCGCCCGTGCGGCGAGCGGTCGATCAGGCGCCGCAGGCTCCTACGCCGCCAGCAGCTCGCTGAGCTTCCCGCTGCGGTCGGCCTCGCGCAGCTCCGTGTAGCCGCCGACGACCTTGCCGTCGATGATGACCTGCGGGAAGGTCATCATGCCGGTCTTGTCGATCAGCTCGGCCCGTCCGGCCGGGTCCTTTGCCAGATTGATCTCGTGGAAGTCGATGCCGCGCTTGTTCAGCAGGGCCTTCGCCTGGACGCAGAACGGGCACGGATCGGTGGAGTAGACGGTGACGCGGCTCATTACTTCATTTAGTATAGCGGGAGGGCGGTCCGGTTCCCGGTCAGGTCAAGGCTGAGGCGATCGTCCTGCGCTCGCTGCGCTACGGCGAGGCGGATCGGATCCTCCACCTCTACACCGAGCACCGCGGGCGGGTCGGCGCGATCGCCAAGGGCGTGCGTCGCTCGCGCAGCCGCTTCGGCGGCCGGCTCGAGCCGTTCACCCGCGTCGCGCTGGTGCTCCACGAGGGCCGCAGCGACCTGCTCACGGTCACGGCCGCCGACACGATCGCCCCGCACCGACGCCTGCGCGATACCGCTGCGACGCTCGACGCCGCGGCGCGCGCCTGCGACGCGGTCGGCCGGCTCTTCGAGACCGCCGAGCCGCACCCGCCCGTCTACCACCTCCTCTGCCACGAGCTCGCGCTGCTGGACGCCGATCCGGCCGCCGCCACGCACGCCAACCAGCTCGCCTTCCGGCTCAAGCTCCTGCTCGCCGCCGGGCTCGCCCCGCATCTGGCCGCGTGCGCGAGCTGCGGCGAGCGCGAGCACCTCAGCGCGTTCTCGGGGGCGGAGGGCGGCGTCGTGTGCGCGGCATGCGAGGGCGGCGGCTTCCCGCTGTCGGAGGAGGCGCACGCGTTCATGAGCGAGGCGCTGGGCCGGCCGCTGCGCGAGGCGCCGTCGGCGTCGGAGCGCGCGCTGCGCCAGGCCGAGCGGGCGATCGGCGAGACGGCCGAGCACCACGCCCACGTGCGCCTGCGGGGGGCGACGAGATGATTGGACCCACGAAACACCCGTGGATCCAGAAGGGATAGGGTTCCGGGATGCGTTGGGTCTACGACTTCGCCGAGGGCTCCCGCGAGATGCGGGACCTGCTCGGTGGCAAGGGCGCGAACGTCGCCGAGATGACGCGAATCCTCGGGGCCGATCGGGTCCCGGGCGGCTTCACGATCACCACCGAGGCCTGCGTGGCCTACATGCGCGACGGCGGCTTCCCCGACGGCATGGCCGGTCAGGTCCGCGCGGCGCTGGATCGCCTCGAGGCAGCCGCCGGCAAGACGCTGGGCGACGCGGACGACCCGCTGCTCGTCTCCGTGCGCTCGGGCGCGCGCGAGTCGATGCCGGGCATGCTCGACACGGTCCTCAACCTCGGGCTCAACGATGCCTCGGTCCAGGGGCTCGCCGCGAAGACCAGCAACGAGCGCTTCGCGTGGGACTCGTATCGACGGTTCGTGCAGATGTTCGGCAACGTCGTACGCGGCGTCGAGGGCGAGCGCTTCGAGGACGAGATCAAACGCATGAAGGCCGACCGCGGCGTGAAGCTCGACACCGAGCTCGACGTTGCCGCGCTGCAGGAGCTCACGCGCGCGTTCCAGGGCTTCTACGACTTCCCGCAGGACCCGCAGGTCCAGCTCGAGCAGGCGATCCGCGCCGTCTTCGACTCGTGGACCGGCGAGCGTGCGGTGGCCTACCGGCGCATCAACCACATCCCCGACGACTGGGGCACGGCGGTCAACGTCCAGCAGATGGTCTTCGGCAACAAGGGCGACACGTCGGGCTCCGGCGTGGCGTTCAGCCGCGACGAGGTGACCGGCGAGCCTGAGCCGTCGGGGGACTTCCTGCCCAATGCCCAGGGCGAGGACGTGGTCTCCGGCGTGCGCAACACCCGCGACATCGCCGAGCTGCGCGACTGGCTGCCGGAGGTCCACGCGCAGCTCATGGAGATCCTGCGCACGCTCGAGCGCCACTACAAGGACATGCAGGACTGCGAGTTCACGGTGGAGGAAGGGCGCCTCTACATGCTCCAGACCCGCAACGCCAAGCGCCCGGCGCAGGCGGCGGTGCGCTTCGCCGTCGACGCGGTGGCCGAGGGGCTGCTGACGAAGGCCGAGGCGATCGCCACGATCGACGCGGCCAAGCTCGACGCGCTGCTGCACCCGACCTTCGACCCGGACGCGGAGTACGCGGTGCTCGCGCACGGCGTCGCCGCCTCGCCGGGCGCGGCGAAGGGCAAGATCGTCTTCACCGCCGCCGAGGCCGTGGAGCAGGGCGCCGCCGGCGAGGACGTCATCCTCGTGCGGCCGTTCACCGAGGCCGACGACGTCGCCGGCTTCCATGCCGCGAAGGGCATCCTCACCTCGGAGGGCGGCAAGGCCTCGCATGCCGCGCTGGTCGCCCGCGGCATGGGCGTGCCCGCGGTGACGGGCGCCAGCGCGATCGAGATCGACCTCGCGATCGGGCAGGCGCGCGTCGGCGAGACGGTGCTCCACGCCGGTGACCGGATCGCGATCGACGGGACGACCGGCGCGGTGACCGTCGACGACGTGCCGCTCGTGGACCCCGAGGTCAACCCGTCGTTCGAGACGGTGCTGGAGTGGTGCGACGAGCTGCGCCGCCTCGGCGTGCGCGCCAACGCCGACACGCCCGAGGACGCGCGGGTCGCCCGCGAGTTCGGCGCCCAGGGCATCGGGCTGTGCCGCACCGAGCACATGTTCCTCGGCGAGCGTCAGAAGCTCATGGCCGACGTGATCCTCGCCGACGACGAGGCCGGCCGTCGCGACCAGCTGGCCAAGCTCCTGCCGCTGCAGCAGGCCGACTTCACCGGGCTGTTCGAGGCGATGGAGGGGCTGCCGGTCACGATCCGCCTGCTCGACCCGCCGCTGCACGAGTTCCTTCCGCACAAGGCCGACGTCGAGCGCGAGGTCGAGCGGGCGCGGATGGAGCTGACCGACGACCTCGCGGAGCTGGAGCACACGCTCGAGCGAGTGCGGGCGCTGGAGGAGGTCAACCCGATGCTCGGCATGCGCGGCGTGCGCCTGGGCATCGTCCATCCCGAGATCTACGAGATGCAGGTCGTGGCGATCTGCCGGGCCGCCAAGGCGGTCTCGCCGGCGCCGCACCTGGAGATCATGATCCCGCTGGTCGACTACGAGCGCGAGCTGGAGCTCATGTCGGAGCTCATCGAGCGCGTCGCGGCGACCGAGGGCCTGCAGCGCGGGCGCGACTACTCGATCGGCACGATGATCGAGCTGCCGCGTGCCTGCTTCATGGCCGACGCGATCTCGCCGCTGGCCGACTTCTTCTCGTTCGGCACCAACGACCTGACCCAGACCGCGCTCGGCTTCTCGCGCGACGACATCGAGGCCAAGATCCTCGACCGCTACGTCGACCTGCGGATCCTCGACCGCTCGCCGTTCGAGACGATCGACACGCCGGGGGTGGGGCAGATGGTCCGCATGGGCGGCTGGCTCGGCCGCCAGGGCAACAAGACGCTGAAGCTCGGCATCTGCGGCGAGCACGGCGGCGACCCGGACTCGATCGAGTTCTTCCACCACAACGGCCTGGACTACGTGAGCTGCTCGCCGTTCCGCGTCCCGATCGCGCGGGTCGCGGCGGCGCAGGCGACGCTCACGGAGCCCAAGCCGTAGGGGTGCCCCCGCGGCGGGGCCGCGCCGTCAGTGGTGCGCGTGATGCTCGTGCACCACGGCGTGGCCCTTGCCGCGACGGATGAGCGCGCGGTTGATCGGCACGGTCACCACGAAGGCGATCGCCAGCGCGGCGGCCAGCGCGCCCCAGAAGAGCGCGTCGCCCAGGCCGGCGTCCATCGCGCCGGGGATGAGCAGCATGAACGCATTGTCGACGACCTCCATCACGAAGATCGAGATCGTGTCGGCGGCGAGCGCCAGCGGGATCACCACGCTGAGCGCCAATCCGGCACGCAGCAGCGGCAGGCTCGTCAGCAGGTAGCCGAAGAAGAACGCCAGGGCGACCGCCAGCGCGATCGTCGCGAGATCGGACCAGCCGAGCGCGGTGCCGATCGCCAGGCCGAGGACCTCGCCGATCGCGCAGCCCGTGAGGCAGTGCGCCGTCGCGGACATGGCGGTGCGCCAGGAGCTGTCGTGGATGTTGACGGCGTGTTCCATCTTCCTCACTATATACCCTAGGGGGGTATGAAGCGAAGGTAAGGTCAGCGACGTGACGATCGCCGAGCGCCAACAAGCCTTCGAGGACGCGTTCCTGTCGCCGCTGGCGGTGCGCTCGTATCCCGCGGTGCGCGCGGTCGCCGAGGAGGACTCGCCGGTGCGTACGCCGTTCCAGCGCGACCGCGACCGGATCGTCCATTCCAAGGCGTTCCGGCGGCTGAAGCACAAGACCCAGGTCTTCGTGGCGCCGGAGGGCGACCACTACCGCACGCGGCTCACCCACACGCTCGAGGTCACCCAGGTCTCGCGGACGGTCGCGCGTGCGCTCGGGCTCAACGAGGACCTCACGGAGGCGATCGGGCTCGGGCACGACCTCGGGCACCCGCCGTTCGGCCACATCGGCGAGGAGGCGCTGGACCGCTGCCTGCGCGAGCGCTTCCCGGGCCATCCCGGCTTCCGCCACTTCGAGCAGTCGCTGCGCGTGGTCGACGTGCTGGAGGGGCTGAACCTCACCGAGCCGGTCCGCGACGGGATCCTGCGCCACTCGTCGCGGATGGAGCCGCCTGCGTCGCTGGAGGGGCGGATCGTGCGGCTCGTCGACCGGATCGCCTACATCAACCACGACATCGACGACGCGGTGCGCGCCGGCGTGCTGGACGAGCGCGACCTGCCGACCGAGCCGATCGCCGTGCTCGGGCCGACCGGCTCGGCCCGGATCGACACGCTCGTGCGCGACCTGGTCGAGCGCTCGGGCGCGGCGGGCGACATCGTCCAGGGCGAGCGCGCCGGGCCGGCGATGGACGCGCTGCGGACGTTCATGTTCGAGCGGGTGTACCTGGCGCGGCCGGCGCGCGACGAGCACGCCCGGATCCAGGGCGTGATCGCCGCGCTCTTCCATCACTACGTCGACCATCCCGGTGAGCTGCCCGAGGCCGACGCGGGCGAGGACCTCGCCCAGCGCGTGACCGACTGGATCGCCGGGATGACCGACCGCTACTGCCTGCGGGCGTTCCAGGAGCTGGCGGTGCCGCGCGCGTTCGCGTCCTGAGCGTCGGCGCGCCGATACGCTCGCTGCGATGCCCCGCTATCGCGATGAGGACAAGGAGCGCGTCCGCGACGCGGTCGACTTCGTCGCGCTGGTCGGCAACCACACCGAGCTGCGCAAGACGTCGGGCAGCGGCTACATGGGGCGCTGTCCGTTCCACGAGGAGCGCACCGGCTCGTTCTCGGTCGACGGGGCCAAGAAGGTCTTCTACTGCTTCGGCTGCGGGGAGAAGGGCGACCTGTTCCGCTTCGTCGAGCTGACCGAGGGGGTCGATTTCACCGGCGCGCTGGAGCTGCTGGCCGAGCGCCACGGGATCGAGCTCGAGCGCGAGCACGAGGACCCGGCCGCGGCCCAGCGGCGCAAGCAGCGCGAGCGGCTGCTGGAGCTGCTGGCCCGGACGGCGGCGTTCTACGAGCGCTACCTGTGGGAGTCGCGCGAGGCGGCCGGCGCGCGGGAGTACCTGGCGGGGCGCGGGCTGTCGGAGGAGGCGCTGCGCGCGTTCGGGGTGGGCTACGCGCCGAGCGCCTGGGACACCGTGCTCATGAGCTCGCAGCGGGCCGGGTACAAGGCGCGCGAGCTCTACGAGGTGGGGCTGGTCACGCGCGGAGGGCGCGAGGGCGCGGGCCGGGTGTACGACCGCTTCCGGGCGCGGATCACCTTCCCGCTGGCCGACCGCCGCGGCCACGTGCTCGGCTTCGGTGCGCGGGCGATGAGCGACAACCGCGGTCCGAAGTACCTCAACACGGCCGAGAACGAGCTGTTCCACAAGGGCGCGATCGTCTACGCGGCGCACGTCGCACGGGCGGCGGCGGCCAAGGCGGGCGCCGTGATCGTCTGCGAGGGCTACACCGACGTGATCGCGCTGTACCAGGCCGGGGTGCACAACGTCGTGGCCTCGATGGGGACGGCGCTGACCGAGGACCAGGTCCGCGAGCTCGGCCGGCTGGCGCCGACCGTCGAGCTCGCGCTGGACGCCGACGACGCCGGCCAGGAGGCGATGCTGCGCGCGGCGCGGGTGGCGGCGGGCCAGCAGCTCGAGCTGCGCGTCGTGCCGCTGCCGGCGGGGCGCGATCCGGCCGATGTCGCGCTGGCCGAGGGCGCCGACGCGGTCCGCGAGATGGTGGGCCGGTCGGTGCCGTTCGTGCAGTTCCGCGTCGAGCGGGCGCTGTCGCAGGGGGAGCTGGCCAGCGCCGAGGGCAAGGACCGCGTGATCGCGCAGCTGCGCCCGGCGTTCGCCGCACTCGGCCCGAGCGTGCTGCAGGAGGAGCTGCTGGCCCGGGTGGCCGACAAGCTCGACATCTCGCCGGAGCTCGCACGGCGGCTGCTGTACGAGCGGGGCGCCGGCCGTGGGGAGCGGCTCGACCGCGGCGACCCGGGGGGTGCGGCGACCGGCGCCGCTGGCGTCCCCGCCGCGGCGCCCCGGCGGACCGTGGACCGTCGTGCGCGCACCGAGCGCGCGTTCCTCACGCTGTGCCTGGCGCTGCCCGACGAGGGCGCCCGCCATCTGGGTGAGGTGACCCCCGAGGAGCACTTCACCGATCCGGCCGCCCGGCGCGTCGCCGCGTGGCTGCAGGGACACCTCGCCGCGCCGCTGGACGGTGCGCCCGAGGAGGACGCCCCGCTGCTCGCCGAGCTCGTCGCGCGCTCGACGTCGCGGCAGCCCAAGGCCCCGGAGCTCGAAGCCGAGCGCCTCCAGCTCGAGCTCGCCCTCCTCCAGCGGCGCATCGCCACCGCCGAGCCCGGCACCCGCGCCGAGCTCGCCCGCCGGCGCGTCGCGCTGCAGGCCGAGCTGGGCGAGTGGATGGAGCGGTCGATGGGGTGAGCGGGGCTCGACGGCGAACTTGCCTAAACTGCGTCCGGTCCGCGCCGATGACCGGTGGGACGAACGGTCCGGGGTAGCTCAATCGGCAGAGCATTCGGCTGTTAACCGAAGGGTTGTGG
>CAYRCB010000028.1:0-47336 GCA_964422645.1 uncultured Solirubrobacteraceae bacterium | reverse complement strand
GAGAAGCTGATCCCGCTGATGGTGCTCAACGCGCTGCACGGCGACAAGCTGCCGGTCTACGGCGACGGCCTGCAGGTGCGCAACTGGCTCTACGTCGAGGACTTCGGCCGCGGGATCGGCCACGCGCTCGCCCACGGGAAGGCCGGCGAGGTCTACAACGTCGGCGGCCCGGACGAGGCGCCCAACATCGAGGTCGTCAAGCGGATCGTCGAGCTGACCGGCGCGGACGAGTCGATCATCGAGTACGTCGCCGACCGTCCCGGCCACGACCGCCGCTACAGCCTCGGCAGCGAGAAGATCCGCGCATTGGGCTGGGAGGCGCGGGTGCACTTCGCCGAGGGGCTGGAGCGCACGGTGCAGTGGTACCGCGAGAACACGGGGTGGTGGGAGCCGATCCGCTCGGGCGACTACCGCGCCTACTACGAGCGCCAGTACGGGCGCTCGCTGGGCGGCTAGGCAGGTCGGTCACGTCTCGAGCCGCGGGAGCGTGCTGACCGCTTGCCGTCTCGGCAAAGAAGCTTGTCGGCGCGACACCCGCGCGGGCACCCAGCGACTCCTACCAGCCCGACGACATCGCCAGGCTCCTCGGCCAGGACTGGACCGTCCTGATCAACGAGACCCGCCCACGAACCGCTCCCTCACCCGCGGGCACGCACCACACCCACGACACCGTGCTGCGAGCGCGGCGCGGCGCTCAGCCGCCGGAGATCGACGCGATCCGCCAGGCCTGACCGTCCTTGACGAAGGTCAGCGTGCGCAGCGCGTCCTCGCCGTCGAACTGCGACTCGACCTGGGCGGTCGCGGTGGTGCCGTCGACCGCGATCTTCTTGACGTCGAGGTCGTAGTTGCTGGCGTCGTCGAGCTGGTTCTTGACGACGTCCTCGCAGTCGTCGGTGCCCTGCTTGAGCTTGGCGGCGACGTCCTTGGCGAAGATCGTCGTGCAGATCTCCTTGGCGTCGCGGTCCTTGCCCGCCTTGGCGAAGTCGTCGACGACCTCGGCGACCGCCTTCTGATCGCCCCGGAAGTCCTTGGCGTTGTCGGACGTGGACGTGCCGCCGGCGCAGCCGGCGAGCAGGGAGGCCGCCAGGGCGGCGGGCAGGAGGGCGGTCACGCGCACGGCGTGCAGGGTATCCAGGTGCGCATCTAGACTCGCACCGGATGGCTCGTCCGACGTCGATTCCCCGGGGTCGCCACGCGCCTCCTTTGGAGGTGCGCCTGGAGGCCCAGCGCGAGCGGCTGCTGACCGCCGCCGCCGCGGTGTTCGCCCGCGAGGGCTACGCGCGCGCGACGGCGGAGGCGATCGCCCGCGAGGCGGGGATGTCGAAGGCGACGTTCTACGAGCACTTCACGAACAAGGAGGACGCCATCCTCGCCGTGTTCGACGACTCGGCGGCGCTGCTGGCGCGACGCATGGCCGAGGCGACGAGCCGCGTCCCGCAGGAGCCGGTCGCGCAGATCCGCGCCGGCGGCCGCGCCTTCCTGGCCACGCTGCGCGAGCTCCCCGACCGCGCGCAGACGATGCTGGTGGAGATCATCGGCGCGGGGCCGCGGGCGGTCGAGCGCCGCGACGCGATGCTCGACCAGTTCGCCGGGCTGATCGATGCCGAGAACGCGACGGCCCATCGCAAGCACGGCACGCCGCGGTTCCAGCCGCACGACCCGCACGCGATCGTCGGCGCGGCGGTCGAGCTCGTCTCGCGGCAGCTGCGGCTCGGCGTCCCGGAGGACCTCGACGAGCTCGAGCCGGTCATCGAGCGGCTGGCCCTTGGCCTCCTGCGTGAGTCTCGCTGAGCTGGAGGCGCGCGTCGTCGCCTGCCGCGCCTGCCCGCGGCTGGTGGCGTGGCGCGAGGAGGTCGCGCGCGTGAAGCGGGCGGCGTTCGCCGACCAGACGTACTGGGGACGCCCGGCGCCCGGGTTCGGCGACCCGGACGCGCGGGTGCTCGTGCTCGGCCTGGCCCCGGCGGCGCACGGCGCCAACCGCACGGGACGCGTCTTCACCGGCGACCGCTCGGGCGACTGGCTCTACGCCTCGATGTACCGGACCGCGTTCGCCAACCAGCCGACCTCGGTCGCGATCGACGACGGCCTGCAGCTGCGCGGCGCCTGGGTCGCCGCCGCGGTGCGCTGCGCGCCCCCGGCCAACAAGCCGACGCCGGCCGAGCGCGACCGCTGCCTGCCGTACGCCCGCGACGAGCTGGCGCTGCTGCCCGGCGTGCGGGTGATCGTCTGCCTCGGCGCCTTCGCCTGGGACGCGGCGCTGCGGATCCTCCCCGGGCCGGCGGTGCGGCCCCGCCCCCGCTTCGGTCACCTCGCGGAGGCGCAGGTGGGCGGCTACGTGCTGCTCGGCAGCTACCACCCGTCTCAGCAGAACACGTTCACCGGGAAGCTGACCGAGCCGATGCTGGACGCGGTGTTCCTGCGCGCGCGGGAGGTCGCGTTCAAGGACGCAGGGTGAACGCCTCCGCGTGGCGGGGGCGCACGACCGAGAAGTGGCGCCGATCGGTCGTCGCGATCTCGGTGACGCCGTGGCGCTCGGCCGCCGCGATCACCGAGGCGTCGACGGTGCCGAGCGGGAGGTCGTGATACCGGGCGACGAGCTCGGCGATCCGCAGGAGATCGCTCGGATGGACGGGCTCGAGCGTCAGCGCACCGCTGGCGAGATCGCCGAGGAACCGAGTCTCGGGCTCCCAGCCCAGGCGGATCCCGAGCAGGTACGTCACCTCGGTGACGACGAGGCTCGGGACGAGCAGCGGCCCGGGATGGGTCTCGAGCAGCTCGAGCGATGCGTGATGGTGCGCGTCGTCCGCATCGACGTACGCGTAGAGCGGACCCGCGTCGACGATCAGCGCGATGAGCTGTGCTCCGCGCGGATGATCTCCTCGATGCGCTCGGAGACGTCGCGGCGCCCGCTGCGTCCGGCGGCGGCCGCGCCCAGACGGCGGCGCGGCCCGCTGCCGAGGTGCGCCTCGAGCGCCTCGCGCGTGATCTCGGCGATCGTGGTGTGCCGGCGCGCCGCCTCGTGGCGGAGGCGGGCATCGAGATCGTCGGGCAGCTTGACGGTCGTGCGCACCATGGTATGCCAGCATACTCGCTGACGCCGCGGTGGCGACCGTTCGGGCCCGTACCCTTCTCGTATGGACGCGCTCGATCGGTTCTCTCCCCGCGTCCGGGACTGGTTCAGCTCCTCGTTCGAGGCGCCGACCGCGGCGCAGGCCCAGGCCTGGCCGGCGATCGCGACCGGCGAGCATGTCCTGCTGTCCGCGCCGACCGGCTCGGGCAAGACGCTGGCCGCGTTCCTGTGGGCGCTGGACAAGCTCTCGCGGGAGCCGAACGCGGGCGCGACGCGGCTCGTCTACGTCTCTCCGCTGAAGGCGCTCTCCTACGACATCGAGCGCAACCTGCGCGCGCCGCTGCGCGGGATCGGCGGCGACGTGACCGTGGCGATCCGCACCGGCGACACGCCGCAGCGCGAGCGGGCGGCGATGCGGCGCACCCCGCCCGACATCCTCATCACGACGCCGGAGTCGCTCTACCTCATCCTCACCTCGCAGGCGCGCGAGATGCTCACCGGGGTCGAGGCGGTGATCGTCGACGAGATCCACGCGGTCGCCTCGACCAAGCGCGGCGCCCACCTCGCGCTCACGCTCGAGCGCCTCGACGCCGTCTCGCAGCACGAGATCCAGCGCATCGGGTTGAGCGCGACGCAGAACCCGCTCGAGGAGGTCGGCCGCTTCATGGTCGGGCCGCGGCGGCGCTGCCGGGTCGTCGACGCGGGCGTGCGCAAGGAGCTGGACATCCGCATCCAGGTCCCGGTCGAGTCGATGGTCGAGCCGGATGGCGGGGCGGACCTGGATCCCTTGGCCGGGGGGTCCGAGGCGACCCGCCGGTCGATCTGGCCGGCGATCTACCCGCAGCTGCTGGAGCTGGTCCGCGCGCACCGCTCGACGATCGTCTTCGTCAACGCCCGCCGGGCGGCCGAGCGCCTGGCGCTGCGCCTGAACGAGCTCGCCGAGGCGGAGATCGCCCGCGCCCACCACGGCTCGCTCTCGCGCGAGGAGCGCACGGTCGTGGAGGAGCTGCTGAAGGCCGGCGAGCTGCCGTGCCTGGTCGCCACCTCGTCGCTGGAGCTCGGCATCGACATGGGCGCCGTCGACCTCGTGCTGCAGGTCGAGTCGCCGAAGTCGGTCGCGGCCGGCCTGCAGCGAATCGGCCGCGCCGGCCACAACGTCGGCGACGTCTCCAAGGGCCGCATCTTCCCCAAGTTCCGCAGCGACCTGCTCGAGTGCGCGGTCGTCGCGCGGCGGATGCGCGAGGGAGCGATCGAGCCGACCGTCGTGCCACACAACGCGCTCGACGTGCTCGCCCAGCAGATCGTGGCGATCGCGGCGTCCGCCCCGGAGGAGGAGCCGATCGCCGTCGACGAGCTCCACGCGCTCGTCACCCGCACCCACTCCTACGGCGAGCTGCCGCGCGCGCTGCTGGAGAACGTGCTCGACATGCTCGACGGTCGCTACCCGTCGGCCGAGTTCGGCGAGTTGCGCCCGCGGATCGTGTGGGACCGCGTCGGCGGGACGATCCGCCCGCGCCGCGGCGCCCGCCAGCTCGCCATCACCAACGCCGGCACGATCCCCGACCGCGGGCTGTTCGCCGTCACGCTGCCCGACGGGCGGCGGGTCGGCGAGCTCGACGAGGAGATGGTCTACGAGGCGCGCCCCGGCCAGACCTTCCTGCTCGGCGCGTCGTCGTGGCGGATCGAGGAGATCGGGCGCGACCGCGTCATCGTCACCCCCGCCCCGGGCGTGCCGGGCGCCGTGCCGTTCTGGCGCGGCGACGGGATCGGGCGACCCAAGGAGCTGGGGATCGCGATCGGCGCCTTCGCGCGCTGGGCGGTCGACCAGCCCGCCGAGGTGCTCGAGCGCGACTACGACCTCGATCCGTTCGCGGCGAGCAATCTGATCCAGTACCTGCGCGAGCAGCAGGCGGCGACCCGCGTGGTGCCGAGCGACCGGACCGTGGTGGTCGAGCGCTTCCGCGATGAGATCGGCGACTGGCGGCTGTGCGTGCTGTCGCCCTACGGCGGCCGCGTCCATGCGGCCTGGGCGCTGGCGCTGAGCGCGCGGATCCGCGATCGCTTCGGGCTGGAGTCCGACGCGATCTGGTCCGACGACGGGATCATCGTCCACCTCCCCGACGCCGACGAGCCGCCGGGCGCGGACCTCGTGCTCGTCGAGCCCGACGAGATCGAGGACCTGGTCGTGGGCGAGCTGGGGGCGAGCGCCTTGTTCGGCGCGCGCTTTCGCGAGAACGCCGGCCGTGCGCTGCTCATCCCGCGCGCCTACCCGGGGCGGCGGACGCCGCTGTGGCAGCAGCGGCTGAAGTCGCAGTCGCTGCTGGAGGTCGCCAAGCGCTACGCCGACTTCCCGATCGTGCTGGAGACGTACCGCGAGTGCCTGCGCGACGTGTTCGACCTGCCCGGCCTCGTCGAGCTGCTCAGCGGGTTGCACACGCGCGAGCTGTCGCTCGTGGAGGTCGAGACGCCCACCGCGTCGCCGTACGCGTCCTCGCTGCTCTTCGACTACGTCGCGACCTACATGTACGAGGGCGACGCGCCCAACGCCGAAAGACGCGCGGCGGCGCTGTCGCTCGACCGCGACCTGCTGCGCGAGCTGCTGGGCCAGGAGGAGCTGCGCGACCTCATCGACGCCGACGCGCTCGCCGAGGTCGAGGACGATCTGCAGCACCGCTCGGCGCGGACGCGGGCCGAGCACCGCGACGCGCTGGCCGACGTGCTGCGCCGGCTCGGCGACCTGACGCTCGACGAGGCGGGCGCGCGGGTGCTGCCCGGCCTGGACGCGCACACCATGCTCCAGGAGCTGGCCCGCGAGCGCCGCGCGGTGCGGGTGCGCGTGGCCGGCGAGGAGCGCTGGATCGCCGCCGACGACGCCGGGCTGTACCGCGACGCGCTTGGGGTCGTCGTGCCCAGCGGGCTGCCGGAGGCGTTCGTGGCCGACGTCGACGACGCGCTGCGGCGGCTCGTCGCGCGGTACGCGCGCACCCACGGGCCGTTCACGACCGAGGAGCTGCGGGCCCGCTACCGCGTCGATGCATCCGCGGCGCTGGCGGAGCTGGAGCGCGACGGCGAGCTCGTACGCGGTGAGCTGCGCCCGGGCGGATCCGAGCGCGAGTGGTGCGACCCCGAGGTGCTGCGGCGGGTGCGACGGGCCTCGCTGGCCGTCCTGCGCCACGAGATCGAGCCGGCCGACCAGCGCGCGTTCGCCGCCTTCCTGCCGTCGTGGCAGGGCGTCGACCGCCATCCGGCGGCCGGCGCGGGGATCGATCGGCTGCGCGAGGTCCTCGTCCCGCTCCAGGGGCTCGCGCTGCCGGCGGAGGTGTGGGAGCGCGACGTCCTGCCGCGACGGACCGGTGCGTACTCGCCGACCTGGCTGGATCAGCTGTGCGCGTCCGGCGAGGTCGTCTGGGTCGGCGCCGGTGCGCTCGGCCGCAACAGCGGGCGCGTGGCCCTCTACTTCCGCGAGGACGCCGAGGCGATCGGGCCGCCGCCGCGGCCACGCGGGGAGGCAGGACCGCCGGAGCTGCCGGAGCACGCCGCCGTGCGTGAGCGGATCGCCGCCGCGCCCTGCTTCTTCACCGACCTGCTCGCCGAGCTGCCGCTCTCGCCCGAGCAGATCCAGGAGGCGCTGTGGGACCTGGTGTGGGCCGGCGAGGTGACGAACGACGCGTGGGCGCCGCTGCGCGCGCCGCGGCTGACGCTGGCGCGCGCGCAGCGAGCGGCCTCGGCGTCGCGGTCGAGCGGGCGGCGCTTCGGCGCGCGGCGCCGCGGTGCGACGCCGACGGTCCAGGGCCGCTGGTCGCTGACCTCGTCGATCTTCCGGGTGGCGCCCGAGCCCGGCGCGCGCCGCCGGACGCTGGCGGAGCTGCTCTTGGAGCGCAACGGGATCGTCACGCGCGAGCAGGTGCTCGCCGAGGGCATCCCGGGCGGCTTCTCGACGTTGTACGACGCGCTGAGCGCGCTGGAGACGCTCGGGGTCTGCCGGCGCGGGTACTTCGTGGAGGGCCTCGGCGGCGCGCAGTTCGCCCTGCCGGGAGCGGTGGAGCGGCTGCGCGCGCAGCGCGACCCAGGCGACGACCGCGAGGCGCTGCCCGTCGTGCTCGCGGCGACCGACCCGGCCCAGCCGTACGGTGCCGCGTTGCCGTGGCCGCGGCGGGAGGAGGAGCGCGGCGGACCCGACTCCGGCACCGTGGACGGCGCCGGTCCCGCCCGCGCGCGCGGCGGGGCCGCAGCGGCCCGCCCCCGCCGGGTCCCCGGCGCGTACGTCGTCCTCGCCGGCGCGGAGCCGATCGTCTTCGTCGAGAAGGGCGGCCGCGGCCTGCAGCTGCTCGCCGACCGCGACGACCCGCGGGTGCGTCCCTCGCTGGAGGCGCTGGCGACGTTCGTGCGCGGCGGCCGTGGCGCGAAGCTCTCACTGGAGAAGGTCGACGGCGAGCCGGTCGTCGGCTCCGACCTGGAGCCGCTGCTGGTCGAGCTGGGCTTCCGCCCCGGCCCGCGGAAGCTGACGCTCAGCGCCTGAGCTGGCGACGGCGACCGCTTGACCAAGCTTGGCCAAGCAGTGGTACGCTCAGCGCATGCGCGTGAACGTCGGCCAGGCCAAGACCGACCTCTCGAAGCTCCTCGCACGCGTCGAGGCCGGCGAGGAGGTCGAGATCGCGCGCGACGGCGTTCCGGTCGCGAAGCTGACGCGTCTCGATCCGCCCTCCCCGGGCGAGCGGTTCCTGTCCGTGCGCGGGACGCTCGCCGGCTCGATCTCGATCGGCGACGACTTCGAGCTCTCTGACGCGGAGATCGACGAGATGCTCGACGATCCTGCGTGAGGCTGCTCCTCGACACGCAAGTCGTGCTGTGGCAGCTGTCCGGCACCCGCGAGCTCGGTGAGCGTGCCCGCGCAGCGATCGCAGCAGCCGCCGAGCTCTGCTTCAGCGTCGTGTCGTTCGCCGAGATCGGCGTGAAGGCCGCGGACGGAAAGCTCGTGGTCCCGGACGACCTCGACGCGCACGTCGTCGGCGCCGGCGTGCGCATCCTCGGGCTGGCGGCCGCGCACGGCCTGGCGGTGTCTGAGCTGCCACTCCACCATCGCGACCCGTTCGACCGGCTGCTGATCAGCCAGGCGCGCGAAGAGAGGCTCACGCTCGTGACGGCCGACGAGCGGATCCATCGCTACGACGTCGAAGTGCTCGACCCCCTCGTCTGACGCGCATCGTGCGCCTACGCGGCGCTCGCACCCGGTGGGCCGCGGGCGCGCGCCGTGTCACCCGGCGTCGCGGCCGGCCGTCCCGCCGTGACGACCTTGGTCGGGCGGAGCTCCTCGGGCTTCGCCGCGCTTCCCCGCTCGGGCTCCGAGGCAGGCATGGCTTCGCGGCTGTCCGGCCCGCGGACCACGATGCTGCGCTCGGTCGCCTGTCCCGTGCCCTCCGCGGCGCAGTGCCCGATGGCCACGAGGGCCTGCGGTCGTGCGGAGGAGTCGGGCGCGCCGACATGCCATGTGCCGGCCGGCGTGAGGACTGCCACCAGGAGGAGGGGAAGCGCTCCGGGCATGGTCCACACCGTCGCGGATCCACTTCAGGCCAACATCAAGATCCTGTGACGATTCCGTGCCGGCTGACAGCACGGCGCGTGGCGTCGAACCCGGTGCGGCGGCCCGCGCCCCACCGGTAGGGTCGCGCGCGTGGTGGACGTCGACGAGCTGCTCGAGCTGGACGCTCGCCACGTGTGGCACCCCTACGGCCCGATGCCGGGGACCGACGCGCCGCTGGCGGTCGCCGAGGCCGAAGGGGTGCGCCTGCGACTGACCGACGGGCGCGAGCTCGTGGACGGGATGGCCTCCTGGTGGTGCGCGGTGCACGGCTACCGCCACCCCGCGCTGGACGCCGCCGCCCGCGAGCAGCTCGATCGCATGGCCCACGTGATGTTCGGCGGGCTCACGCACGAGCCGGCGGTGCGGCTCGCTCAGCGGCTCGTCGCGCTGACCCCCGAGCCGCTGCAGCACGTCTTCTTCTGCGACTCGGGCTCGGTGTCGGTCGAGGTGGCGATCAAGCTCTGCCGGCAGGCGCGGCCCGGGCGCCGCCGGCTGCTGGCGCTGCGCGGCGGCTACCACGGCGACACCTTCGGGGCGATGTCGGTCTGCGACCCGGTCGGCGGGATGCACCACCTGTTCGCCGGCACGCTGCCCGAGCAGGTCTTCGCCGACCGCCCGCCGCGCGCCCTCGACGACGCCTACGCGGCGCACCTGGAGGCGCTCGTCGCCCGCCACGCGCACGAGCTGGCCGCGGTGATCGTCGAGCCGGTCGTCCAGGGCGCGGGCGGCATGTGGTTCTACGACGCAGCGATCCTGCGGCTGCTGCGCGCGCTGTGCGACGAGCACGGGCTGCTGCTGGTCTTCGACGAGATCGCGACCGGCTTCGGGCGCACCGGCACGCTGTTCGCGCTCGAGCACGCGGGGGTCGTGCCCGACGTGCTGTGCGTCGGCAAGGCGCTCAGCGGCGGCTACGTGACGCTGGCGGCGACCCTCTGCACCACCGCGGTCGCGGGCTCGCTCAGCGGCGGGGCGCTCATGCATGGGCCGACGTACATGGCCAACCCGCTCGCGTGCTCGATCGCGCTCGCCTCGACCAGGCTGCTGGCCGACGGCGGCTGGCGCGACGACGTGCCGCGGATCGAGCGCGGGCTGCGCGCGGGGCTGGAGCCTGCGCGAGCGCTGCCGGGCGTGGCCGACGTGCGGGTGCTCGGCGCGATCGGCGTCATCCAGCTCGAGCGCGCGGTGGACGTCCGGGCGGCGACCCGGGCGGCGGTCGACCACGGCGTGTGGCTGCGTCCGTTCCGCGACCTCGTCTACGCCATGCCGCCCTACGTGACCGGCGACGACGACCTCGCGCTGATCACCGAGGCGATGGTGGCGGCGGCGGAGGCGGGATGCGCGCGGTGAACGCACGGCGGGAGCGCGGGCGCGGCCGCGGAGGGGACGCGTGAACGCGATCGTCGTCACCGGGACCGACACCGAGGTCGGCAAGACGATCGTCACGGCGGCGCTGGCCGCGCGGGCGCTCGCCGCCGGCCGCCGCGTCGCGGTGGTCAAGCCGGCGCAGACCGGCGTCGGCCCCGGCGCGCCGGGCGACCTCGACGTCATCGCTCGGCTCAGCGGAGCCACCGACCTCCACGAACTGGCCCGCTTCGCCGAGCCGCTGGCGCCGGCGACCGCCGCGGCCCGCGACGCGTCGGAGGGAGTCGGAGCGGACGCCATCGCCCACCACGTCCGCGCCCTCACCGACCGCGACCTCGTCCTCGTCGAGGGCGCCGGCGGGCTGCTCGTCCGCCTGCACCCCGGCGGCGACACGATCGCCGACGTCGCCGCTCGCCTCGACGCGCCCGTCCTCGTCGTCGCCCGCGCCGGCCTGGGCACGCTGAACCACGCCGCGCTCACCTGCGCGGAGCTGCGCCGCCGCAACCTGCGCTGCGCGGGCGTCGTCATCGGGAGCTGGCCGCGCCAGCCCGACCTCGCCGCGCGCTGCAACCTGGACGACCTGCCCGTGTACACCGGCGTACCCGTCGTTGGACGCATCCCGGAGGGGGCGAGCCGGCTCGACCCGGCCGCCTTCGCCGCGGGTGCGCGTGACTGGCTGACCATGGAGGAGTGACATGACCGACGTCCTCGACATCGCCCGCGAGCAGGTGCTCGAACGCGGCGAGGGCCTGAGCGAGGCCCAGGTCCTCGAGGTGCTGCAACTGCCCGACGAGCGCGTCGACGACGCGCTGGCGCTGGCCCACGAGGTGCGGATGCGCTGGTGCGGGCCCGACGTCGAGGTCGAGGGCATCGTCAGCCTCAAGACGGGCGGCTGCCCCGAGGACTGCCACTTCTGCTCGCAGTCCGGCCGCTTCGAGACGCCGGTGCGCGCCGCGCGCCTCGACATCCCCTCGCTCGTCGAGGCGGCCCGGCAGACCGCGGCGACCGGCGCGACCGAGTTCTGCATCGTCGCCGCGGTGCGCGGGCCCGACGAGCGGCTCATGGCGCAGGTCCGCGACGGCATCGAGGCGATCCGCGCGGCCGTCGACATCAACATCGCGTGCTCGCTGGGGATCCTCACCGTCGACCAGGCCGACGAGCTGCAGGAGATGGGCGTCCACCGCTACAACCACAACCTCGAGGCCGCCCGCTCGCACTTCCCGCAGGTCGTCACCACGCACACCTGGGAGGAGCGCCGCGCGACGATCGAGCTGGTGCGCGAGCGCGGCATGGAGGTCTGCTGCGGCTGCATCATCGGGATGGGCGAGACGCTCGAGCAGCGCGCCGAGCTGGCCGCGCAGCTGGCCGAGGTGGAGCCCGACGAGGTGCCGATGAACTTCCTCGACCCGCGCCCGGGCACGCCGTTCGCCGACCTCCCGCCCGTCGAGCCGGTCGACGCCCTGCGCACGATCGCCGCCTTCCGCCTCGCGCTGCCGCGGACGATCCTGCGCTTCGCCGGCGGCCGCGAGCTCACCCTCGGCGACCTCGGCGCGCGCCAGGGCGTGCTCGGCGGGATCAACGCGATCATCGTCGGCAACTACCTGACGACGCTCGGCCGCGACCCGCAGGACGACCTCGACCTGCTCGCGGAGCTGTCGATGCCGGTGCGCGAGCTGTCGAAGACGTTGTGAGCGGGTACGGCGCCCACGCCCCGTACTGCGACGGCTGCGGCCGCCCGGACGCGACCGGCGACCACGCCCGCTGCAGCACCCGCCGCGCGGCGACCGACCCGCCGCGCTGGTGCACCGCGTGCGGGCGAAAGCTCGTCGTGCAGGTCCTCCCGGTCGGCTGGACGGCGCGCTGCGTCGCCTGCGGGCCGCTGCCGGGACCGTCATGACCGACGTCGAGGCGACGCTCGACGACCTGCGCGCCGCGGGCCTGCTGCGCCGCCTGCGCACCGTGGAGGGCGCCACCGGCCCGCGGGTGCGGATCGACGGCCGTGACGCGCTGCTGCTGTGCTCCAACGACTACCTCGGGCTGGCCGAGCATCCAGCCGTCCGTGCCGCCGCCGCGGCGGCCGCCGAGCGCTGGGGTGCGGGCGCGGGCGCCTCGCGGCTGGTCTCCGGGAACCTCGCGCTGCACCGCGAGCTGGAGCGCGAGCTGGCCGCGTTCAAGGGCGCGCCCGCGTGCCTGCTCTTCGGCTCGGGCTTCCTCGCCAACACCGGCGTGGTCGCCGCGCTGGCGGGCCCGGGCGAGGTCGTCCTCTCCGACGCGCTCAACCATGCCTCGATCGTGGACGGCTGCCGGCTCGCGCGGGCCGAGACGGTCGTCTACCCGCACGGCGACGTCGACGCGCTCGCCGCCGCCCTGCGCGCCGCCGGCGACCGCCCGGCCACGATCGTCACCGACACGGTCTTCTCGATGGACGGCGACGTCGCGCCGCTCACGGAGATCGTGGAGGTCGCGCGGGCCCACGGCGCGCGCGTGATCGTCGACGAGGCGCATGCGACCGGCGTGGTCGGGCCGTACGGCCGCGGCCTCGTCGCCGAGCTCGGCCTCGAGGGCGAGATCGACGTGGTGATCGGCACGCTGTCCAAGGCGCTGGGCAGCTACGGCGCGTTCGCCTGCTGCGACGAGGCGACCGCCGCCTTCCTCGTCAACCGCGCCCGGACGCTGATCTTCTCGACCGGGCTCCCGCCGGCCGCGGTCGGCGCCGCGCTGGCGTCGCTGCAGCTCCTGCGCGACGAGCCGCAGCTCGTCGATCGCCTCCGCGCCAACGCCCGCGCGCTGCGCGGCGAGCTGACCGCCCAGGGCTTCGCGGTGCAGCCCGGCGACATGCCGATCGTCCCGCTCGTCATCGGCGACGCCGACGCGGCGATGACGCTGTGCGAGGCGGCGCTCGACCACGGCGTGTACGCCCAGGCGATCCGCCCGCCGACCGTCCCGCCCGGCACGTCGCGCCTGCGGATCACCGCGATGGCGACCCACGAGGAGGCCGAGCTGCGCGCCACCGCGCGCACGCTGCGAACGCTCGTACCCTGAGACGACAGCCATGCCCGAGGGCGACACGATCCACCACGCGGCCGCGCGCATCGGCGCCGTGCTGGAGGGCGTGGTGCCGGACGAGCTCGCCACGCCGCACCCGCGCTTCGCCGCCGACCGCTGGCCGCAGCGGCTGGCCGGCCGGGCCGTGACCTCGGTCGACGCGCGCGGCAAGCACCTGTTCCTGCGCTTCGAGGGCGACCTCGTCATCCACTCGCATCTGCGGATGACCGGCGCGTGGGCGACCTACCGGCGCGGCGAGCGCTGGCGGCGCGCCGCGCGGCGCGCCTGGCTGGTCGCCCGCGCCGGGGAGGACGAGGTCGTCCAGTTCGACGGGCCGGTGCTCGAGCTGATGACCGCCGCGCGTGCCCGCGCCGACCGGCGGATCGCCGGGCTCGGGCCCGACGTCCTGGCACCCCAGCTCGACGAGGCCACTTTCCTGCGCCGCCTGCGCGAGGACGACCCGACCCGCCCGATCGGCGACGCGCTGCTGGACCAGCACACGATCTCCGGGATCGGCAACCTGTGGAAGGCCGAGGGCTGCTTCGACGCCGGCATCGACCCGTGGCGGGCGACCGGCGACGTCACCGACGACGAGGCGCTGGCGATCGTGCGCGCGACCCGGCCCCGGATGCAGCGCTCGGCGCGCGACGGCCACACGACCCGCGACGTCCGCGTCTACGGCCGCGCCGGTCGCACGTGCCCGCGCTGCGGCACCCGCATCCGCCAGCGCGGCCAGGGCGACGACCATCGCATCACGTTCTGGTGCCCGGGGTGCCAGCGGTGACCGAGCCGGCGGCCGTGCGCCGGGCGCGCCGGGTCGGCCACAAGGGCGCCGACCACATCGCGCCCGGCAACACCGCCGCCTCGTTCGACGCCGCGCTGGCCCACGGCGTCGACATGATCGAGTTCGACGTCCTGCCCGAGCGGGCCGACGGCACCGGCGAGCTGTTCCTCGCCCACGACTACGGCGCCGTGCGCGACGGGACGGCCCTGACGCTCGAAGAGGGCTTGGCCCACCTGGCCGGCGCGCCGTTCGCCCGGCTGGAGCTCGACGTCGACCTCAAGCTGCCCGGCTACGAGCTGCGCGCGCTGGACGCGCTGCGCCGCCACGGCCTGCTCGAGCGCGCGCTGGTCTCGACGATGGAGACCGAGAGCCTCGCGATCCTGCGCGCCGCCGAGCCGACGCTGCGCCTGGGCTGGTCGGTCCCCAAGCTCCAGCGCGACCCGATGCGGCGCTGGTACACGCGACCGCCCGCCGTGGCGATCGGCGTCGCGTACCGCACCGCGCTCCCGCGCCGTGCCGCCGCCGCGATCCGCGCCGGCCGCATCGACGCGCTCATGGCCCACTGGCGCCTGGTCACCCGAGGGCTCGTGCGCCACGTGCAGCACGCCGGCGGCGAGGTCTACGTCTGGACGGTCGACGACCGCGCCGCGATCGAGCGGCTCGAGGCGCTCGGCGTCGACGGGATCATCTCCAACGACCCGCGCCTCTTCGACCCGCCCACGAGCGCCTGACGGTCGCACGTCCGGCGTCGAAGCGGCGGCCGCATCGCCGTCCGGACCGATACCAATACCGGGCTGGTCTCACGCAGAAAGAGGAGCTGAACCCTTGTCCACCCATGCCCTGCCGCGCCCGACGGTGCTGGCCGACGCCCTGCCCGGCGCGCGCACCCGCGACGCCCTGCTCGTCCTCGGCGGCGCGCTGTTCATGGTCCTGATGGCCCAGATCTCCATCCAGGTCCCGCCCTCCCCGGTGCCGATCACCGGTCAGACGCTCGGCGTCGTCGTCCTCGGCGGCGCCCTCGGCGCCAACCGCGGCGTCCTCGCGATGGCGCTCTACGTCGTGCTCGGCCTGTTCCTGCCGGTCTACGCCGACGGCGCCAGCGGCCCGGACGTCATCTGGGGGGCCACCGGCGGCTACCTCGTCGGCTTCGTCCTGGCCACCTACGTCGTCGGCCGCCTCGCCGAGCTCGGCGCCGCGCAGCGCCCCGCGATCGCCTTCGCCGCCTTCTGCGCCGGCCAGCTCATCGTCTTCGGCATCGGCGTGCCGTGGCTGAAGGTCTCGGTCGGCATGGACTGGTCGACCGCCATCCACGACGGCTTCACGATCTTCATCGTCGGCGGCATCGTCAAGGCGCTGGTCGCCGCGATCGCCGTGCCGAGCGCGTGGCGCCTCGTGCGCAAGGTGGACGAGCGCGCCTAGGGACTGCGCAGCGTGCAGGTCGCCGCGGAGTAGCCCTTCGGGTCGCTGCCCGCGGCGCTGCGGTGCCCGCGCTCGGTGATCGCCGTCGCGCGGCGCACCACGTCCTTGCCGATCCGCCACTGGAAGTCCACCCGGCCGCGCAGCAGCTGCGTGCGGCCGGGCTCGGGCGCCTCGAAGCGGAAGATCTGGCCGCTCTGGCGGCGGACGTCGGCGGACGCCCGGCCGAGCGCGACGTAGCCGGAGTCGCCGCGCCGGCCGAGGAGGAGGTTGTGCCAGCGCCGATCGGCGGGGTCCTTCCACTGGACGCGGAAGCGGGCGAACATCCGCACCCGCGCCCGCCGCGCGCCGGGCATCGACGCGCGCACGCCGATCGCGTTGGGGTGCTTGGCGGTGTCGCAGACGTTCACCGTCGCCCAGGGGGCGGGCTGCTTGGACGCGGCCGCGGAGGCCGCGGACGGGATGAGCGCGAGCGCCACCGCGCCGAGAAGCGCGATCCGAGGCATCGCCGCCACCTTAGCGACGACGCCGAGGCACCGAGCCGGGCTCGAATATCCTGCCCGGCGTGATGGGAGCGAGCACGGAGGAGGCCGTCGCCCTGCTGCAGGGCGTGCGGGTCTTCGAGGCCCTGGCCGAGTCCGATCTGCGGGAGATCGCGCTGCTCGCCGTGCCCCGGTCGTTCGCCGCGGGCGAGGTCGTCTTCCGCGAGGGCGACCCCAGCGACACGTGCTACGTCGTCGCCTCGGGCCATGCCCGCGCGATCCGCGAGCATCCCGACGGGCGCACGATCACGCTCTCGCACTTCGGGCCCGGCGACATCTTCGGCGAGCTGGCGATCTTCGACGACGAGCGCCGCTCGGCCACCGTGGAGGCGCTCGACGCGCTGCACACGATCACGGTCCTCGGCCCGGACTTCCGCCGCCTGCTCTACGACCACCCCGAGATCACGGTCAAGCTCGCGGTCGCGCTGAGCCGGCGGCTGCGACGGGCCAACGAGCGGCTCGCGCGCCAGTCGTTCCAGACCGTGCAGAGCCGCGTCGCCACGGTGCTCATCGACCTGGTGGCCAACGCCCGGCGCGAGGGCGCCGGCGAGCGCGACGTGCTGCTCACCGTGACCCAGGCCGACATCGCCCAGCTGGCGGGCTCGTCGCGCGAGTCGGCCAGCCGCTTCCTCGCGGTCCTCGAGCGCGCCGGCGTCATCGTCCAGGGCCGCGGCCGCATCACCGTCAACGACCCCGACGCGCTGCGTGGCTACGTCTACTGAGTTCTCCGCGGGCGGCGTGGTCGTGCGCGGAGACGAGACGATCGTCATCGTGCCCACGCGGCGAGCCGCCAACGGCCGGGCGGTCCTCGCGCTGCCCAAGGGCCACGTCGACCCGGGCGAGACCCCGCCGCAGGCCGCGACGCGCGAGGTGCGCGAGGAGGCCGGCGTCGAGGCGGAGCTCATCGAGAAGCTCGGCGACGTGCGCTACTGGTACCAGCGCGACGGGCGGCGGATCGCCAAGGTGGTCAGCTTCTACCTGTTCGACTACCGGTCCGGGGACCCGGCCGACCACGACGCCGAGGTCGAGGAGGCGCAGTGGATCCCGCTCCACGAGGCGATCGACCGCCTGAGCTACCGCGGGGAGCGCGAGATGGTGCGGCGCGCCCTCGATCGCATCAGGCGCTAACCGCTAGAGTCACGGCGCCCGTGCAGGTTCTCAATTTCTACTCCCGGATCTTCGCCGACCAGCTCAAGCGGGGCCGCAAGACGGCCACCATCCGCCTCGGCGACAAGTCGCACAAGTACCGCAAGAACCAGCTCGTGCTGGTGACGATCGGCTACCAGTACTCCCCGCGCGAGCGGATCTTCGAGGCCGTGATCGACCAGGTCGAGGTCAAGAAGGTCAAGGAGCTCTCGCCCCGCGACATCGAGCACGACAACCCCGAGTTCCGCCGCCACGAGGAGATGATCCACTTCCTCGAGCAGATCTACGGTCGTGCGGTCTCGATGGACGACGTCGTCACGGTCGTGCGCTTCAGCCAGATCGTGGACTCGCCGACCGAGTTCACCGATCGCCGGCTGGGCATCGGCGGCGCGCAGAACTAGGCGCGCGTCGCCGGCGCCGTGCGGACGAGCGCCCGCTGCTCCTCGCCGCGCATCATGAGCCGCAGCGAGACGTAGAGCAGCAGGTCGATCGCCAGGCCGAAGACCGCTCCGAACTGCGACTCGATGAACGCGAACGAGCGGGTGAGGAAGATCGACACGAGCAGCGCCCGGTCGAACCAGCGGTAGGCGCCGAGGCGGTCGCCGTGCCACAGCCGCACCACGCCGATGGCCACCAGCACGCCGGACGCGGTGCTGGACAGCAGGCTGAGCCAGTTGACGACCGACAGGTCGGCGAGGTCGTCGCTCGCCGACCCGGCCCGCGCGCCGCCGAGGTGCAGGCCGAGCGAGAGGACGAGCTGGAACGTGAAGAACAGGCTGAGCGCGCCCCAGACCACGATCACCACGGTCGCCAGCCGGGTGAAGGCCGGGGTCTCCGAGAAGCGCAGGTAGGCGTCGCGGATCCGCATGGCCGTGCGCGCCGGCCAGCGCGGCGGCGTCGCCGGCAGCGCGTCCAGCCGCATGAGCAGCTCGCGCACCGGCGCCACGAGCGGATCGGACGGGTCGGCCCGGTCCAGCAGCGCCAGCGCGCGCCGCTGCTCGCGCACGTCGAGGTCGTGGCGCGTGGCCTCGGCCATGAGGTCGAGCGCGTTGGCCACGAGCTCCATCTCCGTCAGTCCGCGCCGGCGCTCGAGCGCGCGGATGACGAGGTAGAGCCCGACGAAGACCAGGTAGATCAGCGCCGCGGCGGGCTGGAAGAAGTAGTTGTTGTCGGACGTGATGAACTTGCCGAGCTCGTCGATGAAGAAGCCGAACCCGACGCCGCCGATCACCGCGGCCGGGCGGCGGATCGAGCGGTTCAGGAACGTCAGCAGCAGCCCGATCGCCAGCACCATGAAGATGCCGCCGTACAGCAGGTGCGCGATGTGCAGCCCGCCGCCGCCGAGCTGCGGGTAGTTCGTCGCCCACAGCTGCGTGCGGATGACGAGGACGGTCGCGCAGCCGCAGACCAGGAAGGTCTCCAGCAGCGAGATGAAGTCGGCGTCGCGCGTCGGATGACGCAGGAGGCTGATTCGCACGCCGGCACCGTACCGGCGCGCGCGCCTCAGCCGCGACTCCGCCGGCTCCAGACGTCGATCCCGACCGCCCCGAGGATGATCGCGCCCTGGATCACCTGCTGGTAGTTGGGGTTGATCCCGAGCAGGTTGAAGCCGTTGTTGATCAGCGCGAGGATGAAGAGGCCGACGACCGTGCGCCAGACCGCGCCCTCGCCGCCGATGATCGACGTGCCGCCGATGACGATCGCCGCGATCGCCTGCAGCTCCAGCCCCATGCCGGTGTCGGCCTGCGCGTTGGAGACCTGCGACGCCGCGATGATCCCGGCGATGCCGGCCGCCGCGCCGCTGCCGACGAACGTCGCGGTGCGGATCGCGTTGATGCGGATCCCCGACAGCCGCGCCGCCTCGGGGTTGCCGCCCGCCGCGAAGACGTAGCGCCCGAACGGCAGGCGGCTGGACGCGAACCCGCACAGGCACGCGACGCCGATGAAGATCCAGCTGGCCAGCGTGAGCCCGAGGAACGAGTTGTTGCCGAGCTTCGCGAAGCCGGGATCGTCGACGGTCAGCAGCATGCCGGCGGTGATGGCCAGCGCGATGCCGCGCACCATCATGCTCGAGGCGAGCGTGACGATGAACGAGTTGATCCGTCCCACGGTCGCCAGCAGCCCGTTGGCCAGCCCGACGACCGCGCCGGCCGCGACGCCCGCCAGCAGCCCGAGCACTGGGTCGGTGAACCCAGTGACCTTCGCGGCGACGACGCCGGCGAGCGCGAACACGGCGCCCACCGACAGGTCGAAGCCGCCGGCGATGATGACCAGCGTGCCGGCGCAGGCGATGATGCCGACCGGCGCCCACTGGTCGAGGATGTTCAGCAGGTTCGTCTTCGACAGGAAGGTGTCGCTCGTCAGGCTCAGCGTGACGAACATCGCGACGAGCACGAGCAGCACGGCGTAGTCGGACACCGGCCGTGCGCGGAGCGCGCCCGTGATCTGCCGCAGGCCCGCGGCCTGCGCGGCGTGCGGTTGGACGCTCACGTCTCGCTCATCTCCTTCGCTCGGGGCGCGAGCGAGCCGAACGCCGCGCCCATGATCCGTTCCTCGTTCAGGTCGGAGCCCGCCAGCTCCGCGACGACCGCGCCCTCGCGCATGACCAACGTCCGGTGGGCGAGGCCGAGGATCTCCTCGAGCTCCGAGGAGATCAGCAGCACCGCCATGCCCTGCCGGGCGAGGTCGATCAACAGCTCGTAGATCGCCAGCTTGGCGGCGACGTCGACGCCGCGCGTGGGCTCGTCGACGATCAGCACCCGCGGCGGTCGCAGCAGCCACTTGGCGAACATCACCTTCTGCTGGTTGCCGCCTGACAGCGTCTGGACCGGCGCGCCCGGCGTGCGCCGGTTGACGCCGACCCCGCCGATCGCGTCGAGCACGGTGCGCCGCTCACGCCGACGCCGGATGACGCGCCCGCGGGTGACGACGCCCATCGCCGCGAGCGTCACGTTCTCGGCGATGGACCTGCGCAGCAGCAGGCCCTGGGACTTGCGGTCCTCGGGGACCAGCGCGATCCCGGCGCGCATCGCGTCGCGCGGGGTGCGGATGCGCAGCTCACGATCGCCGACGCGGATCGTGCCCGCGTCGGCGGGCTCGGCGCCGAAGATCGTCCGCGCCAGCTCGGTGCGCCCGCTGCCGACCAGCCCGGCGACCCCGAGGATCTCGCCGGCGCGCAGCGTCAGGTCGACGTCGCGCACCGCACTCCCGCGCGACACGCCGCGCAGCTCGCAGACCACCGGCGCGTCGGCCGGGGGCGCCGGCAGCGACGGGAACGCGACGTCGAGCGAGCGGCCGAGCATCGAGGTCACGAGCGTGTCGGGGGTCTCGCCGGCGGCGGGCGCGGTGCGGACGTGGCGGCCGTCCTTCAGCACGGTGACCGTGTCCGACAGCTCGAGCACCTCGTCGAGGAAGTGCGAGACGTAGATGATCGTCGCGCCCTGCTCGCGCAGCCCGCGCACGATCGCGAACAGCCGCGCGGCCTCGTCGCCCGCCAGCGCCGCGGTCGGCTCGTCGAAGACGATGAGCCGAGCGCCGCGGGTGATCGCCCGCAGCACCTCGACCTTCTGCTGGTCGGCGACGCGCAGGGCGCCGACGGGGACGTCGGGCGCCAGCGAGAAGCCGGCGCGCTCGGTCAGCTCGCGGTACGCGCGGCGCATGGCGCGGCCGTCGAGCATGCGTAGCCGGCGCGGCTCGTGCCCGAGGAACACGTTCTCGAGGACCGTCCGCCGCGGCACGAGCGTGAGCTCCTGGGAGATCGTGGTCACCCCGCGACGCAGCGCGTCGCGGGGCGACCGGAAGCTCACGGCCTCGCCGTCGAGTCGGTAGGTCCCGGCGTCGGGGTGCACGAGCCCGGCGATCACCTTGCCGAGCGTGCTCTTGCCCGCGCCGTTCTCGCCCACCAGGGCGTGGATCGAGCCCCGCTCGATCGTGAGCGAGACGTCGGCGAGCGCCTGCACCGCGGCGAAGCGCTTGCCGATCCCGGTGAGCTCGACGTGCGGGTCCTGCGGGCTCACGCCGGTGCTAGCCGTTGTACTCACCGGTGAACGATGGGTCCTTGGCCAGCGTCTCCTTCGTGATCTTGGCGCCGATCTTCGACTTCGTGACCGGATCGACGCCGACGCCGACCACCTTCTTGCCGTTGACCGCGTCGAGCAGGAGCCCCATCGCGATGCGGCCCTCGGTCGTCGGCAGGTACGTCGTGGTGCCGACCCAGCGGCCGGCCTTCACGTTGGCGACGCCCGGCTTGGTCGCGCCGGCGCCGACGATCTTGATCTGGTCGCTCTTGCCGGCGGCCTTGATCGCCTGCTCGGCGCCGATCGCCATCGGGTCCCCGTTGGCGGCCAGCACGTTCATGTCGCCGTGGGCCTGGAGGAGGTCCTGTGCCGCCTTGCGCCCCGGCCCGCTGAGGTACTGGCCGGCGGCGGTGCCGACGACCTCGATGCTCGGATGCTCGGCGAGGACGCTCTTGACCGCGTCGATCTTCGCCTTGTCGAACGGGAGCGTCGGGACGCCGGTGAGGATCCCGACCTTGCACGGGTCGAGATCGGCGCACGCCTCGACGATCAGCTCGCCGATCGTCTTGCCGTCGTCGGTCACGGCGCGCAGGACCGACGCGTTCTGGCCGGGGACCTGCGGCTTCACCGTCGAGGGGTCGGTGCCGAGCGGGATGTCGTGGCTGACGACCGGGATCTTCTGCGCGATCGCCTCCTTGACCTTCGGGATGATCGTCGGGTCGACCGGCAGGATCAGGAAGCCGTCGAACTTGCCCGACGTGATCGCGTCCTGGATCTGCGCGGCCTGCTTGCGCGCGTCGTAGTTGGCGTCGAAGACCTGGATCGACGTGCCCGATGGGGCGGCCGCCTGCTTCATGCCGTCCAGCGCGGCGGC
The DNA here is from genome assembly GCA_964422645.1 of uncultured Solirubrobacteraceae bacterium. Lineage (GTDB taxonomy): Bacteria > Actinomycetota > Thermoleophilia > Solirubrobacterales > Solirubrobacteraceae > Capillimicrobium. The sequence continues at coordinate 25,500 of CAYRCB010000028.1, read as the reverse complement.
CGTGTACGTGTTCTGCAGAGCGGCGGTGAAGAACGCGATGTTCGCCTTCTTGCCGGCCGACGAGGTGGTCGACGCCGAGGTGCCGGCCGCCGCCGTCGACGTCGAGCCGTCGTCGTCGCTGCTGCCGCACCCCGCGGCCACCACCGCGACCAGTCCTGCCGCTACGACCGCCGCGGCGGCCCGGCGCATCCGCGCCCGAGCGCCCGTCGACGGTCGCTTCTCCTCCAGATCAGCCCAACGAGGTGACACCTCGGCTCCTTTCAGCCGCCCCTCTCAAAAAGACTACTTCGCAGACCATACGGCGCCGGAGCAGCGCATGTCAACCGTGAACACGGTCCAAATGAAAGGTCTTCTCTTTCGCCCGAATGTCCGGGCGAGCCGCTCAGCGCACGGGCAGCGCGCCGGCCGGGAGGTCCCCGGACGCGGCCATCTGGCCGAGGTAGCCGGCCAGCTCGGGCCGGCGATCGAGCGCGTCGCGCAGCGCGGCGGCGCCGTCGACGAGGTGGCCGGCGCGAGCCAGCAGGACCCCGCGCCACATCGTCGCCTCCTGGTTGTCGCCGAGGAGGCGCTCGCCGGCCACGAGGTCGTCGAGCGCACGCTGCACGGCCTCGGGCGCGGCCGTCATCGGACCCGTGAGCAGCCCGGGCTCCTTGAGCAGGTCCAGCAGCCGGTCGTAGAAGCGGTTGAGGCCGACCAGACGGCGCAGCTCGGGCAGCGGATCGGGATGGTCGTCGACGCGGACGTCGACCCGCACGCCGTCCCAGGCATCCTCGCTGCGCGGACCGCCGACCACGAGCAGCGAGGCCGACTGGACCCCGCGCGCGTCGCCGCCGGTCGCCTCGGCCGCGTCGAGCGCGGCGAGCAGGCGCTCGGCGAGGTCGCCGTCGGTCGTCTCGTAGGCGGCGACCATCGCGTCCCAGGCGCGATCGGAGACGAGCATGTTGCCCTGGGCGCTGAGGTGGTCGCGCGTGCGATGGCCGCACTGGGCCAGGCAGGCGCTGCCGGTGAACGCGGCCACCGCCCCGCTCGCGTCGACCATCGCCAGCTGGCGGCTCTCGCGACCGGGGTCGCCGGCCATGAGCTCGTCGACCGCCGCCTGCGGCGTGCGGCCCGCCGCGAGGAGCGCGAGCCCGTTGGGGCCGTGCGCCCGCTCGGCCGCCGCCTGGGTGACGACCGCGCCCACGCCGGCCCGCGCCCAGCCGGCGATCCGGCCGACGCCGAAGAAGTGCGAGTGGACCGCGACGCCGAGGTCGCCGGTGCGAGGGTCATGGGCGACGATCGAGTACGTCATAGGGCGAAACGCTAGGCGACGCCCAGCCCGAATGCAAATGGCATGAATTCCGCACCACATCACCCGCACGTCGCGCGGATGGCCGCGCTCGTCGCGTGGCTCCATGTAAGGTCTACGGCGCCTACCATGATCGGAGGAGGAGCCCTGCTGTGACCGAGACGTCCCCTGACACGCTCCCGCTCCCGGCCGGGCTCGTCGCCACGGCGCCCTCCGGCATCCGCGAGCTGGCCAACGCCGCGCTCGAACGGCCCGGGGCGATCCGCCTCGACCTCGGGCAGCCGAGCTTCCCCACACCGCCGCACGTCGTCGAGGCGGCGAAGGCGGCGATCGACGCCGGGCGCACGTCGTACACGCACACGCGCGGGGTCGCGTCGCTGCGCGAGGCGGTGGCCGCGAAGCTCGCGCGCGTGAACGGCCTGGAGGCGACGGTCGACGAGATCGCCTGCACGCCCGGCGGGGCGAGCGCGGTCGCGGCCGCGCTGACGACGGTCGTGCAACCCGGCGACGAAGTGCTCGTCCCCGACCCGTCGTGGCCCGCGTTCACCGTGATCTGCACCTGGCTGCACGCGACGCCGGTGCCCTACCCGTGCCGAGCCGCCGACGGCTTCGTGCCCGACGTCGAGGAGCTCGAGCGGCGCGTCACGCCGCGCACGCGGGCGCTGATCGTCAACTCGCCCAACAACCCGACCGGGGCGGCGTATCCGTGGGCGACGCTCGAGGCGCTCGCCGATCTCGCGCTGCGGCGCGACCTGTGGCTGGTGAGCGACGAGTGCTACGACGAGATCGTCTTCACCGACCGGGGGCCGAGCATCGCGTCGCTGCTGCCGCCGGGGCGGGCGATCGCGGTGTTCAGCTGCTCGAAGACCTATGCGATGACGGGCTGGCGGCTGGGCTACGCCGTCGCCCATGGGGAGGCGATCCGCTGCATGGAGAAGGTGCTGGAGTCCAACGCGGCGTGCGCGTCGTCGATCTCGCAGGCGGCGGCCGAGGCCGCGCTGCGCGGCCCGCAGGACTGCGTGGCGGCGATGGTCGACGCGTACCGCGAGCGGCGCGACCTCGCGGTCGGGATCCTGGACGCGGCCGGTGCGCTGTGCGCGCGCCCCGAGGGCGCGTTCTACGCGATGGCCGACGTGTCGCGCAGCGGGCTGGACGCACGGTCGTTCGCGCTGACGCTGCTGGAGCGCGAGGGCGTGGCGGTGGCGCCGGGGACCGCGTTCGGGGAGGTCGCGCGCGACGCGGTGCGGATCTCGCTGGCCAGCTCGCCCGACGACATCGCGGAGGGCCTGCGGCGGTTGACGGGGCTGGTCGACGAGCTGGAGGTGGCGCGATGAGCGGCGCCGACGCGGTTCGCTTCGTGCAGCTCGACGCGGAGCCCGACTTCGCGACGGTGCCGGGCGTCTCGATGCGAGGCCTGGTCGGCGAGGGCGCGATGCTCAACCTCGTCGAGCTGGCGCCCGACGCGGTCGTCCCGCTGCACAGCCACCCGCACGAGCAGCTCGGGCTGGTCCTGCGCGGCGTGCAGGTGCTGATCGTCGACGGCGTCGAGCACCATCTCGGCGAAGGCCAGGGCTACGTGCTGCCCGGCGGCGTGGAGCACGCCGGGCGCGGCGGCCCCGAGGGGTGCACGGTGATCGACGTCTTCCAGCCGGTGCGCGAGGACTACGTCGCGGCGCTCGAGGCGCTGCGGGAGGAGGGGTCGGCATGACGTCCGCGCGCAACGCGGCCGCCGGCGGCTGCAGGCCGTCCGGCGCGGAGGCGTAGGCGATGGACCTCGGGCTTTCGGGCCGGCGCGCCGCGGTCGCCGGCGCCTCTGGCGGACTCGGCCTCGCCACGGCGCGGGCGCTCGCCGAGGCCGGCGCGACCGTCGCGATCTGCGGGCGCGACCGGGCGCGGATCGAGGCGGCTGCCGCGTCGATCGGGCCCGCCGCGGTGGCGATCGTCGCCGACGTCTCCACCGCCGCCGGGGGCCGCGCCTTCGTGGAGGCCGCCCGCAACGCGCTCGGCGCGGTCGACGTCCTCGTCGCCAACGCCGGCGGGCCGCCGCCGGGCACGTTCGCGACCACGCCGGTCGACGCCTATGCGCCCGCGCTCGAGCTGAGCCTGCTGTCGGTCGTCGGCATGTGCGAGGCCGCGGTGCCGACGATGCGCGCCCGTGGCTGGGGCCGCGTGCTCGCGATCACCTCGATCTCGGTGCGCCAGCCGCTGCCGGAGCTGATCCTCTCCAACACCGCGCGCGCCGGCGTCACGGGCTTCCTGAAGACGCTCGCGCGCGAGGTCGCCGCCGACGGCGTGACCGTCAACTCGCTGCAGCCCGGCCTGCACGACACCGACCGCGTCCGCCGCGTCTACGGCGACGGCCTCGCCGCCGAGGTCGCCGCCGTGCCCGCGCGCGCCGTCGGCCGCCCACAGGACTTCGGCCAGATCGCGGCCTTCCTGTGCTCCGACCAGGCCCGCTACGTCACCGGCGCGGCGCTGCCGGTGGACGGGGGCGCGTACGCGGGGCTGCTGTGACCTGACGCCGGCCGATGAGTTCCAGGCCGTTCGCGGATTGGACTGGGTGCATGGTGTTCCGCGTTCGATCCGGGGGTCGAGATGGCTGATGTGACGGTGGCTTCGTTCGAGGAGATGGAGCCGATCTACGAGGGGATCGCCCGCCGTGCGCGGGCGTCGTTGGGCGTGACGTCGTTCGGGATGCAGGTGCTGACGCTTCCGCCCGACTGGGATGGCTACCCGCGGCACCGCCATGATGCGGACGTGGAGGACGCCAACCAGGAGGAGGTCTACATCCCGCTCGAAGGATCCGCGACGCTGGAGGCAGGCGACGAGCGATGGGAGCTGCGGCCGGGGATGATGGTCCGGGTCGGGCCCGAGCAGTTCCGGCGGATCCTGCCCGGGCCCGACGGCCTGCGGTTCGTGGCCCTCGGCGGCGTGCCGGGGACGTTCAGCCCCTCGCCGTGGACCGAGCTCGGTGGGCCGCCGCCGGTCCCGCCGGCGTAGGACCGCGATGCGCCCGGATCCAGAGCGCAACGGCGGCGAGGGCCGGCTCGTCGCCGCCGCGCGCACCGGCGATGAGCGCGCGTTCGTCGAGCTGACCGCGCCGCACCGCGGTGCGCTCCATGCGCATTGCTATCGGCTGCTCGGCTCGCTGCACGACGCCGACGACGCGCTGCAAGAGACGCTCCTGCGGGCGTGGCGGAGCATCGAGCGCTTCGAGCCCCGCTCGCCCGTGGCGGCGTGGCTGTACCGGATCGCGACCAACGTCTGCCTGCGCATGCTCGAGCAGCGGGCCCGCCGGCCCGCGCTGACCGTCGATGCGCACCTGGAGCCGTACCCGGAGCCGGCGGCACCGGCGAGCCAGCGGCCGGAGGCGGTGGCGGAGACGCAGGAGGCGATCGGCCTCGCGTTCGTCGCGGCGATGCAGCTGCTGCCGCCCAAGCAGCGGGTCGTCCTCGTGCTGCGCGACGTGCTGGACTGGTCGGCGCGCGAGGTCGCCGAGCAGCTCGACGACAGCGTCCCGGCGGTCAACAGCGCCCTCCAGCGCGCGCGGGATCGGCTCGCGCGCGAGCGCGAGGAGGGGTCGCTCGCGCGCGTCCATCAGCCCACCGACCACGGCGTCGAGGAGGCGGTCCTGCGCCGCTTCCGGGACGCCTGGGCGGCCGTCGACGTCGACGGCCTCGTCGCGGTGCTCGCCGCCGACGCGCTGCTGACGATGCCGCCGGAAGCGGCGCGGTTCGAGGGAGCCGCCGCGATCGGCCGCTTCTTCGCCACGCAGCCGCTGGACGGGCACCTGGAACGCATCCGGCTGGTGCCCGCGCGCGCGAACGGTCAGCCGGCGCTGGCCGCCTACGCCGAGGACGACGCCGGTCCCGGGCACACCGCCTACGGCGTCATGATCTTCGCAATCGACGGCGACCGGATCGCGGGCATCACCGGCTTCCCGCGGCAGCCCTGGCTGTTCGAGCGCCTCGGCCTCCCGTTCGCGCTGGCGCGGTGACCCCGCGGATCAGGTCGAGCCGCGCGGCTCCGGCACGGGCACGGCGACGACCTCGAGACCCTCGATCCCACGGAAGTCCGCGGGGTTGCAGGTATAGACGGGGAGCTCGTTGGCGACCGCCGTCGCGGCGATCATCGCGTCGTAGGCCCGCGCGTCGGCCTTCCGGCCGGCTTGGCGCAGCGACGCCGCGACGAGCCCGAACGCGCGCGCCGCCGCGGCATCGAACGGAAGCGCATCGAAGTCGGCCTCGGCCTGCTGCAGATGCGCTTGGCGAGCGGCACGCTCGCGGTCGTCGTTGGCGACGAGCGGGCCGACCGAGAGCTCGGCGAGGGTCACGGCGGTGATCAACGGCTCGGACGGCAGCGCGCCGGGATCCTCGATCAGCGGCAGCTGGATCACCGTCGAGGTGTCGAGGATGCCGCGGCCCGCGCTCACAGGCCCGGATCCAGCACCGCGTCGATGTCGGCGCGCAATCCGTCAGGATCGATCGCGGGCAGTCGGCGCCAGCGCGCGAGCAGCGCCTCGGCGGGCAGCGGGTCGCGCCGGACCGGCCGCAGCTGCGCGACCGCCTTGCCGCCACGCGTGATCGTGATCTGCTCGCCGCGCGCGACCCGGTCGACCACCGCGCCGCCGTGGTTGCGCAGCTCACGGATGCTGACGTCGGGCATAGGCCCACGGTATCACGCGTGAGACACCCGCCCTACGCCCGCTCCAGCGCCTCCAGGATCCACTCCGGCCGCACCGGCTGTGCCACGATCGGCGGGGCGCCCGGGCCCAGCGCGTCCTGGACGGCGTTGACCACCGCGGCGGGGACCGCGATCACGCCGCTCTCGCCCACGCCCTTCACGCCGTTCTCGGCGAACGGCGTCGGCGTCTCGGTGTGCAGCAGCTCGATGCCGTCGGGCAGCATGAGCGCGCTCGGCACGCCGTAGTCGGCCAGCGTCGTCACCAGCGGCTCGCCGGCCGGGCCGTAGTCGAGCGACTCGTAGAGCGCCGTGCCGATGCCCTGCGCGATCCCGCCGACGACCTGGCCCTCGACGATCGCCGGATTCAGCTGCGGCCCGCAGTCGTGGCCGAGCACCATCCGCAGGATCTCGACCTCGCCGGTGTCCTCGTCGACCTCGACCAGCACGGCGACCGCGCCGAACGACGCCGCCATCGCCGGCGGGTCGTAGGCGCAGGTCGCCTCGATCCCCGGCTCCATGCCCTCGGGCCAGCTCGCGGCGATGTACCCGGCGCGCGCGACCTGCGCGAAAGGGAGCCGCGACGTCGGCGCGCCGCGCACCGCGAAGCCGCCGTCGACGAGCTCGACGTCCTCCTCGGAGGCCTCGAGCAGGTGCGCGGCGATCCGGATCATCTTGGCCTTCGCCCGCCGGGCGGCGATCAGCGCCGAGGAGCCCGCGATGCCGGCGCCGCGGCTGCCGCCGCTCGTGTACCCGGTGTACGGCGCCGACTGGGTATCGCCGTAGGCGACGGCGACGGACTCCAGCGGGACGCCGAGCTCGTCGGCGCAGACCTGCGCGAGCACGGTCTCCACGCCCTGGCCCATCGGGCTCTGGCTGGAGATCACCGTCACATGGCCCGACGGCTCGACGCGCACGATCGACGTGTCGAAGCCGGACGCCTCGATGCCGATCAACGGCAGCGCGCCCGACGGCCCGAGGTTCGTGTGCTCGGCGTAGAACGCGACGCCGACCCCCAGCCGGCGGCCCTCCGCGGCCGCCGCCGCGATCTCCTCGCGCACGCCGTCGTACCCGAACCGCTCGAGCGTCAGGTCGAAGAGCCGCCGGTAGTCGCCGCTGTCGAGCACGTAGCCGCCCGGCGTCGCGTACGGCATCAGCTCCTGCGGGACCATGTTGCGCCGGCGCACCTCGGCCGGGTCCATGCCCAGCGCGGCGGCACCGAGGTCCATCGTGCGCTCCAGCGGGAAGTACGCCTCCGGCTGGCCGAAGCCGCGGTAGCCGCCGATCGGCACCTTGTTCGTGACGACCCCCATCGCCACGACCTCGACGCACTCGATCTGGTACGGCCCGGTCATCAACGCGCCCGTGGCCCAGGCCGAGCCGGCGCTCGTCGGCGACGGCGCGCCGCCCATGTCAAGCACGGTCTGGGCCCGCATCGCGCAGACCGTGCCGTCGGCCCGGAAGCCCATCTCGACGTCGACCCGCTGGGCCCGCGCGTGGACGGTGGCCAGGAACGACTCGCGCCGGTCCTCGATCCAGCGCACGTTCTTGCGAAAGCGCACGGCCAGCCAGGCCAGCAGCGTCTCCTCGGTGTACGCCGTGCCCTTGGCGCCGAACGCGCCGCCGACGTCGGGCAGCCGCACGCGGATGCGATGCTCCGGCATCCGCAGCGCGCGGCCGACCGCCTCGCGGACGTGGTGGATGCCCTGCGTCGAGGTCCACAGCGTGATCGACGGGCCCGCCGCGTCGTACTCGACGACGACGCCGCGGCCCTCCAGCGACGCCGCGGTCACCCGGCCCACGTCGAACGTGTGGCGGACGACCACGGCCGCCTCGGCCAGCCCCGCCTCGACGTCGCCGTTCGTCCACACGGTGCGCGACGCGACGTTGTCGTCCCAGCCCTCGTGCAGGCGGATCGCGTCGTCGGCCAGCGCCTCGTCGGTCGAGCCGAGGACCGGCAGCGGCTCGTACTCGACCTCGATCAGGTCGAGCGCGTCCTCGGCGACGTACGGATCGGTCGCCACGACCGCCGCGACCGGCTCGCCGATCCAGCGCACCGTGCCGTGGGCCAAGCAGCGCGTGTCGGCGTTCTTCTGGCCGGCGACGTTCCAGAGGAAGAGCTGCGGCTCGGTGTCGAGGACGTCGGCGCCGGTGACGACGTGCTCGACGCCCTCCAGCGCCAGCGCCCGCGACACGTCGATCGCGACGATCCGCGCATGGGCCTGCGTGGAGCGCAGGATCGTCACGTGGCGCTCGCCGGGCAGGTGCACGTCGTCGACGTAGCGCCCGCGGCCCTCGACGAAGCGCTCGGCGTTGAGCAGCTTGACCGGGCGCCCGACGAGCTTGTCGTCGGTGGTGTGCAGGTCAGTCACGCCCACGGAGGACCTCCTCGACGGCGTCGATGATCGGCTCGTAGCCGGTGCAGCGGCACAGGTTGGCCGAGAGCCGGTCGCGGATCTCGGCGCGCGTGAACGCCGGGCGGCCGTTGGCCTGCGCCTCGGCGACCAGCTCAGTCGCCAGCATCACGAAGCCCGGGGTGCAGTAGCCGCACTGGAACGCGTGGTGCTCGACGAGCGCCTCTTGGACCGGGCTCAGCTCGCCGTCGCGCGCGACACCTTCGACGGTCGTGACGCTGCGCCCGTCGGCCTGCACGGCCAGCGTGAGGCACGAGCGCGCCGAGCGCCCGTCGATCAGCACCGTGCAGCTGCCGCACACGCCCTGCTCGCAGCCCAGGTGCGTGCCGGTCAGCTCCATCCGCTCGCGCAGCAGCCGGGCCAGCGACATCCGCGGGGGCACCCGCTCGCGCCAGGTCCGCCCGTTGACGTCGAGCGTGATCTCGACCAGCTCCTCGCTCATCGCCACACCTCCGTCGCCTGCTCGAGCACCCGGAGCAGCAGCCGCTCGGCCACCCTCCGCCGGTAGGCGCCCGAGCCCTGCAGGGTGTCGGGCGGCGTCAGCCCGGCCGCCGCCGCGCGCGCGGCGGCGACCAGCCGGTCGCGGGCGGGCACGTGGCCGACCAGCTCGCCGCCGACCGGCCCGCTCACCAGCAGCGGCGTCGCCCCGACCCCGGCGAGCCCCGCCTCGACGCCGGTGCAGACCCCCTGCTCGCGCCGCACCGCCACGAGCGCGCCGACGACCGGGCGCTTGCGCACCGCGACCTCGGCGAAGGCGAGCGACACGCACGGATCGGGGATCGGGAAGCGGACCGTCGTCAGCAGCTCGTCGCGCCGCAGGCTCGTGGTGAACGGGCCCACGTAGAGGTCGCGCGCCTCGATCACCCGCGTGCCGGCCGCCGACTGCGCCGTGACCTGCCCGCCCAGGACGAGCAGCGCGAGCGGCAGCTCGGCGGCCGGGTCCCCGAAGGCGATCGACCCGCCGACCGTGCCACGGTTGCGGGTCGTGACGTGGCCGACGTGCGCCAGCACCGTGCGCAGGATGGGCAGCGCGTCGAGCTCGGCCGCGAGCTCGAGGTCGCGCTGCGGGGTGGCCGCGCCGACCACGATCACGCCCGGCCCGGCGCTGACCCGTCGCAGCTCGGCCACGCGGCCGATGTCGATGAGCACACCGGGCCGCTCTTCGCGCAGGTTCAGCAGCGGCAGGAGGCTCTGGCCGCCGGCGAGGATCCGCGCCTCGGCGCCATGGCGCTCGAGCTGGAGGCAGACCTCCGCGGTCTCCTCCGGGGCCTGGTAGGCGAAGGCCGGGGGTCTCATCGTGACGGGGAGCCCTCCTGCACGCGGCGGTCCGTGGGCGGCGCCGAGACGGCGTCCCGGCCTTTTTGGAATAGATACTGCACCTTTAGGCGCGACGCAACCCCGCCTCCCGCCGCGGCAGGGCGGCGAACGCGGCGTACAGCTCGCGCGCCGTCGCCTCTCCGAGCCGCAGCGACTCGAGGCGATAGGACTCGTTGGGCGCATGCGGCGCATCCGCCGCCGTCGCATAGCCGCCGACGACGACCGGGATCCCCTTGCGAGCCAGCTCGGCCACGATCGGGATCGAGCCGCCCCAGCGCACGAGCCGCGGCTCGACGCCGACGGCCCGGCGGGTCGCGTCGATCGCCAGGCGGATCGCCGGGTCCTGCGCGGAGAACAGGACCGGATCGGCCAGCTCGAAGCGGATCTCGGCGTCGGCGCCCGCCGGCAGGACCCCGAGCAGCAGCGCGCGCATGGCCTCGGCGATCTCCTCCGAGCGCTGGTGCGGCGCGAGCCGCTGGGTCACCGTCGCGCGGGCGAAGGCCGGCACGATCGTCCGCGACGCGCCCGCATGCAGCTCGTTGACGTCGAGCGACGCGTCGGTCCAGTTGCGGCGGTAGTAGTCGTCGCCCGCGTTGGGGTCCAGCGGCCGGCCGCCGACCTCGGCGAGGACGAGGTCCCCGTGCGGGAAGCCGTTCCAGCCGGCCAGCTCGGCCGCCTCGGCCTCGCCCACGCCGGCGCGCAGCTCGTCGCGCAGGACGCCATCGGGCCCGGGCAGCACCTCGGCCAGCATCGCGTGCAGGACGTGCGCCGCGTTCAGGACGCTGCCGCCGTAGACGCCGGAGTGCAGGTCGCGCTCGCCCGTGCGCACCGTGACGTGCGCCTGCGCGATCCCGCGCAGGCCGATCGTCAGCGCCGGCGTCTGCTCGTCGACCATCCAGCTGTCGAACACGACCGCTCCGTCGATCTCGCCGGCGTCGTCGGCGACCCAGCGGCCCGCCCCGGGGCCGCCGATCTCCTCCTCGCCCTCGACGAGGACCCGCACGTGCACCGGCAGCTCGCCGGCGCGCGCCAGCTCGCAGGCGATGCTCAGCAGCGGCAGGAAGTTGCCCTTGTCGTCGGAGGCTCCGCGGGCGTAGAGGCGGCCGTCGCGGATCTCGGGCTCGAAGGGGTCAGTGTCCCAGTCCGACAGGGCACCGGGGTCCTGGACGTCGTAGTGGCCGTAGATGAGGACGGTGGGAGCGTCGGGCCGGCGAGCGCGCAGCTCGCCGACCGCGAGCGGATGGCCGTAGCCGTCGACCACCTCCGCCGTGCCGCCGGCCGCGGCGATCCGCTCGCAGACCCACTCGGCGGCGGCGCGCAGCGGCGCCGGGTCGGGCGAGCCGGAGGAGATCGAGGGGATCCGCAACCAGCTCTGCAGCTCGTCGAGCAGATAGCCGTCTGAATGAGTCACTATCTAGACCATATGGAGCCTCGGTCGCCTCTGTCAAGCGGCGAAAGCTGGGCATGCAAGGGTCTGCTCCTCGGACCTTCGCAGCCTGCCTGCTGGGCGGTCACGGGGCTTGGCGCGCGTCGCACCCCCGGCTCCCCATGGGATCCGAGAAAGGTCGTATGCTCGAACCAAATGGTCAGCCATCCTCGTTCGCCATGAGCGCCCGCTCGGAGCCGGACCTGCCGCCGCCTGCGCCCGCCGCGCAGACCGACGATCGCGGACTCTCCGCCTTCCGGCCGATCCGGCTGCGCAAGGCCAGCGACGAGGTCGTCGCCGTGCTCATCGACGCGATCCGGGCGGGCATCTACCAGCCGGGCGACCTGCTGCCGCCCGAGCGCGACCTCGCCGCTCGCCTCGAGGTGAGCCGCGTCGTCCTGCGCGAGGCGATCGAGGCGCTGCGCAAGGAGGGGATCGTCACGACCCGCCGCGGCAAGACCGGCGGCACGGCGATCGACTCGGTCTCCAACCTCCCGCGGGTCCTGGCCGGGCTGCGCGGCGAGACCACGTCCAACATGCGCTCGCTGCTGGAGTTCCGCCGCGCGCTGGAGCTCCCCGCGGCGCTGCTGACCTCGCAGCGCTCCACCGATGCCGACTTCGCCCGCCTCGAGGAGCTCGTCGCGCAGTTCCGCAGCGCGCTGGAGCGCTCCCACGCCGAGATCGTCCAGGTCGACACGCAGTTCCACGTCGTCGTGGGCGAGCTGAGCCGCAACCAGCTGCTCGCCCACGCGCTCTCGCAGACGCTGAGCGAGATCGTCGTCCTGCGCTCGTTCTTCCCGTACGGGTTCGTCGAGATCCAGCGGTCCTACGCCAACCAGGAGACGCTCCTGCGGGCGCTGGAGTCCCGCGACCGCGCCACCGTGCGCGCGACGGTCGACGAGCACCTCGGCGACTTCGAGGAGATCGTGCTCGGCTTCCGGCTGCGGTTCGCCGACGAGGAGCCGGGCGAGCACGCAGCCGGGTAGCCGCGGGCCGCGCCTCGACCCGCCGGTCAGCGCTCGCCGCGCAGCAGCGGCACGATCCGGTCGCCCAGCAGCTGCACCAGGTCGGCCGAGCGGTCCGTCGGCTGCGGGAAGAGCGCGATCGAGTCCGCGCCGGCGTCGAGCAGCGCCTGGATCTGCGCCGCGCACTCCTCCGGGTTGCCGACCACCGCCAGGTCGCCCATCCAGCGGGACTCCAGCCCGGCCGCGACCGCCTCTGGGCCGTCGGCGGCCAGCGTCTCGAGCCGGTCGGAGATGCCGTAGACGTCGCTCATCGGGGTCCGCGGCATCGTGGCCAGGTAGAACGAGAAGATGGGCCGCAGCGCGTCCTTGGCCGCTTCCGAGTCCTCGTCGCAGCTGAACATCGCGTAGGCGACGACGTCGTGGTGGCCGGTGCGTCCCGCCTTCGCCTGGCCCGCGGCGACCCGCTCGCGCAGCCAGCGCAGGTACTCGACGTTGGCGAAGACCGACGTGATCGTGCCGTCGGCGATCTCGCCCGACATCTCGAGCATCTTCGGCCCCATCACGCCGAGGTAGACCGGCGGCACCGGGTCGATCGGGTACGTGAGCGCGACCTCGTCGAAGCCGAAGCTCGCGCCGTCCTCGGTGATCGTCTCGCCGCGCAGCAGCCGCTGCACCGCCGTCGTGCACTCGCGCAGCGCGCCGAGCTGCGACTTCGGCCACAGGCGCATCTGCTTGACCCAGTGCGGGACACCGAGGCCGATCCCGGGCAGGACGCGACCCGGGTACATCCGGGCCATCGTCGAGCACTCCATCGCGAGCACAGCCGGGTGGCGGGCCATCGCCGACACGACCCCGAACCCGACCGCGATCTCCTCGGTGACCTCCAGCGCGGCGGTCGCGCCCGCGATCCCGCCGGTCAAGAAGTAGTCCTCGGCCAGCCACAGCGAGCGCAGTCCTTGGGCATCGCCCATCCGCGCGAGGTCGCGGATCTGCTCGGGCGGGATGGCACTGCCGAGCACGAGCCCGACGGGCGGGCGGTCTGAGGTCGACATCGCTGGCTCCTCCTGGTCGGTCGCGAGAACCAAATGGACATCAATTCATACCTCATAAGCCGCTGGTTTCGCCACTTCGGCTTGAGAGCTGGTATTTCTCCCGGTTGACAGCAAGGTCTGCCTTGCCTACCTTGCGTCGCGAACCACCAGAGGGAGGAGCGAACGATGAGCAACCTCGACGCGGACCGCCAGGAGATCCTGCGGCTCCATCGCGAGTGGTGGGAGTCCAACCGCGCGCTGGACCACGCCCGGATGCGCGAGTGCTTCGCCCAGGGCGACAGCTACTACCAGTTCAATCTCAACGGGCATCCCTACTACGGCATCGACGAGAAGGTCCAACTCTGGCAGGCGCTGAACGCCGTACCGCTCACGATCCCCGACTACAGCCCCGACGAGCACCTACGCCTGGAGATCCGCGGCGACATGGCGTGGCTGGCCTGCGAGAACCTCATCCGCATCGAGGCGCCCGACGGGATGGACCTGGGCGCGATGCCGCGCGAGCCCTTCCGGGTGCGCTCGACCGAGATCTACCAGCGCGAGGACGGCGCCGGCGGCGCGCGCTGGCGGATCTGGCACCACCACTGCTCCCCGAGCGCCCCGCCGACGGAGGCGCGAATCCCGTTCGGCGACACCTACGAGTCCCGCAACGCATGAGCGAGCTCCAGCGCCTCGTCTTCGACGGCCCCGCCGGACGGCTGGGTGGGTGGACGCTGGGCGAGCCCGACGGCGCCGTACCGGTGCTGTTCTGCCATCCGATCAACACCGAGGGTCGCGCCTGGGCGCCGATCGCGACGCGGCTGGAAGGCCGCGCCTCCGTGCTGCCCGACCTGCGCGGCCACGGCGCCGCCAGCCCCGACGGCCCGTTCTCGCTCGACGCCTGGGTCGACGACCTCGTGGCCGTGCTCGACCACCTCGGCATCGACCAGGTCCATGCCGTCGGCGGCTCGCTCGGCGGCGCCATGGTGGTCGAGCTCGCGGCACGCGCGCCCGACCGGGTCCGCTCGATCGCGTCGTTCGGCGGCACGCTGTGCGTCGGCGGCGACGGCGACGCGTCGCAGTTCCGCGCGCTCCTGGACGAGCACGGCGTCGCCGGCACCTTCCGGCTGCTGGTGCCCGAGCTCTCGGTCGCGCCGGGCAGCCCGCCGGAGATCGTCGAAGCCGCGATCGACCTGTCGAACTCCAACGAGGCGCCGGTCGTCGCGGCGATCCTCGACGCGGCGCTGGCCACCGACATCCGCGACCGCGCGGCGGCGGTGCGCTGCCCGGCGCTCGTCGCGTTCGGCGCCGAGGACCGCACGTGCCCGCCCGAGCAGGGCCGCGAGATGGCGCGACTGCTGGGCGTGGAGCCGGTGGTCCTGGAGGGGATCGGCCACCTGCCGATGCTCGAGGACCCGGCGGCCACCACCGAGCTCGTCGTCGCCCACCTCGCGGCCGCCGAGTCGTGAAGGCGCTCTCGCACGCCCGCGGCGCGACCGACCTGCCGCTGCTCGAGGAGACGATCGGCGCGCGGCTGGAGCTCACGGCCCGCCGCTTTCCCGACCGCGAGGCGCTCGTCGTCGCCCAGCAGGGCGTGCGCCTCACGTACGCGCAGCTCGACGCCGAGGTCGACCGGCTCGCACGCGGCCTGCTCGCGGCCGGCCTGCGCTTCGGCGACCGGCTGGGCATCTGGTCGCCCAACTGCGCCGAGTGGGTGCTGACCCAGTTCGCCACCGCGAAGATCGGCGTGATCCTCGTCAACGTCAACCCGGCCTACCGGACCTCGGAGCTGGCCTACGTCCTCGAGCAGTCCGGCTGCCGCGCGCTCGTCGCGGCGACGCGGTTCAAGAGCTCCGACTACGTCGCGATGGTCCGCGACGCGCGCGCCGGCGGCGCGCTCCCGGGCCTGGAGCGCGTGATCCATCTCGACACGCCCGACTGGGACGAGCTGCTGGCCGGCGGCGAGGCGCTCGGCGACGACGTCGTCGCGGCGGCGCTGGCGGCGCTGCGGCCCGAGGACCCGATCAACATCCAGTACACGAGCGGGACGACCGGCTTCCCCAAGGGCGCGACGCTCAGCCATCGCAACATCCTCAACAACGGCTACTTCGTGGCGCGCGCCTGCCGCTACACGGAGGCCGACCGGGTCTGCATCCCGGTGCCGTTCTACCACTGCTTCGGCATGGTCATGGGCAACCTCGCCTGCATCACCCACGGCGCGACGATGGTCGTCCCGGGCGCCGCGTTCGAGCCCGAGGCGACGCTGCGAGCCGTCCAGAACGAGCGCTGCACCTCGCTCTACGGGGTGCCGACGATGTTCATCGCCGAGCTCGACCACCCGGACTTCGCGTCGTTCGACCTGTCCTCGCTGCGCACCGGGATCATGGCCGGCTCACCGTGCCCGGTGGCGGTGATGGAGCGGGTCATGGCGGAGATGCACATGGAGGAGGTGACCATCTGCTACGGCATGACGGAGACCTCGCCGGTGTCGACGCAGACGGGCCACGACGACACGGTGGAGCAGCGCACGCAGACGGTCGGTCGCGTCCATCCCCACCTCGAGGTGCGGATCGCAGGGCACGACGGCGAGACGGTTCCCCGCGGCGAGACCGGCGAGCTGCTCACCCGCGGCTACAGCGTGATGCTCGGCTACTGGAACGACGACGAGCGCACCGCCGAGGCGATCGACGCCGACGGCTGGATGCACACCGGGGACCTGGCGACGATGGACGACGACGGCTACGTGCGCATCGTCGGGCGCTCGAAGGAGATGGTCATCCGCGGGGGCGAGAACATCTACCCGCGCGAGATCGAGGAGTTCCTCCACACCCACGACGGCATCGCCGTCGCCGCGGTGGTCGGGGTGCCCGACGCGCGCTTCGGCGAGGAGCTCGTCGCCTGGATCGAGCCGCGCGCCGGCCACGCGCTGACCGAGGACGACGTGCGTGACTTCTGCCGCGGGCGCATCGCCCACTACAAGGTGCCGCGCTACGTGCGCTTCACCGACGACCTGCCGATGACCGTCACCGGGAAGATCCAGAAGTTCAAGCTGCGCGAGCGAGCGATCGCGGAGCTGGGGCTGGTCGCGGAGGCCTAGCGGCCGTCAGCACGCCGGTCCGCGCGCGGAGCCGGCCGGCGCGCCGCGTCAGGCGTGATGGTGGTGGAGGTGCGGGTCGCCCGAGCGGCTGCGGCTGATCTCCAGCAGCCGCGGGTAGTCGCGGGCGATGCCCTCCAGGAGGGTGTGGACGGTCCGCTCGACCTCCTCGTCGGTGGTCGGCGCGTGTCCGAACAGCGCGCGGTAGTGGACGAGCGAGCCGAGGAGGTCGAGCACCAGGCCGCGATCGACGTCGTCGCGCAGGTCGCCCCGCGCGAACGCTCGGTCCAGCGTGCGGTCGACCGCCGCGCGGGGCGGCGCGAACAGCGTCGTCATGAAGGCCTCGCGCAGCTCGGAGTCACGCGCGCAGTCGGCGAACAGCGGCCCCAGGACGTCGGGCGGCATGCGCTGGAACGCGGCGACGAAGACCTTGACGCCGTCGGCGAGGTCGCACAGCGTGCACTCGGTGCTCGGCTCCTGCACCGCACCAAGACGCCGCGCCAGGGCCGCGAGCACGAGGTGCTGGCGCGACGGCCAGCGCCGGTAGATCGCCGGCTTCGTCGTGCCGGCCCGCGCCGCGACTTGCTCGAGCCGCAGTCCGCTGTAGCCCTCCTCGCCGAGGACGGCCAGCGTCGCGTCGAGCACGGCGGCGTCGATCGACGGATCGCGCGGACGGCCGACGCGCTCGGCTCGGTCGACGGCGTCGCGCGCGGGAGGCATGGCGAGCATCCTATCGCGATCTGTTACGTTCCGGCTCGGAACGTAAGGCGGCCGGAAGCGAGCGATGGCACACGACGACGAGGATGGCGCAGCGCGGCCGGGATCGGAGCCGCCAGCGCCCGCCGGCAGCTGGTCCGAGCTGCTGTCCGACCCCAACCGGACGGCCGCGATCGCGCTGGCCGCCGGGGTCGGGCTGCACGCGGTGAACCTCTACCTGGCCGCGACGATCCTCCCCTCGGTCACCGCCGACATCGGCGGCCTGTCGCTGTACGCCTGGACCACGACGCTGTTCGTGTTCGCCGCCGTGATCGGCTCCACGGCGACGCCCGCGCTGCTGGCGGCGTCCGGGCCCCGCCGCGCCTATCGCCTCGCGGCCGGCATCCTGGCGCTCGGGACGACCGCGTGCACGCTCGCGCCGTCGATGCCGGCGCTCGTCGCCGGGCGGGCCGTGCAGGGGCTCGGCGGCGGCCTCCTGTTCGCCCTGGCGTACTCGACCGTCCGGCTCGCGCTCGCCCCGGCGCTCTGGTCGCGGGCGATGGCGCTCATGTCGGCGATGTTCGGGGTCGCGACGATCGTCGGGCCGGCGCTCGGCGGGCTCTTCGCGGAGCTCGGCGCGTGGCGGCTCTCGTTCGGCGTCTTCGTGCCGCTGACCGCGTGGTTCGCCTGGGCCGGCACGGCGCGCCTACCCGGCACCACCGAGGGCGCCCGACCAACCCGCCTCCCCGTCCTCGGTGTGGCGATCCTGGCCGTCGCCGTGCTCGCGGTCTCGGCGGCAAGCATCTCGAGCCGGGTCGCCGTCAACGCGCTGGGCCTCCTCGCCGCGTTCGCCTGCCTGGCCGTCTGGCTGCGTCGCGAGCGCGGAGCGGTCGCGCGGCTGCTGCCGGCCGACACGTTCGTCCACGGCTCGCGCATCCCATGGCTGTACGCGACCATGGCGCTGCTCATGGTCGCGACGGCGGTCGACGTGTTCGTCCCCTACTTCGGCCAGCGCCTCCAGGACCTCGGGCCGCTGGCGGCGGGCTACCTCGGCGCGGCGATGTCGGTCGGATGGACGGCGGCGACGATGCTGTTCAGCAACGCCGGCCGCCGGCAGGTGACGGTCATGCGCGTCGCGCCCCTCGTCTCCACGCTCGGCCTCGTCGTCCTGCTGCTCGTGGCGCCCACGGCGAGCAGCGACGGGGACGTCCTGCTCGGCGTCGTCGTCGGGCTGCTGCTCCTCGGCGCCGGCATCGGGATGGGCTGGCCGTACCTGCTGAGCGCGGTGCTGGCCGCCACCTCCGACCGCGATCGCGAGGTCGCCGGCTCGTCGCTGACGACGGTCCAGATGGTCGCACAGGCGTTCGGCGCGGCAAGCGCGGGGCTGATCGTCAACCTCGCCGGGTTCACCGACCCGGGCGGCACGGCCGGCACCTCAGATGCCGCGCACTGGCTCTTCCTCGCCATGCTGCCGCTGCCGCTGCTCGCCGCGCTGACCGTGCGGGTCGCCACGCGCCCCGGTCGCGCGGACGTGGTCCCTGCGACCGAGCGGGCCTAACCGCGCTCGCGCTCGGCGACCGGCTTGAGGAAGTCCGGCAGCGGGCGCACGAGCACGCGGTCGGTCGCCTCCTCCCAGTTGCGCTCCATCGCGGCCAGGTGCTCGTCCATGACCCGCTCGATGCGCTCGTGGTCGGCCGAGCGGATCGCGGCGAGCGTCCGCTCGTGGACGTCGACGACCCAGTCGGGGATCGGCGGCTGGTGCAGCGCCATGTCGCGCGCGATCTCCAGCCGGCGCAGCAGCGTGCGCATGAGCGAGACGATCGTCGTGTTGCCCGTCGCGCGGGCGATGCGGACGTGGAACTGGGTGTCGAGCTGGAGGAAGCGGTCCTCGTTGCCGAGCACGTCGCCCTGCTCCAGCAGCGCGCGGTGGGCGTCGATCGTCTCCTGCATCCGCACGAAGTCCTCCTCGCGCGCGTTGACCGCCGCGAGCTGGGCGACACGCGGCTCGATCAGCCGCCGCGCCTCGAGCACGCCGGCGACCTCGCCGAGCCGCAGGTCGGACTTCGAGCGCAGCAGCTCGATCGGGACGTAGTCGGCGGCGACGAAGATGCCGCCGGTCGAGCCGGTGCGGACCTCGACCACGCCGGCATCGGCCAGCACGCGCACCGCCTCGCGCAGCGTCGGGCGGCTGATCTGCATCGCGGCGGCGAGCTCGCGCTCGGAGGGCAGCCGGTCGCCCGTCTTCAGCTCCCCGAGGCGAACCTGGTCGGCGATCTGGGCGACTGCGCCCTCGAAGGTGCGGCGCGGACCGACGGGGACGAAGCTCGCATCCACGGCGTGAGCGTACCCCTTGACCGGGTCAGGTTCGCAATTCGACCACGCTTGGTATAGAACTTGACCATGCCCCTGGCTCTTCCGTCGACGCCGCTGCCGCGTGAGCGCGGGCCGGTCACCCTCCAGGACCGCTACCTGTTGCCCGAGGGCGAGGTCTTCCTCTCCGGGGTGCAGGCCCTGGTCCGCGTCCTGCTCGACCAGCGCCGGGCCGACGCGCGCGCCGCGCTGCGCACCGCCACGCTCGTCTCCGGCTACCAGGGCTCGCCGCTGGGCGGCTTCGACCAGGAGGTCGGCCGCCTCGGCCCGATCGCGGCCGAGCACGACGTCGTCCTGCGCCCCGCCGTCAACGAGGAGCTCGGCGCCACCGCGGTGTGGGGCTCGCAGATCGCCGGCACGCTGCCCGGGCCGCGCTACGACGGCGTGGTCGGCGTGTGGTACGGCAAGGCGCCCGGCGTCGACCGCTCGGCCGACGCGATCCGCCACGGCAACTACGTCGGCGCGGATCCGCGCGGCGGCGTGCTCGCGCTCTGCGGCGACGACCCGGCGTGCAAGTCCTCGACGATCCCCGGCGCGTCGGAGTCGCTGCTGGCCGCGCTCCAGGTACCGGTGCTGGTGCCGTCGTCGGTCCAGGACGTGCTCGACCTCGGCCGGCACGCGATCGCCTGCTCGCGGGCGAGCGGGCTGTGGGCGGCGCTGAAGGTCGTCACCGTCGTGGCCGACGGGACGGCGACGGCGCAGGTCGGGCTCGACCGCGTGACGCCGATCGTCCCGACGCTGGAGTGGCAGGGCGCGCCGTACGTGCACCGCCCATCCGCCCACCTGCTCGCACCCGACTCGCTGGAGATGGAGCGCACGCTCGTCGAGGTCCGCCTCGAGCTGGCCAAGCGCTACGCACGCGCCAACGGCCTCAACGCGATCGTCCGCGACGCCCCGGGCGCGCGGCTGGGCATCGTCGCCGCCGGATCCGCCTACCAGGACGTGCGCCAGGCGCTCGCCGACCTCGATCCGCAGGAGCGCCTGGCGCTGCGGGTCCTGAAGGTCGGCATGCTCTTCCCGCTCGACGAGGCGACGCTGCGCGACTTCGCCGACGGCCTCGACGAGGTGCTCGTCGTCGAGGAGAAGGGCCCGTTCCTCGAGCGGCTCGTCAAGGAGGCGCTCTACGGGCTGAGCCGGGCGCCGGTCGTCACCGGCTCGCGCGATCCGCTCGGCGCGCCGCTCGTCCCCGACCACGGCGTGCTCGACCCCGACGTCGTCGCGCGGGCGGTGGGCGCGCGGGTGCTCGCGCGCGCCGACGTCGAGCCGCCCACCGTCGTCGGGCACCTTGCCCGCCTGGACGCCGCGGCGGCGCCCGTCGCGCCCCAGCCGGCGACCCGGATGCCGTTCTTCTGCTCGGGCTGCCCGCACAACTCGAGCACGGTGGCCGAGGACGACGCGATCGTGGGCGCCGGCATCGGCTGCCACACGATGGTCCTGCTCAACCCGAAGGGCCGCGGGCGCGTCTCCGGGCTGACGCAGATGGGCGGCGAGGGCGTGCAGTGGATCGGCGCGGCGCCGTTCGTCGAGCCCCGCCACTTCGTCCAGAACCTCGGCGACGGCACCTTCCACCACTCCGGCTCGCTGGCGATCCGCGCCGCGGTCGCCGCCGGGCTGCACGTCACCTACAAGCTGCTCTACAACGACACGGTCGCGATGACCGGCGGCCAGCACGTCGCCGGGCAGATGCGCGTCGTCGACGTCGCCCGCTCGCTGGAGGCCGAGGGCGTGGCCCAGATCGCGATCACGACCGAGGACGTGGCGCGCTACGAGAACGTCGCGCTGCCGTCGATCGCGACGGTCCACGACCGCGGCCGCATGCTGGCGGTGCAGCGCGAACTGGCCGCCGTCGATGGCGTGACGGTCCTCATCCACGACCAGGGCTGCGCCGCCGAGCTGCGCCGCGCGCGCAAGCGCGGCCGCGCGCCCGAGCCGCCGCAGCGGGTGCTCATCAACGAGCGCGTCTGCGAGGGCTGCGGCGACTGCGGCGAGAAGTCGGGCTGCCTGTCGGTCGAGCCGGTCGAGACCGAGTTCGGGCGCAAGACCCGCATCCACCAGGCTTCCTGCAACAAGGACCTCTCGTGCCTGGAGGGCGACTGCCCGTCGTTCTTGACCATCATCCCGCCGCGGGACGATGCCCCGGCCGAGCGCGGCGCCCCTCGCGTGCCGCAGGCCGAGCTGCCCGCGCCCGAGCCGTGCGTCGACGCCGACGACGTCCGCCTGCGGCTGGTCGGGATCGGCGGGACGGGGGTCGTCACCGTCAGCCAGGTCCTGGGGATGGCGGCCCTGCTGGACGGGCGCCACGCCGCCGGCGTCGACCAGACGGGGCTGAGCCAGAAGGCCGGGCCGGTGGTCTCCGACGTGCGGCTCGCGCGCACCCCGGTCGAAGGCGTCGGGCTCGGCCAGGGCGCGGTCGACGTGCTGCTCGGGCTCGACGTGCTCGGAGCCGCGACCGCCCGCACGCTGCGCGCCGCCGACCCGCAGCGCACGGTGGCGATCGTCTCGACCAGCGCGGTGCCGACGGGCGGGCAGGTGATCGACCCGGACGCGCCGGCGATCGACGGCCCGCGCGCGATCGCCGCGATCGACGGCGCCACCCGCGCCGACGACAACGTCCATCTCGACGCCCAGGCGATCGCCCAGGCGGCGTTCGGCGACCACATGCCCGCCAACGTGATCGTGCTCGGTGCGGCCTGGCAGCGCGGCGCGATCCCGCTCTCGCTCGAGGCGCTGCACGAGGCGTTCACGCTCAACGGCGCCGCGGTCGAGCGCAACCTCGCCGCGTTCGCGTGGGGCCGCGCGGTCGTCGCGGCGCCCGCGGAGGTCGCCGAGCTGCTGCGCGCCGCCGACCCGCCGGCGGGGCGGCCCATCCTCAACCCGCGCACCCGCGCGCTCGTGGACGCCGTGACGACGCAGGACGGCGAGCTGCGCCGGCTGCTGGAGATCCGCGTCGCCGACCTGGACGGCTGGGGCGGGCGCCGGGCGGCCGCGCGGTACGCCGAGGCGATCGCCCGCGTCGCCGCCGTCGAGCGCGAGCGCGTGCCCGGCAGCACCGCGCTGGCCGAGGCCGTCGCACGCGGGCTGCACAAGCTGAGCGCCTACAAGGACGAGTACGAGGTCGCCCGCCTGCACCTCGAGGGGCTGGCCGAGCTCCCGCGCGGCACGAAGGTGAAGCTCCATCTGCACCCGCCGCTGCTGCGGGCCATGGGCATGGACCGCAAGCTCGCGCTCGGCCGCTGGTTCGTGCCGGGGCTGCGCGTGCTGCGGCGGGCGCGCCGCCTGCGCGGGACGCCGCTGGACGTGTTCGGGTATGCCCACCTGCGGCGGGTCGAGCGCGCGCTGCCGGGCGAGTACCTCGCGCTCGTCGAGGGCGCGCTGGCGGAGCTCTCGCCCGCCACGCTGCCGCGCGCGCTGGAGATCGCCGCGCTGTCCGACCTCGTGCGCGGCTACGAGGACATCAAGCTCGCCGGCGTGCAGCGCTTCCGCGACCGCGCGGCCGAGTTGACCACCACCGACTGAGGAGCCGGTCCGCATGACCCTGCTGGAGCACGAACGCGTTCACCTGATCTCCGATCCGCGGATCGGCCTGCAGGCGGTGATCGCGATCCACTCCACCGCCCTGGGCCCGGCCCTCGGCGGCATGCGGATGTGGCACTACGAGGAGGGCTGGACCGCGGGCCTGGAGGACGCGCTGCGGCTCTCGCGCGCGATGACGCTGAAGGCGTCGGCCGCCGGCCTCGACCTCGGCGGCGGCAAGACGGTCGTGCTCGACGACGGCGCCGTCGAGCAGCGGCCGGCGCGGCTGCGCGCGCTCGCCGGCGAGCTCGAGCGCCTGGGCGGCAGCTACATCACCGCCGAGGACGTCGGCACGACGACCGCCGACATGGACTTCCTCGCCAAGCACACCGACCACGTCGTCGGCCGCTCGGCCCGCGACGGGATCGGCGGCGACCCGTCCCCGATCACCGCCCGCGGCGTGCTTGGCGCGATCCGCGCGGCGCTCGACGTGCTCGACGGCTCCGACGAGCTGGCGGGCCGCAGCGTCGGCGTGCTCGGCCTGGGCAAGGTCGGCGGCCCGCTGGCCGAGGAGCTGGCGGCCGCCGGCGCGTACGTGGTCGGCTTCGACCCGGCCCCGGCGACCCGGGCCCGCTTCGCCGCCGGCACCGGCATCGAGCTGGTCGACGCCGCCGACGCGCTGCTGGCCCGCGAGCTCGACGTCCTGGCGCCGTGCGCGCTGGGCGGCGCGATCGACGAGCGCGTGGCGGGCGCGCTGCGCTGCCGGATCGTCTGCGGCGCCGCGAACAACCCGCTCGCCGGCGAGGCGGTCGCCGCGCTGCTGGACGCCCGCGGGATCCTCTACGTGCCGGACTTCCTGGCCAACTGCGGGGGCTTGATCGGCGCCGACGCCGAGCGGCGCGGCGCGGGGGCCGACGTGGTCGAGGAGCAGCTCACGCGCGCGCGGGCGCGCACGCGCAAGGTGCTCGCCGAGGCCCGGGAGACCGGTGAGCTGCCGGTGGCGGTGGCCGAGCAGCACGCCCGCGAGCGGATCGCCCGCGCCATCGGCTGACCGCGTGAAAAAGTCGTTGGCACTCTTGCTCCGAGAGTGCCAACGTTGCTAGCATCCGGTCCGCGTTTGGCACTCTCAATGGGCGAGCGCCAACAGTCCCACCGGAGGTTCACCTCATGAAGCTCAAGCCCCTGGGCGACCGGCTGATCGTGCAGGCGATCGAGGAGGAGCAGACGACCGCCAGCGGTCTCGTCCTCCCCGACACCGCCAAGGAGAAGCCGCAGAAGGGCAAGGTCCTGGCCGTCGGCGACGGCAAGTACGACGAGGATGGCGAGAAGCGCATCCCGCTCGACGTCGCCGTGGGCGACGAGGTCCTGTACTCCAAGTACGGCGGCACCGAGATCAAGGTCGACGGCGAGGACCTGCTGGTCCTGCGCGAGTCCGACGTCCTCGCCAAGGTCGAGTCCTAGGAGAACGAACCGCACATGGCTCACAAGGAACTGAAGTACGACGCCGACGCGCGCAACGCCCTCCAGGCGGGCGTCGACGCCGTCGCCAACGCCGTCAAGGTCACCCTCGGCCCCAAGGGCCGCTACGTGGTCCTCGACAAGAAGTTCGGCGCTCCGACCATCACGAACGACGGCGTGACCATCGCTCGTGAGATCGAGGTCGAGGACGTCTTCCAGAACCAGGGCGCGCAGCTCGTCCGCGAGGTCGCCACGGCGACCAACGACGTCGCCGGCGACGGCACGACGACGGCGACCGTCCTGGCCCAGGCCATCGTCCGCGAGGGCCTGAAGAACGTCGCCGCGGGCGCCAACCCGCTCGGGCTGAAGCGCGGCATCGAGCGCGCGGTCGACCAGATCGTCGACAACATCAAGTCGCAGTCGACCGAGGTCAGCGGCAAGGACCAGATCGCCCGCGTCGCGACCATCTCGGCCGGCGACGAGGAGATCGGCGACGTCATCGCCGACGCGATCGAGAAGGTCGGCAAGGACGGCGTCGTGAACGTCGAGGAGGGCCAGACCTTCGGGATGGACCTCGAGTTCACCGAGGGCATGCAGTTCGACAAGGGCTACATCTCGCCCTACATGGTCACCGACCAGGACCGCATGGAGGCGACGCTCGAGGATCCGTACATCCTCATCGCCAACTCCAAGATCGGCTCGGTCCGCGACGTGCTGCCGGTGCTGGAGCAGGTCATCCAGTCGGGCAAGCCGCTGCTCATCATCGCCGAGGACGTCGAGGGCGAGTCCCTGGCGACCCTCGTCGTCAACAAGCTGCGCGGCACGTTCACCGGCGTCGCCGTCAAGGCGCCGGGCTTCGGCGACCGCCGCAAGCGCATGCTGGAGGACATCGCGATCCTCACCGGTGGCGAGGTCATCACCGAGGACCTCGGCCTCAAGCTCGAGAACACGCAGGTCTCGCAGCTGGGCCGCGCCCGTCGCGTCGTGGTCGGCAAGGACAACACGACGATCGTCGACGGCGCCGGTGACGTCGAGGCGATCAAGGGCCGGATCAACCAGATCAAGTCCGAGATCGAGACGACCGACTCCGACTTCGACCGCGAGAAGCTCCAGGAGCGCCTGGCCAAGCTGTCGGGCGGCGTCGCGGTGGTCAAGGTCGGCGCGGCCACCGAGACCGAGATGAAGGAGAAGAAGCACCGCGTCGAGGACGCCCTGCAGGCGACCCGCGCCGCGCTCGAGGAGGGCATCGTC
>CAYRCB010000027.1:53571-69108 GCA_964422645.1 uncultured Solirubrobacteraceae bacterium | reverse complement strand
CGCGCACGTCCAGGCCCTTGCCGATCAATCGCTTGACGACCTCGGGGACCAGCGCAACGCGCGTCTCCCCGAAGGCGGTCTCTTGTGGAACCCCCAGAACCATGAGGCGGGGAAAGCTAGCCGATCGGGTGGGAAGATGCGGATTAGGGCGAAACTCGATCGGGATTCAAGCTCGCTGGCCCCCAGCGGACCTCGAAGCGCAGGCGGAAACGGGCGAGCGCGCGCAGCAGCGCCGGGCCGAACGCCAACCCGAACGCGACCGATCCGATCGCGTGCGCGACGTTGAACGGCAGCGCCGCGCCGGCGATCACGAGGTACTCGCGGACCGTGTGCGAGCCGGTGAACGTGACCCAGGTCGAGAGGTCCATGATCGCGCTGAACATGACCGCGGCGGCGCCGCACCAGAGCGCCAGCGGGACGCGGCCGATGTCGCGGCCGCCGCCCCGCGCGATGACCGCGCCGAGCACGCCGACCAGCCCCCAGGCGGTCATCTGCCACGGCGTCCACGGCCCCTGCCCGAAGAACAGGTTCGAGGCCAGCGCGGCGACCGCGCCGACGGTGAAGCCGGGCGCGCCGCCGAGGGCCACGCCGGCGATGAGGACGATCGCGGTGGTCGGCTTCACGCTGGGCACGGGCGCGAAGGCGATGCGGCCCAGGGCCGCCAGCGCGGCGAGCGTCGCGACGAGCGCGACGACCTTGGCCGGCGGATGCTGGCGCTCGTACCACCAGAAGCCGGCCAGCAGGGCGATGCCCAGGACGACGAGCGAGGCGAAGGTCCAGCTCATCGGCCGACCGCCTCCCGTGCCCGGTCGCGGAGCGCGTGCGCGCCCTCCTCGGCGGTCAGCGCGCCGCAGATTCGTGCCGTCTCGGTGGCGAAGTACCAGCCCCCGGCGAGCACGTCGTGCGGGTCGCCGTCGGCGATGAGCTCGCCCTCGCCCATGAGCACGACCCGCTGCGCGAACGCCACCGCGAACTCGGGGTCGTGCGTGGCGACGAGGACCGCCGCGCCCTGCTCCGCGTAGCCGCGCAGCGCGGCGACGAGCTCGGCGCGGTGGGCGCGATCCATGCCGCGCGTCGGCTCGTCGAGGCAGACGGCGGCCGGCGGCTCGTCGCCGCCCGTGACGATCGCCAGGGCCAGGCGCTGGCGCTCGCCGCCGGAGAGGTCGCGCGGATGGCGCGCGGCGAGGTGGTCCAGGCCGTGGGCGCGCAGCGCCGCCGCGTCGAGCTCGTCGGCCACGCGGTCGGCGACCAGGACGTCGCCGGGATGCTGGAGCAGCAGGGCGACGCGCCCGCCCGCGCGCACGCGCCCCCGGGTCGGCCGCAGCAGGCCGTTGGCGTGGCGCAGCAGCGTCGACTTGCCGGCTCCGTTGCGGCCCATGAGCGCGACCTGCTCGCCGGGCGCGAGCGCGAGGTCGATCCCGCGCAGGACGGCGCGGCCGCCGCGGCGCTCGTGCCAGAGCCCGTCGAACGCGAGGGCGGGCCGCCTGACCTTCGCGCGCCGCGACGGCGCGTCGCGAACGGGTGGCGGCGGGAGCGCCAGTCCCCGCTCGCGCAGCGCCGCGCGCGCCGCCTTGACGCCGCTCGGCAGCGGCCGCAGGCCGGCGAGCGAGAACATCCGTGCGCCCGGCGTGGCCAGCGACGGCTCGTGGTCGATCGCCCAGGCCAGGAACGCGTCGGGCGGGGCGTCGCAGGCGACGGCGCCGTCGACGAGCGCGACCACGCGGTCGGCGGCCGGCAGGCAGCGCTCGAGGCGATGCTCGGCGAGGACGATCGCCGTCCCCCACTCCTCGTTGAGCCGCCGCAGCAGCCACACCAGCTCGTCGCCGGCGACCGGGTCCAGCTGCGAGGTCGGCTCGTCGAGCAGGACGAGCTTCGGGCGCCCGGCGAGGGCGGCGGCGAGGGCGACGCGCTGCAGCTCGCCGCCCGAGAGCTCGCCGGTCGGGCGGTCCAGCAGCGGCGCGATCCCCAGCGCGAGCGCCGCCTCCTCCACCCCGCGTGCGACCGCGGCCGGCGACCAGCCGCGGTTCTCCAGCCCGAAGGCGACCTCGGCGCGCACCGAGCCCATGACGATCTGCGTCTCGGGGTCTTGGAACAGCGTCCCAGCGATCGTCGCCAGCTCGCCCGGGCCGTGCTCGCGCGTGTCGAGCCCGCCGACGATCACGCGGCCGTCGAAGGCGCCGCCGTGGAAGTGCGGGACCAGGCCGCTGGCCGCGCCCAGCAGCGTCGACTTGCCCGAGGCGGAGACCCCGCAGAGGACGACGAACTCGCCCTCGTCGATCGTCAGGTCGACCGACCGCAAGGACGCGCGGGACGCGCCCGGGTACGTGTACGTCAGCGCCTCGCAGCGCAGCAGCGGGTCGGTCGCCGCGGCGCTCATCGCGCGATCCCGCGCCGATCGGCGAACGGCGCCAGCGCCGCGGCCAGCAGCCCGGCCGCGAGGACCAGGGCCGCCACGCCGCCGTGCAGCGTCGTCGAGGGATAGGCGTCCAGCCCCACGCCGGCGAGCGTGCCGCCGACGCCGAGCACGGCGACCGCGATGGCCGAGGCGACGAAGGCGAGGTCATGGCGCGACCACGGACGCCGGCCGCGCGGCGGGCGGCGGGCCGACCCGTATCCGCGCACCTCGAGCGCCGCGGCCACGTCGGTCGCGCGGTCCAGCGCGCCCGCGGTGACCGCCCGCACGAGCGCGAGCCGCGACGCCGGCTTGCCGGGCCGGCAGCGCTGCCCGTCGGCCAGGCGCCGGCCGTCCGCGGCCAGCACCCCGACCATGCGTGTCGCCAGCGTCGCGGTCAGCGCGGAGCGGAAGCCGACGCGGCGGAAGAGCCGCAGCACCTCGTCGGGGTCGACGGCGGTGAAGTACAGCGCGCAGCAGGCGATCAGCGCCACGGCGCGCAGCCCGATGACCGCGCCGTAGGCGATCGCCTCCAGCGTGATGTCGAGCTCCCCGAACGGGCCGGCGCCGCCGAGCCGCGCCACGACGGTCAGGCCCTCGCGGCTGACGAGCGGGTTGACGAGCGCGAAGAGCACGCCGAGCGGCACGCCGACCAGCAGCGTGAAGCGACCGACCTCGCGGCCGATCCCGGCCAGGGCGCCACCGACGAGCGCCGCGGCGAGCACGGCGGCGAGGACGAGCGGATGGGTGGCGGCGAGCGCGGCGGCGGCGAGCGCCGTGCACCAGAGGCAGGCGACGGACGCGCGCGCCGCGTGCAGCGGGCTCGCCCGGCGCCGGTAGGTCATCGCCGCCCCCGCACCTCCACGGGCAGCGGGATGGAGCGGTCGTCGGCGACCGCGACGGCGAAGCGCTTGGAGAGCACGCCTTCGTCGAAGGCCTGGACCGCGGCGGCGACGCCGGCGTCGTCGGTGCCGGTGACGATCCACGTCGGCGGCTGGTCCTCGAAGCGGGTCGCGGCGATCAGGCCCGACCCCGGCCCGACGGTCCGCACGACGCGCCCCTCGCCGTCGAGCAGCTGGAGCTGGCGACCGTCGGCGGAGAAGCGGGCGTAGACGCCCGAGCCTTGGGGCCCCTCGTCGAGCAGGCGCCCGGCACGGTCGTGGCGCAGCCGGTTCCAGGGGCCGACGAGCACGCGGAGGTTCTCGTCGCCGCCCTCGGCGCCGAACAGCGACTGCGCGGCGACCGTGCCGACCTCGCCGAGCCGCTGCGCGATCTCGTCGCAGGGGCGCTTGTCCCCGTTGCGCGGGCACTCCACGCGGGTCGTCCAGCGCTTGCCGCCGAGCCCGTGCAGGAACGGCTCCGGGTAGGAGCCGACGACCGCCGGGACGCGCTGCGCGCCGCCCCAGTCGCGGCGGTCCCACCAGATGCGGTCGCCGTCGTGGACCTTCGTCGACGTGGCGCCGCGGTCGGCCTCGATGCCGTTGACGTAGAAGAACCAATCGACGGGCCGCCCCGCCTCGCGGCCGCCGGCGAGGCCGTCGATCGCCTGCACGAAGCCGCCGCCGTAGCGGGTGTCCACGTCGTAGCCGCGCTGCAGGAGGCGCATGATCGTGTCCTCGCCCGTCGTCTGCTCGGGACCGGACTCGCCGACCGTCTTGGACCCGAAGTCGCGGGTGACCAGCAGCGAGACGCCGTCGCTGCTCTCGCCGGCGCCGATCCCGCAGGCTCCCAGCGCCAAGGCACAGGCGACGGCGGTCAGGAAGGCGGTGAGACGGCGGGTCGGCATGCGGTGACGAGGCTAGTGGTCGCCCGCACGCGATACGGTGGCGGTGGCGCGATGACCGTCAACCTGACGCGGATCTACACGAAGCTCGGCGACGCCGGCGAGACGCACCTCGGCGACATGAGCCGCGTGCCCAAGACGCATCCGCGCATCGAGGCCTACGGCGAGATCGACGAGCTCAACGCCCAGCTCGGGCTGACGATCGCCGCCGGCCAGCTGCCCGAGCCGTATCCCGCCTGGCTGCGCCACGTCCAGAACGACCTCTTCGACTGCGGCGCGGACCTCTCCGTCCCCGAGGGCGGCGAGCGCGAGCGGCTGCGGGTGCGCCCCGAGCAGACGACCTGGCTGGAGGAGCGCTGCGACGAGGTCAACGCGACGCTGGCGCCGTTGAAGTCGTTCGTGCTGCCGGGTGGGTCGATCGCGGCCGCGCACCTGCACGTCTGCCGCACCGTCTGCCGGCGCGCCGAGCGCCGCGCGCTGCTCGTCGAGGACGCCAACGCCGAGGTCGTGCGCTACCTCAACCGCCTCTCCGACCTGCTCTTCATCCTCAGTCGCGGCGCGAACGCCGGCGGCGACGAGCCGCTCTGGGAGCCGGGCCGCTTCAGGTAGCCCCGGCGCACAGCCACCGCTCCAACGGCGCCGGCCGGCCGACCGCGTAGCCCTGCGCCATGTCGACGCCCAGCTCGCGCAGCGCCGCGAGCGTGGACACGTCGTCGACGTACTCGGCGATCGTGCGCTTGCCCAGGCCGCTGGCGACCCGCACGAGGCTGGAGACGATCACCCGGTCGATCGGGCTGGACGCGCACTGGCGCACGAACTCGCCGTCGATCTTGAGGAAGTCGAACGGCAGGTGCTTCAGGTAGTAGAACGAGCCGAACCCGGCGCCGAAGTCGTCCAGGGCGAAGCGACAGCCCAGCGCGGCGAGGCGGTCGGCGAACGCGCGCGCCCGCGGGATGTTGGAGACGGCCGCGGTCTCGGTGATCTCGAAGATCAGCGCGCGCGGGTCCACGCCTGTCGCGGCGAGCTCGGACTCGATCGTCGCCAGCAGCTCCGACGACCCGATCGAGCTGCCCGAGAGGTTGACCTCGAGCGTGAGGCCCGCGTCGGCGTGCTCGGCCAGCGTGCGGATCGCGCGACGGACCGCCCACGTGTCGATGTCGGCGACGAGGCCGAAGCGCTCGGCGATCTCCAGGAAGTCGCTGGGCGGGACGAGATCGCCGTCGGCGCCGACCATGCGCAGCAGCAGCTCGTGGTGGACGACGCGGTCGGTCGCGAGATCCAGGATCGGTTGGGCGAGGAAGGTGAAGCGCTCCTCGTCCAGCGCGCCGCGGATGCGATCCAGCCACGCGAGATGGGTCTGCGTCCGCGAGCCGGACACGCCGTCGCGGCGGAAGACGGCGTAGCCGTCGCGACCGGCCTCCTTGGCGTCGTACATCGCGAGATCGGCATCGACGAGCATCTGCTCGGCCGTGCGGTCGCCGCTGTGGAACGGCGCGACGCCGACGCTCACCGTCGTCGCCAGCGAGCGGCCGCCCAGGACGCGGCGGTCTTCGCGGATCGCCGCGACGAGCTTGGCGGCGACCGCGGCGGCCTGACGCTCGTCGGCGCGCGGGAGCAGGACGGCGAACTCGTCGCCGCCGAGCCGCGCCACGCGGTCGCTCTCACGCACCGCGCCGCGCAGCAAGGCGGCCACGGCGACGATCAGCTCGTCGCCCGCGTGGTGCCCGAGCGTGTCGTTGACCGCCTTGAAGTGGTCGAGGTCGAGGATCAGCAGCGCGCCGGTCGCGCCGTAGCGGCGCACGGAGGCGAGGTGATCGGCGATCGCACGCTCGAACGCGCGGCGATTCTCCAGGCCGGTGAGCGGATCGTGGTCGGCGAGGTGGCGCAGCTGCCCCTCGACGCGACGCTGGTCGGAGACGTCGAGGATCTGGACGAGGTAGAGCGGCGCGCTGCCGTCGAACGGCCCCAGCGCGGTGGCGTGGACGGCGACCCAGACCGCCTGCCCGTCGGGCCGCAGCGTGCGCTTCTCGAACGAGACCCGCGGCGCGCGACCGGCGAGCAGCGTGCCGAGGCGATCGCGCTCGGCCGCGGCGTCGTCGGAATGGGTGGCCGCGGCGAACGAGGCCCCGGCGAGCTGCGCAGCATCGCGGCCGAGGATCTCGCAGAGCGCCTGGTTGACCTCGGCGTAGCGGCCGTCGGCGTCCAGCAGTGCCATGCCGACCGGGGCGTCCTCGAACGAGCGCCGGAAGCGCAGCTCGGCGGCACGGCGGGCGGTGACGTCCATGCCGACCAGCAGGACGTCGGAGTTGCCGTCCAGCGGGATCGCCTGCATCCACAGGAGCATCCCCTCGGCGGTCTCTTCGAGGTCGAAGCTGACGTGGCGGCCCTCGAGGCCCTGGCGCAGCGCCTCGGAGATCTGTGGGTAGCGGTCGGGCTCGGCCAGCTCGGTGCGCAGCCGCCCCTCGAGGTCGGCGGCGTCGACGCCCTGGCGCTTCAGCAGCGCACCGGCGGCGCGGACGATCCGCAGGTCGCGGTCGTACTGGATGACGAAGAGCTCGTCGAGGTGGTCGAGCAGGGTCTTGCTGGCGACGGCCAGCGAGTCGCGCTCGCGCTGGCGCAGCGCGGCGAGCTCCCGCGCCGCGGCCTCCGCGCGCACCGCCTGACGGGTGAACAGCGTGAGCAGGACCGTGAGCAGCAGCCCGACGATCAGCGCCGTCCAGCCCAGCCCGACGCCGCCGCCGGCGACCGGCTGCACCCGCACGGTCCAATCCCGATCGACGAACGACGCGGTCCGCTGCTCGGCGTCCGACCCCGGGTCGCCGATGGTCGCGACCGCCTCGCCCTCCAGCCGCACCTCCACCGCGGTCCCCGACGGAACGGCACGCAGCAGCGCGTCGCGCAGGTCCGCGAAGCGGAACAGGCCGACGCCGAAGCCCTGGACGCGCTGCCGGCGCGCCGCGGCGCCGTCGCCCCGGTAGACCGGGAGGACCATGGCGAAGCTCGGCCCCAGGAACCCGGGGACCACCAGCGGCGGGCTCGCGACCAGCCGGCCGCTGGCGGCCGCCCGCCGCAGGATCGCATCGATCCGGGGGAAGCTGCGCAGATCGACCAGGCGGCCGCGCGCGCCACCGATCTGCGACTCCAGGAGCGTGACGACCGTGTAGGCGGGCGCGTCGTCCGCGGCGCCCAGCGCCGCGCGGCGCAGGCCCCGGATCGTCCCGTGCTCGCGTTCGAACGCCCGCCGCTGGTCGTCTGACACGACGGTCGCCCACGCGAGCGCCGCCGCGCGGTGGTTCGCCAGCAGCGGCCGGGCGTACACGCTGAACGCTCGCTGGCTGACGCCGTCGCCGGCGACGAACAGCCCGCCGAGGCTGCGCACCCCGTCTTCGACGCCGTCCACGACCGAGCCGACGGCGACCACCGCCTGCTGCGCCGCCTCGTCGCGGGCCCGATCGGTCCGCTCGCGATCGTGGGCGAAGCCGACCCACGCCAGCAGCACGGTGACGCCGAGCAGGATCCCGGCGACGATGAACGGCAGCGGTCGCCGGGTGGCCCACGTCAGCACTGCGGGGTGTTTCGGCACCGACGACGGGGGACTTGATCGGTCCGGGCGCCCACGTGCGCGTCGAGGTCCGTGAGGTGCGCCTGACCGTCCGCACGCGGCCGCTCACCGGGTGGCCGGCGCACCGTCGTCCGCCGGCCCCGCCGCACCGCGGTTCTGGATCCGCGGAGGCCGGGCGATCGCGGGCGGGTGCGGTCAGGGCGCCGATGCGTGACGAGCGGTCACCTAACCAGATTCAAGTGTCTCGGTTCGCCGGGCGATGACACGAGCAATGGACCCAACGCTCTCCCGCTCGATCGCCGCCGCCCTGGCGATCGGCGCAGCCACCCTCGCGATCCCGTCGTCGGCCGCCGCGTTCGGCACGGTCGACTTCAACGGCCAGCACGCCGAGCACGAGCAGATCACCCGCGTCCTGTCCTGCGAGGCGGTCGATCGGCCAGACCGGTGCTTCGAGCCGCGCTCGATCGACGAGCTGGCCGGCAAGAAGGGCACGCTCGGCGGGGTCGGCTCGCCCGATCGCGTGCCGGACGTCCTCCTGGACGGCGCCGCCCACTGCGACGCCGGCGACTATCTCCCCGGCTTCCCGTACAGCTCCGCCGACGCCGGCCGCGCCGCCAAGGAGATCGCCGACTGCGTGGCCGAGTTCGGCCGCCACCTGGACGAGGCGCTGGCCGCCGCCGGCGGGTTCCTGGACGAGCGCGGACAGCTCGTCCCGCAGCAGGCGGCGATGAGCGAGGGCCTGAGCGACCACACCTGCACGTATCCGATGTCGGTGAGCAACTACCCCGGCAACGAGAGCGCCAAGTGCCGCGTGTTCAACGGCCTGGGCCGGGCGCTGCACGCCGCCGAGGACTTCTGGTCGCACAGCAACTGGGCCGATCAGGCCGACCCGACCCGGCCGACGATGCTCACGCCCGGATCCATCCAGTTCGGCGGCGCCGGTTGGCAGAAGGTCATGATCGCGCCCCCGAACGCGAAGGATCCGGTGTACTCGATCAGCAACCCGTCCGGCCTCGGCCGCACCGACGTGGTGCCGTTCCTGCGCTACCCGGTGCCCAGCGGCCTGATCCCGACGGCGGCCACCGTCGCCGACGGCGCGGCGGCGATCACCGGCTGCGACGACAGCCTCGTCGAGACCACCAAGGTCATGGCGCCGGGCGAGTGCGCGCCGCGCGTCGGCCACAGCGTGCTCAACAAGGACAAGGGCATCATCGACCCCAAGACGGGCCGCACCAACGACCCGGAGACGTCGCGCGGCAAGATCGCCGACAACTTCCAGCGGGCCGTGACCGGTGCCCGGGCCCAGGCCAAGGCGGTCTGGGGCGACTTCGCCGCGCAGGTCCTCGTGCGCTACGGCGCCGAGCGCGGCGAGCGCATCCTCACCGCGCTGACCACCGATACGCCGTGGAGCGCCTGCAAGGTCGCCGACGGCAGCAGCGCGAAGGGCTACGGGCCGCCGTCCGGGACGAAGAGCGCGCTGCGCTCGGTCACCGCACGGGTCGTCAACCAGACCAACGAGACGCTCGCCTGCGACGCGGTCTCGCTCGCCAGCGGCGAGTGGGCGAGCTGGCCCGCCGACCAGGTGGCGCCGAAGAGCGCCCCGGCGTTCCGGGTCGAGAGCACGGTCGTCAACGGCACGATCGGCTCGATGGGCGGCCCGGAGGGCAGCGTGAGCTACCGCCTCGGCACGACCGGCTACGGCGTGCGCTTCACGTGGGACAACCCGATCGTCGGCTCCAACAAGTTCACCTGCCAGGTGACCCGCAACGGGTCGCCCGACGGGTCCGCGCCGTACCGGTGCGTGGTGGAGAACCAGCGCGGCAACGACGCCACGCCGAGCTTCGTGGTGGCCGGCCGATGAGCGCGCTGCGACGGATCGTCCCCGCCCTCGCGCTCGCCTTCGCGCTGCTGCCGGCGTCCGGCGCCGGAGCGAAGGGCAACCCGGCCGACGGCCTGCACCTGCGCGCCTGCTCGGGCCCCGTGGCCCAGCAGCTCGTGCTGCTCACCCATCGGGTGTCCTGCGCGAAGGCGCAGCGGCTCATGAGCACGTCGGTCAATGCCGATCGCCACTGCCCGCGCGGCTGGCGCGCCTTCACCGGCGTGCACGTGCGCGGGCTCCAGCCTGCCTCGTCGCGCCGTCACGCGCTGACGCTGTGCAAGCGCGCAACGCGCTCGGGCGTCCAGGCGTTCACGTACGCGATGCCGCAGGGCTGACCTGGCGCGACGACCGTCGCCGCCCGCCTCGTCGCGCGCGGGCGCCGGCGGTCGTCCGGCCCTAGAGGCCGTCGCGCTCGATCGTCCGATGCCACGCCTTGGCGAAGACCGGGCGATCGGCCTCGAAGCCGGTCACCGCGTTGGTGACCTCGAACGTGGTCTCGGTGCACGCGAGCGTCGTGGTCGTCTCGACGCGAACCTGCCAGTCACCGCGGCCGACGCGTACGGTCCGCTCGCAGCGCGCGGACGCCGACGTCGGGTCGGCCTCGACGATGCGCAGGACGTCGCGCCAGTGCTCGGCGTACTCGAGGCCGTCCTCCAGCCGCCGTGCCGGGAAGGCGATCATGTCCTCGGTCACCGTCCAAACGCGGCTGCCCACGTCGAACTGCACCACGCGGTGCTGGTCGGCCGGCGGGCCGAGCGGCTCGAAGGCGGGCGGCGGCGCCGACTCCGGGTGCGCGAAGTGGGCGGGCGCCGGCGGATCGTCGACCGCGCCGCGCACCGGCAGCTCCAGCGTGCCGCCGGTCGCGACCGTGAGCGTCACCGCGTGCGGCGACGGCCACATCAGCGGCCACGCCGACGACGAGATGGCCAGGCGCAGCCGGTGGCCGGCCGGCACGACGTACCCGCATGCCTTGAGCTCGAGCTGGACGCGGAAGCGCTCGCCGGGCACCAGCGGCACGGGGGTCTCGTGGCCGTCGCGGTGGGTGAGGTTGAGCACGCCGCGCGTGATGAGCGTCGAGGCGCCGTCGGGCGCGACGTCGCACAGGCGGGCGACGAGCAGCGCCTGCGGCCGATCGGCGCTCAGCTCGAGCCCGAGGACCGGCCGGCCGAGCAGGTCGAGCGGCGCTGCGAGCGGCGCGCCGTCGAAGCACAGCGACTGCCCGTCCTCGCCCTGCTGGTCGTCGGCGTAGTCGGCCGCCATCCCGAACGCGCACCAGTTCCCGGGCTGGGACGCCGGGATCAGCCGCCCGGCATGGGTCAGCTCGACCGCGGCGCCCGACGCCGCGCCCGGCTCGACGAGGCGTCCCGGCTCCAGGCTCAGCTGCTGCGCGGACACGCTCGGCGCGGGCCACGTCTCCTCCGAGATCCAGCGGCCGGGTCGCTCGTCGTAGGCGGGGCGCGGCGGCACGGCGTCCTGCAGCCAGATCCGCATGCGCGGCTCGTCGTCGATCCCGTTGGCCTGCCCCTTCAGCCAGCGGTCCCACCAGCGCACCGCCTCCTGGAGGAAGCCGATCGCCGGTGCGGGGATCCCGTCCTGCGGATAGAGGTGCCCCCACGGCCCGACGAGCGCCTTCCACGTGCCGGGGAAGTGCTCGCAGAACCGCAGCAGCGCGGTCGTGTAGGCGTCGCCCCAGCCGCCGACCATGTACACCGGGCAGCGGATCGCGCCGTAGTCCTCGCAGACCGAGCCCTGGCGCCAGTACGCGTCGCGGCGCTGATGCGACAGCCACGTGTCGAGATAGGGCGGCGTCTCCTCCATGCGCCGCAGCCAGGTCTCGCGCCACGCCTCCCCGACCACCTTGGGGTCCGGCGGGCGGGCGTTGTAGCCGAGCATCGTCGCCGCCCACGACGGCATCCACTGCGCGAGCAGGCCGCCGCCGTCGTAGTGGACGTCGTCCGCGTAGCGGTCGTCGGTCGACATGACGCTGATGACCGCGCGCAGCTCCGGCGGGGCCCACGCGGCGATCTGCAGGCCGTTGAAGCCGCCCCACGACTTGCCGATCATGCCGGTGGCGCCGTCGCACCAGGGCTGGGCCGCCAGCCAGCGCAGCACCTCGACGCCGTCCTGCTGCTCGAGCGGCAGGTACTCGTCGGCGAGGATGCCGTCCGAGTCGCCCGAGCCGCGCAGATCGACGCGGACCGACGCGTAGCCGCATGCCGCGAAGTACGCGTGCATCCGCGCGTCGCGGACGCTCGTCGCGTCGTTCTTGCGGTACGGGATGTACTCCATGATCGCCGGCACCGGCCGCTGCTCCGCGTCGGCCGGCAGCCAGACACGGGCCGCGAGGCGGGTACCGTCGCTGATCGGGATCCAGACGTGAGGGATGACGCGCACGTCGCGCAGGTCGATGGACACGGCGCCGAGCCTAGGCACCAGGGCCGGTCGACGCACCCTTCCGTGTCGTGACGTCAGCACTCGCTCCCGCACCGGCACGTACGCGCGACAGCTCCGCAACCCGGAAGTACGTTGCCGGGCGTTCAGCGCCGAAACGGAGCCGACCTTGCTCATCGACTGCGACATCCACGTCTCCTACCGGACCCTCGACGACCTGTTGCCGTTCGCGGATGCTCATGTCCGTGAGCTGATCGAACGGTCGGGGACCTCCGGGCTGCAGATGCCCAACTACCCATGGATGCACCCGACGGGGTGGATCCGTCGAGACACGTACGACGCCGATGCGGTGGCGGCGGGAGCGATGTATCCCGGGTTCACGCTCCAGCAGCTGCGCGAGCAGCTGCTCGAGCCGTACGGCACGCACGTCGGGATCGTCAACCCCGACGAGGCGGCCGCGTTCTCGGTGCTGCCGAACGCACGGCTCGCGGCGGGGCTGGCGTCGGCGTACAACGACTGGCTCCTGGAGACGTGGCTCCGCCACGACGATCGGCTGCTGGGCGCGATCGTGGTGCCTGCCCAGTGGCCGGAGGCAGCAGCGGCCGAGATCCGGCGGGTCGGCCACGAGGAGCGCTTCGGGGCGGTGTTCCTGCCCGGCGCGGCGCGGATCCCCTACGGCAACCCAATCTACGACCCGATCTGGGAGGCGGCGTCCGAGCTGGACCTGCCGATCGCGGTGCACGTCCATTACGAGGGCGTCGGCTCGACGGCGACGCTGACCGGCGCGGGCTACCCGGACTTCTACATCGAGTTCCACGCGCTCAACGGCGCGAGCCTGCTGGGCCACCTCGCGTCGGTGCTCTGTCATGGCACGTTCGAGCGCTTCCCGCGCGCGCGGTTGATGCTCATGGAGGGCGGGCTGGTGGCCTATGCGGGGCTCCTGTGGCGCCTGGACGCCAACTGGCCCGCCTGCCGCACCGAGATCCCGTGGTGCCGGCGCCCGCCGTCGGAGTACGTCGCCGACCACGTGCGATTCTCCAGCCAGCCGCTGGAGTCGCCCGACGACCGCACCGCGCTCAACGAGGTGCTGCGGGCGCTGGACGCCCAGCGGACGCTCTGCTTCGCCAGCGACTACCCGCACTGGGACTTCGATCCGCCTGACCGCACGCTGCGGGACTTCCCCGTGGAGTGGCACGAGGGGATCGCGTGGCGCAACGCCGCGGGCTTCTACCGGCTGCCCGCTCGCCACCAGGCGGCGGTGGGCGCATGAGCCGCACCGTCCGGCTGGACGGCAGCCTGCTCCCGGAGCGGGGGTCGATGCGCGTCGTCGACGCCGGCGGCCGCCGCGTCGGCCTGCTGTGGGTCGGCGACGAGCTGCACGCGATCGCCGACACGTGCCCGCACCGTGGCGCGCCGCTGTGCTCGGCCGGCCAGCTGCTGCCGCGGCTGGAGATCGCCGACGACGGGCGCATCGAACGCGACGGGCGGCCGATGGTCCGCTGCCCGTGGCACAAGTGGGACTTCGACCCCCAGACCGGCACGTGTCCCGAGCGGCCCGCGATGCGCGTGCGCCGCTACCGCGTGTGGCGCGAGGGCGACGACATCGTCCTCAGCTTCGCGCCGGTTCGCTGACGGCGGCGGTCCGCGTTACGAGACCGCGTCGCGGTCGGCCTCGGTCACCTCGGCGATGCTCGGCGCCGCGTCCAGGAGCTCGCGCGTGTACGGGTGCACCGGCGCGCGCAGCAGCTCCGCCGTTGCGCCCTGCTCGCAGACGATCCCGTCGCGCAGCACGACGACCCGGTCGGCGACCGCCGCCACGACGCCGAGGTCGTGCGTGATGAACAGCAGGCTCAAGCCGAGGTCGGCGCGCAGCGCGGTGAGCAGGTCGAGCACGGCGGCCTGGACCGACACGTCGAGCGCGCTGGTGATCTCGTCGCAGATGATGAGCTCCGGCTGGGTCGCGAGCGCTCGGGCGATCGCCACGCGCTGGCGCTCGCCGCCGGAGAGCTCCGCGGGATAGCGCGACGCCAGCCGCGCCGGCAGCCGCACGAGCTCCAGGAGCCGCGAGACCTCCGCGGCGCACGCGTCGCCGCTCAGGCCGCGCAGGACGCGCGCAGGCCGGCCGATCGCGTACGCCACCGTGTGGCGAGGGTTGAGCGCCTCGGAGGCGTTCTGGAAGATGAGCTGCACGCGCCGATGCTGCTCGCGCGTCCGCCGCTCGCCCTCGGCGGGCAGCGGCTCGCCGAAGAGCCGGACGCGGCCGGCGGCGATCGGGTGCAGGCCCGCGACGACCCTGGCGATCGTGCTCTTGCCGCTGCCCGACTCGCCGATGAGCGCCACGCACGCGCCCCGCTCGACCGCGAAGCTCACGTCGCTGGCCGCGACGACGCACGAGCGCCGCGTGCGGTGCTCGGCCCGCAAGCCCTCGACCTCGAGCGCCGGGGCGCTCGGCGCGGAGGCGCGCGCCTCGGGCGGCCCACCTGAGACGGGCGCAGGCGCCGGCGTCGTCCGCCACCCGAAGCAGCGCACCCACCGGTCGTCGTCGACGAGCTCCAGCGGCGGCGGCGACTGGACGCAGCGCTCCACGCGCTGACCGCACCGCGGCGCGAAGGCACACCCGGCCGGCCGCTCGCCGACGCCGGCGGCCACGCCCGGCATCACCTGCAGCGGGCGCGGCTGGATGTGGTCGGGCGTCGCCGCCAGCAGTCCGCAGGTGTACGGATGCCGCGGCTGGCCCAGCACGGCGGCCGTGGGCCCGTGCTCGACCACGCGCCCGGCGTACATCACCATGATGCGGTCGGCGAGCCGCGCAGCGACGGCCAGGTCGTGCGTGACGTACACCATCGCGACCTGGCGGCGATCGCGTACCGCGGCGAGCTGCTCGAGGATCTGCCGCTGGCTCAGCACGTCGAGGCCAGTCGTCGGCTCGTCGAGGACGAGCACCGACGGGTCGCACGCCAGCGCGATCGCGATGCACACGCGCTGCTGCTGGCCGCCGGAGAGCTGGTGGGGGAAGCGGCGCGCGAACTCGTCGGTCTGCGGCAGGCCGACGCGGCCGAGCATGTCGGTCGCGGTCGTCGGCCCGAGGCGATCGGGACGATGGGCCCGGACGACGTCCTCGATCGCCGCGCCGATCCGCAGCGACGGGTTCAGCGCGGGACCGGGATCCTGCGAGACGTAGGAGATGAGGCGGCCGCGGACCTCGCGCACCTGCCGGCCGGTCCCGATCGGCCGCCCGCCGAGCTCGATCCGCCCGGCGGCGATGCGGACGCCGGGCTTGTGGTACCCGAGCAGCGCGAGGGCGCTCGAGGTCTTGCCGGAGCCCGACTCGCCGACCAGCCCGACGATCTCGCCCGGCCGAAGCTGGAGCTCGAGGTCCTCGACGACGACGGCGCCGGCGGCCAGCTCGATGCGCAGGGCCTCGACGCTCAGTCGTGCGCCGCCGGGCTTCATGCGACCACCTCGGAGATGCCGAGCGTGCGAGCGTACGCATCGCCGATGAGGTTCGTCCCCACCGCGATCAGCCCGAG
>CAYRCB010000027.1:0-53561 GCA_964422645.1 uncultured Solirubrobacteraceae bacterium | reverse complement strand
CGCCGCGGGCACGAGCAGCGCCCAGATGTTCGTGGCGACGATCGGCTGGTTCTCGGTGATCATCAGGCCCCAGTCCGCGGCGGGCGGCTGGGCGCCGACGCCCAGGAAGCTCAGGCTCGCCGTGAAGATCACGGCCCCGGACACGTAGGTGCCGAAGCTCGCGAGGATGTAGGGCAGGATGTTGGGGAGGATCTCGCGCAGCAGGATCGCGCTGCGCCGCTCTCCGCGCAGGCGCGCGGCCTCGACGTAGGTGGCCTGCGACGCCTCGAGCGTCGCCGAGTACACCAGCCGCGCGAGCGGCGCGGCGAGGACGGCCACGACGCCGATCACGATCGTGAGGTCCGAGGTGCCGGCGCCGGCGATGAGGACGAGCAGGAGCAGCAGCGGCGGGAAGCACATGAGCAGGTCGACGAGTCGCATGAGGACCGGGTCAGCCAGCCCGCGCGAGAACCCGGCGACCAGCCCGATGGTCGTGCCGAGCGCGTAGGTCAGCACGACGGCGGCGAAGGTCACGGTCAGCAGCGACAGGCCGCCGTGGAGGACGCGGCTCAGGACGTCGCGGCCGAGGAAGTCGGTGCCCAGCAGCGCGCCGCTCGTCGGCCCGAGGCCCGGCGTGCCGATCGGCTCGTCCGCGGCGTGCGGGGCGACGAGCGGCCCGGCGACCGCGACGAGGACCACGACGGCGACCATGATCAGCCCCACGCGGCCGGAGGTCGTGCGGGCGAAGCGCGGCCACCGCAGGCGTAGCGACCGCGGCCGCGCGACCGGCGGCGTCTCGACGGCGCTCATGCCAGCGCCGCCGTTCGCAGCTTCGGGACCAGGAGGACGACCGCGAGGTCCGCGGCGATGTTGATCGCGATGTAGGCGGCCGAGATCACCAGCGCGACGGCCTGGACGACGGTCGTGTCGCGGGTCTGCACGGCCTGGACGAGGAGGTTCCCGATGCCCGGGTACGAGAACAGCACCTCGACGACGATGATGCCGCCGAGGAGGTACTGCGCCGTCTGCGCGAGGGCCTGCACGCTCGTCGCGACCGCGTTGCGGGCCGCGTAGCGCCACAGCACCCGGCGCTCCGAGAGCCCGGACAGGCGCGCGAGCATGACGTAGTCGCGGCGGATGACCTCGACCATCCCGGCGCGGACCTGCCGCGCCGTCCAGCCCACCGAGACCCCGACGAGCGTCAGGAGCGGCAGGACGAGCGCGGTGGGGTGGCTGAACGGCGTCGCCCCCGGGGGCACGAGCGCGACAGGCAGCAGCCAGCCCAGCGCCGTGAAGAACACGGCGATGAGCGCGATCCCGAGCACGAACTCGGGGAACGCGCCGAGGACGAGCGCCGGGTAGGAGATCGCGTAGTCGAGCTTGCTACCCGCGCGCATGCCGGCGAGGACGCCGAGCAGCACGGAGATCGGCAGGATCGCAAGGATCGCCAGACCCGCCAGGATCACCGAGTTGCGCAGCGGGACCCCGATCTGGCGCGCCACGGAGGCGTCCTCGAGGTTGCCCTGCGCGAGCGCGACCGCGGAGCGCCCGAAGTCGCCGTGGACCGCGCCGCCCAGCCAGCTCGCATACCGCTCCGGGAGCGAGCGGTCCAGGTCGAGCTGATGCTCGAGCGTGGCGACGGCGGCCGGCGTCGCGTTCTTGCCGAGCAGGATCTCGGCGACGTTGCCGGGCAGCACGCTCGTCGCGGCGAAGATGAGCACCGACAGCAGCAGCAGGGTCAGCAGGCCCTGGGCGATCCGCTTGGCGACGAACGCGAGCAGCGGCGGGACCCCGAGCCGGACGCGGCCGAGGGCGGGCGGCGCGGACACCTCGCTACTCGGCGAGCCAGCCATCGAGCATGCGGAAGTTGTTCAGGTTGAACGAGGGCGACTCCCGCAGACCGCGGACGTGGGGCGCCGCCGCGTCCAGCGCGTCGCCGTAGCCCCAGATGAGGTAGCCGCCCTGCTCGACCTGGAGCTGTTGCACCCGGTGCCACAGGCGCTCCGCCTTGGCCGGCTCCGTGGCCGCGACCGCGTCGAGCAGCAGCTTGTCGGCCGCCCGCCCGCCGGGCTGCTCGCCCCAGTGCGTCTCGTTGTAGGGGTTGTCGCCCAGGATCACGCCCATGTACGCGGACGTCATCGACGAGGAGCTCGAGCCGACGTCCTGGCCCAGGTACCGGCCGCGGAAGCCGCTCGCGGGGGTGTAGTACGTGCTCGTCGGGACGACCTTCACCCGCAGGTCGATCCCCGCCGCCTTGGCCTGCTGGGCGATCAGGGTCGCCGCGGGCTGGAACGTGTCGGTGATCGCCGACGTCTCGAACACGGCAGTCATGCCCTCGCGCCCGGCGGCCTTCACGAGCGCTCGCGCGCGCTCGGGGTCGTGCTCGGGCTCCAGGCCCTTGGCGCCGTACTCGATGTCGGGGTTGCCGCCGGGGCTGAAGTCGATGCCGATCTCGCCGAAGCCGCTGAGGACGTTGTCGATCAGCAGCTTGCGGTCGACCGCGAGCTTCATCGCCTGCCGGATGCGGACGTCGGCGAACGGTCCCTGGTCGACGCGCATGTAGACGAAGCTGCCGGTGTGCCCCGGGCCGCGGAGCACCTTGATCTGGGGCGAGTTGAGGTACCGGCGGGCCTGCGCGTACGGCAGCGGGGTCAGCACGTTGATCTGCCCCGAGAGCAGCGCGTTGACCAGCGCCGTGTCGCTCGCGAAGCTCGAGTCGACCTCGAGGCGGTCGACGTAGGGCTTGCCGTGCTCCCAGTACTCGCGGTTGGCCTCGAAGACCGAGCGCTTGCCCGGCGTGAACGAGACGAACTTGAACGGGCCGGTGCCGTTCGGGCGACGCGCCAGCTCCGCGGGCGTCGAGCCGTCGGGCACGATCCACGTATTGGCGCTGAGGAACGTGAACAGCGTGGGGAACTGGGCGGCCGGCCGCACGAGCGGGACCTCGACGGTCAGCCGGTCGCGCTTGCGCACCTTGCCGAAGTCGACGAACCGCGCCAGGCTGGCGTTGGCGTAGTTCGCCGGCGACGCCCACGCGCGGTTGAACGTGTAGACGACGTCGTCGGCCGTGAACGGCTTGCCGTCGTGCCAGTGCACGCCGTCGCGCAGCTCGAACGTCCACGTGGTCGCGTCGGCGTTCGGCTCGGCCGAGAGCGCGAGCGCCGGGGTCAGGCTCAGCTTCGCGTCGGTGCTGACGTTGAAGAGGTTGTCGTAGAGCTGCTGGATGCGGAAGTAGTCCGCGACGCCGTTGACGCTGCCCGGATAGAGGTTCTCCGACCCTCCGGCCCCGACGATGCCGACGGTGAACGTGCCGCCGCGCACCGGCGTCCCGCCGCCCGCGCTCAGGTCGCCGCCGGTCGCGGGCGCCGTGAGGCCCGTGGCGCTGCCGCCGCCGCATCCGGCGAGCAGCCCCGC
Source organism: uncultured Solirubrobacteraceae bacterium (assembly GCA_964422645.1). GTDB lineage: Bacteria > Actinomycetota > Thermoleophilia > Solirubrobacterales > Solirubrobacteraceae > Capillimicrobium. Next base: position 50,168 of record CAYRCB010000027.1, on the reverse strand, counting down.
GCCGCCGAGCGCGAGCGCCCCCTGCCCGGAGGCGACGAGCAGGCCCCGTCGGGTCAGGCCGCGCGCCGACGCTCCGCCTTCGTCCCCGGGCGGTCGCTCTTCGAACATCGACACGGCTCCTCCTCGTCCAGATGACCGGCCTGGGACCCACTCCCCGAGCCGCGGCCGCAACCGTAGTGAGCCGCGTTCGGATGTCAACGATGCGACCGTCCGAGCGTCCCGCTGAAGCACGGATCATTCCAATGGTGCACGTACATCCGAGCTATCCCTCCTGGGCGGCGTCGCGCTGACGCCGCCAGCGGGGGACGGCAGCGGCGAGCGTGCGCGGGCTGAGGCCGACCTGCTCGGCCGCGAACCGGTACAGGAGCCCGCGCATCCGGTTCACCGGGAGGTCGGGGTACGCGACGGCCGCCTTGATCGCCAGCCCGTTGGCGCAGGCGATGATGCGCTCGGCGACCTCGCCGGGCGAGTTGGCCAGGCGCAGCTCGCCGCGGTGCTCGCCCTGCTCGAGGACGGTCCGGACCTTCGCGAGCCAGCTGCTCGTGATCGGGTGGCACTCACGGACGAGGTCCGGGCGGCCGCGGCACCGCAGCAGGACCTCCATCCAGAGCAGGTACTCGTCGCGCAGCAGCCCGTGCAGCGGCAGGCCGAGCTCGAGCAGGCAGGCCAGGCGCCGGGCGCTCGGCTCGTGCTCGCCGCCGACCTCGTCGAGGAGCCGCTCGATGCGGCCGCGCAGCCAGCCCAGGGACGCGACGAGGAGCTCGTCGATGTTCGCGTACGCCTCGCGGACCTCGTCGCGCGGGACGCCGGCCGCATCCGCGATCCGATCGACGTCGACATTGCCCACGCCCTGGCTGGCCATCTCGCGGCACGCGCAGGCCAGGAGCGCCTCCTCGCGCCGCCGCAGGTCGGGATCGATCGGCGCCGCCTCCAGCTCCGCGCTCTCGTTCGCCTCGAGGCGGGCCACGGTCTGGACGAGCTCGGCCTCGCGCTCGTCGGCCAGGGCGGCCTGCAGCCGGCGGCGCAGCCGCCAGGCGACCTTGTATGTCGTCCCGATGCGGTCGCGCAGCTCGTCGGGGCCGATGTCCGGCTGCTCGACGATCAGCGCGGCCGCCGCGAACCAGCGATCGAGCGGCGTGCTGGTCCGGGCGAACGGCGTGCCCGCCGTCGGGTGGATGTGCGCGCCGCACGTGTCGCACGCCCACGCCCGGCGCCGGCGCAGCCGATGATGGCGGCGCAGCTCCACGCAGGAGCGGCAGTGGGCGTGCATGCCGTCGTCGGAGTAGCGCAGGCGCCAGAGCGCTTCGAGACACCGTTCGTCGTCCCATTCGCGCTCGTTCACTGGAGATACGTTACTTGGGCAGGTGGAACTCGAGGGCATCCGCGAGCCGAGCCGCGGCCGCCTTCACCAGTGCCTCGGCCTCGTCGAGGCGCTCGGCGGACAGCCGTGACGACGGCCCGGTGACGGTGACGAACGCCACCGGGCGGCCGTCGGCGCCCGTCGCCGCCGCGGAGACGCCGTTCACCCCCAGCTCGTAGTCCTCGACCGAACGCGCGGCGCCGCGACGCCGCACATCGTCCAGCTCGCGCCTGATGTCGTCGAGCCGTGTCAGCGAGCGCGGCGTCCGGGGCTCGATCGTCCCGTCGAGAGCCGCTTCGAGCTCGGCCTCGGTCAAGGTGGCGAGGACGAGCTTCCCGGGCGACGTGTACAGCAGCGGGCCGGTCACGCCGATCCAGCGCACCCCGAGCGCATGCGGGCCGTCGACCTGGTCGATGACCTCGAAGCCGCCGCGGGTCACGACCGCCACGGCGGTCGTCTCGCCTGCCTGCTCGGCGAGGGCCTCGATGATCGGCCGCGCCCGTCGCGCGACGGCGGCCCACGGCGCACGGGCAGCCAGCCGCAGGGTGGCGACCCCGAGCTCGTAGCGGTTGGCCTCGTCGCGCTCGAGGAGTCCGTGCTGCTCGAGCGTGCCCAGCAGCCGCCACGCCGTGCTGCGGTTGAGCCCGATCGCGTTCGCCGCGTCCGTGGCCGACATCGGCCGCCCGTGGTCGGCGATCGCGAACAGCAGGCGCAGTGCGCGGTCGAGCGACTGGATGCGGCGGAAGTCGTCGTCGGCCACGGCTCAGCTCGCGGGCGGCGCGGCGCGGCCGTGGTCGAGGAACGCATCGACGAGTGCCGTGAACAGCGGCAGCGCCGTGCCGTGCAGGAAGCCCTCGTGGCCGCTCCCGCACGTGAAGTAGGCACCGCGCGGCAGCGCCTCGGCCATCGCGACCGCGTCGGAGGGCGTGGCGTAGTCGCCGTGCCCGGCCGTGACGAGCGCGGGGACCTCGATCTCGCGTAGCCGCGGGCGGACGTCCCAGTCGCGCAGCGAGCCCGTGACCGTGAACTGCCACGGTCCCCAGAGGGCGTGGCCCATCGGGCCGATCGCGGCGAGCTCCGCCCGCCACCGCGCCGCCGCCTCGCGGTCGGCGAGCTGCTCGCGCGTGGGGTAGGAGCCGTGCTCGAAGAACGCGCCGACGATCGCCCAGTACGCAGGGTCCTCGCGGTCGCCGCGCACCTCCGCGGAGAGCGCGGTCGCGACGGCCTCGGGCCCCTGGTCGGCGAGCAAGCCGGCGACGAGCCTGCCCGCGGCCAGGCGGGCGCTCGGGCCGCCGCTCGCGAGCACGAGCGAGCGCACGCGCGCGGGGTGGTCCAGCGCGAACTGCAGCGCGAGCATCGTCCCGAAGGAGTGCCCGAGCAGGTCGACCCGGTCGAGCCCCAAGTGGTCGAGCAGCTCGACGAGGTCGTCGACGAGGTAGCCGATCGTCGCGTGCTCGAGCGGCCGCGGATCGGTCGACCGCCCGCCGCCGGCCTGGTCGTACAGCACGACGGTCCGACCCGGCCGAGCGAGCGCGTGCAGCGGCTCGAGATACGCACAGCTGACGCCCGGGCCGCCGTGCAGGACGACGAGCGCCCGGTCACCCTGCCCCGAGCGCTCGACGTGCAGCTCCGGTCCACCGGGCAGTCGCGCCCGCTGGACCTGCACCGGGAACGTCGGGTGCTCGGTCACGCGTCGACGACCAGGAGGTCGCGGGGCACGCTCGACAGGAACCTCGCCCCCTCCTCGCGGAAATGGAGGGTGTCGATGATCGCGAGGAACCCAACGCTCTCGAAGTTCGTCACGAGGCCGTCCTCGATGACCGCGTCTGTCTCGATGTCGTGGCTGCCCCACAGGAACTCCCCGACGAAGTCGGGCGCGAACGAGAGGCCGAGCTCGTAGCCGCCGCCGAAGGCCACGTCGTCGCCGATGCTCTCGGAGCGGAAGTAGCGCTGCACCGCGCGGTTCAGGTCGCGGAACGGCATCCCGACCTTCGCGGTCTCGAGGACGACGTCGCCGGCGCCCCGCAGGATCTCGGCGACCCGCGCGAGCTCACGGCGCGGCGCGCCGAACGAGTACGGGCGCGTGCCCCGCGCGTGGTAGCGCTCGACCGCCGCCGACGCGTCCGGGGTGAAGTGGGCGCCGTCGCCGAGGCGGCGATGGGAGGAGCTCAGCGCGTGGCCGAAGGCGTCCATGGGACCCGCGGCGACCGTCTCGTGGATCGCCGACGGCTCGCCGCCCGCCGCGATCACCCCGCCCATGTACACGTGCCAGGCCTCGAGCTCGGTCATGTCGCGGCGGGCGTCGCGCTGGAGCGCCCGCAGGCCGGCGTCGCAGGCGGCCTGGGCGCGCTCGATCATCGCGATCTCCTCGGTCGACTTCAGGCGCCGAGCCGCGCGGATCGGCGCGGTCGCATCCACCACGCGGTAGCCGGCCCCGCGCAGCGCGTCTTCCATGATGCCCGCGACCGCGGGGTTCGGGATGCCGCTCGATCGCTCGAGACCGACCGTGCCGGTCGTCCAGCCCTCGCGGCGCAGCTCGCCGATGAGGAAGTGCAGGAACTGCTCCGCCCCCGCGAAGGAGGCCATGCCGGCCTCGGGGATCGGCCGGAAGTCCTCGATGCAGGACGTGAGGCGCACTAGCTCCGTGTGGAGCGGGGTGTCGATGAAGAACATCGGGTCGTCCGTGGCGTGGACCACCGTCGCGGTGGTCGGCGCGAACGCCGTCGACGAATGCCAGTCGTAGACCCGGCAGCCGAACCCGTGCAGCCAGCCCATCGCGTCCGGCGCCATGAGGACGAGGACGTCGATGTCCGCCGCCATCATCCCGGCACGCAGGCGCTGCAGACGGCGCGCGTACTCGCCTTGCGAGAACGGCAGCTGCACGTCGGCGCCCGCGACCCGCGCGAGCTCCTCGTCGACGACCGCTTGGATGCCAGGGGGATAGCTGGGTGACATGCTCTCTCCGAGTCTGCCGCTGGATGCTGGTCGTTGCCATCGTACGAATGGCGTCGCCATCGTGCGACAGGACGAGGACATGGTTGCACGGAGGCGCGGACGCCGCGCCAGGGCGGTCCATCCCCGCCGGCTGCGTCGTGTCACCCCTCAGCGCTTGAGGATCACGTCCAGCGCGCCGAGCAGGTCCTCCCCCGCCCCGGCCGCGCGCCACCCGACGAACCCGTCGGGCCGGACAAGCACCGCCCCCTCGGCCCCGACCCCGTAGAGTTCCTCGAAGCGGCCCGCCGGCGCGCGCAGGTCGTCCGTTTCGCCCACTGTCAGCACCTCGATCGGCACCCCGCACGCAGCCGCGACCGCCCGCCACGCCGTGCCGTCGGGCCCCGTCAGCAGGACGAGGCCGGCGCCGAAGCAGTCCAGCGTCGAGACGCGCACGCCGTCGCGCTGCACCCACAGGTGCGGCGTACGACCGCCCGGGCACGCGTTCTGCACGTACTGGACCATCGGATCCTCGACCGCCGGCGGCGTCGTCCCATCCGGCGCCACGGCGCCGGGCTCGTAGCGAAAGCCGAGGTCCATCCCCTGGCGCCCGCCCCCGCGGCGCGCGGCGATCCCGGCCCGCACCTTGTCCAGCTCGCCGGCTCGCGCCGCCTCGATCATCGTCACGAGCCCGCCGCCGCGCGCCGCGCTGTAGGCGACGTTCCTTATTTGCTCTGGGGCTTCGCGCCCTGCTCGGCGGCGAGGAGGCTGTGGACGAGTTGCACCGCGATGGATCCCTCTCCGACCGCCGACGCCACGCGCTTGACCGAGCCATGCCGGACGTCGCCCGCCGCAAGCACTCCGGGCATGCTCGTCTCGAGCGCTGCTGGCGCGCGCTCGAGCGGCCAGCCGTCATGGTTCGGCAGGTCCTCGCCCGTGTAGAGGAACCCGTGGTCGTCGCGGGCGATGTCGGCCGGCAGCCAGTCGGTGTGCGGGCGCGCCCCGATCAGGACGAAGAGCGCGTCGGCGGCGACTGTCTCCTCGCTGCCGGCGGAGGCGTCGCGCAGCACGAGCTCACGCAGGTACCCGTCGCCTCCTCCGCCGACGACCGTCGTGCTGGTGCGAACGTCGATGCTCGGCGTGGCCTGGATCTCTCGGATGAGGTAGTGCGACATGCCGGCCTCGATTGATGCGCCGCGCACGATCAGGGTGACGCGACGTGCATAGCGAGCGAGATACAGAACCGCCTGGCCGGCCGAGTTTCCGCCGCCGGCGACGAAGACGTCCGCGCCGCTGAGCGCGTGGGCCTCCGATGCCGGGCCACCGTAGAAGACGCCGGCACCGGTCAACGCTTCGAGCGCCGGAACGCCCAAGCGGCGATAGCTGGCGCCGGTGGCGAGGATCACCACAGCGGCGCTGACGCGCCGGCGCTCCGTGAGCGAGAGCGTGAACTGCTTCCCCGAGCGGCGCAGTGCCGTCACCCGGTGCATGAACACGAAGCTGGCCCCGAAGACGGAGGCCTGCTCGTAGGCCTGCTCGGCCAGCCGATGTCCGCTCACCCCTCTCGGGAAGCCCAGGTAGTTGCGGATCAGCGAGCTGGATCTGGCCTGGCCCCCGATGCCGCCCTCGTCGACGACGAGCGTACGCAGCCCTTCGGAGGCGCCGTAGACCGCCGCCGACAGACCTGCCGGTCCTGCACCGACGACGACGACGTCGAAGTCGCGTTCGTCGAAGTCGGGCGGGGCGCCCGCGGCCTCCGCGATCTCGGCGTTGGACGGGTCGCTCAGCGCGCGCCCGTCCGGCAGGAGCATGACCGGGAGCTTCGCGTCGGGACTCGCCCGTGCCAGGAGCTTGCGCCCCTGGTCGGAGTCGGCCAGGCAGAAGTCGTGCGGAACCGCACAGCGCTCGAAGGTCTCCCGCAGCTCGTAGGCCCGCCCCGACCACTCCTCACCGACGATGTGGACGGTCTGCGGAACCTTGCGCCGCTCCGTCGCCCACTCGAGCAGGAAGGTGGAGATGGCGTGCTGGAACGGCTCGTCGGGCGCGTCCGACGGCGCCGGGACGTAGTAGTCGATGCGGCCCAGCGCGATCGAATCGACGATCGTCTCCGCCGTCGGCGGGTCGGCCAGGGCTCCCGGCGCGACCATCAACGCACGCTTGGCGTGCGGGTGGAGCTGGCGTGCTCGGTCGAGCAGCTCGCCGCCGGTCGCGTCCGCGAGCGACTTGGCCGCCAGCACCAGGGCGAGTTCGTCCCCCGCGTCGGCCAGCTCCGCCAGCACCGCGAGCGCCTGCTCCGGATCGCTCGCGCGCTCGATCCGGTAGTCCGAGCCGTAGCGCCGGGCGAGCTGCGCCGCGACGTCCTCGAGGGCGTCCTGGTCGCCGTCAGCAACGAGGAGGACGGGCAGCGGCATCGCGGGTCGTGGCGACACTAACGGCTCTCGCGACGCGTGTGGGCGAAGCTTGCCGGCGCGCGAGCTCGCGCGGTCGCGCGCCAGCCCCCGGGTTGCCGGTCGTGCCGGACCGCGCAACACCGACGAAACCCCCGATGTTCTCGGTGGTATCTCGGTACCGCGACGGGATTACCGACGACCCGCAGCGTGCGTGTCCCCGTTCGTGACCGAGATCCGCCACGTCGGCGGCCAGCGCTTCGGAGATCCGTACCGCGTTCAGCGCGACCAGGCAGACGAGCGCCGCATCACGCTGCGCCGTCGCCGCGTCCATGACACGGCGAAGCTCGTCGCGATCCAGGCCGAAGCGGGCTACGGGCCACTTCGTCATCGACCTTCATCGACCGCGTAGGCGTACAACCCCGACGGCGCGGCCATGCGCCGCACCATCGTCTCGGTCCCGTTCGACTCGTGCTCGCGGATCCATGCCTCGAGCGGACGCGATGCGCCGCGAGCACGTCAACGCAAAGCGCGGAAGCTTCGGGCTGCGTCAAGGGGCATTTCTAGGTGCCAGGCGCTGGATATTTGCAGCTTCCCGCGCCGCCTTCGTCAGCTGGTCAGAGGTACTACAGAACAGGCATTCCGTGGCACCTGAAAAGAATCACGAATCTGCTGCGCTTGCAGGCATTATTCGCGGCGGTCCCCACACGCCCGGGGCCAAAATCGAAGTGGTACGAAGCCCTCCCGACAGAACAGGCGTTCGTGTACGCTGGCGGCCGTGTCCGCCGCTGTCGATCCGCTCCGATCCGCCATCGCCGAAGGGGATCTCGGACGAGTTCGGCAGCTCGCCGCTGACCGTGACGTAACCCTCGACGAGGCCACGCTGATTCTTGGGCTGATCCGCCGCCAGCAGCCCGACAAGTTCGAGGCGGCCGCCGTCCGGTGGATGTCGCGTTACGCAGCCGAGCGCGCTCTGACGATCGACGATCTTGGATTCGCCGTCGACATGTTGGACCTGCTGCGCGAAGACGCCGGAGCGCTCGTCAGCTTGAGGAAGATGCTGCGGTGACCATCTACGTCGTTAGCGATGGTCACCGAGTCGTCTTCCAGGCGCACTCTCTGGAGGAAGTCGCGCTAGCAGTCCTCGCGCAGCCGAACCCTGGAGCGCTCATGGTCGCCACCTCGACGGGACCGCTGAGCGGTCGAGAGCAGGCTCGGCTAGACCGGCTCTTGCGGTAGCCCCTCTCAGCGCCTTGACGAGAGAAATCTAGACTCTGGCGCATGATTTACCACCCCAACGGCCGACAGATGGCCGACCGACTCGGCGTCAACCCGAAGTCCCTCCGTGCAGTGATCCGCCGCCACAAGCTCGTGCCCGGTCACGTCCATGGAACCCACTACGAGCTGAGCCCCGAGGACTGCGCGCGCATCGCCGCTCATCCTGCCGTGCGGGCTCTACCGCGCAGACGCTGACCCCGTCAGTTGAGCTTCAGCGACGGAAGCTCCTTCAGCGCATCCTCATAGTCGCGCTTCGTGCGATCGAAGACAGGCGCTACGTCGGTCGGGTAGCTCCCGTGCCGCGTCACGGGCTCACGCCATCGGTCCAGGAACGGCGCAGCCTTGCCCTCGACCGTGATCGTCGGGGCGGGTTTCCCGCGGACCCAGCGCCAGAGCGAATGCCAAGGGCCTTCCTGCGTCCGCAGGGCACGCAGCCGGTCCAGCAGACGTTGGCGTTCGTCTCGATACTCGTGCAGTGCGTTCGCCTTCGCTGCTGCGAGCTGGCCTCCGTTCGATCCGCTCGTGTGCATCCCGTGTCCAGCAGCCGCGTTGTGGATGCCGCTCATCGTCTCGACGAGCTGCCGCGTGCGGTCGTCAACCCAGATCAGCAGGCGCTCGTTCTCTGCGACGGCGATCTCGTCGTGCTCCGTGACTTCGCGCCACGCGACCGCAGCCCGGCCCGCCTGGACGAGCAGGGCACCAGCGACGACGCCTACGAGAGCAGCGATGACCTCCGACACAGCGGTGCATCGTCTCCGGCGCGACGGACGGAGCAACCCCAGCAACGCAGGGGAGGACCATGACGACGCGCCGCTGGTCCTCGCTTAGGTTGCTGGGGTTGCTTGCCGTGGCAAGCGATGGCCTGGACATTGCCAAGAGCATTGCCACGGAGCCCCCTAGAACGCCGAAACCTCCGAGTTCATCGGAGGTTTCAGTAGTACCGCTACGGGGATTCGAACCCCGGTTTCCGCCGTGAGAGGGCGGCGTCCTAGTCCCCTAGACGATAGCGGCGCGCCAGACGAGGCATCAGGGTAGCAACGTCGCCGACGGGCGCGCGGGCTAGCGCCAGCAGGGGCGCCAGTCGCGCATCGCGCGCTCCACCTGGGCCACGGTGAGCGGCTCGACGGGAAGGTCGCTGGGACCGTCGCGACGGGTCCGCATGCCGTCCAGGAACAGCGCCAGGCAGCGCCGCCACATCTCGGGGTCGACGTCGACGGTGAAGTCGATCACGGCGCCGATCGCCATCTGCGCCAGGGCGAAGTCCGAGGCCGCGGCGTCGGGGCGCAGGTCGCCGGTGGCCTGGGCGCGGGCGACGAGCTCCTCGACGAGCGGGGCGATCCGCTCGCGGCCGCGGGCGACGTGGTCCTGGCCGTGGCCCGAGCTGATCATGAGCTCCTTCAGCCCGCGGTCGGCGCTCTGCAGCTCGATCGCGCGTTCGAAGAACGAGACGAAGCCCGCCCACGGGTCGTCGGCGCGCAGGCCGTCCTCGGCGATCGCGGCGATCTCGTCGACGCGCTCGTGGAACAGCGCCTCGATGAGCTGGTCCTTGTCGCGGAAGCGCCGGTAGACCGTCCCCACCCCCACGCCCGCCTCGCGGGCGATCTCGTCCATCGACACGCCGAGGCCCCGCGCAGCGAACACGCGGCGGGCGGCGGCCAGGATCCGCTGGCGGTTGCGCTCGGCGTCACGCCGCAGAGGACGCTCGGTCGAAACGGTCATGCGACGCATGCTACAAGAAGCGGAAAGGCCACCTCCGGTTCCGTGCTAGGCTCCTCACGGAAGTTGAGATCATCCCTCCACTTTTGTGAGACACCGCACACATGACCGCTGAAACCCCTTCCCAGCACGGGCGACGATGGTGGATCCTCGCCGTGATCGGGCTCGCCCAGCTCATGGTCGTCCTCGACGCGACGATCGTGAACATCGCGCTGCCCTCCGCCCAGACCGACCTGGGCTTCTCCGACGACTCCCGCCAGTGGATCGTCACCGCCTACGCGCTCGCCTTCGGCTCGCTGCTGCTGCTCGGCGGCCGCCTCGGCGACCTCTTCGGCCGCAAGCGCGTCTTCGTCACCGGCCTGCTCGGCTTCGCGGTCGTCTCGGCCGTCGGCGGCGCCGCCCAGTCCTTCGAGGTGCTCGTCGCCGCCCGCGCGCTGCAGGGCGTCTTCGGAGCGCTGCTCGCCCCGGCCGCCCTGTCGCTGCTGACCACCACGTTCACCGACCCGATCGAGCGCGGCCGCGCCTTCGGCATCTTCGGCGCGATCGCCGGCTCGGGCGCCGCCGTCGGCCTGCTGCTCGGCGGCGTGCTCACCGAGTACCTGAGCTGGCGCTGGTGCCTGTACGTCAACCTGGCCTTCGCGCTGCCGACCGCGTTCGGCGCCCTGGCCCTGCTGCAGGACCAGGCCCATCCCGCGAAGCCGAAGCTCGACCTGCCGGGCACGATCGTCGCCTCCGCCGGCCTCTTCGCCCTCGTCTACGGCTTCGCGCACGCCGAGACCTCGAGCTGGACGAGCGCCGGCACGATCGGCTTCCTCGCCGCCGGCGTCGTCCTGCTGATCGCGTTCGTCGTGATCGAGCTGCGCGTCGCCCACCCGCTGCTGCCGATGCGCGTCGTCGTCGACCGCACCCGCGGCGCCTCCTACCTCGCGATCGCGATCGCGGGCGCGGGGATGTTCGGCGTCTTCCTGTTCCTGACCTACTACCTGCAGCAGACGCTCGGCTACTCGCCGATCGAGACCGGCCTCGCGTTCCTCCCGATGGTCGCGGCCATCATGGTCTGCGCGACGTTGTCGACCGCGATCCTGGTGCCGCGCTTCGGCCCGCGCCCGCTGGTGACGCTCGGGATGCTCGCCGCAGCCGCCGGGCTCGTCGTGCTCACGCAGGTGACCGTCCACTCCAGCTACCTCGCCGTGCTGCCCGGGCTCGTCCTCGTCGGCATGGGCATGGGCCTGATCTTCGCCCCCGCGATGAGCCTGGCCACGCTCGGCGTCGCCCCGCACGACGCGGGCATCGCCTCGGCGATGGTCAACACCGGTCAGCAGATCGGCGGCTCGATCGGCACGGCGCTGCTGTCGACCCTGGCGGCCAGCGCAGTCAGCTCGTTCGTCGCGGGCAAGCAGCCGACGGCGGCGGTCCTCGCCGACGGCGCGGTGCACGGCTACACGACTGCGTTCTGGTGGTCGGCCGGCATCTTCGTCGTCGGCGCGATCGTCTGCGGGCTGCTCTTCCCCGCCGGCGCGCCGGCGTTCGATCCGGAGGCCGAGCCCGTCGTCGCCCACTGATCGCGCGCCGACCTGCGAAGGGCCCGGACCCGGCCGGGCCCTTCGCGCGGCATTGCGGCAACGCTCAGCCTCCCCTGGGTCTTCGCGCGAACCGAGACGCCGCTCCCCGATTGCATTCGGCGTCGAGCGCGGACTAGGGTCCGTCTCCCCGCCGAGAAGGAAGGAGCTGGGCGATGAACCGGGTCACGGCGGCGATCCTCGCCAGCGCAGCGCTGGCGCTTGCCGCGTCCGACGGCGCGCAGGCAGCGACGCGGCAGGTGGACATGGGTCCCCCGCCCCCCGTCCAGCGAGCGTTGCAGCCCTTCCAGGCCGACGTCAACGCCTTCTTCCCCACGCGGACGACGATCCGCGTCGGCGACTCGGTCCGCTTCGTGCCGTACGGCTTCCACGACGTCGACCTGCTCCCGCGGGGCGCCAGGGGGATCCCGCTGCTCTCGCCGACCGGCCAACCGGTCTCCGGCGCCACCGACGCCGCCGGCGCCCCGTTCTGGTTCAACGGCCAGCCGCAGCTGGGCTTCACCCCCTCGCTGCTGTCCAGCAACTTCGGCAAGCGGCTCAGATTCGACGGATCCGCGCGCGTCCTGAGCGGGCTGCCGGTCCAGGAGCGCCCGCGGCCGATGACCGTGCGATTCACGAAGGCCGGCCGGTACACGTATCTGTGCGACGTCCACCCCGGGATGAAGGGCAGCGTCCGGGTCGTCGGGTTCAAGCGCAAGGTGCCGACGGCGCGCGCCCACGCGAGGGCCGGCGCCGCGCAGGCCGCGCGCGCGGTCACGGTGGCCCGGGGACTGGCCTCGACGACCCCGCCCGCGGGCACGGTCTTCATCGGTGCGGCCGGCAGCGGCGGCGTGGAGAGCCTCGCCTTCTTCCCGCGGACGCTGAGCGTCGCCACCGGCACGACGGTGCGCTTCGCGATGTCGCCCAGGAGCTACGAGACCCACACCGCGACGTCCGGTCCGGGCGACCCGGACAAGGATCCCTCCTCGTACCTCGGGCAGCTGGCCGCCAGCTTCGCCCAACCGGTCCTCAACCCCGCGGCGGTCTACCCGAGCGACCCGCCGACGACGACGCCCACGCTCTCGCCGACGACCCACGGCAACGGGTTCTGGAGCACGGGCGCGCTCGACGTCGCGTCGGCGACGCCCTTGCCCGCCTCGGGGTCGGTCACGTTCACCACACCGGGCACCTATGAGGTGTACTGCCTGATCCACCCGTTCATGCACGGGACGGTGGTGGTCGTGTGAGACGCGCGGCCACGCTCGTGGCCGCGCTCGTCGTCGGGGCGGCCGGAGCCGCCGTCCCGACCGCCCCTGCGGCGGTGCGCTCCTACTGGGTGGCCGCCGTCCCGGTGACGTGGAACATCGTGCCCAACCAGCGCGACGCGATCCTGGACGTGGGCTACGACCCGTCGCAGACCGTCCTGCCGACCGTCGTCTTCCGCCGCTACACGCGCGGGTGGCGCCATCCACTGCCCAACGCGCCGCGCGGCTCCGGCAACCAGGACCTCATCCCCGGTCCACTGCTGCGCGCCCGGGTCGGCGACCGCGTCGAGGTCCACTTCAAGAACCTCGACAGCCTCTACCGCCATCCGCACTCGATGCACTTCCACGGCGTCGCCTACCGGCCGAGCTCCGACGGCGCCTACCTGCCCGGCGTCTCGGGGCCCGACGCCGACGTCCCCTACGGCCACCGCTACACGTACCGATTGCGCGCCGTGCGCACCTCCGTCGGCGCCTGGCCCTACCACGACCACTCGCCGTCGATGGAGGAGTCGATCGCCGGCGGGATGTACGGGATCCTCTCCGTCCTGGGACGGCGCGAGCGGCCGCCCGACCACGAGTTCGCGGTGGTCTTCGCGGCCATGGGGCGCTTCCAGACGATCGATGGGCGCGCGTTCGTCGGCAACACGCCCGTCTTCCGCGCCCGCGCCGGGCAGCTCGTGCAGTGGGACGTGATCGCCATGGGCTCCGAGCACCACACGTTCCACGTCCACGGCCACCGCTGGGTCGCCCGCGACGGCGAGGATCGCGACACGCAGACGCTCGGGCCGGCCGAGAGCCTGCGGGTGCGCTGGCGCGAGGACGCGCCGGGGACGTGGCTCTACCACTGCCACGTCGAGGGCCACATGGCGGCCGGGATGATCGGGACCTACCGCGTGTCGCGGCGATGAGGCGACGTGCGGCGCTCCTGGCCGCGACCGCCGGCCTGGTGCTCTCGCCGGCGGCCGGCGCACAGCACGGCGGCGACGGCCACGGTGCCGCCCCGCCGGTCGCGGCGCCGATCGTCTCCATCGGCTTTGCCGCGTTCGCGACGCCGCGCCTGGACGTGCTCACCGGCGACACAGTCACCTGGACGAACGACAGCGTGCGCGCCCATACCGTGACCGCGCTCGACGAGTCGTGGTCGTCGGCGCAGCTCCTCACGGGCGAGCGCTTCGCGCGCGCGTTCCCGGTGGCCGGCGCGTACCCGTACCTGTGCCGGCTGCATCCGTTCATGGCCGGCGAGGTCGACGCCCACGACGCGCTCCTCGCCCCGCCCGCCGGTGCGGCCGGGCCGGGCCGCCGGTTCCCGCTGGCCGGACGGGCGGCCGCACCCGCCGGGACCGCGGTGGCGATCGAAGGCGACACCGGCGCCGGGTTCGCGCCAGCGGCCACGGCGGCGGTCGAGGCGGACGGGACGTTCCACGCGACCGTGATGCCGGCCACCACGACGACGTATCGCGCGGCCGTCGCGGGCGGCGCGCCGAGCCCGCCCGTGACGCTCCTGGTCCTCGATCGCCGCGTGGCGGTGACCGTCGCGCGTCGCGGCGGCCGCACCCGGATCGCCGCCACCGTCTCCCCGGCCACGCCGGGCGCGACGGTCGTCCTGCAGCTGCGGCTGCGCGAGCGGTTCGGCTGGTGGCCGGTGCGCACGACGCGCCTCGATGCCCACTCGAGCGCCCGCTTCGACCTGCGCGTCGCCCGGCCGGTGCGGGCGCGCGTGCTGCTGACGCTGGCCGACGGCGCCACCGCGCTGGCCGACAGCGGACCGATCGTCCTGCGCGCGAGCCGGCCGCGCTGACGGCCCGGACCCGAGGCCCGCTACGGCCGCTCGATCGGCCACCCGCGGCGCTCCCAGGTGCCCACGCCGCCCTCGGCGACATGGATCACCCGCGGTGCGCCGTGGCGCAGGAGCAGCGAGGCCGCGACCGCGCTGCGCTGACCCGACGAGCAGATCGCCGCGACCGGCCGCTCCGGGTCGACCCCGTCGGGCAGCGCGTGGAGGTCGTGGTAGGGCACGTTGATCGAGCCGGGGATGTGGCCCGCCTCCCACTCGGCGCGCTCGCGCACGTCGAGGACCTGCGTCCCGTCCGCGCGCGTGCAGCGCCGCGACATCGATCCGCTCCACCGACGCGGTCGGGCGCTTCTCCTCGCGCCAGCTGGTCATCCCGCCGGAGAGATGGCCCGCGACGGTGGGGATGCCGACCGCGGCGGCGAGCTGCGCGGCGTGCAGCGCGTCGGCGTCGTCGCGGCCGACCAGCACCAGCTCCTGACCGGGATCGGCGATCCAGGCGAGCTTCGTGCCGAAGCCGGCGCGGACCGCCGGGTTGCAGACCGCACCGGGGATGTGGGCGTCGTCGAACTGCAGGTCGGTGCGCACGTCGACGACGAGCGCACCGTCGCGCTGGCGCGCCTCGACCTGCCGCGGCGTCAGCGGCTGCTCGGCCGACTGCGTGGCGACGAGCGGGCCGCGGTTGAGCGCGACGATGTTGCGGAAGTTCGGCGGCTGCGGGCCGAGGCCGGCGGTCGTCTCGCGCACGAAGACCGCCTCGTCGTCGACGCGCAGGATCGGGTTGTGGGCCCGCTCGTAGGCGATCGTCGACGAGACCTTGAGGTCCATCCCCGGGCCGCCGCACAGCGAGCCGCCCAGGTGCCCGGGCCAGACCTCGCACGCGTCCGGGAGCGTCAGGAGCCGGTCGCGCAGCGACCGGTAGATCCCCTGGGCGCCCTCCTCCTTGTCGACGGCGAGGTCCGGACGGGCGATGTCGCCGACGAACAGCGAGTCGCCCGTCAGCACCGCCCACGGCTCGTCCCCGCGGCGGCGGTCGACGAGCGCGAACGCCGTGTGCTCGGGCCGATGCCCGGGCGTGTGCAGGGCGCGCACGACGACGTCGCCGAGCTCGAGCTCCCAGCCGTCGTCGAACGGCTCGTGGTCGTAGTCGGGTGCCGCGAGGCGATGGATGTGGATCGTCGCGCCGGTCGCCGCCGCCAGGCGGCCATGGCCGGAGACGTGGTCGGCGTGGTTGTGGGTCTCCAGCACGTGCTCGATCCGCACGCCGAGGTACCGGGCCAGCGCGAGGTACTCCTCGATCTGGAGCTTCGGGTCCACGACGGCCGCCACGCCGGCGTGCTCGTCGCCGACCACGTAGGAGGCGCAGCCGAGGTCGTCGTGGATGAGCTGGCGGAAGATCATGGCGTGACCGACCGGCGTCCAGCCGCGAGCATGACGCCCCGCGTCGCCGAGGGCAACTCCGCTGCGACGCAAGAAGCCCCGCCGGCTCGCGAGCCGACGGGGCCTTGGAGTGCGGATGAGAGGACTCGAACCTCCACGTCCCGAAGGACACAGGCACCTGAAGCCTGCGCGTCTACCAATTCCGCCACATCCGCAGACGGCGCACGCAGAGTAGCGTGCTCGGCGTGGAGTCGACGCGCGGCATCCTGGAGCCCGACGAGGCACGCCGCCACTTCCGGCTCACGCGCTCCGCGCCGGCCGCCGATCTCGCCCATCTCGTCGACTGCCACTGGATCGTCGAGTGGGACCTGCGCGGCCGGCCGCCGTTCGTGCAGGCGATCGTCACCTTCCCGGCCGTCAACCTGGGGATCGAGACGCGCTTCGCCGGGCTGTGGGGCGTCGTCACCCAGCGCAGCGACCACGAGCTCACCGGTCGCGGGAAGGTCGTGGGCACGAAGTTCCGCCCCGGCGGCTTCCACCCGTTCCTGCCCGTCGACATGGCGACGATCACCGACCGGATCCTCCCGCTGCCCGAGGCCTTCGGGACCGCGGCCGACGGGCTCCACGAGGCGGTCCTCGACGCCGGCGAGGATCGGGCGCAGATCGCGACCGTCGAGGCGTTCCTGCGCGGGTGCGACCCGCAGCCGGACCCGAGCATCGCGCTCGTGGGCGAGCTCGTCGACCGCATGCTGCAGGCGCCGGCGACGGTGCGCGTCGCCGACGTCTGCCGCGACGCCGGCCTCTCGTCGCGCACGCTCCAGCGGCTCTTCCGGCGCTACGTGGGCGTCGGGCCGAAGTGGGTCCTGCGCCGCTGGCGCCTGCACGAGGCAGCCGAGCGGATCGCCGCCGGCGAGGTCGACGACTGGGCGCGGCTGGCCCTCGACCTCGGCTACTGGGACCAGGCGCACTTCGTCAACGAGTTCACCGCCGTGATCGGCCGCTCCCCCACGGCCTACGCGGCGGCCACCGCGCGCCAGGCCGCGGCGGCGGCGTAGCGCGCGAAGGCGCGCTCGTCGGCCTCGCGCAGCTGGGCGCTCGTGGTGGGTGTGGGCGTCGTTGACGCCGGCGGTGGCCCGCGACGGGCGGGCGGGACGCTCGCCGGGAGGGCGAGCGCCCCGGTGCCGCTAGTTGATCGTGATGAAGAAGCCGGTGTTGACGGCGGCGCCGGTCGCGTTGGCCGTCGTGACCACGCTGACCTGCGTGCCGGCCGGGCACTGCCCGAACTGGCCGACCGTGGCGTTGGCCGTGATCGGGCCGTTGAACCCGGCCTCCGGCGTGACCTGGACGTTGCGCGGCGTGGCCGGCAGGCCGACGAAGCAGTAGCCCCCGGCCACGTTGTGGATGATGTTCGACTGGCTGATGCCCTGGGCGGCCCCGAGCGAGCCATCCTGGTTGACCGCGGCGAAGCCGATCGCGGCGACCGGGCCGGCGGGACCCGCGGGGCCGGCCGGACCGGCGGGGCCGGCAGGACCGGCCGGCAGCGACCCGCTGCGGAAGTCCGAGGCGGTGAGCGAGCCGTTGCGCACCTGGGCGCTCGTGATCGCGTTGTTGGCGACCTTCGCGTTGGTGACCGCATCGTTGCGGATCTGCGCGGTGCCGACGCTGTTGCGCGGCAGCGAGGCGGCCGCGTAGGACGTGCCGCCCAGCGCCGCGAAGAGCGCGAGATAGGCGACGACGGTGCCGTGACGGGGACGGCGGAGCTGCATGGAAGCGATCCTCCTGGCAGGGGACGAGACGCTCGCGGGAGCGCGAGCCACGACGCGGTGTTCAAGGCCAACCCGCGAACTCCTCGGAAGTTCCGCGGATGTTGACATCCCCTCCGGTATCTGGATACTGACGGGTATGTCGGCGACCACGTCGCTGCCGCCCGGACCCCGCGCGCCGCGCGCGGTGCAGACCCTGGCGTGGATGACGCGCCCGATGCCGTTCATGGAGCGCTGCCACGCCCGCTACGGCGACGTGTTCACCGTCCGCATCGCCCAGGAGGGCACCTGGGTCTTCCTCGCCCATCCCGACGCGATCAAGCAGGTCTTCACCGGCGACCCGGCCGTCCTGCACGCCGGCGAGGCCAACCGCGTCCTGCGGCCGTGGCTGGGCAAGCACTCGGTGCTCCTGCTCGACGGCGCGCCGCACCTGGCCCAGCGCAAGCTGCTGCTGCCGCCGTTCCACGGCGAGCGAATGCAGCGCTACGGCGCGCAGATGGCCGAGATCGCCCGCCGCGAGGTCGCGACCTGGCCCAGCGGCGAGCCGCTGCGGCTGTGGCCGCGGATGCAGGCGATCACGCTCGAGGTGATCGTGCGGACGATCTTCGGCGAGCACGATGCCGCACGCCTGGAGCGCCTGCGCACGCAGCTGCGCCGCTCGGCCGAGCTGACGACGGATTGGCGGGCGATGCTCGCGATGGCGGTCCTGGGCCCCGACCGCCTCGGGGCCACGCGGACCTGGCGCCGCCAGATCGAGCCCGTCGACGCGGTCGTCTACGACGCCATCGCGCGGCGGCGCGCCGAGGGTGGCCCGCAGGAGCGCGACGACATCCTCTCGATGCTCCTGCTCGCCCGCCACGACGACGGGTCGCCGATGACCGACCGCGAGCTGCGCGACGAGCTCCTGACGCTGCTCCTCGCCGGCCACGAGACGACGGCCACCTCGCTGGCCTGGGCGGTCGAGCGGCTGCTGCGCCACCCGGAGGCGATGGAGCGGCTGCGCGCCGGGGACGAGCCATATCTCGACGCGGTCTGCAAGGAGACGCTGCGCCTGCGGCCCGTGCTGCCGGTCGTCGTCCGCAAGCTGCAGGCGCCGATGGAGATCGGCGGATGGAAGCTGCCCGCCGGCGTGACGCTGACGCCGTGCATCTACCTCGTCCACCGCCGCCCCGACGTCTATCCCGAGCCCACGCGCTTCCGCCCCGAGCGCTTCCTCGAGCGCCCCGCCGGGACCTACACCTGGCTGCCGTTCGGCGGCGGCGTGCGGCGCTGCCTGGGCGCCGCGTTCGCGCAGTTCGAGATGCAGGCGGTCCTGCGCGTCGTCGCCACGGAGCGGCAGCTGAGGCCGGTGCGTCCGCAGTCCGAGCCGGTCCGCCGCCGGGCGATCACGTTCGTCCCCGGCCACGGCGCCGAGGTGATCGCATCGCCGGCCTGACGCCGACGCGCAAGCAGCGCCAGGCCGACACGCGCCGCCGGCTGCTGGAGGCAGCGGCTCACGTCGGCGCGCAGCGCGGGCTGGCGGGCGCGTCGCTGGACGAGGTCGCCCAGACCGCCGGCTTCACGAAGGGCGCCGTCTACGCGAACTTCGCCTCCAAGGAGGAGCTCTTCCTCGCCGTGCTCGACGACCGCTTCGCCGCCCGCATGGACGAGGTCGAGCGGATCCTGCGCTCCGGCCAGGACCCGGCCGCCCAAGCGCTCCAGGCCGGGGCCGAGTTCACGCGCGCGCTGGCCGCCGATCCCGACTGGCAGCGCCTGTTCTTCGAGTTCGCCGTGCGCGCCGCCCGCGACGACGCGTTCCGCGCCGAGCTCGTCGCGCGCTATCGGGCGCTGCGGGCGCGGATCGCCGCGGCGCTGGAGCGCCGGCTGGCCGAAGCGGGCATCGAGACGGCGATCTCGGCCGCGGACATGGCGCTCATGACCTTCGCGATGGCCAACGGCGTCGCGCTCGAGGCCCTCCTCGAGCCCGACGAGGTCCCCGAGGACCTGCTCGGGCGGATGTTCGCCCTGCTTGCCGCCGGGCTCAGCCCTTGACCTTCGAGCCCCCCGCGTGGTGCAGGTGCTCGTGGCGGTGCACGAGCTTCACGCGCGGGCGGCCCTGCGGCTCGCCCAGCCCCTTCTCGTGGGCGTCGATGAGCTCCCAGCCGGCGTAGTCGACGACCTCCACGCCGCGCTCCTCCAGCGCGGCGAGCAGCGCGTCGGGCTCGGTCGCCGGCTCGGGCAGCCGGCCCGCGGCGAGGTCCTCGAGCAGCAGGTCGACGGTCTCCTGCGCGCACTTCTTGTTCGTGCCGATGACGCCGGACGGGCCTCGCTTGACCCAGCCCGCCGTATAGACGCCCGGCAGCGGCTCCTCCGTGCCGACGTGGGTGACCCGGCCGCCCACGTTGTGGATCGTCCCGCGCCGCTCGTCGAACGGCACGCCCTCCAGCGGCGAGCCGCGGTAGCCGATCGAGCGCAGGACGAGCCCGGCCTCGATGACCTCGGTGTCGTCCGTGGGCCGAGCGCTGACCCGGCCCGACCCGTCGGCGACCAGCTCGTTGCGCACGATCCGCACGCCCTCGACGCGGTCGGTCCCGAGGATCTCGACCGGCGAGGCGAGGAACCGCAGGACGACCCGCTTGCGCTTGCCCTCGGGCGCCCGTGCGGCGTACTCGGTGACGATCTCCACGTTGCGCTTGGCGGTCACGTCCGCCTCGTCGGAGGCGATGAACGCCACGCTGTGCTCGTCCAGCTCCACGTCGGCGGGATCGACGATGACGTCGGCCTCGGCCAGCTCGGCCAGCTCGCGCAGCTCGGGGTTGGTGTACGCCGCCTGCGCGGGGCCGCGGCGTCCGAGCACGACGACCTCCTCGACCTGCGACCCGGCGAGCGCCTCGATCGCGTGGTCGGCGGTGTCGGTCACGCGCAGCTCGTCGACGGCGAGCACGAGCATCCGCGCAACGTCGAGGGCGACGTTGCCGTTGCCGACCACGACCGCGCGCTTCGTGCTGAGGTCGAACGACCGGTCGGCGTAGTCGGGGTGGCCGTTGTACCAGGCCACGAACTCGGTGGCGGCGTGCGAGCCGGGCAGGTCCTCACCGGGGATCCCGAGCTTGCGATCGGTCGCCGCGCCGAACGCGTAGAGCACCGCGTGGTAGGCGTCGGCCAGCTCCGCGTGCGAGACGTCGACGCCCACGTCGACGTTGCCGTGGAAGCGGAAGCCCTCCTTCGCCGCGGTCTTCTCGTACACGCGCGTGACCGACTTGATCTTCGGATGGTCGGGGGCCACGCCGGCCCGCACGAGCCCCCACGGCGTGGCGAGCCGATCGAAGACGTCGACCTCGACCGCGAGCTCCTTGCTCGACAGCAGCTGGCCGGCCGCGTACAGGCCCGCCGGACCCGAGCCGACGATCGCGACGCGCAGGGGGTTCTCAGGAGAGCCGACAGCGTTGGGCATAATCCGATCCGGTTTCGGGGAAATGAGGGTGCCCGAAGGGTAGCGGGCGTCGTTGACCTCCAGCCTACGCGGCGAGGGCCGTGGCGGAGAACCGAACCCCGGGCGTCGGATCGCCCCCCTCGGCCGCGCGCTCCCGAGTCGCCACACTGCTCGCATGCCCTCCCGCGTCCTCATCGTCGACGACCACGCCGGGTTCCGCGCCCTGGCGCGGCGCATGCTCGAGGCCGCGGGCTGGGACGTGATCGGCGAGGCGGAGACGGCCGCGGCCGGCGTCGCCGCCGCCGGGGAGCTGCACCCCGACGTGGTGCTGCTCGACCTCAACCTGCCCGACGGCAGCGGCCTGGACGTGACCGGCAGCCTCGCCGAGCACGCGACCGTCGTGCTCACCTCCACCCACGAGGAGGCGGAGCTGGAGGAGCTGGCGCTCCGCCGGGGCGCGAGCGGCTTCGTCCCCAAGTCGCAGCTGACCGGCGCGACCTTGGCGGCCGCAGCCGCGGCCGGATAGGGTGCGCGGCGACCGCTGGGACGCGGTCGTCCCATGTCAACGCCGCTCACGAACGACGATCGCTCGACCGACCCGCTGCGGGCGATGCTGTCGGGCGACCCGCGCCTGCGCGCGCTGCTGGACGCCGCACTGGACTGCATCGTCGCGATGGACGGCGACGGGCGCGTGGTGAGCTTCAACGCCGCCGCCGAAGAGACGTTCGGCCACCGCGCCGCCGACGCGATCGGCCAGGACATGGCCGACCTGATCGTGCCGCCGGCCCTGCGCCAGGCGCACCGGGACGGACTCGCGCGCCATCTCGCGGGCGGTGCGCCGACCGTGCTGGACCGCCGGGTCGAGCTGACCGCGATGCGGGCCGACGGCGGCGAGTTCCCCGTCGAGCTGACCGTCACGCGGATGGCCGGCCCCGGCGAGCCGCTCTTCATCGGCTACCTGCGCGACATCTCGCAGCGGCGCCAGGCCGAGGCGGAGCTGCAGGCCTCGCACGCGCGGCTCCTGGAGGCCGGCTACGCGGCGCGCCGGCAGATCGAGCGCGACCTCCACGACGGCGCCCAGCAGCGCCTCGTGATGCTCGCGATGCAGCTGCGGCTTGCCCGCCAGGCGGTCGCCGACGACGACCCGGCGGCCGCGCTCCTGGACGAGGCGATCGACGAGCTCGCGGGCGCGACCGCCGAGCTGCGCGAGCTGGCGCGCGGCATCCACCCGGCGGTGCTCACCGAAGGCGGACTGCGCCCGGCGCTGCGCGCGCTGGCCTCGCGCAGCGCGGTGCCGGTCGTCGTCGAGGAGGTGCCCGAGGAGCGCTGCGAGTTCACCGTCGAGACGACCGCCTACTTCGTGGTGGCCGAGGCGCTGACCAACGTGGCCCGCTCCGCGCAGGCGACGCGCGCCACCGTCGCGGTGCGCCTGGCCGACGGGATCCTCGCCGTGGAGGTCCGCGACGACGGGCGCGGCGGCGCGGACCCCGCAGCCGGCACCGGCCTGCGCGGCCTGGCCGACCGGCTCGCGGCGCTCGGCGGCACGCTCCGGGTCGACAGCCCGGCGGGCGCCGGCACCACGATCCGCGCGGAGGTCCCATGCGCGTCGTGATCGCCGACGACTCGATCCTCCTGCGCGAGGGCACGGCGCGGCTGCTCACCGAGGCCGGCATGGAGGTCGTCGCCCAGGCCGGCGACGCCGACGACCTGCTGCGCAAGGTCCGCGCGCACCAGCCGGACGTCGCGGTCGTCGACATCCGCATGCCGCCGGGCGACGGCGACGGCGGGCTGCTGGCTGCGCGGACGATCCGCGCCGAGCTGCCCGACGTGGGCGTCCTCGTCGTCTCGCAGTACGTCGAGGAGCACTACGTCAGCACGCTGCTCAGCGAGGGGGCCGAGGGCGTCGGCTACCTGCTGAAGGACCGCATCGCCGACCTGTCGCGCTTCACCGAGGCGATCCACCGCGTGGCCGAGGGCGGCTCGGTGCTCGACCCCGAGGTCGTCGCGCTCATGCTCGGCCGCGGGCGCGATCGCGGCGGGACCGACGCGCTCACCGCGCGCGAGCGCGAGGTGCTCGCGCTCATGGCGGAGGGGCGCACGAACCGTGGCATCGCCGAGGAGCTCGTCGTCTCCGAGCGCGCCGTCGAGCGCCATGTGACGAGCATCTTCAGCAAGCTCGAGCTGCCGGTCACCGAGCACGACCACCGCCGCGTGCTCGCCGTGCTCAAGCACCTGGAGGGCTGAGCCGGGGCGCCGGGCGGGCCGCTACCGTCGTGTCGTGGCTCCGACCGCCTCCCCCACGGTCTTCGACCCGTCGTCCTACGCGGCGTTTCGCTTCACGGGCTGGGCCTTCGACGAGCCGTCGAGCACGGTGTCGCTGCGGTACGCGCTCGACGACGAGATCGTGTTCGAGGAGCGGATCGAGCTGGCGCCGGGCGCTGCGCCGCTCGACGACCCACGGCGGGCCGCGCTGCACGCGGTGCTCGAGCTGCTGCACCAGGTTGCCGGCGTCAGCTACTGGAAGGCGGCGGCGCCGGGCGCGATCGAGATCGGGCCGCTGAGCGAGCGGCGCGCGGCGTTCCTGCGGGACGTGTACGTCCACGGGCTGGGCGAGTACGGGTATCGCAACGGGATCGACGTCGCCGGGCGGATCCGCTTCGGGGCGGACAGCGGCGCCCGCGCCGCGGTGCCGGTCGAGCTGCCGAAGACCGGGCGCAGCCTCGTGCTCGTCGGCGGCGGCAAGGACTCCGTCGTCGCGCTGGAGACGATGCGCGCCGCCGGCGCCGACGTGACGCTCTTCTCGGTCGGCGATCCCGCCGCGATCGCCGCCACCGCGGAGGTCGCCGGGCTGGCGCGGCTGATCGCCCGGCGGACGATCGCGCCGCGGCTGCTGGACCTCAACGCGGCCGGCGCGCTCAACGGCCACGTGCCGGTCACCGCGGTCGTGACGCTCATCGCGCTCGCCACCGCGGTGCTCCACGGCTTCGACGAGGTCGTGCTGGCCAACGAGCGCTCCGCCTCGCAGGGCAACCTCGAGTGGAACGGGATTGAGGTCAACCACCAGTGGTCCAAGGGCCTGGGCTTCGAGCGCGCGCTGCGCGACCTGCTCGCGGCGGAGATGACGCCGTCCGTCGACTGCTTCTCACTCCTGCGGGGCGCGTCCGAGCTGGGCATCGCGCGGGCGTTCGCGCGGCTGGAGGCCTACCACCCCGTCTTCACGAGCTGCAACGCCGCCTTTCGGTTGGACGCGCGCCGCCGCGCGTCGACGTGGTGCGGGGATTGCCCGAAGTGCCGGTTCGTCTTCCTGGTGCTGGCGCCGTTCCTGGAGCCGGCGGCGCTGGAGGCGATCTTCGGCGCCGACCTCCTCGACGACGAGCGCCAGGTCGACGCGTTCCTCGCGCTCTGCGGGTTCGAGGCCGACAAGCCGTTCGAGTGCGTCGGCGAGCGCGAGGAGTCGGTCGCCGCGCTGCGCCTGCTGGCCGACGATCCGCGCTGGGCCGACCACGCGGTCGTCCGCGCGGCGGCGCAGCGGCTCCTGCCGGCGGTGCCGGTCGACTTCGGGCAGCCGGCGACGGTGCTCGCGCTGAGCGACGACCACGAGATCCCTCCGCGGCTGTTGCCCGCCGTCGATGCGCGTCTGCGAGCTTGACGGGCGGCGCATCGGGCTGTGGGGCGCGGGCCGCGAGGCGGCGGCGACGTTCCGCGTGCTGCGCGCCCCGGCGGACGTGGTGGTCGCGACCGACGCGCCGGTCGGCGCGGCCGAGCGGGAGGCGTTCCCGGACGCGGCGTTCGTGGACGGGCCGGACGGCTGGCGGACGCTGGCCGGCTGCGACGTCGTCGTCCGCTCGCCGGGGATCAGCCGCTACCGCGACGACGTCCGCGCGCTCGCGGCCGCCGGTCCGGCGCTGACCACCGCGACGAACCTGTGGTTCGCCGAGCACGGCGACGAGTGGGTGATCGGGGTGACCGGGACCAAGGGGAAGTCGACGACCGCGTCGCTCGTCCACCGGCTGGCGACCGCGGCCGGCGTGCGCGCCGAGCTGGCGGGCAACATCGGTCGGCCCCTGCTCGACCTGCTGGACGTCGCTCCGGCGCCCGAGCTGTGGGTGGTCGAGCTGTCGAGCTACCAGGCCGCCGACCTCGACCGCTCCCCGGAGATCGCGGTCGTCGTGAACCTGTACCGCGAGCACCTCGACTGGCACGGCAGCGAGGACGCCTACGTCGCCGACAAGCTCAACGTCCTGCGCCACGGGCCGCGCGTGGCGGTGCTGAACGGCCGCGACGAGCGACTGCTGCGCGCGGCCGAGGAGGCCCTCGCCGGCCGCAGCGGCGCCGCGCGCGGCGTGGACGGCGCGGAGGCCGGCGCCGCCGGCGGCCGCGCGGACACGCGGCGCCTGCTGTTCGGCGTGCCCGGCGGCTTCGACGTGCGCGACCGCGCGGTCGTGCGCGACGGCGAGACGGTCGTCGACCTCGCCGCGACCGCCCTGCTCGGCGAGCACAACGCGCTGAACGTGGCCGCGGCGCTCGCGGCGATCGAGGCGGCGGGGACGCTGCCGGACGACCCGCAGGCCGCCGTCGCGGGGTTCGAGCCGCTCGCCCACCGGCTGCAGACGGTCGCGCGCGACGGCGGGGTGACCTTCGTCGACGACTCCATCTCGACGACGCCCGAGTCGGCGGTGGCGGCGCTGCGGGCGCTGGCCGACCGGCCGCTCGTGCTGCTCGCCGGCGGCCAGGACCGCGGCCAGGACTTCGCGCCGCTGGCCGAGGCGGTCGCCGCCCACGGGCGCGTGCGCGCCGTCCTCGGCCTGCCCGACAACGGCGCGCGCGCACTGGACGCGATCGCGGCGCGATGCGGCGACGCCGTCGCCACGCGCATGGCGGCCGACCTCGACGAGGCCGTCGCCCTCGCCCGGTCGCTCCTCGGCGACGCGGGCACCGTGCTGCTCTCCCCCGCCGCGCCCTCCTACGGCCGCTTCAAGGACTTCACCGAGCGCGGCGCCCGCTTCCGGGCCGCGGCGCAGCGGCGCGCGAGCTGAGCCGCGCCCGTTACGCCCAGTAGCCGTCCGGCGCGATCCAGACGAGGCAGTCGGCGTCACGCACGGCGTGCACGGCCTTGCGCACCGCGCGGCGGCGGACCTTCGTCGCGTCCGGTCCCACGACGAGCAGCACGACCTCGCGCTCGCGGACGAGCTCGGCGAGCGCGTGGCCCGGGCGGCTGGTCAGGACGCGCAGGAGCTCGGTGTCGACGCCTTGGGCGGCGGCGC
Source organism: uncultured Solirubrobacteraceae bacterium (assembly GCA_964422645.1). GTDB lineage: Bacteria > Actinomycetota > Thermoleophilia > Solirubrobacterales > Solirubrobacteraceae > Capillimicrobium. Next base: position 24,064 of record CAYRCB010000027.1, on the reverse strand, counting down.
GATCGGCGGTGCCGCGCACCGCGTCGTGACCGCCCTCCGGCGGGAGGGCCGCGCCGCCGCGGTGGACCCGCGTCGTGCCCAGCACCGGCACGAGGCGAACGAGGTTGGCGATCACCAGGGGCGCCCCGGTCTCCAGCGCCGTCTCGATCGCCATGCGCTCGGCCGACGGGTCGATCCCGACACCCAGCGTCGCCAGCAGCACCGGCCGACGCGACGACCGCTCCGGCACGGTGGTCGGCGTCTGCCAGTGGCGAAGATGGCCGAGCATCGGTCCCACGAGTGTAGGACCGCGGCGACCTGCGCCACGTGCGCCTTCACCGCTCGGTCACCAAGCCGACCGACCGCCCGGATACGGTCGCGGCGCTGCGCCATGCGCCTCCGAGCCGACCCAGCGCCGCGGCACGTGGCCGCCCCGCCGTCCGTGGTGAGCCGGCGCCTCGCCCTCGCCGACGGCGCCAGCACGACGGTCCACGTCGCCGCCTTCCCCCGCGAGCGCGTCGCGCTGCGCGTGGCGCGGCTGCCCCAGCCCCAGTCGCTGCTGCAGTGGTGCCGGCGCGACGGCGTCGAGCATGCGATCGTCGGCGGCTTCTTCGTGCGCCCGCACAACGCGCCGCTGGGCGAACTGCGGATCGGCGGCGCGCCGGTCGACCACGTGCCGTTCACCGCGCCGTGGGGCGCCGTCCGCGCGTGCGTGCACATCGGCGCCGGCGGCGCCACGACGATCGCGCGCCGCTCGGAGCTGCCGGCGCAGCTCGACGGCGACGTCCTGCAGGCCGGTCCGCTGCTGGTCCGCGACGGCGCGCTCGCGCTCACCGGCGGCGACGACGAGGGCTTCACGGCCGGCGCCCACCAGTTCGACTCCGACATCAGCGACGGCCGCCACCCGCGCTGCGCGCTGGCGCTCACCGACACCGACGTGCTGGCCGTCGCCTGCGACGGCCGCGGCGCCGACGAGGCGGGGCTGACGCTCGGCGAGCTCGCCGGCGTGCTGCTGGACCACGGCGCGCGCTCGGCGCTGAACCTCGACGGCGGCGGCTCGGCGTCGCTGGTGTGCCATGGCCGGCTGGTCAACCGCCCGCGCGAGCAGCACGGCATCGAGCTGCTCGACGGCCGGCCGATCGCGACCGCGCTCGTGCTCGGCATCGCGCCCTGAGACCCGCCCGGGCGATAGCCTCGTCCCCCGCGATGGCTGGGTTGCGGGTTGTGTCGGGGACGCTGTTCTTCCCACGCGGCGGCTCCGCGTTCGTGGTGCGAGCCCTGGCTCGCGGGATGCGCGACCGCGGCGTCGCGGTGACGATCGTCTCCGGCTCGCGGCACGACGGCGACGCGCTCGGCGACGCACGCACCTTCTACGCCGGCCTGGACCTGCACGAGGTCGACTTCACCCCGGCGCTGCACAGCCCCGACCCGATGCGCTTCGCCGGCCCGCCGGGCACCGCGCCGATGCAGCCGTCGTTCGAGCATCGCGCCGGCGCGCCCGACCTCTGGATGGCCGCGTTGGACGACGAGCTCTACGAGCGCCAGGTCGAGGCCTGGGCGCGCGAGCTGCGCGCCGCCGGCGCCGACCGCGCCGACGTCCTGCATCTCCACCACCTCACGCCGCTGCACGCGGCGGCGCAGCGCGTCGCGCCGCACGTGCCCGTCGTGGCCCACCTGCACGGGACCGAGCTGCTGCTGCTCGAGGAGCTCGACGAGGAGGGCGCGGACCGCTCGCCGTGGGGTCCGGCGTGGCGGCGACGGCTGCGTGCCTGGGCACGCCAGAGCGCCCGGCTGGTCGTCGCGCCGGGCAACCGCGCGCGGGCCGTGGAGCTGCTCGGCGAGCGGGCGCAGCAGGCCGCGTCGCTGCCCAACGGCTTCGACCCGGCCGCGTTCCATCCACGCGCGGTCGACCGTGGCGCCCTGTGGCGACGGACGCTGGTCGACGCGCCGCGCGGTTGGCGCCCCGGTGGCGCACCGGGGAGCGTCCGCTACGACGCGTCGGTGGTGGACGCGCTCGCACGCGGCCCGGTCGTCCTCTACGTCGGTCGTTTCACGGCGGTCAAGCGGCTGCCGCTGCTGCTCGAGGCGTTCGCGGCCGCACGGGCGCGGACGACCGTCCCGGCGACGCTGGTCGTCGTCGGCGGGCATCCAGGTGAGTGGGAGGGCGAGCATCCAGCGCAGACGATCGAGCGGCTCGGCTGCCGCGACGTGCTGCTCGCCGGCTGGCACGACCACACCGAGCTGCCCGAGCTGCTGGCTGCGGCGGACCTGCTCGTGCTCCCGTCGGCGCGCGAGAGCTTCGGCATGGTGCTGGTCGAGGCGATGGCGTGTGGCGTGCCGCCGATCGCCGCCGCGTCGCTGGGTCCGGCGAGCATCGTGGAGGACGGCGAGACCGGCTGGTTGTTCGGCCTCGACGATCGCGAGGCGCTGGCCGCCGCGCTCGTCGAGGCGATCGACCGGCCCGACGAGCGTGCGCGGCGAGCACGACGCGCCGAGCGGGTGGCCCACGAGCGCTTCGCGTGGCCGGCGATCGCCGGACGGCTGGCGGGCGTGCTCGAGGACGCGGCGGCGACGGCGAGCGCCGCCGACTGACGTCTCCTACCGGGCGCCGGCCAGCTTGGACGCGCGGCGCAGACGCTCGATCATCGCCGGATCGGCGTCCTCGGCCTCGAGCACGACGCCGTCGGCGCCCGCCGCTGCCGCGGCGACGGCCAGGGTGCGGACGATCCGCGGATCGGCGTACTCCGACGGGTCGACGAGGATCGGCAGATGGGTGCGCTCCCGCAGGACGGGGATCGCCGCGAAGTCCACGGTCACCTCGTAGGCGCGCTCGAAGGTGCGGATGCCCCGCTCGCAGAGCAGCACCTGGCCGTTGCCGCCGGCGAGGATGTACTCGGCGGCCATGAGCAGCTCCTCCAGCAGCGAGGCCGAGCCGCGACGCAGCAGCACCGGCTTGTCGATCTCCCCGAGGGCGCTGAGCAGCGTGTAGTCCTGCATGTGGAAGGCGGCGACCTGGATCGCGTCGGCGACCTCCGCCAGCGCCTCCAGCTCGAACGCATCGACCAGCCCCACGGCGACCGGCAGGCCGGTCTCCTCGCGCATCGCCCGCGCGAGCGCGGCGCGGTCGGCAGTGCTGCGGGGATGCGGGTCGGTCTGGGAGGTCGTGCCGTCGTGCAGGAGCGTCGCGCCGGCCGCGGCGAGGTCGCGTGCGACGGCCAGCGCCTCGGAGGCCGACAGCGCCGTCGGCGCGCCGGCGATGACGCCGAAGTGGCCGCCGCCGATCGCGTGCCCGCCGATCGTGACGACCGTCGGCCGACCATCCGTGGCGGCCACCGAGACGCGCGGGTACGGAACGTCGGCCATGTGCGGCGATCCTATACGATCGAGCTTGCCGATGGCCGCCGCGCGACAGCCTGCCCAGACCAAGCAGGAACGGGTGTACCAGACGATCCGCGAGCGGATCCTCGACGGCCGCTACGGCCCCGGCTTCCGCATCGTCATCGACACGCTGGCGGCCGAGCTCGGGGTCTCCGCGCTGCCGGTCCGCGAGGCGGTGCGCCGCCTGGAGGCCGAGGGGCTCGTCGTCTACCGGCCCAACGCCGGCGCGCAGGTCGCGCCGGCCGATCCCGGGCTGTTCGACGAGGAGATGAGCGTCCTCGCCGTGCTCGAGGGCTACGCGACCGCGCTGGCCGCCGCCGAGATGCGCCCCGACGACATCGCCCGCCTCGAGGAGATCAACGCGGCGATGGAGGACGCGATGCAGCGGATGGACTCGCTCTCGTTCGGGCGCCGCAACCACGACTTCCACGAGGTCATCTACGCGCGCTGCCCGAACCCGTCGCTGGTCGGGATGTTGCGCGACGTCGGCCGCCGCCTCGACGCGATCCGCCGGACGGTCTTCGTGCAGATCCCCTACCGCGGCGCCGAGTCGGTGGCCGAGCACCGCGAGCTGATCGACCTCATCGCCCGCCGCGCGGACCCGTCGGAGATCGAGGGCTGCGCGCGCCGCCACAAGCTGGCGACGGTCGAGTCGTTCCGCGCGTGGCGCGCCGAGCACGAGCCCGGCGCGCCAGCGGCGTAGCGTTCGGCGTTCGGCTCGCACCGGGCGGGTCGGCGGGTCGGGCCCGAGCACTCCGATGGACGCTTCGCGCGTTGCTCTGTGGGGTCCGGCGGAAGGTGCGGCACGTCGGGGATCGTTGGACGTGTCGCGCGTTTCTCCGACCTCTCCGGCAAAACGTGCGACACGTCTCGGAGTGCTCGACGTTTCGCGCATGTCGCCAACCCCGTGGGCGCAATGCGCGAGACGTCCGCGCCGGGCGGCAGCCCCGCCCACCGCCCCTTCGATGCCCGCCGTTCAGCGCCCCCTCAGCCCGCGACCGACGTGTGAGCCGAGCGGGCTACACCTCCACGTGCGGGCTGCGTTCCAGCAGCGCCGTCACGCGCGCCTGCCCCGCTTCGCTCAACGGCGCCAGCGGCTCGCGGGCGAAGTCCGACGGCAGGATCCCCATCCGGTGCATGATCCACTTGGCCGGCACCGGGTTGGTCTCGGTGAACGCCGCGTCGACGAGCGGATGCAGGTCGTAGTGCAGCTGTTGGGCGCGAGCCTGGTCGCCGGCGGTGAACGCGTCGTAGAGCTCCGCGCACGGCCGCGGGGCGAAGTTGCCCACACACGAGAGATGGCCGCGGCCGCCGAGGCAGAGCATCGGGTAGCAGAGCAGCTCGATCCCCGAGAGCGCGATGAAGTCGCGGCCGCACTGATCCAACACGTAGGAGACGTGCTCGAAGTCGCGGGTGGTCTCCTTGATGCCGACGATGTTGTCGTGCGCGCGCGCCAGTCGCGCCACCGTCTCCGGGGCGATGTCGACCGCGGCGCGGACGGGGACGTTGTAGACGAGGATCGCGAGGTTGGGGAACTCGCGCGCGACGGTGGCGTACCAGTCGAACAGCCCCTGCTGCTGCGGGCGCCCGTAGTACGGGGTGACGACCAGCGCGGCGGCGGCGCCGAGCCGCTGCGCCTCGGCGGTCAGCTGCAGCGTCTCGTCCATCCGCGCCGCCCCGGTCCCGGGCAGGAACGGCACCCGCCCGTCGATCGCGGCGGCGGCAGCGCGCATCACCGCGATGCGCTCCTCGACCGTCTGCGAGGTCGGCTCCCCCGTCGACCCGCCCACCGAGATCCCATGGCTTCCACGCTCCAGCTGCCAGTCCACGAGCCGGCCCACCGTCTCCAGATCCAGCGAGCCGTCCGGATGAAACGGGGTGATCAGCGGCGTGATCGCGCCACGCACGGCGCTTGCGTCGAACGTCATGGGGTCGTGTGCTCCTCTCGGTGGGCCAGCCAAGCCTCGAACTCGGGTCGGCGCTCGGCGCTGACGGGGTAGATGCCGCGGATCGACTCGCCGGCCCGGACGCGCTCCAGCGCCCACGCCTCGCGCTGCTCCTGGGCGACCGCGTCGCGCGCGACCTCCTCGGCCATCGCCGCGGGCACGATGACGACGCCGTCCTGGTCGCCCACGACGATGTCGCCGGGCATGACGAGCGCGCCGCCGCAGGTGATCGGCACGTTGGACTCCAGCGGGTAGTGGATCAGGCCGAGGACCGCGGCGTGCGGAGCCTGGTAGTAGGTCGGGATGTCCAGCTCGCTCACCGCGCCGCTGTCGCGCAAGCCGCCGTCGGTGACGATCCCGGTCCCACCCCGGGCCAGGACGCGCGCGGCGAGGATGTCGCCGATCGTGCCGGCGCCGGCGTCGCCGCGGGCCTCCATGACGAGCACATCGTCGGGCCCGATCGCCTCGACGGTCGCCTTCTGCTGGTTGAGCTCGGCCGTGTCGGCGTCGCGGACGTCCTCGCGCAGCGCCACGTAGCGCAGCGTGTGGGCGTAGCCGAGCAGGCGCAGGTCGGGCCGGGTCGGGCGCAGGCCGCGCACGAAGCTGTTGCGAATGCCGCGCTTGCTGAGCTGGACGGTGAGCGTGGCCGTCGCGACCGTGCGCAGCGCCGCCTTGGCCTCTTCGCTGAGCAGGGCCGGCCGCGGCGCGTTGGCGCCCGTCGCCATCGCGCGGGTCTCGGGGCTGACCTTGGGCTGGGCACCGTAGGACGGCAGCGGCGTCTCGCCCTCGACCACCGGGTTGCGCAGCGTCGCCAGGCCCTCGATCTCGACCTCGACGACGTCGCCCGGCTGCGCGACGCCGGCGCCGGCCGGCGTGCCGGTGAGGATCACGTCGCCGGGCTCCAGCGTGATGAGCCGCGAGAGGTCGGCGATGAGGTCGGCGAACGAGAACAGCAGGTCGGCGCTCGAATCGCGCTGCCGCTCCTCCCCGTTGACGCGCGTGACGAGCGTCAACGCACCGAGGTCCAGGCCGTCGACCGCCACCAGCGGGCCGATCGGCGTCAGGCCGTCCTGCCCCTTGGAGAGCAGGTTCGAGCCGCGGTCGGCCCAGCGGAAGTCGTGGACGCCGGCGTCGTTGGCCGGCGCGATCCAGCCGATGTGGGCGGCGGCGTCGGCCGGGGCGACGTGCTTGGCCCGCGTCCCGATCACGACGGCGATCTCGCCCTCGAACGCCAGCAGCTCCGTGCCGGGCGGCCGCACGAGGGGGTCGCCGTCGCCCGCGATCGAGGACGGCGGCTTGAGGAAGTAGGACGGCACCCCGGGGACGCGCCCGCGCTGCTCGGCGCGGCTGCGGTAGTTCAGATGCACGGCGACGACCTTGGACGCCGTGCGGACGTCCGGGGGTGACATGGGCCTCCTCTGCGGGCTGGATCGGGAGATCGGAAATTCTATATGATCCGTCCTCATGGAGTCCTCCACCACCGCCCTGGCCGCCCATCCCGCGCGCTCCGCGCAGTACGGCCTGCAGCGTCACTTCATCGACGGCGCCTTCGTCGAGAGCGTCGCCGGTGGGACCTTCGCGACGCTCGACCCGGCCACCAACGAGCCGTTCGCCCAGGCGGCCGACGGCCAAGCCGCCGACGTCGACCTCGCGGTCGCCGCCGCGCGCCGCGCCTTCGACGAAGGCCCGTGGCCGCGGCTGAAGGCGGGCGAGCGCGCCGCCGTCCTGCGCCGCATCGCCGCCCGCATCCGCGACCGCGCCGAGGACTTCATCGAGCGCGAGGTGCGCGACATCGGCATGCCGATCGGCCAGATGCGCGGCATGGCCGCCCGCGCCGCCCAGAACTTCGACTACTACGCGGGCGTCGTCACCGAGCTGCACGGCCGCTCGTTCCAAGTCGGCGACGAGTTCCTCAACTACACGATCCACAAGCCGGTCGGCGTGGCCGGGATGATCATGCCCTGGAACGCTCCGCTCATGCTGTCGACGTGGCGCATCGCCCCCGCCCTGGCCGCCGGCAACACGATCGTGCTCAAGCCGGCCGAGTGGTCCCCGCTGACCGCGACGCTGCTGGCCGAGATCATGGTCGAGGCCGAGGTTCCCCAAGGCGTCTTCAACGTCGTCCACGGCTTCGGCGAGACCGCCGGCGCGCCGCTCTCGGCCCACCCCGGCGTCCAGCTCATCTGCTTCACCGGCGAGACGACGACGGGCTCGATCATCATCGCGGCCGGGGCGCCGACCCTGAAGCGCTCCTCGGTCGAGCTCGGCGGCAAGTCGCCGGTCGTGGTGTTCGACGACGCCGACCCCGAGCTGGCGGTCGACGCCGCCCTCGCCCAGATCTTCACGATGAACGGCCAGCGCTGCACCGCCGGCTCGCGGCTGCTCGTCCAGGCGGGCCTCTACGAGCGGATCGTCGAGGCGGTCGCCGCGCGCGCCCGCAACGTCCGCGTCGGCGACCCGTTCGACCCGTCCACGGAGCTGGGCCCGCTCATCCGCCCCGAGCACTACGACCGCGTGCTCGGCTACATCGCCTCGGCGCGCGAGCAGGGCGCACGCGTGCTGGCCGGCGGTGAGCGACCGGCGCACCTGCCCGACGGCAACTTCCTCGAGGCGACGGTGATCGCCGACGTCGACGAGCACATGCAGGTCTTCCAGGAGGAGATCTTCGGGCCCGTCCTGGTCGCGATGCCCTTCCAGGACGAGGCCGAGGCGATCCGCCTGGCCAACGCCACGCCGTACGGGCTGGCCGCGTACGTGTGGACGAACGACATCCAGCGCGCCCACCGCGTCGCCCACGCGATCGACACCGGCATGTGCTGGATCAACTCCCAGAACGTGCGCGACCTGCGCACGCCGTTCGGCGGCGTCAAGGCCAGCGGGATCGGCCGCGAGGGCGGCGACTACGCCTTCGAGTTCTACTGCGAGACCGAGATCGTCCACGTGGCGCTCGGCACCCACCACATCCCGCGCCTCGGCCTGGGCGACGCGGAGTAGAGGAGCGACACGGATGCCCACCGCCACCGAGCTGGTCTCCACCCCGGCGATCACGCCGCCCTACGACATCCTCCGCGCGGCGTACGTCGAGCTGCACGTCACCGACCTGGAGGCGTCGCAGCGGTTCTACGCCGACCTGCTGGGGATGATCGTCACGAGCCGCACCGGCGACACGATCTACCTGCGCGGCTGGGAGGAGCGCCAGCACCACTCGCTCGTCCTGCGCCAGGCCGACGTCGCCGCCGCGGCGCGGCTCGGGTTCCGCATGCGCTCGGACGCCGACCTCGAGCCGCTCGCCGCGGACCTCGCGGCCCGCGGCCTGCCGGTCGCATGGGTCGACGGCGCGCTGGAGGGCCAGGGTCGCGCGCTGCGCACCGCCGACCCGTTCGGCGCGCCGCTGGAGTTCTTCTACGAGATCGAGCAGTTCGACACCCAGCTGCAGCGCTTCGACCTGCATCGCGGCGGCCCGATCCTGCGCTACGACCACTTCAACCTCCACTCCGCGCGGATGGACGACGCCTTCCGCTTCTGGCACAGCCTCGGCTTCCGCTGCTCGGAGTACATCTCCACCGACGGCGAGGACGAGCAGCTCACCGGCTGCTGGCTGCTGCGCAAGCCGTCCGTCCACGACGTCGCGCTGACCGCCGGCCGTGGGCCGCGACTGCACCACGCCGCCTTCTGGATCGGCGAGCCGGCCGGGGTGCTGCGCGTCTGCGACCAGCTCGCGGCGGCCGGCTGGGCCCACGCGATCGAGCGCGGTCCGGGCCGCCACGGCGTCTCCAACGCGTTCTTCGTCTACCTGCGCGACCCCGACGGCCATCGCATCGAGCTCTACTCGTGCGACTACTGGACCGGCGACCCGGACCTGAAGCCGATCCGCTGGTCGGTCGCCGATCCGCGCTGCCGCTCGTTCTGGGGCACCCGCGCGCCCGACAGCTGGTACGACGAGTCGTCGCTGCTGCTCGGCATGGACGGGCAGCTCGTCGAGACGGTCGACGCCAACGTGGACGAGCGCGACTCGCACTCGGAGGTCATGGCGTAGCGCACGGCGCCGGACGGATACCGTTCGGCGCGTGACCGAGATCGACACGCGCGCGCCCGGCGGCTCGCAGACGCTCGAGCGCGGGCTGCGGGTGCTCCGCGTGCTCGCCGAGCATCCCGACGGCCTGTCGGTGTCGCAGCTGGCGACGGCGATGGAGACCCACCGCGCCGGGATCTACCGGCTCGTCGGCCCGCTGGCCGACCAGCGGCTCGTCGTGCGCGGCGCCGACGGGCGCTACGTGCTCGGCGCCGGCCTCATCGAGCTGGCCAGCGCGGTGCGGATGCGGCTGCGCGACGTCGCCGTACCCGAGCTCCAGCGGCTGGCCGACGAGATCGCGGCGACGACGGCGCTGACGGTCCGCGACGGCGAGGAGGCGGTGGTCGCAGCGGTCATCGAGCCGCGCTCGACCGACATGCACATCGCCTACCGCGCCGGGCTGCGCCACGACCTCGACCAGGCCGCCTCGGGGATCGCGCTGCTCGCCGCGCTGGAGCCGCGCGCGGACGAGCGCGCCGAGATCGTGCTGGCCCGCGAGCGCGGCTGGGCGGTCTCGACCGGCGAGCTGCTGCCCGGCGTGACGGGCGTGGGTGCGGCGATCGCCGTGCCGGGGCGGGAGGCGGACGCGTCGATCAGCGCCGTGTGGATCGACGCCCGCGACCCCGAGCCGGCCGCACGGGCGCTGATCGCGAGCGCGCGGACGATCGCCGCGGCGCTGGCCTGACGGCCCGGTCCTTCACCGCGCGCCCGCTCGGCGCCGTCGCGCTCAGCCGCGCGCTCGGCGCCGCCCCGCGCTCAGCCGCGCGGCGGCGTCGCGCTCAGCCGTCCCACTCCACGTGAGCCTGGATCGCGCCCTCGTCGTCGAGCCAGCCCTTCGAGCGGGCGTAGCCGAGCATGCCCTCCAGCGAGGCCTGCCACGCCGGATCGGCGGCCCGCTCGCCCGCGAGCCCGCGCAACGCCGCCACGTCGACGAAGACGTGCTCGCCGTCGCCGCGCCCGAACCGCGCGACGGCCTCGTCGAGCCGCGGATCGCCGGGCGTGCCGCCGCGGACGGCGACGTGGAACCCCTGGAAGTCGTCGGGCGCCTCGAGCGCGATCGCGGCGGGCGTGGCGGACAGGTCGACGGCGACGATCATGCCGGCACCCTACCGGCGCCTCAGCGGAAGCGGGCGGCTCGCTTCTCCAGGAACGCGAGGATGGCCTCGCCCGCCTCGTCGGACTCGGTGCGCACGGCCTGCACGTCGGCCTCGCGCGCGAGCTGGCGCTCGAGCAGGTCCAGGAACGTGGCGTTCAGCAGGTCCTTGATCGCGGCGTGCGCCTGCGGCGGCCCGGCCGCCACCTTGCGGGCCAGCTCCATCGTCGCCGGCAGCAGCTGCTCGTCGTCGACGACCCGGTTGACCAGCCCCCACGCGTGCGCGGTCTCGGCGTCCACCCGCTCGCCCAGCAGCGACATCTCCAGCGCCCGGCCGAGCCCCGCCCGCGCGGTCACGAGCAGCGACGAGCCGCCGTCGGGCACGAGGCCGACGTTGACGAACGCCAGCAGGAGCGAGGCCGAGCGCGCCGCCACCACGAGGTCGCAGGCCAGCGCGTAGGAGCACCCGATCCCCGCCGCGATCCCGTTCAGCGCGGCGATGACCGGCTGGGGCTGGCGGCGCAGCTGCAGCACGAGCGGGTTGAAGACCTCGCGCAGCCCACCGCCCGTGTCCGGGCGCCCCGAGGCGGTGCGCGGGACCTCGTCGCTGCGCAGGTCGAAGCCGGAGGAGAACCCCCGCCCTGCGCCGGTCAGCACGATCGCGCCGACCTCGCGGTCGTCGGCCAGCTCGAGCAGCACCTCGTGGACCTCGCGCGCCAGCGTGAGGGTGATCGCGTTCAGCGACTGGGGACGGTGCAGCTCGATCGTCGCGACGGCGCCGTCACGCGTGACGCGGATGGTCTCGTGAGCGGAGACGACCTCCGCGCGGGGCTCGGACATGGGCCCGATTCAAGCACTCAGCGCAGCAACTCGGCCAGCGCACCGGCGCCGCCGGCCGGGACGCCCCCGGCCTCCAGGCGCAGCAGCCACGCGACGCGCGCCTGGTGCTCGACCGCCTCGGCGACCGTCAGCGCCTCCGCCGGCGTGTCGCCGCCGGCCAGCACGCCGTGGCCGGCGAGCAGGACCGCGCGTGCGCCGCCCAGCGCCCGGGCCGCGCCGGCGGCCAGCTCGTCGCTGCCCGCCGCGGCCCGCGGCGCGGTGCGCACGTGGCCGATCGCGTAGTACTCGCGCTCCTCCAGCGCGGGCTCCAGCGGCTCGCCGAGGAACGACCACGCGGTCGCGCAGGGGCTGTGGGTGTGGACGAGCGCGCTCAGGTCGGGGCGCCGCCGGTAGACCGCGAGATGCAGCGGCAGCTCGCGCGACGGCGCGTGCCGTCCGCCGGCGACCTCGCCGTCCAGGCCCACCGCGACGAGGTCGCGACGGCGCAGCCGCTCGTAGCGGCGGCGCGTCGGCGTGATCACGAGCCCCTCGCCGGCGCGCACGCTCGCGTTGCCGACGGTGCCGACGACGAGCCCGCGCGGCTCCATCCGGCGCACCGTGGCCAGGAGCTCGCGCTCGAGCCGCCAGGACCGGGAGATGCGCGCGGCGGCGCCCGACGAGGAAGGGATGGCCGGTGCCCCCGGCGTGCGCCGCATCCCCGGATTGGTACCAGCACTCGGCCCGCGCCGCTCCGTGACCCGCCTCAAACCTCGCGCGGCTCGCCGGTCTTCGGCAGCGACGTCAGGCCCACCAGCAGCGGCGTCAACCGCCCGGTGGCTTGAGGCGCACGCGCCGCGTCGGCCGCTCCTCGGTCGGGACGGTGCCGACGATCCCCGCCTGATCGGCGGTCTCGAAGCTCACCAGCGGCGCGCCGACCGGGATCGTCTCCCCCTCCTGCGCGTGCAGCTCCACGACGCGCCCGGCCGCCGGCGAGGGGATCTCGACCGCGGATTTCGTCGTGTCGACCTCGACGAGCGGTGCGTTGAGCTCGATCTCCTCGTCGACCGCGACGAGCCATTCGAGGACCGTCGCCTCGACGAGGCCCTCGCCGAGGTCGGGCAGCGTGAACGTCTGGCGCCCCATCAGCTCTCCAAGGTCCGCTGGATGCCGAGCAGGATGCGGTCGGCGTCGGGCAGGTACTCGTCCTCCAAGCCGCCGCATGGGTACGGGATGTCCGGCCCGGCCACCCGCACGACCGGCGCGGCGAGCTCGGAGAAGCAGCGCTCCATGAGCAGCGCGCAGACCTCCGAGCCGAGCCCGAGCGTCGTCTGCGCTTCCTGGACGACGACCGCGCGGCGCGTGCGCCGGACCGACGCGACCATGCCCTCGACGTCGAGCGGCTTCAGCCAGCGCAGGTCGACGACCTCGACGTCCACCCCGTCCTCGGCGGCGAACTCGGCCGCCTGCAGGCAGCGGTTGACGCACGCGCCCCAAGCGAAGAGCGTCACATGATTCCCGTCGCGGGCGACGCGGCTGGCGTAGGCGTCGTCGTCGGGATCCGCGGGCGCGGCGGCGTCCGGGTCGACCTCCTCGCGCGCCCAGTAGCGGCTCTTGGGCTCCAGGAAGACGACCGGGTCGGGGTCGCGGATCGCTTCCAACAGCAGCGCGTACCCCTCGCTCGGAGTCGCCGGCGAGACGACCTTGATGCCCGGCAGATGGGCGAAGAACGTCTCGACGCTCTCGCTGTGGGACTCGGGCCCGCGAATGCCGCCGTAGCTCGGGATGCGGATCGTCAGCGGCAGCCCGAAGGCGCCGCGCGAGCGGGTGCGCAGCTTGGAGACGTGCGCGGCGACCTGGTTGAGCGCCGGGAAGACGAAGCCGTCGAACTGGATCTCGACGATCGGCCGCCAGCCGTGCAGGCACAGGCCGGTGGCCATGCCGACGATCCCGGCCTCGGCCAGCGGCGTGTCGAACACGCGCTGAGGGCCGAACTCGCCCTGGAGCCCGTCGGTGACGCGGAAGACACCGCCGTGGCGCCCGACGTCCTCGCCGAAGATCAGCGTGCGCGGATCCTCCCGCAGCGCCGTGCGCAGCGCTTCGTTGAGCGCCTGCTGCAGCGACCACTCAGGCATACGCCGCCTCCGCCATCCACGTCTCGAGCTGCGCGCGATGCGCCGCCGGCGGCTTGACGTACGCGAGCGCGGCCTGCTCGCGGAAGGTCGGCGCCTCCAGCGCGACGACGCGGTCGCGCACCTCGCGGACGCGGTCGGCGACCTCGGCGTCGACCGCGGCGAGGAAGGCGTCGTCGGCCTCGCCGGAGGCCAGCAGCGCGGCGCGGGCGCGCACGAGCGGGTCGCGGCCGCGGGCGCGAGCCTCCTCGGCGGCGTCGCGGTAGCGCGACGGATCGTCGGAGGTGGCGTGCGGGCCGAGGCGGTAGGTCATCGCCTCGATGAGCGTCGGGCCCTCCCCCGCGCGGGCGCGCTGCGTGGCGGCGACCGTGGCCTCGTGGACGGCGAGCACGTCGTTGCCGTCGACGCGCACGCCGGGCATCCCGTAGCCGGCGGCGCGCGCCGCGACCGAGCCGCCGGCGACCTGCGCCTCGGTCCGGACCGAGATCGCCCAGCCGTTGTTCGTGCACAGGAAGACGACCGGCAGCCGGTAGACGCCGGCGAAGTTCAGCGCCTCGTGGACCTCGCCCTGCGAGCTGGCGCCGTCGCCGAAGTAGGCGAGCGCGCAGGCCTCCTCGCCGTCGAGCTTGGCCCCCATCGCCCAGCCGACCGCATGCAGCACGGTGCCACCGACGATCGCGTTCATCGGGGCGACGTGGGCCCGGGCGGCGTCGAACACGCCGCCGTCGCCGAAGCCGCGGTGGTGGGCGAGCAGGCCGACCGGATCGACGCCGAGCGCGATCATCGCGCCCATCTCGCGGTACGTCGGGAAGGCGAAGTCGACGCGCGGGTCGATCGCGGCGGCGGAGCCGACCTGGACGGCCTCCTGGCCCGTGAAGGGCGGGTAGCCGTGCAGGATCCCCTGGCGCGCGAGGGCGATCGCGTCGTCGTTGAGGGCCCGCACGAGCGCCATGGTTCGGTACAGCTCGCGCACGTCGGTCATGCACGCAGCGTAGATCTGGTCTGACCCCACGCTCAATGGCGATTCGTTGCACGGCTGGCTCCGAGATCGCTGCATGAGGCGTTCTCGACGACCGTTCGTTGCGCGGCCGCGTAGAGTGTCGCGCCATGGACGCCCCGCCCGTCGACCTCGACCAGACCGACCGCCGGATCGTCGCCCTGCTGCGCGACGACGCGCGCCGGTCGTTCCGCGACATCGGCGAGCAGGTGGGGCTGTCGGCACCCGCGGTCAAGCGCCGCGTGGACCGCCTGGAGGAGCTCGGCGTGATCCGCGGCTACACGGCGATCGTCGACCCGCACCCGTTCGGCTGGACCACGCAGGCGATCGTCGAGCTGACCACCGAGGGCACCTTCGCCGGGGCCCGGATCCTCGAAGCGGTCCGCCCGATCCCCGAGGTCGCGGCGGCCTACACCGTCGCCGGCGCCGCCTCCGCCGTGCTCATCGTCCGCGCCCACGACACGCGGCACCTCGAGCACGTCCTCGAGCGCATCCGCGAGACGAGCGCCATCACCCGCACCCAGTCGGCGGTCGTGCTGTCGACGCTGCTAGAGCGCCCCTTCGGCGGGTGATCTGGCCGGGCCCTCCGACGCGAGGGCCCGGCCATGCTGCGGCGTCGGCTCAGTGGCCGGCGCTCCCCTCCTCGGGTCCGCCGTCGAAGCGCGTGGACGGGGCCACGACCACGTGGGCCCCGCGCGTGCCCTCCTCCGGGCCGCCGTCGAAGCGCGTCGATCCGTTCGTCGCGGGCGCCGCGGTCTGCGCCGCCGGCGCCGCCACGGCCGGCTGGACGGCGTCGCTGCTGCCGCCGCCGTTGTCGTCGGTCGCGAGGATCGCCACGGCGATCGCGAGGCTCACGATGGCCACCATCGCGACGGCCAGCAGCGCGCGCACGAGGCGGTAGTGCGAGCGCAGCACGACGGCGGGGTGCTGCTGTGGGATGGCCTGGGCCATAGCTGCCTCCACAGGTGGTGAGTCGAGCTGCCGACGATCGTCCTCCGGCCCGGCCTCGGCGCGCCCACAGCGGGGCAACGAACCGGTAACGGCGGGCTGCAGCGGGGGCTCCGGCTGCGGTACGTTCGTCCTCTCAGGCTTCCATCCCCTCCTCCCATGCGCTTCAGCCTCCTCGGCCCCCTCGAGGCCCGCGACGGGAGCCACGCGGTTGCGCTCGGGGGCACCAAGCAGCGCGCCCTGCTGGCGCTGCTGCTCCTGCACGCCAACGAGACGCTGAGCACCGACCGCCTGATCGGCGAGCTGTGGAGCGACGAGCCGCCCGGCACGCCGGTCAAGACGCTGCAGATGCACGTGTCGCGCCTGCGCAAGCTGCTGTCCGGCACGTCCGGCGGCGGCGGGATCGTCGTGACGCACGAGCACGGCTACGAGCTGCGGCTCGATCCGGACTGCCTCGACGCCCACCGGTTCGAGCGGCTCGTCTCCGAAGGGGGCAAGGAGCTGGCCGCGGGCCACCCGGAGGGCGCGGCGGCCGCGCTGCGGGAGGCGCTGTCGCTGTGGCGCGGGCAGCCGCTAGCCGACGTCGTCGACGAGCCGTTCGCCCAGCGCGAGATCGCGCGCCTGGAGGACCTGCGGATCGTCGCGCTGGAGCAGCTGATCGAGGCCCGGCTGCGGCTCGGCGGCCACGCCGAGGTCGTCGGCCAGCTCGAGACGCTGATCGCCGAGCACCCCTACCGGGAGCGGCTGCGCGGCCAGCTCATGCTCGCCCTGTACCGCGCCGAGCGACAGGCGGATGCGCTGCAGGCCTACCAGGAGACCCGCCGGCGGCTCGTCGGCGACCTCGGCATCGAGCCCGGCGAGCGCCTGCGCGAGCTCGAGCGCGCGATCCTCACTCAAGACCCCGGGTTGAGCGTCCCGGTTGCCGCCGAGGCCGCGCCGCGCGGCCCCCCGCCGGGCGACCGCGAGGGGGCGCCGGCGCAAGGAGCCAGCGACGCAGCGCCGACGACGCGCAAGGTCGTGACGGTCCTGTTCGCCACCGTCACCGACGCCGCGGCGCCGAGGCCCCACCTCGATCCCGAGGCGCGCCGCCGGCTGTCGTCGCGGTGGCTCGGCGAGCTCCGCGCCGTGCTGGAGCGCCACGGCGGCATGGTCGAGGGCTATCCCGGCGACGCGCTGCTGGCCGTCTTCGGCCTGCCCCTCCTGCACGAGGACGACGCCCTGCGCGCGGTCCGGGCCGCGGCCGAGCTGCGGGAGGCGACCGCCGCGCTCGGCCCCGCTGCGCGCCACGACTACGGCGCGCAGCCGACGGCGCGGGTCGGCGTGGCCACCGGCGAGGTCGTCGGCGGCGGACCGTGGCCGGGCCAGCCGCTCGTCGCGGGCGATGCCGCCGATCTCGCCCAGCGTCTCGAGGCGGTCGCAGCGCCCGGCGAGATCCTGCTCGACGACGCGACCGCGCGCCTGGCGCGAGGGTCGCTGCGGTCGCAGCCCGCCGGGCCGCGGACGGCACGCAACGGCGAGGCGATCGCCGGACTGCGCCTCCTCGACGTGCGTCCGGCGGCCGGCGGGCGCGCGCACCGGGCGGGCGCGCCACTCATCGGGCGCGAGCGGGAGCTCCAGACGCTGGAGCACGCGTGCGCGGCGGCAGCCGTCGACCGCCGTTGCCATCTCGTCACCGTGCTGGGGGCCGCCGGGGTGGGCAAGACGCGGCTCGTGTCGGAGCTCGTCGCCGGGCTCGGGGACCGCGCGCGCGTCCTGCGCGGCCGCTGCTTGTCCTACGGAGAGGGCATCGCCTACTGGCCGTTGACCGAGATCGTCGGCGACCTCGCCCGCGCGGACGGCGGCGATGCGACGCCCCGGCCGCCGCGCGACGCGCTCGCGTCCTGCCTCGCCGGGGAGCCCGAGGCCGAGGCGATCGTCGCGGGCGTCGGCGGGGCGGTGGGGCTGCCCGGTTGCGAGCCCAGCTCCGGCGACCAGATCGCGTGGGCGGTCCGCGGGCTGTTCGAGGCCCTCGCGCGGAGGCGCCCGCTCGTCGTGGTGCTCGACGACCTGCAGTGGGCCGAGCCGTCGTTCCTGGACCTCGTCGAGCACGTCGCCGACCTGTCGCGCGGCGCCGCGATCGTCCTGCTGTGCATCGCGCGACCGGAGCTGCTCGACGAGCGTCCCCGCTGGGGCGGCGGGAAGCTGAACGCCACCGCGATCCTGCTCGAGCCGCTGCGTCGCGACGCATGCTCCCTGCTCGTCGCGTCGCTCCTCGACGGCGCGACCCTTGCGCCCGAGATCGGCGCCCGGATCGCCGACGCGACCGAGGGCAACCCGCTGTTCGCCGAGGAGCTCGTCGCGCAGCTCGTCGACGACGGGCTTCTGCGCCGCTGCGGCGACCGCTGGACGCTGGCGCCGGAGCTGGTCGACCTCCCGGTCCCACCGACGATCCACGCGCTGCTCGCCGCGCGACTCGAGCGGCTGCCGGTCGACGAGCGGACGGTGCTGGCCTGCGCCGCGGTCGAGGGCGTCGTGTTCCACCGCGGGGCCGCGCGCGAGCTCGCTCCGTCCGTGCTGACCGACGCCGTGGATGGGATCCTGACGTCGCTCGTGCGGCGGGACGTCATCCGGCCCGACCGGGCCCACTTCGCCGGAGAGGAGGCCTTCCGCTTTCGCCACGCGCTCATCCACGACGCCGCCTACCGCTCGCTCGCCAAGGAGGCGCGGGCCGAGCTCCACGTCCGCTGCGCGGACTGGCTCGAGCGGACGGCCGGCCCGAGGCTGCGCGAGCTCGAGGAGATCGCCGGCTTCCACCTCGAGCAGGCCGCGCATCTGCTGGCCGACCTCGGACCGCTCGACGCCGCCGGCGCCGCCATCGCGCAGCGCGGGGCGCAACTGCTGGAGTCGGCCGGACGCCGGGCGCTGGCGCGCAGCGATCACGCCGGAGCGATCGGCCTGCTCGAGCGCGCCGTCGGCCTGCTGGCCACCGACGACGACCGTCGCGTCGCCCTCCTGCCCGATCTCGGCGCCGCGCTCATCGAGGCCGGCCGGCTGGACCAGGCCGACCTGGCACTCACCGCCGCCCGTCGGGCCGCCGAGGACGCACGCGACGAGCGGGTCGCCTGCCACGTCCGGGTCCAGCGCCAGTTCCTGCGCCTGCAGCACGGCGAGCCGGGTGCGACGGCCGCAGCCGCCGCGACGGTCGACGAGGTCCTGCCCGTCTTCCGGCGCGCGCGTGACGAGCGCGGCCTCTGCCGGGCGCTGCGGCTGCGGGCGTGGGTCCACTGGACGCAGACGCGGGCATGCGCTGCGGCGCGAGCCTGGCAGGACGCGGCGGCGCACGCGCTGCGCGCCGGCGACGAGCACGAGCGGATCGAGATCCTCGGCTGGGTGGCGTCGTCGCAGTTCTTCGGGCCGACGGCCGCCGCCGAGGGCATCGAACGCTGCGAGGCGATCCGCGACGAGGTCGGTGACGACCCCGTGGCGGTGGCCGAGGTGCTGCAGCCGCTCGCCGGGTTGCACGCGATGCAGGGCCGCTTCGACCGCGCGCGGGAGCTGCTGGCGATCAGCGAGGCGGTGCTGGGAGAGCGCGGCCTGGTCCTGAGCACGGCCGTCTCGCACCACGCGGCGGCGGTCGAGCTGCTCCTCGGGGACGCGGCCGACGCGGAGCGCATCCTGCGCGCGGGCTTCGAGACGCTCGAGCGCATGGGCGATCGCGCGCTCGTGTCGACGACGGCCGGCATGCTCGGCCTGGCGCTGCTGGCCCAGGGCCGCGACCACGACGCGGACCGGTTCGCCGCACGCGCCGCCGAGCTGGCCGCGGCCGACGACCGGATCGCCCAGGTCCTCTGGCGCGAGGTGCGGGCCCGGGCCCTCGCGGCCCGCGGCGACGTCGACGAAGCGGCACGGTTGGCGGGCGACGCCGTCGCGCTCGCGGCCGGTGGGGACTTCGTCAACCAGCGCGGCGACGCGCTCCTGGACCTCGGGATCGTCCTGCGCCGGGGCGGGCGCCGAGGCGCAGCCCGCGCGGCCGTCACCGAGGCCCATGCGCTCTATGCGGCGAAGGGCAACCTCGTCGCCGCCGGGCGGGCCCGCGCGGAGCTGGCCCGGGTGGCCGGGCGCTGAGACGATCGGCGGCCGCTACGCGTCGAGCTCCGCCACGAGCCCGGCGACGCGACGGGCGATCTCGTCCCTGGTCGCCCGGACCTCGGCCGGCGGCCGCCCCTTGGGGTCGGGCAGCTCCCAGTCCAGGTACCGCTTGCCCGGCAGCAGCGGACAGGCGTCGCCGCAGCCCATCGTCACCACGACGTCCGCCGCCGCCGCCAGCTCGGCGGTCAGCCGCTGGGGACGGCGATCGGCGAGGTCGATGCCCAGCTCGCGCATGACCTCCACCACCGCCGGATGGACGCGGCCGGCCGGATCGGCCTCGCTGCCGGCCGACAGCGCGCGGTGGCGACCGGCGGCCGCCCGCTCGAACAGCGCCTGGCTCATCTGCGAGCGGCCCGCGTTGTGGAGGCAGACGAAGAGGACGGTGGCCATCAGATCGCCTCGCGGGGGAAGAGCCGCCGGCCGGCCCACAGCGCGACGAAGACGAGCCCGACGAGGACGGGCACCTCGACGAGCGGACCGACGACGCCGGCCAGCGCCTCGCCGCTCGTCGCCCCGAAGACGCCGACCGCGACGGCGATCGCCAGCTCGAAGTTGTTCGACGCGGCGGTGAAGGCGAGCGTCGCCGTGCGACCGTAGTCGAGCCCGATCGCCTTGCCGGTGGCAAACGCCACGGCGAACATCAGCGCGAAGTACGCGAGCAGCGGGACCGCGATGCGCGCGACGTCGAGCGGCTGGCCGGTGATCGCGTCGCCCTGCAGCGCGAACAGCAGCACGATGGTGAACAGCAGGCCGTAGAGCGCGAGCGGGCCGATCCGCGGCAGGAAGCGCTGCTCATACCAGCCTCGGCCGCGGCGCCGGATCCCTTCTCGGCGCGTGAGGTATCCCGCGACGAGCGGGATGCCGAGGAAGATCGCCACGGTGCGCGTGACCTCCCAGATCGAGACGTCCAGGCCCTGGGTGTCGAGCCCCAGCCATCCCGGCAGGATCGACAGGTAGAAGGCGCCGAGCAGGCTGTAGGCCACGATCTGGAAGAGCGAGTTGATCGCGACCAGCAGGACGACCGCCTCGTTGTCGCCGCGCGCGAGGTCGTTCCAGATCAGCACCATCGCGATGCAGCGCGCGAGGCCGACGATGATCAGGCCGGTGCGGTACTCGGGCTGGTCGGGCAGGAAGATCCAGGCGAGCGCGAACATGAGCGCCGGACCGACGACCCAGTTGAGCACCAGCGAAGCGGCGATCATCCCCCGCTCCTGCGTCACCTGCCCCATGCGCTCGTAGCGAACCTTCGCGAGCACCGGGTACATCATGAGCAGGAGGCCCAGGGCGATCGGCACGGAGACCGAGCCGAGCTGCAGCGCGTCGAGCGCGTCGTCGAGGCCGGGGACGAGCGAGCCGAGCGCGAGCCCGGCGGCCATCGCGAGCGCGATCCACAGCGGCAGGTACCGGTCCAGCGTGGAGAGTCGGCCGAGGACGGCCGCGCCGGCGGGCGCGGCCGCGGTCTGCGTCGTCGCGCTCACCCGGCGGGCTTGCGGGCGCGGATGATGGCCGACGCCGCGTGCGGGTGGACGCGGTGCGTCGCCCGGATCTCGACGTCGACGAGCCCGGCGTCCGCGAGCGCGCGCTCGAACGCTTCGCGGGTGAGCGCGCCGGCAATGCAGCCGGTCCACTGCGCGACGTCCGCGCGAGTCGCATCGTCCATCCCGGAGTCGGCGATCACGTCGGAGACCGCGAACCGCCCGCCAGGCTTGAGCACCCGTGCGGCCTCGCGCAGCACCTGCGGCTTGTCGGCGGAGAGGTTGATGACGCAGTTGGAGATGACGACTTCGACGCTGTCGGCCGGCAGCGGGACGTCCTCGATGTGGCCCTTGACGAACTCGACGTTGGCGTGGCCCGCCTCGGCAGCGTTCGCGCGCGCCAGCGCGAGCATCTCGTCGGTCATGTCGAGGCCGATCGCGCGGCCCGTGGGTCCGACCCGAGCGGCGCTGATGAGCACGTCCGCGCCGGCGCCCGAGCCGAGGTCGAGGACGGTCTCGCCCGGGCGCAGGTCGGCGACCGCGGTCGGGACCCCGCAGCCCAGCGACGCGGCGACGGCGCCGGCGGGCGCCTCGCCCACCTGCTCGCCGTCGTAGAGGGTGGCGCCGAACACCTGGTTGCCTGCGGCGTCGGTCGTGGAGACCGGGCCGCCGCAGCAGCCGGAGCCGGAGCGGGACGTCGCAGCGGCCGCGTAGCGCGCGCGGACCGCCTCGCGGATGGCGTCGGCGTCGGTCAGGTCAGCCATGCGATCAGCTCCTCGATCCGGCTCTCGGCGGGAAGGAAGTAGTAGGTCCACAGCCCGCGCCGCTCACTGCCGACGACGCCGGCGGCCACGAGCACCTTCAGGTGCTTGGCCAGCGCGGGCTGCGACATCGCGAAGAGCGGCAGCAGCTCGCACTGGCAGACCGCCTCGGGCCGCGCCTTGCGCAGCGTGTCGACGATCCGCAGCCGCGTCGGATCGGCGAGCGCCTTGACGACGACGGCCAGCTCCGCAGCCGCCTCCGCGTCGAGGTCGGGCACGACCGCGGCGACGCAGCAGCCCCCGGCCTGCTTCTCGCGCGGGGTGATGACGGGGAGCGCGGCGGTGGCCATGCGGCAACGTTAGCAAACCAACTAGCTATCCAACAACCTCTTGGTTATGTGATGGGTCTACGCCTCACACGCGACCGCGCGCGCCTCGAGCAGCTCGCGCTCGCGGTCGTTGTCGCAGAGGCCGGCCGCCCGCACGAACTCGGCGCGCGCCTCCGCGAGCCGCCCCAGGCGGACCAGCAGGTCGCCGCGCACGCTGGGCAGCAGGTGGTAGCCGCGCAGCGCCGGCTCGTCGGCGAGCGCGTCGACGAGCTCGAGCCCGTCCTGCGGCCCGAACGCCATCGCCACGGCGACCGCACGGTTGAGCCGGACCACCGGGGAGCCGGTCAGCGCCTCCAGGCCGTCGTAGAGCGCGACGATCCGCAGCCAGTCCGTCTCCTCGAAGCTGCGGGCCCGCGCGTGGCAGCCGGCGATCGCCGCCTGCAGCGTGTACGGCCCCAGCGCGCGGCTCAGGTCCTCGGCGCGCCGCAGCTCGGCCAGTCCGCGCTGCACGAGCAGGTGGTCCCAGCGCCCGCGGTCCTGATCGGCGAGCAGCACCGGCTCGCCGTGGGGCCCGACCCGCGCCCGCAACCGCGAAGCCTGCAGCTCCAGCAGCGCCAGCAGGCCGTGGACCTCGGCCTCGCGGGGCATGAGCGCGGCGAGGATGCGACCCAGGCGCAGCGCGTCTTCGCACAGCGCCGGTCGGATCCAGTGCTCGCCCGCGGTGGCGGCGTAGCCCTCGTTGAAGACGAGGTAGATCACCTCGAGGACCGCCGACAGCCGGTCGGCGAGCTCGTCGCGGCCGGGGACCTCGAACGGCACGCGGGCCTCCGCGAGCGTGCGCTTGGCCCGGACGATGCGCTGCGCGACGGTTCCTTCGGCGACGAGGAACGCCCGGGCGATCTCGGGCGTCGACAGGCCACCGACCAGGCGCAGCGTCAGCGCGACCCGCGCCTCCCGCGACAGCACCGGGTGACACGTCATGAAGACCAGGCGCAGGACGTCGTCCTCCACGTCGTCGACCTGCGCGGCGAGGTCGGGCTGGTCGAGCTGCTGGAGGATCTGCAGCTCGCGCGCGATGAGCTCCTGCTTGCGCTCGAGCGTGACACGGCGGCGCAACGCGTCGACGCCCCGGCGCTTGGCGGTGGCCATGAGCCAGGCGCCCGGGTTATCCGGGATGCCCGACGCCGGCCACTGCTCCAGCGCGGCGACGAGCGCGTCCTGGGCCAGGTCCTCGGCCACCGAGACGTCGCGCACGATGCGAGTCAGCCCGGCGATCAGCCGGGCCGACTCGATCCGCCAGACGGCGTCGATCGCACGATGGGTGGCCGACGCCTCCACGGCGCCTATCCCTGCTGGCCGATCTGCTCGTCCAGCCGCTTGTTGGCCTCGCGCAGCTCGGGGGTCATCTGCTCGCTGAAGTCGTCGAGCTCGAAGATCTGGCGCAGCTCGATGTCGCAGTCCTCGAACGGCGCGCGCTTGAGCCACTCGATCGCCTCGTCGCGCGACGCGCACTGCCAGATCCAGTAGCCCGCCACGATCTCCTTGGCCTCGGTGAACGGACCGTCGATCACGGTGCGCTCGCCGCCGCGAGCGCCGAAGCGGACCTTGGCGCCCTTGGAGGTCGGGTGCAGGCCGTCGCCAGCCAGCATGACACCCGCCTTGACGAGCTCCTCGTTGTACTTCGTCATCGCCTCCAGCAGCTCCGTGCTGGGCATCTCACCAGCCTCTGAGCGGGCGTCGCCGGGGACCAGGACCATGAAGCGCATGGCTCCTCCTCGTGGTGGTTGGGGATGGGCTTCCACTCGCACGTCGAACGAGGCAAGACGAAATCGACACGCTCCGCGAGATGGTCCGGCGCAGGACCGCCGGAGCCTCCCGACCCGCGGGGCGCCGCCGGTCGCCGTGGTTGGTCTGAGATAGCAGAAGGGCCCGCGTGCACGGGCCCTTCTCGTGGATCGGGGAGACAGGATGTTCTTCGTCATCGCTCCTCGATTCCATCGGGCGATCCGG
>CAYRCB010000026.1:0-70637 GCA_964422645.1 uncultured Solirubrobacteraceae bacterium | reverse complement strand
ATCCACGTGTAGCGGTAGTCCCAGTTGCGCTCGCCGCCCGGCGTCTCGGGCAGCGACGTCGTCAGCGCGGCCACCGTCGCCCCCGTCGGCATGTACGTCAGGCCCTTGACCGTGAGCGCAGAGCGGCGCACCGCCTCGAGGAACGGGTGGTCGGGCAGCCGCGCGCCGGCCAGCCAGGCGTGCCAGAAGCGCGTCGTCTGCGCCAGCTGCTCGTGCGCCTCGCCGACGTCGGCCGGGCCGGCGAGGCCCTCGGCCCACGAGAGCGAGCAGAACAGCGACTCGCCGGCCGTCAGCACGCGGCGGGCGCGCACGCGGCCCGCCTCCACGCCGACCGCCATGTCGGTGCACAGGCGGATCGTCTGGTCGGCGCCGGTGGCGTCGGCGACGTGGCGCTCGTCGTCGGCCAGCGACCACTGCGCCGGCGTGCGGCCGTAGTCGAAGACCGGCTCGCAGATGAGCTCGATCTCGACGCTGCCCTCGGTGCACTCGACCGTGCGCACGAGCACGTGCTCGGCGTCGTCATCGGTCGGCGGGCGCGTGTGCGGCGTGATCGTGTCCTCCCGGCGCCGCGGGCCCATCGTCAGGGCGTCGCGCACCACGGCCCAGCCGGTCGCCGACTGCCAGGTCGTCACGAGCGTGTTCGTGCCCGGCTCGTAGTGGCGGGCCGCCGGGTAGTTGAGCCCGAACGGGCCGAGGCGGAAGAAGCCGGCCTCGCGGTCCAGCAGCGTCCCGAAGACGCTGGGCGCGTCGAAGCGCGGCACGCACAGCCACCCGATCGAGCCGTCCGGCGCGACGAGCGCGCCGGTGTGGCAGTTGGACAGGAAGGCGTACTCGGCGATCGGCGTGAACGGCGAGGGCGCCGCGGCGCTCTGGGGCGCCGCCTGCTCGGCAGCGGTCGTGGTCATGTCCTCACCCATGGGTCGTGCCAGCGCCCGTGGCCGGCGATCAGGCGATCCGCCTCGGCCGGGCCCCACGTGCCCGGCGCGTAGGGGAGCACGGGCGGCGGGGCGTCGAGCAGCGGCTGCATCACCCGCCAGGTCTCCTCGACGGCGTCCTGGCGCGTGAAGCGGGCGCTGTCCCCGCGCATCGCCGCGAGCAGCAGGACCTCGTACGGCGTCGGGCCCTCGCCGCCCTGCTCGGAGAACTCCATCTCCAAGCGGATCTGCTCGGTGTCGCCCGACGCGTGCTGGGCCTCGACGAGCAGCTGGACGCCGGTCGAGGGATCGAGCTTGACGACGAGCTGGCCGGGCTCGGGCTCGCGTGCGCCGGCGACGTGGAACCCGAGCCGCGGCGGCCGGCGGAACACGAGCCGCAGCTCGGTCTGCGTCGTCGGCAGCAGCTTCCCGGTGCGCAGGTAGAACGGCACGCCCGCCCAGCGCCAGGTGTCGATCTCCAGGCGCAGCGCCGCGTAGGTCTCGGTCGTCGAGTCGGGCGCGACCCCGTCGATCTCGCGGTAGCCGTCGTGCTGACCGCGGACGTAGTGGGCCGGATCGGCGTCGCGCACCGCCGCGAGCACCGTGTGGAGCGCGTCCTTGATCGTCGCGGGGTCGCGGCTGGACGGCGCCTCCATCGCGGTCGCCCCGACCACCTGCATCATGTGGTTGACGACGACGTCGCGCAGCGCGCCGACCGGGTCGTAGAAGTGGCCGCGGTCGGCAACGCCGAACTGCTCGGCCATCGTGATCTGCACCGACGCCACGTGGTGGCGGTTCCAGACCGGCTCCAGCAGCGCGTTGGCGAACCGCAGGTAGAGGATCTCGACGAGGCCCATCTTGCCGAGGAAGTGGTCGATCCGGTACAGCTGCGACTCGTCGAGGTGCTCGTGGATCGCGTCGTTGAGCGCCAGCGCCGACGCGAGGTCGTGGCCGAACGGCTTCTCGACGACGACGCGCGCCGACCTGGTCAGCCCCGCGGCGGCGAGGCCCTGCACGACGGTGGCGAACAGGAACGGCGGGATCTCCAGGTAGAAGACCGGGCTGCGCGCGTCCCCGACCGCCCGGGCGACGTGTGCGAACGTCGCCGCGTCGGCGAAGTCCCCGCCCACGTAGGAGAAACGGGCCGCGAGCCGGTCGAACACCTCGGGATCGACGGTCTCGCCCGTCCCGGCGATCGCGGCGCGCGCGTGCTCGCGCAGCTCCTCGACGGTCCAGTCCTGGGCGGCGACGCCGACGATCGGGCAGTCCAGCAGCCCGCGCCGCTCGAGCCGGTACAGCGAGCGGAAGGTCATCACCTTGGCCAGGTCGCCGGTGATCCCGAAGATCACGAGCACGTCGGCGGGCGTGGGCGCGCTCGGCGCGGAGCGGCGGCCGGCGCGGACGGCGGTGGCGCTCATGGCGCGATCATCAGCGACCGCCGTGCGCCGGGCATCACCCCGATCGGATGACGGCCGCGGCCGCTACGGGAAGCGCGGGCCGAACCGCACCGCGGTGGCCAGGCCCGCCGCCAGCAGGACCGCGCCGATCGCGGCGAACCCGGAGGTCAGCTCACGGGTCTCCTTGCGCGAGCCGATCCGCGAGCCGAGCCGCTCGTAGACCGCCTCCAGGGCGCTGGCGTCGTCGATCTCGTAGGCCTGCCCGCCGGTGATCTGCGCGATCCGCTTCAGCGTCGCCGGATCGGGCGGCACCGGGACGGTCGAGCCGCCCGGACCGGGGATCGTGCCGCTCGGCGTGCCGAGCGCCACGGTGTAGATCGGCACGCGCTGCTTCTTGGCCTCCTCGGCCACGCCGATCGGGTCGCGGCCGGCCGTGGTCTGCCCGTCGGAGAGCAGCACGATCGCCGCCGGCGCGCGCTTGCCGTCGTTGCCGCGCTGGCGCGACAGCGCGTCGAGCGCCGCCTGCAGCGCGTCGCCGGTGGCGGTCGCGCCATCGGGCTGCAGCGAGTCGATCAGCGAGCGGATCTGGTCGTGGTCGCCGGTCGGTGCGAGCACGTTGTACGGGCCCGTCGAGTAGGCGACGGCGCCGAGGTCGAGGCCCTTGGGCACCGCGTCGATGAAGGTCTGGGCCGCGCGCTTGGCCGCGGAGAGGCGGTCGGGATCGACGTCGGCGGCGATCATCGAGTTCGACGTGTCGGTCACGAGGATGACCGACGCCTTCTCGATCGGCACGGCGACGGTGCGTTCGGGTCGCGCCATCGCGACGATCAGCCCGGCCAGCGCGGCGAGCAGCAGCGCGACCGGCACCCAGCGCCGCCAGCTCGAGCGAGCGGGCGCGACCGCCGCGAGCGTGGACAGCGCGGTGAAGCGCACGGCGTAGCGGCGCCGGCGACGGGCGAGGACTTGCTGGACGAGGAGCAGCGCCGGGATGGCCAGGAGCGCGAGCAGCCAGATCGGGTCGGAGAGGCTCACGTCACACCACCCGCCCGAAGAGCGCGAGCGAGCTGGCCGCGCCGAGGCCGAGCAGCGCCAGCGCGCCGCCGACGAACCAGACGGTGACCTCGCGCCGCTCGTGCTTCTTGCCCAGCTGCGAGCCGAGGCGGTCGTAGACCGTGCTGAGCTGGTCGGCGTCGGCGGCGGTGAACGAGGCGCCGCCGGAGGTCTTGGCGACCTGCTCCATCGCCTCGGGGTCGGGCGGGACCGGGGTGGTGACGGTCGAGCCGTCGCGGCGCTTGACCTCGATCGTGCCCGAGGACGTGCCCAGCGCGACGGTGTAGATCGGCACCTTCGCCCGGGCCGCCTCCTGCGCGACGTCGACCGGGTCGCGGCCGGTGACCGACTCGCCGTCCGAGAGCAGCACGATCGCCGCGGGCGCGGGCTTCTGGCCCTCCTTGAGCTTCGGGCGCAGGACCTGGAGCGCCGCCTTGAGCGCCTCGCCGGTCGCGGTGCCGCCCGAGGGACGCATGCGGTTCAGCGCCTCGCGCACGAGGGCGCGGTCGCGCGTGGGCTGCTGCAGCGTGTGCGGACGCTGGTTGAAGGCCATGACGCCGACGCGGATCCGCTTGGGGACGTTGTCGACGAAGCGCTGCGCGGCGCCGCGAGCGGCGCGCATGCGGTTCGGCGCCACGTCGGTCGCGGTCATCGAGCCCGAGACGTCGGTCACGAGCATGATCGACGCGCGCTCGTCGGGCACCGCGACCGTGGTGGTCGGCTTGGCCGCCGCGACGATGAGCGCCGCGAGCGCGATGGCGTAGAGCGCGAGCGGGACGTGGCGGCGCCAGCGCGGCGAGCTCGGCGCCACGTTGGCCATGAGCGCCGGGTTGGCGAAGGCGTTCGCGCGCCGGCGGCGTCGCACCACGCCCACCACGTAGGCGGCGACGCCCGCGGCCAGCGCCAGCAGCGCCAGCAGGATCCACGGATCTCCGAAGCTCATCGGCTCAGCCGCCGCCGGGACGCTGCCCCAGTCGCA
Organism: uncultured Solirubrobacteraceae bacterium; assembly: GCA_964422645.1. Classification (GTDB taxonomy): domain Bacteria; phylum Actinomycetota; class Thermoleophilia; order Solirubrobacterales; family Solirubrobacteraceae; genus Capillimicrobium. Next base: position 66,297 of record CAYRCB010000026.1, on the reverse strand, counting down.
CGTCGATCGTCTGCTCCACGCCGCCGCGGACGATCTCGACCTGCACGGTGTCGCCCGGGCGCTGCTGCTCGACGGCCGATCCGAGCGCGCTGGGATCGGCGATCGCCTTGCCGTCGATGGCGACGATCTCGTCGCCGACGCGGATCCCGGCGGCGTCGGCCGGACCGCTCGGCGTGACCGAGCCGACCCGCGCGCCGCGGGCGCCCGGCGACGTCGAGACGCCGAGGAACGCGCGGCGGATGGTCTTCCCGCGCTCGAGCGTCGGGACGACCCGGCGCATCGTGTTGGAGGGGACCGCGAAGCCGATGCCGACGTTGCCGCCGCCCGCGCCGGCCGTCGCGATCTGGGAGTTGATGCCGATCACCCGGCCGCGGGCGTCGAGCAGCGGGCCGCCCGAGTTGCCGGGGTTGATCGGGGCGTCGGTCTGGATGACGTCATCGATGTCGAAGCCGTTGGGGGCGGAGATGTGGCGCCCGACCCCGGAGACGATGCCCGCGGTGGCGGTGCGGTCCAGGCCGAACGGGTTGCCGATCGCGACCACGCCGTCGCCGACCTTGACCTCGTCGGAGTCGGCGAGCGGCAGCGGTCCGCCGCGGTGCGACCCGCCCGGGATGCGCAGCACGGCGAGGTCGGTCGACGGGTCGCGGCCGAGGACGCGCGCGGTGATCGGCCGCCCCTGGTCGCCGAAGCGCACCTGCACGCTGTCGGCGCTGCCGACGACGTGCGAGTTCGTGACGACGGTCGTGTCGTCGCCGATGAGGAAGCCGGTGCCGGTCGCGCTGCCCGAGGCCATCCGCGAGCGCACGGAGACGACCGAGCCGCTCGCGCGCGCATAGATCGTGCGGGCGTTGGCGCTCGCGCTCCCGCCGCCGGAGCTGACCGGCAGCGGCGCCGGGTTGCTCGCCGAGTCCTGCCCGTCGTCGCCGCCGAAGAGAAGCAGGAAGAGCACGACGACGACGAGCGCGCCGACGGCCGCGCTGAGCATCGGCGCGACCCAACCTCGCCGCGGCGGGTCCTCGGCCAGCGCCGGCGCGGGACGGCGGCGGGCGGCGAACGGCGAGCCGCTGGGCTCGCTGCGTTCGCCGCCGGGCGCCTGGCGCTCGCGCACGCGGCGCGCCGCATCCGCGACGTCGACCACGGGCGTCTCCCCCTTCGAGCTTCGCGCGGCGTCCTGCTCGGGCCGGCTCGCGCTCGCGGCGGCCGGGCGCTCGTGGCGCTCGGTCGGCGCGTCGGTCCGCACGCCGCGGACCCGCGCGGCGGCCGCGACGACGTCGATCGACTCGGTCTCGGCCTCGGAGACCAGCGGTCGCCTGGGCAGCTCGGGCGCGGGCGCGGCAGCCGGCTCCGGCGCGGGCGGCGGCGCGGCAGCGCCGCCGCGGTCGGGACGCTCGGGCCGCCAGCCACCCATCGCCGCGGGCGGCTCGGGCTCGGGAGTGGACCACAACCGGTCGGACATCTGCCTCGTCGAAGGTAGATACCCGCGTGTCAGGACCGGATAAGCCCGATCCCAGGGACGCGCGCTACGCCTCGCGCAGGTCGGCCGGGGCGGTGATCTCCCGCTTGAGGACCTTGCCGGTCGGGCCCTTCGGCAGCTCGTCCACCAGCCAGATCTCGCGCGGGTACTTGTAGCTGGCCACCCGCTCCTTGACGTACGCGCGCAGCTCGTCCACCGAGACCGCCTGCCCTTCCTTCAACGCGATCGCCGCCCCGATCTCCTCGCCCCACTCGGCGTGCGGGATCCCGACCACCGCCGCCTCGCGCACCGCCGGATGCGCGTAGAGCACCTCCTCGACCTCCCGCGGATAGACGTTGTAGCCCCCACGGATGATCAGGTCCTTCTTGCGATCGACGATGAAGAAGTAGCCGTCCTCGTCGACCCGGGCCATGTCCCCCGTGTGGAACCACCCGTCCCGGATCGCCTCCGCCGTCGCCTCCGGCCGCCCCCAATACCCCTTCATCACGTTGTGGCCCCGGATCACGATCTCCCCCACCTCACCGGTCGCCAGGTCGCGATCCTCGTCGTCGACGACCTTCATCTCGACCCCCGCGATCGGCGTCCCGATCGACCCGGCCTTGCGCTCCCGATCCGGGTGGTTGAACGACGCCACCGGCGACGTCTCGCTCAACCCGTAGCCCTCCAGCACCTTGGCGCCGAACGCCTCCTCGAACCCGCGCAGCACCTCGACGGGCAGCGCCGCCCCGCCGGAGGCGCAGACCCGCAGCCGCGAGAGGTCGTAGCGGTCGCGCTCGGGGTGGTGCAGCAGCGCGCCGTACATCGTCGGCACGCCCTCGAACACCGTCACCCGATCGCGGACGAAGATCTCCAGCGCCTTGCCCGGGTCGAAGCGCGGCAGCAGCGTCAGCGTCGCACCGCTGGCCATCCCCGCGTTCAGCGCGCACGTCTGCCCGAAGGAATGGAACAGCGGCAGCGCGCCGAGGACCACGTCGCCCGGGCCGAGGTCGAACAGCCCCCGCGACACCTGCGCGTTGCGCCGCAGGTTGTCGTGCATGAGCTCTGCCCCCTTCGGCGTGCCCGTCGTCCCCGACGTGTAGAGGATCACCGCCGTGTCCGACCCGTCGCACGCGGCGACCTCCCGCCGCGGCTCGGCCGCCACGACGAGCTCCTCGAACCGTCCCGGCTCGACGAGCACGAGCTCGGTGCCGGCCTCCTGCGCGCCCGCCTGCGCCGCGGCGGCGAAGCCGTGCCACGCGAACAGCGCCTTCGCCCCCGAGTCGCCGAGGTAGAACGCCACCTCCCGGCCCTTCAGCAGCACGTTCATCGGCACGACGACGGCGCCCAACCGCAGGATGCCGTAGTAGACGACCGCGAAGTACGGGACGTTGGGCAGCATGATCCCGACCCGATCCCCCGGCCCCACGCCCTTCGCCGCCAACAGCCCGGCCACGCGGGCGCTGCCCTCGTCCAGCACGGCGTAGGGAACCTCGACGTCGTCGAGCTTCACGGCGATCCGATCGCCGTGCTCGGCGACGGTATCCGTCAGGATCGTGGCCAGGTTCGCGTGCATGGCGCAACCTTGCCACGTTCGCCACGTGGCGTGTGCCGCTTGGCGGACGTGCGCGGCGTGGCGCCAGCGGCGATGATGGCGAGCGATGACGGGGGGTGCCGGAGCGCAGGAGGATCGCGCGTCGCCGACGGCGATGGCCCGGATGCTCGAGCGCGAGCACGAGCTGCGGCAGATCGACGAGGCGATCGCCGCGGCGACCCACGGCAGCGGTGCGCTCCTCGTCGTCGAGGGTCCGGCGGGCATCGGGAAGTCGAGCCTGCTGCGCGCCGCGCGCCAACGGGCGCGCGCCGCCGGCGCTGCCGTGCTCCAGGCCGCCGGGCGCGAGCTGGAGCACCGCTACCCGTTCGGCGTGGTCCTCGAGCTCTTCGAGCGCTCGGGCGCCGCTGCGATCCAGCGGGAGGCCGCGCAGGCGATCCCGCTGGTGGCGCTGCTCGGCGCGCGCCGCCCGACCGTCGAGGAGGCGCCGCACGAGTTCCTGCTGCTGCGGGCGTTCCACCGCTCGCTCGTCGCCCTCGCGGACGACCGGCCGCTGGCGGTCGTCGTCGACGACGTGCACTGGGCCGACGAGCAGTCGCTGCGGGCGCTGCTCTACGTCGCCGAGCGGGTGCGGCGGCTGCCGGTCGCGCTGGTGGCGGCGATCCGCACCGGGGACCGCGGCGAGACGTCGGCGCTCGTCGCGCGGCTGCGCGGCGCGACCGACCGGCCGTCGCTGCGGCCGGCGCCGCTCACCGTGGCGGCGACGCGGACGCTGCTGCTGTCCGACGCCCCCGCGCTCGCCGACAGCGAGCCGTTCGTCCGGGCCAGCCGCGAGGTGACCGGCGGCAATCCGTTCCTGCTCGCGGGCCTGCTGGCCGCGATCCGCGCGGATCCCGCGGGCTGGCGCGAGGACGACCTCGCGCGGCTGCGGGGGTTCGCGCCCGAGACGGTGCGTCGCACGATCGTGGTGCGCCTGGCCGGCCTGGGCGCCGGCGCGACCGAGCTCGCGCGCGCCCTGGCGGTGCTCGGCGACGCCTCGCCGCTGGGTCGGGTCGCGTCCCTCGCCGGCCTGGGGTCCGAGGAGGCCGCGACCGTGGCCGAGCGCCTGCTCGACACGGAGATCGTGGTCTGCTCGGAGCGCGGGACGCTGTCGTTCGCCCATCCGATGCTGCGAGCCGCCGTCCTCGATGCCCAGCCTCCCGGGACCCTGGCCGGCGCGCAGCTCGCCGCGGCGCGCATCCTGGACGCCGACGGGGGCCGCCCCGAGCATGTCGCGGGCCATCTGCTGCAGGCGATCCCGACGACGGAGCCCTGGGCTCGTCGCGCGTTGCACGCGGCCGGTCGCGCGGCGCTGCAGCGTGGCGCGCCCGCCGCGGCCGTGGGCTACCTCCGGCGTGCGGCCGCCGCCGCGCCGCCGGGCCGATGCGACGCGGCGGTGCTCGTCGACCTCGGCCTCGCCGAGGCCGCCACCGGGGAGACGACCTCGCTGCAGCGCTTCACCGACGCGCTGCGAGCCGCCGAGCACCCAGCCCAGCAGGAGCGCGCGATGCACGCCCTCGGCCAGACGCAGGTCCGCTACGGGCGCGGCGACGAAGCCGCGAGGACGTTCGCGAAGGCGGCGGAGCTGTTCGCCGAGCGCGCGCCGGCGGTGGCACGCCGGTTCCGCTGCGCGGAGATCCTCGCCGGGTACGTCGACGCGTTCGACACGGCCGATCTCCATGCGCGGGTCGAGGCCTGGATCGGCTCGCGTGTCGGGCAGCCTCCGCGCGATCTGGAGGAGCGGGCGCTGCTCGGCCTCCTCGCCGCCGACCGCGCGGTCACGACACCCCCAGCCGCGGCGGCCGCGGCCCTGGTCCGCGACGCGCTCGGGGACGGAGCGCTGCTGCGGGAGGACCCCTGGGACGGCATCGCGGTGCTGTGCGCGCTGCGCGGGCTCATCGACTGCGAGGCATGGAGCGAGGCGCTCCCGGTGCTCGACCGGGTCGTCGAGGACGCGCAGCGTCGAGGATCGCGGCTCGCGCTCGCCGAGGGGCTGTCCGTGCGGGCGCGAGCCCGTCTTCGCGCCGGGCGCCTGCCGGACGCGATCGCCGACGTGCGCATGGCGCTCGAGGCCAGGGAGCATGGGTTCCTGCTCAACCCGCCGGTCCCCGAGGCCGTGCTGGCGCGCTGCCTCCTCCTGCGCGGGGAGCGGGACGCCGCCGAGCGGGTGCTGCGCGACGTCGAGCCGTTGGCGCTGGAGACCCCCGGCGGGATGCGCGCGTTCTTCCACGTGGCTCGGGCCGAGCTGCTGCTCCCGGCCGATCCGGCGGGCGCGCTGGAGGAGCTGGTCGGCCGCGCGGCACTGCCACGAGCCACCGCTGCGCTGAACCCGAACTACCTGCAGTGGCGCCCGCTGGCCGCCATCGCCGCGCACGCGACGGGCGACACGCACCTCGCGCTGCGGCTCCTGGACGAGGACATCGCGCTGTCGGAGCGATTCGGGGTGGCCGTCCCGCTCGGCGTGGCGCTGCAGGCCCGCGGGCGGCTGGAGGGCGGCGAGCGCGGGCTCGCGCGCGTGCACCAGGCGGTCGACGTGCTCGAGGACGCCGATGCGCCGATCGAGCTCGCCGCCGCGTTGCTCGCCCTCGGCGAGCTCCGGCGGGCAACGGGCACCGGCGATCCCCGGGAGCCGCTGAGCCGCGCGCTGGACCTCGCCGCGCGCTGCGGCGCGACGGAGCTCGAGCGGGCCGTGCACGGTGCCCTGCTCGCCGCCGGCGCGCGTCCCCGCCGGACGCGGACCACCGGGCCCGATGCGCTCACGCCGAGCGAGCGCCGGATCGCCGAGCTGGCCGCGTCCGGGCTCAACAACCCGCAGATCGCCGCCACGCTCGTGCTGACCGAGCACACGGTCAAGTGGCATCTGAGCCGCGTCTACCGCAAGCTGGGGATCGCGTCGCGCCGCGGTCTCGGGGAGGCGCTCGCCACCCATACTGCGCGCGGCGAAATGCCATCCACCGCAGCCTCGACTCCACACTCCCCTCCGCCGGCGCCCCGCAATACGGTCGACACCGTTCGATAAGCGGGGCTACCCCCAGGGAGATGGAGGAGCAGGGGTGTCAGACGAGCAGAGGCTGTCACGGCGACAGTTCAGCGCCGGCATGGCGGCGGCGGCAGCAGCGGCGCTGACGTCGCCGATGGCGGCGGTCGCCGCAACGTCGCGGGGTCCGGGCGCCGCGCGCGGCCGCAAGCCGAACGTCCTGTGCATCATCGCCGACGACCTCGGCTACGGGGACCTCGGCTGCTACGGCCACCCCGAGATCCAGACGCCGAACCTCGACCAGCTCGCCAAGCAGGGCGTGAAGCTGACCCAGATGTACACGCCGGGCGCGGTGTGCTCGCCGACCCGCGTCAGCTGGCTCACCGGTCGCTACCCGGGCCGGCTCCCGGTGGGCAACCTCGAGCCGCTGGACAGCCAGCACGTGGAGAAGCTGGGCGTCCCTCCCGAGGAGTCGACGCTGACGAGGTCGCTGAAGCAGTCGGGGTACGACACCGCGCTGTTCGGCAAGTGGCATCTCGGCTTCCCGGCGGTGCCGGGCAACGACCACCCCGACTACTCGCCGGTGCTGTCGGGCTTCGACGAGTTCTGGGGCATCCTCGACGGCGGCGCGGACTACCTCTCGCACGCGGCGGGCGGCCCGACGCCCCACGACTACGGGCTCTTCGCCGGGGATGCCACGACGCCCACCCCGAGCAAGGTGGCGCCGGTCAAGGAGCAGGGCTACCTCACCGACCTGATCGGCGACAAGGCGGTCGACTACCTCGAGCGCCGCAAGGGCAGCGACACGCCGTTCTACCTCGGCGTGCACTTCAACGCGCCGCACTGGTCGTGGCTGGACCGCGACGACCACGCCGAGAGCCAGCGCCTCATGCAGCCCGACATCTGGGACCAGGGCTTCTCGCAGTTCCACCACGACGGCGGGTCGCTGGAGACGTTCTACGAGATGGTGCGGATCATGGACGAGAACGTCGGGCGGATCCTGCGCGAGCTCCGGCGCTCCGGCCACGCCGACGACACGATCGTGATCTTCACGAGCGACAACGGCGGCGAGCGCTTCTCGTACAACTGGCCCTTCGTCGGCGGCAAGAACGGGCTCAGCGAGGGCGGCATCCGGGTCCCCTGCCTCGTCCGCTGGCCGAAGCACATCGCCCCGGGGACCGTCTCCCCCCAGGTCACGACGACCATGGACCTCACCGCGTCGATCCTGGCGCGCGCGGGCGCGAAGCCCGACCGGCGCCTGGACGGCCAGGACGTCCTGCCGGTGCTGACGGGCCACGCCCGCCCGTTCGCGCGCCGGCTGTTCTGGCGCCACCGGGGCTACGGGGTCACGGGCGAGCCGCACGGCGCGCTGCGCGAGGGCGACCTGAAGTACGTCCGCACGCCCGGCGGCGAGACCGAGGAGCTCTTCGACCTCGCCGCCGATCCGCGCGAGCAGGCGAACCTCGCGACCCTGCGCCCGGACGACGTGGCGCGGCTGCGGGCGCAGTGGGCGGGCTGGAACGAGCAGCTCGTCCCGTACGCGACGTAGCGGGGACGGATGAGCGGCGCCGGGGCGGATCCTTGCCACCGCGGCCGGCGCCCTCTACCCTTCACCGTCGATGACGGCCCCACAGCACATCGTTCGCGCTGCGGCGTCCGCCATCATCGCCATTGCCATCTAGCCTGCGCGCGCACGAACGCGACGCAGGCCGACGGTCCTTCGGACCGGATGGCGACGGCGCCGACCGGACGGGGACCGGAAGGGAACCGTCCGATGACCACCACCACTGCCGAACCCGCGCCCGCCGACCCGGCCGTACCTCGCGTGCTCGCGCTCGAGGTCGCCGACGCGCCCAGCGCCCTGACCCGCGTGCTCGTCGTGCTGCAGCGCCGCCGCTGCCGCGTCACCCGCGTCGAGTTCGCCGCGTCGCAGGACGCGCGCGACCCGGGCCGGCTGCTGCTCGGCATCGACGCGCCGCCGCGACACGCCCACTGCGTCGAGGCGTGGCTGTCGGCGCTCGTCGACGTGCTCGCGGTCGAGCCGCTGGCCGGTGACGGCGCCCCCGCGTAGCTCCTTGCCCAGGACGAACGCGGGCCCAGGACGGGAAACGGCCGCGCGGTGCGCGGCCGTTTCTGCGAGTTGGTCGCCTGGCGGGGCGAGCCGTCGGGGACTGTGTCCGACCGTCCGGCCGATCGGCAACGCCTCGTCAGGCCGGACGGAGAACCCGCGGTTTCCGGGACAGACAGCTGGCGATGCCTAGGTCCGCACGAGGTAGCGCTCGAGCTCCCAGTCCGTCACCGCGGTCGCGAAGCGCGACGCCTCCCAGCGGCGGGTCGCCGCATAGTACGCGACGAAGTCCGCACCGAAGCAGTCGCGCGCGACCGTGCTGGCCTCGAAGAGGTCCGCGGCCTCCTCGAGCGACCGCGGCAGCGTCGGGATCGTCGGATCGAGGTAGGCGTTGCCGCGGCAGATGGGCGGCGGCTCCAGCCGCTGCTCGATGCCGTGCGCGCCGCCGGCGAGCAGCGCCGCGACCACGAGGTAAACGTTTGCGCTGGCCCCCGCGACCCGGTGCTCGACGCGGCACTTCGCCGCGCCGTGCGGGAGGAGCCGCAGGCTCACGGTCTTGTTGTCCAGGCCCCAGCTCACGGACGTGCCGGCACCGCTGTCGGGCGTCACGCGCTTGTAGTCGTTCACCGTGGGCAGGAGGAGGATCGCGAACTCGCGCAGCGTCGCCAGCTGGCCGGCGATGAACTGGCGGAAGATCGGCGTGATGCCGTCGGCCGAATCCGGGTCGAAGGACGCGCCCGCCAGCGACTGGTGCAGATGCAGACCGTTGCCGTAGCCCTCCGCCCCGATCTTCGGGATGAACGTCGCCAGCAGCCCCGCCTGCTGCACGACCTCCTTGACCGCCTGCTTGAAGAGGAAGCCCTCGTCGGCGGCGCGCAGCGGATCGGTCGCCGGGACGTTCAGCTCGTACTGCCCCGGTCCGCCCTCCGGGTTCCACGCCTCGATCGGGAGGCCGAACGCGTCGAGGTGGTCGCGCAGCAGGTCGACGACGTCGCCGTCCGCCGTCGCCCGCGTCCCGCCGTAGCCCTGGGCATGCGCAGACAACGGTCGCAGGCCGCGGTAGCCCTTCTCGACGACGGACTCCTCCGTCTCGCGCAGCAGCGCGAACTCGAACTCGGTCGCGATGCGCGGCTCGACGCCGAGCGTCGCAAAGCGCTCCAGCACGCGCCGCAGCACCGCACGCGGTGCGATGCGCACCGGGGAGCCGTCGGCGAACACGTGGTCGCAGAGCGTGAGCATGGTGTCGCGCAGCCAGGGCACCGTGCGGGCGGTCGTCAGGTCGGGCACGCCGAAGGTGTCGCCGTAGCCGCGCTCCCACGACGGGAACCAGTGGCAGAAGCCGGGCGGGGGAGGCTGCAGCGCGTCGTGGAGGTCCATCGCCCACATGCCGTCCGAGAAGGCGACGGTCGGGGCGCCATCCTCGAAGCGCGATCCCGGCAGCCGCTTCGCCCGCAGCAGGCCGTTCGTGTCGGCCGCGCCGACGATCACCGTCCGGGCGGCCGCGAGGCGGTCCGCCGTCTCCTGGCTCATCCTGTTCTCCCTCCGTCGTGCGCCGCGGCGACGAGCCAGTCGAACAGCGGCTGCCCCGCCGGCTCGTCGAGCTGGAACTCCGGGTGCCATTGCACCGCGAGCTCCGCGGCGTCATCGGCTTCGATCGCCTCGACGACGCCGTCGGCCGAGCGGGCCGCGACCCGCAGCCCGCGGCCGAGCGCGTCGATGGCCTGGTGGTGATTGCTGGCGACCGCGACCGGCTCGACACCCAGCAGCGCCGCCACAGTCGTGCCGGGCACCGCGGTCACGTCGTGGCGCCCGCTCGGGATCATCATGTCCAACTGGTGCTCCTGGGCCGTCTCGAGATGCCCGACGAGCGTCCCGTCGCGCTCGACGTTCAGCAGCTGCGCACCCCGGCAGATGCCGAGCAGCGGCAGCCCGCGGTCCCGCGCGGCGGCGATCACCGCCAGCTCCCAGCGGTCCCGCGCCTCGTCGACCAGCTCGGTCGCCGGATGGCGCTCGGCGCCGAACAGCGCCGCGTCCACGTCCGAGCCGCCGCTCAGCACGATCGCGTCGACGACGGCGACCTGCGCCGCGGCCAGTCGTGGTGCGGCGACCGGCAGCACGAGCGGCACCGCGCCCGCGCGCTCGATCGCCTGTGCGGAGAAGACGTCGATCGTCTGGCCGGGATAGGGCCGGAACATCCCCTGGACGTCGCGCGGCAGCGCGGTGATGCCGACGCGCAGGCTCACGCCGCGCGCCCGGCGATCGTCGCGCCCGCGATCTCCGCCAGCTCGCGGTCCTCGGCGGCGGTGCCGCCGCTCACGCCGACCGCCCCGCCACCGGCGAGCGGCACCCCGCCCGCCAGCACGCAGAAGCGGCCGTCATGCGCGCTGGTCAGGCCCCAGAACTCCGCTCCCGGCTGCGAGCTGGCGCTCCACGCGTCGCTCGGAGCGCCGAACGCGGCGGCCGTCCACGCCTTGTCGGTCGCCAGCCGCAGCGCGACGAACGGCGCACCGTCCATCCGTGCGGTGGCCACGACGTGGCCGGCGCCGTCGACGACCGCGACCGCCACGCTGCGCCCGAGCGCCTGGGCGCGGGCGTGCGCGTCCGCGATCGCCGCCAGCGCCGCCGTCACGTCAGACACAGGTGAACCCGCCGTCGACGGGCAGCGTCACGCCGGTGATCCAGCTCGCGTCGTCGGAGGCGAAGAACGCGACGGCCCCAGCGACGTCCTCGGTCTCGCCCAGGCGCCCGAGCGGGTGGAGCTTGGCTGCGCGCACCGCACCCTCCGCGTCGGACCACATCTCCTGGTTGAGCGCGGTGCGCACCCAGCCAGGGGCGAGCCCGTTGACCGTCACGCCATGCGGCGCGAGCTGCGAGGCCAGCTCGCGGGTGAGCTGGACGACGGCGCCCTTCGTCGAGCTGTAGCCGGTCGGCGCCCCCGACAGGCCGACGAGCCCGGCCACCGACGAGATCGTCACGATCCGTCCGCCCTGGCGCTGCTCGAGCAGGACGCGCGCGCCCTCGCGGCAGGTGCGCCAGGTGCCGATCAGATTGACGTCGACGTGCGCCGCGAAGACCTCCTCGGTCTCGCCGAGGATGTTCTCGCCGCCCTCGACGGCGACGCCCGCGTTGGCCACGACGACATCGAGCCGCCCGAACTCGGCCAGACAGCGATCGATCGCCGCGCGGGTCTCGTCGGCGCTGGTCACGTCCCAGCGGGCGAAGGCGGCGCGGCCGCCGCGCTGCACGATCAGCTCGTGCGTCGGCACGGTCGAGTCCTCGCTGCCGCCGGGCATCGGATCCTCGCGCAGGTCGCCGCAGAGGACCGCGGCACCCTCGCGCGCCAGTCGCAGGGCGATCGCCCGGCCGTTGCCGCTCGCGGCGCCGGTCACCACGGCGACCCTGCCGTCCAGTCGGCGGCCGGGGTCTGCGTGCTCCGTCATCAACCAGGTCCCTTCTTCGTTGGCTTGAGTGCTCGGGAGAACGACTCGGCGCCATGGCGAAGATGCTCGGCCATCAGCCGCTCGGCCTCGGCGCCGTCCTTCTGGGCGATCGCGACCGCGATCGCCAGGTGTTCGCGCTCGGTCTGGCGGGCGTGCTCGGTGAGGTCATCCCAGAGGCGGTCGATCCACCGAAACAGGCCGGTCCGAGTGCGCTCGATCGCGTCGGCGGCGTAGCGGTTGGCACACATCTCGCCCACGAGGAGGTGGAAACGCGAGTCGTTGGCGCGGAAGGCGGCGACCGTGTCGGCCCTCCGCGACGCCTCGCCGACGAGCTGGCCGCGCTGTTGGGAGGTCGCGCGCTCGGCGGCCAGACGTGCGGCGAGCGGCTCGATCTGCGCCCGGAACTCGTAGTTCTGGCGGACGTCCTCGATGTACTCGGGCGGCATCTGCCGCACCCGGCCGCGTGCGAGCGGGGCGGCGTCCGCGGCGACGCGAGTGCCACCGTGGCGCCCGCGCGTCGTCTCCAGCAGCCCCTCCTCGTTGAGCTGGCGGATCGCGGTGCGCAGCGACAGGCGTCCCACGCCCAACTGGTCCGACAGCTCCCGCTCCGGGGGAAGGCGCTGGGCAGGCTCGTAGACGCCGAGCTGGATCCAGCGGCGCAGCGTGTCGGCGACGACCTCGTGCGTCTGCTGGGCCTGGATCGGCGTCGGCGTGGCGGCGTTGTCGGTCATGGGGAGCTTGTACCGGAGTCCATAGGAGCCGAAGCGGTTCCGATACTACCCACATATCGGTCGAAGGCAAGGCGCTTGCATTATCGGTGGATAAGCCCTACGCTGCCGTCCGCATGACCCAATGGAGTCAACAGCGACCCTTTAACTTAGAGCTCTGTGGGGTGGTCAAGCGGTTCCGTGGCGTGCATGCGCTCGCCGGCGTGACATTGACGCTGCACGAAGGGGCGATCCTCGGCCTGATCGGGCCGAACGGCAGCGGGAAGACGACCCTGCTCAACGTCGCCTCCGGCGTGCTGCGGCCGTCCGACGGCACGGTGAGCATCGGCGCCGTCGAGGCCACCGGCCAGGCACCGCACGCGTTCGCACGGCTCGGCATCGCCCGCACCTTCCAGCAGATCCGCCTGTTCGCGGGAATGACCGTCGCCGAGAACGTGCTCGTGGGCGGCCTGGCCAAGCGCGCAGCCCCCGACGTGTCCGCGCTCCTGGGCCACCTGGGGCTCGAGGACCAGCGCGAACGCGACGCCGCGACGCTCGCCTACGGCCAGCAGCGGCGCGTCGAGATCGCTCGCGCGCTGGCCGGCGACCCCCGGTTCCTCCTGCTGGACGAGCCGGCCGCCGGCATGAACGAGACGGAGTCCGACGAGCTGCTCGCCGCGATCCGCCGCGTGCGCGAGGAGCGTGGCTGCGCGGTGCTGATCGTCGACCACGACCTGCGTCTGATGATGCGCCTCTGCGACCGCATCCATGTCCTCGCCGAGGGCCGGACGATCGCCGAGGACGTCCCGGACGCCGTCGGCCGCGATCAGGCGGTCATCGACGCCTACCTCGGGACCGAGGCCCACCACAAGGAGAGGAAGCCATGACGAAGCGCAGCGCCATGCTCGCGGCCGCAACGCTGGCCGCCGGCATGACCATGGGCGCGTGCGGCAGCGGGGACGAGTCGTCGTCCACCGCTGGCGCCGGCGGCGACGGCGACGGCGACAAGATCGTCCGCATCGGGATGTCGGCAGCGCTCGCCGGCCCGTATGCCGTCTACGACGAGCCGGTCCTGAACGGGATGCGATTCGCCGAGAAGCAGATCAACGCGAAGGGCGGGATCGACGGCTACAAGGTCGAGCTGGTCGTCAAGAACAACAAGGGCGACCAGACACAGACCGCCGCGACGACCCAGGAGCTGCTCGAGGACGGGGTGAAGGTCTTCGTCCTGACGGCGGCCGACACCTCGATCGCGTCCGGCCAGCTCGCCGCCCAGTCCGGCGCGATCGTCAGCGTCGGGGGCAACTCCGCGCCGAACATCGCCAGCAGCGTCGGAGAGCGCGCCTTCATGCTGGTCTACGCCGACAACACCCAGGCCGCGGCCGGGGCGGAGTACGCCTGCGAGGAGGGCTACCGCAGCGCCTACCTGATCGGCTCCGACCAGATCCCCTACACGAAGTTCATCCCGAAGTACTTCGAGGACGCCTTCGCCAAGGGCTGCGGCGGCCGGATCACCGGCCGCGACTCCTACAAGATCGGGCAGACCAGCTTCAGCGGCCAGATCGCGAAGATCGCCGCGGCCGACCCCCAGCCCGACGTCATCTACACGCCGATGTTCGTCCCCGATTTCGGCGCGTTCCTCAAGCAGTTGCGCTCGGCCGGCGTCACCACGCCGGTGGTGACCGTGGAGGGCAACGCCACGCCGCTGCTGCTCGATTCCGCCGGCAAGGCGGCCGACGGCGTGGTGCTCAACGCGTCGGCGTTCCCGCACGACGGCAACGCCGTCGAGACGTTCCTGCGCGAGTACCAGGAGGTCATGGGCAAGAAGCCCGAGTCCGACTCGCTGGAGGCGATCGGTCGCGACAACGTCTACGCGATCGTCGAAGCGGCCGCCGCCGCCGGCTCCACCGACCCCGACGTGATCCTCGACGAGCTGTATGCGTTCGAGGACGAGGCGCTGGTGACCGGTGCGGTCACGATGAACCGCGAGACGCAGATCCCTGACAAGGACGTCGTGATGCTGAAGGTCGTGGACGGCGAGTTCACCTACCTGCGCACCTTCCGGCCGAAGTACGTCCCCGCGCCATGAACCGGGCGCGCGTCCTGGCGGTCGACGAGCTCGTCGTGCGCTACGGGCCGATCGAGGCAGTCCGCGGCGCGACCCTGCACGTCGACCGCCACGAGGTCGTCGCGCTGCTCGGTCCCAACGGCGCCGGCAAGTCGAGCCTCCTCAACGCGGTGGCGGGCCTCGTGCCCGCCGCCGGCGGCTGCGTCGAGCTGCTCGGCGCCCCGGTCGGACGCGAGCCCGCCGAGACGCTCGTGCGCCGGGGGATGGCGCTCAGCCCCGAGGGCCGGCGAGTCTTCGCCCGACTCTCGGTCGAGGACAACCTCCGCCTGGGCGCCGCCACCCTGCGCGACGCCGACCAGCGACGGCGTACGCGCGAGGAGGTCCTCGCGCTGTTCCCGGCCCTGCGCCAGAAGCTCCACCAGGCTGCCGGGACGCTGTCGGGCGGTCAGCAGCAGATGGTGGCGATCGCCCGGGCGCTGATGTCCCGGCCGCGTCTGCTGCTGCTCGACGAGCCGTCGCTGGGCCTCGCGCCGATCGTCGTCGGCGAGATCTTCGCGCTCATCGAGCGTCTGCGCGCCGACGGCGTCACCGTCCTCCTCGTCGAGCAGAACGTTCGCCGCTCGCTCGAGGTCGCCGACCGCGCCTACGTGCTCGTCCACGGACGGGTCGCGTCGCACGGCCGCGCGGCGGACCTGCTGTCCGACGGCGCCGTCGAACAGGCGTACCTGGGGCTGGGGGCGGCGGCGTGATCCTCGGCGTCACCACCCATGAGCTCGGCCAGCAGCTCATCAACGCGCTCGGGCTCGGCGCGACCTACGCGCTGCTCGCGATCGGCCTGGCGATGGTCTTCTCGATCGTCGGACTGGTGAACTTCGCGCACGGCGAGCTGGTGACGATCGCCGGCTACACCATGCTCGCCGGCGACACGCTCGGCCTGCCGTTCGCCGGCTCCGTCGTCCTCGCGCTGGCCGCGGCGACGCTTGCCGCGGTGGCGATGGAGCGCGTCGCGTTCCGGCCGCTGCGCGGAGCCAGCTTCCTCACGCTGCTGCTGTCGAGCTTCGCGGTCAGCGTGATCGTGCAGAGCCTGATCCTGGCGCTCGTCTCGCCGCGCCAGAAGGGGGTGCCGCTGCCCGACTTCCTCTCCGCGACGCTGCACGTCGGCGGGTTCACCATCGGCTGGCTGGAGATCATGAGCGCCGTCGCGTGCTTCGTCGCGCTCGGCGCGCTGACGCTGATGCTACGCCGGACCACGCTTGGGCTCGGCATGCTGGCCGCCAGTCAGGACTTCGCGGTGACGCGGCTGATGGGCATCCGCGCCAACCGCGTGGTGGCGGTGGCCTTCGCCCTGTCGGGACTGCTGGCGGGCGTCGCCGCGATCTTCATCCTGGCGCGCCGTGGGACGGTCGAGCCCGCGATGGGCTTCACGCCGATGCTCATGGCGTTCATCGCGACCATCATGGGTGGGCTGGGCTCGTTGACCGGCGCCGTGGTCGGCGGCTTCGTGCTCGCCTTCGTCGAGATCGGCCTGACGACGTTCCTGCCGGCGGGCGTGGCCTCGCTGCGCGACGCGTTCGTCCTGCTGGTGATGATCGCGATCCTCTACGTGCGGCCCGACGGGCTGCTGCGCCGGCGCGCGGAGGTGGCGTGATGCTGCGTCGCTCCCTGCCCGACACCGCCCGCGGCACCGCGCTGCTCGTGGCGCCCCTGCTGGCGATCGCCCTCGCCGCGTCGCTGTGGGCGGCGCCGAGCCAGCTGCGCGTCGTGGTGGGCTTCCTCATCACCGTGACGCTCGTCGTCGCCCTGCAGACCTTCTCCGGGAACGCGGGGATCGTCTCGTTCGGCCACGTCGGCTTCATGGGGCTCGGCGCCTACGTCGCGTCGATCCTCACGATCCCGCCGGCACTGAAGGCCACGCAGCTGCCGGAGCTGCCCTCGTGGCTGGCCGACGCAAGCCTCGGCTTCGTGCCCTCGCTGCTGGCGGCCGGGCTCGTCGCCGCACTGGTCGGCGCCGCGTTCGGCGGCGTGCTCGTGCGGATGCGCGAGGACGCGATGGCGATGGCCACGCTCGGCGTGCTGTTCGTCCTCTACAACGTCTTCGACAACTGGGACGCCGCCACGCGCGGCGCGCTCGGCCTGTTCGGCATCCCGCGCGACACGACGGTCTGGGCGGCGTTGGCGCTCGCCGCGGTGGCGATCGCCGTCGCGCTGGCCTTCCGCTCCTCCAGCCGCGGCATGCAGCTGCGGGCGTCCAGCGCCGACCCGCTCGCCGCCGAGGCACTCGGGGCGAACGTGGTGCGACTGCGCTACGGCGCGTGGATCCTGTCGGCAGCGCTCATGGGCGTGGGCGGCGCGGTGTGGGCCCACTTCAGCCTCGCCTTCGGCCCCAACCAGTTCTATCTGACGCTGACCGTCACACTGCTGGCCATGGCGACCGTCGGCGGGCTCGGCTCCGTGAGCGGCGTCGTCGTGGGTGCCGGCGTGATCACCGTGGTGACCGAGGTGGTGCGTCGCGCCGAGGACGCCGCGAGCCTGCCGGGCCTGACGCAGATCGCCGTGGCACTGACCATCCTGCTCGTCCTCTTCCGCCGCCCCGGAGGGATCGTCGGATCGGTCGAGCTGCACCGCCGTCTCTCCCGACGCCAGAGGTGAACCATGGAGCTCAACGAGCAGCTCGCCGAGCGCATCGAAGCCCGCCGCGAGGAGGCGATCGACCTCCTGTGCCAGCTGATCCGCATCGACAGCACCAATCCCCAGTACGCCGGGGCGAACGCCGCGGAGGTGCTCGGCGGCGAGACCCGCGTCAACGAGCTGCTCGCCGAGCGCTACGCGCAGGCCGGGCTGGAGCTCCACTGGGTGGCGAAGGTGCCCGAGCGCCGCAACCTCGTCGGCGTGCGGCGCGGCGCAGGCGGCGGACGGTCGCTGCTGCTCAACGGCCACGTCGACACGGTCGCCGGCGCCAACCCGGAGCAGTGGGACAGCGGCTCGCCATGGGAGCCGCTCATCCGCGACGGGCGGCTGTACGGGCTGGGCGCCACCGACATGAAGGGTGCGGGCGTCTCGATGTGGCTGGCCGCCCAGGCGCTGCAGGATGCCGGCGTGCGTCTGCGAGGCGATCTGCAGCTGCACTCGGTCTGCGGCGAGGAGTCCGCCGACCATGCGCTGGGGACCAGCGCATGCCTGGAGGCCGGCTTCCGGGCCGACGCGGCCATCGTCACCGAGCCGACGATCGCGCAGGGCCGGTGGATCGTGTCGCCCGTGTCCGCGGGCATCTGGTACCTGCGGATCGACCTCGTCGGCAAGGCCACGCATCCCGGCAACCGCGGGCTGTCGCTGCAGCCCGGCGGTCCCGGCGACGCGCTCGGCGTGAACGCCCTGGAGAAGGCGGTCGACCTCGTCCGGGCGCTGCAGGAGCTCGAGCGCAGATGGATGGCCACGAAGCGCCATCCGCTGTTCCCGCCCGGCTTCTTCAGCCTCATGCCCGGCGTGCTGCACGCCGATCCGGGCATGCCGGCGCCGTACTACTTCCCCGACCGCGCGAGGCTGGAGTACATCCTCTACCACCTCCCGCAGGACGACCCGCAGGAGTCCGTCCGGGAGATCGAGGCGTACGTCGACGCGTTTGCCCAGCGCGACCCGTGGCTGCGCGAGCACCCGCCGGTCGTCGAGTGGGTGTGGGGCTATCCACCGATGAACACGCCGTGGGAGCACCCGGTCGTCCAGGCGATGGCTCGCGCCCGCGAGTGGGCGACGGGCGTCGTGCTGCCCGAGCCGAGCCCTGAACATCCGGTGAACTTCGGTGCCGGGATGGACGGGACGTGGCTGCACCGCGCCGGCATCCCCACCGCGGTCTTCGGACCCGGCGAGCTCGAGGTCGCCCACAGCGTCAACGAGAGCGTGGCCCTCGACGACGTCATCACCGCAGCGAAGGCCCTGGCCGCGACCGCCGTCGACTGGTGCGAAGCGGAGGACGCCTAGGTGCAGCCGCTGGAGCCCTGACGACATCTCACGGTCGCTCCACGATGCGAACGGCACGCGCGGCGCGCGAGCATCGCCGCTGCCGTGGCGAACGGCAACGCCGTCGACGACACGATCGAGCTCGACGGCGTCCTGGTCTACGACAACCAGATCGTCGGGGACGACGCCGGGGCAGATCGTCCGCACGACGGTCAGCGACAACGTCGTCGACGTGTCCGACGGCGCGGGCGCATCGAGAAGCAGTTCGGTGCCGAAGAGCTGTTCCTCAACCACGCGTCATGACCGACGCGTTGAGCCCGCGGCCGGCGCCGCGCGAACGCGGGGCTGCGCCCACCGCGGCCGCATGCCCGCCGATCCGCCCGGCGCCCTGCGGAGGAGTGCTACCCGCGCTCCTCCGCAGCCCGCGCCGCGTGGCCGAGCATCAGCTCGCGCTGGACGTTGCGCGGCTCGGGGCTCTGGGGCATGCGGCGCACCCAGCGGCCGTCGCCGTGGAGCTCCCAGGCGTTCGTGTCGTCCTGGAAGCAGCGCTCCAGCGTGTCCAGCGCGTCGTCGCGCAGGCGCGAGTCGGCGATCGGGACGACCAGCTCCACGCGCGTGTCGAGGTTGCGCGGCATGAGGTCGGCGGAGCCGATCAGGACCCGCTGCTCCCCGTTGCGCTCGAACGAGAAGACGCGCGAGTGCTCCAGGAAGCGGCCCACGACCGAGACGACGCGGATCGTCTCCGACAGGCCCGGCACCCCCGGACGCAGGCAGCAGATCCCGCGGATGTTGAGCTCGACGGGCACGCCGGCCTGCGAGGCGCGATACAGCGCGCGGATGCAGCGCCGGTCGACGAGCGAGTTCATCTTCATGCGGATGCGCGTCACCTGCCCGGCCTCCGCGGCGCTGATCGTCCGCTCGATCTCCTCGAGGATCCCGTCGCGCAGGTGCGCCGGCGCGACGAGCACCTCGCGGTAGCGGCGCGGTCGCGCGTACCCGGTGAGGAAGTTGAAGAGGTCGGCGACGTCGGCGCCGATGCGCTCGTCGGCGGTGAAGAGCCCGAAGTCGGTGTACAGCCGCGCCGTCTTGGGGTGGTAGTTGCCCGTGCCGACGTGCACGTAATGGCGCACGCCGTCGCCCTCCCGGCGCACGACGAGCACCGCCTTGGCATGGGTCTTCAGCGCCGGATGGCCGTAGACCACGTGCACGCCGGCCTGCTCCAGCGCCCGCGCCCAGCCGATGTTGGCCCGCTCGTCGAAGCGCGCCTTCAGCTCGACGAGGCAGACCGCCTGCTTGCCGCGCTCGGTCGCCCGGATGAGCGCCGGCACGAGCGGCGTGTCGTCGCTCGTGCGGTACACGGTCATCTTGATCGCGAGCACGTCCGGATCGGCGGCCGCCTGCTCGACGAAGCGCTCGACCGAGCTGGCGAACGAGTCGTAGGGGTGGTGGACGAGCACGTCGCCGGCGCGGATGACCGCGAACAGGTCGGCCGGCTCGCCGTCCTCGTCCTGCAGCCGCGGCTGCGTGACCGGCGTCCACGGCGGGTCGCGCAGCTCGTCGAAGCCGTCGAGGCCGACCAGCTGCCACAGGTCCTCGCAGTCGATCAGGCCCTCGACGTCGTAGACCTGGCGCTCCTCGACCTCCAGCGCGTCGGTCAGGTAGTGGCGCAGCTCGCGGTCCATGCCCGCCTCGACCTCGACGCGCACGACCTCGCCGAAGCGCCGGCGGCGCAGCTCCGCCTCGACGGCGCGCAGCAGGTCGTCGGCCTCGTCGGAGACCTCGAAGTCGGCGTCGCGGGTGACCCGGAAGACCGCGCGGTCGACGATCTCCATGCCCGGGAAGAGCTGGTCGAGGTTGGCGGCGATGACCTGCTCGAGCGGCACGAAGACGCGCTCGTCGCCCGGGCAGTCCTCGAGCTCGACGAAGCGCGGGAGCATCTCCTTGGGGACCTTCACGCGGGCGAACGTCTGGTGGCCGGTGACCGGGTCGCGGACGAGGACCGCGAGGCTCAGCGACAGGTTGGAGATGTACGGGAACGGGCGCCCCAGGCCGACGGCCAGCGGCGTGAGCACCGGGAAGATCTGGCGCCGGTAGCGCTCGCCGAGCGCCTCGCGCTGGCCCGGCGCGACCTCGTCGTAGTCGGCGATCCGCACGCCGTGCTCGGCCAGCGCCGGCAGCAGCTCGCGCATGACGCACGCGCTGTGGCGATCCTCCAGCTCGCCGACCCGGGCGCGGATCGCGTCGATCGTCTCGCTGGAGGTGCGGCCGTCGTAGAGGCGCTTGGTGATCCCTGCGTCGACCTGGTCGTGCAGGCCGGCGACGCGGATCATGAAGAACTCGTCGAGGTTGGACGCGTAGATCGCCGCGAACTTCAGACGCTCCATGAGCGGCACGTCGGGGTCTTCGGCCAGCTCGAGCACGCGCTCGTCGAACTCGACCCACGACAGCTCGCGGTTGAAGAACAGCTCCGCGTCGGCGCGCTCCTCGGCGACGACCGGCGTCAGCGCCCCCACGTCCAGCTCCGCCGTGGACACGGCGGAGATCGGGTCCTGCGCGGTGGAGGGGTCCGGTGCGGTCATCCCTGCGTTTCGCGATGCTACCGCCGCACTTGTGAACGATTCGTGATTTCTGCGGGCGGCTCCGGGCGCTCCTGCAGCGCGTACTCCAGCCGGGCGCGGAAGCCCTCCCGCTCGAGCTTGCGCCACAGCTCCAGGAAGCGGCCGTGCAGGAGGTCCCGGCGCGCGCGCAGGTGCGTGGCGACCGTCTCCAGGCCGCGGTAGGCGGACGCGTTCGGAGCGCGCGGCGACAGCGCCGGATCGAGGTCGTCGGCGTCGCCGGCCAGGGCGACGAGCGCGGCAGCGTCGACCTCGCGCGCCTCGTCCTGGAGGGCGATCACGCGCGGGAGCGTGACGTCGCAGTCGTGGATCTCGCCGAGCAGGTCCTGCAGCTCCTTGGCGCGCTTGGCCGCCTTGCCCGCGTAGGGGCCGAAGCAGAACGCCGTGAGCTCGAGGATGTAGCGCAGGCGCTTGGCCGCGATCCGCAGGTCGTGCAGCGCGGTGACCTCGTCCGGATCGGCGGCGCGGGGCATGAACGAGCACAGCTCGTCGAGGCGGACCTCGACGATCCGCTGGACGGCGTCGTCGAGCCGCCGCGACGGCTTGACGCCCTTGACCGGTCGGGCCTTCACGACGGATCTCCCGCGACCGCCGTCGAAGGCTGACGCTCGACCTCAGCCTGAGCCAGCACGTCGCCATCGGCTTGCGCAAGCGCCCGCAGCCGCTGCGCGAGGCCGTTGCGCGCGATCTCCTCCAGCGCGGCGGCCAGGGTCGCGTTGGCGGCCTCCTGCTCGGCCCGCAGCCGCTCGAGGATCAGGTCCACTCCCTCGTGGTCCTCCGGGGCGAGGCCTTCGCGCAGCCGGAGGAAGTGGTCGATCTGCACGTCGGGATCGCGGCGGGCGCCGAGCGCGTCGGCCAGGCGCTTGACCTCCTCGAGCACCGGATCCAGCTCGCCGGACGGGAAGGCCGGGGCGAAGATCTCCAGCACCGCGCGCAGCCGCCGGCTCGCGACGCGCATGTCGTGCACGCGCTCGATGTCGTCGGTGTCGAGCACGCCATCGGCCTGCTCGAACAGCTCCGCCGCCCGCACGACGACGACCTTCCCCGCGGCGACCGAGAACCGGTCGCCGGCCTGCAGCCCCTCGACGTCACGTGCCTTGGCCATCCGCCCTCCCGTCGATCGCCTCCAAGATGATCCCCTCGCGCAAGCCCCCGCGCGCCACCTCCAGCGGCGCGCCGAACGCGGCCGCCGCCTGCTCCAGCACCGCCAGCGCACCCGGCAGCAGCCGCACGCGCTCGGGATCGAGGTCGTGGTCGGCGGCGACCTGGGCGCACGGCCCCTCGGTGGCGGTCGCCAGCGCGGCGCGCAGCGCCGCTGGATCCAGCCGCGCGCCGCACAGCCGGCGCAGCGAGGTGGCGCTGCCGCCTACGGCGAGCGCGAGGTCCGGGCGCGGCGGGGCCAGGTCGGCGAAGGCGCCGGCGGCATGCTCGTGCAGCGCGGCGAGCTCGGCGGCGCCGGGCGGGTCGCCGCGCACATGGGTGTCGACCAGCGTCCCGGAGCCGACCGGGACCGAGGCCGCCCAGCGCACCCCGCCCTCGAGCGTCCCGACCGCCAGCTCGGTCGAGCCCCCGCCGAGGTCGACGACGCCGACGGTCCCCCGCGGCGGATCGGCGAGCGTGCGCGTCGCGCCGTAGAAGGCCAGCCGCGCCTCCTCGTCGGCATCGAGCACGACCAGCTCGACCCCGCTCGCGCGCTGCACCGCGGCCACGAGCTCGTCGCGGTTGGGGGCATCGCGGATCGCCGCGGTGGCGACCGCATGGATCGTCGCGCAGCCCAGCGCGCGCGCCGCGCGCGCCTGCGCGGCGACGACGTCGACGAGCTCGGCGAGCTTGGCCGCGCCGATCGTCCCGTCGGCCGCCTGGGCGCGCCGCACGCGCGTGAAGACCCGCTGCGCGAGCAGCTCGCGCAGGCCGCCCGCCGCCGGCTCGGCGACGAGCAGCCGCGTCGTGTTCGTGCCGATGTCGATGCACGCGCAGACCATGGCTGCGGCAGCGATGTTGCCATGATGGATGGGTGACACGCGAGCTGGCGATCGAGGTCCTCGACCTGCGCAAGGCCTATGGGCCGGCGGAGGCGGTGCGCGGGATCTCGTTCTCGGTGGCCCGCGGCGAGGTCTACGGCCTGCTCGGCCCCAACGGCGCCGGCAAGACCACGACGGTCGAGATCCTCGAGGGCTACCGGGCGCGGACCAGCGGCACCGTGCGGGTGCTCGGCTTCGATCCGGGCAAGCGACCGCGCGCGCTGCGCCAGCGGGTCGGCATCGTGCTGCAGCAGACCGGCATCTACCGCAACATCCGCGTGCGCGAGGCGCTCGTCCACTTCGCCGGCTTCTACGCGGCGCCGCGCGATCCCGACGAGGTGCTGGAGCTGATCGGCCTCACCGGCAAGGAGGACGCCCTGGCCCGCACGCTGTCGGGCGGCCAGCTGCGCCGTCTCGACCTCGGGCTCGCCCTCATCGGCGACCCGGAGCTGATCTTCCTCGACGAGCCGACCACCGGCTTCGATCCCGCCGCGCGCCGGGCCGCCTGGGAGACGGTCCGCTCCCTGCGTTCGCTGGGCAAGACGATCCTGCTGACGACGCACTACCTCGACGAGGCCCAGGAGCTCGCCGATCGCGTCGCGATCGTCAAGAGCGGCACGATCCTCGCCGAGGGGCCGCCGCGCGAGCTCGGCGTCGGCGCCGCCACGCGCGTGCGCGTCAGCTACCGCAACGCGCTGGGCGAGCAGGTCGAGCACGTCACCGACGACCCCACGCGCCTGCTGCACGAGCTGACGGCCGAGGCGGTCGCGCGCGGCGAGCGGCTCGACGACCTCGAGGTCAGCCGCCCGACGCTCGAGGAGGTCTACCTCGAGCTGACCGCCGACGTGCCCGAGCGCGAGGTCGCCGATGTCTGAGATCGCCGCACAGGTCTGGCGCCAGTACCGCCTCGAGCGCCGCCTGTTCTGGCGCAACCCCAGCGCCGCCTTCTTCAACCTCGGGCTGCCGCTGCTGTTCCTCGTCTTCTTCGGCGTGATCTTCCGCGGCGACCAGGCGCAGCTGAACGTGCTCGTGCCCGGGATCGCCGGCATGTCGGTGATGTCGGGCACGTTCGTCGCGCTCGGCCACAACATGGTCGCCCTGCGCGAGCAGGGCGTGCTGAAGCGGATGCGCGGCACGCCGCTGCCGTCGGGCGCCTATCTCGGCGGGCTGGCCGCCAACGCGGTCGCCAACACCGCGATCCAGCTGATCTTCGTGCTCGTGGCCGGCAACGTGCTGTTCGGCGTGGAGGGCGTCAAGGACGTCCCCGAGCTGGTCGTCTTCCTCGTGGTCGGCGTCGTCTGCTTCGCCGCGCTGGGCGTCGCGTTCTCGCACGTCATCCCCAACGCGGAGTCGGCGCCCGCGTACATCAACGCGGTCTTCCTGCCGGTGATCTTCGTCTCGGGGGTCTTCTACGACGCCGACGACGCGCCCGGGTTCGTCAAGGACATCGCCGAGATCCTGCCGCTCACCCACCTCATCGACGGCCTCAGCGGCGCGCTCGTCAAGGGCACCTCGCTCGCCGACCACGCCGGCGACCTGGCCGTGCTGGCGGTGTGGGCCGCGTTCGGGATCGTCTTCGCCGTCCGCGGCTTCTCGTGGGAGGCGCGCCGCACGTGAGCATCGAGAGCGCCCAGGACCTCGAGGGCATGCGCCGCGCGGGCGAGGCGGTCGCCGCGACCTTGCGCGAGCTGCGCCGTCACGTGCGCCCCGGCGTGACCCCGGCGCAGCTCGACGCGATCGCGGCGCGGACGCTGCGCCGCCACGGCGCGCGCTCGGCGCCGATGCTCGTCTACGGCTTCCCCGCCCACACCTGCATCAGCGTCGGCGATGCCGTCGTCCACGGCATCCCCAGCCGCCGGCCGCTGCGCGAGGGCGACGTCGTGACCCTCGACGTGACCGCCGAGCGCGACGGCTACTACGCCGACGCCGCCGTGACCGTGGCGGTGGGCCGCGTCGCGCCGCGCATCCGGCGGCTGCTCGTCGCCTCGCAGGCGGCGCTGAAGCGGGCCCTCGGCGCCGCGCGGGCCGGTGCGCCGATGACCGCGATCGGCGCCGCCGTCCAGGACGAGGTCGAGCGCCGCGGCTTCACGGTGCTGCACGAGCTGGCGGGTCACGGCATCGGGCGCACGATCCACGAGGACCCGTCGGTGCCCAACGTGCCGGGCGCGCCGGGGACGCTCACCGAGGGGCTCGTGCTCGCCGTCGAGCCGATCATCGCCGACGGCGACACCGAGGTCTACGAGGACCGCGACGGCTGGACTTTCCGGACCGCCGGGGGCAGCGTCGCCGCCCACAGCGAACACACGATCGTCGTGCGCGACGGCGCGCCGCTCGTCCTCACGGCGTAGGCGTCGCCAGCGCGAAGGCGGGCGGCAGCTCGCCCTCGATCCGCGCCTCGACCGCGGCCAACGGCGAGGCGGCCCACTCGTCGCGCAGCAGCGACCACATCACGACGTCGAGGAAGCGGTCCTCGTGGCGGTGCCAGCGGCGCAGGACGCCTTCGCGCCGGAAGCCGAGCGCGGCGAGCGCGGCCTGGGAGCGAGCGTGGTCGACGTTCGTGTACGCGCCCAGCCGCTCGAGGCCGATCGCGGCGAACGCGAGGCGGGCGACGAGCGCCTTGGACTCGGCGTTGGCGCCGCTCCCCCACCAGCGCCGGCCGAACCAGGTGCCGACCATCGCTCGCCGGTCCCGCGCGGACAGCTCCGACAGGCCCGTGATGCCGATCGGCCCGTCCTCGTGGTGGACGACGAGCAGGTCGAGCTGCTCGCCGCGGGCGCGCTGCCCAGGGAGCCGCGCGAGGTAGGCGCGCGCCTCGTCCTCACCGCGGTACGGGCCCCACGAGAACCAGCGCGTGACCTCGGGATCGCGGGCGAGCGCGAAGAGCGCCGGCGCGTCCTGCGCGGTCGGCAGGCGCAGCGTGAGCGTCGGCCCGATGACGCCGAGATCCATGGGACGATCCTAGGCGTGAAGCCAGGGCCGTCGCAGTACGACCGCGAGGAGCGCGAGATCGAGTTCGCGCGTGCGCTGGCGTTCAGCGACGGCGTGTTCGCGTTCGCGGTGACGCTGCTGGTGACGACGATCGACGTCCCCGATCTGTCGGGGCCCGATCTCAACCGCCAGCTGTGGCACGCGCTCGGCGACCTGTGGCCGTCGGTGCTGAGCTACTTCATCTCGTTCGCGGTGATCGGGCTGATGTGGATGCACCACCACCGGCTCTTCTCGCGCATCCGCCGACTCGACGGCACGACGCTGTGGCTGAACCTGCTGTCGCTGGCGTTCGTCGTGCTGATGCCGTTCACGACCGAGCTCCTGGGCCGCTACAACGACGAGCCCGTGGGCGTCGGCGTGTACGGGCTGAACATCGCGCTGGCCACCGGCGCCTACACGTTGCTCTGGTGGTCGGCCGCCCGCCGCGGGATGCTCGGCGAGACGCTGTCGCCGAGCGAGCTGCACGCCGAGCTGCTCACGCGCCTGTGGATCGTCGGCGGGTTCCTGCTCTCGATCCCGATCGCCTTCCTCAGCACCGAGGCCGCCCAGCTCAGCTGGGCGGCGACGGGGTTCTCGCAGGGTGTGGTCCAGGGCCGCTTGCGCCAGCGTGGCGGGCTGCCGGCCCGGGAGACCGACTAGCGCTCAGCCGCCGAGCCGGTCGCGGGCCGCCAGCCAGTCGAGGATGACCTCGTTGCGGTGCTGGGGCGCCATCGGCTCGCAGTGGTACTGGCTGCCGTCCTGCGCGGTGAAGCGGTGCAGCCGCTTGGGCGCCTTCAGCGCATCGTAGACCTGCTGGGCCTGGCCCGGGTAGAACTGCTCCAGCTCGGGATACGTGAGCAGCGTCGGCGCCTGGATCCGGCGCAGCAGCGCCGGCGTGAGCGTGTAGCGCTGCATCTCGCGCACCGCGTCGTACCAGCTGTCGGCGTGGGCGAAGATCTCCAGGCGCTTGCGCAGCATGACCCGCAGGCTGGGGTCGGCCTGGGCCAGGAAGGCGTTCCAGCCGGCGTTGACCTGCGCGCGGTCGCCGTCGTAGGCGGTGGCGATCACCGCCGCCGGCCAGGAGGCGAGGTAGCTCGTCACGCCCGGGTCGGCCACCAGCGCGGCGAGCCGGTGCTCGAAGGCGGCGGCGCGTTCGACGAGGTAGCCGCCGAACGACCAGCCCCACAGCGCGATGCGCTTGCGGTCCACGTCGTCGCGGGCGCGCAGGAAGTCGACGACCGGCGTGACCACCTTCTCCCAGTCGGGGCGGAACGGGACGTGACGCAGGAACAGCATCGACCCCTGTCCCGGGCCCTCGAAGATCAGCGCGTTGTAGCCGCGCTCGACGGCCGCCGCGGCGCCCCAGGCGTACAGGTCGACGTTCTGCGCGTCGCTGCCGTTGTTGAAGATGATCGTCGGGCGCCGGCGCTTGGGGCCGGCGGGCCGCAGCAGCCATCCGGGCAGCCAGCTGCGTCCATAGGGAATCCGCACCGCCTCGGCGGCGGGGCGCGACAGGCGCATCGCGGCGTCGAAGCGGGCCGCCATGCGCCGGTAGATCGGCGCCTCCTGCTTGCCGGGGAGCGCGAGCGCGAAGAACAGCGCCTGGTTGAGGTAGTTGGCGGCGCGCAGGGAGCACGACCGCGCCGTGACGTGGTGACCGGCCTTGCGGGCCTCGTCGGCGCGGCCGCCGACGAGGCGGGCCATGGCCAGGAACTCCTCGGCGAAGGCGGCGTAGCTGCTGCCGCGCGCCTGCACGCGGGCGACCGTGGTCATCACCTCGCCGAGCTCGGAGACGCCGTAGCCCACGCCGCCGAGCGCCCCCAGCGTCTGGAAGCTCAGCGACGCGTCCGCGAAGAGCTGCGGGCCCTTGACCGGGTCGATCCGGTCCACCGCCGGTGCCTCGGCCTGCGCGAGCGCGGGCGTCGCGCCGGCGGCGAGGCTGAACGCCCACGCACCCCCGGTGGCGGCGACCGCGGAGCGCAGCAGCGCGCGGCGGTCGACGCCGCCCTCCCTGAACTGAGACATGCGCGGCAGTCTGCTACAGCAGGATGCGCAGCGCGGTCTCGTGCGTGCAGCCCGCGTCGAGCAGCGCCCGCACCTCGTCGGTCTCGACGTGGTCGCCGCCGGTGCGCGTGGCGGCCAGCAGGAACGCCTGCGTGGCGTTGAAGCCCATGGCCATGAGCGACGACGCGCGCTCCTGCTCGATCGTGGGCTGCTGCTGACGAGCGTTGGGCATGCCTGCCTCCTTCAACGTGGCCGACGTCGAGCCGAATCCGACCAGCGGCGCCGGACGGAACGGCGCCCGCCGCGTCAACGCCGGTCCACGTACAACCCCTGCACCGCCCGGCCGATGCGGCCGCGCTCGTCGTAGATCGTCGCGGTGGCCTGGCCGGTGCCGTCCGCGCCGATCGTCGTCTCGGCGTCGAGGCAGATCCACTCGCCGACCGCGTCGCGCTCGAGGTGGACGTTGAGGTCGGGGTTGATGAAGACGTAGCCGTCCCAGTCGAGCACGGCCGAGGCGCCGTTGCCGAAGTCGGCGGCGGCGAGCACCCGCTGCAGCGCGGTCGGCACCTCGCCCGCGACCACCGGCACGTTGAGGCGGATCCAGACCATGGCCGGCCCCGGCTCGCGGTAGTGGCCGCGCGCGAAGCGCAGCTCGACGCCGTCGTCGGGGAACGAGCGGCCCTCGACGGCGCGCAGGCGGGCGGTGGCGTCCGGGCCGGGCAGCGGCGGCGCAACCGCGTCGGAGGCGACGACCGGCGCCACGCCCTCCGCACGGCGCAGCCGCAGCGCGAGCGCCTGGGTCACGAGCGTGTCGCCCGCCCACAGCCGGGCCGCGACGAGCTGCACGCGCTTGCCGGGCCGCACGAGCTCGGTCTCGACGCGCAGCTCCTCCAGCGGGACGGGGCGCAGGAGCTCGAAGGTCAGCCGCGCGATGCGCATCTGCGCGCCCGGCTCCAGGCGCTCGATCGCGCCGCCGAGCAGCGCGGCGGCGGCGCCGCCGTGCTGGGCATCGGGATCCCAGGGGCCGCGGGTCAGGTCGGTCGCCCGCACGCGCCCGTCGCCGAGCGCCTGGAAGAGGAAGTCCGAGTCCTTCATCGCCCCCGCACCCTACGTCCACCCGCTCCCCGATGATGGAGCGACATGACCGACTCGATCCGCATCGACCGCGAGCTGCCCGTCGCGCTGCGCGACGGCGTCGTGCTGCGCGCCGAGGTCTGGCGCCCCGACGACGGGCGCGCCAATCCGGCGATCCTCGTGCGCACGCCGTACCGCAAGGAGACCGAGGCGCCGTCGGCGATCGTCGATCCACGGCGGGCGACGCGGCGCGGCTATGCCGTCGTGCTGCAGGACGTCCGCGGGTGCGGCACGTCGGACGGCGCGTTCGAGCCGTTCGTGCACGAAGCCGACGACGGCTGCGACAGCGTCGCCTGGGCGGCCGCCCAGCCGTGGTGCGACGGGCGCGTCGTCATGGCCGGCGCGAGCTACGTCGGCGCGACCCAGTGGCTGGCCGCGTCGGCGCGGCCGCCGGCGCTGCGGGCGATCGCCCCCATGCTCTCCTCCGACGAGTACGGCGAGGGGTGGTCGTTCACCTCCGGGGTGGTGGAGCACGGGTTCCTGGGGACGTGGAGCGCGGCCGGGCTCGCCGCGGAGGACGAGCGCTGGCTCGACGACCCTCAGCGCGCCTACGACGACCCCGCCGGGCTGGCGGCGATCGCACCGTGGACGGTCGACTGGCTCTCCGAGCCGGCCGGCTCCGCCTACTGGCGGTCCCGCTCGGTGGCGGCGCGCCGCGACGAGATGGACGTGCCGGTGCTGGCCGTCGGCGGCTGGTACGACGTCTTCCTGGCGGCGACGCTGCGCGGCTTCGCGCGCTCGCGCCATCCATCCGACCGGCTGCTGCTCGGACCGTGGGGCCACGACCCCTGGCTCTCCCATCTCGTCGGCGAGGCGCACCTCGGGGTCGCCGGCGCCGGCGACCCGACGGCGTTCGACGCCGCGCTGGACTTCTACGACGCGGCGCTGGCCGGGCGCGAGCCCGACGGTCCGCGGGTCCGGGCCTACGTGCTCGGCGGGCGCCGCTGGCTCGAGCTGCCGGCCTGGCCGCCACCGGATGCGCGGACGCGGTCCTTCGCGCTGCGCGCCGGCGCCTTCGCGGTCCGCCCGGACGACCCGGTGCCCAGCCTCGGCGGTCGCGGGCTGCTCGTGCAGGTGCCGCTCTTGGGCTACGGCGTGCGCGACCAGCGCCCGCTCGCCGGCCGCGACGACGTGCACGTGGCGCTGGACGCCGCCCCCGAGCGCGCGGTCACCCTGGCCGGACCGGTCCGGGCGCAGCTCGCGGTGGAGGCCGAGGTCGGCATCGAGGCGCTGTGGACTGCGACGCTCTGCCTGCGCCAGCCCGACGGCGCCCTGCACAACCTCTGCGAGGGCGTCGCCCGCGCGCCCGCCGGCGCGACCGAGGTGACCGTCGAGCTGGGCGACGTCTGCGTCGACGTCCCCGCGGACCAGCCGCTCGTCCTCCTCGTCGCCGGCAGCTCGTTCCCGCGCTGGCCGCGCCCCGGCGGCG
Organism: uncultured Solirubrobacteraceae bacterium; assembly: GCA_964422645.1. Taxonomy (GTDB): domain Bacteria; phylum Actinomycetota; class Thermoleophilia; order Solirubrobacterales; family Solirubrobacteraceae; genus Capillimicrobium. Next base: position 35,872 of record CAYRCB010000026.1, on the reverse strand, counting down.
CGGGCAGGCAGCGGGTGCTCGCCGGGTCGGCGCTGGAGGTGACGACGATCTAAGCCGGCTCGGGCTCGGCCACCGCTGCGGGCGGCAGCGGCGGCGGGGTCAGCGCAGCGGCGCCGATCACCAGCGCGAAGGCGAGCAGCCGGACGACGACGGCGAGCGGCTCGGCGGGCATCGGCTCCTGGAAGACGATCGGGCCGGCGGCGATCGTGAAGATGTTGGCGGTCGCGCTCGTCACGGTGATGACCCCGACCACCGGACCGAGCTGCAGCGAGCGCGCGGAGACGAGCAGGCCGACGAGCGAGAGGACGAGGATGACCGCGGCGAGCGGGTGGAGGACGACCCCCAGGCCGAGGTCGGTGTGGTCGCTCAGCGCCTTGATCGCGACGTCGGAGCCGCCCCACAGCAGGCCGGCCGAGACGCCCAGGAGGATGCCGTCGCGCGGCCGCAGGCGGGCGAGCGAGACGAGCGCGATCCCGGCCACGGCGGCGAGGCCGACGTACGCGGCGAGCGTGCCGGTGGCGTAGTCGGCGTGCGCGCCGTCGGCGGTCCCCTCGAGCGTCGCGGCCAGGAAGGCCAGGCCGGCCGCCGTGAGCCCGACGCCGATCCACTCGCGGCGCGTGACCCGGTGGCCGAAGAGGCGGTCGGCGAAGACCGTGAGCAGCACCAGCCCGCCGGCGATCACCGACTGCACGAGCGAGATCGGCGCGAGCGCGAGCGCCGCGACGTGGAACCCCCACGACGTCGTCGCCACCACGCAGCCCAGCAGGTAGGTCGGCGAGCGGAAGAGGTCGATCGTCGAGCGCAGCGGGTGGCGCCACTCGACGTCGGGCGCCGCCACCGCGCCGCGGTGCTTGAGCAGGAAGCCGAGCACCGACATGCAGGCGGTGACGAGCGCCAGGACGACACCGAGCTGGACGGACAGCGGCACGGCGCCAGAGGCTAGGGCGGCCCTACAGGAGCGACGCGACGATCGGCGCGACGGTCTTGGCGACCTGCGCCGTCGTCGTGACCAGCGAGTTGACGAACGCCGAGAAGTCGTCGATGAACACCGCCGCGCTGCCGAACGTCGCCGGGACGTGCTCGACCACGCGCTCGGCCTGGTCGCGCTGCTTGCCGCTCGGCTTGACGAGCCGCGCGGAGAAGATCAGCGTGCCACCGTCGAGCCGCGGCCGGTCGAGCGTGAGCACGACGAGGTCGTTGCCGGCGCCGTCGGGCTGGGCCAGGTCGAGCGCGGCGTTGGGCGGATCGTCGCCGAAGAGCGTGGGCCAGTCCGCGACGAGCGCGGCGGTCGGAGCGGCGGTCGCGAAGCGATACGGACGGTCGGAGAAGATCGTGACCTGCTGGTCGGCGGCGTCCAGGCGCAGCTCGTAGCGCCCGTCGCCCTGCGGCGTCAGCGAGCCGGACTGCGCGTGCAGCGCGAAGAGCAGCGAGACCTTGGCGCGCGCCTTGCGCTTCGGCTTGGCCTTGGCCCCGGTGTGGTTCTTGGCGGCGGTGGCGGCCGGCGCGGGCGCGGGCGCAAGCTGCTTGGCGGCGGCGGCCGGCGCGAGGGCCAGCGGGCCGGCGAGCGCCAGGCACAGGAAGGTCAGCAGACCGCGCCGTGCCGGTCGGAGGTTTCGTGTCATGGCCCAGCGATCGGCCGTGCCCCGCCCGAGCTTGAGGATCGTCAGCCCAGCGCCAGCACGAGCGCCAGCGCCACCGCCGACGCGGTCAGCGAGGCGGCCAGCCCGAGCAGGAGCGGCCGCGGCCCGGCCGCCCGCAGCGCCGCCGGACGGACCTGCAGGCCGAGCGCGGCGAGGCCGGCGGCGAGCAGCACGGTAGCCGCGAGCGAGGCGACGTCGAGCAGCGCGGCCGGCAGCGGCGCGACCGAGCGCAGCAGCACGCAGCCGAGGAACGCGACGAGGAACCCCGGGACGCGCGCGCCGTGGCGAGCGATGGGGGCGATCCGGTCGGCCGCGCGATCATCTCCGGTCGTCCCGGCCGCCAACGCGGCCACCGGCGCGAGCAGCGCGACCCGGGCGAGCTTCACGAGCGTCGCGAGCTTCAGGGCGCTGGCCGAGATCGCCGCGCCGGCCCCGGCGACCTGCGCGACCTCGTGGATCGAGGCGCCCGCCCACAGGCCGGTCGCGGCCGGGTCGAGCCCGAGCGCCGGGCCCGCGACCGGGACGGCGACCATCGCCAGCGTCCCGAACAGCGTCACGGTGGCGACCGCGTAGCCGACGTCCTCCTCGCGCGCGCGGGTGACCGGCTGCAGCGCCGCGATCGCCGATGCGCCACAGATCGCGCTCCCGGCGCCGATGAGCAGCGCGAGGTCGCGACGGACGCCGAGCCGGGCGGCCAGCGCGAGCGTCGCCGCGAAGGTCGCCACGAGCGTGCCCGCCGCGATCGCCAGGCCGCCGGCGCCGAGGCCGGCGAGGTCCCCGAGCGACACGTGGAGGCCGAGCAGGACGATCCCGGCCCGCAGCAGCGTGCGGCCCGCGAGCGCCGTCCCCGGCGCGGTCGCCGGCACGCGCCGCACGAGCGATGCGACACCCGCGCCCAGGACCATCGCAGCGATGAGCGGGCTGAGCGCCGGCACCGCCGCGGCGGCCGCGAACGCGGCGCCGACGACGGCCGCGACGGCAAGGAGGCCGGGCAGCGCGCGCGCCGCCCGGCCTCCGGCGTCTCGCGTCCCGCCAGCCGGACCAGGGATGGAGCGGACACGTGACACGACCACGATGCTCCCGCCGACCGCCGCCGCGAACCAGTCGCGCTGCGCCCTAGCGTATTCCTGAATGGAATCCTTCCAGCACCGCTTCGCCGAGCCGCTCTCCGGGCGCGACCTCGCCGCGTTCGTCGCCGCCGTCGAGACCGGCTCGGTCCAGGGCGCGGCGGAGGCGCTCGACCTCACGCAGTCGGCGGCCACGAAGCGGATCCGCGCGCTCGAGGCCCGGCTCGGTCTGACGCTGCTGGAGCGCGGCCGCTTCGGCGTGCGCCCGACCGCTGCCGGACGGCTGCTCTACCCCGAGGCCCGCGCCGCGCTCGCGGCGCTCGCCCGGGCCGAGGCGGTCGCGGCGGGCGAGCGCGACCGCGCGCCGATGCTGCGCCTGGCCGCCAGCCACACGATCGGCGAGTACCTGCTGCCCGGCTGGCTGGCGGCCTTCCGGGCGACGGCCGGCGACGTCCGCGCGCAGGTGGAGGTCGAGAACTCCGTGGCCGTCCTCGCCGCCGTGCGCGACGGAGCGGCCGAGATCGGCTTCGTCGAGGGCCGCGACCGGCTCGAAGGACTCGCGTCGATCGACCTCCTGCGCGACGAGATCGTCGTCGTCGTCGCGGCCGACCACCGCTGGGCGCGACGCCGCTCCGTGCCGGCTGCCGCGCTGCCCGGCGAGCCGTTCCTCACGCGCGAGGCCGGCTCGGGCACCCGCGCCGTGGCGCTCTCGGCGCTGGCCACGCAGGGCATCGAGCTGACGCCGTCGCTGGAGGCGGCGAGCAGCCAGTCGCTCAAGCGCGCCGTGCTCGACGGCGGCTTCACGCTCATCTCGCGGCGAGCCTGCGAAGCCGAGACCGAGGCGGGCACGCTGCGCGCGCTCCCCGTCTCCGGCGCCGACCTCACCCGCACGCTGCGCGCCGTCCGCCGCCGCGACACGCTGCCGACGCCCGCCCGCCGGCTGTGGACCTGGCTGGAGCGCGACCTGGCCGGCGCTCGCACGGATCGCTGACCGGCGCGGTCGCGGCTCAGGCGCGCACGGCCGATGCCGCCTCGGTGTGGGCGAGGATCGCCGGGATCGCGACGTCCCACGCCGCCCGCGGCAGCTCGTGCCCGGTCCGCTCCAGCGCCAGCAGGCGGGCGCCAGGGATCTCGCGGGCGAGCGCCAGCCCGTGGCCGTAGGGAAGCACCGGGTCGTCGACCCCGTGGAGGACGAGCGTCGGCACGTCCAGCGTCGGCAGGCGCTCGCGCCAGCCGTCCCCGCTCTCCATGACGGCGTGGTTGGTCATCGACGCCTCCATGCTCGTCGTGCAGTCGAAGACGCGCCCCGCGAGGGCACGGAAGGCCGCCTCGTCGAACGTCCCGGACGGACTGGCGGAGGCCCGCGCCACCGCGACGACGTGGTCGACGACCGCGGCCCGGTCGCCCCAGTCGGGCGCTTCGATGCTCGCGAACCGCTCCACCGCGTCGGGCGGCATCGACGGCAGGTCGGGCGCGCCCGGGCCGGCGGGGCTGGAGCCGATCAGCGTCAGCGAGGCGACCCGGTCGCCGTGGTCCAGCGCGGCGAGCTGGGCGATCGCCCCGCCCATCGACATCCCCACGACGTGGGCCCGCTCGACGCCGAGCACGTCGAGCACCGCCACGGCGTCGCACACGAGGTCGCGCAGCGTGTACGGCGGCGCACCCGGCGGGTAGCTGACCGAGCGACCGGTGTCGCGATGGTCGTAGCGGATGACGAACCGCCCGCCGGCCGCGAGCCGCGCGCACCAGTCCTCCTCCCACCAGTCCATCGAGGCGCCCGACCCCATGACGAGGAGCAGCGCCGGGTCGTCCGGGTCACCGAAGGTCTCGACGCAGAGCTCGACCCCGTTGACCTGAAGCATCTCGTCGCGAGGTATCCGCATGGGAGAGATGACGACCGGCGACGCGAAAACTCATCGGCCGCTTAGCGGCGGTTGAGGACGTTGGGGTTGCATGCGAGTGGTCATGTCCGGCCTGCGCACTCCCGCCGCCGTCCGCCGCGTCGCGGTCGCGGCCGTCGCGGGCGCCGGCGTCGCGCTGACGGCGCTGTCGATCGCCGGCATCACCTCGATCGACGCGAACCTCCGCGCCGCCACCCCGGCGCCGGACGACGCCGCGCCGCGCCACGAGCTGCGCCTCAACTTCGAGGGCCAACCGGTGCACGACTGCCCGCGGCCGCGCCACGCGCCGGGCTGGCAGACGTAGCCGGCCGCGCGCCGGGCAGGCGCACCGCGACCTCCAGGCCGCCGCCGGGCCGCGCGTCGAGGCGGACCGTGCCGTCGTGCGCCGCCGCCACCGACCGCACGATCGAGAGCCCGAGCCCGGCGCCGGGCGGCCCCTCCCCGCGGCGCAGGCAGCCGCGCTGGAACGGCTCCACGAGCGTCATCACCGTCTCCTGGGGGATCGGCGCGCCGCTGTTGGCCACCAGCACCTCCGCGACGGCGCCGGCGCGGCGCACCGTGACCGTCGCCCATCCGCCGTGGTCGCCGTGGCGGACGGCGTTCTCGACGAGGTTGGCGACGAGGCGCTCGAGCAGGCGCGGGTCGCCGTCGACGACGACCGGCTCGCCCGGCGCCTCCAGGCCCACCTCGATCCCGCGCTCGGCGGCCTCGCCGGTGGACGCGACGATCGCACGCTCCGCCGCCGCGTTCAGGTCGACCGGCGCGCGGCGCTCCAGCCCGGCCTCGCTGCGCGCGAGGGTCAGCAGCGAGCCGAGCAGCTGCTCGCACTCGATCGTCGCCTGGCGCACCGTCTCGCCCATCGCCCGCAGCTCCTGCACGCTGGCCTGCGGGTCGGCGAGCGCCACGTCCACCTCCGCGCGCAGCACCGTCAGCGGCGTGCGCAGCTCGTGCGAGGCGTTGGCTACGAAGCGGCGCTGGCTGGCGAATGCGCCGGCGAGGCGATCGAGCATGCCGTCGAAGGTGTCGGCCAGCTCGCGCAGCTCGTCGTGCGGCCCGTCGAGCGCGATCCGCTCGTCCAGGCGCTCCTGCGAGACGCGGCGCGCGGTCGCCGTGATGTCGGCCAGCGGACGCAGGACGCGGCCGGCCACGACCCAGCCCAGCGCGATCGAGACGAGCGTGGTGCCGACGAGCGCCAAGAGGTACTGGCTGCGCAGATCGCCGAGCGCGGCGTCGGCGAGCGCGTCGGGCAGCGTGCGGTGCAGGTGGCGCGACACCAGCCACAGCGAGAGCCCCAGCAGGATCGCGCCGCAGCCGAGGAAGAGCGAGGCGTAGAGCGCGGTCAGCCGCGTGCGCACGGAGAGGCGCAGCGAGCGCACGGCCTCACACCCGGTAGCCGGCGCCGACGACGGTGTGGACGACCGCGGGGTCGCCGAGCTTGCGTCGCAGCGTCATCACCGTCATGCGGACGGTGTTCGTGAACGGATCGGCGTGCTCGTCCCACACGCGCTCGAGGAGGTCCTCGACCGAGACGGTCGCGCCGTCGGCGGCGAGGAGGACCTCGAGCACGCCGAACTCCTTCGGCGTGAGGTCGACCGCCTCGCCGGCGCGGGTCACGGTGCGGCGCGCCGGGTCGAGCTCGACGTCGCCGGCCCGCAGCAGCGGCGGCCGCGCCTGGCCGTTGCGCCGCGCCAGCGCGTGCACCCGCGCGACCAGCTCGGCGAACGCGAACGGCTTGGCCAGGTAGTCGTCCGCGCCCAGCGCGAGACCGTCGACGAGGTCGTCGAGCGTGCCGGAGGCGGTCAGCATCAGCACCTTCGTGTCGGGCTGCTCGGCGGCCAGCGCCCGACAGACCTCGTCGCCGTGCAGCTCGGGCAGGTCGCGGTCGAGGACGACGACGTCGTAGTCGTGGACGCGCGCCTTGAACAGCGCGCTGGCGCCGTCGGGCGCCAGGTCGACGGCGAGCCCCTCGCGCCGCAGGCCGCGGACGACCGCATCGGCCACCCGCGCTTCGTCCTCGGCCACCAGCACGCGCATGCAGGCATGGTTGGACATCGCCGTAAGCCGGTAGTAAACGTCCCTGGGCCGTCCGGCTTATCCGAACCTGACGCCCCACCTGGCACCTTCGCCGATCATGAGCTTCGACGACGAACCCATCCGCGTCGCGCGTCCCGAGCCGACGCCGCGCGATGCCCTCGAAGAGGTGCTCTTCGAGGTCAAGCGCGTGATCGTCGGCCAGGACGCGATGCTCGAGCGCCTGCTCGTCGCCTTGCTCGCCGGCGGGCACGTGCTGCTCGAGGGCGTCCCCGGCCTGGCCAAGACGCTGACGGTGAGCACGCTGGCGCGGACGATCGAGGCGAAGTTCAGCCGCATCCAGTTCACGCCCGACCTGCTTCCGGCGGACCTGGTGGGCACGCTGATCTACAACCCGCGCGACGGGACCTTCTCGCCGCGCAAGGGTCCGGTGTTCGCGAACCTCGTCCTCGCCGACGAGATCAACCGCGCGCCGGCCAAGGTCCAGTCGGCGCTGCTGGAGGTCATGCAGGAGCAGCAGGTGACGATCGGCGGGACGACCTACGAGGTCCCCAAGCCGTTCCTCGTGCTCGCGACGCAGAACCCGATCGAGTCCGAGGGCACCTACCCGCTGCCCGAGGCGCAGGTCGACCGCTTCCTGTTCAAGCTGCTCGTCGGGTACCCGACGCCGGGTGAGGAGGCCTCCGTCGTCGGCCGCTCGCTGCGCGGCGACGTCGCGATCCAGCAGCGGCTCGACCTCGCCGACCTGGACGTCCATCGCCAGACCGTGTCGGAGGTCTTCGTCGACCGCGACGTCGTCGGCTACGCGGTCGCGCTGGCCGACGCCACGCGCCGGCCCGCCGAGCACGGCCTGGACGAGATCGTCCCGTTCGTCGAGTACGGCGCCAGCCCGCGCGGACCGATCGGGCTGGTCCACGCCGCCCGCGCGCTCGCCGTCCTGCGCGGCCGCCGCCACGTCGTGGCCTCCGACGTGCGCGACCTGGCGCCCGACGTGCTGCGCCACCGGCTCGTGCTGAGCTACGACGCGCTGGCCGAGGGCGTGACCGCCGAGGACATCCTGAGCCGCGTGATCGACGCGATCCCGCTGCCCCAGAGCGAGCGCCGGCGGACGGCCGAGGCGGCCTGACGTGGCCGTCGTCGGGGGCGCCGAGCACTTGCGCGTCCCACCGGGCCGCCAGGGCCCGGGCCCGCTGCCGGCCGCGCTGGTCGACTCGCTGGAGCTGAAGATCGCCCGCCGTGCGGCGGGCGTGCTGCCGGGGGACCGCCCCGGCCCGGGGGTCGGCACCGGGACCGAGCTGACGCAGCTGCGCCCGTACGTGCCGGGCGACGACGTGCGCGCGCTGGACCCCGCTGCCCAAGCCCGCACGGGCATCCCCCACATCCGCGAGTACGTGCCCGAGCGGGCGCTGACGACGTGGGTCGTGCTCGACATCTCGCCGTCGATGGCCTTCGGCACCGCGCAGCGGCTGAAGTCCGACGTCGCCGAGGGCGTCACGCTGGTCGTCTCCCGCCTCGCCCTGCGCCACGGCGGGCGGATCGCGCTGGCCACCTTCGGCGCCCGCACCGAGCGGCTGCTGCCGCCGCGCGGCGGGCGCGGCGCGCTGGCCGGCGTGCGGCGCGTGCTCGACGAGGGCGTCTCGATCGACGGCGCCGCGGCGAGCGACCCGGACGGCCATCCTTCGCCGCTGGCCCGCTCGCTGGCGCGGCTGCGCAAGCTGACGACGAACCCCGGCCTCGTCGTGGTCGTCTCCGACCTGCGCGGCCCGCGCGATTGGCGGCCGGCGCTCGCGGGGCTGGGCCACCGCCATGCGGTGCTCGCCGTCGAGATCCGCGACCCGCGCGAGGAGACGCTGCCGTCGGTCGGCCCGCTGGCGCTGATCGACCCCGAGACCGGCGAGCGGATGGAGATCGACACGACCAGCCCGCGCCTGCGCGAGCGCTTCGCGCAGGCGGCCCGCGAGGATCGGGCCCAGGTCGCCGACGAGCTGCGGCGGGCCCGCGCCCAGCACGTCGTGCTCTCGACGGAGGGCGACTGGCTGCGGGTGCTGGGGCGTCGGCTGCGCTGAACGCGATCCTGCAACGCTCAAGGTTCGTCACGCACTTGCCGAAGGCAACGGCATGGCGACGACCTGCCGCTGGTGCTCACGCCCCGCCGCACGGACGATCTCGGTCGACGCGCCACAGGGCGCGCCGAGCCGGATGGCGCTGTGCGAGCGCCATCTCGGCGCGGTCGCCGAGGCGCGCGCGGCCGAGCCCGAGGCCGAGCAGCGCCGGCGTCTGCGCGCCGAGAGCGAAGCCTGGCGCCGCGTCTTCCGCGAGCGCGCGCCGTTCGCGGAGCCGGCCGACGCCTGAGCGCCGTCGCCCCTTCGCGGCCGTCGCGCCCTCACCCCTCCTGCGGCCGCCGCGCCACGTAGATCGCCTTCTCGTGGCGGGCCGGATCCGGCGCAGCGCCGTCGCGGACGCCGTCGGCGTCGCCCAGCCACGCGACCAGGTCCAGCCCCGCGTCGGCGATCGCGTCGCGCACCAGCGCGTGCGGATGGTGGCGCTGGACGTGGCGCGTGGTGGTCCGCCGCCAGACATCGCCGTCGCGGGTGAACACGTCGTGGCGCGCCGTCGCCAGGTCGCCCTCGGCGAACTGGGGGTCGGCCTCCCCGCACCACACGAAGAGCCGCTCGTCGGCCTCGCGGCAGTGCGTGGTGGCGAACGCCCGGCGATAGGTCAACGTCGTGTTCGCATCGAAGACGAGCACGCCGCCGGCCGCCAGATTGGCCGCCAGCCCGGCGATCGCCGCCCGCAGCGCGCTCGCGTCGAGCAGGCAGTTGCACACGTCGTTGAGGCAGGTGACGAGATCGAAGCGGCCGATCTGGGGCAGCTCGGCGAGGTCGGCGCGCAGCAGCGTCGCGTCCGCCGGAGCCCGCGTCGCGGCGACGTCGAGCATCGGCTGCGAGGCGTCGCAGCCGGTCACGACATAGCCGGCGTTCAGCAAGGGCGCGAAGCTCTTCCCCGTGCCGCAGCCGGCGTCGAGCAGCCTGCGGCCACGCAGGCCGTGGTCGCGAGCCAGCCGCTCCAGTCCCAGCACCCAGCGCCGATACGCCGGGAAGTCGGTGTACGCGTCGTAGTGCGGTGCGATCGCCGCATAGGCATCCAGGGCGTTCATGGGACACGGAGACCCGCCCTGGGGCCAGATCGTTTCGTTGCGGCCTCTCCCCGCCCGGTGACGCGACGCCGTCCCTCGGCGTCCCCGAGTGGGACTGGGAGGCGGCCAGCCGCCGCTGCCTGCGCGAGGCCCGCCGCTACCTGCGCTGCGACGCCGACGCCCAGGAGGTGGCCCAGGAGGCGCTCCTGCGCGGGTGGCGCCACCGCGGCCGCTGCGCCAATCCCGACGACCCCCTGCCCTGGCTGGCGGCGATCGCCCGCAACGAGGCGCTGCGGCGCCTGCAGCGTCCACGTGAGACGCCGCTGGATCATCAGGCGATCGTCGAGCGGGAAGGCGGTTGGTCAGGAGAGCTCGACAATTTGCCGATACGGATCGACGTGGGTCGCGCACTCGCCGAGTTGCCCGATGCGGACAGGCATCTGCTCGACCTACGCTATGTCGAGGACCTCACCCAGGAAGCCGTCGCTGAGCGATTGAGCCTCCCCGAGGGAACCGTTAAGGTCCGTCTGCACCGCCTACGCCATCGTCTACGGGAGAGACTCGAGCCGTGACCCCTTCCACCCCCACCACCACCGTGCGCGTGCCCCGCAGCGAACAGGACCTCGAGACGCGGATGGCCAAGGCGCTGGCACACCCCCTGCGGGCCCGGGTGCTCGCCCGGCTCAATGAGCGGGTCGCGAGCCCCAACGAGCTGTCGCGCGAACTCGGCGAGCCGCTGGGCAACGTCAGCTACCACGTCAAGGCGCTGCTCGAGCTGGGCTGCATCGAGCTGGTCGACACCGCCCAGCGGCGCGGCGCGATCGAGCACTACTACCGCGCGCTGACGCGGGCCCGGCTCGACGAGAGCGCGTTCCGCAAGCTGCCCGCCTCGATCCGCGGCGAGCTGTCGGCCGTCGCCGTCGAGGAGGCGATCGCCGACATGGCCAAGGCGTTCAAGGCCGGCACCTTCGACGCCCGCACCGACCGCCACGCCAGCTGGACGCGCCTCGTCCTCGACGAGCAGGCCTGGGGCGAGCTGGCCGAGGAGCTGGCGCGCGTGCTGGACCGCGCGCTCGAGCTCCAGGCCGAGAGCGCCGGACGGCTGCAGGACGACCAGGCCGGCGGCGAGGAGGTCGTCACCTCGCTCGTCGTCGCCGCCTACGAGGCCGCGCCGCCGCGCTGACCCTGGTGACCACCGCCCCCGTCCTCATCGCCTACGACGGCTCGCCGAGCGCTCGGCACGCGATCGAGCAGGCCGCCGCCGTGCTCGGCCCCCGCGAGGCGCTCGTCGTCCACGTCTGGGATCCCGTGCTGCCCGCACCCACCGGCGATCCGTTCGGCATCGGCGCCGGCATGGTCGATCCCGCGCAGGCCCAGGAGGTCGACCGGCTCGTCCACCGCAACGCCGAGGCCATCGCCGCCGACGGCGCCCAGCGTGCCCGCGACGCCGGCCTCCAGGCTGAGCCGATCGCCCAGCAGACGCACGGCTCGACGTGGGCGACGATCCTCGACGTCGCCCACGAGCGCGGCGCGGCGGTCGTCGTGGTCGGCGCCCGCGGGCACTCGAAGGTCCGCTCGTTCCTGCTGGGCAGCGTCTCCAACGGCCTCATCCACCACGCGGACCTGCCGGTGCTCGTCCTGCCGGCGCGGCACGCCGACGACGAGCCGTCCGAGTAGTGGCCCGCTAGCCGGCAGCCTGGTCGCCGGCCGCGGGCGGCTCGCCCACGACCTCGACGAAGCGCAGCACCACGCGGCCGAGCATGATCTCGTCGCCGTGGGAGAGGATCGCCGCGTCCACGCGCTGGCCGTTGACCCATGTCCCGTTCATGGAGCGGTCGTCGAGCAGCCAGGCGCGGCCGCCGCGCTCGACGATCCGCGCGTGGCGGCGCGAGACGCTCGCGTCGTCGAGGCGGACGTCGGCGCTGAGGCCGCGGCCGATGCGGGTGACCGCGCCCGGGTGGAGCGCGAGCGCGACGAGCTCGCCGCCCGCGTGCACCGCGAGATAGCGGCCCGGCGCCGGCGTGGGCACGGAGAACGCGGCTCGCTCGAGCTCGCGCGCGTTGAGGAGCTGGGTGTGCTCGATGTCGGGGCGATCGGTCATGGCGGAAGTCGACGCTCGGCGGTGGTGAGCCTGGCGATGAGGCTGCCGCCGAGCGCCCTTCCAGGGAACCGCGGTTTCCTCAAGCCTTCCTCAACGCCGCCCGAGATGTCTGCGCAACCATGCCCGCTCGCGGGCGAAGCTATGCGTCGATCGTGTGAACGCGTCCGGCGACCATGTGCGCCAGACGTGCCCGATGGCTCCCCGCGCCGCCGAGCAGCAGCGCATCGAGCTGGGCTCGCTTGTAGAGCCAGTGGACGTCGGCCTCCCACGTGAAGCCGATGCCGCCGTGGGCCTGGATCGCCGAGGCCGTCACGTCTCGCCCGGCCTCGGATGACGCCGCCTTGGCCATCGCGGCGCCCTCGGCGAGTCGCTCCGGCGCGGCGTCCGCGGCCCAGGCGGCGAAGTACGTCGCCGAGCGGGCCGCCTCGGTCTGCAGCAGCATCTGCGCACAGCGGTGGGAGACCGCCTGGAAGGCGCCCACCGGCACGTCGAACTGCTTGCGATCCTTGACGTAGGCGACCGTCATGTCCAGCGCCCGCTGGCACAGGCCCACGAGCTCGGCGGCGACGGCGACCATCGCGCGGTCGACGCCGGCGTCCACGTCGCCGGCCAGCAGCTCGCCGGCCCCGCCGGCATCGACGCGGCCGTAGGCCCGGGTGGGGTCGACCGCGGCGACGGTCTCGATCGCCGCGTCCGCGGCCGCGACCAGACGCGCGCCGCCGTCGCCGTCGAGGAGCACGAGCACATCGGCGCCGGGCGCGTCGGGGATCAAGCCGCCCGCGGGACCGAGCGCCCCGCGCAGCTCGCCCGCGGCCAGACCGCCGAGCCAGCGCTCGCGCTGCACGTCGTCGCCGCCGTGCTCGATCGCCGCGGCGGCCAGCGCCGTCCCCAGCAGCGGCGTGACGGCGATCGCGTAGCCGAGCTCCTCGAGCAGGATCCCCAGCTCGACGGCGCCCAGCCCCTGACCGCCGTGCTCCTCGGCGACCGCGATGCCGGGCCAGCCCAGCTCCCGCAGCTCGGCCCACAGCGCGGGATCCGGCGTGCCGGACTCGGCCGCCGTGCGGACGCGCTCCAGCGACGAGCGGCTGGTCAGCAGGTCGCGGGCGGTGCGCTTGATCTCGTGCTGGTCGTCGGAGAAGTCGAAGTTCATGGCCGTGTGCTCCTCTCAGCGCAGCCGCGGCAGGCCGAGGACACGCTCGGCGACGATGTTCTTGAGGATCTCGGTGGTGCCGCCCTCGATCGAGTTGCCGCGGGCGCGCAGCAGCTCGTACGCCCACGGTGAGTCGGCCGCGAGCGTCTCGTCGCCGAGGACGTCGACCGCGAGCTGGGTCAGCAGCTGGTTGGCCTCCGACCACATCCACTTGGTCAGCGACCCCTCGGGCCCCGGCTGGCCGACCCGCTCGGTCGCGGTCAGCCCGCGGTAGGCGGTGAGCCGGATCACCTCGGTGCGGACGTGGAGGTCGCCGAGGCGCTGGGCGATGGCCGGGTCGTCGAGCAGGCCGCGCTCGGCGGCCGCGTCGATGAGGCGGTCCAGCTGCTGGCGCAGGCGCACCTGGAGGAAGAAGGCCAGGCCGGCACGCTCGTTCATGAGCGTGGTCAGCGCGACCTTCCACCCGTTGCCGACCCCGCCGACGACCGCGTCGTCGGGGATCCGCGCCTCCTCGAGGAAGAGCTCGTTGAACTCGGACTCGCCGGTGATCTGGCGCAGCGGGCGGACCTGCACGCCGGGCTGGTCCATGTCGAGCACGAAGTAGGTCAGGCCCTGGTGCTTCTTGGGCGCGTCGGGATCCGTGCGGGCGACGAGCATGCACCACTTCGCGTGCTGGGCGCCGCTCGTCCACACCTTCTGCCCGGTGACGACCCATGCGTCGCCGTCCTTGACCGCGCGGGTCTTGAGCGCGGCGAGGTCCGATCCGGCCTCGGGCTCCGAGAAGCCCTGGCACCACGTCTCCTCGGCGTTGAGGATCGTCGGCAGCAGGCGCTCCTGCTGCGCCTCGCTGCCCCACACCATGAGCGTGGGCCCGGCGAGCAGCAGGCCGAGGATGTCGGCGGGCAGCGGCGCGCCGGCCCGGCCGAGCTCCTCGAAGAAGATCGCCGACTGGGTCAGCGTGGCGCCGCGCCCGCCGACCTCGACCGGCCAGTGCACGCCGGCCCAGCGATCGGCGGCCAGTCGGCGCTGCCAGTCGCGCCGCCAGCCCCAGCGGGCGTCCTCGGTGTCCTCGGGCTCGGGGCCGGGCGGGTTGGCGACCAGCCAGGCGCGCAGCTCGTCGCGGAACGCGGCCTCCTGCTCGTTGAACGTGAGATCCATGGCGGTTCAGGCTCCTCCCAGGCTGACGGCGACGTCGACGAGGGTGTCTTCGAGCTCGAGCAGCGCAGCGCCCGCGAGCACCCGGGCGGCGACGAGCTGGCCGATGCCGGCGGCCAGGACGAACAGCGCGTCGTCGGACGGGACCGGGCTGGCGCCGGCCGCGGCGAACGTCGCGCGGTAGCGATCGGCGAAGCGCCGCAGCGCCGCATCCCGCGCGACGCCGGCGGCCGGCCCGGCGGCGTGGACCTCGAAGAGATGCGCGCGCATGAAGCGCGGGTCGCCGTCCAGCGCGGCGAGGTAGGCCCGCAGCGCGACGCGCAGCTTCGCGCGCCAGCCGCCGGGCTCGGCCTGGACGGCGGCCTCGATCCGCTCGACGATCACGTCGATGCCGTGCCGGTAGGCCTCGACGAAGCACGCCTCCTTGGAGTCGAAGAGCGCGTAGAACGTGCCGCGCGAGACGCGCGCCTCGCGGACGGCGTCGGCCACGGTGGCCGCCGCGTAGCCTTTCTCGCCGACGACCCGGGTCATGGCCTCCAGCAGGCGGGCGCGCTGCGCGCCGGTGCGGGCGTCCAGGTGCGGCTCGACCTCCGGGTGCTCTCCGACCAGTGACGACATCGCCTGCGTACCTTATAGGTACGCAGGCGTACTCGCAAGGTACGTCGATGTCAGCCGCGCGGCGCGGCGGGCAGGCCCGTCACCGTGAGATGGAACGGGGTCCCGCCGACCGTCAGGCGACGGGTGACGCGCGCGTCGTTCGTGGCGACCTCCACCACGCGTCCCGTGGCGGGCTCGGAGACGTAGAGCCGGGCGTCGGGGCCGGCGGCGAGCTGCGGACGCGGTCGCGTCCAGGGGCCGTCCAGCGAGTACGGGCCCACCGCCCGCACGACGCCCGCCACACGACCGCGACCGACGTCGATCACTCGCACGCGCCCGTCGGCGGTGATGGCGGCACCTCGGCCCGTGCGCGGGTCGACGGTCGCCGTGCCCAGCGGCGCGCCCAGCCGGATCGCGGTCGTCCGGTCGCGCCGCAAGTCCACGCGCAGCAGGGCGCGCGGGCCGAAGTCCCCGAGCAGGACGCCGCGGCCGGGCGCGCCCCACAGCGAGAACGGCCGTCGCTCGGCGGTCGCCCCCGGCGGCAGCGGGATCTTGCGCGCGCGCAGCTCACCGTCACCCTCGAGGACGAGCACCCCATCGGCGCACGCGAAGGCGACGAGGCGCTCGTCGGCGTACTCGCCGTGGAGGTCCGGGCAGTCGGCGAAGCGCTGGAGCGCGTTGCCGTCGCGATCGTGCAGCGCGACGCCGATCGGCAGGTCCTCCGCCGTCTTGCCCGGGCTGCTCACGAGCGTCCGCCCGTTCGGGAGCGGCACCGCGACACCGTGGTGCGGGCCGCCGCTCGCCACGGTCCGGCCGGGCGCGGCGCCTTCGGCGAGCGCGTGGACGTCGGTGACGTGAGCGGCTCCGTCGCCATCGGTGAAGATCGCGACCTCCTCGCCGTGGCCGACCACGTGCACCGGCTTGCGGCCGGTGAACGGCGCGAGCTTGCGCGGTGCGCGGACGAACGCGTGGGCGTGGTCCCCATGCGGCACGGTCCACGAGCCGGCGTCGACGACGTCGACGCGGTCGGCGTCCGACTGCACGGCCAGCGCGTGACGGCCGTCGGGCGCGACGCTGAGGCCGGCGCCGGCGGCGGGCACGAAGAGCCGCGCGAGCCGCTTGCCGCTGGCGAGGTCGAGCACCGCGATCCGGCCCCGGCGCCCGTCGGCGACCACGAGCCGCGGCGCAGGCTCGTCGACCTCGCGGGCGCCGGCCTCGCCCGTGCCACCTCCACTCCCCTCCTCGCCGGCGAGCGGCACGGACGCCGGCCCGGCGCCCGTGCCGGCCGCCGTGCCGTCCTCGCTGCCGCAGCCCGCCACGCCGGCCGCCCCCAGCGCGGCGGCGAGAACGGCGACGGTCACGGTCTGTCTCATGTGGAAGCCCCCATGTCCGAGTTGATGGCCGGGAGATTAACAAGATTGAGTCTCATTACTATTCTTGCCATGCGCCTCCTCCTCTGCTTCGTCACGGTCGTGGTCGCGGTCGTCCTCGCCGCGTGCGGCGGCGCGACGGCCGGCGACGACCGTCCGCTCGTCGTCGTCACCACGAACGTCCTCGGCGACGTCGTCACGGAGGTCGCCGGCGACGACGCCCGTGTCGAGGTGCTCATCCCGCCCGGCGCCGATCCGCACGGCTTCGAGCCCTCGCCGCGGCGCGCGGCGCTGCTCGAGGACGCCGACCTGGTGATCGCCAACGGGCTCGGACTCGAGGAGGGGCTCGCGGTCGGGCTGGGCATCGCGCGGGCGGCGCGCGTCGAGGTCCTCGAGGTGGGCCCGCGCCTCGATCCGCGCCCCATCCCTGGCGGCGACGCGCCCGACCCGCACGTGTGGACCGACCCACGACGGATGGCGCGGGCCGCGCAGCTCGTCGGCGCGGCGCTCGACGAGCTCGGCATCGCGTCGGCGCGCCGGCGGGCCGACCGCTACGCCGCCACCGTGCTCGCGCTCGACCGCGAGCTCGCCGACGGCTTCGCGGGCATCCCCGCGCCGCGCCGTCGGCTCGTCACCAACCACCACGTCTTCGGCTACTTCGCCCAGCGCTACGGCTTCACGGTCGTGGGCGCCGTGCTGCCGAGCGCGACGACGCTCGCCGAGCCCAGCCCCGCCGACCTCGCCGAGCTGGTCGACACCCTGCGCCGCGAGCGCGTGTCGACGATCTTCGCCGACAGCTCCCACCCGACCCGCCTGGCGCGGGCGCTCGCCGCCGAGGCCCGGCTCGAGGTCGAGGTCGTCGCGCTGCACACCGAGTCGCTCGGCCCGCCCGGCTCCGCGGCCGCGACGTACGTCGGCATGATGCGCTCCAACGGCCGCGCGATCGCCCGCAGCCTGGAGCGCTGACCGGTGGCGCCCGCCCTCGAGGTCGCCGACCTCCACGTTCGCTTCGGGTCCAGGGTCGCCTTGCACGACGTCGCACTGCGCGCGGACGCCGGCGAGCTGCTCGCGCTCGTCGGCCCCAACGGCGCCGGCAAGTCGACGCTGCTGCGCGCGATCCTCGGGCTCGTGCCCAGCCGCGGTCGCGTCGCGCTCCACGGTGAGGCTGCGACGCGCCCGCGCCGGCTGCGGGCGGGCTACCTGGCCCAGCGCGCCGAGGCCGCGCTCGACTTCCCGATCACCGTCGCGCAGGTCGTCGCCTGCGGCCGGCGTCCCTTCCGGCGCCTGGGCGCTCGGCCGGGCGCCGCCGATCGCGCCGCCGTGGCGAGGGCCCTCGCCACGGTGGGCCTCGAGCAGCTCGGCGACCGGGCGATCGGCACGCTCTCCGGTGGCCAGGCGCAGCGCACGCTCATCGCTCGCGCGCTCGCCCAGGAGGCCGACGTGCTGCTGCTCGACGAGCCGTTCGACGGCCTCGACCCGGCAGCGGCCGCCGATCTCATGGCGCTGCTGGAGCGCCTCGCGACCGGCGGGCGGACCATCGTGGTCGCCACGCACGACCTGGCGCTCGTGCGAGCACGCTTCCGGCGCTGCGCGGTCCTCAACGGGCGGATCGTGGCCGACGGTCCACCGGCCCACGTGCTGCGGGCCGCGGTGCTCGAGGCGGCCTTCCTCGGCCGAAGCGGCGCATGGACTGGCTGACCGACCCGTACGCCTACGACTTCATGCGCCGCGCCCTCCTCGCGGCGCTGCTCGTGGGCGCGGTGACGCCGCTCGTCGGCTGCTGGATCGTGCTGCGCCGGCTCGCCTACCTCAGCGACGCGATGAGCCACGGCACCCTGGCCGGCGTCGCCACCGCATACCTCCTGGGCGTCGGCATCACGCTCGGCGCGCTGGCCGCCGGCCTGGCGATGGCGGGCGCGATGGCGCTGCTCGCCGCCCATCCGCGCCTGCGCGAGGACGCGATCATCGGGATCGTCGAGGTCGCGCTGTTCGCCGCCGGCGTGCTCGTGGTGGGCGCGAGCGGCTCGGTGACGCTCGACCTCAGCCACCTCCTGTTCGGCTCCATCAACGCCGTCAGCCGCGCGGACCTGCTCGTCGACGCGGCGCTCGGGGCCGTGGCGGTCGCCGTGCTCGCGTGGCTCTTCCACGATCTGCGCGCCGCCACGTTCGACCCGCTCCACGCCGCGCTCGTGGGCGTGCCGGTCGCCGGACTGCGCTACGCGCTCAACGCGCTGCTGGCGATCACCGTGGTGCTCTGCCTGCAGACCGTCGGCCTCCTCATGACGGTGGCGATGGTCGTCGTCCCGGCCGCGACCGCGCGGCTGTGGACGACGACCGTGGCGCCGATGGCCCTCCTGGCGGCGCTGATCGGCGTCGTCTGCGCGGTCGCCGGCCTCACGCTCTCGTTCCACCTCGGCACGGCGCCGGGCGCCACGATCGCCCTGGCCGCCGTCGCCGTCTTCGCGGGCTCGTTCGTCGCGACGCTGCGGCGGTGAGCCGCCGCTCAGCCGGCGACCGTGCGGCGGTAGCGCGCGGTCGCCAGCACGCTGAACACCGCGACGATCCCGACGCACCACACGAGCGCGAAGAGGATGTCGGTGCCCGCCGGCGTGCCCAGCCACAGCGAGCGCAGCGCGTCGACGATCGTGGTGATCGGGTTGGCGTTGGCGATCGCCTTGAGGACCGCGGGCATCGAGTCCGTCGGGACGTAGGCCGACGAGACGAACGTCAACGGGAAGATGACGATCGTGATCATCGCCGAGGCCGACTCGGGCGACGAGGCGACCAGCCCGAAGAAGCAGTAGACCCACGACATCGCATAGCCGAAGAGCAGCGCGAGGACGATGCCGGCGGGCACATGCCAGGCGGGCACGTCGCCGAACGAGAAGCCGACGATGAAGCCGCAGACGAGCATCGTCGCCAGTGCGATGACGTTCATCGCCACGTCGCTGATCGTGCGCCCCGCGAGGACGGCCGAGCGGGCCATCGGCAGCGTGCGGAAGCGGTCGATGAGGCCCTTGCGCAGGTCGTCGGCGATCCCCAGCGCGGTCGCGTAGCCGGTGAACGCGATCATCTGGATGACGATCCCCGGCAGGAAGAAGTCGATGTAGTCGAAGCCCGGCGTGCTGATCGCGCCACCGAACACGTACGTGAAGAGGATCACGAACATGATCGGCTGGAAGGTCACGCCGACGAGCAGGTCGGGGTTGCGCGGGATCCGGCGCAGGTTGCGCTCGGCGAGCAGGAGCGAGTCGGTCACGGCGGACATCAGGCGGCCTTCGCCTCGGCTTCCTCGTCCTCGGGCTCCTCGGCGGCGTGGCCGGTGAGGGTGAGGAACACGTCGTCGAGCGTCGGGCGGCGCAGCGTGAGGTCGGCGACGTCGATCCCTGCCTCGTCCAGGCACCGCAGCGCCTCGACCATCGTGCCGTCGCGCCGCGACACCGCCGCGCGCAGCACGTTGTCGCGCAGCACCGGCGCCTCGGCGGTGACGCCGGCGAGCGCCGCGATCGCCGCGTCGGCCTGGGCGACCTCGCCGAGGCGGACCTCGAGGCGGTCGCCGCCGACGCGGTCCTTGAGCTGCGCGCCGGTGCCCTGCGCGATGACCCGGCCATGGTCGACGACCACGATCTGGTCGGCCAGCCGATCGGCCTCCTCGAGGTACTGCGTCGTGAGCAGCACCGTCGTGCCGGCCGACACGCGGTCGGCGATCGTCTCCCACAGCCCGATGCGGCTGCGCGGGTCCAGCCCGGTGGTCGGCTCGTCGAGGAAGAGGACCGACGGGCGCCCGACGAGCGCCGAGGCGAGGTCGAGCCGACGACGCATGCCACCCGAGTAGGTGCCGACGACCCGCCCGCCGGCCTGCTCGAGCGAGAACCGCTCCAGCAGCTCGGTCGCGCGCCGACGTGCCTCGGCCCGCTTGAGGCCGTAGAGCTGCCCGAACAGCTCGAGGTTCTCGCTGCCGGTGAGCCCTTCGTCGACCGCGGCATACTGCCCGGCGACGCCGATCCGCCGGCGCAGCTCCGCCGCCTGCTTGACGACGTCGAGCCCCAGCACCCGCGCGCTGCCCGCGTCCGGCTTCAGCAGCGTCGTGAGGACCCGCACGGTCGTCGTCTTGCCGGCGCCGTTGGGGCCGAGCAGGCCCAGCACGCTGCCCTCGGGTGCGCTGAGGCTCACGCCGTCGAGCGCGCGCACCTCGCCGTAGCGCTTCGCCAGTCCCTCCGCCTCGATCGCCGGCATCCGCGACACGCTAGCGAGCCGGCCTGTCCTTCGGGACGCCGCGAGGGCCCTTGACTTCAAGTGCACTTGAAGTGCAACCATGGCGCGTAGACGACCTCCAGGAGGCAGGCGATGACGACGACCACCCAGCTCGAGACCGTGATGCCAGGCCTGTTGGCGACCACCGCCGAGCCCCTCTCGTTCGCCCCGCGAACCGCGGTGCGCTCGTTCCTGCTCCAGCGGGACGCGGGGAACATCCTCATCTACGGCAGCGGCGCCGTGGCGGCCGACGCGGCGGCGATCGCGGCAGCCGGCGGGGCCACGCGGCAGTACGTCAACCACGAGCACGAGGCGATGTTCTTCCCCGCGAACGCCATCGCACCGCTGCTCGTGCACGAGCGCGACGCGGCCACGGTCGAGGCGACCGGCGCGCACGTGCGCGGCACCTTCTCGCGCCGCCACATGCTCGACGACGACTTCGAGGTGATCCCGACGCCCGGCCACACCCCGGGCGCGACCGCGTTCCTGTGGGACCAGGGCCAGCACCGCTACCTCTTCACGGGCGACTCGCTCTACCTGCGCGACGGCGGCGCGTGGCGTGTCGCCGTGCTGGACTCCAGCGAGCGCGACGCCTACGTCGAGAGCCTGGAGCTGCTGCGCGAGCTGGACTTCGACGTGCTCGTGCCCTGGGCGGCGCCGGTCGGCCAGCCGTCCGTCGCCGCGACCGACCGCCGCGACGCCCGCCGGCGCCTCGACGAGGTCATCGCCCGGGTGCGGCGCGGTGAGCGCAGCTGACGCGCTGGCGAGCGCCGTGCACCACGCGAAAGCCCCGCCGAGGCGGGGCTTTCGAAGGTGGAGACGGCGGGAATCGAACCCGCGTCCGCAGCCGCGTGATGCTGGCTTCTACGAGCGTAGCCGGCGCTCTGTTCTCGCCCTCCGCTCGCCTCGCCGGCGGGGTTGCGGAGAGCCAGCCTCCTGAAGCTGTCCCCCCTTTGGCGGAGGCGGACCGCCGGGGGTGAGCCTGCATGATGATCCGGCGAGCCCAGCGGCAGGCAGGCTGGGGGCCAGACCTCACAACGCTTAGCTAGTGACTAAGCGGCGAGGGCGTACTCGTGAGAGTCCGCACGTATGGTTTTCCCGGTGTTTTACGAGGCCTCCGGGACCTCGGCTCGCGACCAACGCCACGAAACCGACCGCGTCGAAGCCATGTCGTCCCCGTGGGTGTCGTGCGCCCCTCATGATAGCCATCGGCGTCGCGCGACAGACCAAAAAGGGACGCGGGCCGAGCCACGTGGGGGACCCGCTTCCTGTCGCTATCGCCCTCTCGGACGGCGCCTGGAGCAGGTGGCGCGGCCTTCCACCCCGGGTGGCCTCGCTCTTTCGCGGCTCGTACCCGCGTCTAGGAACGACCGTACGCCCCCGAACCATCGCCGTCAAGTGCGAATCCGCATTTTGCGGGGTTTCTAGCGGTGCACCTCGCGCAGCGCCCGCTGCATGTCGCGCTTGGTCTCCTTCTCCTTGATCGCCTGGCGCTTGTCGTAGCGGTCCTTGCCGCGCGCCAGCGCGATCTCGACCTTCGCCCGCGGGCCGCGGAAGTAGATCCGCGTCGGCACGAGCGTCAGGCCGCGCTCGGCGACCCGCCCGGAGAGCTTGTCGAGCTCACGGCGGTGCAGCAGGAGCTTGCGCGTGCGATCGGGGTCGTGGTTGTCGCGCGACGCCGGCCCGTAGGGCGGGATGTGGACGTTGTGGAGATACAGCTCGCCGTCCTGGATCGACGCGTAGCCGTCCTTCAGCTGCGCGCCGGTCGTGCGCAGCGCCTTGACCTCGGTCCCGGCCAGCACGAGACCGGCCTCGAGCTTGTCGAGGAACTCGTAGCGGTAGGACGCCTGCCGGTTGGACGCGACGTCGCCCGGCGCCGCCTTCTTCTTGCCACCCTTGGCCATCGCGGCTCAGACGCTATCCGAGTCCCACTCGGACTCCGGCGCGAGGTCCACGCGGCCACGCGGCACGTCGACCCGTTCCACCCGCACCCGCACCGGGTCGCCGATCCGGATCGCGGCGCCCGAGCGCGTGCCCTCCAGGATCGTCCCGGGCTCGTTGAGCTCCCACCAGTCGCCGCGGAGCCGGCGCACCGGCAGCAGGCCCTCGTAGCCGTCGCCGAACGCGACGAACGCCCCCGCGCCGATGACGCCGGTCACCTCGCCGTCGAAGACCCGCTCGAACCCGCCGCGCTCGAACAGCTCCCGCTCGAGCAGCAGAGAGCGCGCGACGTCGTCGGCCGTGCGCTCGACGTCCATCGCCGCCCGCTCGCGGGCCGACGACCACTCGGCGACCGACCCCAGCTGCGACGCGGCCGGCGCGTCCTCGCCCCCGCCCACGGCGCTCAGCAGCGCCCGGTGGCAGACGAGGTCGGGATAGCGGCGGATCGGCGAGGTGAAGTGGCAGTACGCGGTCGACCCCAGCCCGGCGTGCCCGAGGTTGCGCGGCGCGTAGAAGGCCTGCTTCAGCGAGCGCAGCACCAGCGACGTGAGCCCGATCCGCCCGTGCCCGGTCCGCCGCACGTGCGCGTCGACGAGCAGCGAGCACTCCCCCACCGCCTCGGCGGCCTGCGACGGCGCCAGCGGCTCGGGCAGCGGCGGCGTCGCCACCCCCAGCGAGGCGAGCTGCTCGACCAGCCGCTCCACGCGCGCCGGGTCGGGCCGCTCGTGCACGCGGTACAGCGCCGGGACCGAGCGCTGCTCCAGGAAGCGCGCGACCTGCTCGTTGGCCGCGATCATCAGGTGCTCGATGAGCCGGTGCGACTCGGTCTGGATCGACGCCTGCGCGCCCGTCACGTGCCCACGGCCGTCGAACGAGAACTCGGGCTCGCTCGACTCGACCGCCAGTGCGCCGCTGCGCTCGCGCGCCGCCTGCAGCGCCGCCGCCACGGCGCGCGCATCGCGCAGCGGCTGCGCCCACGGCTCCTCCCACGGCTCGTCGCCGGCGAAGATCCGGTCGACGCGGCCGTAGTCGAGGCGCGCGTCGGAGCGGACGATCGAGCGGTAGAACGCCGCCCGCGCCACCCGCGGCCCGTCGAAGTCCAGCTCGACGGTGACCGCGAGCCGATCCTGGTGCGGGCGCAGCGAGCAGGCGTCGTTGGACAGCGCCTCCGGGAGCATCGGCTCGACCGCCCCCGGCACGTAGACCGACGTCCCGCGCCGCGCGGCCTCGCGGTCGACGAGCGAGCCGGGCCGCACGAACGCGCTCACGTCGGCGATGTGGACCCAGATCCGCGAGCCCTCCGCCGAGATCGCGTCGTCGAAGTCCTTGGCGGTCGCCGGGTCGATCGTGAAGGTCGTCAGCGCACGCAGATCGCGCCGCGGCGCCTCGACCTCCCCGCCGGCGTCGCGCGCCACCTTGGCCGCGCGCTCCACCGCGGGATCGAAGCGCCGCGCCAGCCCGCGATCGAGCATGAGCGCCTCGATCACCGCCCGCGCGTTGTCGGGCCGGCCGAGCACGCGGACGACCTTCGCCTGCTGCTTGGGCGTGCGTCCGGGCCGAGCGACCACGAGGTCGCCGATCCGCGCCTCGCGAGAGCGCTCGACCGCCACCGACCGCCCCCGGTCGAAGAACGGCGCGACGGTGACGAACCGGCCCCGCTGCTCGAGCACGCCGACGACGCTGCCGCCGGCGCCGGCCCGGCCGTTCACGAGCCCAGCTGCGCCGCCAGCACGTCGACGCCGCGGGTCACGACCTCGTCGCGCGGCGTGTCGGCGTCGTCGCTCGCCTTGACGTCCGGCTGCACGCCGGCGCCGCGCTTGACGCCGCCGGCGCCGAGGTTGCGGCCGCTGGGCAGGAAGTACTCGCCGACCGTGAGGTCGAGCGCGCCCCCGTTGGTGAGCCGCTGGACCTCCTGGAAGACGCCCTTGCCGTAGGTGTGGGAGCCGATCACCTTGCCGCGCCCGCGATCCTGGATCGCCCCGGAGACGATCTCCGCCGCCGACGCGGTGCCGCCGTCGACGAGCACCGCGACCGGGATCTTCTCCGAGATCGCGCCGCCCGCCGCGGTCAGGGTCTTCGTGGGCTGGTTGCGTCCCTTGATGGTCACGATCTTGCCCTCGGGCAGGAAGATCGAAGCGACCAGCCGCGCCTCGTCGAGCAAGCCGCCGCCGTTGTGGCGCAGGTCGAGCAGGATGCCCTTCGCCCCCTGCTTCAGGCGCTTGTCGATCTCCTGGCGCAGCTGGCCGTGCGCGCCGCGGCTGAACGTCGACAGCGCGACCTGCGCGATCTTCGTCCCGTCGGGCGCCGTGCGCATCCGCGAGGCGACGACCGGGACCGACACCACGGCGCGCTCCACGTCGCGCGCGAGCTGCTCGCCGTCGCGCTTCACGACGAGCTGCACCTTCGTGCCCTCCTTGCCGCGGATGTAGTTCGACGCACGGTCGGTGCTCAGCCCGGCGAGCTCCTGGCCGCCGGCGCGGACGATCACGTCGCCGGCCTTCAGCCCCGAGCGCTTGGCCGGCGAGTCGTCGTAGACGCGGACGATCTTCAGGCCCTGATCGTGCTCGCGGACCTCGATGCCGACGCCGGTGAACTGCGCGTTGGTCGAGCGCAGGTACTGCTGGAACTGCTTCGGCGTGAAGTAGTGCGAGTAGCGGTCCTTCAGCGAGTCGACCATGCCGGCGATCGCGCGGTCGGTGAGCTCGTCCTCGCCGACCTTGCGGTAGTAGTCGTCGCCGACGCGGTCCAGCGCCTCGCCGAAGAGCTGCGCATGGTCGTCGCCGACCAGCGCCGTGCGGACCCGGTCGGGCAGGTGATCGGGATGGCCGCCAAGCCAGATCCCGCCCGCGAGCAGTGCGAGCGCGAGGACGACGGCGAGGACGTAGGTCAGCGGATGGCGGCGCACCGCCGACACACTAGGTGGCCGATGTTACGAGCGGCTCAAGGGGAGGGCCGCAGCCGCCTAAACGCGCAGGAACTTGCGCAGCGACAGCCCGGAGCCGAGCGCCGAGACCCCGACCGCGGCCACCATGAGCAGCAGCGCGAGCAGCCCCAGCGACATCGTCTGCGGCGCCGAGATCAGCGCGAAGTCCGACGCCAGCGGGTCGACGAACGCGATCTTGCCCACCGCGAGCATGAGGATCGCGAGGATCCCGCCCAGCGCGCCGAGGATCACGCCCTCCAGCACGAACGGCCAGCGGATGAACCAGTCGGTCGCCCCGACGAGCTTCATCACCTCGACCTCGCGGCGGCGGGCGAAGAGCGACAGGCGGATCGTGTTGGAGACCAGGAGCGCCGAGGCGAGCACGAGCAGGCCGCACAGCAGGGCCATCGCGAGCTTGACCACCTTCGTCGCGGTGAGGATCTTGTCCGTCTCGTCCTTGCGGTTCTTGACCTCGTCGATCGCGGGGTCGATCACCGTGCGCTTGCCCGACGGGGTGACCGGCGCGAGCGCGTCGCGGATCGCGCCGATGTTGTCGGGATCGTCGGGCGTGATGCGGAAGGAGTCCGGCAGCGGGTTGGAGCCCAGCAGCTCGTAGGCCTCCGGGTTCTGCTTGGACTCGCGCTTGTAGGCCGCCTCCTTGGAGACGTACTGGACCGACTCGACGTGGTCGGTCTTCTGCGTCAGCAGCGCGTGGATGCGGTCGATCTGCGCGTCGGACACGTCGCGCTTGAGGTAGACCTCGAGCGCGACCTTGTCGCGGACCTCGTTGGCGGCGCCGGTCGTCGCCTGCACGACAGGGATGAAGACGCCGAGCACGAGCAGCGTGACGAGCACCGAGGCCATCGCGGCGAACGACGGAATCGGGTTGCGGCGCATCGACCGCATCGACTCCTTGAGGAAGAACCCGAGCTTCACGTGTCCAGGTGCTCGTGGAGGATCGCGCCGAGCTCGGCCGTGTTCGGGTCGCCACCCGAGTAGCGCGCGGCGGCCTGGTCGCGCACCACGCGGCCGCGCTGCAGCTCGATCACGCGGCGGCGCATCTTGTCGACCATCGCCACGTCGTGGGTGGCGACGATGACGGTCGTGCCGGTCCGGTTGATCCGGTACAGCAGCTGCATGATGCCGATCGACGTCTCGGGGTCGAGGTTGCCGGTCGGCTCGTCGGCCAGCAGCAGCGGCGGGTGGTTGACGAACGCGCGGGCCACCGCGACGCGCTGCTGCTCGCCGCCCGACAGCTGGTCGGGGTAGTTGTGCAGCTTCGTCGACAGGCCCGTGAGGCGCAGGATGTCGGGCACCTTGGCCCGGATGTCCTTGCGCGAGCCGCCCGTCACCTGCAGCGCGTAGGCGACGTTGTCGTACACGGTGCGGTTGGGCAGCAGCTTGAAGTCCTGGAAGACCATGCCGATGTTGCGCCGGTAGTACGGGACCTTGCGGCGCGTGATCTCGCGCAGGTCGCGGCCGGCGACGCGGATCGTCCCCTCGGTCGGCTCGGCCTCCTTGATGAGCATCCGCATCAGCGTCGACTTGCCCGAGCCCGAGTGGCCGACGATGAAGACGAACTCGCCGCGCTCGATCGACAGCGACGCGTCGTCGAGTCCGACATCGCCGCCCTCGTAGCGCTTGGACACGCCGCGCAGCTCGACCACGTTGGCGGTGGGAGCGGCGGCGCGGGCCCGGCGCGAGAGCGTCTGGACGGTGCGTTGAGGCTGTTCTGTGGCGGCCATCGGCGGCACACGGTAGAGACCTCGCCCGGCCGCGCCTGCAGCACGGCTTGCATGAAACGGAGGTTGCGTGCGGCGGCGGCGGGCCTCCGGAAGTACCCTGGAGGCGATGGCGCAGATCACCCAGGAGGAGCTCGCCAACGGGCTCCCGCTCTACCGCGTCGGCCTGCCGGGCACCCGCGCGACGACGATCCTCGTGGCCTTCGACGCGGGCGCGCGCACCGAGCGCCCCGAGGAGAACGGCGCCGCCCACTTCCTCGAGCATCTCGTGTTCAAGGGCGGTCAGGTCTTCGACGACTACCGCAAGGTCAACGAGACCGCCGAGCGGATGGGCGCGTCGCTGAACGCCTACACCTCGCACGATCTCGTCGCCTTCCACATCACCTGTCGCGCGGAGCGGACGCTCGAGGCCCTCGACCTGCTCAGCGACTTCGTCGGCCGGCCGCGGATCGATGCCGAGGAGCTCGACCGCGAGCGCGGCGTCGTCATCCAGGAGATCAACCGCGCCTTCGACCAGCCCTCGACGGTCGCCGAGTACCTCATCGACCGCGCCGCGTTCGGCGAGCACCCGCTCGGCCGGCCGGTCCTCGGCCCCGAGGAGCACCTGCGCACGTTCACCCGCGAGGCGATCGTCGGCTTCCGCGAGCGTCGCTGGGCGGGCGCGCGCGGCGGCGCGTTCATCGTCGGCAACCTCGACCACGTGCCGGCCAACGGCGCGGCAGCCGAACTGCTGGAGCGCTTCCCCACGCTCCCGGCGCCCGAGAGCTACGACCCGGCGCCCGCGCTGAAGGTGGAGCGGCTCGTCGACCAGCGCGAGACGAACCAGTCGCACCTGCGGATGATGTACGCGCCCGAGGTCGACGTGACCGACCCGCGCCAGCGCGCCGCGCTGACGATCTACGCGACGCTCCTGGGCGGCTCGATGGGCTCGCGCCTGTTCGACGAGATCCGCGAGCAGCGCGGGCTCTGCTACTCCGTCTGGGCCGTCGACCACAGCTTCGCCGACACGCCGATCCTCCAGCTCGGCTCGGGCCTGGAGTCGGGCAAGTGCATCGAGGCCTACACGCGGATGCGCGAGATCGTCGGCGAGCTGCATGCTGAAGGGCCGACCGAGGAGGAGGTGGCCCGCGCTCGCGCCTACGCGGCCGGCCGCCGCGTGCTGGCGTTCGAGAACACCAATGCGGTCGCGCGCTACGCGGCCAACCAGCGCATCGTCTTCGGTGAGGACGTCGATCCCGACCGGGCCATCGACGCCCTCGACGCGGTCACCATCGACGAGGTCCGCACGGTCGCCGCGGCGATCGACCCCGAGCGCCTGGCGGTCGCCTGCGTCGGGCCGCACGAGGCGTCCGAGTTCGCCTGAACGCAGGCGCGCCGAACCCCCCGGGTGGGCCCTGGCGCGACGCCGCCGCCGATGTCAGGATGAGCGGTTCATGGCGATCAACCACCGCGAGCTCGAGCGATATCTGGCCCGCGTCGGTGACCGCTGGCCCATCGAGCGTGCCTGGCTCGGCGGGGCGCAGGTCGACGACGAGCGGGGCCTCGGCCTGCAGCGCGAACGCGGGCCCGAGTTCATCGTGGTGCTCGTCTCCGAGGCGTTCGACGGCACGCCGTGGCTGGAGCGGGTGTACGTCGCCGGGAACCTGTGGGACGCCTCCGAGATGGGCCACCCGGTCGACGTGCACGCCTACACGCCGGCCGAGCTCGAACGCAAGGTGCAGACGATCAAGCGCGTGCGGCGGGTCCTGGAGACCGGCCTCGACCTGCTCGCCACGCCGGCCGGCTAGCGGCGGCGGGCGAGCGGCCGATGCGGGCGGCGGCGCCCGTTACGCCGCCGCCGACTGCTGGTAGCGCGCGATCGCCTCGGCCACGTGGTCCAGGAACGGCTCGGCGGCCGGCCACGACTCCGCCGAGACGTGCATGGCCATGCTGCCGGCGCCCGTCGACCACGGACGCAGCGTGACGAAGCGCCGCCCCTTGGCGTCCGGCCCGTCGACCGTCAGCTTCAGGTTGCGCACGTGGTAGCGCAGGTCCCCCTCGCCTGGGAAGCCGAAGGCCTCCACGACCCGTCCGTCGAAGGCGAAGAGGGTCCCATCGATCCAGGTCTCCTCCATGACGGGACCCTAGCGAGGTCCGCGGCGTCCGACCAGGGGCAACGGCTCGGGCGGGACCTCCACGCGCTCCCCGGGCACGACCGACGCCGCGACGACGAGCCGCGCGACCAGCAGCGCGGCGGCCAGCTCGACCGCCAGCAGCGCCAGCAGCACGGTCAGCTGCACGCGGGCGGCGGTCGCCGGCGACGCGCCGCCGAGGACCAGTCCGACGAACGTCCCCGGGAGCGTGACGAGGCCGACGTTGCGGGTCTGGTCGAGCGCGGGGACCAGGCCGGTGTGCACCGCGCGCCGCGCCGACGGCGCGAGCGCCTCGCGCCCCGTCGCGCCCAGCGCCAGCCGCGCCTCGATCTCGTCGGCGCGGTCGCGGAGGTCCTCCAGCAGCCGCCGGCCGGTCAGCGACACGGCGGCCATGGCGCCGCCGATCAGGATCCCGGCGACCGGCACGATCCCGCGCGGCGTGGCCGGGAAGGCCTGGGCCGCGAGCAGCGCGCCGAGGGCGATCAGCGCCGGGAGGCCGATCGCCACCGCGGTGACCAGCTGCGCCCGCCGCAGGCCGCGCACGCGCTGCGCGGAGGTCATCGCGGCGACCGCGAGCATGACGACCACGAACGCCGCCGCGAGCCCGACGTGCTCGAAGACCAACGTCACCGCGAGCCCGACCAGCGTCAGCTGCACGACGGCTCGCAGCGCGACGATCGTCAGCTCGCGACCCAGGCCGAGCCCGCTCGCCGCCGACAGCCCGACCGCGGCCGCGACGAGCGCCACCGCCACGACGACCTGGCTCACCGCCATGTCGGCTCGGC
The DNA here is from genome assembly GCA_964422645.1 of uncultured Solirubrobacteraceae bacterium. GTDB lineage: Bacteria > Actinomycetota > Thermoleophilia > Solirubrobacterales > Solirubrobacteraceae > Capillimicrobium. Next base: position 5,947 of record CAYRCB010000026.1, on the reverse strand, counting down.
CTCCCACGCATCGATGACCGCGGCCGGCGGGCCCGCGCGCACCACGCGCCCCGCCACCAGCAGCACGGCGTGGTCGCCGACGCGGCGCGCCAAGCCCACGTCATGCGTCGTGACGACAACGGCCAGCCCGCGATCGGCGAGCTCCCGCGCCAGCGACTCGATCCCGGCCGCCCGCGCCGGGTCCAGCGCGGCGGTCGGCTCGTCGAGCAGCAGCGCCTCGGGGTCGCGGATGAGCGCCCGCGCGATCGCCACCCGCGCCCGCTCGCCGCCCGAGAGCTCGCCGGCGACGCGGTCGGCGAAGTCGGCCGCCAGCCCGGCCTGGCCGAGCGCGGCACGGATCTCGGCGTCGTCCGGCTGGCGGTCGCGCAGCGCGTAGGCGAGGTTGTCGCGCACGGCGCCGGGCAGCATCACCGGCGTCTGCGCGACCAGCCCCACGCGGCGGCGGAGCGCACACGGATCGAGCTCGCGCACGTCGCGCCCGTCGACCAGCACGCGGCCCTCGTCGGGCTCCTCGAGGCGCACCAGGCAGCGCAGCAGCGTCGACTTCCCCGCGCCGGACGGGCCCAGCAGCGTCGTGACCGCCCCACCCGCCATGGCGAGCGAGACGTCCTGCAGCACCGGCCGCCCGGCGCGACGCAGGAAGATCGACTCCAGGCGCAGCGTCGGAGCCTGCTGCACCTCGGCGGCCCGGGTCAGCCGATCGCGACCATGCGCTCGATCGGGAGCTTCGCGCGCTGCGCGATCTCCGCGGGCACCTTGACCTCGTACTTGAGGTCGCGCAGCGCGTCGCGCAGGTTCGACAGCGTGATCATCTTCATGTACTTGCAGCTGGCGCGCTCGTTGGCGGCGATGAAGTCGACGTCGGGCGCCGCCATCTGCAGCGGGTGGAGCATGCCGACCTCGGTCGCCATGATCACCGTGCCGCCCTTGCCCTTGTGCTCCTCGGCGTACTTGAGCATCCCGCCGGTCGAGAGCATGTGGACGCCCTCGGTCTCGACGTCGCCCGCGGCGACGTACTCCATCACCGAGGTGGAGCAGCCACACTCGGGGTGGATGAGGAAGTCGGCCCCCGGGTGCGCGGCGCGGACGTCGGCGATGTCGGAGGGGCGGATGCCGGCGTGGACGTGGCACTCGCCGTCCCAGACGTGCAGCGGCCGGCCGAGCTGCTTCTCGACGAAGGCGCCGAGGAACATGTCCGGCCCGAAGAGGATCTCGGTGTCCGGCCCGTGCGTGTCGAGGATGTGCCGGACGACCTGGACCGCGTTGGACGACGTGACGCAGTAGTCCGTCAGCGCCTTGACCTCGGCGGTCGTGTTGACGTACATGACCGTGATCGCGCCGGGGTGCTTGGCCTGCCAGGCACGCAGCTGATCGGGCGTGATCGAGTCGGCCAGCGAGCAGCCGGCCTCGAGATCCGGGATCAGGACGGTCTTGTCCGGACACAGGATCGACGCGGTCTCGGCCATGAAGTGCACGCCGCAGAACGCGATGACCGAGCCCTCGGCCTTGGCCGCCTGCTGCGACAGACCGAGCGAGTCGCCGACGTAGTCCGCGACGTCCTGGACCTCGGGCACCTGGTAGTTGTGGGCGAGGATGACGGCGTCGCGCTCCTTGGCCAGGGCGCGGACCTCGGCCTGCAGGGCGGGGATGTTCTCGAGCGTCAGGAGGCTCACGGCAAGGTCTCCGTGGGTGCGAGGGAGGGACCTCCCAGTCTATCGACGGCGCTCGTTCGTCCCGGACGCGTCAGTCCTCCGCGGCGAGCAGCATCGAGAGGTCGAGCGTGGTCGCCGAGTGGGTCAGCGCGCCGAGCGAGACGAAGTCGACGCCCGTCTCGGCCACCGCGCGGAGGTTCTCGAGCGTCACGCCGCCGCTGGCCTCCAGCTCGGCCGCGCCGCCGACCCGGGCGACCGCCGCGCGCAGCTCGTCGGGCGACATGTTGTCCAGCAGCAGGCGTGGGGCGCCGGCGGCCAGCGCTTCGTCGATCTCCGCCGAGTTGCGGACCTCGACCTCGAGCGGCAGGTCCGGGGCCGCGGCGCGGACGGCGGCCACCGCGGCGGCGATCCCGCCGGCCGCGGCGATGTGGTTCTCCTTGATGAGGATCGCGTCGTGGAGGCCGAAGCGGTGGTTGGACGCGCCACCGGCGGCCACGGCCGCCTTCTCGAGCGCGCGCAGCCCGGGGGTCGTCTTGCGCGTGTCCAGCACGACGGCCCCGGTCCCGGCGACGATCTGGGCGGCGCGCGCCGCGGCGGTCGCCACGCCGCTCAGCCGGCCGAGGAAGTTCAGCGCGGTCCGCTCACCGGTCAGCAGCGCACGGGCGGAGCCGGCGATCCGGGCGACCGGTCCCCCTTCGCGCCACCGGCCCTCCTGCGTCAGGCGCTCGAACGCGACGTTGCCGTCAAGCTGGCGGAACGCCTCCTCGGCGACGTCGAGCCCGAAGATCACGCCAGGCTGCTTCTGCGTGATCGTGGCGACGGCGCGCGCGTCGGCGGGGACGGTGGCGAGCGTGGTGACGTCGCCCGTGCCGACGTCCTCGGCGAGCGCGGCGGCAACGATCTCGGACAGTTCCATGGAGGCGGCAGGCTAGCGACGCGCCCGCGCGCGCTGCCGGCGCACGAGCGCCGCCGCGCCAGCGATCGCCGCCAGCGCCGCGGCGAAGAGCCCACCGGCGATCCACGCCGTCGCGCCCCCGCCTGCACCGGACCGATCGCCGGCCTCCGCACCGCCCGCGCGGCCGGCCGCCCCCGCCCTCGCGCCGTCCGCGCCGCCCGACGCGGCCGAACCCGCGCCGCCCTGCGCACCGGCCGCCGTGCCCGACCCGTCCCCGCTGACCGGACCGGCCTGCGGCTCCCGTGCCACGACGAACGTCTTGAGCACATGCTGCTCGACCCCGTCCGCGTCGACGGCGAGCCGCCAGCGTCCGGGGCGCAGCGGCACGCCCGCCGGCACGGCGATCGCGTGCGTGCCCGTACCGAAGCGGCGGTTTGCGACGACGTGGACGCGGCCGTCGGGGTCGTACAGGGCGACGCCGACCTTGGCCGGGCGCACGAGCGTGTACGACAGCGCCGGAACGCGCGCGCCCGGCGGCCGGCGACCGACGTGCACGTCCCCGATCGGGTGGGTGGTGCCCGCCCGGCCGACGAAGTAGACGAGCATGTTGCCCACCGGCCGCTCGACGCCGTCCGACGGCGCGTTCAGCAGCCGCCCGTCGAGCGAGACCGACGTCGACCCGCCGGAGTCGAAGGCCATCGCGGTGACCGCGCCGCGCCGATGCAGGTCGCGGGCCACCTCGGCGACGGTGAAGCCGGCCGAGCCCGGGCCCTTGTCGACGACGTAGAACAGGATCCGCCCGCTGCGCATCTGCGCGACCGCCGTGCGCGCGTCGGGCGGAAGCAGCTGGCCGTCGGCGAACTCGCGGTTGGCCTCTCGCCGGTAGACGAGCCGGCCGCCGCGGACCAGGATCGGCCCGCCGCCGATCGCAAACCAAGCGTCGTCGGCCAGCGGCCCCAGGCGGTAGCGCACACCGATCTCGCGCCCTGGCCGCGCGGTCGCCAGCAGCCGCGCCGCCCGGCCGCTGGCCTGGAAGAGGAAGTCCGGGCTGTCGTCGGCGGGGATCGGCAGGCGGCCGGACCTCGCGCGCAGGACCCGCATCCGCGCCGTGGCGTTCCAGCGGCGGTCGTGCTGGCGGACGGCGACGTCGGTGACGCGGCCGACCATCGAGCGCGCCGCCCCGGCCGGTGCGCTCGGCCCCCAGCCGCGGTCATAGGTCACCGCCCCGGCGGGCGCGGTGCGCACGTTGACCTCGAACGGCAGCTCGCGGCCGTGCGGCAGCCGCAGCGAGCCGCTCGCTCGCGGCCGGCTGGTGCTCAGCGTGCCGTCGGTGTCGACCGCCAGCGCCGGCCGGCCGCCCTGCGGCTGGTTGTAGATCTCCCCGTCGATGACCAGCAGCCCGCTCGGCTGCCCGGTCGTGTACTCGAACAGGTCGGCGTTGATCGCGACCGCGGTCCCGTGTCGGGCCAGGCGGCGCGAGACGGAGCTCGTCGTCGCGGTGCCTGCGGAGACGATGCCGTCCGCGAGCACCGGCTGAAGCACCCGGTCGCCACCCGGGCGCGGCATCGAGACCGTGGTCACGTTCGAGGCGTGGCCGCCGATCGTCACCCGCTCGTGGCGGACGACGATCCCGTGGGCGGCGAGCGCCGCGGGCGCGCAGCCGCCGAGCGCGGCCATCGCGACCAGCGGGCCGACGAGACGTGGCGACAGACGCGGCACGTCCCGATCTTCGGCCGCTCGCGGCCGCAGCTTGAGCTGCTAGGCCCGCAGCACGTTGATCGTGCGGAACTCGGGGTCGCTGGCGCCATGCAGGCGCGCGCCGGACGCACGCAGCTCGCGCAGGTAGGTCACCGCCTCCGCGGTGATCCGCTCGCCCGGCAGCAGCGCGGGGATCCCCGGCGGGTAGCCGGCGATCGACTCGCACGAGATGCGGCCGACCGCGTCGTCGACGGCGACGAGCTCCGACTCGCCGAGGAACGCGTCGCGCGGCGGGACGGCGACGTCGTAGCGCAGCGCCGACGTCGGGCGCGTGATCGCCTCGCCCGGCGTCGGGGCCGGCTCCTGGACGAGCCGCTTGACCGTCTCCTCGATGTCCCCGCCGACGCGGACGAGATCCGCCTCGGGCTGGAACATGCCGAGCACGAGGACCAGCGTGGCCTGGGTCGCCAGCTCGATCTGGACGTCGTAGCTCTGGCGCAGGGCGTCGGCGACCTCGTAGCCGGTGCGGCCGGTGCCGCGGACGTCGATGACGACGCGCAGCGGATCCCAGTCGGCGACGCCCGGGCGGCCGACCTGCTCCTCGCCCACCACCGCGAGGCCGTCGACCGACGCGAGCTTCTCGCGCAGGCGGCGCGAGCCCGCGAGCGTCTCGTGCAGCAGGGCCTCGCCGTGGACGGCCAGCTGGCGCCGAGCCGCGTCCAGCGAGGCGAGCAGGAGCGAGCTCGGGGAGGTCGAGCGCAGCAGGCGGATCGCGCGAGCGACGCGGTCGGCGTCGACGCGACCGGTGTCGGCGACGTGCAGCATCGCCGACTGGGTCAGCGAGCCGACGATCTTGTGCGTCGAGGTGAGGACCGCGTCGGCGCCGAGCTGGAGCGCGCCCGCGGGCAGGTCGGGGTGGAAGCCGAAATGCGGGCCCCACGCCTGGTCGACGACGAGCGGGACGCCGGCGTCGTGGGCGACCTCGGCGCAGGCCGCGACGTCGGCCACCATGCCGTAGTAGGTCGGCGAGACGATGAACGCGGCCTTCGCGTCCGGCGCGTCCGTCAGCGCCTCGCGCAGCGCGTCGGGCGTGACGCCGTGCGCCATCCCGAGCTCCTCGTCGTAGGCGGGCGCCACGAAGTGCGGCAGGCCGCCGGAGAGGACGAGGCCGTCGACGAGCGAGGCGTGCGCGTTGCGCTGCGCGACGACGCGCGTGCCCAGCGGCGCGAGGGCCAGCGCGAGTGCGTGATTGCCCTGGGTGGCGCCGTTGGTGAGGAACCAGGTGCGCCGCGCGCCGTAGGCCTGGGCGGCGAGCGTCTCGGCGCGCTCGTAGGGCGTCGGGGTGGGCCCGATGTCGATGCCGCGGATGTCCTGCGGCACGTCGACGGCCAGCGCGTCGTCGCCGAGCGCGTGGCGCAGGCCGGGGTCCGCGCCCGGGCCGCCCTTGTGGCCGGGCACGTGGAAGCGGCCCGGACCGCGGAATCCGTAGGCGACGACGGCGTCGAGGTACGGCGCGGTGGGCTGCTCGCCCCGCGGGCCGTCGATCATCGCGCCCCGGCCGCGCGCAGGAGCTCGGCGCGGACGAACTGGTCGAGGTCGCCGTCGAGCACGCCCTGCGCGTTGCCGGCCTCGACGTTCGTGCGGTGGTCCTTGACCATCGTGTACGGGTGCAGGACGTAGGAGCGGATCTGCGAGCCGAAGT
>CAYRCB010000025.1:0-72130 GCA_964422645.1 uncultured Solirubrobacteraceae bacterium | reverse complement strand
CGGTCCGGGGTAGCTCAATCGGCAGAGCATTCGGCTGTTAACCGAAGGGTTGTGGGTTCGAGTCCCACCCCCGGAGCTTCGAAGGCCGCCCACGGGCGGCCTTCGGCGTCTCAGGAGGAGACGGACAGCCTCTCCACCAGCTCCGCTGCTCGCGCCGCGCCGTCGTGACGCGCCGACCAAGCGGCGAGCTCGCGGGCGCGGGCGCGCAGCGCGGGCTCGCGCAGGGCGCGGCGGACCGCGAGGCGGATCGGCTCCGGGGCGGTGCGGCGGCGGGGGAGGCGGACGCCGGCACCGGCCCAGGCGACGCGGGCGGCGTTCTCGTTCATGTCGCCGCCGGCCGGGACGACGACGGGGACGCAGCCGGACGCCAGGGCGCGCGCCACGGTGCCGTGGCCGCCGTGGCAGACCACGACGTCACAGCGCGGCATCGTCCGCGCGTAGCTGACCCAGTCGACGAGCCGGGCGTTGGGCGGCAGGTCGAGCGGCGCCGGCAGCGCACGGCGGTTCGTGGTCGCCAGCACCCGCACCGGCTCGCGCGCGAGGCCGGCGACGGTCGCGCGCAGCAGACGATGCTCAGGGTCCTGCACCGTCGAGGGAGCGACGAGCACGAGCGGCGCGTCGCCGGGCGGCAGCTCGACCTCGCCGAACGGCTGCTCCCACAGCAGCGGGCCCACGACGTGCGTCCCGCCCGGCCAGGAGCGCGGGTACTCGAGCTGGGGGAAGGTCGCCACGAGCGCGAGGCGCTCACTGATGCCGCCGTGCAGCCGCGCGAGCGGCGGCAGCTCGAGCCGGGCGCGGGTCGCGTTGAGCTCGTCGCGTCCCAGCCGGACGCCGCGCGCCACCACGCCGTCCGCGGCGCGCCACAGCGTCCGTCCGAGCCGCGTGCGCGGCAGCCGGGCGCCCAGCGAGTACGGCGGGAACCCCGGGGCGCCGCGCGGGTCGACGTGGGGGACGAGCGTGGCGACCGGCATGCCGAGGCGCTCGCCCGCGAGCGCCGGCGCCAGCGTCAGGATGTCGGCGACGACCGCGTCCGGGCGCGCGTCGCGCAACGGCGGAAGGGTGTCGCGCGTCGCGTGGACGACCGCCTCGTACGGCTTCAGCGGCCGGCCGTCGGTCGGGAACACCGGGTACTCGGGCGCCGCGGCGAATCGCATCCCCTCGCGCTGCACCGCCTCCCGCCAGCGCGTCCACGTCTGCAGCGTCACGTCGTGACCGCGCGCGGCCAGCGCGCGACCGAGCGCGATCATCGGGAACGCGTGCCCCGGGTCGCCGAACGCGCCGAGGAACAGGCGCACTACGCCGCGGCCAGCTCGGCCACCAGGCGCAGCTGCTCGACCCGGTCCTCCTTCGTGAACGCGAACGGCGAGACGCCGAGCGTGCCGACGCCGGCCTCGCGGTAGACGACCAGTCGGTCGCGCACGTGCTCGCGCGGCCCGACGAGCGCGACCTGGTCGATGAGCGCGTCCGGCAGCGCCGCCGCGGCGTCCTCCTTGTGGCCCGCCAGGTAGAGGTCCTGGACCTTGCGGGCGGCGTCCTCGAAGCCGTAGCGCGCCACGAGCTGGTTGTAGAAGTTCCGCTCGCGCGAGCCCATCCCGCCGATGTAGAGCGCGAGGAACGGGCGCATCGCGTCGCGGGCGGCGGCGACGTCGTCGGAGACGTAGACCTGCACGCTGGGCGAGATGTCGAACCCGTCGAGCGTGCGGCCGGCTCGCGCCGCGCCCTCCTGGAGGGGACGGCGTAGCTCCGCGAGATGCTCGGGCGCGACGAGCATCGGCAGCCAGCCGTCGGCGATCTCGCCGGCGAGCGCCGTGTTCTTCGGCCCGATCGCCGCGAGGTAGATCGGGATCCGCTCCTGCACCGGCGCGATCGTGAGCTTCAGCGCCTTGCCCGGGCCGTCCGGCAGCGGCAGCTGGATCGTCTCGCCGTCGAAGGTCAGGCGCTCGCGGGCCAGCGCCTGGCGGACGACGGCGACGTACTCGCGCGTGCGCTGCAGCTGGCGGGCGAAGCGCACGCCGTGCCAGCCCTCGCTGACCTGCGGCCCCGACGAGCCGAGGCCCAGCAGCATCCGCCCGCCCGAGAGCTGGTCGATCGTCGCCGCGGTCATCGCGGTCATCGCCGGCGAGCGCGCGGGGATCTGGAAGATCGAGGAGCCGAGCTTGATCGTCGAGGTCTGGCCCGCGAGCCACGCGAGCACCGTCGCGGCATCCGATCCGTAGGCCTCCGCGGCCCACACCGAGTCGTACCCGAGCCGCTCGGCCTCCCGGACGATCTCCAGCTGGTCGGCCGCGGTCAGTCCGAGCCCCCAGTACCCCACGTGCACGCCAAGCTTCATGTCCGAGCCCTCCTAGAGCGACTGCCCGATCTCGAACCCGGTCTGCTCGAAGACGATCTCGGGGATCGTGCAGCCGGGGGAGAGGCGCAGCAGCGCCCGCACCATCTCCGCGACGTCGCCGGTCGTGATCATCTTCTCGGCGCCGACCGCGTCCTTGATGAAGTCGGTCATCGCGGTGTCGACGAACGCCGGGCACAGCGCGCACGACTTGATGCCCAGCGGCCCGAGCTCCTTGTTCATCGCCTGCGTGAAGCCGACGACGCCGTGCTTGGTCGCCGAGTAGACCGACAGCCAGGCCTCGCCGCGCTTGCCGGAGATCGAGGAGGTGTTGACGACCAGCGCGTTGCGATGCTCCTCGGCGGCGGCCTTCAGCAGCTCCAGCGCCTCGCGGTAGAAGAGCGGGATGTGGCGGAGGTTGGCGCCGAGCTGGAGGTCGAGCTTCTTCGTGCTCAGCTCGCCGATCGGCTCGCCGGCGCCGACGCCGGCGTTGTTGACGAGGACGTCGAGGCGGCCGAAGCGCTCGCGGTGGCGGGTCACGACCTCCCGGACCACGTCCTCGTCGGCGACGCTGCCCGCGACCGCCTCGACCTCGTAGCCGGCGTCGCGCAGCTGCTGGGCCGCCGGCTCGATCTTGTCGGGGCGGCGCGAGTTGACGGTCAGGGCATAGCCCTCGGAGCCCAGCATGTGGGCGAGGGCGAGGCCGATGCCGCTGGAGGCACCGGTGACGATGGCTGCGCGTTCTGGCACGTTGCGTCTCTCTCTTGGTGAGTGGCGGGAACCGGGATCAAACCACCTACAGTTTCGTGGCCATGCGTCTCGCCTTCATCGCGACCCTCGCCACTGCGGCGGCGCTCGTCGTCGGATGTGGATCCGGCGACGGTGGCGAGTCGACCCCGCCGCCCGCGCCGCAGCCCACCGCCAAGGTCCAGGACTTCCCGACGGCCAAGGGCAAGACGCTGGAGACCCTGCGCCAGGGGCTGCCGCAGGGACCGATCCTCGCCACGACGACCGCCGCCTCGCTGGAGGTCGGTGAGAACCGCGTCGGCTTCGCGTTGCGCGATCGCGCCAACAAGCTCCTCAACGGCGCCGCCGTCGCGCTCTACACGACCGACCACGACGGCGGCAACGTCAAGGGTCCGTACCTCGCGCACACCGAGTCGCTGAAGGTCAAGCCGCAGTTCGAGTCCCAGAACACCGCCCAGGATCCCGAGGCCTCGGGCTCGATCTACGTGGCCACGGTTCCGATCGACAAGCCCGGCAAGCGCGTGATCACCGGCGTGGCGCGGCTCGACGGCCGCCTCGTGGCGACGACCGGCTTCGAGTTGACGATCCCGCGCAAGGGCCAGAAGGGGCTCCCGCCCGACGTCGGCGACCAGGCGATCGACGTCCACACCCCGACGATCACCTCGGTCGGCGGCGACGCCACGAAGATCTCCACCCGCGTCCCGCCCGCCGATCCGATGCTCAAGGACGACCTCCACGACGTGCTGGGCCGCAAGCCGGTCGTGCTCGTGTTCGCCACGCCACAGCTGTGCCAGAGCCGGATCTGCGGCCCGGTGGTCGACGTCGCGATGCAGGTGCAGTCCGACTACGGCGACCAGGTCGCGTTCATCCAGCAGGAGATCTACAAAGACAACGCCGTCGCCAACGGCTTCACGCCCGCGGTGAACGCCTGGCGGCTGCCGACCGAGCCGTGGATCTTCGTCATCGACCGCGACGGCAAGATCACCGCCCGGTTCGAGGGCGCGGTCTCGGTCGGCGAGCTGCAGCGCGCGGTCGCGAAGGTCGCGTCCTGAACGCCGGGCCCGTCCGCCGCTAGGGTGGGCCGCGCGGGCCAGTAGCTCAGTTGGTCAGAGCAGCGGACTCATAATCCGTTTGACCCAGGTTCGAGTCCTGGCTGGCCCATGCGACGAGAGGCGCGCGGGATCTCGTCAGCGCCCGCCGTACTCCTCGTCGGTGACGTGGTCGCCCCACGTGGCGGCGCTGCCGGTCTCATCGCTCTCGTGGACGGCGACGTGGGTCATCGACGAGTCCGGCGCGGCGCCGTGCCAGTGGTCTTCGCCGGGCTCGAAGAACACGCGGTCGCCGGGGCGGATGGTCTCCACGGGACCGCCGCGGCGCTGGCAGCGCCCGACCCCCTCGATGACGTAGATCGTCTGCCCGAGGGGGTGCGTGTGCCAGGCGGTGCGAGCCCCTGGGGAGAAACGCACGCAAGCGGCGCCCGCGCGCGACGGCCCGGGCGGCGCGACGAGGGTCTCGACGGAGACGGCCCCGCTGAACCACTCGCTGGGGCCGGGGGTCGTCTCGGTGCCGGTTCGGGTGATTCGCATGGGTCTCCTCAGACGACGGCGGGATCGGCCGCGAGCGTAGTCAGTGCGTGGTCGAGGGCGTAGCCTCGCGCGTCCGCGGCGCAGTGCCAATGGGAGATCGCACAAGCACTACCGCACTCGTTGTGGGATCCACGACGCGCCCCCGGTATGCTCGCGGCGTGCGCAGCGGACCGGAGTTCACGCTCGGCGATCTGCTCGACCACGACGAGCTGGGCCTCCAGCTCGTCGTCGGCGGCCCTCGCGCGCGGGAGCGCCCGGTGATCGGCGCGCACACGATCGAAGTCGAGCACCCGACCCAATGGCTCGACGCGGACTGGGTGATGCTGACGAGCGGCCTGGCGCTCGGCGGGACGAGCACGCAGCGCGACCTCGTCGCCGAGCTCGACGACGCCGGCATCGCCGCCCTGGGCTTGGGGCTCGGCGTCGGCGCCGACGACGCGACCGTCCCCGCCGGCCTGCTGGCCGAGGCCGCGCGCCGCGACTTCCCGGTCTTCGTGGTCCCGCTGCAGACGCCGTTTCGCGAGGTGACGGGCGTGGTCTTCCGCGGCGTGCTGAGCGACGAGCTGCGCGCGGCGGGGCGCCTGGCCGCGATGCACCGCTTCCTCGTCGACGCGCTCGGCGAGGAGGCGCCGCGCCCCGCTGTGCTCGGCCGCCTCGCGGCGCTGCTCGGCGCCACCGTGGCGGTCCTCCGCGGCGACGGCCGGGTCGTGCTGAGCACCGGGGCGCTGCCCGGCCCCCGCATCGCGCGCGCCGTGGCCGGGCGTGCCGGCGCCACCGTCGGCTTCGAGGTCGACTGGCACGAGGGCGTGGCCGTGCGCACCGGCGATCCCTGGGCGTCCGCGGGCGACCCCGACGCGTGGCTCGTCGTCGCCGCCCGCGAGGGCCAGCGCCTGCACCCGCTCACGCGCGCCGCCGCGCAGGCGACGGCACCGCTCCTGCTGGCGATCTCGCGTCTCGAGGACGATCAGCGCCGCCGCGAGCGTGCCGTCCGCGACGCCACGCTGGACGGGCTGCTGACCGCCACGGACACCCACGACCTGCGCGTCGCGGCCGCCCGCGCCCTGACCGACGGCGTCGACGTCGGCCGCGGCGTCGTCGTGGCCGTCATCGCTCCGGCGGCCGAGGACACCGTGCCCGCGTTGGAGCGTGCGGCCGCGCGGCAGCGCCTGGCGATGCTCGCCCGCGTCGAGCCCGCCGCGCAGCGCGTCGTCGCGCTGCTGCCTGCCGGCGCCGGGGACGCGCCGCTCGCCGCCTGGGCGCACGCCGCGGGCGCCGGCGCGCGGGTCGGCGTCGGCCGGTCCGTGTCCGATCCGGCCGCGATCCGGCACTCGCTGGCCGACGCCGAGCTGGCGCTCGCCGAGGCCGCCCGGCGACCGCCGTCCGCCACGCCGCCGGTCGTGCGCTACGACGACCTGGACTTCGCGGCAGTGCTGGCGCGGGAGATCGCCTCCGAGCGGCTGGCTCCCAAGCTCGACGGCTGGGTGGAGCCGCTGCGGTCCAACACCCCCGTGTACGAGACCGTCGTCGCCTACCTGGACTGCGAGCTCGACGTGGGGCGCACCGCGCGCCGCCTCGGCGTGCACCCGAACTCCGTGCGCTACCGGCTGGCCCGCGCTCAGGAGCTGCTCGGCGCGCCGGTGCGCGCGCCCCGGACCATCGCCGCGCTGCACCTCGCGCTGGAGCGCGAGCGGCGCGGGTAGCCATCCAAATCCACAAAGCACAGCGGCCCAGCTGGCATTTCCACAATCGACGTGGCGCGGTCGCGCAGCGAGGATCCGTGAGTGCAGTCGAGCCGCTCGCGTCACGCCGCCGAGAGCGTCGGCCTCTTCGCGGTGCTGGCCGGGATCTGGGGCCTGAGCTTCCCGTTCGTGACGATCGCGCTGGAGTCGCTCGGCCCGTGGATGATCGCCGGCTCGCGCGCGCTCCTCGGCCTGGTCCTGCTGCTCTGCTGGCGCCCCCGGCTGGCCGTTCGCGCGCTCCGGCTCATCCGGGCGCGCCCGCTCGGCACCTTCGTGCTCGCGGCGCTGCAGGTGACGCTGCCGTTCCTGCTGCTCTCGCTGGCCCAGCGTCATGTCGCCCCCGGGGCGATGGCGGTCATCATCTCCGCCAGCCCGGCCCTGGTCGCCCTGGCGGCGCCGTTCGTCGACCACAGCGAGCGCCTGCGGGGCATCCAATGGGTCGGCGTGGCCGTCGCGATCGCCGGTGTCGCGATCACCTCGGGAGCGACGCCCGACGGCGTGCGCTCGCTCGGCGGCCTCGTGCTGGCCATCGCCTGCGCTTGCGCCTATGCGGCGTCGGCGCTGTTCACCAAGGTGCGCTTCCGCGAGGACGACCGGCTCGACCTCGTGATCGTCATCATGGCGCTGGGCTCGGCGCAGCTGCTGGTGCCCATGCTCCTGGACCTGCCTGCCCAGGCGCCGTCGCTCGCGAGCGTGGCGGCGCTCGCCGAGCTCACGCTCGTCGGCTCGCTCTCCTCCTTCGCGCTCCTGTTCGTCGCGATCCGCCGCCGCGGGGCCGGCTTCGCGCTGCGGCCGCTGTGCTTCAGCCCCGTCGTGGCGATCCTCGCCTCGGCGCTGCTGCTCGGCGAGCCGCTCGCCGCCGGCCTGGCCGTCGGGTTCGCGGTGACGGTCGTGGGGACGCTGCTCGGCGCCGACCGACGGTCAGACGATGTGGATGACGCCGAGGTCGCGCAGCACGTCGAGGGCGTTCCACGTGGCCCAGTCCTCGACGATCCAGCCGTTGCTGAAGCGGCTGATGACGATCCCCGAGGTGGTGATCGGGGTCCCGGTCGCGGCGAAGCCCATGAACTCCCCTTGGTGCGTGCCGGTGGCCTCCCAGCGGGTGACGACACGGTCGCCCTCGGCGACGAAGTCGACGATCGCGGTGTGGAAGTCCGGGAAGGCTGATCTCAAGGAGAGGATGCTCTCCTTGAGATACGCGCGGTCCTGCACCTCGGGGTCGATCGTGTTGCGCACGTAGTCCCGGGCGTAGAGGTCGTCGACGGCCGAGATGTCGCCGCCGTTCCAGCCGCGCTCCCAGAAGTCCAGGAGGCGCTGCTTGTTCTCAGCGGCCGACATCGAACCGCTCGCCGACGACCAGGCCGATGCTTCGTGCGGATCCCCGTTCACGACAGGCTGGTCCAGACGGCCTTGGTCTCGAGGAACTTGTCGAGGGCCGCGCGCCCGCCGTCCCGGCCGTAGCCGGACTGCTTGAAGCCGCCGAACGGAACCGCCGCATCGAACGAGTTGTAGCAGTTGATGAAGACGCTGCCAGCCACGAGGAGGTCTGCGAGCTGGTGGGCCTTGCCCAGGTCGCGGGTCCACACGCCGGCCGCCAGGCCGTACTCGGTGGCGTTGGCCCGGCGGGCCACCTCCTCGAGGGTCTCGAACGGCTGCGTGACCAGGACCGGACCGAAGATCTCCTCGCGCGCCACGGCCATCGTGTCGGGCACGTCGGTGAGCACGGTGGGGGAGAAGAAGTAGCCGTCGCCCTCGGGTCGCGTGCCGCCGATCGCGGCTGTGGCGCCGTCGGCCAGCCCGCCCTCGACGTAGCCCGAGACGCGTTCGAGCTGCTCGGCCGAGACCAGCGGCCCGAGCGTCGTGCCGGCGCTCAGGCCGGGGCCCATGGTCAGGGCGCGCGCCGCGTCGGTGACGCGCTCGACGAGCTCGTCGTAGACGGGCTCCTGGACCATCAGGCGCGAGCCGGCGGAGCACACCTGGCCGCTCTCGTAGAAGATCGCGTTGGCCGCGGTCGCCGCGGCGGCCTCGATGTCCGCGTCGGCGAGCACGATGTGCGGGCTCTTGCCGCCCAGCTCGAGCGAGACCGACTTGACCGTGCGGGCGGCGCTCGCGGCGATCTCCCGGCCCACCGCGGTCGAGCCGGTGAAGGCGATCTTGTCGACGCCCGGGTGCTCGACGAGCGCCCGCCCCGCGGTCTCGCCGAAGCCGGTCAGGATGTTGACCGTCCCGTCCGGGAAGCCGAGCTCGCTCAGGAGCTCGCCGAAGCGCAGCGCCGACAGCGGCGTCTGCTCGGCCGGCTTGAGCACCACGGTGCAGCCCGCGGCCAGCGCCGGCGCCAGCTTCCAGGCGGCCATCAGCAACGGGAAGTTCCACGGCACGATCGCCCCGACGACGCCGACGGGGCGCGGCCGGGTGTAGACGAGCGTCTGCGGGATCGCGGTGGGGATCGTGGCGCCCTCGATCTTGTTCGTCCAGCCGGCGAAGTAGCGGAAGTGGTCGGCCACCGACTGCATGTCGTAGGTCGCGAAGGCGACCGGCTTGCCGTTGTCGAGGCTCTCGATCTGGGCGAGCTCCTCGGCGTGCGCCTCGACGGCGTCGGCCAGCCGGCTCAGCAGGCGCCCTCGCGCGGTCGCGGTCAGCGCGCCCCAGCCGCTCTCGTAGGAGCGGCGGGCGGCCGCGACGGCGAGGTCGACGTCCGGGGCGGTCGCCGCGGCGACGTCGGTGAGCTTGCGGCCGGTGGCCGGGTCGAGCGTCGCGAACGTCGCCCCTTCGGCGGCGTCGACGAAGCGCCCGTCGATGAGCAGCTGGCGGGGAGAGGTGACGAACCGGCGCACGTCGTCGCGGACGTCGATGCCGGGGGCGTCGAGGGTCGTCGTCATGCGGTCCTCCAGGGCGTGGGGTGAGGGGTCTAGAGGCCGACCAGGCTCAGGGGCCGGTCGTTGATGATGCCGTCGATCAGCGCGTCCGAAAGCGGGGGAAGCCGACCCTCGGTGCGATCGTCGATCGCCCGGAAGTCCGCCGCGCATTGCGCCGGGGTGAACAGCGGGAAGTCGGTCCCGAACAGCAGCTTGTGCTCGACGCGGTAGTCGCGCGCGGCGAGGATCGCGTTGTGCAACTGCCACGGCCGGTGGAACCGAGCCGACAGGTCGGAGAAGACGTTGGGGTGCTTGCTCATCAGCGCCACCGTCTCCGCGTACCAGGGCTGGCCCATGTGGGCGACGATGATCGGCATCTGCGGGAACGCCGCCGCCACCTTGTCGAGCAGCACCGGGTTGGCGTGCTCGAGCGGGCCGCGCGCCGCGAAGACCGCGCCCTGGTGGAAGGTGACGACCAGGCCGAGGTCGGCCGCGGCTTCGTAGATCGCCCACGCCTCGGGCGCGTGCGGGTGGAACGCCTGGTACGGCGGCGCGAGCTTCAGCCCGCGCAGTCCGAGCTGCTCGACCGCGTCGCGGAGCTTGGGCACGGCCTGCGGGTCGTTGGGGTCGACGCACGCGAAGCCGGTCAGCCGCTGCGGGTCGCTCGCGACGTACTCGGCCACGAACTCGTTGGGGATGTCGAGGCCGAAGTGGCGGCTGGTCAGCGCGATGACGATCGCGTGACCCGCGCCGACTTCGTCGAGCGCCGCCCGGTGGTGTTCGTAGGTGCCCTGCTCGGTCACCGGGAGGTCGGGGTAGCGGGCGTCCAGCTGCGGACCCCACTCCGGCCCGAGGTGCTCTGGGAGCCAGACGTGGCTGTGCCAGTCGATCAGGGTCATGAGCGGCTGGCGGGCTCGGGCTCGGCGCTGAAGTGCGGCATCACCTGCTCGGCGAGGAGCTCCGCCGAAGCGAGCGAGTGCTCCGCCGAGATCCCCGGCAGCCAGTTGAAGACGAGCAGATGCTCGAGGCCGGTGGCGTCGCGCACGCGCGCGAGCTGCTCGGCGACGGACTCCGGCGTGCCGACGAACAGGTGGTCGCGCGCGTAGAGGAAGTCGAACCACGACTCGCCCGGCTCGGGCGGCGGCAGCGTCTCGCCGGGCTCGGCGTAGATGTCGCGCGCTCGGATGCCGCCGAGGTAGCCGCCGTACAGCTGCTCGATCGACGGGCCGGCGATCCGCCGCGCTTCCTCCATCGTCTCGGCCACGAAGCACGTGCGCAGCAGCGCGCACTGCTCGCCGAGGCGCAGCTCGCGACCCTGGACCTCGCTGGCGGTGTCGCGGTAGACCTCGAACGCCTCGCGCAGCGCCTGCGTCGAGCGCAGCCACGCGATGGGCTGCATCCCGTGCTCGGCGGCGACGGCGAAGCCCGGCGTGCGGTCGACGGTGTTCCACAGCGTCGGGTAGGGGTCCTGCAGCGGCTTGGGCAGCACCGTCATGCCGACGTACTCGCCGTCCTCGCTGCGCCAGCGCGGATCGCGGGGGAACCAGCCGGCGTAGCTGTCCTTGATCCCGGGCGCGGGGAACGTGAAGAACTCGCCCTCGAAGGTGAGGGAGTCCTCGGTCCAGGCACGCTTGAGGATCTCGACCGACTCGAGGAAGTAGGCCCAGTTGCGGTCCGGGTCGCGGCGGTCGGCGCCGTACGCGTTGAGGTTGCTCAGCTCGCGGTTGGTGATGCCGCGGCCCAGGCCGCACTCCACGCGCCCGCCGCTGATGTGGTCGAGGATCGCGATGTCCTCGGCCGCCCGCAGCGGGTGCCAGTTGGGCAGGATCACGGCCGCGAGCCCGATCCGGATGCGCTCGGTCAGGGTGGCCAGGTAGGCGCCGGTCATGATCGGGTTGGGCGCCACGTCCCAGCCCTCGCCGCCGAAGTGGTGCTCGGCCAGCCAGACCTCCTCGAAGCCGAGGCGCTCGGCGAGCTGCGTCTCGGCGGCCGCCCGGTCGAGCAGCTCACGGTAGGACTGCTCGCCGTCGAGCTGGTACACGGGCATGAAGTAGCCGAACCTCACGTGGGCTCCTCGTTCATCGTGGTCGTGGATGGGATCGCGGTCATCGCTGCGCCGGGGGACGGGCGCCGGGGCGCTCGTGGACGAGCTCGCCGCCGAGGTAGACGCGGTCGACCTGGACCTCGCGCAGCTCGTCGACGCCGACCGTTGCGATGTCGCGGTCGAGCACGATGACGTCGGCGAGCTTGCCCGGCTCGAGCGTCCCGCGGTCGGCGGCGCCGAGCGCGTCGGCCGCCCAGCGCGTGTGCATGCGCAGCGACTCGGCCAGCGTCACCGCCTGCTCGCCCTCGAGGATCTCGCCGAGGAAGCCCTGGCGCTTGATCGTGCACCAGACGCTGAACAGGGGGTTGGTCTGCTCCTCGTCCGCTCCGACGTGGACGTCGGAGCTGCCGGAGATCCGCCAGCCGCGGTCGAGCAGCGTCCGGAACGGGAAGCGCCCGTGGGCGCCGTGCTCGCCGAGGTAGACCGCGAGGAACTCGCCGAAGTTGTAGAGGAACACCGGCTGCGGGATCGGCACGATCGCCGCGCGCTGCCACAGGTCCAGCGCGTCGAGGTCGGTGAGCAGGTTGCCGGCGTGCTCGACGCGCGTCGGCAGGTCGCCGGGGCCCGGGACGCCGGCGGCCAGCACGCCGTGGCAGACCTCGTCCTGGGCGCGCTCGCCGTTGGCGTGGACCGCGAGCTGCAGGCCGACCTCGCGCGTGCGGCGGATCGCGTCGGCCACGACGTCGCGCGGCAGGTTCACGCGACCCCGAGAGCCCGGCTCGAGCGCGTACGGCTCGGGTAGGGCTGGCGCGTCGCCGCGTTGCGGGCCGAGTACCCGCCGTCGGCGAACATCTTCACGCCCTGGATCCGCAGCCGCTCCTCGGGCGCGGTGAGGTCGATCGTCTCGCGCCAGCGGCACGCCTCGTCCAGCGTGAACGTGCCTGGCGCCCACAGCAGCACCGACAGGCGCGCGTGCAGCCGCCCGGCGGCGGCCAGGTCGTCGTGCGCGGCGAGGCCGCGCTTGCTCTCGGTGATCTCGCCGATGGACGTGACGCCGTACGCGGTGAACAGCGCGTGCGTGTGGCGCTCGATCGCGTCGCGCAGCTGCTCGCGCGTCATCTCCGGGATCGGCAGGGCGTTGTCGATCTCGGCCACGACGCCGGTGGGGCAGCCGTGCTCGTCGGCCTCGATCACCGCGCTGCCCATCAGGCCCTCGCCGCCGTCCTCGAAGCGGTCGATGCCGGCACGCTCGAACGCCGCGCTGTTGAGGATCGAGCGGTGGCCGCCTGCGCGGATGACGATCGGCGTGGTGCGGCTCACCGCGTCGAGCTCGTCGCGGGTCGGCAGGCGCCGGTCGGAGAGCTTGCGGTCGTAGAACAGGTTGCCCTGGCCCACCAGCCAGCCGTCGTTGACGTCGGCCATGCCGTTGGCGAGCCCGTCGCGCAGCGCGTCGAGCACGTCCGCCACGCTGCGGCAGGTCGGGACGCGGGTGTCGACCATCGTCGCGCGCGTGCGCGCGGCGATCTCGACGTGCGCGTGGGGGTCGACGAACCCCGGCATCACCGTGCGCTCGCCGAAGTCGAGGACCTGGGCGTCGTCGTCGAGGTCGCCGCCGCCGCCGACGGCCTCGATGCGCCCGTCGCGCAGCCGGACCGCCGCCTCGGGATCGAGGCCGTCGCCCGTCATGGAGAGGACGCGGCCGCGCAGCGTGACGTCGCGCGCGCTCATCGTCCCTCGCCCGCCAGGCTGGGGACGGCCTCGGGGTGGCGCTCGCGCCAGCGCGGCATCACCTCGTCGCCGAACAGCTGCATCGACGCCAGCACCTCCTCGTGCGGCGCGCCGAAGTCGAACATGAGGAGGACTTCGTCCACGCCCGCCTCGGCGTAGGCCTCGAGCTTGTCGAGCACCTGCTCGGGCGTGCCCATGAGCAGGTGCTCGTAGATCTCCTCGGCGCTCGGCTCCTGCTCGATCGGCTCGGGCTCCACGTAGCCGCGAGGGTCCGCCTTCTGCGTGAAGTAGTGCAGGCGCTGGTTGATGCGATGGTTGACGAGCGCCGTCTCGACGTGGCGCGCCGCCTCCTCCTCGGTCTCGGCGACCCAGGCGCCGCGCAGGATGCCGAGCTTCTGCTCGCCGCGCGGCACGCCGCACGCCTCGCGGGTGGCGTGGAAGACGTCGCACACGCGCTGCACGCGCTCCATGCCGCTCAGGAACGGCCAGTTCGTGACGTGGTAGCCGTCGCGCACGGCCTGCTCGATGGTGGGCTCGGTCATCGCGGCCAGCCACACCGGCGGGTGCGGCTGCTGGTAGGGCCGCGGCCACACGTAGGCGGCGTCGAAGTGGTGGAAGCGGCCGTCGAACGCGACGGCGGCGTCCGGGCTGTGCCAGATGCGCTCGTGCGCGGCCAGCGCCTCGTTGAAGCGCTCCTTGCCCTCCGCGAAGGGGATGCCGAGCAGCTCGAACTCGTACTCGTAGGCGCCACGGCCGACGCCGAGCTCGAGCCGGCCCTCGAGGATGTGGTCGGCGACCGCGATCTCGCCCGCGCTCACCAGCGGGTGGCGGTAGTTGAGGAGGCTCACCATCGTCCCGATCCGGGCGTTGGTGGTGAAGCCCATCTGCGTTGCCAGCAGTAGCGTGCTGGGCGTCTGCATGAAGTGGATCAGGTGGTGCTCGGGCACCCAGATCGTGTGGACGCCCCAGGCGTCGGCGACCTTCGCCTCGGCGACCTTCTCGGGGAACGGCGGCCCGGAATAGTCGTCCGGGTGACCCGTTCGCTGGTACGCCAAGAACACGCTGATGCGCATAGATCCTCTTCCGGCTCCGACCTCTTGCATGGTAGATGGATCGTAACGACGGCCGGATGTATGTCAATCGGCTGACGGTCCCGGCGGCCGGCGCGACAGGCCGGGACGGCGCGTGGCCACTGGGAGCGACCACGCCGTGCGTATACTCGTGGCATGGCATCGGGGCCGCCAGACGGAGCCGGCGACCAGGCGGTGGCCACGAGCGCTCAGGCCCGCGTCGCCGACGAGCTGCGTCGAGCGATCATCCGCGGCGAGCTGGCGCCGAAGTCACAGGTCTCGGAGGCCGCGCTGGCCGTCGAGTACGGCGTGAGCCGCACCCCGATCCGCGAGGCGCTCAAGCAGCTCGAGACCGAGGGGCTCGTCCGCATCGTGCCGCGCGTCGGCACCTTCGTCACCGAGCCGTCGTGGTCGGACATCGTCGAGCTCTCGCAGATCAAGGCGATGCTGGAAGGCCTCGGGGCGCGGCGGGTCGCCGAGCGCCAGGATCCGACGGTCATCGCCACGCTCCAACGGACGCTCGAGAACGCGGAACGGTCGAAGGACACGGGAGATCTTGGGCGCTACGTGGAGCTCGTCCAGGACTTCCACGACGCCATCATGATCGGCTCCGGGAACCGGAAGCTGCTCTCGTACTACCGGACGCTGATGAACCAGATGGCCTACGGACGGCTCGCGTTCAGCTCGCTGAGCGACCCGGCGCGGGCCGCCGCCAGCCACGACGAGCACGTGGCCATCATGCGGGCGCTCGAGGCGGGGGATCCCGACGCCGCGGAGTACGCGATGCGCCAGCACGTCAGCCAGAGTCACCGCGCGCTGTCGCGCAACATGGTCAGCGGCGGGGCCCGCGCCGTCGACGGCGCGCCCGCCGACGCGCCCACGCCGGGTCGCTGAGCCTCCACCCGCGGCGGCGCGGGCGTCGTGAGACGGTGCGTTGCCATGCCTAGAACGGCCGTCGTCCGCGGGGCTGCAGTCGGGTGGCGGGAGGCGTCTCGACGCCACGTATGGGGCGCGGCTTGACATGCATGGAATGGCCCTGCAATGCTCACTGCCATGCAAGACGAGAGGGGCTGTGCCATGCATGGTGGCAGCCGTTGGACGGCGGGGCGGCAGACGTGAGCGCGGCGGAGACGGCAGTTCGCCGCTACACGCCGCATGTCGGGGGCGCGTTCATCGACCCCGAGACCGCCACGTACGTGCCGAGCATCAACCCCACCGACGGGACGGTGCTCTACGAGCTGGCCGACGCGAGCGCCGCCGACGTGGACCGCGCCGTGGGCGCGGCGCGCCGCGCGCTGGTCGACCCGGCGTGGCGCGACCTCGCGCCCGGCGCCCGCGGGAAGCTCCTGCGGGCGGTGGCCGCGCGGATCCGCGAGCTCGGCAACTCGATCGCCGAGGTCGAGTCGCGCGACAACGGCAAGCTGATCCGCGAGCTGCGCGCGCAGCACCACAGCATCCCCGACCTGTTCGACTACTTCGCCGGCTGGCCGGACAAGCTCTCGGGCGAGCTCGTCCCGCGGCCGGTCGACACGATCAACTACCTCGCGCCCGAGCCGATGGGCGTGGTGGCGGCGATCGTCCCGTGGAACTCGCCGGTCATGATCGCCTGCAACAAGCTGGTGCCGGCGCTGGCCGCCGGAAACACGGTGGTCATCAAGCCGTCCGAGCACGCGACCGCCGGCGTGCTCCAGTTCGTCGATGCGATCGCCGACCTCCTGCCGCCCGGGGTCGTCAACGTCGTCACCGGGCTTGGCGGCACCGCCGGCGCCGCGCTGACCGAGCACCCCGGCGTCGACATGATCTCGTTCACCGGTGGCGACGTCGGTGGGCGCGCCGTGGCCACGGCGGCGGCGAAGCGCACGATCCCCACGCTGCTGGAGCTCGGCGGCAAGTCGCCGAACATCGTCTTCCCGGACGCCGACCTCGACCGCGCCGCGATCGGCGTGATCGCGGGCATCTTCGCCGCCGCCGGCCAGACCTGCGTCGCCGGCTCGCGGTGCCTCCTGCACCGCGACATCCACGACGAGCTGCTCGACCGCGTCGTGGAGCGTGCCCGCCGGATCCGCATCGGCGACCCGCTCTGCGACGACACGGAGCTGGGCCCGGTCGCCTTCGAGGCGCACCTCGAGCGCATGCTCGGCATGATCGCGGGTGGTCGCGACGAGGGCGCCGAGGTGGTCCACGGCGGCCGGCGCGCCACGGAGGGCGCGCTCGAGCGCGGCTTCTTCATCGAGCCGACGATCCTCGCCGGCGTCGACAACCGCATGCGCATCGCCCGCGAGGAGGTCTTCGGGCCGGTGCTGACCGTGCTGCCGTTCGCCGACGAGGAGGAGGCGGTGACGATCGCCAACGACAGCGCCTTCGGCCTGGCCGCGGGGGTGTGGACGCGCGACCTCGCGCGGGCGCATCGCATGGCGCGACGCCTCGACGCGGGAACGGTCTGGGTCAACACCTACCGCGCGATGACACCGGAGTCGCCGTTCGGCGGCTTCAAGGCCAGCGGGTACGGCAAGGAGGGCGGCGAGGCCGTGATGCGCGAGTACAGCCGGTCCAAGAGCGTGTGGATCGATCTGGACGAACGCCCAGGGCGCGATCCGTTCGTGATCCAGAAGTGAGCGGAACGAAACGAGAGGGAACGCTGGTGATCAACGGAAAGCTCAAGCTCGACGCCCCGATGTCGCGTCGGCGGTTCATCGGGATCAGCGCCGGCCTCGGGGGCGCCGCCTTCCTGGCGGCGTGCGGCGGAAGCGGCAGCAGCGGCACGAGCGCCGCCACGGCGACCGGCGGCGGGAGCAGCACCGCGGGCGACCTTGGCGTCAAGACGATGACCGTCGTCAACTGGGGCGGCACGTCGTCGGACGCGATGCAGCGCTCGTGGGTGGATCCCTTCGAGCAGGAGACCGGGATCCAGGTCAAGGTCATCAGCCCGACCGACTACGGCAAGCTCAAGGCGCAGGTGCAGAGCGGGAACGTCACCTGGGACGTCGTCGACGTCGAGGGCTGGTTCATGTACGCCGGCGAGGACCAGGGGCTGCTCGAGCCGCTCGACATGGACATCATCGGCGTGACGCCGGACCAGATGGTCGAGATGCCCGACCCGATCCTCAAGGACGGCATCGTCAACTACCTGACGGCGTACGTCATCGCCTACAACAGCGAGGCCAAGCAGCACCCCAAGAACTGGCAGGAGTTCTTCGACACCTCCGCCGTTGCGGGCAAGCGGATGATCTACAACTGGCCGTACGGGATGATCGAGATCGCCCTGCTCGGCGATGGCGTCCCGTTCGACCAGCTGTACCCGCTGGACGTCGACCGCGCGTTCGCCAAGCTCGACGCGATCAAGGGCGACCTGACGTTCTGGAACACGGGCGCTGAGTCCCAGCAGGCCCTGGTCAGCGGCTCGGCCGACTTCGTCGTGCCCTGGAACAACCGCGCGGGCTACCTCATCAACGGCGGCATGCCGGTGGCGATCGAGTGGGCCGACAACCTGCAGATCCGCGGGGGCATGGTCGTGCCCAAGGGGGCGCCGGGCGCCAAGGCGGGGATGGAGTTCATCAAGACCAGCCTCGACCCGCAGAACCAGGCGAACATGGCGCTGGGCTCGGGCTACGGCCCGGTCGTGACGGCGGCCAACGAGCTCGTCGACCCGAAGATCAAGTCGTGGCTGTCGACCACGCCGGAGAACCTGGCCAAGAGCGTCGGCTTCATCGACGACCAGTGGTGGTCGCAGAACCTCGACAAGGTCTCCGAGCAGTGGACCAAGTGGGCGTCGTCGTAGGTGGCCGCCGTCCGCTCCATAGAAGCCGTCCCGGCGGGGACGCCGACCGGTGAACCGCCCCCGCAGGAGCGGGCCGGTCGGCGCCCACGCTCTCCGGCGTGGCTCGTCGTGCCGGCGCTGCTGCTGCTCGCTGTCGCATTCGCGTACCCGACGGTCCGTCTGCTCCTGCGCAGCGTGACGACGGACCCCGGCTTCGTCGACAACTACGAGCACGTCTTCACCGACGCGGGGACGCGCAGCATCCTCCTGCGCAGCCTGGAGACGGCCGCGGTGGTGACGGCGATCGCGCTCGTGGTCGGCTACGCGTACACCTACGCGCTCGTCAAGAGCGGACCGCGCTTGCGCGCGGTCCTGCTCACGGTCATCGCGGCGTCGCTGTTCGTCAGCATCGTCGTCCGCGGCTACGCGTGGCTGGCCATCCTCGACCGCAACGGCGCGCTGCAGGCGCTCTTCGACGCGCTTGGGTTCGACCACTTCGAGCCGGCGCTCGTGCGCAACTTCACCGGCGTGGTGATCGGCATGGTCCAGTACGGCATCCCGTTCATGGTGCTGGCGCTCTACGACGTGGTCCGGCGCATCGACCCGCGCCTCATGCAGGCCGCGGCGATGCTGGGAGCCGGTCCGGTGACGACCTTCCGCAAGGTCTTCCTGCCGCTCTCGATGCCGGGCGTGATCGCCGGCTGCCTGATCGTCTTCATCACGACGCTCGGCTACTACATCCTGCCGTCGATCCTCGGCGGCCCGTCCAACACGATGGTCGGCGAGGTGATCGCGACCAAGCTGCAGACCACGCTGGACTGGGCCGGCGCGAGCGCGCTGGCGGGCGTGCTGCTGCTCATCAGCGTCATCGGCTTCGTCGCCTTCATCCGGATCACGCGGCGTGGGGGAGGGCTGGCCCGTGGCGTCTAAGGTGCTGCTGCGCGGGTTCGCGATCCTCGTGGCGCTGTTCTTGGTGGTGCCGGTCTTCATCGTCATCCCGCTGTCGCTGAGCAACTCGCCGTTCCTGCAGTTCCCGCCTCCGGGCTGGACGACCCGCTGGTACTCGCAGCTGTTCGCCGACCCGGAGTGGATGGACGCCCTGTGGCGCAGCGCCCAGGTGGGCCTCGGCTCGATGGTGCTGGCGATCGCGCTCGGCATGGCCGCCGCCTACGGGCTCGTCCGCGGTCGGCGCCGCCTGCTGAGCTGGGCCGAGCCGATGCTGCTGCTGCCGATGATGGTGCCGATCATCGTGTACGGCGCGGGCGCGTACGTGGTCGCGCTGTCGTTCAACCTCGTCGGCAAGCTGTGGGTGCTGCTGGTCGCGCACGCGGTCATCGCCCTGCCGTATGTCGTCATCAACCTGACGGCGGCGCTGCGGACCACGGACGAGCGGCTGGAGCTGGTGGCGCAGAGCCTCGGCGCGTCGCCGTTCACCGCGTTTCGCAAGGTGCTGCTGCCGCTGATCTACCCGGCCGCGATCGGTGCCGGCCTGATCGCCTTCGCGCTCTCGCTCGACGAGGCCGTGATGGCGCTGTTCCTCACCGGTGACGCCGCGCCGACCCTCCCGGCGAAGATGTACACGAGCATCCGCTACGACCTGAACCCGTTGGTCCCGACGGCGGCCGTGCTGATGATCGCCATCTCGCTCGTCGTCTTCCTGTTGCTGGGCCTGATCCAGGCGCAAGCCGCACGCCGAGGTGGTCGCCGGCGCGTGCGTGAGGCGACCACCGTCCGAGCCCCGTCACCCCAAGAGGCAACATGACCACCGACGTGCAGACGCCCATGCCGACGACGGCGCCCGCGCCGACGACCCGAGCCGGCTCGCTCCGGCTGCGGCAGCTCGTCAAGCGGTTCGGCGACGTCACCGCCGTGCACGAGGTCGACCTGACCCTCGAGCCCGGCGAGTTCCTGACGCTGCTCGGCCCGAGCGGCTCGGGCAAGACCACGACGCTGCTGATGGTCGCGGGCTTCGAGCGCCCGACCGCCGGTGACGTGCTGCTCGACGAGCGCCCGGTCACGGGGCTTGCGCCGCACAAGCGCAACGTCGGGATGGTCTTCCAGCACTACGCGCTGTTCCCGCACATGACGGTGCGCGACAACATCGTGTTCCCGCTGAAGATGCGCGGGGCCAACCGCGCCGAGATCAAGGCCAAGGTGGAGGAGGCCCTGGCCCTCGTGCACCTGGCCGGGTACGGCGACCGCTACCCCCACGAGCTGTCCGGCGGCCAGCAGCAGCGGGTCGCGCTCGCGCGCGCGACCGTGTTCCGGCCCCCGTTGCTGCTGATGGACGAGCCGCTGGGTGCGCTCGACAAGCAGCTGCGGGGCGAGATGCAGCGCGAGATCCGGCGCATCCACCGTGACCTGGGCACGAGCGTGATGTGCGTGACGCACGACCAGGAGGAGGCGCTGGCGCTCAGCGACCGGATCGCGGTCATGAACGAGGGCCGGGTCGAGCAGGTCGGCACCGCACAGGAGATCTACGAGCGGCCGCAGACCCTGTTCGCGGCCTGCTTCCTGGGCGAGTCCAACGTCGTGCGCGGCGAGCTCGTCCAGCGGCGCGACGACGGCACGGCCGACGTCGCGCTGGGCGGCGGGGCGGTCGTGTCGGGCACGCCGACCGCGGACGTCGCGGTCGGCGATCGCGTGGCGGTGGTCACGCGGCCCGAGCGGCTCGTCGTGACGGCGGCCGATGCCCCGACCCGGCCCGATCACGGCCTGCCGTTCCGCATCGAGGAGGTCGTGTTCCTCGGCGACCGGCTGCGCTGCCACGGGACGTTCGCGACGGGCGAGCCGTGCCTGCTCGTCATGGACGCCCACACCGGCCGCGACGTCGCCGGCGCCGGCGCCGGCGTCGCGACCTGGCCGGCCGCCGATGCCGTGGTCCTGCCCGCCGACCAGGAGTGAGCGATGGTCCGTCTGCTCGTCATCTACCAGACGCCGGATGATCCGGCGGAGTTCGACCGCCGCTACGTGGCCGAGCACGTGCCGCTCGCCGCCGCCCTGCCCGGCCTCCTCGAGTTCTCCTACAGCCGCGGGCCGGTGAGCAGTACCAACGCGGGCGCGGCGCCCTACCTGATCGCCTCGCTGGCGTACGCGGACGAGGCGACGGCCGACGCGGCCAACGCGTCGCCCGAGGGGCAGGCGGCGGTGGCGAACGCGGCCGAGATCGCCACCGGCGGGATGACCGTGCTGCGCTTCGTCGAGGAGCCTGCCGCCCCGTGACGACGGCCACGGTGCCGATCGCCACCGTCGACGAGGCGCTCGAGGACCTGCGCCACGGGCGCTTCGTCCTGGTCGCCGATCACGACGAGCCCGGGAGCTTCGCCGACGTGCTGATCGCGGCCGAGCACGCCGACGCGGACGCGATCAACTGGCTGGCCTCCGAGGCGCGGGCGATCCTCTACCTGGCGCTGCCCGAGTCGCGCTGCGACGAGCTGCGCTGGGCGCCGATCGACCGCCCGCCCAGCCAGGCGTCGTGGCAGCTGAGCGGCCAGCGCTGGAAGCGCGCGATGCGCGTGATGGTCGACGCGCGCGAAGGCATCAGCACCGGCATCTCCGCCGCCGACCGCGCGCGGACGGTCGCCCTGGCCATCGACCCGGACTGCGGGGCCGACGCGTTCGTCGTGCCCGGCCACATGCAGCCGATCGCCGCGCACCCGGACGGCATCCTCGCCGGCGCCGGTCGCACCGAGGCGTTCGTCGACCTGCCGCGCCTGGCCGGCCTGGTCCCGGCCGGCGTCGCCAGCTCCGTCATGACGGACGACGGTGCGATCGCGCGGCTGGCCGATCTGGGGTCCTGGTGCGAGCGCCACGGCATCCGCGCCGTCTCGGTCGACGCCGTCCAGGCGACCGCCGCCCGCCGGCTCGACTGGCTGGAGCGCGCGCCGTCCCGGGACCTGCGCACGGCCGACGGCCGCTTCGCGTCGACCGCCTTCCATGACCCGATCGCCCGCACGTGGCATCGCGCGGTCGTGCGCGGCGAGCTGGACCCCGACGCGCCGACGGTCGTGGCCATGCTGGGCGCTTGCACGCAGGGCGAGGCGCTGGGGCAGCTCGGGTGCCCGCGCCACGGCGCTGCCGAGCGGGCGCTCGGGGCGTTGGCCGCCTCCGGCCGCGGCGTGCTGCTGCACGTCGAGGACGGCGCGCCGTGCTGCTACGGCGTGGAGGCCGACGCCGCGGTCGCCCACGCGTGGTCGGCGGCGGCGCGGATGCTGGAGGAGCTGGGCGTGGGCCGACTGGCGCCGTTGCCGGGGCACGGGAAGGCGCTCGAGCCGCTGGCCCAGGCCGGCTTCACGCTTGCGACCGACGGACGCAGCGCTTCAACCCTCACCCGAGAGGACGGCAGTTCATGACGACCACATCCGTTTCCGGCCGCTCGTACACCGCCGCGGAGACCCGATCGATGCCGCTCGAGGTGATGGGGCCCCGCGAGGCGCTGGAGGGTACGCCCGTCGAGTCGGGGCACAAGCTCTACGACGAGGACGGCACGACGGTCATGGGCCTCTGGGAGTGCACGCCTGGGCGCTTCATGGTCTCCAAGCGGGGCAAGCACTCGATGATGTACATCATCTCCGGCCGTGGCACGGTGACGGAGGCCGACGGCACGGTGCACGTGCTCGAGCCCGGGGCGGCGCTCATGGAGCCCGACGGCTGGGTCGGCGAGTGGCACATCACCGAGACGATCCGCAAGTTCTACGTGTTCGCCAAGAGCTGATGGCGGACCCGGGCGGCAAGGACCGCTTCGACGCCGGGATGGACGTCCGCCGCGCGGTGCTCGGCGACGCGTACGTCGACCGGTCGCTGGCCGCGGCGTCGAGCTTCAGCGAGCCGATGCAGCGGCTCGTGACCGAGTACTGCTGGGGGGAGGTCTGGACCCGCGACGACCTGGACCGCCGCACTCGCAGCCTCGTGAACCTCGGCATGCTCACCGCCCTCGGCCACTCGCGTGAGCTGGCGGCCCACGTGCGGGGCGCGTGCAACAACGGGTGTACCACCGAGGAGATCCGCGGGGTCCTGCTGCAGGCGGCGATCTACTGCGGGGTGCCCGCCGCCCTCGAAGCGTTCCGCGTGGCACAGGAGGTCCTGGAGCAGGAGTGACGCTGGCCCATCGCACCCACCGATAGGCTGCGCGCGCTCGAACAGCCCCAGGAACGGAGCGAGGACGGAGCATGGCGGCCTACGACGCGTCGCAGTGGACGGAGCTGCTGGTCGCCGCGGCCGGCGCCTCGGCGGCGCTGGCCGGCCTGGTCTTCGTGGCCGTCTCGATCAACATCGAGGCGATCCTCAAGCTCCCCGGCTTGCCCGACCGGGCCCTGTTGACGCTGCTGCTCCTGCTCGGCGTCGTGGTCGTGTCACTCCTCGGGCTCGTGCCCGGACAGAGCCGCACGGCGCTGAGCATCGAGCTGCTGGTCGAGGGCATCGTCTGCACCGTGGCGATCGCGGTGCTCACCGCGCGCAGCCTGCCGCGCGACGCGCAGCGCTCATGGGTGGTCGGGCGGCTCGCGGTGGCCGCGATCGGGACGCTGCCGTTCGTGGTCGGCGGCGCCAGCCTGCTCGCGCAGGCCGGCGGCGGGCTGTACTGGACCTTCGCCGGGATCCTCGGAGCGCTCGTCGGCGCCGTGATGACCGCGTGGGTGCTGCTGGTCGAGATCCTGCGCTGACCGGCGCGGCGCGCGGCTACCAGACGTCGCCGTCGCGCCAGTCGCACGCCAGGTCGCCCGCGGGCGACAGCCGCACGCCGACGGGCAGCACGAACAGGCAGTCGTCGTCGTCGGGCGTGCGGCGGCGGCCGTCGGGCGCCAGCACGGACGTGGTGCCGGTCCAGCGCTGCCAGCCGCGGGCCGCGTAGAGCGCGGCGCCGTCGTCGGAGGCGCCGAGCGCACCGAGCTCGTACGCGCCGCGGATCACGCGCTCCAGGGCGGCCATGACGGCGCTCCCGTGGCCGCGGCGGCGGCGGTCGGCCCGGACGGCGACCGCCTCGACGTACCCGGTGCGCAGCGCCCGCCCCTCGTGCAGCAGGCGCCGCATGACGACCGACCCGTGGCCGATCAGCACCGCGCCCTCCCAGACCAGCGCGTGGACGCCGCCGAGGGCATGCTCGACGTCGGAATCCTCGAGATCGCCCTCGAACGCGTCGTCGAGCAGCGCCCGGATGGCCTCCAGCTCGCCCGGCCGCAGATCGGCGGTGTGACAGGTGCGCAGCTCGGCCATCCGGCCATGGTGCCAGAGGCGCGAGCGCGCGCCCGCTCAAGTGCCGAAGAACTGGTGCTTGCCCGGGTCGTGGACCTCGCGGTGCTGCGGACGCATCGGCTCGCCGGTGCGCTCGTCGCGGTCGCCGCGCCGCTCGTCGGTGGGGTCGAGGTCGCCGACGGGCGCATCGCGCTTGGTCTCGCGAAGCCAGAGACCGGCGCGGATCGCCCAGAGCGCCACGCCGGCGACCACGAGGACCACGACGATGAAGAAGAGCAGTGCGATGAGTGGAGGGGCCATGGCTCAGGACGACCTCTTGGCGTTGGCGACCGCGCGCTTGAGCTCGTCCTTGCCCATCTTCGAGCGGCCGCGGATGTCGAGACGGCGAGCCTCGTCCATGAGCTCCCCCCGGGTCGGCGCGTCGCCGCGGCGCACGGCGGCGGCCTCCTTGCCCAACGCCGAGCGCGTCGCGGACGGCAGGTGCTTCAGGGTCTGCTTGCGCTGCGCGCCCGCCTGCGCCTTCTTCACGTTGCGCTTGGCGGCCTGGCGTTGCTTGGTGGTGGCCATGGGCGCCGCTACCCCGGCGCCGCGCGGGTCAACCGCGCCGCCGTGCCTGGTCGGGCTGTGGCTCGGGCGTGGGGTCCGGCTCGATCGGGGTCGGCGGTTCGGGCGGCGTGGGGACGGTCGACGGCTCCTCGGGCTGACCGGGCGTGCCCGGATCGGGGACGGCCGGCGGCACCGGGGCGTCGGGGACGACAGGCCCGGTCGGATCCGAGGGCTGGGGCACCTCGACGTCGACCCGCACGAGCGGGACGCCGAGCTGCTCGCGCAGCCGGCGCAGCATGCGCTCCTCGACCCAGCTCGACTCGCCGGGCGCGGTGGCCAGCACGACCTCGTCGACGTCGAAGCGCCGCAGCTCGTCGGCCAGGCCGGCGATCGGGTCGACCGGGTCGCCGACGACGCCGTCGGCGGCGACCCCATGGGCACGCGCCGACGCGAGCGTCTCGCGCAGCCGCTGCCGGGCGAGCTCGGTCTCGCGATCGACGTCGGTGGTGAGCGTGTGCGTGCGCGGTTGGAGGACCGGCGCGAGCACCTCGACCACGGGGCGCCGCGCCGAGCGCAGGATCTCCTCCCACGTCGCGTCGTCGCGCACGGCGGCGTCGGCGACCACCAGCACGCGACGGTCGTGGCCGGCGCGGCGATGGCCCGTGCGCTCGGCGTCGCGCAGCGTCGTGTCGGGCGGGCGCCGGGTCGCGCGCCAGCCCACCAGCGCCGCGAGCGCGACCACGAGCACGACGATCCCCGCGACGAGCGTCGTCACGACGGCGACGGCCACCGCGACGATCGCGATCCCCGCGATGGCGAGGGCCCAGCCGAACGCCTCCGACTCCGAGCGCACCATCACACCGGGGCGATCTCGCGCGAGTCGCGCTCGACGCGCTCGTGCAGCCGGCCGAGCGTCTTGCGCAGGATGCGGGACACCTGCATCTGCGAGCAGCCGATGCGCTGCGCGATCTGGGTCTGCGACATGTCCTTCCAGAAGCGCAGGTAGAGGACGCGGCGCTCGCGGTCGTCCAGGTCGTCGCGCAGCTCGCGCAGGTCGGCGACCGCCTCGGCGAGGTCGAGCCGGTCGTCCTCGACGCCGATCGTGTCGGCGACCGTGCGATCGCCGTCCTCGAGCACGCCCGCGGGCGCCTCGAGCGAACGGGCCGAGTACGCCGAGCTGGCCTCCAGCGCCTCCAGCACGTCCTCCAGGTCGAGCGACAGCTCGTCGGCGATCCGCTGCGGGGTGGGCGAGCGGCCCTCGCGCGCGACGAGGCCGTCCATGCACTTGGTGACCGCGAGCACCCGCTCCTGCAACGGCCGGGGCACGCGCACCGCCCAGGAGTGGTCGCGCAGATAGCGACGCACCTCGCCGTACATCGTCGGGATCGCGTAGGTCCGCAGCGGGACGCAGAACGCGGGGTCGTAGCGGTCGATCGCCTTCGTCAGCCCAAGCGAGGCGACCTGGTAGAGGTCGTCCTCGTGACCGTGCGCGTTGTATGTGCCCGCAACGCGTCGTACGAGCGGCATCAGGCGCCGCACCAGCTCCTCGCGCGCGGCGCAGTCGTTCGTGCGGCGGTAGCGATCCAGCAGCCAACGCTCCGAGACGGATCCAGTAGCAGGCGACAAGAGGTTCCCCCCTGACTCATGAGGCGGTAGCCCTCGCGAGCATGGCGGGGGCAGGGCCATGCGGTCGGGCGATCGGGTATCAAAGGCGCTACCCGAGGGCTCCGGCGCGAAGTCTCGGGATTGTCAGCTGGGGGACGAAACGCCTCCCGGGTTCAGCGCCACGGCGGGCGGGTAGCCGACGCGCATGGCACGTTGGCAGCTGTGGATCGTGATCGCGATCGCCGCGGTGTTCGTCCTGGTCACGCTGATCTCGGGCGAGCCGGTCTTCCTCGTCCCCGCCGCCGTCCTGGCCGTCATCGCGGTCGGCTTCGCGCTGGTGCACCGCCGGCTCGGCCGCCACGTGGTCGATCGCCACGGGGGCAGCTTCGAGGCCGCCGTCGCCGACGAGCGCGAGCCGATCCCGTCGACGCCCGACATCGGCGACCGCATCCGCCCGGCCGGGGACACGCCCGAGGTCCACGACGAGATCACCCCGCACGACCTCCCACCCGACCATCCCGGCCGCCACGAGGCCGAGCGCCGCGCCGGTGGGGAGGGCGGTACGACGCGCGGTGACCAAGCCGCGTGACGGTCCGGCTCATCGACGGCTATGCGCCGGCGGACGAGGACAAGCCGCTTGCCAGCTACGCCGCGCTCACCGTCGCCTACCACCTCGCGGTCGCGGCGTTCCTCGTCGACCAGCGGCGCCGCGGGCGGACGGCGCCGGAGCGCATCGGCGCGGGCGACCTGGTGCTGCTGGCGCTGGCGACCCAGAAGCTCAGCCGGCTCCTGGCGAAGGACCGCGTCACCAGCTTCCTGCGCAGCCCGTTCACCCGCTACACGGGCGAGGGCGGCCCCGGCGAGGTCTCCGAGGAGCCGCGCGGCAGCGGCCTGCGGCGCGCGATCGGCGAGCTGCTGGTGTGCCCGCATTGCACGAGCCTGTGGATCGGAACCGGTCTGGTGGCGGGGTTCCTGCGCCGGCCCAAGGAGACGCGCCTGCTGGCCAGCGCGGCCGCGGTCATCGGCGTGTCGGACTTCGTCAACCAGGGCTGGGTCGCGCTCGAGGGGCGCGCCTAGCGCGCACGACGAGCAGCTCCTCCTCGCGCTCACCCGGGCGCAGCAGGCCGCGCGCCTGCAGCGCCTCGGCCCGCGCCGCGACGATCGGACCGAGCGGCCCACGTCGTCGCGCGACGACCGTGCCGTCGAGGCCGCCCGCGGCCAGGGCGGCGAGGGTGGGCCGCTCGCCGGTCAGGCTCGACTGGACGACGAGCAGCGTCCCGTCCGGGGCGAGATGGTCGGCGGCCGCGGCGCAGAGGCGGTCGACGATCCGCCGGCCGTCCGCGCCGCCCTCCCACGCGCGGGCGGCGCCGCGGGACGGGAGCGTGTCGTCGCCGGGCAGGTAGGGCGGGTTGGCGAGGATCACGTCGAAGCGCTCGCCGGCGACCGGCGCGAAGAGGTCGCCGCGCAGCGCCCGTACGCGGACGCCGTGCAACCGCGCGTTGACGCGCACGCAGAGGACCGCTCGCCGCGAGACGTCGATCGCGGTGACCTCGCGCGCTCCCTCGCGCGCGGCCACCACGGCCAGCGCTCCGCTGCCGGTGCACACGTCCAGGACGCGGGCGCCGCGGGCGAGGCCGAGGCGGCGCAGCTCGCCGGCCAGCAGCCAGCAGTCGCTCGGCGGACGCAGGACGCCCGGCAGCCTGACGATCAGCATGCGAACTATGGTGCCCGCGGTGGCGTCGATCGATGAGCTGACGGCCGCGGAGATCCGCGCCACGTTCGACGGGGTGGACCCGCTGACCGTCGGGCTGGAGGAGGAGGTCATGCTCCTGGACCCGGCCACGCTCGACCTCGCGCCGCGCGCGGAGGAGGCCCTGGCGCGCGTCGCCGGCGACCCGCGCTTCAAGCCCGAGCTGCCGGCCTCGCAGGTCGAGATCGTCACCGAGCCGGCGCCGAACGCCGCCGCCGCGGTCGCCGCGCTGGCCGACGGCCGTCGCGAGCTGGCGCGCCGCACCGACGGGCTCGTCCGGCTCGCCGCGGCCGGGGTGCATCCGTTCGCGGCCGCCGAGGGCGAGCTGGCGGCGTCGTCGCGATACGACCGCCTGCGCGACGAGTACGGGGCGATCGCCCGCCGGCAGCTCGTGGCCGGCCTCCAGGTCCACGTCGCCGTCGGCGGCGCGGAGCGGACGCTCGCCGTCTACGACGGGCTGCGCGCGCACCTGCCCGACGTCGCCGCGCTGGCCGCCAACGCCGCCTTCCACGACGGCCGCGACACCGGCCTGGCCTCGATCCGGCCGAAGATCGCCGAGCAGCTGCCGCGCCAAGGGCTGCCGCCGCGGATCGCCAGCTGGGAGGCGTTCGCCGCCGACCTGCGCTGGGGCGCGCGGGCCGGGACGGTGACCGAGCCGCGCCTGTGGTGGTGGGAGCTGCGCCCGCACGTCGCGTTCGGCACGCTGGAGATCCGCGTGCCCGACGCGCAGACGACCGTCGACGAGGCGGCCGGCGTCGTCGCGTTCGTCCACGCCCTCGTCGCCTGGCTGGCCGAGCGTCACGACGCCGGGGAGGCGGTCGCCGCCGCGCCGCACTGGCGCATCGAGGAGAACCGCTGGTCGGCGGCCCGCTACGGCGTGGAGGGCACGATGGCCGACCTCGAGACCGGCGAGCGGATCGCGACGCGCGAGCGCCTGGGCCGGCTGCTCGACGAGCTCGGGCCGGTCGCCCGGCGGATCGGGTCGGCCGCGCCGCTGGAGCGGGCGCGGGAGCTGGTCGCGGTCAACGGGGCGATGCGCCAGCGAGCGGTCGCCGCGCAGATGGGCGTCCGCGGGCTGGCGGGATGGATGGCCGACCGCTTCGAGGTTCAAGCGGGCCGCCCGCCGGGAACTGACAGGACGTGACGCTCGGGCCACCGCTCCCGCGGCCGCGCGGGCCGATCAGCGACCACCTGATCGACCGCCTGCGGCGCGACCCGCACACGATCCCGAGTGCCGCCGGGATCCAATCGCCCGGCGACCCGCTCGCCGACGACGATCTCCACCTCGCCCTCTACGTCCTCTACGAGCTGCACTACCGCGGGTTCGACCGGGTCGCCGAGCGCTGGGAGTGGGAGCCGTCCGCGCTCGCCGTGCGGGCGTCGCTGGAGGCGCGCTTCGAGGCCGGGCTGCTGGCGGCGCTCGGTCCTCCCGCGGCCGACGGACTGGTGGCGGAGCGGATGGACCTCGCGCTGCGCGAGATCGCCGACGAGGACGATGCGCCGTCGCTGTCGCGTCACGTCCAGTACCGCGCGAGCGCGGAGGAGGTCCGGGAGCTCCTCGTGCACCGCTCCGCCTACCAGCTCAAGGAGGCCGACCCGCATTCGTGGGCGATCCCGCGGCTGTGGGGGCCGCCGAAGGCGGCGATCGTCGAGATCCAGGCCGACGAGTACGGGGGCGGGCGGCCCGAGCGCATCCACGCGCAGCTGTTCGCCGACGCGATGGCCGCCGTCGACCTCGACCCCGCCTACGGCGCCTACCTCGACCGGATCCCGGGCGTCACGCTGGCGACGGTGAACCTCATGTCGCTGCTCGGCCTCCACCGCCGCTGGCGCGGGGCGATCGCGGGCCACCTCGCGCTGTTCGAGATGACCTCCTCGATCCCCAACGGCCGCTACGCCGAGGGCCTGCGCCGGCTCGGCTTCGGCCCGCGCGCGACCGCCTTCTTCGACGAGCACGTGCTGGCCGACGCCGTGCACGAGAACGTCGCCGCGGTCGACCTGGCCGGCGGCCTGGCCCGCCAGCAGCCGCAGCTGGCCGGCGACGTGCTGTGGGGCGCGCGCGCGCTCGCCCTCGTCGAGGGCCGCTGGGCGCAGCACCTGCTCGCGGCGTGGGCGGACGGGCGCAGCTCGCTGTTGCCCGCCGGTTGAGCGGTCGTCACGGGGCGCCCGTGCGGGTGCCCTCCGCCGCGCTCGCGGCCCGGAAGCGCACGAGCTTGTGCGTGCCGTCGCAGAACGGCCGCTGCCGCGAGCGTCCGCAGCGGCACAGGGCGAGCGGCTGGCGGTCGCCGGCGATCTCGTTGCCGTCCTGGTCGCGGAGCCGCACGGGTCCGCGCACGAGCAGCGGACCGTCGCGATAGGGGGTGATCACGACCTCGTCGTCCATGGTCACGAGGCGTACCCGCGAAGCCCGGGCGCGAACGCGCCGCGCGCGGCGCCTTCCAGCACGCGGGTCCAGTCGTCGGCGAAGCGATCCAGCGACCAGTGCTCGAGGGCATGCGCCCGCGCCGCCTCGCCGAGCGCGGCAGCGCGGCGGCGGTCGGCCAGCAGCTCGCGCATCCGCTCGACGAGCACGTCGACGTCCGCCGAGACATGGCCGGTGACGCCGTCGCGGATCGCGGTCGCGTGCTCGGTGGTGGCCAGCGCGACGACCGGCATGCCGAGCATCATCGCCTCGCAGACCGCCATGCCGAGGCTCGTGTAGCGGATCGGGTTGAACAGGAAGCGGTAGCGCGCCTCGACGTCCGGCAGCGCCTGCGGGGCGAGCTCGCGGGCGCCCATCCCGACGAGGTCGAGCGGCACCGCGGCCGCGGCGCGGTCGAAGACGTCGGCGCCGAGCCGGCGGCCGCGGCGGCGCAGGTGGTTGACGACGCTCAGGCCGCGGGCCAGCTCGCCGGTCCAGCGGTGGCCCAGGTCGGGGACGCCGTGCGCGATCGTGACGGTCGGCTGTGCGCCGACGTCCCACATCAGGGCGTTGTAGGCGGTGACGTGGACGAGCGTGACCGCGGGGTCGTCGACCGGATGGCGGCTGTCCGTCGGCGGACCGCGGAACGGCGGGTCGTGCTCGAGGAACACGCGCGGTCCCGCGAGCTGACGCGGGGAGAGCAGCCGCTCGCGCGCCGCCCACTCGTCGTGGTGCTGGAAGAGGACGACGTCGATGTCGAGCGCGGGGACCTCGTCGGCGTCCACCTCGCGGGCGTTCGGCGGCCAGGGCGGCCCGTCGTCGGGGAGCCCCGCGAAATGGGGCGGGCGGCCCGGGAGCACGGGCACGAGCCACTCGTGTTCCACGTGCAGCAGGGAGCGCAGGTACGCGCCGTGGACGTGCCAGGTGAGGATCCGCACCTCCACCGGGTCCCCGACCGCGGACCGCCCCAACCTGTCCGCGTGCCGTCGTTTCGCTGCTCGCCGACTCGGAGAAGCGCTTCTCGCGATGCCGGTCCTGGGAGTCAACGCGGTCTTCCACGATCCGGCGGCCGCGCTCGTGGACGACGGGCGGATCGTCGCGGCCGCCGAGGAGGAGCGCTTCTCGCGCCGCAAGCACGGCAAGGCCGCGGTGCCGTTCTCCACGTGGGAGCTGCCCGAGGGCGCGATGCGCTTCTGCCTGGCGCGCGGCGGCGTCGCGCCCGGCGACCTCGATGCCGTCGCCTACTCCTACGACCCGGCGCTCGCGCCCGGCGACGACGACGTCACCGCCGACGCCTGGGAGCCGCTGCGCACGCTCTACGCGCGGCGCGCCCCGGCCTTCCTGGCCACCGCGCTGCCCGGGCTCGACCCCGCCCGCGTCGTCCACGTGCCCCACCACGTCGCCCACGCCGCCTCGGCCTATCTCGCCGCCGGCTGGGAGGACTGCGCGGTGCTCGTCTGCGACGGGCGCGGCGAGCGGACCTCGATGCTGGCGGGCCGTGTGCGCGACGGCGAGCTGGAGGTGCTGGCCACCCAGCCGCTGCCGCACTCGCTCGGCCTGCTCTACTCGCGCCTGACCGAGCATCTCGGCTTCCACCGCGACGCCGACGAGTACAAGGTCATGGCGATGGCCGCCTACGGCCGTCCGGTGTGGCTCGACGCCCTGCGCGAGCTCGTCCACGCCGACGGCGCGGGCGGCTTCCGGGTGGCCGACGTGGACCTCGCGCGGTGGGCGCCGCGGCTGCGTCGCGGCGACGACTGGACTCCGGTCCACGCCGACCTCGCGTGCTCGGTGCAGGCCCGCCTGGAGGAGGTGCTGCTGGACCTGCTCGCCTGGCTGCATGGAGCGACCGGCTGCCGCGACCTCGCGATGGCCGGCGGCGTCGCGCTGAACTGCGTCGCCAACACGCGCCTGCTGCGCGAGGGGCCGTTCGAGCGGATCTTCGTCCAGCCCGCCGCCGGCGACGCCGGCACCGCGCTCGGTGCGGCGCTGTGGGTCGCTCGCCACGGCGGCGCGCGGATCGCGCCGATGACGACGGCCGACCTCGGGCGGTCGTGGAGCGACGACGAGCTGCTCGGCTGGCTGCACGCCGCCGGCCTGGAGCCCGAGCGGCCGGCCGACGTCGCCGAGGCCGCGGCGGAGGTCCTCGCGGCCGACGGGATCGTCGCCTGGTTCCAGGGCGGCGCCGAGTTCGGGCCGCGCGCGCTCGGGCATCGATCGCTGCTCGCCGATCCGCGCCGCGCGGACAACGTCGAGCGGCTCAACGACGTCAAGGGACGCGAGCAGTTCCGTCCCGTCGCGCCGATGGTGACGCTCGAGCGCGCCGGCGAGATCTTCGGCGACGGGCCGCTCCCGTCGCCGTACATGCTGTTCACCCATCGCGTGCGCGACGCCTGGCGGGCGCGGATCCCGGCGGTCGTCCACGTCGACGGCAGCGCCCGCGCCCAGACCGTCGACCGCCGGGAGGAGCCGCTCATGGCCGCGTTGATCGACGGGTTCGAGCGCCGCACCGGGGTGCCGGTGGTCGTCAACACGTCGTTGAACACCGCGGGGCGCCCGATGGTCGACGACCCGCGCGACGCGCTGGAGTGCCTGGGCTCGGCCCCGATCGACGCGCTGGCGATCGGCCCGTATCTCGTGCGGCGCGCCCTGTGGAGCGCGGGTGCGGGGCGGGCCGAGGTGGCGGCATGAGGCCCCGCGTGGACGTGGTCATCCCGACCGCGGGGCGTGCGTCGCTGCAGCGGCTGTTGGAGGCGTTGGAGGGCTACGCGCTCGGGCGCGTGCTCGTCAGCGAGGATCGCGACCGGCGCGGGCCCGCGTGGGCGCGCAACGCGGGCTGGAGGAGCTCCCGAGCCGAGTGGATCGCGTTCCTCGACGACGACGTGGTCCCCGAGCCCGGGTGGGCGGCGGCGCTGGCGGCGGATCTGGCACCGCTGCCGGCCGATGTGGGCGCGTCGCAGGGGCGCGTGCACGTCCCGCCGCCCACCGGCCGGCGTCCGACCGACTGGGAGCGTGACGTCGCCGGCCTGCAGGACGCGTGCTGGATCACCGCCGACCTGGCCGTGCGCCGCGCGGCGCTGCAGGCGATCGGCGGGTTCGACGAGCGCTTCGGCCGGGCCTATCGCGAGGACGCGGACCTGTGCCTGCGCCTGGCCGGCGCCGGCTGGCGGATCACCGCGGGGCAACGGCGCGTCACGCATCCCGTCGGACGGGCCGATCCGGGGATCTCGGTGCGCCGGCAAGCGGGCAACGCCGACGACGCCCTCATGCGGCGCCTCCACGGCCGCGCCTGGCGGCGCCGCGCGCGCGCCGGTCGCGGCGCGCTGCCGTGGCACGTGGCGACCGTGACGGGTGCGGCGCTCGCGCTCCCGCGCCGCACCCGCGCGCTCGGCGCCGCGGCCTGGCTCGCGCTGACCGGGCGCTTCGCCTGGCGGCGGATCGCGCCGGGGCCGCGGACGCCGCGCGAGGTGGCGACGATGGTCGCGACGTCGATCGCGATCCCGTTCGCGGCCGTGGCCCACCGGCTGCGCGGGGCTTGGCGTGCGCGGGGGCAGGGGCCGTGGCGCGCGGTCGACGCCGTGCTCCTCGATCGCGACGGGACGCTCGTCGTCGACGTGCCCTACAACGGCGACCCGCGGCGGGTCGAGGCGGTCGCCGGGGCCCGCGAGGCGCTGGACCGGCTGCGGGCGGCCGGGGTGCCGCTCGCCGTCGTCTCCAACCAGAGCGGCGTGGCGCGCGGCCTGCTGGCGGATGACGACGTCGCCGCGGTCAACCACCGGGTCGACGAGCTGCTCGGCCCGATCGCCGCGTTCCTCGTCTGTCCGCACGGTCCCGGCGACGGCTGCGACTGCCGCAAGCCGCGCCCCGGGCTCCTGCTCGCCGCCGCCCGCCGGCTCGGCGTCGCCGCCGAGCGGTGCGCCATGATCGGCGACATCGGCGCGGACGTGAACGCCGCCCGAGCGGCTGGCGTGCGAGCGGTCCTCGTGCCGACCGCGGCGACCCGCGCCGACGAGATCGCCGCGGCGCCCGAGGTGGCGCCCGACCTGCCCGCGGCGGTGGACCTCCTGCTGGGGGCGCGGGCATGACGCACGTGCTCGCCGCCCGCTGCGACTCGCTCGGCGACGTGCTGCTCACCGGCCCGGCGCTGCGTGCGCTGCGCGCCGGCAGCGATCGGCTGACGCTGTTATGCGGCCCGCGTGGCGAGGCGGCGGCGCGGCTGCTGCCCGCCGTCGACGCGGTCCACCGCTGGCACACCCCGTGGATCGACGCCGAGCCCGAGCCGGTGGCCGGCGCGCACGTCGCGGCGCTCGTCGGCTGGGCGCGTGCCCAGCGCTTCGACCGCGCGCTGATCTTCACCTCGTTTCACCAGAGCCCGCTGCCGTTGGCGCTGCTGCTGCGACTGGCCGGGGTGCCGTGGATCGGGGCGATCTCGGTCGACTACGCCGGCTCGCTGCTGGACCTGCGCCACCGCGTCGACGACGACGTCCACGAGGTGCAGCGCGCGCTGTCGCTGGCCGCCGCGGCCGGCTGCGCGCTGCCGCGGGGCGACGACGGCGCGCTGCGCGTGCGCCGCGGCGACGGCCCGTCCCCGGCCGCCCCGGACACGCCCTACGTCGTCGTCCATCCCGGCACGTCGGTGCCGGCGCGCGCCTGGGCGCCGGCGCGCCACCGCGCGCTCGTGGCGCTGCTGGCCGCGGCCGGGTGGACGGTGGTGGTGAGCGGGGCGCCCGACGAGCGGGCGCTCACCGCGTTCGTCGCCGGCGAGGACGGCCTCGACCTCGGCGGCGTCCTCTCCCTCGCCGAGCTGGCCGACCTGCTCGCCGGCGCGGACGCGGTCGTGGTGGGCAACACCGGACCGGCGCACCTGGCCGCGGCGGTCGGGACGCCGGTCGTCTCGCTCTACGCGCCGACCCTCCCGGCGAGCCGCTGGCGCCCATGGCGGGTGGCGCACGAGCTGCTCTTCGTGCCGGTGCCGTGCGCCGGCTGCCGCGCGCGGGCCTGCCCGGTGCCCGGCCATCCGTGCCTGGACGAGATCGACCCGCCAGTGGTGCTCGACGCGGTCCGCCGTCTCGCCGTGCCGGCGCCGCGACGCCAGGAGGCGATCGCGTCATGAGGGTCGCGATGGTCTCCGAGCACGCCAGCCCGCTCGCCGTGCTCGGCGGCGAGGACGCGGGCGGTCAGAACGTGCACGTCGCGGCGCTGGCGACCGCCTTGGCCCGTCGCGGCTGCGACGTCGTCGTCCACACGCGGCGCGACAGCCGCGATCTGCCGCGCCAGGTGGAGCTCGCGCCCGGCGTCGTCGTCGACCACGTCGATGCCGGCCCGCCGGCCGCGCTGTCCAAGGACGAGCTGCTGCCGTTCATGGGCGCGTTCGCCGAGGACCTCCACGCGCGCTGGGAGGCGGTGCCGCCCGACGTCGTCCACGCCCACTTCTGGATGTCGGGGCTGGCCGCGCTCGACGCGGCGCGGCCACTGTCGCTCCCGGTCGCGCAGACCTTCCACGCGCTCGGGATCGTCAAGCGCCGCCACCAGGGCGCCAAGGACACCAGCCCGCGCCAGCGGCTCGCGCTCGAGGCCGGCGTGGCGCGGCGCGTGGACCGCATCCTCGCCACCTGCAGCGACGAGGTCTTCGAGCTGCTGCGCCTGGGGGCGGATCGTCGCCGCATCGCCGTGGTGCCGTGCGGGGTGGACCTGCGGCTGTTCCGCCCGGCCGGACCCGTCGCGCCACGCACGCCCGGCCTGCGCCGCGTGCTGTGCGTGGCGCGGCTGGTCGAGCGCAAGGGCGTGGGCAACATGGTCACCGCGCTGGCCGACGTGCCGGGGGCGGAGCTCCTCATCGCCGGCGGTCCGGCGCCCGAGGACGTCCCGCGCTGCCCGGAGACCCGGCGGCTGCTGGACCTCGCGGCGGCGCACGGCGTGGCCGATCGCGTGCGCGTGTTGGGGCGCGTCGGCCGCGACGGCGTACCGCCGCTCATGCGCTCGGCCGACGTCGTCGCCTGCGTCCCCTGGTACGAGCCGTTCGGGATCGTCCCGCTGGAGGCCATGGCCTGCGGGCGCCCCGTGGTCGCCAGCGCCGTCGGCGGGCTGATCGACACGGTGGTCGACGGGCTCACCGGCGTCCACGTGCCCCCGCGGCGGCCGGACCGGGTCGCGGCCGCGCTGCGCGAGCTGCTCTCCGACCCGCGCCGTGCCGCGGAGCTCGGGCGGGCCGGTGCCCATCGCGCCCGCCGCTACGGCTGGGAGCGCATCGCGGCCGCGACCCTGACCCACTACCGGGCGATCGCGCAGGCGCGGACCGCGGCCGCCCACGGACGGCGGCCGTGAGCGGACGGCGCGCCACCGCGGCGGCACGCCACCTGGCCGCGCTGCGCGAGGGGCTGCTGGCGCTCGAGGCACACGCGCCGCAGGTCGAGGCGTGGGGCCGGGAGCTGGCCACGCGGCTGCTGGCCGGCGGGCGTCTGCTGACCGTCGGCAACGGCGGCAGCGCGGCCGAGGCGCAGCACCTCAGCGCGGAGCTGGTCGGCCGCTTCGTCGACGAGCGCCTGCCGCTGAGCGCGATCCCGCTGTGCACCGACGCCGCGTCGGTCACGGCGATCGGCAACGACTACGGCGCCGAGGAGGTGTTCGCCCGCCAGGTGCGCGCCCACGGGCGGCCGGGCGACGTGCTCATGGCGCTGTCGACCTCGGGGCGCAGCCCGAATGTGCTGGCTGCCGTCGCGGCGGCCTCGAGCGCTGGCTTGACGACCTGGGCGCTGACGGGGCCGGGACCCAACCCGCTCGCCCTGGCCTGCGATGACGCGCTCTGCCTGGGCGTCCCCACCACCGCGACGGCCCAGGAGCTGCATCTCGTCGCGGTCCACCTGCTGTGCGCGGCCGTCGACGCGGCGGTGGCCCGGCGGCCCGACGCGCCCCGGCTGCGGCAGGTGGTCGCATGAGGCTCGTCGTCGTCGGCGACGCGCTGCTCGATCGCGATGTGCTCGGCAGCGCGTGGCGGCTGAGCCCGGACGCCCCGGTGCCGGTCGTGGACGAGGAGGCACGGCGTGCGCGCCCCGGCGGCG
The DNA here is from genome assembly GCA_964422645.1 of uncultured Solirubrobacteraceae bacterium. Lineage (GTDB taxonomy): Bacteria > Actinomycetota > Thermoleophilia > Solirubrobacterales > Solirubrobacteraceae > Capillimicrobium. Next base: position 34,726 of record CAYRCB010000025.1, on the reverse strand, counting down.
CCGCGCTGGCCGCCGCCCTGGCTGCGGCCGACGGGCGCGACGTGGTGCTCATCACGGCGCTGGCGGGCGACGCGGCGGGGCGCGAGCTGCGGGCGCTGCTGGATCGCTGCGGGGTGCGCGTCGTCGATCTCGGCGCGAGCGGGGCGACGGTCGAGAAGCTGCGCGTCTGCGCCGACGGACGGCCGCTGGTACGCCTGGACCGCGGAGGGGGCGCGCCGGGCGCGATGACCCACGACGCGCGCGCGGCGCTGGCCGACGCTGACGCCGTCCTGGTCTCCGACTACGGCCGCGGCGTGGTGGCGCAGGAGGATGTGCGCGCCGCATTGGCCGCGCTGGCCGGCGACGTCCCGGCCGTCTGGGACCCGCATCCGCGCGGCGCGCCGCCGGTGCCGGGCGCGCGCGTGGTCACGCCGAACGCGGCGGAGGCCGCGGCGATGGCCGCGACCGGCGGCGATCCGACGCGCGCGTCGACGGCGGCCCGCGCCGGCGCCGACGTTGCGCGCGCCGCAGCAGGCGCCGATCCGTCCCGCGAGCGCGCCGGCGCCGACGTCGCGACCGCCGCGGCCCACGCCGAGCTGCTCGCGCAGCGCTGGGGCGCCGTCGCGGTCTGCGTGACGCTCGGCGCGCGCGGGGCCGTGCTCGCCTACGCCGACGGGGCGCCGCTCGCCGTTCCCGCCGAGCCGTCGCGGTCGGGCGACCCGTGCGGGGCCGGCGACCGCTTCGCCTCCGCGCTGGCGGGGCTGCTCGGCGACGGCGAGCTGCCGTCGCGCGCCGTCGCCCGCGCCGTCGCCGTCGCCTCCGCGTTCGTGGCCGCCGGCGGCGCCGGCGCGCTGCGGCTCGGCGAGCCGCCGACGGCGGCGCCCACAGGTGAGTCCCCGGTCGCGCTCGCCGAGCGCGTCCGCGCGGCGGGCGGCACGGTCGTCGCCACCGGCGGCTGCTTCGACCTGCTGCACGCCGGCCACGCCGCGATGCTCGCCGCGGCGCGGGCGCTCGGCGACTGCCTCATCGTGTGCCTCAACGCCGACGCCTCCGTCCGCCGGCTCAAGGGCCCGGGCCGCCCCGTGGTCGGGGTCGAGGATCGCGCGGCGCTGCTGCGCGCGCTGGGCTGCGTGGACGCGGTCGCCGTCTTCGACGAGGACGTGCCCGACGCCGTCCTGCGGGCGCTGCGCCCACACCTGTTCGTCAAGGGCGGCGACTACCGCGCCGCCGAGCTGCCCGAGGCCGCGACGCTCGCCGCATGGGGCGGCCGCGCCGTGACCGTGCCGTTCGTGGCCGGGCGCTCCACCACCCGGATGATCGAGGAGGTCGTGCTGCGTGAACGGTGAAGCGATGCTGGACGGGGCGGTGATCGTCACCGGCGGCGCCTCGGGACTGGGCGCGGCGGTGGTCAACGCGGTGACGCTGGCCGGAGGGACCCCGGTGGTGCTCGACCGCCAGGCGCCGGTGGCCGACCTGGCGTGCGTCGAGATCGACCTGGCCGACGCCCGCGCCGCCGAGGCGGTCGTCCGCGACGTCGGCGAGCGCTTCGGCACGCTGCGGGGCGTCGTCACGGCGGCCGGGATCGACGCGTGCGGCGGGATCGACGAGGTCGACGGCGCCGCGTGGGACCGCGTGATCGCGGTCAACCTGCTGGGCACCGCGGCGGTCGTGCGCGCGGCGCTGCCGTACCTGGAGCGCGGCCGCGGCCGCGTCGTCACGATCGGCTCGACCCTCGGCCTGCGGGCGCTGCCCCAGGCGACCGCGTACTGCGCCTCGAAGTTCGGCGTCGTCGGCTTCACCCGCGCGCTGGCGGTCGAGCTGGCCGGGCGCGTGGGCGTCACGATGGTCGTGCCCGGCGGGATGGCGACGCGCTTCTTCGAGGGCCGGCCCGAGCGCTACCGCCCGGCGCCGGACGCCGTCCTCGCCGACCCCGCCGACGTGGCGCGCGCCGTGATCTTCGCGCTCGCGCAGCCGCCCGGCTTCGAGATCCGCGAGCTCGCGGCGATGGTCTCCCAGGAGCCGTCCTGGCCATGATCGTCACGCTGCGCGCGCTCGGCCTCGGCGACCTGCTCACCGCGGTGCCGGCGCTGCGGGCGCTGCGGCGCGCGTTCCCGCACCATCGCCACGTGCTGGCGATGCCGATCGCGCTCGCGCCGCTCGCGCGACTGGCCGCCGCGGTCGACGAGGTGGCCGACGCGGCCCCGCTGGCGCCGCTGGACCGCCGCCTGCACGGCGCCGACGTCCTCGTCAACCTGCACGGTCGTGGTCCGCAGAGCCACCGCGTCGCGCTCGCGGCGCAGCCCGGCCGCCTCATCGCGTTCGCCCACGACGAGGTGCCGGCGACCCACGACGGCCCGCGCTGGCGCGCCGGCGAGCACGAGCGCGAGCGCTGGTGTCGGCTGCTGCGCGAAGCGGGCATCCCCGCCGATCCGACCGACGTGCGGCTCGTCCCACCGCCGGCCGCGCCGCCGCCCGCGGCGGTCGGCGCGACGCTGCTGCATCCGGGCGCGGCCGCCCCGGCGCGGCGCTGGCCGGCGCCGCGCTGGGTGGCGCTCGCGCGCGCCGAGCGGCGGCGCGGGCGCGACGTGGTCGTCACGGGATCGGCCCCCGAGGCCGAGCTGGCGCGCGAGATCGCGCAGGCGGCGGGGCTGCCGCCGGTGGCCGTGCTCGCGGGACGCACCGACGTCGAGCACCTGGCCGCCGCGGTGGCGGCGGCCGGTCGGGTGGTCAGCGGCGACACCGGCATCGCCCATCTCGCGGTCGCGTTCGGCACACCGTCGCTCACGCTCTTCGGGCCGGTGGCGCCGAGCGAGTGGGGCCCACCGCGCGTCCGGCGCCACCGGGTCCTGTGGCGCGGCCGGCGCGGCGACCCGCACGCGTCGTGGCTGGACCCGGGGCTGGCGGCGATCTCCTGCGCCGAGGCGCTGCAGGAGCTCGAGCGCCTGGACGAGGCGGCGGCTACCGGCGACCAGGCGACGACGACGGCCGAGGCTGTCGCTCCAGCAGCCGACGCATCGCCTCGACCTGCGGTGGGCTGACCCGCCGCCGGCGGGCCACCCACGGCACCCCGGCGAGCGTACCGGCGATCGCGCGCAGCGTCACGCCGGTGGCGCCCGCGCGGCGCAGCTCCTGCACCGTGCGCCGGACTGCTGTGCCGGCGGGCCGCCGCAGCCACGTGATCCAGAGGCGGTTGCGCAGGTCGCACACGCGCCGCCGCGGTCGGCACCCCGCTGCCGGCGGCGGGTCGTGGTGGGCGACGACCTCGGGCAGGTAGGAGAGCTGCCAGCCCGCGGCGACGAGGTCCCAGCCCAGCAGCTCCTCCTCGCCCCCGATCCCCAGCCGCCCTTCGAACCCGCCGACCTCGAGGATCGCGCGGCGGCGCACGACCGCGGCGCAGGCGATGAACGAGAGCAGGGGATGTCCGGGCTGGCCGTCGAGCGGCGGCAGCGGCGAGCGCGCCATCTCGGCGCAGAGCGGATCCTCGCGCTCGTACGGGCCGACGAGGATGCGGGCGTTGACGACGGCCAGGCGCGGATGGCGGTCGAGCGCGTCGGCCGCGGCCGCCAGGGCGCCGGGCTCCCACCAGGCGTCGTCGTCGGTCAGCGCGACGTACGGGGCGTCGACCGCGCGCAGCCCGGCGTTGCGCGCCGCGCAGCCGTGCCGGCGCGGCAGGGCGACCACCGTGACGCCGGGCCGTCGACCGCGCAGCGCGGCGGCCGTTCCGTCGGTGGATGCGTCATCGACCACGCAGACCGGGGGGCGGTCCGGGAGCGCGAGGTGGCGCGCGGTCGACCGCAGCACCAGCTCGCGACGGTCGCGCGTCGCGACGACGATCGCGGTACGTGGGGTCACCGGCAACGGCCTCGGGAGGCGTGCTTCATCGACGCTGAGTACCCCGGCCGGCGTGGGGCCGACACGAGCGTCAACCGCCCGATTGGCCTCCCGGCAGCTCCGGGTAGTCGAGTTCGTCCGACCACGACGGAGGAGCGTCCTCATGTTCGAGCGACTCACCACGCCGGCCGAGGTGCTCGGCTACAACCTCGGCGCCACGCTGAAGATGGAGCGCAAGGTCCTCGACATGCTCGAGGACAACGCGCAGGAGGCCCACGACCAGCAGATCGCCGCGCTCTTCCGTCATCACCGCGACGAGACGCAGCGCCAGGTCGCCAACATCGAGCGGGCGTTCGACCTGCTCGGCTGGAAGGTCGACACCGCGGCCTGCCCGGCGATCGACGGCCTGGAGAAGGAGGGCAAGTCGCTGGCCAAGAAGACCGACGACGAGATCGTCGACTCGGTCCTCCTGCAGGCGGCCGCCGAGGTCGAGCACCACGAGATCGGCGTCTACGAGAACCTCATCGCCAGCGCGACGGCCATGGGCCGCGGCGACGTCGCGACGCTGCTGCGCGAGAACCTCGACCAGGAGCAGCACACGCTCGGCGAGGTGAAGGCCATGCAGCCGCGCGTGCTGGCGGCCGCGCCGAAGTCGGTCTGAGAGGGGAGGCACCATGCGAGCCGTCGCCTGGCACGGCACCCGCGACGTCCGCGTCGACACGGTCCCCGACCCGAGGATCGAGCAGCCCACCGACGCGATCGTCCGCGTGACGTCGTCGGGCATCTGCGGCTCGGATCTGCATCTCTACGAGGTGCTCGCGCCCTATCTGACGCCCGGCGACATCCTCGGCCACGAGCCGATCGGCGTCGTCGAGGCGGTGGGCCCCGAGGTCCGCACCCTGGCGCCCGGCGACCGCGTCGTCGTGCCGTTCAACATCTCCTGCGGCCACTGCCACATGTGCCGCCGCGGCCTGCAGTCGCAATGCGAGACGACGCAGGTGCGCGAGCACGACACCGGCGCGGCGCTCTTCGGCTACACGAAGCTCTACGGCCAGGTCCCCGGCGGGCAGGCCGAGCTGCTGCGCGTGCCGCAGGCGCAGTACGGGCCGGTGAAGGTGCCGGACGGGCCGCCCGACGACCGCTTCGTCTACCTGTCCGACGTGCTGCCGACCGCGTGGCAGGCGGTCGAGTACGCCGACGTCCCGCCGGGCGAGACCGTGCTCGTCCTCGGCCTCGGGCCGATCGGCGACATGGCCACGCGCGTGGCGCAGCATCGCGGGGCCGGGCGCGTCCTCGGCGTCGACCTCGAGCGCGACCGCCTGGCGCGGGCTCGCGCCCACGGGGTCGAGGCACTGGACCTCGAGCAGGAGGGCGACCTCGTCGGCCTGGTGCGCGAGCTGACCGACGGGCGCGGCCCGATCTCGGTGATCGACGCGGTCGGCATGGAGGCGCACGGGTCGCCGGTCGGGCGGATCGCCCAGCGCCTGGTGGGCCTGCTGCCCGACGCGGTGGCGCGCAAGGTCACGGAGGTGGCGGGCGTCGACCGCCTCGCCGCTTTGCACCTCGCCATCGAGCTCGTCCAGCGCGGCGGCACGGTCTCGCTGTCGGGCGTCTACGGCGGCGCGGTGGACCCGATGCCGCTGCTGCGGATGTTCGACAAGCAGATCACGCTGCGGATGGGGCAGGCCAACGTCCGCCGCTGGATCGACGACCTGCTCCCGCTCGTCAGCGGCGACGACGACCCGCTCGGCGTGGACGGCTTCGCCACCCACCACCTCCCGCTCGAGCAGGCGCCGCACGCCTACGAGATCTTCCAGCGCAAGCAGGACGGGGCGTTCAAGATCCTCCTGCAGCCCCAGGCGGCGTGAGATGCGCATCGGCTACGTCCTGGCCAGCGAGGAGCACGGCCCTGCCGAGCTCGTGGCGCAGGCCCGGCGCGCCGAGGCCGCGGGCTTCCAGGGGCTGTGGATCTCCGACCACTTCCACCCGTGGAACGACGAGCAGGGCGAGTCGCCGTTCGTCTGGACGGTGATCGGGGCGGTGGCCGCCGCGACCGAGCGGATGACCGTCACGACGGGCGTCACCTGCCCCACCGTGCGGCTGCATCCGGCGATCGTCGCCCAGGCGGCGGCGACCTGCCAGCTGCTGCTCGACGGTCGCTTCATCCTCGGCGTGGGCTCCGGCGAGGCGCTCAACGAGCACATCCTCGGCGACCGCTGGCCGCCGGCGGCCGAGCGCCTGGAGATGCTCGAGGAGGCGATCGAGGTCATCCGGCTGCTGTGGACCGGGCGCCAGGTCAGCCACCGCGGGCGCCACTACCGCGTGGAGAACGCGCGCATCTACTCCTTGCCGCCGCGGCCGCCGCCGATCTACGTCTCCGGCTTCGGCCCCAAGTCGGTCGAGCTGGCGGCGCGCGTCGGCGACGGCTACTGCACGACCTCCCCGGACGAGCTGATCGGCGAGTTCCGCCGACTCGCCGGGCCCGACCGGCCGGTGCAGGCGGGCACGAAGGTCTGCTACGGCCCCGACCGCGCCGAGGCGGTGCGGACCGTCCACCGGACCTGGCCCAACGAGCGGCTGCCGGGCGAGCTGGCGCAGGTCCTGCCGACGCCGGCCCACATCGAGCAGGCGGCCCAGCTGGTGACCGAGGAGATGGTGTCCGACATCGTGCCCTGCGGGCCGGACCTCGACGAGCATCTGGCCACGATCCAGGAGTACGCCGACGCCGGCGTCGACGAGCTCTACCTCCAGCAGATCGGCGCAGAGCAGGAGGCGTTCTTCGCGGCCTACGAGCGCGAGGTCCTGCCGCGCTTCGCGGACACCTCCGCGTGTTGAGCGGTCCGTTCGCGGGGAACGGGCGGCCACACCCCCGAATCAGGAGGGAACTCACGATGATCGGCATCCTCGTCGCCATCCTGCTCGCCGTCCTCGCCTACTGGGTGCTGGTCGCGCTGGGCCTGCCGGCGATCGTCGGCATCGTCGCCGCCATCCTCGTCCTCATCGGCGGCATCGGCACCGGCGCGGGATGGGGCGGGCGCAGCACCGCCCGCTGAGCCGGCGGCCGCCCGGCGGATCGCCAGGGCGGCGCAGATCTGGGCCAGGTGCGTGAGCGCCTGCGGGTAGTTGCCCAGCGGCGTGCCCGTCCGCGGGTCGTGCTCCTCGGCGAGCAGACCCAGCGGGCTCGCCGTCCGCATCGCCCGGTCGTACACGGTCTGCGCCCGATCCACCCGGCCCTGGTTGGCGTAGAGCTCGGCCAGCCAGAACGAGCACGCCAGGAAGGCGCCCTCCCGCCCGCGGAGCCCATCGTCGGCGTCGTGGCGACGCACCAGGCCGTCGTCGTCGAGCGCGTGGGCGATCACGTCGGCGGTCGCGACCATGCGCGCGTCGTTCCAGTCCACCAGCCCGATCGCGGGCAGCAGCAGGACGGACGCGTCGAGCTCGTCGCCGCCGAAGGCCTGGCGGAACGTCCCGCGCTCGGCGTCCCACCCGTCGCGGGCGATCGCCGCGGCGACCGCGTCGCGCTCCCGGCGCCAGCGGGCGACCGGCGCGTCGGCGTCGAGCTCCCGCGCCAGGTCGAGGCCGTGCTGGAGGGCCGCCCAGCAGCACGCCTTGGAGTGGACGAAGTGGCGGGCTCCGGCGCGCCACTCCCAGACGCCGTGGTCGGGCTCGCGCCAGCGGCGCGCGGCGGTCTCGACGAGCGAGGCGACGAAGCGCCACTCGTCGGCGTCGCAGCGCTCGCCGCGCAGCTGGGCCGCCCAGGTCACGCGCACGAGCTCGCCCAGCGCGTCGAGCTGCAACTGCTCGGCGGCGCGGTTGCCGACCCGCACCGGCCACGCGCCGCCGTACCCGGCGAGGTCGAGCTCGCGCTCGTCGAGGTGGCGCTCGCCGCCCGCGCCGTAGACGACCTGCAGCTCGTCGGCGTGGCCGGCGGCGCTGCGCAGCGCGAAGCGGGCGTAGCGCCGCGGCTCCTGCTCCCAGCCGATCTCGGCCGCGCTGCGCACCGCGAACGCGGAGTCGCGGATCCAGCTGTAGCGGTAGTCCCAGTTGCGCTCGCCGCCGGGCGCCTCCGGCAGCGACGTCGTCGGCGCCGCCAGCAGCGCCCCGGTCGGCTCGTAGGTCAGCGCGCGCAGCACGAGCGCCGAGCGGCGGGTGGGCTCGTCGAGCTCGGGGGAGAGCGCACCGGCCCACCGCCGCCACCACGCGATCGTCCGCTCCAAACGAGCATCGACCTCCGCGGGGCGCACCGGTGGGGAGGGGCGGTGCTGGGCGGCCGCGGCGCCGGCAGCGGCGATCGAGAGGCGTGCGCGGCGGCCCTCCTCGACCACGAGGTGCGCGACGAGGTCGTGATCGCCGCGCGTCTGCAGCGTGGCGCCGTCCACCCGGATCAGCAGGCCGTCATCGCCGCCGATCGCCCACACGACGCCGTCGGCGTCGTGGCGCAGCCACGGCCGCACGGCGCCGTAGTCGAGCCGCACGCAGATCTCGATGGCCAGCTCCATCCGGCCGCGGAGGCCGTCGATCACGCGGATCAGCTCGTGCGGCGCGTCCGCCGCGCCCTCCTCGCCGATCGCCAGCGCGTCGATCATGCGCGCCCGGGCGCCGTCGCGGTGCAGCATCGTCTCCAGGACCATCGTCTCGGGCAGGTAGCGCTGCGCGGGCGCCAGGCCATCCGCGTCGACGATCGCGAGGTGCCCGCCGCCGTCGCCGAGCAGCCGCGCGAAGCACGAGCCGTGGTCGAAGCGGGGCAGGCAGCACCAGTCGATCGACCCGTCGCGGGCGACGAGCGCTGCGCCATGCGCGTCCGACAGCAGCGCGTAGTCGTGCAGCGAGCGGCTCATCTGGCGCACCTTTGTCCCGCCGGCGCCCGCCGCGAAACCTGGCGCGGTTGACCGGTCGCCCCGCTGGGAAGCGGGGCCCCAGATCCCGAAGCGGGAGGTTCCGTCATGGCGAAGCAGACCGTCGGCGCGTTCATGCTCGAGCGGCTCGCCCACTGGGGCGTGCGCCGGGTGTACGGCTATCCGGGCGACGGCATCAACGGGTTGCTCGGCGCGTTCCACGAGGCCGGCGACCGGATCGAGTTCACGCAGGTGCGCCACGAGGAGATCGCGGCGTTCGCGGCCTGCGCGCACGCGAAGTTCACCGGGGAGGTCGGGGTCTGCATGGCGACCTCGGGTCCGGGGGCGATCCATCTCCTCAACGGCCTGTACGACGCCAAGCTCGACCACCAGCCCGTGGTGGCGATCGTGGGGCAGCAGAGCCGGATGTCGCTGGGCTCGGAGTACCAGCAGGAGGTCGACCTGATCTCGCTCTTCAAGGACGTGGCGCACGAGTTCGTGCACATGTGCGTGACGCCCGAGCAGGCGCCGCACCTGATCGACCGCGCGATGCGGGTCGCCGCCGCGACGCGCTCGGTGGCCTGCCTGATCGTGCCCAACGACGTACAGGAGCTGCCGTACGCGGCGCCGCCGCGGGCCCACGGCGCGGTGCAGTCCTCGCCGGCGCCGGTGAGCGCGATCGCCCCGGTGCCCGCGGACGCGGAGCTCGCGCGGGCGGCGGAGATCCTCAACGCGGGCGAGCGCGTGGCGATGCTCGTCGGCCAGGGCGCCCGCGACGCGGTGGCGGAGGTCGAGCAGGTCGCCGACCTGCTCGGATGCGGCGTGGCCAAGGCGCTCAACGGCCGGGCCGTGCTGCCCGACGACCTGCCGTACGTCACGGGGTCGATCGGCCTGCTGGGCACGAAGGCGTCGGACGACATGATGCGCCGCTGCGACACGCTGCTCATGGTCGGCACGTCGTTCCCGTACTCGGAGTGGCTCCCGGAGCCCGGCGCCGCACGGGGCGTCCAGATCGACCTCGACGCGCGCCAGATCGGGCTGCGCTACCCCACCGAGGTGAACTTGCTCGGCGACGCGGCGGCGACCCTGCGCGCGCTCATCCCGCGGCTGCAGCGCAAGGACGACCGCGCCTGGCGCCAGGAGATCGAAGCCGGCGTGGAGCGCTGGTGGGACATCCTCGCCGACAGCGCCAAGATCGAAGCCGACCCGATCAACCCGCAGCTCGTCTTCCACGAGCTCTCGCCGCGCCTGCCCGACCGCGCGATCCTCACAGCCGACTCGGGCTCGGCGACGAACTGGTGGGCCCGCCACCTGCGCGTGCGCGCCGGGATGGACGCCGCGCTGAGCGGGACGCTGGCGACGATGTGCCCGGCCGTCCCGTACGCGCTGGCGGCCAAGCTCGCCCACCCGGATCGGCCGGTGATCGCGTGCAGCGGGGACGGCGCGATGCAGATGCTGGGGATGAACGCGCTCATCGACATCGCCGACCGCTGGCGGACGTGGAGCGATCCGCGCTGCGTGATCCTCGTCCTCGACAACCGCGACCTCAACCAGGTCACGTGGGAGCAGCGCGTGCTCAGCGGCGACCCCAAGCTCGAGGCCTCGCAGGTCCTGCCGGCCGTCGACTACGCGGCGTACGCGCGGATGCTGGGCCTCATGGGCGTGCGGGTCGACGACCCGGCACAGCTCGGCCCGTCATGGGACCAGGTGCTCGACGCCGACCGCCCGGCGCTCCTGTCGGTCGTCACCGACCCGGAGGTGCCGCCGCTGCCGCCGCACATCCGCTTCGAGCAGGCCAAGGAGCTCGCGCACGCGCTGGCCGGGGGCGACCCCGCCGCGGGCCGGATCATCAAGCAGTCGCTGAAGGGCAAGCTGGCGGAGTTCGTGGAGCGCTAGGTGGTCGCGGCGATCCTCGACATCGACGGCACGCTCGTCGACACGAACTACCAGCACGCGATCGCCTGGTACCAGGCGTTCCGCCAGCACGACGTCCGGCTGCCGGTGTGGCGCATCCACCGCCACATCGGGATGGGCGGCGACCAGCTCGTCGCCGCCCTGGCCGGCGACGCCGTGGAGCGCGAGCAGGGCGACGACATCCGCGCGGCCGAGCAGGCGCTGTACCTCGCTGCGATCCAGATGACCGAGCCGCTGGCGGGCGCGCGCGAGCTGATCTGCGACCTGCGCGGCGACGGTCGGCGGGTCGTGCTCGCCTCCTCGGCCAAGGCGCAGGAGGTCGACCACTACCTCGACGTCCTCGATGCCCGCGAGCTCGTCGACGGCTGGACGACCTCGGCCGACGTGGACGAGACCAAGCCGCAGCCCGACCTCGTCGAGACCGCGCTGGCCAAGCTCGGCACCCGCGACGCGACGATGGTCGGCGACACGCCCTGGGACGTCGAGGCGGCGCGCCGTGCGGGCATCGACACGATCGCGGTGCTGACCGGCGGTTTCTCCGAGCAGGAGCTGCGCGAGGCGGGCGCCGTCGCCGTGTTCGACTCGATCGTCGCGCTGCGGGAGCGGATCGGCGAGACGCCGCTGGGGTAGCTCGATGGCCGTGATCGCCCTGTTCGAGGATCGCCGGGAAGCCGGTCGGCGACTGGGCGAGCTGCTGCGGGAGCGGGGCGATCCCGACCCCGTCGTGCTCGGCCTGCCGCGCGGCGGCGTGCCCGTCGCGTTCGAGGTGGCTCGAGCCGTCGGCGCGCCGCTGGACGTGTTCATGGTGCGCAAGCTCGGCGTGCCCGGTCGCGAGGAGCTGGCGATGGGGGCGATCGCCACCGGCGGCGTCTGCGTCCGCAACGAGGAGGTCATCGCAGCGCTGGAGATCGACGCCGAGACGGTGGCGGCAGCGGCGCAACGTGAGCGCGGTGACCTGGAGCGCCGCGAGGCGCTCTACCGAGCCGGGCGCGCGCCGGCGACGATCGCCGGGCGAACGGCGATCGTGGTCGACGACGGGCTGGCCACCGGAGCGACGATGCGCGCCGCCGTGCAGGCGCTCCGCGAGCTGGAGCCGCGACGCATCGTCGCCGCGGTCCCGGTCGCCTCGCCGCAGGTCTGTGCCAAGCTGCGGCGGCACGCCGACGTCGTCGTGTGCATGGAGTCGCCGGAGGGGTTCGTCGCGGTCGGCAACTGGTACCGGGACTTCGCAGCCACGAGCGACGACGAGGTGTGCGACCTGCTGCGCCGCGCCGCGCTGCACACCGGCATCACCTGACGACGAGGCGCTCGCCCACGACCTCGACCGCCGTGCCGAACCGGGCACAGCGCTCCGCGAAGGTCCGTCGGATCCAGCGCGCGTCGGCGCCGCGGGCGACGGCGGTGTGCGCGAAGGCGAGACGCAGCGGGATCGCCTCGATGCGCCGGACCTCGGGACCCAGCTCGACCACGAAGAGCAGCCCGAGGTCGTTGCGCAGCCGGCGATGCGTCGCGTAGTCGTCGAGGAAGTCCCCGACGTCGTAGAGGACCCCAGGCGCGACGCCGTGGAAGACGTGCGCGGAGTGGCCGGCGATGAGCGTCGCGCCGGCATCGTGCAGCGCCGCCGCGGCCGTCCGCACCGACCGGACGGGTCCCGCGGTCATGTTCGGTCCCCAGTGCGGTGACACGATCGTCGCATCGGCGCGGTCGTCGGGCGCGACGTTGCGGCGCAGCCAGTCGGGCAGCCGCGCGGCGGCGCGCAGGTCGACGAACGCGATGCCCGGCGCGGTCATGGTGGCGGCGTAGGCGGCCGGATGGTCGGCGAACGCGACGATGCGGATGCGCAGGCCGCTGCGCTCGAGCACCAGCGGGGCGCAAGCTCGCGGCGCGTCGGGACCGGCGCCGACCCAGGCGACCCCCGCGTCCGCGAGGTGGGTGAAGGTGTCGCGCAGCGCCTGCTCGCCGTAGTCGAGCACGTGGTTGTTGGCGAGGGTGACGCAGTCGACGCCGAGCTCGGCCAGCCGGTCGGCGGCGACCGGCGGGGCGCGGAAGAAGAAGCGCTTGCGCGGATCCGGCCAGGGCTCGCCGCGATCGGAGACACAGCACTCGAGGTTGAGCAGCACGAGATCGACGCCGGCCAGGACCTCGCGCAGCGGCCCGTCCAGGAGCGGCGCGGCGGGGTCGCGGCGCAGCACCGCGCCCACGCCGCGGCCGAGCATCGTGTCACCGGCGATGGCGACGGTGATGGTCACGGTCGGCCGGGCGCTCAGGGACGGCGCGGGTTCGGCCCGGGGGCGGAGGTCATGGCCCCGTCCGCGGCGATGGCCTGGGCTGCGGGCTCGCCGGCCGGCTCCTCGTCGTAGCCCGTGACGTACAGGTGCAGCTCCAGCCGACGCTCACGACCCTCGACCCGGTCGTAGATGCGCTGGACGGCCCGGCGGTCCTTGGCGGGCAGCTTGTGGCCGCGCAGCGCGAGCCTCGGACCGATCTTGCCGTGCAGCACCGCCTTGGTGATGACCGGCAGCGACTGCACCAGCACCCGGCCCGCAGCCGGATGGAACTTGCCGAACCACGAGTTGCCGCCGTAGGAGCGCGGCAGCAGCTCGGCCTCGTGCAGCAGGCCGTAGTCCTTGACCAGCGTGGCGAACGCTGCCTCGTGGCGCCGGCCGTTGTTGCGGTCGTCGATCTCGTGGTCTGCGGTCGCGCGGCGGCGCAGGCGCATGATCTGGCTCATCGGCGCCACGCCCTTGGGGCAGGCGTCGATGCACTTGAAGCAGTGCGTGCAGTCGTACATCCCGTGGGGATCCTCGGCGAGGTCCTCGAGGCGCTCACGCTGCCGCGCGTCGCGCGGGTCGCCGACGAAGCGGTAGGCCTTGGCCAGCGCCGCCGGCCCGACGAACAGCGGATCGACCTCCATCGACAGGCAGTCCGAGACACACGCGCCGCACTGGATGCATGCCATCGACTGGGTCACGTCGACCATCGCCGCAGCCGGAACGAGATGCTCGCGCTCCGGCACGGGCTGGCGGCTCTGCAACCACGGCGTCACGCGCTGGATCTTCTTCCAGTGCACCGCGTCCATGTCGACGATGAGGTCCTTGATCACGGGCATGTTGCCCATCGGCTCGACCACGATGACCCCGTCGCGGGCCGCGCGCCGCGCGTCCTCCAGGTGGACGTGGCAGGCCAGCGTCGGCTGTCCGTTCACGCGCACGCCACACGACCCGCAGATCGCCGCCCGGCACGAGCAGCGGATGGCGATCGAGCCGTCGACGCGCGCCTTGATCTGCAGGATGCCCTCCAGGACCGAGCGGTGCGGCTCCAACTGCACCGCATGCTCCTGCCAGAACGCCGCCTCACCCGACTCGGGGTCGTAGCGACGCAGCCGCAGCGTGAACGACTCCACACCGGCGTCTACCCGCCGCTCGCGCTGCCCATGCGGCGCCCGTGCTCGGGGCGCGGGACGCGCTCGGCCTCGGCATCGGCGGAGACGGCGGACGGCCGCCTGGGCGGCACGTCGGCGGCCTCGGTGATCAGGCGCGTGCCGCGACCGCGGGTGACGAAGCTCCACGCCCAGCGCAGCAGGACCAGCACCCGGTTCTCGAAGCCGATCAGGTAGAAGAGGTGGACGACGAGCCAGAGGATCCAGGCCGGCCAGCCGCTGACGCGCACCCCGCCGATCTCGGCGACCGCGCTGGCGCGCCCGATCGTGGCCAGCGTGCCCTTGTCGTGGTAGCGAAACGGTCGCGATTCCCGGCCCGCGAGCCGATCGGCCACGAGGCGCCCCGCGTAGCGGCCCTGCTGCATCGCGACGGGCGCGAGTCCCGGAAGCACCTGGGGCTCACCGCTGTGGGCGTCACGCACGCGGACCATGTCGCCGATCGCGAGCACCTCGGGATGGCCGGGCAGGGTCAGGTCGGGCTCGACGGCGACGCGGCCGGCGCGGTCGACGTCGGCGCCCGACGCCTCGCCCAGCGCGCGGGCCAAGGGGGACGCGGTGACGCCCGCCGCCCAGACGACGGTGCGGGTCGCCACCTGCGTGGCGGTGCCGTCGGCGGCCTGGACCGTGACGGCGCCGGGTCGGATGTCGACGACGGTATGGCGGAGCAGCGGCGTGACGCCGAGCCCTCGCAGCGCCCGCGCGGCGCGCCGCGACAGCGACGGCGGGAAGCCGGTCAGGACGCGATCGGCGGTCTCGACGAGCAGGACGCGGCCCGCGTGCGGATCGCTGTGGCGCAGCTCGCGCGGCAGCGTGTCGCGAGCGAGCTCGGCGATCTGGCCGGCCATCTCCACGCCGGTCGGCCCGGCGCCGACGACGACGAAGGTCAGCCAGCTCGCGCGCGCTTCGGGGTCGGGCTCGAGCTCGGCGGCCTCGAACGCCTGGAGGATCCGGCCCCGGACCTGCAGCGCGCTGTCCAGGGACTTCACCTCCAGCGCCAGCCCGCGCCAGTCGTCGTGCCCGAAGTACGCGTAGCTGGAGCCGCCGGCGACGAGCAACGTGTCGTACGGCACGGTGCGGGGAGGGACGCCGTCGATGGCGGGATCCATGGCGACCGTCCGGCGTTCGAGGTCGACGGCAGTCACCTCGCCCATCAGGACCTCCACGTGCGGGTCGCCGCGGAAGATCCGCCGCAGCGGGACCGCGATCTCGCCGGGCGACAGCGACCCGGTCGCGACCTGGTAGCTCAGCGGCTGGAACAGGTGGTAGTTGTGGCGGTCGATCAGCGTCACGTGCACGCCGGCGCCCGCAAGGGCCTTGACCGCTTCGAGCCCGCCGAACCCACCACCGACGACGACGACACGATGGCTCACGGCGACTCGTCTACCCGTCCGGCCCACGTTGTGACCAAGCCGGTGTCGTCCGCGCAGGCGCTGGGTAGCGCACGATGAGCGGGGAGCGACCGGGAGGAAGAGGACAGGTGATCACCGCAGGGATCCGCTCGCTGCGCCCCGAGGCGGACGCGCGACCATGACGCCCGCGTCGCGCGACGTGATCGCTGCGCTGCTGGAGCGCTATCCGCGTACGTACGCGCAGGAGGCCGGGATCCGCGTCGATCGCGGGACGCCGTCGCCGCTGTTCGAGCTCCTGGTCCTCAGCATCCTGCTGAGTGCTCGCATTCGCGCCCCGATCGCGGTCGCCGCGACCCGGGCGCTGCTGGACCAGGGCTGGACCACGCCGCGCAAGCTGTTGGACGCCGGGTGGGAGCGCAGGACGAAGGTGCTCAACCGAGCGGGCTACGCTCGCTACGACGAGCGCACCTCGACGATGCTGGGGCAGACGTGCGAGCACCTGCTGGACCGCTGGGGCGGCGATCTGCGCCGCCTGCGCGAGGAGGCCGACGGGGATCTCCGGCGCCTGCGCCGGCTCCTGAAGGAGTTCAAGGGCATGGGCGACGTCGGCGTGGACGTGTTCCTGCGCGAGGTCCAGGACGTGTGGGACGAGGTGGCGCCGTTCTTCGACGACCGGGTGCTGCGCGCGGCCGGCGAGGCCGGCCTGCCCGATGCGGCCGACAAGCTGGCCCGCACGGCGCGCGGCACCGACAGCGCGCACCTGGCCAGCGCGCTCATCCACGCCCGGTTGGCCGGCGGCGCCTCGGAGCTGCGCGAGCTGGCGCGGCACGGCGGCTGACAGCTCCGCGCGTCATCGCCGCGCCCGTGGGTACTGCAAGGGGCATGTCCCGCTTGCGGGAGATCACCCGGCTGGGCCAGGCGATCTGGATCGACGACCTCAACCGGCGCCTGCTCGCCGATGGCGGGCTGGCCCGCCTGATCGCCGAGGACGGCCTCAGCGGCGTGACCTCCAACCCCACGATCTTCGCCAAGGCGGTCGCCGACTCCGAGCGCTACGACGCCTCGCTGCGCCGCATCGCCGCCGAGGTCAACGACCCCCGCGAGGTGTTCCTGCGCCTGGCCTGCGAGGACGTCCGCGACGCCGCCGACGTGCTGCGACCGGTCTTCGAGCGCACGGATGGACGCGACGGGTTCGTCTCGTTCGAGCTGCCGCCCGAGCTGGCCCACAACGTCGAGGGATCGATCGCCGAGGCCCAGCGCTTTCGCGCCGAGATCGACCGTCCCAACGTCCTCATCAAGGTCCCCGGCACCCAGGAGGGTGTCGAAGCCTTCGAGGAGCTCACCGCGCTGGGCGAGTCGATCAACGTCACGCTCCTCTTCGCGATCGACCGCTACGCCGAGATCGCCCACGCCTACGTCCGAGGGCTCGAGCGGCGGGCCGCGGCGGGGGAGCCGATCGACGGGATCGCATCGGTGGCGAGCTTCTTCGTCTCCCGGGTCGACACGAAGATCGATGCGCAGTTGGAGGAGCGGGGGCATCCCGAGCTGCGCGGCATCGCGGCGATCGCCAACGCCAGGCTCGCCTACGAGCGGTTTCGCTCGATCTTCTGCGGTGAGCGGTGGGAGGCGCTGCGCGGTCGCGGCGCGCGCGTGCAGCGTCCGTTGTGGGCGTCGACGTCGACGAAGAACCCCGACTACCCCGACACGCTGTACGTCGATGCGCTCATCGGGCCCGACACGGTCAACACGATGCCCGAGCCGACCCTGGCCGCCGCCCGCGATCACGCACGGGTCAAGGTGGCCATCACGCGGGATGTCGAGGGCGCGGCCGACGCGCTGGAGGCGGTCGCGGAGGTGGGGGTCCCGGTCCAGGACATCGTCTGCCGGCAGCTGGTCAGCGAGGGCGTCGACGCGTTTGCCGACTCGTTCAACGCCGCGGTGCAGACCGTCGGCGAGAAGCTGACCGAGCTCGCACCGCATGGAGACTGATCCGCAGCGTAGGGAGCGGCGACCATGACCGAGGCCCTGCTCGCTCCTCGGCCTTCGAGACCGACGCGCTGCGCGAGGTGGTGCGCGACGAGCGCGTGCACGCCGTCACGATCACGGCCGCGGTACGCGGGATCGACCCGGACGCCTCGGCGCGCGCGCTCGCGGAGCTCGCCGACGCCGGCACCACCGTGACCTGAGCCGCCGCGCTGCCGGGACCCGTCGGCGAGGATCCGCGCGGCCAGCGGCCGGTCCGCTGGAATCGGCGCCGGGCCTGCTGCACGAGCCTGCTCCGCGACCTCGCGGCAACTGGGAGCTCACCCTCGCCGCCGCCGCCCAATCGGTCCAGGCGCGACCGCACCCCGACGAGCCGCGATAGCTGATCGCCGCGACGCCCCCGGGGCGACGGCTCATGGGAACCGACGGCCCAGCGGCGCGGCGACGCGATCCGGGCTGGGGAGGTCGATCGTCAGTCCGTCCCAGGCCGGCGCGGCCTTGGGGCAGATCGCACGGACGGCGCGTTCGAGGCGCTCGTGTGGGGGCGCGGTCCGGCCGATCTGCGTCAGGAGGATGCGGTCCACGGGCCAGCGGCACAGCGACGGGAGGTCGCGGTCGATCGTCAGGTGCGAGAAGAGCGTCCTGCGCCACATCGCGCCGTCGATCACCAACAGGTCGGCACCCCGTGCGAGCCGCTCGAGCGGCGCCTCGACTGCGGCGACGTCGGAGGCGTAGACGAGGGCCGAGCGGCCGTCGCCGATCCGCCAGGCGTAGGTGCGAAAGCGCGGGTCGCGGGCGTGGGGGACCTCGACCGCCCGCAACGCCAGGCCCGCGCTGCGGCGCGACCGGCCCGGTTCGACGGCGGACGGCTGCAGCGACGTCAGCCTCGGGTGGCGTTGCGCGATCGCTGCGATCGTCTGCGGCGACGCGAGCAGGCGGACCGGCGGGTGCGCACGGCGCCGGCACCAGCGCTCCAGCGCCGGAAGGCCGCCGGCGGCGTCGCGGTGCGCGTGGGTCAGCACGACGGCGTCGAGACCGGCCACGCCGGCGAGCTGCTCGTCCAGCTGCGGCGTGGCGTCGAGCAGCACGGTGCCCTGGTCCGCTGCGATGAGGAGCGAGCTCTCCCGGCGTCGGGAGCGCCCGCTGCCGGGCGTCCCGCCCGCCGCGCCGGTTCCGAGGAACGTCAGGCGCATGCGCGCGACGCGTGGCGATCGACGGCGCCGGGGTGATCCATGTCCAGATCGCCTTCGCCGAGCATCCGCCATCCCCGAGCACTGGCGTCACCGCGCCCGGGGGCGACCGGGACGCGGCACGACGCAGGATTGACGGACGCGGCCCCTGGCCTACGCTCCGTCGCGCAACGTGACGCCGGCGCCTTGCAGCTGGTCGGCGATGCGTTCGTGGTCGCGCTCGATCACGCGCGCAATGCTGTGGGCGATGGCCTGCGGCGAGAGCTCACGCTCGGCACCGGCCGCGAGCTCGAGCTCCTCCTCGAGCGCCTGGCGCAGCTCTTGCTCGGGAAGGCCGAGGCGGCCATACATCGGCTCGGTCGTCATGCTGGGCCTCCTGGACGGTCGTGGCGGTTCAGGGCCGACTACCCGTGAAGTGGGAAGTGACGCGTCGTGCGCGAACGGGCCGCCGGTTCGAGGGATCAGCCTGCACGGACGGCGCCGAGCAGCCGGCCGTCCGGATCGGTGACGAGGGCGATCGGCTCGGGTCGTTGCCGCAGCGCGTCGAGCAGCTCCTGCAGCGGCTGCGAGGCGCGGACGGTCGTCGGTCCCGGTTCCATCGCGTCGGCGGCCGTCGCGCCGGCGGCGCCGCGGCGCAGGAGCCCGAGCACGGTGGCGTGCTCGTCGACGACGACGCACGACGGCCAGCGCTCCCCGAGCCGGGCGAGCACGGGTGCGACCGGTTCTTCGAGCGCGCAGGTCGGCACGTCGCGCTCCAGCGCGTCCGCGGCCATCGGTCCCAGCCCTTGGCCCTCGACCGGCAGGCCCGCGGCGATCCAGTCGGACTTGCCGCCGGCGTAGTCGTGGACGCGGCGGAAGCCGAGCTGTCGGAGCCGCACCGCGGCCCGCGGGCTCATGTCTCAGAGGAAGTCGTTGCAGTAGACGGCGACCGGACGATCCGGGTCGAGCATGCTGCTGGCGCGCCGGTCGAGCTCAGGCAGCCACAGGTGCAGCGCGCCGGGAAGATGCGCCCGCTGGAACTCCGCCCGACCGAGCACCTCGACGACCTGCGCCTGATCGTCGGCGATCAGCCGCTGGAGCGTCCGGCGATCGATCCGCTCGGGTTCCATCGCCATCACCGCCTTCCCCGTCGCCACGCGGGCCAACCATCGCCGAGCCTCGTCGGGCCGCGTGCGTGCCGCCGTTCATCCCTCCCAGCCGATGCGGCCAGCCTCCGCGGCCCGCTCGCGATGGGCCGCAGCGTCGGCGCGCTCGCTGAACTGGCGGTCCAGCGCGGCGATCAGCGCGTCGGCCCCGCCGACGACGGCCGTGCCATCGTCGAGGAGCAGCGCGGGGATCTCGTCGGTGCCGGTCTTGCGGCGCATCTCCTCGCGGTCGGCGCGGTCGGCCGGCACGGGCCGCGCCACGAACGCCACCCCGAGCTCCGTCAAGCGCTGGCGAACGCGGCTGGAATGGGGGCACCACTCCGCCTGATAGAGCTCCACCATGCCTTCGTGCTACCCGACGGTGCACCGGGTACGCGAGGTCCGTGTCCGTGCCATCTGCGCCTCGAGCGCGTCCCGGACGTCCGGTCGGGGTCAGCCCACCGCCGGGCCCTTGACGTCGGCCGGCGTCGGCGCGTCGCGCTCAGGCTCGACGTGCTCGCGATCGGTCACGTCGTCGAGACTGCGCACGACGATCTCCCGGTCGCCGAACTCGCGGGCATGTCCGCGGGCCCAGGTCTCGGCCTCCGCACGGCTGTCGTGCTCGGACAGGTGCGCCCGTGTCGCCCTCGTAGCGTCGGGCGCCCGTCACGTCCCGCTGGGATAGGTCTCCGGCGCGTCGGCGGTGGTGGCGGCCGGGGGCGACGCCGTCAGCGGCGCCAGGGCGCTGGTGCGGTCGAGATGGACGAGCACGTCGAACTGCGCGGAGGGCCGCGCGTGGAGGTAGTGGCTGACGCGCTCGGTCTCGGGGCGGTAGACGACGCCGACCATGCGCGTCAGCAGCTTGCGGTCCAGCAGCGCGTCCGCGGGGCCGCGGAGGTCCAGCAGGCCGGCGCCGATGCCCGCGTCGTGCAGCGCTCGCTCGACCGATCCCTCGAGGCTCGGACGGAGCGTTCGCGTCAACGGTGGGCCGTCCCAGTTCGCCGCCGCGGTGACTTCGCCGCGATGCGTCGTGAAGCCCACGAGCGCGCATCGTGCACCGTGGCGTTCGCGCACCAGCTGGCCGAGGTTGAGCTCGCCCCGGTGGCTCATGCTCGTCGCGCGCGCATCGCCGACGTGGGAGTTGTGCGCCCAGACGACGACCGGCCCGCCGACGTGCTCCAGGAGGGCGTCGAGGGTGTCGGCCATGTGGCGGTCGCGCAGGTTCCACGTCGACTCGCGTCCGCGATACATCGCGCGGTAGTAGCGCTCGGCGTTCGCCGCCACCTGCGCGTTGCGCTCGGCGAGGAAGTGCGCGTCGGCGCCCAGCCGGCCGTCCCGCGCGCTCAGCTCGGCGGCGCGCCGGCGCAGCTCGACCAGCTCGGCCACGACGTCATCCTCGCACGGGTCGATCTGTCCGGTCGCCGCGGCGTGGCCGTAGGCCTGGTCGTCGAAGGCGTCGAAGCACGCGTAGCGCTCCCGGGCACGTCGGGCGGCCGACGGGTCGGCGACCGCCAGGTAGGCGACGACCGCGGCCATCGACGCGCGCAGGCTGTAGAGGTCGAGGCCGTAGACGCCGGCGCCGCGGCCGCGCAGCTGGTCGGCCAGTCCCGCGATGACCGGATTGGCCCACATCCACGTCGGGAAGCGCTCCGCGAAGCCGCCCAGCGCGCTGACGGCGTCGGGGTCACCGGGCTCCTCGCGCAGATACCGGGTCAGGCGGACCGCGGGCGGCCAGTCCGCCTCCCACGCGATCGCGGCGAACCCGTGCTCGCAGACCAGGCGCCGGGTGACGTCCGCGCGCACGCCGTAGAAGTCGTGGGTGCCGTGCGTCGCCTCACCGAGCAGCACGACGTCGTGATCGGCGACGAGCTCGGCGAGATCGTCCACCGGCCGAACCAGGTGTGCCAACCGCGACGCCATGCCGAACGGCTCCCCGAGCCGGTCCGGTCAGGAGCTCAGCCCAACCGTGCCCGCAGCATCGCCTTCCCCTGCTCGGCACCTTTGCGACTCTCGCCCTGGGCCCGGCGGAAGAAGTCCGCCAGCTCCGAGTCGCCCTCGCGCTCGGCATCGGCGATGTACGTCTCCATCCGCAGCGCGTTGCTCAGACACGCCTCGACGAACCAGATGATGTTGTAGTCCTTGTCCTTCGTCCCGGTGACGTCGCCACCTTCGCCTGCCATGTTGGCCTCCTTGGGTCGCTGGTCGGCTCAGGAGTCGCTCTACCCCGTTCAGCGCGGGTGACGCTTCCGTCCTCCTTCGGCGGCCGCGTCGCCCTCGGCCGGTTGCCGGCCGCGGTCGTCGGGTAGCCCGTGTCAGCTGCCCTGACCCCGGGGAGATGTCACGTTCGAGCGAAGGGGCGATCGCGATGGCTGACAGCTCAGCGAAGACGACGACCGACCACGACGAGATCCGCCACTGGGTCGAAGAGCACGGCGGCACGCCGGCGTCGGTGAAGGGCACCGAAGCTGGCGGCGACGTCGCCGGCGTGCTGCGGATCGACTTCCCCGGCGGCGCGGACGAGAGCGAGCTCGCGCATCTGTCGTGGGAGGAGTGGTTCGCGAAGTTCGAGGAGGAGTCGCTCGCGTTCCTCTACCAGGAGCGCAAGGCCAGCGGCGAGGAGAGCACGTTCTTCAAGCTCGTCCACCGATGACGGCGCGCGGCGCCGCCAAGCGCCGCCAGACCGTCAACCGCCATCACGAGCGAGTGGACGTCGACGCGGCAGCGCTGCGGGCCGCGCTCGTCCGCGAGATCCGCGGTGACGTGCGCTTCGACGAGGCGTTTCGCGCGGCCTACTCGACCGACAGCTCCAACTACCGCCAGGCGCCGATCGGCGTCGTCTGCCCGCGCGACGCCGACGACGTGGTCGCCGCGCTGGCGGCCTGCCGGCTCCATGGCGCGCCGGTGACGGCGCGCGGCAGCGGCACGAGCCTGGCGGGCCAGGCCACCAACGGTGCCGTGATCCTCGATACGTCCCGGCACCTGCGCGCGGTGCTCGACATCGACCCCGGCGCCCGGCTGGCCCGCGTGCAGCCGGGCGTCGTACGCGACCAGCTCGCCAAGGCGATCGAGCGCGAGCACGGGCTCTCGTTCCCGCCGGATACGTCCACCCACGCGTACGCGACCTTCGGCGGGATGATCGCCAACAACTCGTGCGGCGCGCACTCGGTCATGACCGGGCGCACGTCGGACAACCTCCACGAGCTGGAGGTGGTCCTCTACGACGGCACGCGCCTGCGGGTGGGCGCGACGAGCGACGACGCGCTGGAGGGCATCGTCGCGGCCGGCGGCCGCCGCGCGGCGCTCTACCGCGGGCTGCGCGACCTCCGCGATCGCTACGCCGACGAGATCCGCGCCCGCTACCCGCAGATCCCGCGGCGCGTGTCGGGCTACAACCTCGACCAGCTGCTGCCCGAGCACGGCTTCCACGTCGCGCGGGCGCTGGCGGGCAGCGAGGGGACGCTCGCCCTGATCCTGGAGGCGACCGTCGAGCTGAGCCAGTGGCCAGCGGCGCGCACGCTCGTGTGCCTCGGCTACCCGTCGATCTTCGCCGCCGCCGACCATGTGCCAGAGGTCATGGGGCACGGGCCGATGGCCTGTGAGGCGATCGACGACGTGATGGTCGACGACATGCTGCGCCAGGGCATGCACACGTCCGAGCTGCCGATGCTGCCCGAGGGCAAGGGGTGGCTGCTGGTCGAGTTCGGCGCCGCGACCAAGGAGCAGGCCGACGAGCGGGCGCGCGCCTGCGTGGCAGCGTTGACCGGCGACTTCACCTGCCAGATGTACGACGACGAGGCCGACGAGCAGCAGCTCTGGGAGGTGCGCGAGGCCGGCCTCGGCGCCACCGCCTACCTGCCCGGTGGCCGCGACCACTACGAAGGCTGGGAGGACGCCGCGGTGCCGCCCGAGCGGTTGGGGGCGTACCTGCGCGACTTCCAGGAGCTGCTGGACCGCTACGGCTACGACACCGCCAGGTACGGCCACTTCGGCCAGGGCCTCGTCCACTGCCGCATCAACTTCGGGCTGCGCAGCCCGGGCGGCATCGCGACATGGCGACGGTTCCTCGACGAGGCGGCCGACCTCGTGGTGTCGTTCGGCGGCTCGCTGTCGGGCGAGCATGGCGACGGCCAGTCGCGCGCGGAGTTGCTGGAGAAGATGTTCGGCGCGCCGCTGATGGGCGCGTTTCGCGCGTACAAGGCGCTGTGGGATCCCGACGGACGGCTCAACCCGGGCAAGGTCGTCGAGCCCAACGCGATCACCGACGACCTCAAGCTCGGCGTCGACTACAACCCGCCGAGCCCGCGGACCCATTTCAGCTACCCGGAGGACGGCGGCTCGCTCGCGCATGCAGCCATCCGCTGCGTCGGCGCCGGCAAGTGCCGCGACGCGGAGAGCGGGACGATGTGCCCAAGCTACATGGTCACGCGCGACGAGCAGCACACGACGCGGGGGCGGGCGCGGGTGCTGTTCGAGATGCTGCGCGGCGAGACGATCCACGGCGGCTGGCGCTCGGACGCGGTGCGCGAGTCGCTGGATCTGTGCCTGGCCTGCAAGGGCTGCAAGGGCGACTGCCCGGTGAGCGTCGACATGGCGACCTACAAGGCCGAGTTCCTCGCCCACCACTACCGCCGGCGGCTGCGACCCCGGCCCGCGTACGCGATGGGCCTGATCGCCCTGCACGCGCGCGTGGCCAAGCACGTGCCGCGGCTGGCGAACTTCGCGCTGGGCCAGCGCATCGTGCAGCGCGCCGCCGGGCTGACGACGCGGCGGGCGATGCCCCAGTTCGCCGCGCAGACCTTCAAGGACTGGTTCGCGCGCCGGCCGGTCGTCAACGCCGGAGCTCCCGAGGTCGTCCTGCTCGCCGACACGTTCAACGACCACCTCCATCCCGAGGTCGCCAAGGCCGCCGTGGCCGTGCTGGAGGCCGCGGGACGCCGGGTCGTCGTGCCGATGCAGCCGATCTGCTGCGGGCGGCCGCTGTACGACTACGGCATGGTGCCGACGGCCAAGCGCTTCCTGCACGGCCTGCTGCGCGCGCTGCGTCCGCACATCCGCGCCGGCACCCATGTCGTCGTGCTCGAGCCCAGCTGCCTCTCGGTCCTGCGCGACGAGCTCGTCAACCTGCTGCCCCACGACGAGGACGCCAAGCGCCTGTCGCTGCAGGCGCTCACGCTGGCCGAGTACCTGCGTCAGGAGGCGCCGCACTGGCCGCTGCCGCGGCTGGAGCGCGACGCGCTGCTGCACGTCCACTGCCATCACAAGGCGGTGATCGGCGCGGAGGCCGACGAGGCGGTCCTGCGCGACATGGGCGTGCGCTGCGACGGTGCGATCGACGCCGGGTGCTGCGGCCTGGCCGGCTCGTTCGGCTTCGAGGCCGACAAGTACGACCTCTCGATGGCCGTCGGCGAGCGGCGCCTGCTGCCGGCCGTGCGCGAGGCGTCCGACGACGTGCTCATCGTCAACGACGGCTTCTCCTGCAAGACGCAGATCGCGCATGCGACGGATCGCCGCGCGCTGCATCTCGCCCAGGTGGTGCAGATGGCGCGCGAGCACGGCTCCGCCGGCGTGCCGGGCCCCAGGCCGGAGCGCGCGTATCCCGACCGACGGGCGTGACGGCGCGTGCTCGTCGCTTGCCGAGCGGCTGAAGCGGGCAAGCAGCCGCCGTGACCGCGGTCGTCCGCGCATGGCTGATCTGGTGGGGGCTGGGCGCGGCGTTGTGGCTCGCGCTCGTCGACCGGACCGAGCTGGCCGAGCTGCTCACCGGCGCCGTGGTCTGCGCGATCGCCGCCACCGGGGCGGTGCTCGTGCGCCGCCAGCGCCCGGTCCTGACTCGGCTGCGCGCGGCATGGCTGGGCCGCGCGCTGCGGGCGGCCACCGGCCAGGTCACCGATCTGCCGCTGCTCGTCGCCGTGCTGTGGCGCCGGGGCGTCCTGCGCCGCGACGAGCGCGGTGCGCTCGCGATCGCGCCGTTCGCCTCCGTCGACCGCGACGACCCCGCCCATGCGGGCGACCGCGCGGCCGCGCAGGCGATCGGCTCGCTGCCGCCGTCCGTCGTGGTGATCGACGTCGACGTCGACCGCGGCGTGCTGATCGAGCACCGGCTGGAGGGGGGATGAACGGCTGGCTGTGGGGCGCGGCGATCCTCGCGGCGCTGCTGATCCCGCTGGTGGTCGTCGCCGCGCTGCGGCCGCCGCCCGCCGGCGTCGTGGCGCTGCAGGCCGCGACGAGCGACGGCGCGCTCGCCCTGCTGCTCCTCGCCGAGGGCACCCACAGCCAGTCGTTCGCGACGCTCGCCCTCGTCCTCGCTGTGACCGGATTCGTCGGCGGCGTCGCGTTCCTGCACTTCCTCGAGCGGGTGCCCTGATGCTCCGCGATGTCCTCGCGACGGCGCTGCTGGTCGCCGGCCTCGCCGTCCAGGTGCTCGGCGTGCTCGGCGTCTGCCTGCTGCCCGACCCGCTGGACCGCGTCCACTACCTGTCGCCGGCGGTGCTCGCGACCGCTTGCGTGGCCGTCGCCGTGGTCGTGCGCGAGTCGTTCTCGCTGATCGGGATCTCGGCCCTGCTGCTGGCCGGGTTCGTCGCGTTCGCCGGACCGGTGCTCTCGCACGTGACGGCGCGGGCGATCCACCACCACCGCGAGGAGTCCGGATGATCGCGTTGCAGGCGATCGCGCTCGCGGCGGTGGCCGTGGCCGGCACGGCGACGGTCCTCGTGCGCGACCCGCTGCGCCAGGCGGTCGTCGCCGGCGTCTTCGGCGTGGCGCTGGCGCTGCTGTTCTTCGTCTACGAGGCGCCCGACGTCGCGCTCTCGCAGATCGTCGTCGGGACGGTCGCGGTGCCGTTGATGGTCCTGTTGACGCTGGCCAAGCTGCGCGAGGGAGGCGACGACGAATGAGCCGCCGGACCCGCGCCGTGCTCGCCCTGGTCGCCCTCGCGGTCGTCGCGGGACTCGGCGCGTGGGCGGTCGGCGGCCTCGACGGCGTCGGCGATCCGCCGGGCCCCAACGGCGCGCGCGTCCCGCTGCTGCTCGCCCACGAGCGCGAGGTCGCCAACACGGTCAACGGCGTGACCTACGACCTGCGCGGGACCGACACGCTCGGCGAGGAGCTGATCCTGTTCACGGCGGCGCTCGGCGTCGCGATCCTGCTGCGCGCCACCCGCGCGCCGTCCCGACCGGCGGGCGACGCCGACGAGCGGCGCGGTCAGGTGTCGGGCGCGCTGCGGGTCGCCGGCGCGCTGCTGGTCGGACCGGTGCTCGTGCTCGGCGGCTACGTCGTCACCCATGGCCATCTCACGCCCGGCGGCGGCTTCCAGGGCGGGGTGATCCTCGCCGCGGCACTGTTGCTCGTCTACGCGGCGGGCCAGCTGGTGGCCGTCGAGCGGGTGCGGCCGACCTCGCTCGTGGAGGTCGCCGAGGCGGTCGGTGCGCTGGCCTTCGCGCTCGTGGCGCTCGGCGGGATCGTCTTCGCGGGCGCGCTGCTGGCCAACTTCCTGGGCCTGGCGCCCATGGGCTCGCTGCTGTCGGGCGGGACGATCCCGGTGCTGAGCGTCGCCACCGGCGTGGAGGTGACCGCCGCGCTGACGCTCATCGTCACCGAGTTCCTCGACCAGACGCTCCTGGGCGAGGGCTGAGGCGATGGGCGTCGTCCCGTACCTGGTCGCCGTCTGGCTGCTCGTCGTTGGCCTGTGGGGCGTCATCACGAGTCGCCACCTCGTCCACATGGTGCTATGCCTGTCGGTCGCGCAGGCGTCGACGTACGTGCTGCTGCTGGCGATCGGCTATCGCACCGGCGCGACCGCGCCGATCTACGGCACCGGCGTCGTCCCCGGCGACCCGGTCGTCGACCCGGTCGTCCAGGCGCTGACGCTGACGGACGTCGTCGTGCAGGCCACCGTCTCCGCGGTGCTGCTCGCGCTGACCGTCCAGGCCCACAAGCGCTTCGGCACCGTCGACCCCGACCGGCTGGGAGCCCTGCGCGGGTGAGCGCGGTCGCGCCGCTGGCGTTCCTCGTGCCGATCCTCGCGGCGGGCGTCGTCGCGCTGACGTCGCCGCTGGCGCTACGGTCGCTGGCCGTCGGCCTCGCCCTGGCGGCGACGATGGCGAGCGCCGTCCTCTGCGCCGTGCTGCTCGGGGACACGAGCGGCGGCGCGGTGGTCGAGTGGCTGGGCGGGTGGGAGCCACGTCGCGGCGCGGCGTTCGGGATCGCGCTCGCCGCCGACGGCCTCGGCGCCGGGCTGGCGCTGTTCTGCTCGCTGCTGGCGATCGTCGCGACGTTGCTGGCGGCACGGCTGATCGTCGTCGCAGCGCACCTCTACCACGCCGTCGCGCTGCTCTTCGCGGCCGCGATGGTCGCGTTCTGCCTCACCGGCGATCTCTTCGACCTGTTCGTCTTCTTCGAGCTGATGAGCGTCGCCGCATACGTGCTCGTCGGCTACGAGATCCACCAGCGCGCGCCGCTGGAGGGCGCGCTGACCTTCGCCGTGACGAACTCCGCCGGATCGATCCTCTTGCTGTTCGGCATCGGGATCGTCTACGGCGAGACGGGGGCGCTCAACCTCGCCCAGATCGGCGCGACGCTCGATGCCGCCGGGCCGAGCGGGACGGTGGCGGTCGCGTTCGCGCTGATCGCGGTGGGCCTGCTCGTGAAGGCGGCGGCGGTGCCGTTCCACTTCTGGGTCGCCGATGCCTACGCGGTGGCGCCCACGCCGGTGTGCATCCTGCTGGCCGGCGTGCTCTCGGAGCTGGGCCTCTACGGGCTGGCGCGCGTGTGGTGGACCGCGTTCGAGCCGGCGCTCGGCGGCGGCACGGGGGCGCTGCGGGCGATCCTCGTCGGGCTGGGCGCGTTGACCGCGCTGACCGGCGGCGCGCTCGCGCTGGCCCAGCACCACCTCAAGCGGATGCTCGCCTACGTGGCGATCGCGCAGATCGGGATCATGCTCGCGGGGATCGGGCTGCTCAGCGCGGACGGGCTGGCCGGCGCGGCGATCTTCCTCGTCGGCGACGGGCTCGTGAAGGCGGCGCTGTTCGCGTGCGTGGCGGTCGTCCAGCATCGCTACGACGCGGTCGACGTCCGCGCGCTGCACGGCCGGGCCCGCGAGCTGCGGGTCGTCGCCGCCACGTACGCCGTCGCCGCGCTGACCGTGGCCGGACTGCCGCCGTTCGGCGCATTCGCCGGACGCGCGCTGATCGAGGACGCCGCGCTGCGGGAGCCCGGCTACCGCTGGCTGCCGGCCGTGCTCGCGCTCGCCTCGGCGCTCTCTGCCGCGCCACTGCTGCGCGCCGGCGCACGCGTGTTCGCCGGCTGGGGCGAGCGCGCGCCGCGCCATCCCAAGGACGAGCTCGGCGAGCAGGAGACCGCCGACGAGGCGTCAGAGGCGCCGCGGGCGACCTCGGCGTGGCTGTGGGGCCCGGCCATCGTGCTCGTCGCGGCCGCGCTCGCGTGGGGCCTGGTGCCGGGCCTCGCGCCGGCGGTCACCGAGGCCGCGGTGCGCTTCGTCGACACACCGGGCTACGCCGCGCGGGTGCTCGGCGCCGCCGCATCTCCGGCTGCGCCGGCGCCGCCCGTCCACGGCCCCGGCGCCACCGCCTTCCTCTACGCCGCCGCGTCGGTCGCGGCCGCGCTGGCGATCGCGGCCGCGGGCCTGCGCGCCAACGCGGCGCCGCGCGCGCTCGTCGCGGTCGGCGAGCGGGTCCGCGACCTGCACAGCGGCCATCCGGGCGACTACGTCGCGTGGGTCGCCGTCGGCGCCGCGGCGCTCGGCGGTCTGCTCGCGGTCGCCCTCACCTGATCGGCGGTGGACGGGAGCGTCTGCGCTCGGCGGCGAGCGATGCGTCAGGCCGCTGCGGGGGTAGCGGGGTGCACGTGGCCGTGGTCGATGCGATCGAGGTGCGGGTCTGCGAGGTGCCGACCGACGAGCCGGAGTCCGACGCGACGCTGGCGTGGGAGGCGACCACGATCGTGATCGTCCGGGTCCGGGCTGGCGGCGTGCGCGGGCTCGGCTACACCTATGGCGACGCCGCCGCGGGCCGGCTGGTCGAGGACAAGCTGGCCGACGTCGTCGTCGGGCGCGATCCGCTCGACCTGCCGGCCGCGTGGCTGGCGATGGTGCGCGCGGCTCGCAACGACGGGCGACCGGGGCTCGCATCGATGGCGATCAGCGCCGTCGACGTGGCCCTGCACGACCTGCGGGCCCGGATGCTGGAGCTCCCGCTCGTCGCCGCGCTGGGTGCGTTCCACGACGCCGTCCCGGTCTACGGGTCGGGCGGCTTCTGCTCCTACGCCGACGGGCGCCTGGCCGAGCAGCTCGGCGGCTGGGCGCGGGAGGGCCTCGGCCGGGTGAAGATGAAGGTCGGGCGCGAGCCGGACCGCGACCGCGCGCGGGTGCGGGCGGCCCGTGAGGCGATCGGCGCGGACGTCGAGCTGTTCGTCGATGCCAACGGGGCCTACGGGCGGCGCGAGGCGCGGCGCTGGGCGGAGGTCTTCGCCGCGGAGGGGGTCACGTACTTCGAGGAGCCCGTCAGCTCCGACGATGTCGACGGACTGCGGCTCGTGCGCGACCGCGGCCCGGCGTCGGTGGCCGTGGCGGCCGGGGAGTACGGCTACCACCTCCCGGACTTCCGGGCCCTGGTGGACGCGGTCGACGTGTTGCAGGCCGACGTCACGCGCTGTGGGGGGATCACCGAGCTCCTGCGGGTCGGCGCGCTGGCCCAGGCGCACGGCCTGCCGCTCTCGGCGCACGGCGCTCCCGCGCTCAGTGCGCACGCCTGGTGCGCCGTCCAGGACGTCTTCCCGCTCGAGTGGTTCCACGACCACGTTCGGGTCGAGTCGCGGTTGTTCGACGGCGTGCTCGTCCCAGACGCGGGGATGCTGCGCCCCGATCGCGCGCGGGTGGGCCACGGTCTGGAGCTGCGCGAGGACGTCGCGGAGGGCTACCGGTCGGCGTGAGCGAACACGATGCGACCCCGCCGATGATCGTCGTCCTGCCCGAGGCCGTCGAGCTGGCCGACGCCTGGATCGAGGGCGTCGAGACGGCGCGCTGGCGGTCGGGGTCCGGCCACGCCGGCGGGGCCTCCGGCAGCTCGGTGCTCGAGGTGGCGGTCGGGTGCCGGCTGCCGCGGCACACCGATTCGGCCGAGGAGACGATCGTCGTGCTCGCGGGCACCGCGGAGGTGCGGGCCGGCGACGAGCGTCGCCGGGTGCCGTCCGGTGGCCTCGCCGTGATCGCGGCCGACGCACCCCATGAAGTGCGCAACGTCGGCGCCGAGCCGCTGC
Source organism: uncultured Solirubrobacteraceae bacterium (assembly GCA_964422645.1). Lineage (GTDB taxonomy): Bacteria > Actinomycetota > Thermoleophilia > Solirubrobacterales > Solirubrobacteraceae > Capillimicrobium. The sequence goes on along the minus strand of CAYRCB010000025.1, from coordinate 3,811 downwards.
GGTTCGTCGCCGTCTACGCATCGAACGACGTCGTCACGCGCTACGAGGCCATCGTGCAGCCGGGCGGCACGCGGGAGCGGCGCCCGGTGGACGGCTGAACCGGACGCGGTCGCCGAGGCGTGCACCGCTCGACGGCATGGCTACCGGCGGAGGGCGTCGTAGGTGGCGACGGTGGCCGAGCCGTACGCGAGATGCGGGACGAGGTCGGCGATCCAGTCGCCCGCTGCCCACTCCCGCGGATCGGTCGTGCCGAGGGCCGCGCTCGCAGCATCGGTGGCGACCATCACGGCGATGCCGACGGCGGCGGCCGCGATCGGGCGGGGGAGGCGGCGAGCCGCCGGCTCGGCGACGGTCCACGCCATCCCGGCGGCCATGCCGGTGAGCGATCCCATCAGCGCGCCGGCGCCGCTCCGGCGGTGCTCGGCCGACGCGCCGTCGCCCAGGGAGAGGCCGGCGCGCTCGGCCAGCGCCTGGATGTCCTGCTCCGGCAGTCCGCTCGCCGGACGAGCACGGATCGCCATGTCGAGATTCGTCACGACGTTCAGCGCCGCGGTTCCGGCCGCTCCGGCCGCCAGCCCGCGTGCGAGGCGGGATCCGAGTGTGCGGTCGGTCATGCCTGCGTCACTGCCCGAACATCGTTGCCGCAACGCGCCGACCACCGGGTGCAGCCACGGCGCGATCGGGGCAACAAGGACCAGATGAAGGGCGTGCCGTGACGCCGATCACTTCCTCCGACCCTCCGGAGGACGAGCTGTTCCACCTGGCACTCGTCTACCGCTCGCCCGCGGAGTACGGCGCCGCCGTCCGCGCGTTCGTACAGGACGGACTGGCCGCCGGCGAGCCGATCTTCCTCGCGGTGCCGCAGCCCAGCGCGGAGCTGCTGTGCGGGGCGCTCGACGGCGCCGCCGACCGGGTGCGCTTCGCCGACATGGGCGAGCTGGGGCGCAACCCGGCGCGGATCATCCCGGCGGTGCGCCGGTTCGTCGACGACCACGCGGGGCAGCGGCTGCGCTACGTCGGCGAGCCGATCTGGCCCGGCCGGACGCCCGAGGAGATCGACGAGTGCGTGCGCCACGAAGCGCTCATCAACCTCGCGTTCGCCGGTGCGCCGCTGACGGTGCTCTGCCCCTACGACGGCGCCGGCCTCGACGCGGCGGCGCTGGCGGCGGCCGAGCGCACGCATCCGCACGTGGTCGACGATGGGGTCCAGCGGCGCAGCACCGCGTACGCGGGCCCGATCCCGGCAACGGTGGACGACCGGCCCTTGTCGGCGCCGCCGGCGGCGGCGACCGTCCTGCCGTTCGGTGCCGGCGACTTGGCGCGCGTGCGCGCAGCCGTCGGCCGTCACGCCGCGCGGGCGGGCCTCGACGCGGCGGCCGCCGAGCGGCTCGTCGTGGCCGTCAACGAGGTCGCGACGAACTCGCTGCGCCACGGCGGCGGCGCGGGCGTGCTGCGGCTGTGGCGCAGGCCCGCCGCGCTGGTCTGCGAGGTGCGCGATCAGGGACGGATCGCCGATCCGCTCGCCGGACGCCGGCAGGCGCAGGCCGACGCGCTCGGTGGCCGCGGGCTGTGGCTCGTCCACCAGCTGTGCGACCTCGTCGAGGTCCGCTCCGGTGACGCGGGCACCACGGTCCGCATGCGGATGCGCCGGCCGTAAGACGGTCTGGCGCGCGGTACGCGACCGGACCGGGAGGTGTCGCGGCGCGCACCGCGGGTAGCGGGACGGCCAATGACCAGCACGGTCGTCGTCACCGGAGCCTCCAGCGGCGTGGGCCGCGCTGTGGCGCGGCGCTTCGCCGAGCCCGGGGTGACCGTCGTCCTGCTGGCCCGCGGCGTCGACGCGCTCGAGGGCGCCGCGGCCGAGGTCGAGCGCCTCGGCGCGCAGGCGCTGCTGCTCAGCGTCGACGTGGCCGACGCCGAGGCGGCCGAGGAGGCGGCGACGATCGTCGAGGAGCGCGTCGGGCCGATCGACGTGTGGATCAACGCGGCGATGACCACCGTCTTCGGGTTCTTCGACGACATCGAGCCCGACGAGCTGCGCCGCGCGACGGAGGTCACCTACCTCGGCAGCGTCTGGGGCATCCGCTCGGCGCTGCGGCGGATGCTGCCGCGCGACCGCGGCACGATCGTGCAGGTCGGCTCGGCGATCGCGTACCGCGGGATCCCGCTGCAGGCGCCGTACTCGGGCGCCAAGCACGGCGTCCAGGGCGTGGTGGAGTCCGTGCGCTGCGAGCTGCGCCACCGCGGCTCGCAGGTGCGGTTGACGACCGTCCACCTGCCGGGCGTCAACACGCCCCAGTTCGAGCACTGCCGCAACCGCTTCGACCACCGCTCGCAGCCGGTGCCGCCGGTCTACCAGCCCGAGGTCGCCGCCGACGCCATCCACTGGGCGGCGCGCCACCCGCGCCGCCGTGAGGTCTGGGTCGGCGCGCCGACCGCGTGGACGATCGTCGCCAGTCGGCTGGTCCCGGGCCTCCTCGAGGCGTACCTGGCGCGCACGGCGGTGTCCGGCCAGCTCGACGACGCGCCGCACGACCCCGACAGCCCCGGCAACCTCGACGAGCCCGTCCCCGGCGACCGCGGCGCGCACGGCCCGTACGACGACCGGGCCCGCGCACGGGCGCTGCGGCCGGGGGTCGTCCGGCGCGTCGCGCTGGCCGCCGCGGGCGCGGTCGCCGTGGCGGCCAGCCCGCCGGTGCGCCGCCGTGCGGCGGGCCTCAGGAGGCGATCGCGCTGGGCTCGAAGCGGGCCGGTCGTGCCGGCTCCTGGACGTCGTGGGCGCCTTGCGCGAACGCTGCGATCATCTCCGCGTTGAACGCCGGCAGGTCGTCGGGCCCGCGGCTGGTCACCAGCCCGTCGTCGACGACCACCTCGGCGTCGACCCAGTCGGCGCCCGCGTTGCGCAGATCGGTCTGCAGCGACGGCCACGACGTCATGCGCCGGCCGCGGACCGCGCCGGCCTGGATGAGCGTCCAGGGCGCGTGGCAGATCGCGGCGACCGGCTTGCCGGCGTTGACGATCGCGTCCACGAACGCGACCGCGTCCTGGTCCATGCGCAGCCGGTCGGGATTGGCGACCCCGCCGGGCAGCATGAGCCCGTCGTAGTCGTCCGGGCGGGCCGCGCCGACGGCGCGGTCGACCGAGAACGTGTCGGCCTTGTCCAGGTGCTCGAACGCCTGCGTCTCGCCCTCCTGCGGGGCGAGCAGCTCGACCGTCGCGCCCGCGTCCTCGAGCGCTCGGCGGGGCTGCGTGAGCTCGACCTGCTCGACGCCCTCGTTCGCGACGAGGATCGCGATGCGCTTGCCTTGCAACGGGTCGGCCATCGTGCCGCTACCTCCCTCGGTCGGGATCCGGATCACCCGCGACTACCTCGGCGGCCGCGCAGGGAAACGCATCGGCTGACGAACGTTCGCTTGGCCAGCCAGCCAGGAAGGAGTAGGGTCGCGGCAGCCCCTTCCCCGACCGTGAGGCGGTGCGCATGTCCAGCGACCAGATCCCGCTCCAGGACGTGCTCGTGGGCGAGCGCGGGCAGTGGCGCGACGGGCCGCCGCACGAGCTGTTTCGCCGGCTGCGCGCCGAGTGCCCGGTGCACTGGACGCCGAGGATCACCGAGTACCCGCAGGAGGCGGGGTTCTGGTCGGTCACCCGCCCGGAGGACATCCACACCGTCAGCCACGACTGGCAGACGTACTCGTCGCACCGCGGCGGCGTCACGGCGCTGACGAACGCGATCATGCCGCTGGAGCTGATCCGGGCGATGTTCATCGGCATGGACCCGCCCAAGCACGACCGCCTCAAGGCGCTCTTCCAG
>CAYRCB010000024.1:0-110436 GCA_964422645.1 uncultured Solirubrobacteraceae bacterium | reverse complement strand
GGTGCGCTTGACCGTGTCGCCCTCGACGATCTTGTCCCACTCGCCGAACAGCACGACGCCGACGTTGTCGGACTCGAGGTTCAGCGCGAGGCCGGTGACGTCGTGGGGCAGCTCGAGCATCTCGAAGCTCATGGCGTTCTCCAGGCCATGAACGCGCGCGATGCCGTCCGCGACCGAGAGGACCGTGCCGACCTCGGTGAGCTCGGCCTGGCCGGCGTCGAGGCCCTCGATGCGGCTCTTGAGGATGGAGGTGATCTCGTCGGGCTTGATCTGCACTGGGGTTTCAGCTCCTGGCGACTTGCTTTCGCAGGGATTCGAGGCGGTTGCGGATGGAGGCGTCGAGGATCGAGTTGCCCACCCGCAGGACGATGCCGCCGAGGATGTCGGGGTTCACGGAGGCGGTGACGTCGACCTTGCGGCCGGTGCGCTCGCCGATGGTGCGTCCGAGGCCCGCCACCGTCTCCTCGTCGAGGGCGATGGCGCTCGTGAGCTGCACGGGAAGCAGCTTGTTCTCCTCGCGCCACAGGGCGTCGAGCTCGCGCCGGATGCGGAATACGGCCGGCATCCGGTGCTTCTCGACGAGCAGCTCGAGGAAGTTCATGACGGCGTCGTCAGCGCCGTCGACGGCCTTGTGCAGGCCTTCCTTCTTCTCCTCCGTCGAGAAGTACGGCGAGAAGAAGAAGGTCTGCAGGGCCCGTTCGGACTCCAGCGCGTCCGCGAACTGCGCGAGCTGCTCGCGGATCGCGTCGAGGTCGCCGCGATCCTGGGCGACCTCGAACAGCGCACGCGCATAGACCGTGGCGATCTCCTCCACCTACGACTCCCGGGTCAGCGTGGAGAAGTCCAGCTCGGCCAGCGCCTCCTCGACGAGGCGGCGCTGGTCGTCCTGCGTGAGCGCCTTGCGGGTGACCTTCTCGGTCGCCAGGACGGTGAGGTCGGCGACCTCGGCGCGGATCTCCTGGATCGCGCGGCGCGTCTCGGCCTCGATGTCGCGGCGGGTCTGCTCGAGCAGCTCCTCCCGCTGTCCGCGCGCGGCCTCGAGCGACTCGCGCTCGTGCACCTCGGCCGCCTTGCGGGCGCGGGCGACGATCTCCTCGGCCTGCACGCGGGCCTCCTTGAGGCGCTCGCGGTACTCGGCCAGCAGCTCCTCGGCCTCGGCCTTCGTGCGCTCGGAGGCGTCGATGGCGTCCTCGATGGCCTTCTGGCGCTTGTCGAGAGCCTCGCCGATGCGCGGGAAGGCGAGCTTCCACAGCACGAACAGGGTGATGCCGAACGCGAGCAGCGTCCAGATCATGATCCCGACGTTCGGGGTGACGAGGAAGTTGCCCCCGCCCTCCTCTGCAGCGAAGACCGGCATGATCTACGCCGAGAGGAAGAAGGCGATCAGGCCGAAGATGAACGCGTAGAAGACGATCGCCTCGGTCAGGGCGAAGCCCAGCCACTGGATCGAGGTGATCTCGTCGCGCATCTCGGGCTGACGGGTCACCGACTCGATGACCTTGCCGAAGATGTAGCCGACGCCGACGCCCGGGCCGACGGTGCCAAGACCGGCTCCCACGCCGAGCGCGATGGCGCGCAGGCCCTTGGCGGTCGCTTCGTCAGAAGCCGCCTGGGCGAGGATGCCGATGCTGTCGAGGTCCACGGTACTCGTAGCTCCTTTGGGGTGTTAGTGCTCGTCGGCGACAGCGCCGCCGAGGTAGATCGCGGTGAGGGTCGCGAAGATGAACGCCTGCAGGGTGGCGACCAGGCCGACCTCGAAGAGGAAGAAGGCCACGGCCATCGGGATCGTGATGACGCCGAGCGCCGCGATGCCGAGCAGGGTGACGAGGCCACCGGCCATGAAGAGGATCAGGAGGTGGCCGGCGAGGATGTTGGCGAACAGCCGGACGCTGAGCGAGATGACGCGCACGAAGTGCGAGATGACCTCGATCACCCAGATCGGGCCGGCGGCGAAGCCGGTCACGCCGGCCGGGACCCAGCTCTTGAGGTAGCCGATGAAGCCCTTGGCCCGGATGCCCTCGATGTGGTAGCTGAACCACACGATGAGCGTGAGGGCGAGTGGGACGGAGATGTTGGCCGTCGCCGCGTAGAGCGCGAACGACGGGATCTCCGCGCCGAAGACGTCGACCTTCCCGTGCGTGTTGGTCGGCAGCGGGATGTAGCCGATCATGTTCGACCACCAGATGAAGAGGAAGATCGCCCCGACGAACGGGAACCACTTCTTCGCCATGCCGGTGTCCATGTTGCCGCCAGTGATGTTGGTCTTCATCAGCTGGTAGGCGCTCTCGACGGCGACCTGCACCTTGTTCGGACGCTTCTGCATCCGGTTGGCGATGTACAGCATCGTCACGATCGTGAGGATCGCGGCGATCAGGAGGTACATGACCGCCTTGTTGATCGACAGGTTCAGCGATCCGAGGTGGATCGGGATCCAGTCGTCGAGCTTGAACTCGTCCTGAGGCTTGTAGGAGGTGTTCTGTCCCTCCGACCCGAAGGCGAGGCCCAGCACGATGAGGAGGACCATCGGGATCAGGACGCCGATGGCGAGGATGCCGCGTTTGCTCACGTAGTCGGTTGGTGGGTGTCGAAGGGACGGATGATGAAGCCCGCCGAGAAGGAGGCGGTGAAGACGGCGAGGAAGAGGACGCCGGCGGCGAGGCCCGACGCATCGTCGACCAGCAGGCCGACGGCGAGGATGGTAAGCGCAACGAGCCAGCCGCGCCCGATCATCGAGCCGGTCATGATCCCGGCCATCTTGCGGATGTCGTCGGTCTCGCGCGCCTTGCGGGTCGCGTAGGCCGCGATCCCCTTCTGCACGAGCCAGGCGAACGTGCCCGCCGCCCAGCCGGCGATCGGCCAGCCGGCGACGAGGAAGACGGGCAGCGCGATGACGAGCAGCGCGAGGTCGAGGTGGCGGAGGAAGAAGAGCGGATCAGACATCGCGAGACCGTTCAATGACCACCGCGAGCCCGGCGGCGAAGCCCACGAGCCGGCCGGCGGTCCCGGAGCGGGCAGCGGCGCCGGGCGGCGATCCGATCGCGGCGGCGGCGGACCTGCCCGGGGCGGGCATCACCGCGCGCAGGCGGCCGGCGACGGCACGGCTGCGACCCGGCCGTGGGCGGCTGGGGAGCGTCGTCGTCGTGGGGCGCGGTGTGATCGAAGTCGGGCATGACGAGTTGGCGCGCAGGGCACCGACACGCTGGACCATAGGGATGCCAGGGCCTGCGTGCGCTGCGGGTACGGCGGCAGGGCGCAGAGCATAGCGGGTTCGGCGGACTTTGTAACGACTTTGTGACAGGCGCCCCGAAGCGGCGCGCTCACACCTGGAGCAGGGCGAACGTCACCGCGCCCTCGGCGACGATCCCCTCCCCCATCGTGTGCGTCGGCTGGCGCCGGCGGTCGGTCGGGCTGCCCGGGTTGAAGATCTGGAAGCGGCCGTCGGCCGAGCGCTCGTGCGACGGGATGTGGGAGTGGCCGAACACGACCGCGTCGCAGCCGGCGAACGCGGCGCGTAGGCGCTCGACCCGCCCGCGCGCCGCGCCGGCGTCGTGGACCATGCCGATCCGTGCGCCCGCCGCCTCGACGACCCGCCGCGCGGGCAGCCGCGCGGCGAGCGCCGGCTCGTCGACGTTGCCGAGCACGGCGTGGACCGGCGGGCCGATCGCCTCGAGCTCGTCCAGGACGCTGGCCGCGGTGAAGTCGCCGGCGTGGAGGATCGCGTCGGCGGCGCGCAGCCGCTCGAGGCAGGCGTCCGGGAGCCGGCGCGCGCCGCGCGGCAGGTGCGTGTCGGAGACGATCGCGAGGCGCATCGCGGCGCTCAGGGCTCGGTGACGACCGTGTCCTCGTGCGAGTACGCGGGGGCGCAGCAGCAGAGCAGGACGAGCGGCTCGTCGCCGTCGTTGCAGAGCTTGTGGCGCGCGCCCGGCGGAAGCACCACGCAGTCGCCCGGGCCGACGACGCGCTCCTCCCCGTCGACGCGGACGCGGCCGGTGCCCGCGACGAAGTAGTAGAGCTCCTCGCTGACGCGGTGGTAGTGCTCCTCGGTCGCCGTACCCGGCGCGACCGTGGCCTCGGCGAGCGACTGGTGGGCCGCCGGCAGCGAGACCGCCCCCGCGACCTCGCGGATCGACGAGCCGTCCTTCGTGACGAACGGCGTGGCGTCGGCGATGTTGGCGGCGTGCATGACGCCAGCGTAGATGCCGCGCCGTCGCGCGCTCACTCCGGGCGCGGGACCTCCAGCGCCTCGAACTCGCCGGTCTCCAGCTGCTCGGCGACCTCCTCGTCGGTCGCATCCGGACGCCGGCGCGCGAACACGCGACGGAACTTGAGGATCTCCAGCACGTACACGAGGTAGACCGACGCCGCGAGCGCGAGGAGCCCGAGACCGACCATCACCAGCGTCCAGCCGAGGTGGAAGTTGCCGCCGTTGTCGGAGTACGGCACGAAGCGCAGCGCGATCGCCAGCCCCGCCTGGATGACCGACCACGCGTACAGGTAGAGCACCGTGCGGCGCTGGCTGAAGCCGATGTTCGACAGCCGGTGGTGGAGGTGCCAGCGATCGGCCGAGTAGACGGGCCGGCGGTACTTCATCCGCTTGAGCACGACGAACGTGGTGTCCAGGAACGGGACGGTCAGGACGAGCAGCGGGAAGATCAGCGCGAGGATCGCGTTCGTCTTCACCGACCCCTGGACCGCCACGCAGCCGAGCAGCAACCCGAGCAGCAGCGCACCGGCGTCGCCCATGAAGACCGAGGCCGGATGGAAGTTCCAGAACAGGAAGCCGAGCGCGGCGCCCCCGACGATCGCCGCCAGCACGCCGGCGCTGTCGCGGCCCAGGTCGAAGGCGATGATCGCGAACGTCACGCCGGCGATCGCGCAGACGCCGGCGGCCAGCCCGTCGATGCCGTCGGAGAAGTTCACGACGTTCATCACCGCGACGAGGCCGAGGACGGTCAGCGGTCCGCCGGCGTCGCCGAAGTCGATCGCACCGACGAACGGGATCGTCACGTTGTCGACCCGCACGCCGGCCGACACGGGGATCGCGGCGGCCGCGATCTGGCCGACGAGCTTCACGCCGGGCGGCAGGTCGAAGCGGTCGTCGAGCGCTCCGACGAGCGTGATGAGCGCCGCGCCGGCGAGGATCGCCTTGAGCTGCTTGTCCCACGGCAGGAACAGCGCGCAGCCGAAGACGACGCCGGCGAGGATCGCCAGACCGCCGAGCAGCGGCGTCGGGCGCGACGACAGGCCTCGCTCGCGCGGCTCGTCGACCGCGCCGACGGCGCGGGCGAACCGCGCCGTGAGCGGGGTCAGCGCCGCGGCCGCCGCGGCGGCCGCCACGAACCCGAGAACCGCGTCGGAGGCGTCCATGACGCCGCCCAGCATCGCACGCGCTCCCGAGGGGATCGCGCGGAGGCCGGTGCGAGGCGGCTCAGACCGCCGCGGGCGCGCTCAGGTGCTCGTAGAGCGGGTAGCGCTCGGCGATCGCCGCGGCGCGCTCGGCGAGCTCGTCGTGGCGCGCCGCGTAGTCGGGCGTGAGCGCGGTGGCGAGGATCTTGCCGACCTCGACGAAGTCGTCGACCTGCAGCCCGCGCGTGGCCAGCGCCGGCGTGCCGACGCGCAGGCCGCTGGTGACCATCGGCGGCCGCGGGTCGAACGGGACGGCGTTGCGGTTGACGGTGATGCCGATGTCGTGGAGGCGGTCCTCGGCCTGCTGGCCGTCGAGCTCGGACGCACGCAGGTCGACGAGCGCCAGATGGACGTCGGTCCCGCCGGTCAGCACGTTGACGCCGTGACCGGCCTCCAGGAGCTGGGCGGCGACCGCCTGGGCGCCGGCCACCGTGCGCTGCTGGCGCTCCTTGAACGCGTCGCTGGCGGCGATCTTCAGGGCCACGGCCTTGGCCGCGATGATGTGCTCCAGTGGGCCGCCCTGCTGACCGGGGAAGACCGAGGAGTCGATCTTCTTGCGGTACTCCTCGCGGCACAGGATCATGCCGCTGCGCGGGCCGCCGAGGGTCTTGTGGATCGTGGTGGTCACCACGTCGGCGTACGGCACCGGGCTGGGATGCAGCCCGGCGGCGACGAGCCCCGCGAAGTGGGCCATGTCGACCATGAGCAGCGCGCCGACCTCGTCGGCGATCTCGCGGAAGCGCGGGAAGTCCAGCTGGCGCGGATAGGCCGACCAGCCGGCGACGATCATCTTCGGCCGGCGCTCACGGGCCAGCGCAGCGACCGCGTCCATGTCGATGAGGCTCGTCTCGCGGTCGACCTCGTAGGCGGCGATGTCGTACAGGCGGCCCGAGACGTTGATCTTCATCCCGTGCGTGAGATGCCCACCGTGGGCGAGCGAGAGGCCCATGACCGTGTCGCCCGGCTCCAGCAGCGCGAAGTAGACCGCGGTGTTGGCGGGCGCGCCGGCGTGCGGCTGGACGTTGGCGTGCTCGCCGCCGAACAGCGCCTTCGCCCGGTCGATCGCCAGCTGCTCGGCCACGTCGACGAACTCGCAGCCGCCGTAGTAGCGCTTGCCCGGATATCCCTCCGCGTACTTGTTCGTCAGCACGCTGCCCTGGCAGTCCAGCACCGCCTGGGGCACGAAGTTCTCCGAGGCGATCATCTCCAGCGTCGTCTGCTGGCGCCGCAGCTCGTTGCCGACGGCCTCGGCGATCTCGGGATCGACCTCGGCCAGCGGGCGATTGAAGAAGTCGGAAGGCAGGTCGGGGCTCACGTGCCCACGGTATCAGCGGGATGGCGCTACAGCCGGTCCAGCGCCGCCTCGACCTGCTCCACCGCGACGAGCCCCTGGCGGACGATCGACCACGAGCCGCCGGCCGCGAACGCCCGCAGGTCGATGACGGTCGAGGCGGTGCCGGGGAGCTCGCCCGCGTCGAGGACGAGGTCGACGGCGGCGCGCAGGTCGTCGGGGACGTCGGCGATGCGGCGCGCCTCGGCGCCGCCGGCGTGGTTGGCGCTGCTCTGGAGGATCGGCCAGCGGACGGAGCGCAGCGCGGCGGCGGCGGGCGGCAGCGCGGGGACGCGCAGGCCGAGCGTGTCGGGGTCGTCGCCACAGGCCAGCGAGAAGCGGCGCGCCGGGTTGGGCAGCAGCAGCGTCACCGCCCCGGGCAGCAGCGCCTCGAGCGCCGCGCGGGCGCGGGGCGTCAGCTCCGGGACCGCGTCGAACGCGAGGTCGAGCGAGAACAGCAGGACCGCCGACGGCTTGCTCAGCGGGCGGCCCTTCAGCCGATAGAGGCGCCCGACGGCCTCGTCGGTCGAGGCGTCGCAGGCGAGGCCGTAGACCGTGTCGGCCGGGAACAGGGCGATCCCGCCGACCGCCATGCAGCGCTCGAAGGTCGCGGCGTCGTCTGGAGTCAGCATCCGATCGTCACCCGTTCCAGGCCTGCCAGATCGCGGTCGGTGCGGATGCTCTCATAGCCGGCCCCGCGCAGCTGGGCGCGGACCGCCTCGCCCTGGTCGCAGCCGTGCTCGAGCGCGATCCAGCCCACCCGGCCCGCCGCGCGCGCGACGAGCGCGCGGATCGCCTCGAGGCCGTCGGGACCGGCGAAGAGCGCGGACGCCGGCTCATGGCGGGCGATCTCCGGCGCCAGCCGCTCGCCCTCGGCGACGTACGGGAGGTTGGCGACGACCGCGTCCCAGTCACCGGGCGGCAGCCCGTCGGCCGCCAGCCACTCGACGGCCAGCCCGAGCCGCGCCCCGTTGGCCCGCGCCACCGCCAGCGCATCCTCCGACACGTCGGAGCCGCTCACCCGCAGGTCGCCGCGCTCGTGGGCGAGGGCCAGCGCGACCGCGCCGCTGCCGGTGCCCACGTCGATCACCCGCGCGCCGTGCGGCAGCTCGGCCACCGCGACCTCGACGAGCAGCTCGGTCTCCGGGCGCGGCACCAGCACGCGCGGGTCGACCGCCAGCTCGAGGTGGCGAAACCCCTTGCGCCCGAGCAGGTAGGCGACCGGCACGCGCTCGACCGCGCGCCGGCGCACGAGGTCCTGGAAGCGGCGGACCGCCGGCCCCTCGACGCGCAGGTCGCGCTCGAGGTAGAGCGCGGTGCGATCCACGCCGAGCGCCTCGGCCAGCAGCAGCTCGGCGTCCAGCCGCGGGCTCTCGACCCTCGCCGCGTTGAGCGCGACGAGCGCGGAGTCCAGCGCGTCGCGGACCGCGGTCAACCCGTGCTCGCCTGCGCCTCGAGGACGCGCCGCTTCTCGTCGGCCTGCAGCGCGCTGGTGAAGTCGTCCAGCTCGCCCTCGAGCACCTGCTCGAGGTTGTGCTGGGTGAGCTTGATGCGATGGTCGGTGACGCGCCGCTCGCCGTAGTTGTAGGTGCGGATCTTCTCGGCCCGCTCGCCGGTGCCGACCTGGGCGCGACGGTCGGCCGACAGCTCGGCCTGCTGCTCGGCCAGCGCAACCTCGTAGAGCCGGGCCCGCAGCACCCGCATCGCCTTCTCGCGGTTCTGCAGCTGGCTCTTCTCGTCCTGCATCGAGACGACGATCCCCGACGGCTTGTGGGTGATGCGCACGGCGGAGTCGGTCGTGTTGACCGACTGGCCGCCGGGACCGGACGAGCGGTAGACGTCGACCTGGAGGTCGTTGGGGTCGATCTGCACGTCGACGTCCTCGGCCTCGGGCAGCACCGCCACAGTCGCCGTCGAGGTGTGGATGCGCCCCTGCGACTCGGTCACGGGCACGCGCTGGACGCGGTGGGTGCCACCCTCGAACTTGAAGACCGAGTACGCGCCGTCGCCCTTGACCGCGAACGTGACCTCGCCGTCGCGCGCGTCGAGGAGCTCGACCGCGAACCCGCGGCGCTCGGCGTACTTCTGCAGCATCCGCGCCACGTCGCCCGCCCACAGGCCGGCCTCCTCGCCACCGGCGCCGCCGCGGATCTCGACGATGACGTTCTTGTCGTCGTTGGGATCGCGCTCGACCATCGCGAGGCGGATCTCCTCCTCGAGCTCGCCGATGCGCTCCTCGGCGGCGACGAGCAGCTCGCGCACCTCGGGGTCCTCGTCCTCGGCCAGCAGCTCGCGGGCTCCGGCCGCATCGTCGACCGCGCGACGCCACTGGGCGGCCAGCTCGGCGGCCGGCTGCAGGCGGCGGTACTCGCGCCCGACCTCCGCATAGCGCTGACGGTCCCCGATCACCTCGGGGTCGACCACCTGGCGCTCCAGCTCCGCGAAGCGCGCCTCGATCTGCTCGACGAGCGACTCGATCATCCGGCGATCGAGTCTAGGACGACCGCTACGCGACGACCTCGACGCCGACGAGGTCCTCGGCGCGCTGCTCGCCCGGGGCCTCGACGGCGAGGACGGCCTCCAGCGCCGCGATCGCCACCGCCAGCTGGGCCGCATCCGGCTCGCGGGTGGTCAGGCGCTGCAGCTGCATGCCGGGCCACATGACGGTCCGCACCCACGCGCGGCGGCGGTTGCGTCCGGCGAACTTGATGATCTCGAACGAGATCCCGGCGATCAGCGGCACGCCGACGATCCGCGTCAGCACCAGCCAGTACCAGGCCGGCAGGCCGATCGGCGCGAAGACGAAGATCGCCACGAGCATGACGATGAGCAGGAAGCTCGTGCCGCAGCGCGGGTGCAGCCGCGAGAAGCGCTGCGCGTTGGCCGGCGTCAGCTCGAGCCCGGCCTCGTAGCAGGAGATGGCCTTGTGCTCGGCGCCGTGGTACTCGAAGACGCGGCGCAGGTCGCGCAGGCGGGAGAGCAGCCAGAGGTAGCCGAGGAAGATCGCGGTGCGCACGATCCCCTCGACCAGCCAGAACAGCAGCGAGGAGTCGAGCACGTCCTTGATGAGGCTCGTGAGGCCGACCGGCACGACGAAGAACAGGCCGACCGCGAGCACCAGGGAGAGGACGATCGTCCCGACCCACAGCCCGCCGGAGATCTCCTCCTCGTCCTCGGGCACCTGGGCGTTGGCCGAGATCCCCAGCGCCTTGAACCCGATCGCCAGCGACTCGCCCAGCGCGACGACGCCGCGCACGATCGGCAGGCGCAGCAGGCGGTGGCGACGCAGCAGCGAAGTCAGCGGGAACGACTGGACCTCGATCTCGCCGTGGGCGCCGCGCTCGGGGTCGACGCCGTGCGCGCCGATCTCGTCGGGCAGCGGCTTGCGCACGGCGACCGCCCAGGTCGCGATGCCGCGCATCATGACGCCCTCGAGCACGGCCTGACCGCCGACGGGGAGGTCGCGGGAAGCGACGAGCTCTCCGTCGGCGAGCCGGGCGGTGTCGGTCACGTCGGAGAGCTCTGCTTCGTCAGGAGCCCGCGGCGGCGGCCCGGCGACGGGCGGCGCGGCGGTTGAAGCGCTCCACGCGGCCACCGGTGTCGACCAGCTTCTGGCGACCGGTGTAGAACGGGTGGCAGTTGGAGCAGATCTCGACGTGAATCTCGGGCTGGGTCGAGCGCGTCGTGAACTCGTTGCCGCAGGTGCAGCGCACGTGAGCCTCGACGTACTCGGGGTGGATTCCGGTCTTCATCGTGTGATCCAGTGTAGCGACGCACCGGTGTCCCGGATGGGCGCCCTGACGCCCGCTCGAAGCGACGTCTACGGCTGGATCGGCTCGTCCGGCACGCGCTCCGCGAGCTCGGGATACCGGACGACGAAGCCGTCGGCATCGAGCTCCAGCTCCGCGGTGAAGCCCGCAAACAGCCCGCGGTCGACGTAGCGCACGACCGATCCGCCGTCGGTGCGCGGCACGTGCTCGTAGCGCTGCGCCGAAGCGACGACGCTCAGGTCGGGCACCGACACCCACGCCATCGTGAAGTCCTCCGCCCCCGCCTGCCGATCCAGGCCCGAACGCCGGATCGGCATCACGTTCGTCAACGGCGACCGGCCCAGGTCGCAGTCCAGGGCTCCGGCCAACAGCTGCGGGTCGCACCCCGGCGGGGGCCGGTCCAGCGCTCCCTCCGCGTCCGCGTCGCATGTCCAGACACCCTCGCCGTCGTGGCGCAGGTCGAGCCGCCGGCGCCAGCCGCGGCCGGTCGCGGTGACCTCCAGCCTGCGGGTCACGAACGCGCCGCCGGCGTCGAGGCGGTAGTCCAGCCGGTAGGCGACCGGGTCGGATCCGATCTGGGTGCCGCTGGCGACCAGGCCGTCGGCGGCGAGCTCGACGCTCGCCGCCTCGGCCTGCCACGCGTCCAGGCCGCGCCAGATCAGCAGGTGGGTGCCGACGGCCATGGCGCAAGCCTGCCATCCGCGCACGGCGCTTGCACGCCCGTCAACGACAGACCACGACGCCGACCGTCAGGCGATCACGCCGTCGCCGGGCAGGCGACCGTGAGGACGTTGTCGCTCTCGTCGCTCTCGGACACCCGGCCGCCGGGGTCGACCTCGAAGCGCAGGACGTCGCCGGCCGCGCAGCGTGGCGCGGTGAACGTCACCGGCTGGGACGCCGCCGCCGGCAGGTCGGTGACGGCGATCGTCGGCCGGTCCTCGCCCCCGATGCGCAGCGCGACGTCGAACGTGCCCGCGTCGGCGCGCCCGACGTTGCGCACCGGGATCGTGTAGCGCAGCAGCCCCGGCTGGCCCGCCGCCTGCGTGGTCGGGTTGCCGAGCGAGAGGTTGGGCTGCGGCTCCAGCCGGCACGGCGGCGTCATGCGGCGCGTGGTGAGCAGCGGCCGGCCCGACGCGTCGTTCCAGCGGAAGGTCACGCGGGCGCGGTAGTCGGCCGGCGAGGAGAGGTTGGGCAGCGCGAAGATCTTGTCGGTGTAGCTGAAGACCTTCACCGCCTTCTCGCGGTACCAGCCCTCGCCGCTGTTGGGCAGGCGCGTGAAGCCGCCCTCCCCCGGGATGCGGGTGAACAGCTCGAAGCGCATCCACATCGCGTCGGCGCCGGCGAGGTAGGCCATCTCGGCCGAGAAGCTGACCCCCGTCAGCTTGCGCGAGGTGACGAGGCCGCACGTCTGGACGGTCGCGCGGACGGTCGGCGTGGTGGGCGCGGCGACGGCCGGGCCGGGTGCCGCGACGGACGCGAGCGCGAGCACGAGCACGGCGAGGACGAGGAGCAGCGGGGTGAGACGGCGGCGCATTGCCCCTCCCCAAACAGGCGAGGGCCGGAAAGGTTGCGACCTTTCCGGCCCTCGCGCCTCACGTCACCTGGTAGAGCGGGCCGTCGCCGCCCTCGGGCGTCGTCAGCCGTCCGCCCTTGGCCGTGATCGCCCCGCACTGCACGCAATTGGTGTAGTTGACGATCACGTCGACGTTGCCGTGCTCCGGCGCGTCCTCGGGGATCTCGTAGACCCCCGCCGGGCACATCCACTTCCACGTCTCGGCGACCGGCCGCGGCACGTTCGTGCGCACGCGGATGTGGTTGGGCGCGTCGTCGCGGGTGGCGTTGCCGGTGATGAAGACCGACGAGAGCTTGTCGAACGTGTACTTCCCGTCGGGCTTGGGATAGCCCTTGTGCGTGTCCCCGACGAACATCGGCTTGGCGTCGTTGCGATGCCAGTCGAGGCGGCCGCCGGGCAGCTTGCCCTTCGTGGCGATCGCCAGGTTGACGATCGGTCCGCCGCGCAGGAAGCCCTTCTGGAAGGGCTGGCGCGTGTTGCGCACCTGGTACAGCTCCTGCCCGATCGAGGACTCCTCGACGGCCTGCTCGTAGGACGACAGGTCGGTCGACCCCCGCTTCAGCGCCGCGTAGATCGCCTCGCCGGCGAGGATGCCCGACTTGATGCAGTGGTGGACGCCCTTCAGCGCCACCGTGTCCACCATGCCGGCCGAGTCGCCGACCAGCAGCGCGCCCGGCATCGTCAGCTTCGGCATCGACCAGTAGCCGCCGCCCGGCAGCGCCTTCGCGCCCCAGGCCACGCGCTCGCCGCCCTCGAGGATCTTGCGCACGAGCGGATGCAGCTTGAACTGCTGCAGCAGGTCGTGGGCCGACGTGGTCGCGTCGGCGTACTCGAGGTCGACGACGAAGCCGATCGACACGAGGTCGTCGCCGGTCTTGGCGTCCTTCATCGGGTAGATCCAGGTGCCGCCGATCTGCCCGTACTTCGCGCTGATCTTCAGCGGCCACGGGCCGATCGTGTGGATCAGGCGATCCAGCGGCTTGGGGACCTTCCAGACCTCCTTGACCCCGAGCTCCCAGACCTGCGGCTCGCGGCCGGCCGAGAGGTCGAACTCGCGGATCGCCGCGCCGGTGAGCGAGCCCCAGCAGCCCTCGGCCAGCACGGTGTGCTGGGCGGTGACGTCGGTGCCGGGCTCGAAGTTGCCCAGCGGCTCGCCGTCCTTGCCGCGCCCCTTGTCGCCGGTGCGCACGCCGCGCACGACGCCGTCGGTGATCAGCAGCTGCGTGGCGCTCGTCTCGGTGAGGACGTACGCGCCGCCCTCCTCGGCCAGGCGCTGCTGAAAGCGCGCCAGCGCCGAGACCGAGATGACCTCGTTGCCGTGGTTCTTGAACGGCGGCGGCGGCGGGATGCGGATCGCCCGCTTGGAGGTCGGCGTCATGTAGACGGCCTCCTTGGTGACCTCGCCGAAGGCCCACCCCTCCTCACGCCACTGTTCGCGCGTGTAGTCGGGGTAGAGCTCCTGCAGCGGCCCCGGACGTACGACCGCGCCCGACAGGTTGTGGCCGCCGCAGACCTTGGCCTTCTCGATCACCGCGACGGGGACCTCCCCGAGACGCTCGAGCATCTCGGGGTCGTCGGCCAGCAGCTGCAGGAGACGGTTGGCGGTGGCCAGGCCGGCGGTGCCGCCGCCGACGATGGCCACGCCGACCTCGATGCGCTCGTCCTCGGCGTCGAGCTCGCGCTTGACGAACTCGTTGGGCGAGTCGACCGGCGGCGGGTAGGCCGCCGGGACGGCGACCCTTCCGTTCTGCCCGGCCATCGCGCTCAGCTGCCCTTCTTGGCCTTCACGGCCTCGATCAGCTTCGGGACGATCTTGTTGAGGTCGCCCACGATGCCGAGGTCGGCGAACTCGAAGATCGGGGCGTTGGAGTCCTTGTTGATCGCCACGATGTTCTCCGAGGACTGCATGCCGACCTTGTGCTGGATCGCGCCGGAGATGCCGGCGGCGAGGTACAGCTTCGGCGCGACGGTCTTGCCTGTCTGGCCGATCTGGGCGGCGTACGGGTACCAGCCGGCGTCGACCACCGCGCGGGTGGCGGCGACCGCGGAGTTGCCGCCGAACGCGCCGGCCAGCTCCTCGAGCTGCTCGAAGCCCTCGGCCTTGCCCAGGCCGCGGCCACCGGCGACGAGGACGTCGGCGCCCTCGATGTCCACGTCGGCACCGCGCTGCTCGCCGCGCTGGACCATCTTGGCCTTCGTCGACCAGGGCGACAGCTCGACGGCCACCGTCTCGACCGGCGCCGATGCGCCGCTGGAGGCCGGGACCTCGAACGCGTTGAGGCGCCCGATGATGATGCCCTTGCCCTTGTAGCGGGACTCGGAGATCGACGAGTCGCCGAGGATCGGCCGCTCGGCGACGAGCTTGCCGTTCTCCACGGTGACGTTGGTGACCTCCATGGTCACGCCGGCGCCCAGCCGCGCGGCGAGGCCGGCGCCGATCTCGAAGCCGAGGAGGCCGCCGCCGAACAGGGCGTAGTCGTGGCCCTGGTCGGCGATGATCTTGGCCATCGCGTCGACGACCGGCTGGGCCAGGCCCTCGGGCGCCTCGACCTTGAACACCTTCGCGGCGCCGTAGCCGCCCAGCGAGGCGGCGAGGTCGTCGCTGACGCCCTCGCCGACGACGACGGCATGGGCCTCGGTGCCCAGCTGGCCCGCGAGCTTGGCCGCCTCGGCGACCGCGCCGAGCGAGTTCTTGTTGAACGCGCCCTCGTAGTGGAGGGCATAGACGAGGATCCCCGCCATCTCAGATCAGCTTCCTCTCGTCGAGCCAGGCGACGATCTTCTCGACCGTCTCGTTGGTGTCCTCGTCCTCGATGATCGTGCCGGCGGCCTTGGCCGGCGGGGCCTTGAAGTCGCCGCACTCGACCTGTGAGCCGGCGGCGCCGACCTTGCCGGCGTCGATGCCGGCGTCGGCGACGGTCAGCGCGTCGAGCGGCTTCTTCTTGGCGCCCATGATCGCCTTCAGCGACGGGTAGCGCGGCTCGTTGATCGCGTCGCCGACCGAGATGACGGCGGGCAGCTGCACCTGAACGGTGTCGTAGCCGTACTCGGCCTGGCGCTCGCACCGCAGGCCGCCCTCGGCGACGTCCATCTTGATGACCTGCGTCAGCGACGGCATCTGCAGGTGGTCGGCGACGACGGCGCCGATCGTGTAGCACTCGCCGTCGTCGGACTGCTGGCCGAGGAGGACGAGGTCGGGGCTCTCGCGCTCCAGCGTCTTGGCCAGCGCGTAGCCGGTGGCGGCCACGTCGGAGCCGGCGAGGGCCTCGTCGGACAGGTGCACCGAGCGGTCGGCGCCCAGCGACACGGCCTTGTGCAGCGCCCGCACGGCGGAGTCGGGGCCCATCGTCACGGCCACGATCTCATCGACCTGAAGCTCCCCACCCTCCTTGAGCTGCATCGCCGCTTCGATGGCGTGCGTGTCGTACGGGTTGAGGTTCTTCTCGCCGCTGCGGTCAAGGCGACCCGTAGACGGGTCGATGCGCTTGGTCACCGCCGCGTCGGGCACCTCCTTCACCAGGACGCAAATCTTCACTTTCAAGCCTCCTCAGGCAAACGGACCCGCCGGATGCTACCCGTTTCGTTGACTCGCGAGTCAACGAGGCCCGCGCGGAGGCTTCAGGCGGCGACGGCGCCGCGGATGAAGTCGACGATCTCCTGCGTCGAGGCGCCCGGGGTGAAGACCTCGGCCACGCCCAGCTCCTTCAGCTCTGCGATGTCGTCCGACGGGATCGTCCCGCCGACGGTGACCAGCACGTCGTCGATGCCCTGCTCACGCAGCAGCTCGACGACGCGCGGCACGAGCGTCATGTGCGCGCCCGAGAGGATGGAGAGGCCGACCGCGTCGGCATCCTCCTGGATGACCGTCTCCACGATCTGCTCGGGCGTCTGATGCAGCCCCGTGTAGATGACCTCCATCCCCGCGTCACGCAACGCACGGGCGATGATCTTCGCCCCCCGATCGTGCCCGTCGAGCCCGGGCTTGGCGACGACCACGCGGATCTTCCGCGCGCTGGACGTGGTGCTCATGGGCGCGAACGATAGCTAGCGAGCGGTGATCGACATCGTCATCCCGGGGTGGATCGTGCAGACGATCGAGTACTTGCCGCGCTTGGTGAGCTTGCGCGAGAAGCTCCCCTTCATCTTCACGGCCGAGCGGAACCGGGCCGGCCCCCGCGTCACCGTCACGTTGTGCGGCGACTTGCCCCGCCAGACCCACCTGACCGTCGTGCCCTTGGCGACGGTGACCCGCTTGGGGCTGAAGACGTTGTCCTTGACCAGCACGGTCTTGGTCGCGCCGTGGGCCGGGACGGCGAGCGCGCCGGCGGCGACGACGGGCACGGCGAGAGCGACGAGGCGCTTGCGCATGAGCTGCTTGGCTCCTAGTAGATCGGGGTCTCGGTGTAAGCGCCCCAGACGTGCTGGAGCGCCTCGACGATCTCGCCCTCGGTGGCATGCGCGCGGGCGACGTCGAGCAGGACTGGCATGAGATTGACGTCTGCTCCGGCGGCGCGCGTCAGTTCGTCCAGCGCGCGCTCGACGGCCGGGCCGTCGCGGCGGGCGCGGACCGCCTGCACGCGGCCGATCTGCTTGCGCTCCAGCTCGGGATCGATGCGCAGGATCGGCGTCTCGTGGTGGTCGCCCTCGGTGCAGGCGTTGACGCCGACGAGGATCCGCTCGCCGCGGTCGATCGCGGCCTGCAGCGCGAAGGCGGCGTCGGCGATCTCGCGCTGCGGGAAGTTCTCCTTGACGGCCTGGACCATCCCGCCGAGCTCGTCGATCTTGCGGAAGTACGCGTAGGCCTGCTCCTCCATCCGATCGGTCAGCGCCTCGACGAAGTACGACCCGCCCAACGGGTCGATCGTGTTCGCCACCCCGGTCTCGAACGCGATGATCTGCTGCGTACGCAACGCGATCCGCACCGCCTCCTCCGTCGGCAACGCCAGCGCCTCGTCATAGGAGTTCGTATGCAGCGACTGCGTCCCGCCCAGAACCCCGGCCAGCGCCTCGATCGCCGTGCGCACGATGTTGTTCAGCGGCTGCTGAGCCGTCAACGACACACCCGCCGTCTGCGTATGGAAGCGCATGCGCCACGAGCGCGGGTCCTTGGCGCCGAAGCCGTCGCGCAGCTCGCGCGCCCAGATCCGGCGCGCCGCCCGGTACTTCGCGATCTCCTCGAAGAAGTCGATCTGCGCGTTGAAGAAGAAGCTCAGCCGCGGCGCGAAGTCGTCGACGTCGAGGCCACGGTCGACGGCCTGCTGCACGTACGTCAGGCCGTCCTTCAGGGTGAACGCCAGCTCCTGCGCGGCGGTCGAGCCGGCCTCGCGGATGTGGTAGCCGCTGATCGAGACGGGGTGCCAGCGGGGCATGTGGCGCGAGCACCACTCGATCATGTCCGCCAGGAACCGCATCGCCGGATCGATCGGGAAGCACCACTCCTTCTGGGCGATGTACTCCTTGAGGATGTCGGCCTGGATCGTCCCGCCGAGGCGCTCCGGCGGGATGCCCGCCTCCTCGGCCGCGACGACGTAGTAGGCGAGCATGATCGGCGCCGGCGCGTTGATCGTCATCGAGACGGTGACCTCGCCGAGGTCGATGCCGCCGAACAGGGTCTCCATGTCGTCCACGCTGTCGACCGCCACGCCCTCGCGGCCCACCTCGCCCAGCGACCGCGGATGGTCGGAGTCATGGCCCATCAGCGACGGCATGTCGAAGGCCGTCGACAGGCCCGTCTGCCCGTGGTCGATGAGGTAGCGGAAGCGTTCGTTGGTCTCCTCGGCGGTGCCGAACCCGGCGAACTGCCGCATCGTCCACAGCCGCCCCCGGTACATGCTCGGATACACACCGCGCGTGAACGGGAACTGGCCCGGCAGCCCCGGGTCCTCCCCGACGTCCTCGGCGGTGTACAGCGGACGGACCGGCTCGCCCGACAGCGTCGCGAAGTCCACGTCGCGCTGCGGGGTCTGCGCGAACAGCCGCTCCCACTCGCCGGCCATCCAGGCCAGTCTACGGCGGCGCGGGCAGGTCTACGCCGTCTTCGCCAGCCGCGACAGGCGCTCGAAGTCGCGCGCCGCCGCCTCCTCGCGATCGAGCGCCGCCCGGTAGGCCAGATGCGCCCGCGCGCGGTCCCGCGACGTCCCCTGCCGCCACGCGATCAGCGCGTCGTGGCATTGGAACTGCGCGGCGCGCCAGGCTAGATAGGCGTCGTCGAGGAGCCGGATGCCGACCCGCGCCGCCTCGCGGACCGGGTCGCGGGACGGGTCGGGCTGGAGCTTTGGGATCTCGTACATGGTTCGCCTCACGCAAGAGCCGTCGATGCACGAAGTTCTACGTCGCAGGAGGTTGCGTGGACGTTGCGTTCGCGTCCCCCCAACGACGAAGGGCGCCCCGGTGGGGCGCCCTTCGCAGCAATCGGTGCCGAGGTAGCGGCTACGCGGCTTCGCGCAGGTCCTGGAGGTCGCCCATCTCGGCCAGGCGAGCCAGCGCGCGGGCCTCGAGCTCACGCGCCTCCTTGGCGGTCACGCCGAGCTTGCGCTCGATGCGCTCGCCCGGGGCCAGCAGCTCGCCGCCGGCGCCGAAGCGCGCGGCGATGACCTTCTGCTCGGCCTCCGGCAGCAGCTTCACCGCGCGCTCGAGGCGAGCGCGGATGTCGAGCTCCTGCACGGCCTCGTCCGGCGCCGGACCGTCCGACGGACGCAGCTCGCCGAGCGTCGCCGAGTCGGAGTCGTCGCCGACGCGGCGGTCGAGGCTCGGGGGCTCGTAGTCGAGGGCCCGGATGCGCGCGACCTCCTCGACGTCCAGCCCGGCCTCCTTGGCGATCTCGGCGTCGGTCGGGTCGTGCTCGAGGCGCACGGTCAGCTCGCGCTCGACGCGACCGACCTTGCGCGCACGCTGCGCGATGTGGGCGGGCAGGCGGATCGTGCGCGCCCGGTTGTCCAGACCGCGCTGGATCGCCTGGCGGATCCACCACGTCGCGTACGTCGAGAACTTGAAGCCCTTGCGGAAGTCGAACTTCTCCACCGCGCGAATCAGGCCGAACATGCCCTCCTGGACGATGTCGGCGAACGGCATGCCCTGACCCTGGTAGCGCCGCGCGATCGACACGACGAGACGGATGTTCGAGTTGATCATCCGGCCCTTGGCCTCGAGATCGCCCTGCTCCACCTTCTTGGCGAGGACGATCTCCTCCTCCTTGGTCAGCAGCGGGTAGACCGAAGCCTGCTCGAGGAGCAGGTCGGTGGGCTCCAGCTCGTCGAGCGCCCGCTCACTCAGGCGATCAACTGCCACGGTTCATCACTTCCTTCTCGTTCAAAGTCCTAGTTCAGAGGTATGTATTCTACGCCCCACTCGTTGATTTCGCAACGAGGCGCGGAGCGTGATGTTGCGCACTTAGGCGCGGAAGTTCGGCATTCGAGAGCGGAAGTGGCTGGTAGGCCGAGCGCGCGCAGGCGCAAAGAGCCCGCTCTGAGTGCCGCAAGATGGTATCAGATCCGGGCAGCAGGTCCAAGCGTGGCGCGCTGGGGTCCTCTTGGGCCAAGTTTGTTCTATCTTCTCTAGAACAATGTTGGTCCGCATCGACCCCGCCTCCGCCCGACCCCTGCACGAGCAGATCTCCGGCGAGCTGCGGGCCGCGATCGCCGCGGGCGCCGCGGGTGCGCAGGCGGGCGACCGCCTGCCCGCCGCACGTGAGCTGGCCGACGCGCTCGGCGTCAACGTGCACACGGTCCTGCGGGCCTACGCCTCGCTGCGCGACGAGGGGCTGATCGAGCTGCGCCGCCGTCGCGGCGCCGTCGTGCTTCCCGGCGCGCCCGCCCGCGAGCGCGCCGCCGTCGCACGGCTGGCGGCCGAGCTGGTCGAGCAGGCGCGGCAGCGCGGGGTCGACCCGGCCGAGCTCGTGGAGATCGTCAAGGAGGTCGCCACATGAGGCGCGCGCTGCTGCTGTGGATCGGGCCGGGTGCCGCGCTGGCCGCCGTCGTCGCCGCGCCGGTCGCGCTGGCCGGCCGGCTGCCCGCCGACTGGGCGACGCACTGGTCGCTGGACGGCACACCCGACGGCCACGCCCCCGGCGGCTGGCTGACCGCCGGCGTGGCCCTGGCGATCGCGATGGCCTGGGCGGCGATGGCCACCGAGGCTGCGCGCCGCCCGGGCGAGCGGCTGGCCGCCGCTCCGTGGGCCTGGGCGACGATCGCGCTGCTCGGCGGCGCACAGGCCGTCACCGTCGCCGCCAACCTCGACGCCTCCGGCTGGCGCGCGGCGGACGAGCTCTCGCCGTGGTTGGCGCTCGCGCTCATCGCGGCGGCTGGCCTCGCGGGCCTGGCGGCCCGGGCGCTCGATCCCGGCCGGGCGCCCGCGCCGCGCTCGATCGCACCCGGCGAGCGGCCGTCGATCGGGCTGGCGGCCACCGAGCACGCGGTGTGGAGCGGGCGCCAGTCGAGCCCCGTCCTGGCCCGCGTCGGCGCCGCGACGGCGGCGGCGATCGCGCTCGGCGCGGTCCTCGCCCCGGTGCCGGCCCGCTGGATCGTCGTCGTCGCGGGCCTCGTCGTGATCGCTGCGGCTGTGGCCGTCTCGCAGATCCGCGTGCGGATCGATCGCCGCGGCGTCGTCCTCGAGCTCGGCCCGCTGGGGTGGCCGCGCCGGACGATCCCGTTGGAGCGGATCGCCGCGGCGACGACCACCGAGCTCGACCCGCTGCGCGCTGGCGGCTGGGGTGTGCGCCGCCCGCCTGGCCGCCGGCGCACCACCGCCTACGTCCTGCGGGGCGGCGAGGCACTGGAGCTCGCGCTGCGCGACGGCCGCACGGTGCTCGTCACGATCGCGGGCGCCCACGAGGCCGCCGGGCTCGTCAACGACCTGCTGGCCCGCGACCAGCCGCCCGAGCCGGCGCGGGCGTAGCCCGCAGCGATCTCAGTCGCGCAGGATCCGCGCGTCCTCGCACCACACGCGCGCCGCGTCGCCCTCGAGCAGCTCGGCGTCGCGACAGCGGCGGGCGATCCGTGCGACCGGCAGCGTGCGACCGGCCGCGACGACGAGGTTGCCGGCGCGGCGGCCCGTCAGGACCGCACGCGGCGCGACGAGCAGCACCGGCCCGAAGACCGCGGCGATCGTCGCGAGCTGGCGCCGCGCCCGGCGCAGCGGCGCCTCGTCGATGAGGTTGGCGACGTACAGCCCGCCGGGACGCAGCACGCGGCGCACGTCCTCCAGCGCCTCGAGCGTGCTCAGGTGGTACGGCACGCGCGGACCGACGAAGACGTCGGAGACGACCGCGTCGAACGACCGCGGGCGCAGGCCGGCGACGCCAGCGCGAGCGTCGGCGACGCGCACGCGCACGCCCGGCACCTCGTCCAGCGCCAGCTCCGCTCGGGCGGCGGCCACGACCTCGTCGTCGACCTCGTAGACGAGCGAGCGAGCGCCCGGCCGCACCGCCGCCAGCCACCGCGGCAGCGTGCAGCCGCCCCCGCCGAGGTGCAGGACGTCGTCGGGCGCGCAGACCTCCAGGGCGGCGGCCATCCAGCGCACGTAGGGGATCTCGAGCCGGCGCGGATCGGCCAGGTCGACGACGGAGGCCTCCAAGCCGTCGACGAGCAGCGTCCGCCGTGTCCCGTCGGCGACCACCCGTGCCCGGCCGGCCACGGTCACGGGCGGTCGACGTCGTCGAGGAGGGCGCGCGCGATGGCGAGACGCCGGAGCTCGGAGCGGGGCCCCTCCGCCGTGGCCGCGCTACCGCCCAGCGCCCGGATCGCCGCGCCCGTCCAGTGGCGCGCCACGCGCAAGGCGGACCGCTGCGCCTGCACCGCCTCCACGCCGTGCGGGCGGCCCGCGTCCTGCAGCCGCGCCGCGCGCCACACGAGCGCCCGCGCGGCCGCGATCTCCGGCTCGCACGCGGAGCCCTCGTCGGCGAGGTCGCGCGCGGCCTGGGCGATGCCGACCGCCTGGGCCGCGATCCCGATCCGCCCGTCCTCGAGCGTCGCGCGCACGATCCGCATCCCGGCGCCGGGCTCCCCCAGGCGCTGCGCCGGGCTGGCGTCGAAGACGAGGTCGGCGGTCGCGGACGAGCCCTCGCGGACCGCCCGGAACGCGCGCGTGACGAACGCGGAGACCTGCTCGCCCTCGCGGGCGACGACGGTGACGTGGCGGGCGTAGGCGCCGTTGGCGATCCGCCGCAGCGTGCCGTGCAGCACACCGCCCTCGGACCGGACGCCCGGCCCGGCCGCGTCGGGCTCGGTCCACGCGAAGGCCGCCAGCTCATGGCCCTGGGCCAGCGGGGGGACGATCCGCTCGACCTGCTCGGGCGTGCCGTGGGCGAGCACCGGGAGGATCCCCGCGCCGGTGTGGACCGCGACGGTCACGCCGACACCGGCGTCGGCACGCGACAGCTCCTCGAGCACCAGCACGTAGGCGAGGCGGTCGGCACCGACGCCGCCGTGCTCGACCGGCGCGCAGACGCCCATGAGGCCGAGCTCGCCGAGCTGGCGCAAGAGCGCCAGCGGAACGCGATCCCACGTCGCCGCATGGGGCGCGATCTCGCGCTCGGCGACGTCGCGGGCCAACGCGCGGAGGTCGCGCTGCTCGGCGGTCAGCTCGTCGAGGCTCGTGGTCATCGGGGCCGTCTGATCGCCCGGTGCACCGCCGCCCCGGTCAGGCCCGTCGCCATCACCGCGGCGCCGATCTTCAGGCGGCGACCCAGCGTCTCGAAGCGCAGCACCTCCCACCCCTCCTCACGCGCCACCCGGGCCAGCTCGGCATCCGGGTTGACCGCCACCGGGTGCCCGACGGCGCGCAGCATCGGCAGGTCGGAGGCCGAGTCGCTGTAGGCCCACGAGGCGGCGAGGTCGATCCCCTGCTCGGCCGCGAGCTCGCGCATCCGCACCGGCTTGCCCTCGCCGTAGTTGAACGGCCCGCTCAGCCGGCCGGTGAGGACGCCGTCGCCGTCGGTTTCCAGCCGCGTTCCCAACCCGCCGTCGAAGCCGAGCACCGCCGCCAGCAGCTGCGCCATCTCCTCGGTCGCCGCGGTGCAGATGTACACGCGCCGTCCCGCGTCCTGGTGCTCGTAGGCGACCGCGAGCATCCGCGGGTACACGCGCGGGAGCACGCCGGCGAGGACCATCGGCGCCATGCGGGCGAACTCCACCGGGCGCCGCCCGGCGATGATCGCGCTGACCCGCTCGCGCACCCGCTCGGTCGAGGCGTCGGTGGACCCCTGGAGACGGAACTGGAGGTTCGCCCACGCGTCGGCGTAGAGCTGACGACGGGGGATGAGGCCCGCGCGGGCGCCCGCGCGGGCCCAGTGGAAGCCGGACGAACCGGCCATGAGCGTGCGATCGAGGTCGAAGAAGACCGCTTCGGCCGAGGCGACCGCCGCGCTCACCTCACGTCACACCCGGACGATGACCGCGTCGCCCTGTCCGCCGCCCGAGCAGATCGCCGCGCAGCCCAGGCCGCCGCCGCGCCGGCGCAGCTCGAGGATGAGCGCGCCGAGGATCCGCGCGCCGGAGGCGCCGATCGGGTGGCCGAGCGCGACCGCGCCGCCGTTGACGTTCACCTTGTCCTCGTCGATGCCGAGCATCCGCAGCGAGTTCAGCGTCACCGACGCGAACGCCTCGTTGATCTCCCAGAGGTCGATCTGGTCGGCGGTCAGCCCGGCCTTGGCCAGCGCCTTCTGGGCCGCGGTGGCCGGCGTGCGCGCGAGGTAGGCGAACTCGTCGGCGCTCTGGGCGTGGACGACGATCTCGGCCAGGGCCTCCTTGCCGTTGGCCTTCGCCCACGCGTCGGAGGCGACGACCAGGGCGCCGCCGCCGTCGTTGACGCCGGGCGAGTTGCCGGCGGTGTGCGTCCCCTCCTTGGAGGCCAGGCCCGGGAGCTTGGCCAGCACCTCCAGGGAGCTGTCGCGCCGCGGGGCCTCGTCGACCTCGACGACCGTCTCGCTCTTGCGGGTCTTGACGGTGACCGGAGCGATCTCCTCGGCCATGCGGCCCTCGTCGGTCGCGGCGATCGCGCGCTCGTGGGAGCGCAGCGCCCAGCGGTCGAGGTCGGCGCGGGTCATCTCCAGCTCGTCGCCGATCTCGGTCGCCTCGACGAACATCTGCTTGCCGGTGAACGGGTTGGTCAGGCCGTCGTGGACCATGGCGTCCAGGGCCTTGACGTCGCCCATGCGGAAGCCGAAGCGCGCGCCGGGCAGCACCCACGGCGCGTTCGACATCGACTCCATCCCGCCCGCGACGCCGATCTCGACGTCGCCGGCGCGGATCGCCTGGTCGAGCAGGACGGTCGCGCGGACGCCGGAGGCGCAGACCTTGTTGATGGTCTCGGAGGAGACCTCCTTGGGGATCCCCGCCTTGATCTGGGCCTGGCGCGACGGGATCTGCCCCTGACCGGCCTGCAGGACCTGGCCCATGACCACGTGCTCTACCTGCTCGGGCGCGACGTCGGCGCGCTCGAGCGCGGCGCTGATCGCGTGCGCGCCGAGGTCGACGGCATCCAGCGTGGACAGCGCCCCGCCCATCTTGCCGATGGGGGTTCGCGCGGCGCTCAGGACGACGGTCTTGGGCATCGGTACGGCCTCTCCTTGCGGTCTGGCGAGTCCCCCGGATCCTAGTTGCCGGCACGGGGGCCCGGCTCCGCCGCCACCGCCACCGCGGCCTCCGAGCGCCGTCTGGGGCGGCCTCGCCACCCCTAGACTCCACGCCCTCATGCGCGTCTCCGCCACCACGCAAGCGCCCCGGGACAGCGGGGCCGACACCATCGTCGTCGGGGTCTTCGAGGACGAGGACGTCGCCCATGACGTCGACGGCCGGCTCCAGGGCCTGCTCGACGCCGGCGAGGCCCGCCGCTCCTTCCAGCACCTCGCGCTGACCCACGCCGAGGGGCTGCGCTGGCTGCTCGTCGGCCTGGGCAAGCGCGACGACTTCGACGCCGAGCGCGCACGGGTCGTGGCGGCGACCGTCGTGGGGCGCGCCCGCGAGCTGGCGACGCGCGCGCTGTGCTGGGAGCTGCCGCACCACGTCTCCGACGCGGTCGCCGGCGGGTTCGTCGAGGGGACGCTGCTGGGCGCCTACCGCTTCGACCGCTACCGCGCTCCCGAGGACGAGCCGCGGGTCGAGGTCGAGGACCTCATCGTCTCCGCCCACCACGACGTCGCCGGGCCGGTCGCGACCGGCCGGATCCTCGCCGAGGCGCAGAACCGGGCCCGCGACCTCGCCAACGTCCCCGCCAACGACCTCGATCCGCAGCGGCTGGCCGACCACGCCCGCGACCTCGCCGCCGAGCACGCGACGCTCAGCGTGGAGGTCGAGGGGCGCGCGGGGATCGAGGCGCGCGGGATGGGCGCGTTCGCCGCCGTCGCCCGCGGCTCGGACGCCGAGCCGGCGCTCATCACGGTGCGCTACGAGCCGCCGGGCGAGGCGCGGGGGCCGGTCCTCGGCCTGGTCGGCAAGGCGGTGACGTTCGATTCGGGCGGGATCTCGATCAAACCCGCGGCCTCGATGGCGAACATGAAGTTCGACATGTGCGGCGGCGCCGCCGTGCTCGAGGCGCTCGGGGCGATCGCTCGGCTCGAGCTGCCCGTGCGGGTGGTCGCCGTGGTCGGCGCGACCGAGAACATGCTCAGCGGCCGGGCGATGCGGCCGGGCGACGTCGTGCGCACGAAGGCCGGGCTGACCGTCGAGATCAACAACACCGACGCCGAGGGGCGACTGGTGCTGGCCGACTGCCTCGCCCACGCGCTCGACCAGGGCGCCGAGCGGCTCGTCGACATCGCGACGCTCACCGGGGCGATCCTCGTCTCGCTCGGCCACACGCACGCCGGCCTCGTCGCCGACGACGACGCATGGGCCGCGGTGGTCGAGGCCGCAGCGAACGAGACCGGCGAGCTCGTCTGGCGGCTGCCGCGCCACCGGGAGTACGCGGAGCTGGTCAAGGGGACCGTCGGCGACCTCAACAACGCGCCCGAGGGCCGCCTGGCCGGCTCGATCACCGCCGCGGAGTTCCTGCAGCGCTTCACCGGGGACGTGCCGTGGGCGCACCTCGACATCGCCGGATCGGCGTGGGACCTCGGGCGCGGCTACGCCGCCAAGGGCGCCAGCGGCTGGGGCGTGCGGCTGCTCGTCGCGCTGGCAAGGTCGGTCGCCGCGCAGTAGCTTGCCGCTGCATGGGGGCTGACACCGCCCGCCGCTCGGTGGGCACCTACGAGACGTACGGAGAGGCGCAGCGCGCCGTCGACCTGCTCTCCGATCGCGGGTTCCCGGTCGGGCGGGTCGCGATCGTGGGGCGCGGGCTGCGCTTCGAGGAGCAGGTCCTCGGTCGCGAGACGGTCGGCACCGCGGCGCTGCGGGGCGCCGGGTCGGGCGCGCTGATCGGCGTGCTCTTCGGCCTGTTCCTGTGGGCGATCTCGGCCAACGACGTCGGAGCCGGCTGGATCATCCTCTACGGGCTCGTGTTCGGCGCGCTCATCGGCGCGGTGCTCGGGGCGATCTTCCAGGCGGCGTCCGGGGGCGAGCGCGACTTCCGCTCGGCCAGCCGCATGACCGCCGACCACTACGACGTGATGGTCGACGTCGACGTCGCCGAGGAGGCCGAGCGGCTGCTCGACGGCGGCGCGCCCAACGTGCGCTGAGATGCGTTGAAACGATCCGGGGCGCTCCCGGGTCTTGCCCTGCGTCGTGTCATCGAGACGCAGAGAGGAGGACAGGGATGCTCACGGTCGAGACCCTGCCCGAGCAGCCGCTGCCGCAGCTGCTCGTCACGAAGATCGGCTGACGCCCGCAGCTCGCGGGTTCGGTCGCGCGAGCGGGCGCGCGGCCGGACCCGGCGGGCTCGCGCTCCACTCCTTCGACGCTCCCCGGAGGCACGCACGCATGCGACGCCCACGACTCAAGCGGTCGGTCGACGCCCGGCTGACCACGGACGGAACCCTCTACCTCCTGCGCGGGGACGGCCAGGAGGACCTGGTCGTCCGCGGCGACGGCCCGCGCGCGGCGCGGCTCGTCGCGCTGCTGGACGGCACCCACGAGCTCGACGAGGTCGTCGACGCGCTCGACGACGGCGATCCCGCCCACGCCGGGGCCGCCGAGGCGGCGGTGCGCGCGCTGGCCGCCGCCGGCGCGGTCGACGACGCTGCCGGCGACCTCGAGCACCTGAGCGCCCGCGACGCCGAGCGCTTCGAGCGCCAGCTCGCCTACTACGGGGACGTGCTGCCGCCGGGCGCCAGCGCGGCGCGCGCCCAGGCGCGGCTGCGCGCCGCCACGGTCTGCCTGCTCGGCGTCGGCGGACTGGGCTCGTGGGCGGCGTTCGCGCTGGGCTGCAGCGGGATCGGGCGGCTCGTCGCGGTCGACGGCGACCGGGTCGAGCTCTCCAACCTCAACCGGCAGATCCTCTTCGGCGAGGACGACGTCGGCGCGTGGAAGGCGCCCGCGGCCGCGCGGGCGCTAGGTGCGCTGGACCGGGCGCTCGAGGTGGTGCCGGTCGTGCGCGAGCTGGGGTCGGCGACCGCGGTGCGCGAGGCGATCGACGGCGCGGACGTGGTCGTCAGCACGGTCGACCACCCGCCGCACAAGATCACGCGGTGGGTCGACGAGGCCTGCTTCGACGCGGGGGTGCCGTACATGGCGATGAGCCAGCAGCCGCCCAAGCTGCGGGTCGGCCCGCTCTACGTGCCGGGCCGGACCGGCTGCTTCGCCTGCCAGGAGCAGGCGGCGCGGCGGGCGTACCCGCTCTACGACACGCTCGAGGCCGCGCGTCAGCTGCGGGCGCCGTCGGCGACGTACGGGCCGGCGTGCGCCACCGTGGGCGCGCTGGCGGCCAGCGAGGTGGTGCGCCTGCTGGCCGGCCTGGGCGAGCCCGCGACGATCGGCACCGCGCTGCTGCTCGACCTCCACACGTTCGCGCTGGAGCGCGAGCCGGTGGTGCGCGAGCCGGGGTGCCCGGTGTGCGGCGGCTGACCGCGGCGGGAGGACGACGCGTCGATAGCCTGCGCCGCCGTGGCGCGTGGACTGTCGATCTGGCTGGTGCTCGTCGCCGTCTACGCGGCGGCGCTCGGGCTCGACGCGGCCCCCGGGCAGGCCTGGTCGGCGCGCGAGGGGCACGTCCTGCTGAGCGCGGAGTCGATCGTCGCCGACGGCGATCTCGACCTGCGCAACCAGTATGCGCAGCGCGCCTGGCGGGAGTTCGACGGGCCGCCGCTGCGACCGACCGCCACGCTGACCAGCGGCCATCTGCTCGAGCCGCAGGGCATCGGCTTCCCCCTGCTCATCGCGCCGGCCTACGCGCTCGGCGGCACGCTGGCGGTGCAGCTGTGGCTCGCCGGGCTGGTCGCGCTCGGGTTCGTCTTCGCGGCGGCGATCGCCCGTCGCGTCGTGCCCGATCCGTGGGCGACCTGGGCCGCCGTGATCGCCGGCCTCTCGCCGCCGGTCGTGGCGGCGGCCACGCGGATCTCGCCCGAGGCGGTCGGCGGGACGGGGCTCGCGGTCGCGGTGCTCGGCGCGCTGCGAGTCCGCGAGCAGCCGCGGCCGCGCTCGACGCTGTCGTGCGCCGCGGCGATCGCGGTGCTGCCGTGGATCGCCACGGCGCTCGTGCCGGTGACGGTGGGCTGCGCCGCGGCGCTGGCCCGGTGGCTGCGCCGCCGCCGGCGGGGGTTCGCGGCGTTCGTGGCGATGGAGGTCGTGCTGTTCTCGGCCGTGCTGTTCGTGACGCTGACCGACCGGCTCTTCGGCGGCTTCACCCCGTACGCGGCGTCCCTCTCCCCCGGCGGCGCGCTCGGGGCGGACTCGGTCGGCGAGGTGCTGGAGCGGTGGCCGCGGCTGGTGGGCTGGTGGCTGGATCGCGACGACGGCATGCTGCGCTGGGCGCCGTTCGCCGCGCTCGGGCTCGCCGCGCTGTGGCTGCTGTGGCGCTCGCGCCGCGACCGGCTGGCCGTCGCGGTGCCCGACCAGGTCCACGTCGAGGTCGTCGCCGCCTTCCTCGCGGCGCTGTGCGGGGTGCAGCTGCTCGTCGCGACGTTCCTGGCGCCCGCCCTGCACGGCGACTGGGCGCCCGCTCGGCTGCTGCTGCCCGTCGTCCCGATCGGCGCGGGGCTCGCCGCGTGGGGCCTGCGCCATGCGCCGCGCGCGGGCACGGCCCTCGCGGCGATCACGCTCGCCGCGACCGGGTGGCTGCTGCTGGGCGCGCGGCTCGGAGACGGCGGGCTCCAGCCGCCGTCGGGACCGCTCCCCTGGGGCGGTGTCGAGGACGTGCTGCCGCGCTTCGACTCGTCGATCGGGAGCGGCGAGGCGATCGTGCTGGCCGTCGTGGGCGTGGGGTTGGCGGCGCTCGTGGCACGCGAGCGGCATGCGTGGTTGGCGGCGCGGGGCGGGGTCGCGCGGTTGGATCGGTAGCGGCGGCGCCGTAGCGAAGCAGCGCTGCCTCGCTAGCTTGATGCGCCGTGTCCGTCACCGCCGCGCTCGACGACCTCGCCCACGACCTGCTCGTCAGCGCCGGGTACGTCGGCCTCGTCGTCGTCATGATCGTCGAGACCCTGTTCCCGCCGATCCCGTCGGAGCTCGTCCTCCCGCTGGCGGGCTATGAGGTCTCCCGCGGCGAGCTGAGCTTCGTCGCGGCCGTCGCCGCCGCGACGTTCGGGTCGCTGGCCGGCGCCCTGATCCTCTACGGCCTCAGCCGCGGCGGCGGGCGCCCGGCGATCGACCGCTGGGGCAAGTACCTGCGCCTCGGCCCCAACGAGCTCGACCGGGCCGAGCGGTGGTTCGCCCGCTGGGGCGACTGGGTCGTGCTCGGCGCGCGGCTGGTCCCCGGGGCCCGCAGCGTGGTGTCGATCCCGGCCGGGATCATGCGGATGTCGCTCGCGCGCTTCATCGCGCTGACGACGCTCGGATCGGCCGCGTGGAACGCGATCCTCATCGGCGCCGGGTACGCGCTCGGCCGCAACTGGGAGTCGCTGTCGAGCTGGGTCGGCGGCGCGTCGAAGGTCGTGCTGATCGGCGGAGTGGTGTCGATCGCCGCCGTCCTGCTGGCGCGGCGCGTGCTGCGCGGCCGCCGCGCCGTCTGACGCGGCTCCTCCCGCCGCAGCGAGCACGCGCCACGCTGCGGCCGAGCGGCGGCCCGGCGGGTCACGACTCCGCTTCGGTCAGCCGGTGCTCCGGCCAGCCGCCTTCGAGCCGCCGGGCCCGGCGACCGGCCGCGGCGAGCGTGCGCACCGCCTCGTGGGCGTACGCGCAGAACGGACCACGGCAGTAGGCGACGACCTCGACGTCGTCGGGCAGGTCGTCGAGCCGTTGCTCGAGCTCGGTGATCGGCACCGACCGCGCGCCCTCGATGTGCCCGGCCGCGAACTCCTCCACCGGGCGAACGTCGATGAGCACGACGTCTTCGCGGCGCAGCCGTTCGAGCAGCTCCGTGCGCCCGATCGTCTCGACGTCCTCGCCGAGATGGTCGCGCACGGCGCGCTCGACCTCGGCCAGGCGCGCGGCCGACGCGTCGCGCAGCGCGAGCCAGAGCGCCAGGACGTCGTCGCCGGCGAGCGCGTAGCGGACCCGCGTGCCCTCGCGCCATCGGCGCACGAGCCCGGCCGCGTGCAACGCCTGCAGGTGCTGCGACGTGTTGGCGGTCGACTGTCCACACGCGCGCGCGAGCTCGTCCACGCTGCGCGCACCCTGGGCCAGCAGGTCGAGCAGCTCGAGCCGTCGCGGGCTGGCGAACGCCTTGCCCATCAGCGCGATGGCGTCGAAGACCGCGTCCTTCTTGGTCGCGCGGAGCCCCTGCACCCTTGCTATTCAAGAGATCAATTGATAGCTTGTCAAGGCGAATCTCACAGGAGGGAGCGGTGCGATGTTCTTCCGCCAGGTGCTGAACGACGAGAGCAAGTGCGCCTCGTACCTGCTCGGCTGCAAGACGCACCGCCAGTTCGCGGTCGTCGACGCGCACGTCGATCTCGTCGACGACTACCTCTCGCTCACCGAAGCGCAGGGAGCCCGACTCGTCGCGGTCCTCGAGACCCACGTCCAGGCCGATCACGTCTCCGGACTGCCCGAGCTCGTCGCCCGGACCGGCGCGACGGCGTACCTGCCGGCGGGCGCCGGCGTCGACTTCGCCCACCACCCACTGGCCGACGGAGCGCGCGTGACGCTCGGCAACACCGTGCTGCAGGCGATCGCGACGCCGGGACACGCCCCCGTCCACCACGCCTATCTCGTGACGGACCGCTCGCGCGGCGACGAGCCGTGGCTGGTGCTGACCGGCGACGCCCTGCTGGTCGGCGACGCCGGGCGGCCCGACCTACACGCCGGCGACGAGCGCTCCGCGGAGGAGCTGGCGCGCGAGCTCCATCGCTCGCTGACGCGGCGCCTGCTGACGCTGCCCGACCACCTCCTGCTCTACCCGGCCCACTACGGGGGCTCGGTCTGCGGCCGCGGCCTCTCGTCCAACCCGGCGTCGACCATCGGCTTCGAGCGGCGCCACAACCGGGCGCTGCGCGTCGACACCGAGGACGCCTTCGTCACCGCGCTCACGCAGGATCTCCCGCCGGCGCCCGACCAGCAGGCCGAGATCGTCGCCGCCAATCGCCGCGGACGCCCCCTCGCCCGGCTGACGTGACCGGGGCCGCGGTCCGGCTCGGACTGCGGGAGAACGCCGCGCAGTTCGCGCTGCTCGTGGCGATCAACGCCTTCGTCGGCGCGATGGTCGGGCTCGAGCGCTCGACCTTGCCGCTCGTCGCCGGCGCCGACTTCGGGGTGACCTCGAGCGCCGCCGTCCTGTCGTTCGTCATCGCGTTCGGCCTGGCGAAGGCGCTCACCAACCTCGCGGCCGGCGCGCTGGCCGATCGCGCCGGACGCCGGCGGCTGCTGATCGCCGGCTGGCTGCTGGCGCTCCCGGTCCCGGCGATGATCGCCGTCGCCCCGAGCTGGGGCTGGATCGTCGCCGCGAACGTGCTGCTGGGCGTCAACCAGGGCCTCACCTGGTCCATGACGGTCGTGATGAAGATCGACCTCGTCGGCCCCCGGCAACGTGGGCTCGCGCTGGGGCTCAACGAGGCCGCCGGGTACGGCGGACTCGCGCTCGCGGCGCTCGTCAGCGGCTGGCTGGCCGCCGAGCTCGCGCCGCGCGACGTCCTCGCCGCGGGCGGCGCCGCGATCGCCGTGGTCGCGCTCACCCTCTCGATCGCGTTCGTCCGCGACACCGCCGCCCACGCGGACGTCGAGCAGGCCGCGGCGGGGCGCCGTGCCGCGCCGCAGGCTCCGACGCTGGGCAGCGCGCTGGCCGACGCGACGTGGCGCCGCCCGGCGCTGCGGGCCTGCTCGCAAGCCGGACTCGTCAACAACCTCAACGACGCGCTGGCGTGGGGCCTTGTCCCGCTGTTCCTCGCCGCCCACGGTGCGAGCCCCGGACAGATCGGCGTGGTCGCCGCGATCTACCCCGCCATCTGGGGATCCGGCCAGATCGCCGCCGGCCACTGGTCCGACCGCCTCGGGCGCCGGCCGCTGATCGTCGCCGGCATGCTCGTCCAGGCCGGCGCGCTGGCGATCGTGGCCGCGTCGGACGGCGCGGTGGCCGTCGCGACGGTGGGCGCCGCCGCGCTCGGGGTCGGCACGGCGCTGGTGTATCCGACGCTGATCGCGGCCGTCACCGACGCGGTCACCCCGATCGCGCGCCCGGCGGCCGTCGGCGCCTACCGGTTCTGGCGCGACGCGGGCTACGTCGCGGGCGGCGTCGTGGCGGGGCTCACCGCCGATCGTCTGGGCTACGCGGGTGCGATCGCGCTCGTCGCCGGTCTGACGGCGGCATCGGGGCTGTGGGCGCTTCGCGACCTTGACATGTGACTATTTGGTCACGTATTGTGGTGCCCGTGACCGACGACGACCGCGTGTTCAAGGCGCTCGCCGATCCGACGCGGCGGTTCCTGCTCGACCTGCTCTTCACGCGTGACGGCCGCACGCTGACCGAGCTGGAGTCCGAGCTGGAGATGTCGCGCTTCGGCGTGATGAAGCACCTGCGCGTCCTCGAGGAGGCGGGACTCGTCGTCACCCGGCGGTCGGGCCGGGAGAAGCTGCACTTCCTCAACCCGGTGCCGATCCGCCTCATCCACGACCGGTGGATCGACAAGTACACCGAGCGCCGGGCGGCGGCGCTCGCCGACCTCAAGAAGGAGCTGGAAGACCCATGACGAGCGCAACGCAGACGACGCAGGTGTACCGCGTCTACATCAGGGCCTCGGCCCGGGCGATCTGGGACGCGATCACCTCCCCCGAGTGGACCGTGAAGTACGGCTACCAGGCGCCGGTCGACTACGAGCTGCGTCCCGGCGGCACCTTCCGTGGCCTCGCC
The DNA here is from genome assembly GCA_964422645.1 of uncultured Solirubrobacteraceae bacterium. Lineage (GTDB taxonomy): Bacteria > Actinomycetota > Thermoleophilia > Solirubrobacterales > Solirubrobacteraceae > Capillimicrobium. The sequence goes on along the minus strand of CAYRCB010000024.1, from coordinate 77,054 downwards.
AGCGAGGCGATGAAGGCCCACGGCGCGCCCGAGGTGGTCATCGCGGGCGAGGTGCTCGAGGTCGACCCGCCCCACCGGCTCGTCCAGACCTGGCGGCCGCAGTGGGACGCGGAGAGCGCCAAGGAGGCCTCCAAGCTCACCTACGAGATCGTCGAGCAGCAGGACGGGCTGTGCCGGCTGACCGTCACCCATGAGGTGGACGACGCGCCGCTCACCGCCGCGATGGTCGGCGGCGGCCTCGAGGACACGGGCGCGGGCGGCGGCTGGGCCCAGGTCCTCAGCGACCTCAAGACGCTGCTGGAGACCGGCCAGGCGCTCTACGCCTGACCGCGCCGGGGATCGGCGCCGGCGCCCTCAGGCGTCGGCGCCGGTCTTGTCCAGCAGCGCCGCGGCGGCAGTGGCCGGGTCGAGCCGCCGCGCGACGACCTCGTCGAGCAGCCGCGCGAACTCGGCGTCCCCGTCGAGCCCCTCCTCCAGGCGCCGGCGCAGGCGCGCGGTGGCGAGCGCGAGCACCTCGTTGCGCAGGTTGCGCCGGCGGCGCTCGCTCAGCGTCCCCTCCGCCTCGATGTAGGCGCGGTGGGCGTCGAGCCGCTCGACGAGCTCGTCGATGCCCTCCCCGCGCGAGGCCTCCGTCTTGACGATCGGTACGCGCCAGCCGCGCTGCGGCGCCAGCGACAGCACGCCGCGGATCTCGCGGACCATCGTCTCGGTCAGCGGGTGGTCGCGCTTGTTGACGACGATCACGTCGGGGATCTCCATGACGCCGGCCTTCAGCGCCTGGATCGAATCGCCGGAGCCGGGCATGAGCGCGAGCACGACGGTGTCGGCGTGGTCGATGATGTCGACCTCGGCCTGCCCGACGCCGACCGTCTCCAGGAAGACGTCGTCCTTGCCCGAGGCGTCCATGAGCAGCGCCGCCTGCAGCGCCGCCTCGCTGAGCCCCCCGAGCGCGCCGCGGTTGGCCATCGAGCGGATGAAGACGCCCGGGTCGAGGAAGTGCTCGGCCAGGCGGATCCGATCGCCCAGCACCGCGCCCTGCGTGAACGGCGACGACGGGTCGATCGAGAGCACCGCGACCTGGCGCTCCTGGGCGCGGCGCGCCTTCGTCAACGCGCCGATGAGCGTCGACTTGCCCACGCCGGGCGGGCCGGTGAAGCCGAACACCGCGGCGCGGCCGGTCGTCGGGTAGAGCTCCCGCACGACCTCGTAGCCGACGGGGTCCTCGTTCTCGACGAGGCTGATCGCCCGCGCGAGCGCGCGGCGGTCACCGTCGCGCAGGCGCTGGGCAAGAGAGTGGGCGTCGTCCATCGGGGAGGGCAGATTAGTCTGGTGAGGCGCGATGACGCTTCTGTCCCCGGCCGAGCCTCCGCCCGTCGCCGCCGACGTCCGCGGCGAGCCGCCGCCGCGCCACGGCGGTCCGCTGACGCTTCTGCGCTTCCTGCGCGACCACGGCATGCTCACGCCCGGCTACGCGATCCTGCTCGCCCGGCTGGCCTGGCTGAAGCTCCGCTTCCGCGGGCGCCTGCAGACCGACGGGATCGCGTTCGTCTGCCCGCGGGTGCGCTTCGAGATCGGCAAGGACGCGACGGTACGCCTGGGCCGCTGGTCGTGGATCGGGCACGGCTCGAAGATCCGCTGCCACGAGGGCGAGGTCCGCATCGGCGCCAAGACCGTGCTCGGCCAGGAGTGCACGATCTCCGCCTTCCAGCACGTCTCGATCGGCCGCGAGTGCATCGTCGCCGACCGCGTGATGCTCATCGACTTCGACCACGGCGTCGTCGAGGTCGAGCGCCCGATCCGCCTGCAGGGGATCTACAAGCGCGACGTGCGCGTCGGCCACAACGTGTGGATCGGCTACGGCGCGTGCATCCTGCGCGGCGCGACGGTCGGCGACAACGCGGTGATCGGCACCTCGAGCGTCGTGACGAAGGACGTGGCGGCCAACGCGGTGGTCGCCGGCGCGCCGGCGCGGGTGCTGCGGATGCGGGAGGCGCCGCGCTCCATGCGCTGGGAGTAGGCGCTCACCCGGTCTTGACGCCGAGCGCGAGCAGGTAGTCGAAGGGCAGCTCCACGCCGCGTCCGTCGCGACGGCCGCGCTCCTCGTAGAGCGCGACGAGGTCGGCGCGCAGGTCGTCGACCGTGCCGGCGGCCTCCAGCGCCGGCCGCGCCGCGCGCAGGCCGGCGACCTTGTCGAGCGCGAAGTCGACCGCCGCCGCCACCGACGGGAAGCGCCACGGCACGCTGGCGCGACGCACGCGCAGCTCCACGCCGCGCGGCGCGAACAGCGCGGCGATCGCCTCGGGCGTCGACCAGTCGGGCGGGACCGTGCGGCGCGGGTCGGCGTCGGGGACGTGGCGCGCGACGGCCCGGCTCATGCCCGCGGCGATGCCGTCCTCGGGCCAGGCCGTGAGCGCGATCCGGCCGCCGGGCGTGCAGACGCGGGCCAGCTCGCCCGCGGCGACGGCGGGACGCGGAGCGAAGATGACGCCGAAGGCCGACGCGACGGCGTCGAAGCGGTCCTCCTCGAACTCCAGCGACTCGGCGTCGCCCACGAGCAGGTCGAGCTCGAGGCCCTCGTCCGCGGCGCGCCGCCGGGCCACGGCCAGCAGCTCGGGCGTGAGGTCGACGCCGACGACGCGGGCTCCGGCCCGCGCCGCGGCGAGCGCGACGTTGCCGGTGCCGGTGGCGACGTCGAGCACCTCGACGCCGTCGAGCCGACCGAGGCTGGCGACGAGCGCCTCGCCGGCGGGGCGCAGGCGCTCGCCCACCGCCGGGTAGTCCCCGGTCGACCAGCACGCGCGCACGGCGGCGGGGTCGCTCATGCGCGAAGCCTACGGGACGAGGGCGCGGCCGCGCCGGTGAGGCGGGCGGCCGCGCTCGGCCGGGCGCCCCGCCGAGCCGGAGGGCGCGCCGTCCCGCCTCAGCTCGCGCAGACCGGCCAGGCCGACGGGCCCTGGCGCTGCAGCAGCAGCGCAGCGCGGCGGTCCTGCTCGGCCTCGGGCGCCGCGGCGGGATCGCCGCTGCCGCCCATCGCCCGCCAGGTCGCACGGCTGAACTGGTACTTGCCCCGGTACGTGCCGTCGGCCGAGACGGCGGTCGGGTCGCCGCCGGACTCGCACTGCGCGATGCGCTCCAGCTGCGAGCCGGCGGCGGGGGCGGCGCCGCGCGCCTGGGCGGTGACCGCGGTGGACGAGAGGCCCAGCGCCTGCAACGTCGCGGGCCCGACGATGCCGTCGACCGTGAGTCCGTTGGCGCGCTGGAAGCGCTTCACCGCGGCCCGGGTCTGCGGACCGAAGACGCCGTCGACGGCCACGCCGAGCTTCTGCTGAACCGCGCTGACCGCGTCGACGGTCGTGGCCGTCTGGGTCGTGTCGGCGCCGCCGCCGCCAGCCGGTGCGGCGATCGCGCCGCCGGTCAGGAAGGTGAGGCTGGCGATCGCCGCCGCGATCCCGGTCCGCCCGCGCAGGCGACGGCGCCGGCGCCGGAAGGCGGCGGCGCGGCGTTCGCGCGAGGCGCGCAGCGACGCGTGGAACGGATCGGGCGACAGCTCGGGCTCGGCGTTCTCGGTGATGGGCACGACGGGGACTCCTCGGTCTCGTCGCCTACGGGGTTAGCTGTCGGGCTCGCGCTGGACCTGCGCTTCGCCGCGCTCTGGCGGCGATTCGCCCCGGGGACCGCAAGCGGCCCCAGTGGGTCCCCCGTTCTCCACGCGCCGTGGCGGGCGGAGATTCGGCTGGTTATGGATACGTCGAAGCGCGACAGGCTAGCGGGTCGCGCCGGACGGAAGCGCCGCGGCCCACGGCGCCAGGCTCCGCACCGGCCCGTCGTCGCGCGCCGGCGCCGCCAGCGCGGCGCGCAGCTCCCGGGCGTGGCCCTCGGCGCGCTCGCGCGGATAGGGGCCGGCGAGCGACCGGCTCACCAGGAACGCCCAGTCGCTGGACTGCAGGGCGAGCAGCTCGCGCACGGCGCGAGCGCCCGCCCGTTCCCCGGCGGCGAGGACGTCGAGCTCGGCGCGGCGCGCGGCGAAGGCCAGGTCGGCGACCTGCGGGCCGCTCCACGTCCACAGGTCGCGCGGCGTCCCCCACGAGGTGACCGGAAGGTCGTCGGGGGCGGCGACCGGCGCGTGCCGGGTCAGCGCCTCGTCGAGCGGCGCCAGCGCGAGCCCCTGGCTCGCCGCCTCGTCGACGACCGCGGCCAGCCATGCGACGCCCTCGTGCCACCAGTGCCCGAGCAGCTCGGTGTCCAGCGCGCAGACGCACAGCCCACCGTCGGAGACCCGCTCGCGCACCCGCGCCACGAAGTCGGCGGCGTCCGCACGCGCCTGCGCGAGGGCCCGCTGCGGGTCGTACACCGAGCCGTCGTTGGCCCACGGCTTGTGGTGGTAGCGGGTCAGCCGGTGGCTGTCGCGGTACGCGCCGTGGGCCGGGTAGCCGCCGTCGGACCACACGAGCTCGATCGTCGCGCGGTCGATCGGCACCAGCAGCGGCCCGGCGGCCGAGCGCAGCGGGCGCAGGTGCTGCGCGGGCGCGAGGACGTCGGTGAGGTCGACGCAGGCCGCGCGCACCCCGGCGGCCGCCAGCAGCGGGTCCAGCCACGGCGCGTGGGCGCACTCGGGCAGCCAGAAGCCGCCGGCCCATGCGCCGAACCGCGCGCGATGCGCGGCGATGCCGGTGCGCGTCTGCAGGCGCACGCCGGCGTCGGTGGCCAGCAGCGGCAGGATCGCGTGGGTCGCCGACGAGGTCCACGCCGCGTGGGGCGCGAACGCGGCGACGAGGTCGCCTCCGCGGCGCGCGAACGCCGCGCCGGCGGCCTCGTACTGCGTCGCCGCGCGCTCCAGCTCGGCCGCGACGGCCTCCTCCCCGCGGCCGCGCACCTCCTCGGCGTCGCGCGCGTGGGTCACGCGGCGGACGTCGCGCAGGAAGGCGTCGAACCGCTCGCCGATCCCGGGCGCCGCGAGCTGGTCGCACAGCACGGGCGTCAGCGAGAGCGTCACCGGCGCGCCCGCGTCGAGGAGGTCGAGCAGCGGCAGGTAGCAGGTGGCGATCGCCTCCCACAGCCACTCCTCGCCCGACGGCCACGTGCCGTAGCCCTCGACGTAGGGCATGTGCGTGTGCAGGACGATCGCCAGCTCGCCCGGCGCCAACGCCGCGCCGCTCACGGCCGCAGGACCGCGACGAGGTCGAGCGCGCGCTCGAGCCGCTCCTCGCGCAGGGCGAAGTCGCGCACGGAGATCGCCGGCGTGAAGCGGTCGTAGAACCGCTTGGTGATCCCCAGGCGCGCGTGGATCGCGTCCCAGCCGGCGTGCCGGATCGCCAGCTCGTGGGCGCGCAGCTTGCCCGCGTGGAAGAGCCCGAGCAGCTGCACGCGGGAGAAGTGCGCCTCGCACAGGGCCCGGTACTCGTCGGGCCGGTACTCCTTCACGTGCCACGGGTTGCCCGACTTGCGCCCGTCGGGCGCGAGGGTCAGCACGTTCGGCGTCGACACGTAGGCGACCCCGCGCGGCCCGATCAGCTCCTTGACGTGCTCGAGGACCTCGCCGGGATTGGCGACGTGCTCGATCGTCTGGAGGAAGACCACCAGGTCGCATGGCTCGGCGAACGTCTCGACGAGGTCGCGCTCGAAGCGCAGGTTCGGGCGCACGTAGCGCAGGCGCGCGTGCTCGTGGGCCTCGGGGTTGGCGTCGACGCCGACGACCGAGGCGGCGCCGGCGGCGGCGAGCACGTCGGAGCCGTAGCCCTCGCCGCAGGCGAGGTCGACGACCCGCCGCCCCACCGCGCGCCGCGCGATCCAGTCGTAGACCACCAGATGACGGCGGAACCAGTAGTTCTCCTCGGGCACGTCGGGCAGGGTGCGCTCGCCGGTGAGCTCCAGCGGCGGCACCCCCGGCGGCTGGTCCTGCTGGACGTAGCGGACGTCGGTCATCGCGACCGGCGAGGCTAGCCGGCACACCCCGCTAGCGAGCCGCGCTGGGCGGCGGCGCCCGCCTGCGGGCCGTCGCGACGTGGCGCCAGAACCCCGCCGGCTCGCGTCCGAGCGAGAAGAGGGCCAGCCAGCGGAAGCCGGCGCGGCGAGCGGCCAGCGCGCGGGCGACGAGCCCCGACTGACTCTCGTAGACGACGACGCCCCCGCGACAGGTGAAGCGCACCGCGCCATCCTTGCGCGCGCCCCGCAACCGGCACTGGCGGCGCAGCCGTCCCGCCGTCGTCGTCGACACCAGCTTGCCGCGGCCGCCGCCGCGCGGCCAGCGGTAGCCGAAGGCACCCAACGTCGGCGCGACCCGGGTGCGCGAGACCGCCGCGGCGTGCTCGAGCACGGTCGCGAAGCCGCCCGCGGTGGCGACCGGCCCGGGCCGGCTGCCGGGCGCGTGCTCGTTGTAGCCCGACGCGAGGACGAGGTCGGCGGCGGCTGCCAGCGCCGGCCAGTCGTAGGCGGCGCCGAAGCGGGTGAACGGGCGCGGCACGTAGACCGCGAGGCGCCGCCCCTGGCCGTGCAGCAGCGCCGCCGTGCGCTGGACGAGCGCGGTGAAGGCCGGCCCGTGCTCGGGCGCCAGCTCCTCGACGTCGAGCGTCATCCCCGCGTAGCCGGCCTCGGCCGCGAGCGAGGCGACGCCCTGCGCGGCCCGCTCGCGCCACGCCGTGCCGAGGATCGTCGGCGCCTCCCCCATCCGGGCGTTGACGACCGGCCACACCGCGGCCCCGGCGGCGTTCGCGGTCCGCCGCAGCCGCTCGGTGTGCGGTCCCCCGCCCCGCACCCGCCCGCTGGCGACGTCCAGCGCGAACCAGTTCGGCGCCACCACGTCGAGGCGGTGCCCGACCGACCGCAGCCGGGCGAGCTCCGCCCCGCCCAGCCCGGAGACGAACGCGAAGACCCGCGGCGGAGGCGGCAGGTCCTCCATCGTCTCGCTGGGGGCGACGCACGCGCGGGCGAACATCGTCGCGAGCGCGGCGAGCAGCGCGACGGCCGCGACCGCCGCGCTGCGCCGCACCCTTACCACTCGGCTCCCGGCGCCAGCAGCGGGTCGTCCCACATCCGCTGGTCCTCGCGCCCCAGCCGCCAGAAGCCGACGCCCGCCAGCCCGCGGTCGTGGGCGAGGCGGATGCGGGTCGCCACCGTCGTCGCGTCGGCGTACCAGACGTCATGCTTCACGCCGTCGGCGTCGGTGTACGTCGCGTACCAGGCGTCGACCTCCGGGTCGTGGCGCGGCGTCGCTCCGGCCGCCTTCAGGCGCTCCATCAGCTCCCCGTACTGATAGGCGGTGCCCGGATTGGAGGGACCGCCGCCGGCCGGCCAGTCCATGCCGTAGAGCTGCGTCCCGAGCACGTACTTGTGCTTCGTGTCGAGGCTCGCGACGTAGTCGGCGACCTTCGTCGCCCACGGCAGGTCGTCCTGCGCGCCGGGCCCGGACGTGGCCCAGTGGATGCCCCAGTCCATGACGAACATCGTGTCGACGTGGTCGTCGAGCGCGACGTAGTCGAAGAACCCGGAGCGGATGTGGTCGGGGTTGTCGGCCGTCTTGGCCGAGACCGCGACGGTGAGCTTGCGCCCCTGCGCGTGCAGGGCCGCCGCCAGGTCGGTCACGAACGACGTGTAGGCGTCGCGATCCTCCGGCAGCCCGGCCTCGAAGTCGAGCGCCAGGCCGTCGTAGCCGTGCTCCTCGGTCAGCGCCTCCAGCTGGTCCAGCCACTGCTTGCGCGTGGCGGGATCGCGCAGGATCTTCGTCAGCACCGCCGTGCGCTGGCAGTTGATCCGCGCGAGGACCTTGACCTTGCGCAGCTGCGCCCATTGGGTGACGAGCGGGTCGTCGCGACCCTCCAGCTGCGCGCCGCCCGTGCAGTCGTAGTAGGTCGGGTAGACCGTGCCGATCTGGCGGTAGTGGGCGCGGAAGTCGGCGAAGCTCTCGTCGGTCGTGGCCAGCAGGAACGCGTGGACGGAGCCCGTCGTCGGCGGCGGGTCGTTCGTCCGGACCTTCACCGGCGCGCTCTCCGCCGACAGCGTGCCGCGCGAGGTGACCGCCGCGACGGTGAACGTCAGGTCGGTCGCCGGCGGGAGGTTCGTGACGGTGAGCTTCGTGTCCGCGTACTGGCCCAGCACCACGCCGTTGCGCAGCACGCGGTAGCCGACGACGCGGCCCTGCGTCGCGATGCTCGGCTCCCAGGTCAGCTCCACCTCGGAGTCGCTGAGCACCTTCGCCTTCAGGTTCGCGGGCGTCGGGGGCGCGGGCTCGGCGGGCGCGCTCGGGCCGCCCCCGCCCCCGCTGCCGCCCGTGCCGGCGGCAGGCCCCGGGGCCTTGCCGGGCGCGTCGAACGTGCGCACGGTGACGGGCGCGCTCGTGTCGGAGACCTCGCCCAGCGAGTCGACCGCCGCGACCGTGACGGTCACCGCGGTGGACGGCGGCAGGCCTTCGAGCTTCGTCTCGGTGCCCGCGACCTGCCCCACGGTGGCGCCGTTGCGCAGCACCCGATAGCCGACGATGCTGCCGCGCGCGGGCGCGCTCGGCTGCCAGCTGACCGCCACCTCGGTCGGGCTGATCACCGTGGCCGTGACGCCGGTCGGGGCCGGCGGGCGCTGGTGGCCGGTCTCGACGAGCACCGGGGCGCTCATCGCGCCGCGCTTCCCCCGCCGGTCGACGGCGGCGACGGTGAAGCGGTAGGAGCGGTTGGAGGCGACCCGCACGTCGCGCGAGAGGCCGCGAACCACGCCGAGCGCGCGCCCGTCGCGGTAGACGCGGTAGCTCGACACCGGCCGATCACCGCGGCGGCTCGCCTTCCAGGCCAGCCGGACGACGCCGGCGTCGAGCTTCGCGCTCAGGCCGTGCGGCGCGCCGGGGCGCTGGTAGCGGACCGCGATCCGCCGCACCGCGTGGCAGCGGGGCAGCGCCTTCCCGTCGCGGATCGGCGTGACCGTGAACCGGTGGCGGGCGCCGATGCGCACCCGCACCCGCATCTTGCGCTTGCGCGTCTGACCGACGACGTCCTTGCCCCGCGTGACGCGGTAGCGCAGTGTCCCCGCCCGCCGGGGCGCCCGCCAGCGCAGCGTGCCGACCGTGCGCCCGAGGTCGCGCCGCAGCGTGATCCGCGAAGGGGCGACGGCGGCGCAGCGCTTCGCGCGGGCGACGGTCGCGATCGGGCCGGCGCCCGGCGCCGCCGCGGCGCGCGCGATCGGCCCAGCGCCGACGGAACTCCGCACGAGCGGCGCCGCCGCCGTCACCGCCGGCGCGGCAGCGCCGCCGGCCAGCGCCAGCGCGACGAGCGCGACCATCCTGCGCCCCCTCACTGGACCGTCACCGTCTTGGCGAGGTTGCGGGGCTGGTCGACGTTCAATCCTCGTCGTCGGGCGATCCGGTAGGCCAGCAGCTGCAGCGGCACGACGGCGAGGAGCGGCTGCAGCAGCCAGTCGGCGGCGGGCACCTCGACCACGTGCTCGCACGTCTCGGCGACCGCCTCGTCGCCCTGCGTCGCGATCGCCAGGACCTCGGCGCCGCGCGCGCGGACCTCCGCGAGGTTGGAGAGCAGCTTGTCGAGCACCGGCGAGCGCGTGGCCACGGCGACGACCGGCGTGCCCTCGGCGAGCAGCGCGATCGGGCCGTGCTTCATCTCGCCGGCGGCGTAGGCGTCGGTCGGCACGTAGGCGATCTCCTTGAGCTTGAGGGCACCCTCGAGCGCGACCGGCAGGCCGGCATGGCGCCCGAGGAAGAGGAAGAAGGGCCGGTCGTGCCAGCGCTCGGCCAGCGCCTCGACCGGCCCGTCGGCAGCCGCGATCGTCCGCTCGATGAGCTCGGGCAGGCGCTCGAGCTCGCCGGCCAGCTCCGCGACGCGGTCGTCGGGGAGGGTCCCGCGCTGCTGCGCGAGCCGCAGCGCGAGCAGGGCCAGCAGCGACGCCTGCGTGGTGAACGTCTTCGTCGCGGCGACGCTGACCTCGATCCCGGCCCGCGTGAGCAGCGTGGCGTCGGCGTCGCGCGTGGCCTGCGAGCCGAGCACGTTCGACAGCGCGACCACCGGCAGCCCGCGGCCGCCGGCGACCTGCATCGCGCCGAGCGTGTCGGCCGTCTCGCCCGACTGGGTGATCCCCAGCACCAGATCGCCGGAGCGCACGGCGGCGTCGCGGTGGCGCCACTCGGAGGCGAGCTCGACCTCGACGTCCAGCCGCGCGCAGTGCTCGAGCAGGAACCGGCCGACGAGCCCCGCGTGGTACGACGTGCCGCAGGCGACGATCCGCAGCCGCTGCAGCCCGGCGAGCTCCTCGGCGAGCACGTCGAGCTCGGGCAGCACCACCCGGCCGCCGGCGACGCGGCCGCGGATCGTGGCGTCCACCACCGCGGGCTGCTCGTGGATCTCCTTGAGCATGAACGTCTCCCAGCCGCCGCGCTCGGCCTCCTCGTCGCTCCAGTCGACGGTCTGCGCGGCCCGCGCGGTCCGCCCGCCGTCCTCGGGCTCGAACCAGACGTCGTCGGCGGTGGCGACGACCAGCTCGCCGTCGGCCACCGCCACCGCATCGCGGGTCTGGGCCAGGAACGCCGGCAGCGCCGAGGCGACGAACCGCTCGCGCTCGCCGACGCCGACGACCAGCGGGCACTCGCGCCGCGCGCCGACGAGCACGTCGGGCTCGTCGACGCTCGTCGCGACGAACGCGAAGTGGCCGTGCAGCTCGCGGCGCGCCCGGCGCACCGCGTCGGCCAGGTCGCCGTCGCCGTGCGCCGCGATGAGATGCGCGACGACCTCCGCGTCGGTCTCGGAGGCGAAGCGGACCCCGTCGGCCTCCAGCCGGCGGCGCAGCGCGGCGTGGTTCTCGACGATGCCGTTGAGCACGATGTGCACGCGCCCGGCCTCGTCGCTGTGCGGGTGGGCGTTGGCCGAGGTGACGCGACCGTGGGTCGCCCAGCGGGTGTGGCCGATGCCGGTCGTCGCGGTGGCGGCCAGTGCGCTGCCCGCCGCCGCGCCGTCGTCGTGCTCGGCGACGGCGCTGCGCAGCCGCGCGAGGTTGCCGACCGCGCGCACGGTGGCGCTCGCGCCGGGCGCGACGACGGTCACCCCGGCCGAGTCGTAGCCGCGGTACTCGAGGCGCTCCAGCCCGCGGAGCACGAGGTCGCGGGCGGGACGCCCGCCGACGTAGCCGACGATGCCGCACATGGTCACTTCCTCCTCGGCGCCGCGTCGTGCGCGCGCAGCCACTCGTAGAGCTGGTCGGGCGTCGTCCGGGTGTGGACCTCGTAGCGCTGCGCCCGGGCGCCCGGCCGCGTGAACGGCGGGCCGTCGCCCGCTCCCTGCACGAACGTCACGGCGAACTGACGGCCCAGCAGCTCGCGCAGGAACGGCGCGGCGATCGGATCGCTCTCGGCCTGGTGGCCGTCGTCGCCGAACGGCGCGGCGAAGGCGACGGACGTGAAGCCCTGCTCGTCGAGCGCCTCGATCGCCGCGTAGACGTCGCGGCTCACCCGCCGCTCGTAGTCGGCGACGCTCTCCTGGCCGTTGCTGCGGGTGTACCAGCGGACCGCGTAGAACGGCCCGGTCCGCCCGCCGGGCCCCGACGAGATCATCCGGTGGCCGTGATGGGCGTGCGGCTGGACGTCCCAGCGACCGGAGTCGGCCATGCGCTGCAGCTCGCGCCAGGTCAGGTAGAACGGGCTGCCGCGCTCGATCTCCCCGGTGATGACGAAGATCGTCGCCCGGAAGCCGTGACGCTTCAGGACCTCGTCGGCGCCGCGATACGAGTCCAGCCGGCCGTCGTCGAACGTCACCAGGACCGGCCGCGGCGGCAGGTCGACGCGCTCGCCCCGGTAGAACCGCGCGTAGTCCTGGATCGAGATGGTCTGGAAGCCGAGCCGGTCCAGCAGGGCCATCTGCGCGGCGAAGTTCGACCGCGAGATCGAGTAGCCGTCGCGGTGGCCGTTGATGCCGTGGTAGGCGAGCACCGGGATGGCGTCGCGCACCGGCCGCAGCGGCTGGAAGCGACGCTCCTGCCGTGCGCTGAAGCGCACGGTGGGCGCGGGCCAGGGGTCGCTCTTGTGGGTGCGTTCGAAGGACTGCTTGGAGTCGGACAGCATCGGTATCACGGCGATCAGGGGGAAGACGGAGAGAGGGAGGAGCAGGAACGACATGGGCCGGCGCAGGGCCGCCAGGGCGCGTCGCATCACGGTGCAGCCGGCAGCTCACCGGCCGCGGCGGTCGACGGTCGCGTGCCCCACGAGCCCTTGCGGACGGTGACGATCGCCCAGTACGTCTGCCAGACCAGGAAGACCAGGTAGAAGAAGCAGAAGGCGATGCCGTAGATCCACACCGCGTCGTAGCGCGGACGGGCCACGAGGTAGTAGAGGCCGTACGCGATGGCCATCGCGTACATGCCGGTGAGGTAGATGAGCGGCAGCCCCGCGCCCTGGCCGATCGACTCCCACACGACGGCGCGCGTGGCGACGATCGGCGCCAGCAGCGGCAGCAGGATCCCGACGTACGTGGTGATGGCCGCGATCGGATGCCGGCGCCAGATGAACCGCGACACGATGAGCGACTCGCGCGTCCACGACTTCTTCCAGCGCAGCTGCTGGCGCATGAACTGGCGGAACGTCGCGGGGACCGCGGTGTGGGCGCGCGCGTCGGCGACGTAGCGCACCCGCCAATGGCGCAGCACGCAGTTGGTCAGCGAGCGGTCGTCGCCGAACGGCGAGTGTCGCCCGAGGAACGTCTGGTGCTCCCACCAGTCCAGCGACGGCATGATCGCCGTGCGCCGGTAGGCCGAGAAGCAGCCCGAGCAGCAGGTCACGCAGCCGAAGATCGACTCGGCCGACTTGATGACGCGGAACGCGACGAAGTACCGGACGCCCTGCATCCGGGTCAGCCACGTCTCGCGCGGGTTCAAGACGTCGGCGTGGCCGCAGAGCGCGCCGACCTTCGGGTCGGCGAAGCCCTGCACGATGCGCCGCACCGCGTCGGGCTCGAGCACGCTGTCGGAGTCGACGAACGCGACGATCTCGGCCTCGGTGGCGCGGATGCCGGCGGCCATCGCCGCGCGCTTGCCGCGGTTGATCGGGAACGCGATGACGTGCACGCGGTCGTCCTCCGCGGCGACGTGGCGCAGCTCGGCCAGCGTGCCGTCGGTCGAGCCGTCGTCGACGGCGACGATCTCCAGCTTGCCGGCCGGGTAGTCGACGGCGAGCAGCGAGCGCAGCGAGGTGCCGATCGCCGCTTCCTCGTTGAACGCCGGCATGACGATCGCCACGGTCGGCTCCAGCCCGACGTCGGGTTGGCGGCGATAGAAGAGCGAGAGGACGAAGCGGCTGACGATGAACGTCGCCACGACCAGCCCGTAGGCGCCGAACCACGGGTCGACGCTGATCACCTCGAAGAAGACGCCCTTGTAGGCCACGATGGCGGCCAGCAGGGCGACGAGGTAGAGGCCGGCGATCACCCGGAGCGCCGCGTCGAAGCGGTTCCCGCGCGCGGGCGTGGGCGCCGGCGACGCCTGCGCGGCCCGCGGCGGCGGCGCCGCGTCGCGCTCGGCGAGCGCCCGGCAGCGACGCTCGATCTCGGCGGCGTCGGTGTCGAAGATCTCCGCCAGCTTGTCGTAGGGGAGCCCGTTGCGGGAGAGCTCGAGCAGCGCTCGCTCTCCGCGGTCGAGCGGCTTGACGACGGTGGACATGGCGGGCCCTCAGACCGCGTGGCGGCGCCGGCCGCCGGGCGTCCGGTAGGTGGCGTCGAGCACGTGCTCGCGGTCGTCGAGCCAGCGATGGTCGACCCCCGGATGGGCGACCGTGACGACGACGAGGTCGGCCTCGACCTCGCGCGGCACCGGCTGCGAGCGCAGCACCGCGCCGTCGACCGTGACCTCGGGCACGAACGGGTCGACGTACGAGACCTCCACCCCGCGCCGGACGAGGTGCTCGGCGATCCGGCGCCCGGGCGACTCGCGCGCATCGGCGACGCCCGGCTTGTAGGCCATCCCGACGACGAGCACGCGCGCGTCCGCGAGCGCGATCCCGAGCTCGTCGAGCACGTCGGCCGCCCGCTCGGCGACCGCGGCCGGGCGCGCGGCCACCGCGGCCATCGCGCTCTCGGCCACCGGCATCGCCACGCCGGCGGCGCGCAGCGGCTGCAGCATCCAGTGCGGATCGACGGGGATGCAGTGGCCGCCGACGCCCGGCCCGGGGTAGTGCGCCAGGAACCCGTACGGCTTCGTCGCCGCGGCCCGTACGAGCTCGACCGGGTCGAGCCCGAAGCTGCGCGCCGCGCCGGCCATCTCGTTGGCGAAGGCGAGGTTGACCGCCCGGAAGGTGTTCTCGTAGAGCTTCGTCAGCTCGGCCGCCTCGGGCGAGGAGACCTCGTGCAGGTGGTGGGCGATCGGCCGCAGCAGCCGCGCCGCGGCGGCGGTGCACGCCGGCGTCAGCCCGCCGAGCACGCGCGGGACGTCCCACTGGTGGACGCTCGCGTCGCCCGGCAGGATCCGCTCGGGTGCGAACGCCACGAAGACGTCGCGGCCCGGCTGCAGGCCGCGCGCCGCCAGCGGCGCGGCCAGCAGCTCGCGCGTCGTGCCGACGAACGTCGTAGAGGTCAGCACGATCGTCTGGCCCGGGCGCGCGTGCTCCACCGCCGCCGCGCAGGCGTGCTCCACCGCTCGCGGGTCGGGGCGCAGGTCGTCGTCGACCGGGGTCGGCACGCAGATGAGCACCGCGTCGGCCTCGGCCTGGGCGCTGGCCCGCGCCGTCAGCCGCAGGCGGTCCGCGGCGAGCGCCTGCTCGAGGCGGACCTGGTCGTCGGGCAGCACGTCCACGTCGCCGCGGCGGATCGCGCGCAGCCGCGCGTCGCTGACGTCGATGCCCACCACGGGCGAGCCGGTGTCCTGGAGGGCCAGCGCGGTCGGCAGGCCGACGTAGCCCAGCCCGACCACGGCGACCGACGGCGACGCGGCCGGCGCGGCTGCGGGTGCGACGGGAAGCGGCCGAAGCTCGGCGCTGGAGATGGCATTCATCGAATCGTCGTCCTCGATCTCGGGTTCATCGCCCGCGCGACGGCGGCGGGCGCAGCTCGAGACGGCGTCGACGTCGACATCCGTCAGAGGGGTCTGGGACGACTCGCTCGGTCCGCCTCCTGCGGACCGGCCCCTGCCAGTCGCTCCAGATTTCCTGAGTTTACGACTTGATCGGTGTTGCTGGTGGGAGAGAAGCGTGCATGTTGGACGCCGATGTTGCGATCCTGCGAACTCGGCCCTGGACAGGAACCCCGATCCGGCGCCGGTTGTTGCGAGCTCGGCCGCGAATCACGCATTTGCATGACGCGCCCTCCGCTCCCGCTCCGGCGCGCTCTAGAGTGGCGCGCCGTACGCAACGCTCGAGGGACGCGAGGAGGCCGGTGGCACCACGAACGAGCACAGCAACGAGCGGCGTGGTCGACGGGACCGACGCCCCGAGCAACGGTCGCGAGCCAGGCGACCGCGCGGTCGCCGAGATCGTGCTGCGGCCCGTGGCCGCCGCGCTGCACGCGACGGACCTGCGCGAGCGCTGGCCGGCGCAGGCCGCCGAGAGCCTCGCGGTCGCGCTCTCGGTCGACCGGATCGCGTTCGCCTCGTTCGACGCCCGCGGCCGCCGCGAGCGCGACGTCGTCGTCCTCGACCGGTCCGACGACGTGCCGCTCGTGGCCGAGCTCGTCGCCGACTTCCAGGAGCGCTTCGCCGGGCGCGACCCGTTCCTCGCCGCGCCGCGGCGCCGCAGCCGGGAGGCGATCGCCCATGGCTGGCCGGCGCTGGCGGCCCTGCGCCTGGACCGGCGCGAGCTCGCGACGCTCTCGCGCCGCTGGGGGATCGTCGACGCGCTCACGATCCACCTCCATCACGGCGGACGCCTGGCCGCCCACCTGCTGCTGTGGCGCCGGGCGGGACAGCCGCCGTTTCGCGCAGGCGACCTGCGTCTCGCGCGGACCACGCAGCCGCTGCTGACGACCTCGTACGCGGCGGTGCTGCAGGCGCTCCCGCAGCCGACGGCGCACGCCAGCGAGGTCCTCGAGGCCGCCGGCCTGTCCGAGCGCGAGCGTGAGATCGCGCGGCTCGTGGCGCAGGGCGCGACGAACAAGCAGATCGCCGAGGCGATCTCGCGCAGCCCCGCGACGGTGAACACCCACGTCACGCGGGTGCTGGCGAAGCTGGGCCTGGGCAACCGCACCCAGCTGGCCTGGGTGCTGGCCGGCGCGAGCCGATAGCCCGTCTACACTCCCGCGGCGCATGGCCGCCGACCCGATCGACGCGGAGACGATCCGCGACGCCAACACGCGCTACCACGACGTCGCCGCCGAGCACTACGACGCGAAGTGGGGCATCGACTACGGGGCGATCGGCCAATCGCAGGTGCGCATGAAGCTGGCCAAGGCACTGGGCGGCGAGCTGTCGACGTTCGGGCGCTCGCTGGAGATCGGCGCGGGCACCGGCTACTTCACCCTGAACCTGCTGCAGGCGGGCGTCGTGCGCGAGGCGGTGGCGACCGACATCTCGCCGGGGATGCTCACGGCGCTGACCGCGAACGCCTCCGCGCTGGGCCTCGAGGTGGAGACCGTCGCGGCCGACGCGGAGGCGCTCCCGTTCGCCGACGGCTCGTTCGACCTCGTCCTCGGCCACGCGGTGCTGCACCACCTCCCCGACCTCGACCAGGCGTTCCGCGAGATCCATCGCGTGCTGCGCCCCGGCGGGACCTTCGCCTTCGCCGGCGAGCCGTCGCGGACCGGCGACCGGCTCGCCCGCGTGCCCAAGCGCGGCGCGACGGCGGTCGCGCCGCTGTGGCGCGCGCTGCTGCGCGCCGCGCCGGCCAGCGACCCCGGCCGCCACGGCGACGCCGACCCCGAGCTCGCGACGATCGTCGACGTCCACGCGTTCGTCCCCGAGGAGCTGCGCCGCCACGCCGACGCGGCCGGCTTCGAGGACGTGCACGTGCGCGGCGAGGAGCTGCTGGCCAACTGGTTCGGCTGGACGAACCGCACGCTGGAGGCGACGGCCGAGCCCGACGACGTGCCGATGGCCTGGCGCCGCTACGCCTACCACGGCTACTTGCTCTTCCAGCAGCTCGACCGCCGTGTGCTCGAGCCGCACCTGCCCGCGGCGATCTTCTACAACCTGATGATCGCGGGGCGGCGCAGCGCCGCTTCGTAGACTGGGGCCGGGACGCGTCATGCCCGACCGCCTGCACCGCGAGTTCCCCCTCTTCCCGCTCGGCATCGTCACGCTGCCGACCGAGTACGTCCCGCTCCACATCTTCGAGGAGCGCTACAAGACGATGATCGGCGAGTGCCTGGAGCACGACGCCGAGTTCGGGATCCTCTGGCTGTCGGACGACGAGCTCAAGCCGATCGGCTGCGCGGTGGCGATCGACCGCGTCCTGGAGCGCATGGAGGACGGGCGGCTGAACATCCTGTGCCGGGGCACCCGGCCGTTCCGCCTCGTCGAGCGCGAGGACGGGCTCGCCTATCCCGCGGGCACGGTGGAGTTCCTCGAGGACCAGGCGGAGACGGTCGACGCCGAGCTCGCGCAGCGAGCCCGCACGGCCTACGCCGAGCTCGTCGAGCAGGCCACCGATCGAGTCCTCGGGCCCGACGACGTCGCCGACATGAGCGCCTACGAGATGGCCGCAACGGTCGACTTCGGCCTGGACGCCAAGCAGGGCCTGCTCGACCTGCGCTCCGAGAACGCGCGCCTGCGGCTCGTCGACCGCCTCTTCCGCGCCGCGACCAAGCGGTTGGACTACGTCGAGCGCGCGCAGGCGCGGGCGCGGTCCAACGGCAAGGTGCGCTTCGGCTAGGCGCTCAGCCGTAGAAGCGCACGACCACCTCCGCCACGCACGAGGGCTTGGGCGCTCCGTCGGCCTGCACCGTCAGGCAGACGACGAGCTGGACGCCGCCCGTCACCGGCTCGGCCGACGTCACCTCGCCGCTGGCCCGGATCCGCGCCCCGGCCGGGACGGGTGACGGGAACCGGACGCGGTCGAGCCCGTAGTTGACCGCCATCGCGACGCCGCGCACCTCCAGCAGCTCCTCCAGGAACCGCGAGCACAGCGAGAGCGTCAGGTAGCCGTGGGCGATGGAGGCGCCGAACGGGCCGGCCGCGGCGCGCTCGGCGTCGACGTGGATCCACTGGTGGTCGTCGGTGGCGTCGGCGAAGGCCTGGATGCGCGCCTGGTCGATCGCCAGCCACGGCCCCGGGCCGAGGGTGGCGCCCTCGAGCGCGGCCAGGGCCTCCAGGCCGTCGACGACGCGCGGTCCCGCCCCGGTCATGCGCGCCGCTCCCGGCGGGTGGCGGCGACGTCGCGTGCTGCAGGCATCCTGCTCCTCTCCCGTAGTAATCTGACGCCATGATATCGGCTGAACCGCTCGATGGGCGCATCTGCGTCGTCACCGGCGCGAGCTCCGGCCTGGGCGCTTCCATGGCCCGGGCGATCGTCGCGGCCGGCGGCCACGCCGTCCTCGCCGCCCGCCGCACCGACCGGCTGACGGCGCTCGTCGGCGAGCTCGGCCGCGCCGACGCCGTGCCGTGCGACGTGACCTCGCCCGCGGATCGCGCGCGGCTCGTCGCGACGACGGTCGAGCGCCACGGCCGGCTCGACGGACTGGTCAACAACGCGGGCATCAGCCATCCCGGGCCGGCCACGCGCGAGTCGCTCGACGTCTTCCGACGCCAGCTCGAGGTCAACCTCGTCGCGCCGTTCCACCTCGCCCAGCTCGCCGCCGGGGCGATGCGCGGCGACGGGCGCGGCGGCGCGATCGTCAACGTCGCCTCGGTCCTCGGCCTGCGCAGCGCCGGCGAGATGCCCGAGGCCGGCTACGTCGCCTCGAAGGCCGGGCTGATCGGGCTGACGCGGGAGCTGGCGTCGCAGTGGGGGCGCCACGGCATCCGCGTGAACGCGCTCGCGCCCGGCTTCTTCCCCTCCGAGATGACCGCGGGCCTGGCCGACGAGCGCGGCGACGCGCCGCCCTGGCTCGCCGGCCAGACGCCACTGGGCCGACTCGGCCGCGAGGGCGAGCTCGACGCGGCCGTCGTCTACCTGCTGAGCGACGCGGCGAGCTTCGTCACCGGCGCCACGCTGACCATCGACGGCGGGCTCGCCACGCGCTGAGCCGATGGGGACGTCACACGATGCCGCCGGGCCGCAGCAGCGGCAGCTCCGGGACCACGCACTGCGGCGAGAGCGACAGCAGCCAGCGCACGCTCGCGGCGATGTCGTCGAGCGGGATCATCGCCTCGCGGGGGACCCGGTCGCGCAGGAACTCGGTCATCTCGGTGTCGACGTAGCCGGGGCACAACGCGGTCGACTTGATGCCGTCTCCGCCCAGCTCCTCGTTCATCGCCTGCGTGAACGCGATCACCGCCGCCTTCGTCGCGGCGTAGACGGACTGGTGGACCTCGGGGCGCCGCGCCGTGATCGACGCCGCGTTGACGACGAGCGCGTTGCGATGCTCGGCGCCGGCGGCGCGCAGCAGCGGCAGCGCCTCCCGGTACAGCACCACGACCGCGCGCAGGTTGACGTCGAGCTGGAGGTCGACGTGCTTGTCGGCGATCGCGCCGGCAGCCGCCACGACACCGAGGCCGGCCGAGTTGACCAGGACGTCGAGGCGCCCGTAGGCGTCGCGGTGGCCGGCGACGAGCGCGGCCAGCGCCGCGGCATCGCGCACGTCGAGGGCGTGCGTGCGCACGGCGTGCCCCGCGGCCCGCAGCGGCTCGGCCGCCGCGTGGAGGCGATCGGCCCGGCGCGAGGCCATCGTGACGGCATGCCCGGACGCGGCGAGCTCGTGCGCGATGGCCAGGCCGATGCCGGTGGAGGCGCCGGTCACGAGCGCGGCGCGAGCGATCTGATCGGTCACGCGGTCGATGATTATCAGACGTCGGGTTCTCGCGCCACAGCGCCCTTCTTCGACCCCGCACCGAGGTGACCCCATGACCATTCCCCGCGACCTCTTCGCCTCCGAGCACGACGACTTCCGCGCAGCCCTGCGCGTGTTCGCGCAGCGCCACATCGCCCCCCACCACGAGCGCTGGCGCGAGCAGCACGCGATCGACCGCGAGCTGTGGCTGGAGGCCGGCCGCCACGACTTCCTCGGCTTCGCCGTGCCCGAGGAGCACGGCGGCGGCGGGATCGACGACTTCCGCTTCAACGTCGTGCTCGGCGAGGAGCTGGCGCGCTGCGGCCTCGCGCTGGCCTCGAGCATCGGCATCCACACCGACGTCGTCGCGCCCTATCTGCTGGAGCTGACCACGCCCGAGCAGCGCGCGCGGTGGCTGCCGCGGTTCTGCACCGGCGAGCTGATCACCGCGATCGGGATGACCGAGCCCGGCGCCGGCTCC
This sequence comes from uncultured Solirubrobacteraceae bacterium, assembly GCA_964422645.1. Lineage (GTDB taxonomy): Bacteria > Actinomycetota > Thermoleophilia > Solirubrobacterales > Solirubrobacteraceae > Capillimicrobium. The sequence continues at coordinate 56,753 of CAYRCB010000024.1, read as the reverse complement.
GACCTCGCCGCCCTGCGCACCCGCGCCCGCCGCAGCGGCGGCGACTGGGTCATCGACGGGTCCAAGACGTTCATCACCAACGGCGCCAGCGCCGATCTCGTCGTCACCGCCGCGCGCACCGGCGACGGCTCGCGCGAGCTCACGCTCTTCGCGATCGAGGCGACCGCGCCCGGCTTCACGCGCGGGCGCAAGCTCGACAAGGTCGGCCAGCACGAGGCCGACACGGCCGAGCTGTTCCTCGAGGACGTCCGGGTGTCCGACGACGCCGTGCTCGGCGAGGTCGGCGGCGGCTTCGCGGCGATGATGGAGCGGCTGCCGCAGGAGCGTCTGCACACCGCGGTCGTCAACGTGGCCCACGCCGAGGCGGCGCTGGAGACGACGCTCGCCTACGCCCGCGAGCGCGAGGCCTTCGGACGGCCGATCGGCACCTTCCAGCACAGCCGCTTCACGCTGGCCGAGCTGGTGACCGAGCTCGAGGTCGCCCGCACGTACGTGGACCGGTGCGTGGCCGCGCACGTCGCCGGCGAGCTGTCGGCCGTCGACGCGGCGAAGGCGAAGTGGTGGAGCGCGGAGGCGCAGAACCGCATCGTCGACGCCTGCGTGCAGCTCCACGGCGGCTACGGCTACATGCGCGAGTACGACGTGGCCCGTGCCTGGGCCGACGCGCGCGTGACGAAGATCTGGGCGGGGACGCAGGAGATCATGAAGGAAGTGATCGGCCGCTCCCTCGGCTTCGGCGACCCCCGCCCGCGCTGACCACCAACCCCGACGAGCATGGAGCGAGGCCCATGCCCGAGACCACTCACGACTTCAGCCGACGGACCGTCATCGTCACCGGCGCCGGACGCGGCATCGGCGAGGCGCTGGCCGCCGCCTTCGCGCAGGCCGGCGCCGCCGTCTACCTGGTCGACGTCGACGAGGACGTCCTGCAGGCCACCGCGACCGCGGTCGGCGGCACGCCGGTGGCCGCCGACGTCGCCCGCACGACCGAGGTCGAGCAGGTCGTCGCCCGGGCCGTCGCCGACACCGGTCGCGTCGACGTCGTCGTCAACAACGCCGGCATCCTGCGCGACCGCGTCCTGTGGAAGCTCGACGACGAGGACTGGGACGCCGTGCTCGGCGTCCACCTCGGGGGGACGTTTCGCTTCACGCGGGCCTGCACGCCCCACTTCCGCGAGCAGGGCTACGGCCGGGTGATCAACGTCACCTCGTACACCGGCCTGCGCGGCAACGCCGGCCAGTCGGCCTACGCCGCGGCCAAGGCGGGGATCATCGGCTTCACGAAGACGGCCGCCAAGGAGCTCGCGCGCTTCGGCGTCACCGTCAACGCGATCTCGCCCAACGCGGACACGCGGATGATCGCGTCGATCCCCGAGGACAAGCGCGCGCAGATCGCCGCGCAGATCCCGCTCGGCCGCTTCGCCGCGCCGCAGGAGATCTGCGCCGCCGTCACGTTCCTGGCGTCGGAGGAGGCGGGCTACGTCACCGGCGCGGTGCTGCGCGTCGACGGCGGCGTGGCGATGTAGCCCGTCTCACGTGACCGGCGCCGCCGCGCGTCGACGCCGCGTGGCGACTGTGCTCGCCTCACGTGACCGGCGCCGTGCCGCGCGTCGGCGGCCGCCGCGGCGGCGCGGCCGCGCTCACGTCACGGGCTCGGCCGCCGCCCAGGCCGGACGGGCCAGCAGCGCCTCGCGCAGCCGCGCCAGCCGCGGCTGCGCGTCGAGCGCCAGGCCGGACTTCGTGGTGCGAAAGAGCACCGGCGCCAGCGCGCAGTCGGCGATCGTGAAGCGCCCGAGCACGACGTGGCCGTCGCCCACCACGCGCTCCAGCAGGTCGAGGTCGCCGGCGATCTCGCCGGCGACGCGCGCGGCCGCCTCGGGGTCGGGCGCGACCGAGCCGAACCCGCCCGCCGGCGCGTACCCCAGGGCCACCGCCTCGTGGCGGAAGAGCGCCGGGCGCAGCCGCGTGGTGAAGCGGTCGAGGAACTCGTCGACGGCGGCGCGCTCGCGCGGGTCGGTCGGGTAGAGATCGTCGCGGCGCTCGCGCGCGGCGAGGTAGCGCAGGATCGCCTGCGACTCCGCGAGCACCAGGTCCCCGTCGACGAGCGTGGGGATGCCGGCCAGCGGGTTGAGGTCGGCGTACCAGTCGGGACGCGGGCGCTCGATCGGGACCGTGCGCCGTTCGAGCGCGAGCCCGAGCTCGGCGGCCAGGAAGCGCACCTTGAGGGCGTTGGACGAGACCGGGTGGTCGTAGAGGACGAGGTCGGACATGGGGGCTCCTCGAGGATCAGATGGGACCGAGCAGGGCGTCGAAGGCGGCGGCCGACAGCGGCGGCGGGTAGTCCGGCCACGCCTGCACGACCTGGACGAGCACGCCGTGCGCGGCGCGGGGATGCAGGAAGGCCTCCTGCCAGCGCTCGTCCTCGTAGTGCTCGCCCACGACGGCATAGCCTGCCGCCCGGGCGCGCGCGACGACGTGACGGACGTCGTCGACGCGGAAGGTGACGTGGTGCAGACCGCCCGCGGGGTGGCGCGCGAAGAAGCGGTCGAAGAACGCGGAGCCCGCGGTCGGCTCCATCAGCTCGAGCTTGCGCCCGCCCGGGAAGGCGAGCTGGACCGCCCGGTAGCCGACGCGCGGGTTGTCGCCTCCGCTGCACAGCTCCCCGCCGAGCAGCTGCGTGTACATGGGCAGCAGATCGCGGATCCGCGGGGCCGCGTGTGCCACGTGGTCGAAGCGCGCCGCCCCGCCCAGCACGGCCGCCTCGCACCCTGCGTCGTCTGCCGTCATCCGCTCCTCCTCCGTCCAAGGCCATGATAATCTGGCGTCAGAATAGTGATGGATAAACGCACGCCGCTCTCCGAGCTCCCGGGCCTCGTGCCGCCGGGAGCGTCCGTCGCCCTCGGCGGCGGCTGGTTCGCCAACCACCCCATGGCCGCGGTCCGCGAGCTCGTCCGCGCCCGGCGCGACGACCTCCACGCGATCGCGCTGCTCGGCTCCGTCGACGTCGACCTGCTGATCGGCGCTGGCGCGCTGCGCCATCTGACCTTCTCGATGGTCACGCTCGAGGCGATGGGCCTGTCGCTGAACCTGCGCCGCTGGGTCCAGTCGGGGCGCCTGCCGATCACGGAGATCACCGCGCTGTCGCTGCAGGTGGCGCTGGAGGCGGGCGGGCGCAGCGTGCCGTTCCTGCCGCTGCGCGGGCCGATCGGGTCCGACCTCGTCGCCCGCCACCCCGACGTCTACGGGACGGTGCGCTCGCCGTTCGGCGACGAGGAGGTCATGGCGGTCCGCGCGATCCGCCCCGACGTCGCGATCGTCCACGCGACCCGCTGCGACGCTGCCGGCAACGCGCAATTCGACGGGACGATGAGCCAGGACCCGGAGCTCGCGCGCGCCGCGCACCGCGTCATCGTGACCTGCGAGGAGCTCGTCTCCAGCGACGAGATCGCCGCCAACCCGGCCAACACGCAGATCCCCGGCTTCCTCGTCGACGCCGTCGTGCACGCCCCCTTCGGCGCCCACCCCTGCTCGCACGTCCCGCGCTACGCCTCCGACGCGTGGTCGATCCTCGCCTACCAGCGGGTCTCGATGGAGGGCGAGGCGGCCTTCGAGCGGCTCGTCGAGGAGCTGCGCGCCGAGACCGAGGACGACTACCTCGCCCGCGTGCTCGGCGGCGACCGGGGACGCGTCCTCGAGGCGCTGGCGACCGAGGCGATCGTGCTGGAGACCGACTGACATGGCCGACTACGAGATCCACGAGCTGATGATCTGCCGCATCGCGGCGGAGATGTCCGACGAGCGCGAGGAGATCACGATCCTCGGCTCGTTCACGCCGCTGGCCTACGCGGCGTACATGCTCGGCAAGCTCACCCACGCACGCGACGCGTGGCTCATCGGCTACAACGCCGTCGGCATGCCGCCCGTGCAGCTCAGCTTCACCGGCACCGAGGCGGCCGCCTACAAGGGCGCGCTCGCGCGGACGTCGTTCACCCCCAACGGCCACCTGGTCCACCTCGGCACCCGCGGCCTGCTGGAATGCGTCTCCTCGGCGCAGATGGACGGACGCGGCGCGATCAACCTGTCGGCGATCGGCGACTACGACGCGCCGAAGGTGCGCCTGCCCGGCGGCGCCGGCGCGCCCGAGGTGATCCAGAACTACCGCAAGGTCGTCGCCTACTTCGCGCGCCACGACGCGCGCACGCTCGTCGAGCGCGTCGACGTGGCGACCGGGATGCGCACGCCGGTCGGCCCGGAGGCCCGCACGGCGCGCGATCTGCTCCCCGGACCCGTGCTGATCGTCACCCCGCTGGCGGTGCTGCGCAAGGACGACGACGAGCGCCCGTTCACGGTCGAGTCGGTCCATCCGGGCGTCGACGTCGACCAGGTCGTCGCGCAGACGGGCTTCGCGCTCGACGTGCCGACGACGGTGCCGGTCACCGCCGAGCCCACCGCCGAGCAGGTCCAGCTGCTGCGCACGCGCATCGACCCGCTGGGCACCGCGCGGTTCGACTTCCTGTCGGGCGCCGAGCGGCTCGACTACCTCGAGCAGGTGCTCGCGCAGGAGTGGGAGCGCGCCGCGGCGGCGGTCGGCGTCGGCACCGGCGCCGGGAGCGCCGACTAGGACGTCATGACCGAGGTGCCCGACCTGCTCGGCCTCGGGGTGCGCCGCCATCCCGAGCGGACCTGCGTGGTGGTCGACGACCGGGCGCTGACCTTCGCGCAGGTCGACGACCGCGCCGCGCGCCTGGCCGGCCACCTCGCGGCGCGCGGCGTCGGGCCGGGCGCCCGGGTCGCGCTGCTGTCGTTCAACGAGCCCGAGTTCGTCGAGCTGCGCGTCGGCACCCAGCGCGCCGGCGCGATCCTCGTGCCGCTGAACTACCGGCTCGCCGCGGCCGAGCTGGCGGCGATCCTCGACGACTGCCGGCCGGACTTGCTCGTGCTCGGCCCCGGGCTCGAGGAGCTCGCCCGCGACCTGCCGGCGCCGGCGGTGCTGCGCCTCGGCGCCGAGTACGAGGCGGCGCTCGGCACGGCCGCGCCGGCCCCGGTGCCGCCGAGCCTGCCCGGCGACGCGATCGGCCTCATGAGCTACACGAGCGGGACGACGGGCCGCCCGAAGGGCGTGATGCTGTCGAACGCGGCGCTGCACGCCACGACCGTCGCCATGGGCCATGAGATCGGCTCCCACGCCGACGCGACGTTCCTGGCCTCCACCCCGCTCTTCCACATCGGCCACACGGTCGGCTTCTCCTTCACCTACCTCGGCGCGACGACGCGCCAGCTGCGCAAGTTCGAGGTCGACGCGTTCGTCGAGCTGCTGCGCGACGGCGCGTTCACCCACGCCCAGCTCGTGCCGGCGATGATCCACGCGATCCTCGAGCGCGCGCCGGACGTGCGGCCGACGCGGCTGCGGCGCGTGCTCTACGGTGCCGCCCCGATGCCGCCCGAGCTGGCGCGGCGGGTCATCGAGCACTGGGGCTGCGAGCTCGTCAACGGCTACGGGTCGACCGAGGCGATGGGCATCTGCATGCTGTCGCCCGCCGAGCACGACCCGGTCGGCGCGCCGGAGCTGCTGGCGTCGGTCGGCCGCGCGAGCGCGGGCATGACCGCGCGGGTGGTCGACGACGCCGGCGCGGAGGTCGGGCCGGGCGTCGTCGGCGAGATCGTCGCGCGCGGGCCGAACGTCATGAGCGGCTACTGGGACAACCCGGAGGCGACCGCCGACGCGTTGCGCGACGGCTGGATGCACACCGGCGACCTCGGCTACCGCGACGCCGCCGGGTACCTGTACCTCGTCGATCGCCGCAACGACAAGATCGTCACCGGCGGCGAGAACGTGTACCCCAGCGAGGTCGAGCACGTGCTCGGCGCGCACCCGGAGGTGCTCGAGGCGGCGGTCATCGGCGTCCCCGACGAGCACTGGGGCGAGGCGGTGGTCGCCGTGGTCGTGGTGCGGGATCGCGCCGCGATCTCCGAGGATGCGCTGCGCGAGCACTGTCGGGCGAGCTTGGCGGGCTACAAGGTCCCCAAGGCGATCCGCTTCGCCGACGAGGTCCCGCGGACCGCGACCGGCAAGCTGCTGCGGCGCGAGCTGCGCGCCGCGTGGGCGCGGCTGGCGTAGGCGCCGCACGCCGCGACGGCGCCGCGGCGGCGCACCGGGCGCCGCCGCGGCGGGTGCGTCAGGCGGCCGCGGCCTCGCCGGCGAGCGCGTCGGGCACGAGCTGCACCGTGCTCTCCGGGCGCTCGGGCGCACCGCCGCACTCGCGGCGCAGCTCGGGGAGGATCTCCTCGCCGAAGAACTGGATCTGCTCCTCGACCGCCTCGTGGCCGAGGCCGCCGGACTCGAACCAGATGTTCGTGATGAAGTCCGAGTCGCCGTAGGCGTACTCCTTCAGGCGCATCAGGCCCTCGAGCACCTGCTGCTTGGAGCCGTGCAGCATGACGCCCTTGTCGCGCAGCAGCTGCGGCGTCAGCTCGAGGTTCATGTCGGGCTTCTCGCCCGGGTTGGCGAGGATCGCGGCGAAGCCGAACGGCTTGTAGAAGTCCCACTGGAACATCTGCGACTCGCCGGCGTAGTCGACGTTCGCCTTGCTCAGCGACGGGTCCTCGATGTGGACGATCCGCCCGGAGCTGACGCCGCGGTGCTTCTCGGCGTCCCACCCGTACTTGAACGCGCCGCGACCGAGGTAGTCGGGCCAGCCGCTCGCCTCGGCCTGCTGCATGTAGACCTCGATCTTCGGCTTGAGCGCCTGGTCGGTCTCGAAGATGAAGTTGCCGTTGAGGCCCTTGGAGGCGGCCCAGCGGATCGTCCGCTCGCTGTTGAGCGGCTCCCACAGCGGCGGGTGCGGGCTCTGGTACGGCTGCGGCAGCACCGACAGCTGGCGCATCGTGGTGGTGCTCGCGCTGATCGGCGGGCCGCTGGAGTACTGGTCGGGCGGGCCGATGCGGAAGACCTCGTCGAGGTCCGGCCCGCGTCCCTCCTCGGAGAAGTAGGCGATCGTCTGCGCGTGGTTCCACTTCGTCCACGTCGGCGGGATCGAGAAGAACTCGCCGTGATGGGAGAACGACGCCTGCGTCCACGCCTTGACGAGGATCTCGTAGGCCTCGGCGTGGAAGGAGCGGTTGCGCTCCTGGTCCTGGATCGTCGAGCCGTAGGCGTAGCCGAACGTCTCGGCCTCGCGTCCCTGGTAGCCGCGCCCGAGACCGACCTCGACCCGGCCGCCGCTGAGGTTGTCGAGGATCGCGATCTGCTCGGCCAGGCGCAGCGGGTGGTGGAAGGCGACGATGTTGGCGAGCTGCCCGAGGCGGATCCGGCGCGTGAGCGCGGCGATCGCGGTCTCGATCTGGAGCGGGTTGGTGCTCAGCTCGGCGCCCTCGGTGCCGAAGTGGTGCTCCGTGAGCCAGTAGTAGTCGTAGCCCATCCGATCGGCCAGGACGGCGCGGCGGACCTGTGCCGCCTGCAGCCGCTTGGCCGACTCGTGGATCTCCTCGAGCGTGGCGTCGACCACGCGCACGCCGGAGGCCGTCTTCTTGAACGACAGGTCCGAGGACCCACCATCGAAGATGCCCACTTCGATCATCTCGCAACTCTCCTTCCGGGGCGGCTGGTCATGCCAGTAACCTGACGGCACATTATCGGACAGGCTCCGGCCACGCAACCGCCCGGTTCGCGGCCTTCCACCTCACAGCTCCGCGCCACAGCGCATGCCCTCCGCCATCGCGTCGTCGACCTCGCGCGGGGCGAGGCAGTCGCCGATGCGCACCGGGTCCAGCCCGGCCGCGAGCAGCTCGTCGGCGAGGCCGTCGTCGGCGAGGCGACGCGCGTTGAGGACGAGCGTGTCGGCGGCGACGGCGCGCGGCGATCCGCCCCAAGCGGGGCGGACGTCGACGCCGCCGGGCCGCGCGCGGGTCACGAGCGCCTGCGCGGTGACACGGACGCCGGCCCCGGCGAGCGCCGGCAGCAGCCACGGGAGGTCCCCGGTCTGGTCGAGCCCCGCCCCGGCCCCGGCGAACGCGGTCCGCGAGACCACCTCGACCGCGCGCCCGCGCTGCGCCAGCAGCAGCGCCAGCCCGAGCGGCAGGTGGTCGCCCACGTCGTCGGCGATGACGACCCGCGCGCCGCAGCGCTCGGGGTCGGCGACGGCCTGCGCGGGATCGAGGACGTCGAGCGCTCCCGTCGCGGCCCCGGCCGCGTCGCCGGCATCGAGTGAACCGGCGGCCGCGGCGCCGCCCGCCGTCGCATCGCCCGACCGAGCGGCCGCGGCGCCGCCCGCCGTCGCATCGCCCGACCGAGCGGCCGCGGCACCGCCCGCCGTCGCGTCGATCGAACCGGCGACGTCGCGAGCGGCGAGCGACGCCAGGCCTGCGAGCGGTCCCGCCTGCGGCGCTGCGAGCGACCGTCCGTCGCACACGAACCGCGAGCCGGTCGCCACCACGACGCGGTCCGGGCTCAGCGCGGCGACGGTCGCGACATCCGCCGCGACCCCCACCCGCACGTCCACGCCCAACCGCCGCACCGACGCCGCGAGCGACCGCGCCAGCTCCAGCCACCCGTCGCGCCGCGGCAGCCGGCCGGCGACCAGGAGCTGCCCGCCCAGCTCCGCCTCGCGCTCCAGCAGGACGACTTCGTGCCCCCGGCGCGCCGCGGTCTCCGCCGCCTGGAGCCCGGCCGGCCCGCCGCCCACGACCACCACGCGCTGGCGCCGCGCGGCGCGGCCCAGCGTCGCCGCGCCCAGCCGCCGCTCCCGGCCCGCCGCCGGATTGGCGGTGCAGGTGATCGTGCCGTGGCGGTACAGCCGCCGCAGGCAGCCCTGGTTGGCGCCCACGCAGAGGCGGATCTCGTCCGCGCGCCCCGCCCGCGCCTTGGCCACCAGCGCCGGATCGGCGAGATGCGCGCGCGTCATGCCGACCGCGTCGGCCTGGCCCGCCGCGACGATCGCCGCCGCCCGCGCCACCGTGCGCACGCCCGACGCGACGAACACGGCCGCGCCATCGCCGACGACGGCCTTCGCGCGCGCCGCGTGGGAAGCGAGATGCCCGTCGAGCCCCGCCACCGCCGGCGGGATCATCCGGTGCATCGAGTGGTAGTTGCCACCGCTGACGTCGAAGAAGTCCAGCACCCCCGCGCCGTGCAGCTCCGCGACGATCCGCTCGGACTCGTCCGGCGTCAGCCCGGCGTCCCCGACGAACTCGTCGAAGCTGAGCCGGACGCCCAGCGCCAGCCCGGGCCCGCACGCCGCCCGCACCGCCTCCGCGAGCTCGAGCACGAAGCGGCAGCGGTTGGCCGTGCTGCCGCCGTAGCCGTCCGTGCGCCGGTTGGTCAGCGGCGAGAGGAACTGGCACGGCAGGTACCCGTGGCCGGCGTGCAGCTCGATCCCGTCGACCCCGCCCTCCCGCGCCAGCGCCGCCGCGCGCGCATAGGCGGCGATCGTCGACCGGATGTCCTCGGCGTCCATCGCGCGCGGCGTGCGGCCGGTGAAGACCGACGGCTCGGCCGACGGCGCCAGCGCGGCGCGGGGATCGTCCAGGTCCGCGTCGGCCACCTCGTGGGCGCCAGGGTGCCACAGCTGGACGAACAGGCGGCTGCCGTGCTCGCGCACCGCCTCCCCCAGCCGGCGCCAGCCCGCCACGATCTCCGGCCGCCCGGCGCTCAGCCGGCGCGGGCTGCGGTGGATCGCCGCGACCTCGGTGACGAGCAGGCCGGCGCCGCCGCGGGCGCGCTCGGCCAGGTACGCGACGTAGCGCTCGCCGACCAGCCCGCCCGCCTCGGCCGCGTACCCGGTCTGGTGCGCGGACACGAAGACCCGGTTGGGCAGCGTCGCCGGACCGACCGCCAGCGGCTCCCACAGCGGTGCCGGCCCGGCGCTCACAGCCCCAGCTCGCGGCCGACGATCTCCCACATGATCTCGTTCGCGCCGCCGTAGATCCGCTGCACCCGGGCGTCCCGCCACTGGCGCGCGATCTCGTACTCGTTCATGTAGCCGTAGCCGCCGTGCACCTGCAGGCAGCGGTCGACGACCTCCCACTGGACGTCGGTCGTCCACGCCTTCAGCCCCGCCGCCTCGGCCGCCCCGAGCGACCGCGCGTTCTGGGCGACGATCGCCTGGTCGAGGTACACGCGCGCGGCCGCGACCTTCGTCGCCAGCTCGGCGAGCGCGTGCCGGTTGACCTGGAAGGACCCGATCGGCTGGCCGAACGCGTGGCGGTCCTTCGCGTAGCCGAGCGTCAGCTCCAGGGCGAACTCGGCCGCGGCGACCGCGCCGACGGCGACCGCCAGCCGCTCGCGCGCGAGGTTGCGCATGAGGTGCGCGAGCCCCCGCCCCTCGGTGCCGACGAGGTTCTCGCGCGGCACGCGGACGTCGTGGAAGTACAGCTCGGCGGTGTCCGACGCCCAGCGGCCGACCTTCTCGAGCTTGCGCCCCCGCTCGAACCCCGGCGCGTCCGCCTCGACGGCCAGGAGGCTGAAGGCGTTGCGATCGCCGACCGCGCCGGTGCGGGCGGCCACGATCACCAGGTCGGCCTGGATCCCGCATGAGATGAACGTCTTGGAGCCGTTCAACACGAAGCCGTCGCCGTCCGCCCGCGCATGGGTGGTCATGCCGCGCAGATCCGAGCCGGCGCCGGGCTCGGTCATCGCGATCGCGGCGATGAGGTCGCCGGCCGCGAACCGCGGCAGCCAGCGCTCGCGCTGCTCCGCGGTCGTCAGCTCGGTCAGGTACGGCGTGAGGACGTCGTTCTGGAGCATGAAGTTGTCGGTCGGCAGGCCGAGCGCCGCCGACTCCTCGACGACCACCGCGTTGAAGCGGAAGTCGTCGAGGCCGAGGCCGCCGTAGGCCTCGGGCACCTCGAACCCGACGAACCCCAGCTCGGCCGCGGCCTTCCAGAACGACCGGTCGACGACCCCCGCCTCCTCCCACGCCTCGCGGTGCGGGACGCCCTCGCGCTCGAGGAACGCCCGCACCGACGCGCGGAAGTCGTCGTGCTCGGGCTCGAAGATGCTGCGTCTCATTCAGTCGACTCCTGGGTGATCACCGGCGACAGGGGCGCCGGACCTGCGGGTGGGTTGCGGCGCGCGCGCCACAGCGCGATGCGGTCGCGCAGCGTGCCCGCGCCGAGGCCGGTCAGGGCCACGGCCGCGATCAGCACGACCCCCTCGAAGAGCTGGGGCGTCCAGTTGGGGCCGCCGGCGAGCAGGAGCCCGACGTTGCCGGTGCCCAGCAGCAGCACGGCGACGACCGTCCCCCACGGGTTGAATCGGCCCTGGCGGAACTGCGTCGCGCCGAGGAAGGCGGCGGAGAACGCCGGGATGAGGTAGGCCGGGCCGGCCGTCGGCGAGCCCGACGAGACGCGTGCGGCAAGGACCATGCCCGCGAAGCCGGCGAGGACCGCAGAGGTCACGAAGGCGATCGCGCCGAGCTTGGCGACCTTGACGCCCGACAGCCGCGCCGCCTCGCGCTCGAAGCCCATCGCGTAGAAGTGGCGGCCCATCTGGGTGCGCTCCAGCCACCACGCGAGCGCCAGCACGAGCGCGACCAGGTAGAAGACCGGCAGCGTGATGCCGCCGATCGACGTCGAGGCGAGATCGGAGAACGACTCGCCGATGCGCCCGGTGATCGTCTGGTCCTTGGAGACCGCCAGCGTGATCGCCGCGATGATCGCCCCCGAGCCGAGCGTGCCGATGAACGAGTCGACGCGCAGCACGATGACGATGAACGCGTTGATGAGCCCGATGCCCGCGCAGGCGAGCATCGTCAGCACGCCGACGGCGACCGGGCTCAGGCCCGTCTCGGCCAGCAGGTAGGCCGCGATGATGCCCGACAGGCCGAGCGTGTAGCCGATCGAGAGGTCGTAGTAGCCGGCGGCCAGCGGCACGATGAGGCTGAGCGCGACGATGCCGGTGATCGAGTACTGGTTGAGGATCGCCTTCGCGGTCTGCGCCGTGGGGAACGTGTCCGGCGCCAGCAGCGAGAACAGCACGACGATCCCCAGCCACACGTAGATGGCGCCGATGTTGCGCACCGACAGCAGGCTCTTCAGCGGCCGCCGGCGCGACGTGGTCCGGCTGGACATGCCTAGGCCTCCGTCTCGTGGTTGGGTGCGCGGTCGTCGCCGCCGGTCGCCGCGAGCAGCAGCGCGTGCTCGCTCAGCTCGTCGCGCGCGACGTGCTGCCCGATGCGGCCGTTGCGCAGCACGACGGCGCGGTCGCAGACGCTGACGACGTCCTCGTAGTCGCTCGAGCACACGACCACGGCCAGGCCGCGGTCGGCCTCGGCGGCGATGAGGTCATAGATCGCCTGGCGCGCGCCGACGTCGACCCCTGCGGTCGGCTCGTCGAGGACGAGCACCCGCGGCCGGGCGTTGAGCCACTTGCCGAGGATCACCTTCTGCTGGTTGCCGCCGCTGAGCAGCTGGTAGGGACGCTCGGGCTCGGGCGGGCGGATGTCCAGCGACGCGATCCAGGCGTCGGCCTCGGCCTGCTCGTCGCGGCCGCGGACGCCGAACCAGCGGCGGTGGCGGCCCAGCGCGGCGAGCGTCAGGTTCTCGCGGACGTGGAACGGCGGATGGGCGCTGGCCGCCTGCGTGTTGCTCAGTCCGAGCATGAGCCCGGCGCGCAGCGAGCGCGCCGGCGTGGGCGGCGCCAGCACGCGGTCGCCGACGGCCACGCTGCCCACCGCCGGCACCGCGCCGACGAGCGCCCGGGCCAGGTCCTCGCGCCCCGACCCGGCCAGCCCGACGACGCCGACGATCTCCCCCGCCCGCACCGTCAGCGAGAGCTCCTCGAAGCGGCCGGCCGTGAGCCCTTCGACGCGCAGCGCCACGTCGCCGGTCGCGCGTTCGGCGCGCACGGCGGCCTCGTAGGTCGGCGCGATCTGCCGCCCCACGATCAGCTCGACCAGCCGCTCGCGGGTCAGCCCGGCGACCGGCTCGGTCCCGCGCAGGCGTCCGTCGCGCAGCACCGAGACGCGGTCGGCGATCTCGAAGATCTCGTCCAGGCGGTGGGACACGTAGAGCACCGCGACGCCGGTGGCGGTCAGCTCGCGCACGAGCCGGAAGAGCTGGCGCACCTCGGAGTCGGGCAGCGAGGAGGTGGGCTCGTCGAGCACGACGAGCGGGATCGGCTCGTCGTCGCTGCGCAGCGCGCGGGCGATCGCCACCGCGCTGCGCTCGACCGGCCGGCACTCGGCCAGCGGCCGCCAGAGGTCCATCTCGATGCCGAAGCGGTCCAGCAGCTCGCGCGCGTAGCGACCGGCCTCGTCCCAGTCGATGAACCCGCGCCGGGCGTAGCCGGCCTCCAGCGCGATGTTCTCCACCGCGTTGAGCTGCGGGATGACCGCCAGGCGCTGGTGGACGAAGCGCAGCCCGGCGCGGAAGCTCTCGCTCGGCGAGCCGAGCGGCAGCGGCCGCTCGCCGACGAACACCCGCCCGCCGGGATCGGGCGGATGGAAGCCCGACAGGACCTTGATGAGGGTCGACTTGCCCGAGCCGTTCTCGCCCAGCAGCGCGTGGACCTCGCCCGGCTCGATCGTCAGGTCGACCCCGTCGAGGACCCGCTGGCCCGGGAACGTCTTGGAGATCCCCTCGACCGTCAGCGCCGGGACGCCCGTGCGGGGTCCCGGCGCCGTCTCGTGGCGCAGCTCGCTCATGCGCCGGCCCCTCCTAGAGCCCCCACAGCTGCTTGTACTGGGCCTCGTAGCCCTCGACCGTCGGCCAGTCCTTGCCCTCCGGCAGGGTGTCCTTCGTGATGAGCCAGCGCGGCAGCGCCGGCTCGGCGTCGAACGGCTCGCCGTTGAACTGGCGGGCGAGCACGTCGACGATCCCCCACATCGACTCGGGACCCGAGCCGTTGTGCATCACGGTCAGGTCGCCCTTGCGCATGTCGTCGAGGTTCGTGTCGGCCGGCTCCTGCGTGAGGATCGGGAGCTGCTGGATCCCCGCGCCGGCCATCGCCGCCGGCAGGCCGATGGCCATGTCGCCGAAGCCGACGACGAGGTCGGTCGTGTCGGGCTTGGACTGCAGCTGCTGGGCGATCTTGCCCGGCAGGTCCTTGCCGATCGACTCGATCGGGGCCTGGTAGGAGTCCAGCGTGCACGACGGGCACGTCTCGGCGAGGCGCTCCTTCAGCGCCTTCAGCTGCAGCCCCTGGACCGGGAAGCCGCTGTCGATGAACAGCACCTTGGCCTGGTCGCCGGTGTGCTCGACGATCCAGTCGGCCCACGCGGTGCCGATGTCGTGGTGGCGATTGGGGCCCGAGGCGACCGCGATCAGCCCCTCGTCGGGCGCCGCCGGCGTGGCCTCGGAATGCGCGACGAGCGGGATCCCCGCCGCCTTGAGCTGCTCGAGCTCGGCACGGTAGATCGAGCGGTCGAAGCCGCCGGTGGTCACCACGGCGTCGGGCTTGTCGCGGACCGCCTTGTCGAAGGCCGCCTTGACGTCCTCGGGCGTCACGCCGAGGTTGACGATGTTGAGCTTCCAGCCGACCGCGTCGGTGGCCTGCTTGAGGTAGGTGCCGAGCTTCGCGCAGGCCGGCACGCCGCACTGCAGGTAGTCGATCGTCTTGCCGGTCGGGAACTCGCCCTCCAGCGGCTTGTCCTGCGGGATCTCGGTCGGCCGCTGGCTGATCTGCGCGAGATCGCTGCCCGCGGCGCTCTCCGCCGGCGCGGTCGTGGTCGCCGCGGCCGTCGCCGCGGCGCTCGTCGAGCCGTCGCCCGTCGAGGACCCGTCGTCGCTGGAGCCGCACCCGGCGGCAGCGAGCGCGAGCGTCGCGAGCGTCAGCGGTACCAGGCGAAACACCTTCTCCATCGTCTCCTCCTCCGGTCGGCCTCCCATGGCCGATCTCGCCGTGACCTGACGGTGGGTTCTTGCAGAAAACCCACCGTCTTCCCCGTGTTCACCGAACCCGTTGATGAACTATCTGGCGTCAGCTTATCGCGATCCGTGACGGCGTGCACAGATTTGGCGAACCAACCGTTCAGCTGTAACCTGACGGCGGCTTATCGGAACGGGCTGAGCACCAGCCCGCCGGCACCAGCCGGCAGGACGCCGCGTGCTGAGCGACTTGGGAGGAGGGGGAGATGCGGGTCGGTGCGTACCTCATCGAATCGGCGCGAGGAGCCCGGCCGCGGTCGGCGCCGATCGCCTCACCGGACTTCCTGGCCGCCTGCGCGCGCCACGCGGAGGAGGTCGGGCTCGACAGCCTGTGGCTGCCCGACCACGTCGTGATCCCGGCCCAGTACGCGTCGCGCTACCCCTACCAGGACGCCGCGCCGGACGGCGCGTTCCAGCGCTACCCGTGGGACACGACGCCCTTCCCCGAGCCGCTCGTCGCGCTGGCCTGGGCCGGCGCCGTCACCACCCGGCTGCAGCTGTGCACCGGCGTCCTGATCCTCCCCCAGCGCGAGCCGATCCTGCTGGCCAAGCAGGCCGCGACGCTCGATGCGCTGACCGGCGGCCGGCTGCGGCTCGGCGTCGGCATCGGCTGGCTGCGCGAGGAGTTCGCCGCACTCGGCGCGCCCTGGGAGCGGCGCGGGCAGCGGGCAGAGGACTACGTGGCGGCGATGCGCGCCCTGTGGACGCAGGAGGAGGCGACCCACCGTTCGGACTCGATCGCGTTCGAGCGGCTGCGCTGCGCTCCGCGCCCGTCGCGGCCGGCCGGAGTCCCGATCTTCCTCGGCGGCCACAGCGAGGCCGCCGCCCGCCGCGCCGGCCGCATCGCCGACGGCTTCATCCCGCTCGTGCGCTCGGGCGACAGCTTCGACACCGCCCGCCTGATCGCCCGCATGCGCGAGGCGGCCGTCGAGGCCGGGCGCGACCCGGCGGCGATCGAGGTCTGCGGGTTCGGCGTCGAGGACGCCGCCGGCCTGCACGCGATGCGCGAGGCCGGATTCGACCACGTGTTCCTGTTCGTCACCGAGCCCGACGTCGACGCGGCGCGCGCCCGCATCGAGCACATCGCCGACCGCGTCGCCGCCGGAGCGCGCGGGTGAGCGCGGCCACGGGCGCCGACGAGCGCCGCCAGGTGCGCGAGACGCTGCGGACGTTCTTCGAGCGCGAGGCGCCGCCCGGCCGCATCGCGCAGCTCGACGCCAGCGAGACGTACCCGGCCGAGATCCTCGACGGGATGGCCGAGCTCGGCCTGTGGGGCATCGCGATCGATCCCGCCTACGGCGGCAGCGCCGCCGATCACCTCACGCGCTGCGTCGTGGCCGAGGAGGTCCAGCGCGCCGGCGCCTGCCTGGGCTACGCGTACATCCCGACCGCGCTGTTCTGCGCCGAGGCGCTCGGCGCCCACGGCACCGGCGCGCAGCGCGACGCCTACCTCCCCGGCCTGGCCGCCGGCGAGCTGCGCTTCGCCATGGCGCTGAGCGAGCCCGATGCCGGCTCGGACCTCATGGGGCTGGCGACCCGGGCCGTGGTCGACGGCGACGCGCTCGTGCTGCGCGGCCAGAAGATCTTCACCACCGGCGCCGACGCCGCCGACCACCTGCTGGTGCTGGCGCGCACCGACCCCGACGCGGCGCCGCGCCACGCCCTGAGCCTCGTGCTCGTCCCGCGCCGGGCGCCGGGCGTCACGGTCCGACCGCTGCGCAAGCTCGCCGGGCAGGCCACCCACACCTGCGAGGTCTTCCTCGACGACGTCCGCGTGCCGCGCGACGCGGTCCTCGGCGAACTCGGCGGCGGCGCCGCGATCGTCCTCGACCTGCTCGACGCCGATCGCGTCTACACGGCCGCGCAGAGCCTCGGGATCGCCCAGGGCGCGTTCGACCTCGCCCGCCGGTACGCGCGCGAGCGCCGCCAGTTCGGGCGCGCGATCATCGACCACCAGGCGATCGGCCACCTGCTCGCCGACATGGCGATCCAGCTCCAGAGCGCCCGCCTGCTGACCGAGGCGGCGGCCGCCCGGCTGGACGCCGGCCTGCCGTGCCGCAGCGAGGCGGCGATGGCCAAGATCGCCGCCTCCGAGGCCGGCACGCGCTGCGCACTGGACGGCATGCAGATCCTCGGCGGGTACTCGTACATGGTCGAGTACGGCATGGAGCGCTACTACCGCGAGGCCAAGATCCAGGAGATCTACGGCGGCACGAACCAGATCCTGCGCAACGTCCTGGCGCGGGAGCTGGCGCGTGGGTGACCGCACCAGGATCCTCTATCGTTCGCGGCGGCGACCCATGTCGGAGATGCTCCAGGATCAGCAGGCGGACGGGACCGACGGCCTGCCGACCCGGGAGGCGCTGATGGTCGCTGGCCTGAAGTGCTTCGCCGAGCACGGCTACACCGGCTCGCGGCTGTCGGACATCGTCGAGCAGACCGGGCTGACGACCGGCGCCTTCTACCGCCACTTCGCCAGCAAGGCGGAGTTCTTCCACGTCCTCTTCGTGGCCTACGGCGAGGAGCTGCAGTCCACGCTGGCCGAGTGCTCGTCGTTCCCCGAGCAGGTCGAGGCGTGGATCCGGATCGCCCGCAAGCACCGCGGCGTGATCCGTGCGGCGGCCGAGATCCAGCACATCGAGCCGGCCGAGGTCGAGGCGCGGCGGCGGCTGCGCGACACGTGCGCCGGCCTCATCGCCGCCCACCTCGGCGAGGTCGAGGGCGGCTGGCTGCGGGCGCGCAGCGCCGCGCTGCTGCTCTGCGACGTCGTGGCCCAGTACGGGCTCATGGAGGCCGCCGGCTGGATCGAGGAGCGCGATCCCGCGGCCGTCGCCAAGGCGCTCGGGCATCTGGTCGACCAAGGGCTGTACCGCACGTGAGCGACGACGAGCCGACCGCGCGTCGGGAGGGCCGCCCGGCCCCGGCGTCGACCCGGGGCAAGCGCACGCGCGACCGCGTGCTGCGCGCGGCCGTGGAGGTCTTCGGGCGCCAGGGCTTCAACCAGACGTCGATGCTCGACATCGCCAAGGAGGCGGGCGTCGCCTCCGGCACCGTCTACCAGTACTTCTCCGACAAGAGCGACATCTTCGCCTTCCTGCTGACCGACCTGCGCGAGCGGCTGCACCGCGAGACGCGGATGCCGGCCGGCCCCGACGGCCGCCTCGTCGTCCACGACAGCGTCATCCGCTACCTGGACATCTACCGCGAGTACGCGCCGATCTTCCGCGTCTGGTGGGAGCTCATGGAGCCGCCGACGGAGTTCACCGCCGAGTGGATCGCGCTGCACCGCAAGTCGCGCACGGAGATGACCGGCGTCATCCGCGACGGGCAAGCGCGCGGCCTCATCGACAAGGGCGTCGATCCCGAGATCACCGCCGACCTCATCGTCGCGATGTTCGAGCGCCCTGCGTACTCGCGGATCGTGCTCGGGTGGGACGCCGAGACCAGCGACGAGGACGTCGCCGACCTCATGGGCCGGATGCTCGGCAGCGGCCTCGCCGGCTGACGCGCACCGCCGATGGGGGTGGGTTGCATCGACACCGCCATGCGGGGTGGATGCATCCCACCCCGGCGCAGCGGCGCCCGCGCGGACCGTCAGCGCCCCGCGAAGCGCGGCGGGCGACGCTCGACGAACGCCCGCATGCCCTCGGCGAAGTCGGCGGTCGCAGCGAGCCGCTCGAGGCGCTCCTCGGCCGCACGCGCGAGCGCGCGTCGCTGCTCGCGGCCGCCCTCGCGCAGCGCGGCCCACGCGGCGCGGACGGCCAAGGGTGCGCCGGCGGCGATCTCGCCCGCCCGCTCGAGCGCGACGGCGTCGAGCGCGCCGGCGGGAGCGATCTCGTCGACCAGGCCCAGCCGCAGCGCCTCGGCCGCGCCCACCGGTCGCCCGACGAGCACGAGCCGTGCCGCCGCGCCCGGCCCGACGAGGCACGGCAGCCGAGCGAGGCCGCCGGCCGCCGGGATCGTGCCGCCGCGCACCTCGGGCAGGCCGAGGCGGGCGTCGTGGCCGGCGATCCGCAGCGAGCACGCGAGCGCGAGCTCGAGCCCACCGCCGAGCGCGGCGCCGCCCACCGCCGCGATCGACGGGAACGGCAGGTCCTCGATCGCGTCGGCGACCTCCAGCACGCCGCGGTTGTAGGCGACGATCGCCGCGGCCTCGCGGCCGTGGAGGTGGTGGATGTCCCCGCCGGCGCAGAACGCCGGCCCGTCGCCGCGCAGGACGAGGCAGCGCACCGCCGAGTCGCGCCCCACCCGGTCCACCGTCGCCCGCAGCGTGTCGACCATCGCCGGGCGCAGCGCGTTGCGCGCCGCGGGCCGCCGCAGCGAGAGCACCGCGACGCCGTCGCGGACGGCGAGCGAGACCTCGCCGTCCAACCGGTCACTGCGCGGCGTCACCCGCGTCCTCGACGGCGACCTCCTTGCTGCCGTCCCACGTGAGCTGGACGCCCTCCGCCCGCGCGTCGCGCCCCTCGAAGGTGAGCTTCCCGGTCGCGGTGTCGACGCCGGCGGCCACCGCGTCGGCCAGGCCCTGGTTGACCTGCTCGCGGTCGTAGCCCTCGGCCTGCTTGAGACCCTCGACCAGCAGCATCGCCGCGTCGTAGCCCTCGGCCTCGTAGCCGGTCGCCACGCGCCCGTAGGCCTCGTCGAACGCCTTGGTGAACGCCTCCGCGCCCGGGGTATGCGCCCGGCCCGGCGCATAGTCCGCCGGCCACACGACGCCCTTGGCCTTCGGCCCCAGCGGCTCCAGGAGCTTGCCGCCGACGCCGGACTGCGCGGCCACGATGCCGTCGTAGCCGGCCCGCTGCAGGCTCGTCAGGAACGGCAGGTACTGGGCGCCGGTGAGCAGCGCGATGACCGCGTCGGGCCGCTGCTGGACGATCTTGGAGACGACGGCGTTGAACTCGGTGTCGGCCTGCGTGACGTCGGTCGTGGAGACGATCTCGTAGCCGTCCTGCTGGGCGAGCTCCGGATACGTCTCGTGCGCGAGCGTCTTGAACGCCGGGCTGTCGGCGGCGTCGACGATCGCCACCGTCTTGACGCCCTGGTCCTTGAGGTACGTGCTCTGCACCGGGGCCAGCGACGTCGACGGCGCCGTCGCGCGGTAGATGTGGTCGCCCAGCTGGTTGGGATCGGCGGCGCCGGAGGCCACGAGCACGGTCGGGACCTTCTCGCGCTGGGCGATCGGGGCGATGGCCAGCGACTCGGCGCTCTGCGTGCCGAAGAGGATCGCGGCGTTGTCCTGCCGCGCGGCCTTGCTGACGAGGTTCACCGCCTGGCGGACCTGGCTGCCGCCGTCGTCGATCGTGTAGTCGATCTTCGTGTCGCCCAGCGCCTTGGTGGCGTTGGCCTGGTCGAACGCGAGCTTGACGCCGCGCTCGATCTCGAGGTTGGCGAACGAGGCGATGCCGGTCTTGTCCAGCACCACCTTGACCTTCACCGACTCGGCGTCCTTGCCCCCGCCGCCGTCGTCGCCGGACGATCCGCATCCCACGGCGAGCGCCGCCAGCGCGATGCAGCCGAGCGTTGCGATGCTTCTCATCGAGACCCTTCCCCTCTCTCTGGACAGACCACCATCAGCCGGATGCGAGCTCGGTGCCGAGGAAGGCCCGAGCGACCAGCGGGCTCTCGCGGACCTCCTCGACGGGGCCCGCGACCACCACCTCGCCCTGCTGGAGGACGTAGGCGGTCGCGGCGACCCGGAACGCCGCGGCCGCGTTCTGCTCGACCATGAGGATCGAGATGCCGCGCCGCGCGATGGCGGCGACGGCCTCCATGATCTGGTCGACGACGATCGGCGCCAGCCCCATCGACGGCTCGTCGAGCAGGAGCACGCGCGGCTGAGCCATGAGCGCGCGGCCGAAGGCGAGCATCTGCTGCTCGCCGCCGCTGAGCAGGCCGCCGGGACCGTCGCGTCGCTCGTGCAAGATCGGGAACATCGCGTACACCTCGGCCAGCAGCTGGGCGCGGCGTGCCTTGGACGACACGACGTAGCCGCCGAGCAGCAGGTTCTCCTCGACCGTCAGGGGTGCGAGGATGCGCCGCCCCTCGGGCACCTGGACGAGCCCGGCGCGGGCGACGCGATGGGCGCGGCGGCCGGTGATGTCGACGCCGTCGAAGGCGATCCGCCCGCCGGCCGGCTTCACCGCGCCGCAGATCGCGTTCAGGGTCGAGGACTTGCCCGCGCCGTTGGCGCCGAGCACGACGGCCACCTCGCCCTCCTCCAGCCGCAGCGACACGCCGCGCACCGCCTGGAGCAGGCCGTAGCGGACGGCCAGGTCGTCGACCTCAAGCGCCGGCATCGCGCCTCCCCAGATAGGCCTCCTGCACGATCGGCAGCCGCGCGGTCTCCTCCGGCGGCCCCTCGGCGACGCAGCGTCCGAAGTTCAGGACGAACAGGTGGTCGCAGTTGCGCAGGATCATCTGCAGGTCGTGCTCGATGAGCACCTGCGTGAGGCCGTCCTCGCGCAGGCGCCGGATCACCGCGGCGATCTCGTCGCGCTCCTGGCCGCTCATGCCGGCGATCGGCTCGTCGAGCAGCAGCAGCCGCGGGCGCGAGGCGAGTGCCCGGGCGATCTCCACCCGGCGCTGCGTGCCGTACGGCAGCCCCTCCGGGTGCTGGCGGGCGAGCGGCCCGAGGTCGAGCCGCTCGAGGATCTCGTCGACGTCGTGCTGCGCCGCGCGGCGCAGCGCCCGCCGCGCGCGCCAGCCGGACGCGCCCGACGCTGCGCCACGGGGCCGCTGCACCCGGTCGGCGCCGAGCAGCACGTTCTCGCGGACGGTGAGGCGCGGGACGAGCTTGATCGCCTGGAAGGTCCGCGCGATGCCGGCCCGGCTGAGGCGGTCGGTCGCGATCGATGCGATGTCGCGCCCGGCGAACGCGATGCGGCCCCCGGTCAGCGCGGTCTGCCCGGAGATCGCGTTGATGAGCGTCGTCTTGCCCGAGCCGTTGGGGCCGACGAGCCCGTAGAGCTTGCCCGGCTCGATCCGCAGCGTCACGCCGTCGACCGCCCGCACGCCGCCGAACCAGACCTTCGCGTCGTCGACCGTCAAGACGTCGGTCACGGCCGTCATCCCCGCTGCTCCGTCGGGATCGCCGGCCCGACGCCGCGGCGGCGCCGGCGGGCCAGGAAGTCGCCGCCGTGGCGGCGTGCGCCGCGGACGATCGAGACGATCCCGCCGGGCACGTAGACCACCACGAGCACGACGAGCGCGCCCTGGACGACCGAGCGCCAGTCGCCGGCGAAGCGCAGGATCTCGGGCAGCCAGACGACGATGAACGCGCCGACGACCGGACCCCACCAGGCCGCCGCGCCGCCCAGGACGATCATCGTCAGCGCGTCGAGGATCAGCGGAAAGCCACCCTGGTCGGGCGCCAGCGTGCTGAACAGCATCGCGTTGAGGGCCCCCGACAGCGCGCCGAGCATCCCGCTGAGGACGAACATCGCGATCCGGTAGCGGACGACCGGCACGCCGTTGGCCGCGGCGAGCGCCTCGTCGGTGCGGATCGCCGCCAGCGCGCGGCCGCTGCGGCCGCGGTCGATCGCGATCACGACCGCGATGCAGGCCAGCAGCGCGACGACGCATCCCAGCGTCGTGACCGTGTAAGGGATTCCGAAGAGGCCCTGGGCGCCGCCGGTCACGTCCTCCCAGCTGAGCGCGACGGTCTTGACGATCATCACGAAGGCGAAGGTCGCCATCGCCATGTACACCGCGCGCAGCCGGCTGAGGACGATCGCCAGCAGGAACGACAGGCCGGCGGACAGCACGACCGCCGCGGCGATCGCCAGCAGCGTCGGGCGGCCGTCCTGGACGAGGTTGGCCGCGGTGTAGCCGCCGATCGCCCAGAAGCCGACGCCGGCGAAGGAGAACATCCCGGCGCGCAGCGCGACCATGAGGCTGAAGGCGAGGATCGAGGACGCCAGCGCGCTCTGCGTGAGCGCCTCGTTCTCGCTGAACCAGGCGCTGAGGGTGGCCATCGTCATGCGCGCTGCCACCCCCGGCGGCTGAACAGGCCCTGCGGACGGACGAGCAGCAGCAGGATGATGAGCCCGAAGGCGATCGCATCGCGGACCGTGCCGGTCGTGTTGACGATCGCGATCGTCTCGACGACGGCCAGCAGGTAGGCGCCGAACACGGCCCCCGCGATGCTGCCGACGCCGCCGAGGACGATGATCGCGAACGCCTTGAGGAGCAGCGGATCGCCCATCACCGGCGAGATCGCGTTCTGGTAGATCGCCAGCAGGACGCCCGCCGCGCCGGCCAGCGCGCCGCCGACGAACAGCGTCATCGCGGCCAGGCGGTCGGACGAGATGCCCAGCAGCGAGCAGGTGTAGCTGTCGAAGGAGAGCGCCCGCAGCGCGCGCCCGGGCTGGGTGAAGCGCACGAAGCACGCCAGCGCCGCGCTGAGCACGACGGCCGCGACGACGATGACGATCTCGATGTTCGTGATCGCGAGCCCGAGGACGTCGATCGTGCTGATCGGGAAGGTCTGGTCGTTGATCGTCTTGGGCTCGTTGTCGGTGAGGTTCTCGACGATCGAGACGAGCACCGCACCGGCGCCGACGCTGGCGATCAGCATGGCCAGCTCCGCGTCGGTGGCGTCGGCGTTGCGGCGGCGGATCGGCCGGAAGGCGACGGCCTCGAGCGTCGTGGCGATCAGACCGCCGACGACCATGCAGAACGGCAGCACGACCCACAGCGTCAACGGGTTCTCGCGGGTGATGAGGTAGCCACAGAACGCGCTGAACATGAACGTCGCGCCGTGGGCGAGGTTCAGGACGTTGAGCACGCCCCACGACAGCGTCAGGCCCAGCGCGAACAGCGTGTACACCGAGCCGAGCACCACGGCGTCGAGCGCGTCGCTACCCATCTCTCCTGCCCCCGCCCATCAGGTCTCTCTTCCTCCCACAGTCGATAAACCTGACGGCACCTTATCGCACATTGGGCATGGTGTGCGTTGGGGTCGGGACCGCGTCGCGCTTCACGCGCGCAGCGGCTCGATCACGTCGGCGGCGTAGCGCTCGAGCGCCCGGCGCCGCTGGTCGAGCGACAGCCCGCCGTACTCCCGCACGTACAGCGCGAACGGATCGACGCGGACGGCGTCGATGCCGAGCGCGCCGATCGCATGGAGCTCGTCGGCGCTGCGCGCTTGCACGGCGGAGCCCATCACCTCGAACGGCAGGCCGGCGCGCCCGCACGCGGCCCGCTCCTCGGCCACCCGCTCGACGTACTCGCGGGTGCGCTCCTGGGTGGAGACCGGCGGCAGGAAGCCGTCGCCGAGTCGCGCGGCCCGACGCAGGGCCGGCTCGCTGGCGCCGCCGACGTAGATCGGGATCGACCGCGTCGCGGGCGGCCGCACGGTGAGCGGCCCGAACGAGAAGAACTCGCCCTCGTGCTCGACCGGCTCGCCGCTCCAGACCTTGCGCATCACCGCGATCGCCTCGTCCGTGCGCCGGCCGCGCGCGGCGAAGTCGACGCCCAGCGCGTCGAACTCCTCGCGCATCCACCCCACGCCGATGCCGAGGTTCATCCGGCCATGGGAGAGCACGTCGGCCGTCGCCATCGCCTTGGCGACGAGCAGCGGGTGGCGCAGCGGGAGGACGAAGATCCCGGTGAGGAGCTCCAGGCGCGTGGTCGCGGACGCGATCGCCCCGGCGACGACCATCGGATCGGGCCAGTCGGCGTCCTGGTCCCACGGCGTCGCGCGGTCGGCCGTGTATGGGTAGGGCGACGCGTGCCCGACCGGGTAGACGACGTGGTCGGGGAACGAGATGCCGTCGAAGCCGAGCGCCTCGGCCTCGACGGCGATGGCGACGATCTCGTTCGCCGGGACGTAGGTGCAGTAGAGGAAGAGCCGCATCACGCCGTCACCATCGCGCGCAGGGTTTGCAGGGAGAGCTTGCCGGAGCTGTCGACCGGGAGGTCGTCGAGCAGGTGCAGGCTGCGCGGCACCTGGTAGGAGGCCACGCGCTCGCGCAGCCAGCCGGTGAGGACGTCCTCATCGGGACCCTGGTCGCGGAGCACGACGAAGGCCTCCAGCCGCGTCGTCCAGCGGTCGTCGTCGACCGCGATCACGGCGGCCTGGGCGACGTCGGGATGGGCGCGCAACGCCGCCGCGACGTCCTCGGTGGAGACCCGGTGGCCGCCGACCTTGACCACCGATGAGGCGCGGCCGGTGATGTACAGGTAGCCGTCGGCGTCGAGCCGGCCGAGGTCGCCCGTGCGGTGCCAGCGGCCCGCGGGCGGCTCCCCGAGGTAGCCCTGGGAGAGGTCGGGCCCGCCGACGAGCACTTCGCCCTCCTCCCCGGGCGCGACCGGCGTCTCGGTGCCGGGCTCGACGATCCGCGCCCGGCGCAGCGGGATCACCCGGCCCACGGTGCCGGGGCGCTCGGCCAGCTCCTCGAAGCTGGCCTGGGTCAGGCGCGGGCACTCGGTCATCCCGTAGGCGCAGAAGACGCGGCCGGCGAACCGGTCGAGGAGGACCGCCGCGGTGGCGTCGTCGAGCCGCTCGCCGCCGGTGAGCAGCGCGCGCAGTCCGTCCCAACCGGGGCCGGCCAACCCGTCGTGCTCCCGGGCGAGCCGCAGCATCGTCGGGACGAGGTAGGTGGAGGAGATCGCGCGCTCGGCCAGGAAGGCGCCGACGCGCTCGCGCTCGTAGGCGCCGAAGACGACGGTCGCGCCGGCGGCCAGCGCGCCCATGACCAGCGTGAGGAACGGCGCCGCGGCGTAGGGAACGGCGAGCCAGTGGCGGTCATCGGGCCCGATCGGCAGCCCGGCGAGCCGCAGGCACAGCGCCGCGTGGAGGTCGGCCTCACGGCTGCGCAGCACGAGCTTGGGCGCGCCGGTCGAGCCGGAGGTCAGCAGGATCGAGCCAACGGCGTGGCCGGGTCGCCCGACCGGCGTGATCGCGTCGATCCGCGAAGCCGCCGCACCGCCGCCGCCACCCGCGACCCCCCGCACGCCCACCGCACCGCCGCCGCCACCCGCGACCCCCCGCACGTCCGCGGCGCCGTCACGCGCCGCCCCGCGCGCGGCGCCGCCCTCGACCGCGTCCACGTCGCACCGCGCGAGCCCCGCCACCGCCCGTCCGCACGCCACGGTCGCGCCCGCCCGCGCGGCCGCGTCCGCGAGCAGCGCCTCGGGGTGGCTCGGGTCGACCAGCAGCGCCGGCCGGCCCGCCACGACGGCCCCGAGCACGGCGAGCGTGTGGCGGATCGGGTCGGGGTCGCTCACGACGACCGGCGCGAACCGACCGCCGTCGTCGAGCGCGGCCGCGACCGCTCGCATCCCGCGCGCGAGCTCGCCGATCGTCACGGTCCGCCCCTCGTGCTCCAGCGCGATCCAGTCCGTCGCGGCGGCGTCGGCCAGATCGCTCACCAGGTCGCCCCAGTCTCGCGGGATCAATGTCGTGCCCTCCTCCGCTGGTAAACTGCCGTCAGATTATGCCTGACGAGCGCCCCAGGGGGAAGGACAAGCGCGTCGCGCTCGCCGAGCTGCCCGCGTTCGTCGGCGCCGGGGCCACCGTGGCGCTGGGCGGCGCCTGGCTCTCCAACCACCCCATGGCCGCGGTGCGCGAGCTCGTCCGCGCCGGCGTCGGCGACCTGCACGTGGTCGAGACGATGGCCTCGATCGACGTCGACCTCCTGATCGGCGCCGGCCTCGTCGGCGAGCTCACGTTCTCGATGGTCTCGCTGGAGGCGTTCGGCCTGCCGCCCCACTTCCGCGCCGCCGTCGAGCAGCGGCGGATCCGCACCAACGAGGTCAGTGGCGTCGCGCTCAACACGGCGCTGGAGGCCGGCGCGCGCAACCTCCCGTACCTCCCCATGCGCGATCTCGGCGGCTCGGATCTTCCCGCTCGCCAGCCGGCACGCTACCGCGCGCTGGCCTGCCCGTTCAGCGGCGAGCCGCTGCTGGCGATCGCCGCGCTGCGGCCCGACGTGGCCATCGTCCACGCGCTGCGCGCCGACGTCCACGGCAACGCCCAGTACGACGGCCCGTTCGCGATCGATCCCGTGCTGGCGGGCGCCGCCCGCACCGTCGTCGTGACCTGCGAGGAGCTCGTCGCGCCCGCGGAGATCGCCGCGGCGCCGGACCGCACGCGGATCCCCGGATTCCTCGTCGACGCCGTGATCGAGGCTCCGTTCGGGGCGCATCCCACGACGCACGTCCCCCGCTATGGCCTCGACGCGTGGGCGATCCTCGACCACGTGGAAGCCAGCGCAGACCCGGCGCGCTGGCGCGAGCACCTCGCGACCCTCGCCGGCGAGGACGAGCCCGCCTATCGCGAGCGCGTCCTCGCACGCGACCGTGAACGGGTCCTGCGCGCGCTGGCGCGCACCGGCGCGGTGCTCCAGGCCGAGGCGGCATGAGCTGGCGCCCCGAGGAGCAGATGGTCTGCCGGATCGCCGCCGAGGTGGACGCCAGCGGCGTGACGGTCCTGGGCTCGTTCACACCGCTCGCGTACGCCTCCTACGTGCTCGCCAAGCTCACCCACGCGCGCGACGCCTGGCTGGTCGGCTTCAACGCCGTCGGGATGCCGCCGGTCGAGCTCAACCTGACCGGCGTCGAGGCAGCGGCCTACCGCGGCGCGAGCGCGCGCTGGAGCTTCCTGGAGACGACGAGCGCCGTCCACCTCGGCGGCCGCGGCCTGGTCGAGTGCATCTCCCCGGCGCAGATCGACGGCGACGGCGCGTTCAACGTCTCGGCGATCGGAGATCCCGACCGTCCGAAGGTCCGCCTCCCCGGCGGCGCCGGCGCGCCCGAGGTGGTCCAGCACTACGAGCGGATCGTCGCCTACGTCGGGCGCCACGACCGGCGCACGCTGGTCGAGCGAGTCGACTTCGCCACCGGCCGGCGGCGACCGATCGCCGCCGCGGAGCGCCGGCGCCGCGGGCTGCTCGCGGGGCCCGTGCGGATCGTCACGCCGCTCGCGGTCCTGGCCAAGCACGCCGACGCCGAGCCGTTCGCGGTCGAGAGCGTCCACCGCGGCGTCGCCGTCGACGAGGTCGTGGCCAACACCGGCTTCGCGCTGACCGTCCCGGCGCACGTCCCCGTCACGCCCGAGCCCACCGCCGAGCAGCTGCGGCTGCTGCGCGAGCGGATCGACCCCTTTCGGACGATCCGCTTCGACCTCCTCGACGCGCGCGAGCGCGCCGCCACCGTCCGGTCGATCCTCGACCGGGAGTGGGACCGGGCGCTGCGCGCGCTGGAACCCGACCCACGGAGCCCGCATGACCCCTGACCCCGCCCCGATCCTCGTCGACGACCGCGAGGGGGTGCGGCGCCTGACGCTGCACCGGCCGGACTCGCTCAACGCCTTCGACGGCGCGATGTTCGACGCGCTGCGCGCGGCGCTCGACGAGGCGGCCGGCCGCGACGACCTGCGCTGCGTCGCGGTCACCGGCAGCGGGCGGGCGTTCAGCTCCGGCTCGGCGCTCGCGGAGCCGCAGGCCGACGGCGGCGCACCGGCCACGGCGGGCCCCGACCCGTACGACGCGTTCATGGCGACGCTGCAGGCGTTCCCCAAGCCGCTCGTCGCCGCGGTCAACGGGCTCGCGGTGGGGATCGCGACCACGCTGCTGGGCCACTGCGACCTCGTGCTCGCCGCGGCGTCGGCGCGCTTCCGCGTGCCGTTCGCCTCACTCGGCCTCGTCCCCGAGGCCGGCAGCACGGTCACGCTGCCCGCGCTGCTGGGTCGGCAGGCCGCCGCCCACGCGCTGTTCACCGGGACCTGGCTCTCGGCCGAGGAGGCCGCGCGCCGCGGGCTGGTCTGGCGGGTCGTCGCCGACGACGAGCTCGCCGCCGCGGCCCGCGCGACCTGCGCGGAGATCGCGGCGATGCCGGTCGAGTCGCTCGTGGCGACGAAGCAGCTGCTGCTCGCCGCGCGCCTGCCCGAGGTGATCGCCGCGCGCGAGCGCGAGGAGCCGGAGTTCCGGCGCCTGCTGGCCGGCCCCGCTCACCAGGAGGCGCTGCGCGCCTTCCAGCAGCGCCGCCGGGAGAAGGCCGCATGACCGCCGGCGGCGCGCGGACCGACCGCGCGCTGTTCGCCACCCCCGCCGACGTGCGCGTGGACTACGAACGCGACCTCGGCGATCCCGGCGTCTACCCCTACACGCGCGGGACGCGCCCGCCGCGCCGGCGCGAACCCGGGCAGGCGCCCGACACGATCGTCCGCGAGCTGTCGGGCGAGGGTCCGCCCGAACGCTCCAACGCTCAGTTCCACCACCTCCTCGCCCACGGCGCGACCGGGCTCGACGTGATCGGCGACGCGCCGACCCAGGCGTTCCTCGACGCCGACCACCCCTACGCGCGCCACGCGATCGGCAACCAGGGCGTCTCGGTCTGCCGCGCCGACGACTACCGGGCGCTCTACGAGGGCGTGCCGCTGGAGCGCGTCAGCGTCGACCACTCGCTGCCGGCCGGCTTCGCCGTCGCGGGCCTGCTGCTCGCCGCGCGCGCCCACGGCGTCGATCCCGCCGTCCTGCGCGGCTCGGCGATCCTGCCGCCGCTCTTCGCCGAGGACACCGCCTACTCGTCGAACCTGCCGGTGGAGCTGCACCTGCGCCTGGCGACCGACTCGATCGCGTTCTGCGCGCAGCACCTGCCCAAGTTCCACCCGTTCGTCGAGGACACCTACTACATCTCCGACGGCAGCGTGGACCTCGTCGACGAGATGGCGCTCGGGTTCGTCGAGCTGCGCGAGGTCGTCCGCCGGTTGCTCGCCCGCGGGCTGGAGATCGACCGCTTCGCCCCGCGGATCGCGCTGCTCGTCAACTGCCGGATGGACGTCTTCGCCGAGATCGCCAAGATCCGCGCGTCCCGGCGGATCTACGCGCGGATGATGCGCGAGGAGTTCGGCGCCCGCGACCCCCGCTCGTGGGCGATCAACGTCGCCGCCCACACGTCGGGCGCGACGATGACCTCGCGTCAGATCGCCAACAACATCGCCCGCGGCGCGATCCAGGCGCTGACGCTGTCGCTGGCCGGGGTGCGCGGCATGGAGATCTCGGCGTTCGACGAGGCGATCCGCACGCCGTCGCGCGAGGCCCACGTCGTCGGCCTGCGCACGCAGCAGCTCGTCGCGCTGGAGACCGGCGTCGCCGACGTCGCCGACCCGCTCGGGGGCTCCTGGTACGTCGAGGCGCTGACCGACGAGATCGAGGCGCAGATCCTCGCGCGGGTGGCGTTCATCGAAGGGCTCGGCGACGTCGTCGAGCTGGCCGAGCAGGGCTTCTTCCGCGCGATCTTCGCCGAGGCGATGGTCGAGCGCGCCCGCGAGGTCGACGAGGGGCGGCGGTTGGTGGTCGGCGTCAACGTCCACGAGCTGCCGCTGGAGGAGGACACGCTGCTGCGCGACATCAGCGAGGAGCGGATCGCGCCCTGCTACGCGCGCGCCGAGGAGATCGCCGCCTGGCGCGCGGCCCGCGATCGGGCGCCGGTCGTCGCCGCGCTGGACGCGCTGGAGGACGACGCGCGCGCCGGGCGCAACGTCATGGACGCGCTCGTCGCGGCGCTGGACGCGCAGGCGTCGATGGGCGAGTGCATCGGCGTCCTGCGCGAGGTCCACGGCCGCCCGTTCGACCCGCTCGGCGGGCTGGAGCGGCCGCGATGAGCATCGCGCCGCGTCTGCGGGCGCTCGTCACGGTGATGGGCCTCGACCAGCACGAGGCCGGTGCGCTCGCGGTCGCGCGGCTCCTGCGCGACGCCGGTGCGGAGGTCGTCTACGCCGGCCGCTTCCAGGTCCCGGCCTCGATCGCCCGCACGGCGATCGAGGAGGACGTCGACGTGGTCGGCGTCAGCGCCCACTCATGGGAGTTCCTCCACTACGCGCCCGAGCTGGTGGCGCTGCTCGCCGAGGCCGAGCCGCCGATCCCCGTCCTCGTCGGCGGCTCGGTGGTCACCGCCGCCGACCGCGCGCAGGTGCTCGCGGCCGGCGTCGACGCGGCGCTGCTGCCGACCGCCTCGACCGACGAGGTCGTCGCGGCGTTCCAGGCGCTGGCCGCGCGGCGCCGCGCTGACCGCTAGCCCCGCCGCGCCCCCAGGAAGACGAGCAGGATCTCCGCCTTCTCGTCGGGATGGCGGTTGTGCCAGGCGTGGTTCGTCCCGTTCTGGATGATGAGGTCGCCCTTGCGGAGGATCTTCGTCTCGCCGCCGTCGAGCTCGAGGTGCACCTCGCCGGCCATCATGTACAGGAGGTCGATCGTGTCGGTGAAGTGCATGCCGGCGTTGTCGGTGACCGCGCCGGTCATGCCCGGCGTGAGGCGCTCGGTCTCGGCGAGCGCCGCGTCGAAGTCCTCGATCTCCGGCGCGACGTAGGACTGCGGCGGGATCGTGAAGACGTGCACGCGGTAGCCGTCCGCCGGCGGGAAGAAGCCGTGATGGGCGGGCTGGGCGCCGTCCGTCGGCAGCGCCGTCGCCGTGTCGGAGCCCCACAGCTGGAAGACCTCGTTGCCCCCGAGCAGCGGCGGCAGGACCGGCTCGACGACCTCGTCGCTGACGTACACGGACGTGCCGTCGGGACGTTGGCCGGTGACTACGCGACGAATGCCCATTCGTGATCTCTCTCCTTGCGTCGGGCTGCGCGATCAGATTATATGGCGTCAGTTTACCGCGCAAGCAAGGAACCGACCACCCATGATCCTGCGGCTCGCCCGCGTTGCCATCACCGTCGACGATCTCGCCGCCGCCCGCGCGTTCTACGTCGATCTTCTCGGGTTCGTCGTGCACGAGGCCGACGACCGCCGTCTCCTGCTGCGCGGCGCCGAGGAGTTCGACGCCTGGTCGCTGGCGATCGTCGCCGCCGACCACGCCGGGCTGCTGCGCTCGACGTTCCGCGTGGCAAGCGCCGGCGATCTCGACGCGCTGGCGTCGCGGCATGCCGACCTCGGCGCGCCCGCCTCGCGCGCCGGCGAGGCGCTGCACGTCCAGACGCCCGACGGGCACGCGATCGCCTTCGTCCACGAGATCGCCGAGATCGACCCGTACGCCGGCGGCGCGCTGCGCCTGCCGATGCGCGATGGAAGCGCCGCGCGCGGCATTCCGCCGGCGCGCCTGGACCACGTGAGCCTGCGGGTGACCGACGTCGGGCGCTCGCTGGAGTACTGGGTCGGCACGCTGGGCTTCAGCGCCGCCGAGCTGTGGCTCGACGAGGAGGACCGCCCTCAGGTCGCGTGGGTGCGGCGCACGCCGCGCTCGCACGACGTCGCGCTCGGCCGCCACGACGCGCCCGCCTTCCACCACGTGGCGTACGCGGTGAGCGACCCGGCCGCGCTGCTGCGCGCCGCCGATCTCCTGGGCGACGCCGGGGCCGCCCATCGTCTCGAGTGGGGTCCCAGCCGCCACGGCGCGACCAACGCGCTGGCGATGTACGTGCGCGACCCTGCCGGCAATCGCCTCGAGCTCTACACCGGCGACTACTGGCGCGACCTCGACCGCCCGCCGCTGCGCTGGAGCCCTGACGCCTACGCGCGCCAGGGCCACTCCTGGTGGGGCT
This sequence comes from uncultured Solirubrobacteraceae bacterium, assembly GCA_964422645.1. GTDB lineage: Bacteria > Actinomycetota > Thermoleophilia > Solirubrobacterales > Solirubrobacteraceae > Capillimicrobium. Next base: position 24,403 of record CAYRCB010000024.1, on the reverse strand, counting down.
CCCCGCCGCCCGAGCGCTTCCACGAGACGACGCCGCTGGTGGCCGAGGACGAGGCGATGGCGTGAGCACCGGCCCCGCGATCTGGCCGCAGCTGATGGACACCGCGTTCGCGCAGCGCTTCGTCGACGCGGGCGGCGTGCGCACGCGGGTCATCGAGGCCGGCACGGGACCGGCGCTCGTCCTGCTCCACGGCACCGGCGGCCACGCCGAGGCCTACGCCCGCAACGTGGCGTCGCTGAGCCGCCGCTTCCGCGTGATCGTCTACGACCTGCTCGGCCACGGCTGGACCGCCAAGCCCGACGAGCCGTACACGCTCGACGCCTACGAGCGCCACCTCGCCGAGCTGCTCGACGCACTGGGCATCGAGCGCGCGCACCTGTCGGGCGAGTCGCTCGGCGGCTGGGTCGCCGCGTGGTTCGCCGCGCACCGACCCGAGCGCGTCGACCGGCTCGTCCTCACCACGCCCGGCAACGTGACGAGCAAGCCCGAGACGATGCGGGCGATCCGCGAGTCCACGTTGCGGGCCGTCACCGAGGCGTCGTGGGACTCGGTCCGCGCGCGGCTGGAGTGGCTGTTCGCGCCCGCGACGCGCGACCTGGTCACCGACGAGCTGGTCGCCGTCCGCCACGCGATCTACACCCAGCCGGGCGCCGAGCGGGCGATGCGCAACGTGCTCGTGCTCCAGGACCCGGAGGTTCGCGCACGCTACGCGTGGGAGCCCGGCTGGTGCGGCGCGATCCGCGCGCCCACGCTGATCGTCTGGACGTCCGACGACCCGACCGGCGACCTGCCCGAAGGCGAGCTGCTGGCCGGTTGGATCCCGGGCGCCCGGCTGGTCGTGATCGACGGCGCCGGCCACTGGCCCCAGTGGGAGCGCCCGGAGGCGTTCGACGCGCTCCACGTGGAGTTCCTCGCGCGATGACGGGCCGCGAGGTACGCCTGGTGCGCCGGCCCGAGGGCGTGCCCGACGAGCGCTCGCTGGCGATCGTGCAGGCCCCGGTCCGCGCGCCCGCCGACGGCCAGTTCCTCGTCCGCAACGTGCTCCTCGGGGTCGATCCCTACCAGCGGGTCTACATGACGGCGGCGCGCGCCGGCAACCGCAAGCCGTACGCGCTCGACCGCCCGCTGCCCGGCGACGCGCTCGGCCGGGTGGTCGACTCCCGCCACCCGGGCTTCGCGCCCGGCGACTGGGTCGCCCACCGCCTCGGCTGGCGCGACTACGTCACGCTCGACGAGCGTGGCGTGCTGCGCGTCGACCCGGCACGCGCGCCGGTCTCGACCGCACTCGGCGTCCTCGGCCTGGCCGGCTTCACCGCCTGGTACGGGATGGCGCGGCTCGGGGAGCCGCGATCCGGCGAGGTCGTGTACGTCTCGTCGGCGGCCGGGACCGTCGGGAGCCTCGCGGGGCAGCTCGCGGCGCTCGCGGGCGCACGCGTCATCGGCAGCGCGGGCACGCCGGCCAAGCGCGCCTGGCTGCGCGAGATCGGCTTCGACGCGGACTTCGACTACGCCGCCGCCCCGGTCGCCGAGCAGCTCGCCGAGCTCGCGCCCGAGGGGCTGCACCTCGCGTTCGAGAACGTCGGCGGCGAGCAGCTCGAGGCCACGATCGGCGCGATGCGGCGCACCGGGCGGATCCTCGTCTGCGGCGGGGTCTCGGCCTACAACGCCGACGTGCCCGTGCCGGGCCCGACGAACCTGCATCTCGTCTACCAGCGCTCCCTGCGCCTGATCGGGTTCACGCAGGGCGACCGGCCCGACCTGCTGGAGACCTTCGCCGACGAGGTGAGCGCGCTCGTACGCGACGGGCGGATCGCGTACCGCGAGCATGTGCTCGACGGCATGGAGCAGGCGCCGCGGGCGTTCGTCGAGCTCTTCGAGGGCCGCCCGCTGGGTCGCCTGCTGATCCGCATCGCCGACGACATCGAGGAGGAGCCGGCATGGACGACGTCCGCGCGATCGAGCGCCTGACCCACGACTACGCGCTGCTCAACGACACCTTCCAGGTCGACGCACTCGTCGAGCTGTTCACCGAGGACGCGTGGTTCGACATGGAACCGGTCGGCCTGCGCCGCTACGACGGCCGGGCGGCGATCCGCGACTTCTTCGAGCGCGAGCGCCGTGCGATGGCGCACCTCATGCACGTCACCTCCAACCACCGCATCGACCTCGACGGCGACGCGGCCAGCGGGACCGCGTACTTCCTGGCGGTCGGGATCACCCGCTCCGGCGTGGAGAACACCGCCCACGGCTACTACCGCGACGCCTACGTGCGCACGCCCGCCGGCTGGCGCTTCCGGTCCCGGCAGAGCAACCCGCTGCTGCCGTTCGCGCCGGTCCGGCGGGCGCAAGCCTGAGCTCCTCGCTCAGTCGAGTCCCCAGAGCGCCTTGTACTGCGCCTGGTAGTCCTCGACCACCGGGTAGTTGTGCGTGGTGCTCGGCACGGTGTCCTTCGTGATGAACCACTTCGGGAAGTTCGTGCCGTCGGTGTCCTGCTCGGTCGACTCGCCGTTGAACTTGCGGATGAACAGGTCGACGCAGCGCCACATCATCTCCGGCGCCGGCAGCGCGTACATCGCCTGCAGCATGTCGCCGGCCTTGACGTAGGCGCTCTGGGCCTTGCCCTGGCCCTGCGTCACCGCGGGCAGGTCGGCCACCCCGGCGCCGCGCACCGCGTCGGGCACGCCGGTGGCCATGTCGTTGAAGCCGAGCACGAGGTAGTTCAGCCCCGGGTTGGCCTGCACGCGCTGGGCGATGTTGCCGGCGAGGTCCTTGCCGATCGCCGTGGCCGGCGCGTCGTAGATCTCCATCTCGCAGCCGGGGCAGTTCTCCTCGTAGTGGCGCTTGAAGCTCTGCTCCATGATCTTCTGCACGCTGAACGCGGGGACGTTGGCGAACAGCACCTTCGCCTTGCCGTCGGTCTTGGCGATGACCCAGTTGGCGACGTTGCGACCGATCAACTCGAAGCGATCGGGGCCGGAGATCGGGAACGTGCCGGGCGGCGGGTTGCCGTCGGTGATGGTGATCACCGGCGTGCCGGCGTCCAGGAACTGCTGCAGCTCGGCGTCGAAGATGTCGCTCGGGAAGCCGCCGGTCGCGATCACGCCGTCGGGCCGATCGCGCAGCGCCTTCTCCCAGCCCGCCTTGACGGTCTCCGGCGTCAGCCCGATGTCGACGATGTTCAGCTTCCAGCCGACCGCGTCGGTCGCCTCCTTGAGGTGCTCGCCGAGGTCGACGCAGTCGGGCACGCCGCACTGGAGGTAGTCGATCGTCTTGGCCTTCGGGATGCCGCCCTTGACCGGCTCGGTGAGACCGATGCTCGTCGGCCGCCGCTCCAGCGCCGCCACCTCGGCCTTGATCTTGGCCAGCCGGGCGTCCGGGGCGGCGGTCGTCGCGCCGCCGGCGGCGGCCGTCGTGGCGCCGCCGTCGTCGGACGAGCCGCAGGCGGCGGCGCTCACCGCGAGGCCGACGGCCGCCGCGGCGAGCCAGCCGCGCGCGGATCGCATGCCGGTCACTTCGCCAGGTTGCCGGCGTCGACGGGAATCGCGGCGCCCGTGAGCATCGCCGCCTCGTCGCTGGACAGCCACAGCACGGCGTTGCTGACGTCGACCGGCTCGACCGTGGCGACCGGGAGGAGGTTCAGGCTCCGCAGCCCCTCCTCGGCGTCCTCGTAGGTCGGATGCTCCAAGTCCGGGCGGAACAGCTTGAACATCTCGTCGTTGACGAGCATCCGCGTGTTGACGCCCGTCGGGCAGATGGCGTTGACGCGGATGTTGTCCGCGCCCAGCTCGTGCGCGAGCGTGCGCATGAGTCCGATCACGCCGTGCTTGGCGGCGGTGTAGTGGCCGTTGCCGTGCACCGCCCGCAGCCCGTTCGTCGAGCTGATGAAGATGATCGACCCGCCGTTGCCGGCGGCGAGCATGTGTGGGATGCACGGGCGCACCGTCCGCCACTGCGAGGTGAGGTTCACGTCGATCATCTCGACGAAGCGGTCCTCCGGGATGTCCCAGGTCGCGCCCGACAGCGACCAGATCCCGGCGTTGGCGACGACGATGTCCAGCCGGCCGAACGCCTGGACGGCCTCGGCGACCGCGGCCTCCATCGCCGCGGAGTCGCGGATGTCGGCCCGCAGCGCCAGTGCGCGGCGGCCGCGCTCCTGCACCAGCCGGACCGTCTCGTCGAGGTCGTCGCCCCGCGGCATGTCGTAGGGGATGTCGTCGAGCTGGCGCGCGATGTCCAGCGCGACGACGTCGGCGCCCTCGTCGGCCAGGCGCAGGGCGTGCGTGCGCCCCATGCCGCCGGCGGCACCCGTGATGAACGCGACCTTCCCGTCGACTCGTCCCATCTGCTCGTCCTTTCTGCTTGGAGGGCTGTCAGGCCGTGACGGCGCGGCGATCCGCGGCAACCGCCCGGATGGCGTCGGCCAGCCGGAAGAACGGGTTGACGTCGGGGTCCGGCGAGAACATCTCCGCCGGGTGCATCATGTTGTGGAGGATCGCCGCCGACAGCCCGGTGTCGAGATCCGCCCACGCGATCGACCCGCCGGCGCCCGGACTGCACAGGACGTGGGGCCCCTGCCCGACGATCGGATAGGCGAACCGCGGTCCGCCGAGCCAGTACCCGTGCTGGCCCACCATCACGGGCGCGCCGAGCGTCTCGTCGGTCGCCTCGGCGTCGGCCCGCGGCTCCGCGCAGGACAGCACCAGGTCCTCGGACAGCAGCCGCACGCCGTCGAGCTCGCCGCGGTTGGCCAGCATCGCGAACAGCCGCGCCACCGAGCGGGCGTTCATGATGCCGCCCGCGCCCGGGTTGACCGACTGGCGCACGTCGGTCCGGTTGAACACGGTGCCGGGCACGACGGCCATCGGCATCGAGGCCTCGTAGAGCTCGGGCTCGCTGGGAACGGGCGGCCCCGGGACCAGGACCGGCGCGACGCGCCACAGCTTCTCGCTGGGCACGCCGAGGTAGAGGTCCTCGATCCCCAGCGGCGCCAGCACCTCCTCGCGCACGAAGACGTCGAACGGCCGGCGCTGCGGATCGGCGCGGCGCACGATCTCCCCGATCAGCCAGCCCCAGTTCAGCGTGTGGTACGCGTTCGTGGTGCCCGGCTCGAAGACCGGCTCGGCCTGCTCGACGCTGGCGACCATGAAGTCCCAGTCGCACGTCTGCTCCGGCGTGACGCCGGCAGGCATGCGCGGGATGCCGGCCCGGTGCGACAGGGCGTCGCGCACGGTCGTGCGCTCCTTGCCGTGGCGCCCGAACTCGGGCCAGTAGGTGACGATCGGCGCGTCGTAGTCGACGATGCCGCGCTCGACCAGCACGGCGACCGCGGTGGCCGTGACGCCCTTGGTCACCGAGAAGGCCGTGAACAGCGTGTCCCCGTCGGCGAGCCGCCCCGTCCCGGCCGGATCGGCGCAGCCGGTCCAGGCGTCCACGATCAGCTCGCCGTCCTGGTAGGCCGCCACCTGCACGGCCACCTCGCCGAGTCGCCGCGCATGGGCCAGGCCGTCCGCGATCCGCGCATCCACCGTCATCGGTCCCCCTCTCGAGTACGACACGCCGACCTCGTGGGCAGGCCGAAGCGAGCCGCGCCGAACGAGCTCCTCGTCGCGGCCACCACCTCCCCCGAGGGTGATATTCTGCCGTCAGGTTATGTGCTCCGGCCGACGGCGTCAAGGACGCCGGCTCACGCCGCCGCGCTCGCGTCTCGCGCCTACAGCGCGCTCGCCAGCGCCAGCGGCCACACCGCCGCGACGCCCTTGCCCCGCAGCTGGCCTCCGACCATCGCCAGCGTCCAGCCCGACTGACGGCGGTCGTCGAGGAGGAGGCAGCCGCCGGACGGCAGCGCCTCGGAGCGCACGCGGAAGCGGCCGCGGACGTTGGCGACCTGTTGGGCCGCGTTGGCCATCTCGCGCTGCGGCGGCGCGTCGGCGATCCGCTCGATCGCGTCGACGGCCTCGATGCCCAGTGCCTGGGCCAGCCGCGCCGCCGCGTCGGTCAGCGCGCGACCGTGCACGCGCGACGGCACCCAGGTCAGCCAGTCGGCGCCCGGCGACCACGCCCGCACGAGCTCCGCCAGCCCGGCAACCGTCTCGTCGTCGAGCCGACCCGCCTCCAGCCCGGCCGCGATCGCCGGCCACCAGCCGGCGTCGCCGATGCGCGCCAAGGCGCGACCCTCGCCGACGCGCACGTGCTCGGGGATCTTGCGCATCGCGCCTTCGGCGTCGGGGGCCATCTTCTTGACGTCGAGCACGAGCGGCTTGGAGCGCAGGTGCAACGCCGCCGCACGCACCAGCGCGGGATCGGGCACCAGCGCCCAGCGCGGCGCAGTGCACGCCGCGCAGCGCCCGCAGTCGGCGGGGTCGGGGTCGTCGAGCTGCTCGAGCAGCGTCCGCATGAGGCAGCGCCCGTTCGCTCCGTACTGCGCCATCGCCGCCTGCTCGGCCCGGCGCAGCTCGGTGACCGCGCGGTAGCGCTCGGCGTCGTACGTCCATCCGTGGTCCTCGACGAGCACCCAACGCGTCCCCGCCCGCCGCACGGCGCCCTCGACGTCGAGCACCTTCAGCATCGCCTCCAGCCGGCCCAGGCCGAGGTTGACGACGCTGGTCAGCTCGCGCGTGGTCAGCCCGTCCGGGGCGGCCGCCTCGAGCTGGAGCAGCACGTCCTGGACACGGTCGCGCGACGGGAAGGCCTGCTCGATGAAGAAGTCCTGGATCCGGCGGTCCTCGGCGCCGCGCAGGAGGATCGCGTCGGCGTGGTCGACGGCGCGGCCCGCGCGACCGACCTGCTGGTAGTACGCGATGACCGACCCCGGCGCCTGGAAGTGGACGACGAAGCCGAGGTCCGGCTTGTCGTAGCCCATGCCGAGCGCGCTCGTCGCGACCAGCGCCTTCACCTCGCCGCGCAGCAGCCGCTCCTCGGCCGCGACGCGCTCCTCGTTGGCCTGCTCGCCGCTGTAGGCCTCGGCCACGATCCCGTGCGCGGCGAGGAACTCGGCGACCGCGGTCGCGTCGCGCTTGGTGAGCGTGTAGACGATCCCCGAGCCTTCGAGCTCCGCCAGCGCGGCCACCAGCCAGGCCAGCCGCTCGGCCGGCCGTGGCAGCTCGACGACCTCCAGCCGCAGCGACGGCCGGGCCAGCGGCCCGCGATACGTCCGCAGCTGGGGACGGGTGGGACCGAATCCGACGTCGAGCTGCTCGAGCACGTCGGCCACCACGCGGTCGTTGGCGGTCGCCGTCGTGCACAGCACCGCCACGCCCGCCGGCAGCGCGGCGAGCATGTCGCGCACCCGCCGGTAGTCGGGGCGGAAGTCGTGGCCCCAGTCGGAGACGCAATGGGCCTCGTCGATGACGAGCAGGCCCACCCGGGCGGCGAACAACGGCAGCATCGCCTCGCGGAACGACGGGTTGTTGAGCCGCTCGGGGCTGATGAGGAGCAGGTCGACCGCGTCGTCGGCGAGGAGGCCGCGCACGGCGTCCCACTCGTCGCGATTGGTGGAGTTGATCGTGTGCGCGCGCAGCCCGAGCCGCTGGGCGGCCGCGATCTGGTTGCGCATGAGGGCCAGCAGCGGCGAGACGATGAGGGTCGGCCCGGCGCCGGCGTCGCGCAGCAGCCGCGTGGCGACGAAGTAGACCGCGCTCTTGCCCCAGCCGGTGCGCTGGACGCAGAGCACGCGGGCGCGCTCCTCGACGAGGTCGGCGATCGCCTCGCGCTGGTGGACGCGGAAGCTCGCGGCCGGGTCGCCGGTGAGCGCGTGGAGGGCGTCGAGCGCGGGATCGGTCATGCGCTCACGAGGCTAACCACGCCGGACCTTCGCCCCCTCACCGCGCCAGCCCGCAGACCTCCTTCGCCGCCCGGCGCACGAAGTACGCCAAGCGGTCGAGCACCGGCGGGCGGCCGCGGGAGTCGTCGGCGAAGCGGACCTGACCGTCGGGCGTGTGGACGTCGTAGCGCAGGACCGACTGCGGCCCGGGCGTCAGGCGCAGCCCCTCGACCGCCGGCTCCTCGAGGTCGCGCTGGATTGCCCGCGCGTCGAGGAGCAGCTCGTCGGGCATCCGCACCGCCTTGGCGTCGTTGCAGCGGACGGTGCCGCCGTCGTTGACCACCATCCGCAGCCGCGCGCCCGGCACCTCGCCGGCGCGGTCGACCGCGAAGAGGTCGGCGGACTCGCCGCCGCAGCCCGCCGCCGCGCCGGCCAGGCCGGCGGCGAGGACGACGACGGCGATCGCGCGGCGCGCCATGGGCCCGGGATCCTGTCATCCCAGGGCGATGAGCACGATCCCGACCGTCACGGCGACGGCACCGGTCCATCGCGCGGCGCCCACGCGCTCGCGCAGCGCCACCGCCGCGAAGGCGGTGACGATGACGACGCTCGTCTCGCGCACCGCTCCGACCGCGGCGGCGCTGCTGAGCTGCAGCGCGGCCAGCACCAGCGCGTAGGCGGCGAACATGCCGAGGCCGGCGACGACCGCGGCCGGGCCGAGCTGCGCGCGCAGCGCCCCCGGGCCGCGCAATCGCCAGGCCGCCGCGACGTAGGGCGGCGTCATGAGCGCGTAGACGAGCCACAGGTAGGTGATCGGCTCCGCGTCGCGCACGCCGGCGCGATCGACGAGCGTGTAGCCGGCGATGCAGCAGCCCACGCCGGCCGCCAGGACGAGCTCGAGCCGCCCGCCGGGCGCGCGGATCCCCCGCACCGCGACGATCCCGACCGCCACCAGGACCACCCCGACGACCTGCACCGCCGCCACCGCGCCGCCGACCCCGGCGATCGCCGCCACCGCGACCAGCAGCACCGGCGCCAGCCCGCGCGCCAGCGGATAGGTCACCGACAGCTCGCCGACGGAGTACGCGGTCGCCAGCAACGCGAAGTACACGAGCTCGAGCACTGCGCTGGCGACGACGTACGGGACCGCGTGCGAGGGCATCCCGCCGAGCGCGAGCGCGAGCGGGGCGACGGTGACCACGCTGACGGCCAGCGCGACCGCCCCCATCGCCTGCACATCGCCGGCCCGCGCCAGCAGCAGGTTCCACAACGCGTGCACCACGGCCGCGCCGAGGGCGAGACCGAGCGCGGCGACGGGCACGACCGAGACGCTACCGTCCAGCTGCGATGACGGTGACGGTCGACGTCTGGTCGGACCTCGTGTGCCCGTGGTGCTACATCGGCAAGCGCCGCCTGGCGCGGGCGCTGGTCGAGGAGGCGCCCGGCTCCGTGGAGGTCCGCTGGCACGCGTTCCAGCTCCAGCCCGACGTGCCGCCCGAGGGCTTCGACGCCGAGCCGTACTTCACGTCGAAGTTCGGCTCCGCCGAGCGCGTGCGCGAGATGTTCGCCCGCGTGACCGAGGTCGCGGCGGGCGAGGGCCTCGACTTCCACCTCGAGCTGCAGCGGCGCGCGCCCAACACGCTGCTCGCCCACCGCGCGGTCCAGCTCGCGCCCGACGCCGAGGCCGCGCTCGAGGCGCTCTTCGCCGCCCACTTCGTCCACGGCGAGGACATCGGCGACCGCGACACGGTCGTGCGCCTCGTCCCCGGCCTGGACGCCGACGCCCTCGACCGCGGCGACGGGGCCGACGCGGTCGCCGAGGACCTGCGGATGGCGGCCGAGATCGGGATCTCCGGCGTGCCGTTCTTCGTCGCGGGGATGCGGGTCGCGGTCTCCGGCGCGCAGGAGCCGTCGATCCTCCGTCAGCTGATCGCCGAGGCGCGGTCGCGCGCGGCGGCCGCCTGAGCGGCGTCGCGCTCGCGGAACCACTCCTCGCCCTCGATCGACAGGTTCGGCAGCGCGCGGTCCAGCCAGCGCGGGAACCACCAGTTCGCGCGCCCCACGAGCACCATCACGGCCGGGACGAGCAGGCAGCGCACGAGCGTCGCGTCGACCGCGACGGCGACCCCCATCCCCACGCCGAACTGCTTGACGGTCGGGTCGCCGTTGAGGATGAAGGCGAAGAAGACGCTCACCATGATGAGCGCCGCCGAGGTGATGACGCGGCCGGTCGTGCCGAGCCCCTCGATCACCGCGGCGCGATTGTCGCGGAGCCCCTGCCAGGCCTCACGCATGTGGCTCATGAGGAAGACCTCGTAGTCCATCGACAGGCCGAAGAGGACCGCGAACATCATCAGCGGGACGAAGCTGACGATCGGCACCTCGCCGTCGAGGCCGACGAGCGACGCGCCCCACCCCTTCTCGAAGACCGCGGTGACGACGCCGAACGCCGCACCGATCGAGATGAGGTTCATGAGCCCGGCGGTGAACGGGATGACGAGTGAGCGGAACGCGAGCGTCAGCAGCACGAAGCTCAGCGCGATGACGACGCCGATCGTGATGAGGAGCTTGGACGAGATCTCGTCGGCGAGGTCGACGTAGCCCGCCGTGGTGCCCCCGACGTGGACGGTCATGTCGGCGCCCTTCGTCGCCGTCGGGATCGTGTCGTCGCGCAGGGTGGTCACGAGGTCGGCCGTCTGGCGGTCCGACGGTGCGGTCGTCGCGATCAGGGTCATGACCGCGGCGGTGCCGGCGTCGTTGACGAGCGGCTGGGTGACCGAGGCGACGCCGTCCGTCTTGGCGAGGTCCGTGCGCAGCGTCTGCAGGCGCGGGTCCGCGGCGGTCGGGTCGCCCGTCGCCGGCTTCTTCGACAGGTCGACCGCGATGAGGAACGGGCCGTTGGAGCCGACGCCGAAGCCGGCGGTCATCGCGTCGTAGGCCTGGCGGGACTGGGTGTCGGTGGGCAGCGCGCCGTCGTCCTGCTGGCCGAGGTAGAGGTCGAGCGTCGGGAGGGCGAGCGCGCCGAGCACGAGGACGGCCACGACGAACGCCGGCACCGGCCGGTGCGCGACGAACGCGCCCCAGCGGTGCCAGCCGTGCAGGTCGGCGTCGTCCTGCGGGTCGGTCAGGCGCCGTCGCCGGCCGACGGGGATCCGCAGCCAGTCGATGCGCTCCCCCACCACGGCGAGCAGCGCCGGCAGCAGGGTGATCGCCGCGACGACCGCGATCGCGACGACCAGCGCCGAGGTGTAGCCCAGCGTCGTGACGAGCGGGATGTCGACGACGGCGAGCGACAGCAGCGCGACGATGACCGTGCAGCCCGCGAACACCACCGCGCCGCCGGAGGTCGCGACCGCGCGCGCGATCGACTCCTCCATCCCCATCTGCTCGTGGAGCTGGTCGCGGTGGCGGGTGACGATGAACAGCGCGTAGTCGATGCCGACCCCGAGGCCGATCATCGTCGCCAGCGTCGGCGCGACCGTCGGGACCTCGACGACGTGGCCGAGCAGCGTCACGACCGACAGCCCGATCGCCAGGCCGAGGACCGCGGTGACGATCGGCATGCCCATCGCGACGACCGTCCCGAACGTGAACAGCAGGACGATGACCGCCATCGTGAGGCCGACGACCTCGCTGATCTCCGTCTCGGGCTTGGACAGCTTGGAGCCGACGTAGCCGCCGAACGCGGGCTGCAGACCGGCCGCGCTGGCCTCGTGGGTCTCGTCGAGGAGCCGGTCGGCGTCGTCGGTCGTCAGCTCGCTCGGGCTGGCGCGCAGGTTGATGGCGACATAGCCGATCGTCTTGTCCTTGGACAGCTGGTCGGCGCCGTCGCTGGACAGCGGGCTCGTGGCGCTACGGACGGTCGAGTCGGCGCGCAACGCCTTGACGGTCGCGTCGATCGGGTCCTTGTAGGCCGCGTCGGTGAGCTGGTGGCCGGCCGGCGCCTGCAGCGTCAGCGGGGTCGTGCCGTTCGCCTGGGACGGAAAGCGCTGGTCGAGCAGGTCGGTCGCCTGCTGGCTGTCGGTGCCCGGCAGCGTGAGGTTGTCGCTGACGTCGGAGCCGACCCCGCGCGCCCAGCCGACGACCCCGAGGAAGATGACCGCCCAGACGCCGAGCACGATCCAGCGATGGCGGGCGCACCGGCGTCCAAGCCAGTAGAGCGGCGCGGTCACGGGCCATCCCTACCGGACATGACGGGCCCCCGCAAGGGGAGTTCGTGCCCCATGCGCGGCGCGAACGCCCTCGTGGCCCCCTACGCCGCGACCGCCACGCCACCGCGGCGCGGGTCGCCGGCGCCCGACGACGCACCGGTGCGCGGGTCGCGCTCGACGGCCTGCACGCCGCCGAAGAACAGGTTGGGCGCACGGAACGGCGCCACGGCGCGGCCGGCGGCGGTCAGCGCACCCAGGTCGATCCCGGGCTCCGCGTAGACCGTGCCCTGCTCGAAGTGCAGCCGCGGCGCGTCGACCGCCGCGCCGGCCGTCAGCCCGCGGTCGACGACGCCGACGATCGTCTGCAGGATCGCCGAGCGGATCCGGTTGGAGCCGGCGCTGCCGAGGGCCAGCTCCACGCCGTCGGCGCCAAGCACGACCGTCGGGGCCATCATCGACGGCATCCGCCGCCCGGGCGGGAACGCGTGGAACCCGAGCGGGTTGAGGTCCTCCTCGCCCATGATGTTGTTGAGGTGGATGCCGGTGCCGGGCACGACCACGCCGGAGCCCTCGCCGTTCGTGCACGTCACCGCGCACGCGCGCCCCTCGCCGTCGAGCACCGAGATGTGCGTGGTCGAGCCCAGGCGCGAGTCGAGGAAGCGCCGCGCGAAGCCCGGCTCGCCGAGGCCCGCCGCGAGCTCCGGCGTGCGCTCGGCCTGCACACGCTCCATCACCGCCACGAGCTCCCGCTCGCTCGGCGGTCCGTCCGTGCGGTCCAGCAGCGACAGGGCCAGGGCCAGCAGCGTGCCGCCGGCCGACGGCGGCGGGTTCGTCAGCACGGCGCGGCCGCGGTAGGAGGCCGCGACGGGCTCGCGGGCGACCGCCTCGTAGTCGGCGAGGTCGTCGCGGGTCAGCAGGCCGCCGCACGGCGCCAGCCAGTCGACGACCGCCGCCGCCACCGCCCCGCGGTAGAACGGCGCCGCCCCCTCCTTCCCGAGCAGCTCGATCGTCGCCGCGAGCTCCTCGCTGGCGAACCGCTCCCCCTCGAGGAGGACGCGGCCGGCTGGCGCGAAGAGCGCCGCGGCCTCCGGCGTCGAGCGCAGGATCCCGTCGAGCAGCGCGAAGACGTAGGCCTGCTGCGCGTTGAGCACGACGCCGGTCCGTGCAAGCGCCGCCGCGGGCGCGCACAGCTCCGCCAGCTCCATCGTGCCCCACCGCTCGATCGCCGCGCACACGCCGGCGGGCGTGCCGTACGCCCCGACCGATGCCGGGCCCACGTTGAAGACCTGGGTCGCGTCGCCGAAGCTGACGTCGACGGCGAGCATCGCGGCCGGCGCCCGCGCCGGCTCGGCGCCGCGCCCCGGGGCGGCGACGAAGAAGTCCAGCAGCGTCGGCGTCTCGCCGGCCCCGGCCACGAGCAGGTACCCCCCGGCGCCCGGCCCCGTCAGCAGCGGCTCCGCCGTCCACGAGGCGAGCATCGCGGCGACGGCCGCGTCGACGGCGTTGCCGCCGGCCCGCAGGACCGCCGCCCCGGCCTCCGCGGTCTGCGGGTGGCCGGCGGCGACGATGCCGCGGCTCATGGGGACACCTCGGCCTGCTTACCGGCGGGGGACGAACTCGGGCACGTCGAGCTCGGTCACGCCGAGCCCGGTCCGGCGGGTGGCGGTGCCGGCGGGGCGCTCGTCGCGCTCACCGCGCGGCGGCGTGCGGCGCTCGATGCGCGGCTCGCCGGCCGGCTCCTCGAGGCGGGCCCGCTTGGGCTGATCGGTGTAGCCGGTGGCCACGACCGTCACCCACACCTGGTCGTCGAGCTTCTCGTCGACCATCGCGCCGAAGATGATGTTCGCGTCCGGATGGGCGGCGGCGGAGATCGCCTTCGCCGCATCGTTGACCTCGAACAGCGACAGGTCCTTGCCGCCGATGATCGACAGCAGGATCTTGCGCGCGCCGTCCATCGACGTCTCCAGCAGCGGGGAGGCGACGGCCGCCTCGGCCGCGTCGAGCGCGCGCTTGTCGCCCGTGCCCATGCCGATGCCCAGCAGCGCCGGGCCGGCCTCGGACATGATCGTGCGCACGTCGGCGAAGTCGAGGTTGATCAGCCCCGGCAGCGTGATGAGATCCGAGACGCCCTGCACGCCCTGGCGCAGCACGTCGTCGGCCACGCGGAACGCGTCCATCATCGACGTCTGCTTGTCCAGCACCGACAGCAAGCGGTTGTTGGGCACGACGATGAGCGTGTCGACCTCGGCGCCGAGCAGCTCGACGCCGGTGTCGGCCTGCTCGCCCCGGCGCTTGCCCTCGAAGCCGAACGGCTTGGTCACCACGCCGACGGTCAGCGCCCCGAGCTCGCGGGCGATGCGCGCCACGACCGGCGCCGCGCCGGTGCCGGTCCCGCCGCCCGCGCCCGCGGTGATGAAGACCATGTCGGAGCCCTTGAGCAGCGACTTGATGCGGTCGTACTCGTCCATCGCCGCCTGCCGGCCCAGCTCCGGGTTGGAGCCCGCGCCGAGGCCGCGCGTGATGTTGGGCCCGATGTGCAGCGTGACGTCGGCCGCCGACTGCTGCAGCGATTGCAGGTCGGTGTTGATCGCGATGAACTCGACGCCCTCGACCTCGGCCTCGACCATCCGGTTGACCGCGTTGACGCCGGCGCCGCCGACGCCGATGACGCGCAGGACCGGCGCGCCGTCGCCGCGCGGGCCCTCGGCGGGCAGCGGCTCGTAGGAGCGGGCGTACGGGTCGTCCTCCACGGGCTCGGGCTCGCCCGGACGCTCCATCATGTCGGCGGGGATCTCGGAGGAGAACGCGTAGCGCAGCCGCTCCTGCGGCGACGGGACGCGCGGCTCCTCGCGCGGCGGCTCGGGCTCGCGAACGCCGAGCGACGGGTGGGGCACCTCGGCGCGCGGCACCTCGCGGACCGGCTCGGGCTGTGGCGCGGCCGCGGGCTCGCCGCGCGGCGCGTCCTCGACGCCCTCCTCGGCAGTGGACCGGAACAGGGCGGCCAGGGGACCTTCGCGCATGCTCGCTCGCTTACCGCTTGCCATTGGAGAGGACCTCCTTCGCGAGATCGCGGTACGACTGCGCCGCCATGCCGTCGGGATCGTACTTGAGCACCGACATCCCCCGGACGGGCGCCTCGGCGAAGCGCACGGTCTTCTTGATCCGCGACGCGAAGACGCGGTCGCCGAAGTTCTCCTCGAGGATCTCGATCGCCTCCTTGGCGTGGATGGTGCGCGAGTCCACGAGCGTCGGGAGGATGCCCTCGATGTCCACGTCGGGATTCAGGTTCTCGCGGATCATCGACAGCGTGTTCTGCAGCTGGATGAGGCCACGCATGGAGAGATACTCGCACTGCACGGGGACGATCACCTTGTCGGCGGCCGTCAGGGCGTTGATCGTGAGCAGCCCGAGCGACGGCGGCGTGTCGATGCAGATGAAGTCGTAGTCGTCCTCGATCGCCCGGAACGCCTTCTGCAACGAGCGCTCGCGACCGATCTTCGTCGACATCGCGATCTCCGCGCCGGCGAGGTCGATCGACGCGCAGGCGACGTCGATCTCGCGCTTGCGGATGACCTCGCGGATCGAGAGGTCGTAGACGAGCACGTCGAACATCGACTTCTCGAGCGTGTCGGGGTCGATGCCCTGGGACATGGTCAGGTTGCCCTGCGGGTCCATGTCCACGCAGAGCACGCGGTGGCCCTCCTCGGCGAACGCGGCCGCCAGGTTCAGCGTGGTGGTGGTCTTCGCCACGCCGCCCTTCTGGTTGGCGAAGGCGATGACCTTGGCCTTCGAGCTCACGGCGTGCCTCGATTGGGTCGCGTTGGACGCATACGCACGCGGTATTCGCAGGGCGATGCGCTATTCCTTCCGCATGCTCGCGCATTGGGACGAGGTCGAGACCGTCGAGCGCGCGTTCGGCGACATCCGCAGCACGCGGCAGTACCTCGGCGCGGCCGCCGGCGCCGTCGCGATCGGCTGCAGCCGCTTCCGCGTGCCGGCCGGCGCACGCAACGCGCCCGTCCACGTGCACGCCGACGAGGAGGAGATCGCCTACGTCCTCGGCGGCCACGGCTGCGTCTGGCGGGAGGGGCGCGCGTACCCGGTGAGCGCCGGCGACGCGATCGTGTTCCGGGTCGGCGACGGCGCGCACACGCTCCTGGGCGGGCCGCTCGACGTGCTCGTGTTCGGCGAGGGGTCGCGCACGTCGCTGACCTGGCTGCCGCGCTGCAACGTCATGTGGGCGGGGACGCGCTGGCTGCCGCTCGATGGCCCGCACCCGTTCGAGGCCGAGGCGGCGGCCGGGCCGCTGGAGCGTGCGGAGCCGGTCGATCCCGCGGATGAGCGTCCGCCGTGGCTCGTGGCGCTGACCGACGTCGAGGGGAGGCCGAGCCGCCGCGGGCGCACCGACGTGGTCCGCACGGACCTCGGCCGCGCCGGCGGCTCGCACCACACCGGGCTCAACCACGTGAGGATCGCGCCGTCGGCCTGGAGCCACCCCGCCCACTGCCACACCGTCGAGGAGGAGCTCTTCGTCGTGCTCGGCGGCGAGGGCTGGCTCGTGCTCGAGGAGCGCGACGGGCCGGCCGAGTGGCCGGTGCGGCGCGGCAGCGTCGTCGCGCGGCCCCCGGGCACCGGCGTCGCCCACACGTTCCGCGCGGGCGAGCAGGGACTCGAGCTGCTCGCCTACGGCCAGCGCAACCCCGGCGACGTGTGCTTCTACCCGCGCTCGGGCAAGCTCGGCATCGGGCCGATCACGTTCCGCGTGGAGCCCGTCGACTACTGGGACGGCGAGGAGTAAGGGCTGATCCTTGCTACGGTAAGGACATGGCGAAGGTCACCTCCAAGCTCCAGGTCACCGTGCCGAAGGCCATCGCCGACCAGTACGGGATCGAGCCCGGCCAGGAGCTCGAGTGGCTGGCCGGCGGCGATGCGATCCGCGTCGTGCCGCAGCGGGCCCGCGAGACCCGCGCCGCGCAGCTCGCCCGGCGTGTCGAGCTCTTCGAGCGCGCCACCGAGCGCCAGGTCCAGCGCCAGGCCGGCCGCCGGCCCGCCGCCAGCTCGCCCGCGGACCGGGGATGGTCGCGCGACGAGCTCTACGAGCGTGGCCGCGCTCGTTGACACCAACGTGCTCGTCTACCGGTTCGACCACCGGTACGCCGCCGACAAGCAGCGGACCGCGAACGCGGTGCTGCTGGACGGCCTGACGTCCGACTCGCTCCGCCTCCCGCACCAGGCGATCGTCGAGTTCGTCGCCGCGGTGACCCGGCCCTGTGGCGACGAGCCCCCGTTGCTGGAGCCGGAGGATGCGCTCCGTGAAGCGGAGGAGCTGCTCAGCCAGTTCGAGGTCCTCTACCCCGACGCCGAGGTCGTGCGCCTCGCCCTGCGCGGCGCCGCCGCCTACCGGCTGTCTTGGTTCGACGCCCACCTGTGGGCCTACGCCGAGCGCTATGGCCTGGACGAGCTGCTCTCCGAGGACTTCCAGCACGACCGCCTGTACGGCACCGTCCGCGCCGTGAACCCCTTCCTCGAGGAGTAGGCCGATCGGCCTGCTCGACCACCGGCTGCTGTTCGTCACCGGCAAGGGCGGCGTCGGCAAGTCGACCGTCGCCGCGGCGCTCGGCGCGCTCGCGGCCGCGCAGGGACGGCGGGTCGTCGTCGCCGAGGTGCACCGGCGCGCGGACGTCGAGCACGTGGTCACGGCCGCGGGCGCCGACCACATCTCGATCGATCCGCAGGACGCGATGGAGGAGTACCTCGCCGATCAGCTCCCGCGGCCGCTCGCCGAGGTCCTGAAGTCCAGCCGCGCGTTCGGCTACCTCGCCGCGGCGACCCCGGGGTTGCGGGAGCTGCTCACCGCCGGGAAGCTCTGGGAGCTGGCCCAGGACGAGCGGCGCACCCCGGGTGCGGAGCCGTACGACCTCGTCGTCGTCGACGCGCCCGCGACCGGCCACGGCATCGCGCTGCTGGCCGCGCCGAGCACCTTCGCCCAGGCCGCGCGCGTCGGCCCGATCGCGCGCCAAGGGGCGATCATCGCCCAGATGCTGCGCGACCCGGCGCGGACCGCGGTCGTCGCGGTGACGACCGCCGAGGAGATGCCGGTCAACGAGACGCTCGTGCTGCGCGACGGGCTGCGCGACGCGGTCGGCCTCGAGCCGGCGCTGGTGGTCGTCAACGGCGTGCGGCCGGACCGGTTCACGAACGCCGAGGCCGAGGCGCTGACGCGGCGGCGGGACGCGCTGGCCGACGACGCTGCGCCGAATGCGGCGAACGTCGACACGGCGCAGGGAGAGGCCGGCTCCCGCGCGGCGTCGGCGACCGGTGTCCGCGGCGAGATCGCGGCGCTCGACGCCGCCCTCGCCGCGCACGCCGTCGCCCGCGCTCAGCGCGCCCAGCTCGCCCGCCTGCGCCGGCAGGTCGACGCGCCGACGACGACGCTGCCGCTCACCCTCCCCGACGCCGACGTCGCCGCCCTCGCCGCCCGACTGGAGCGGGCGCTGCGATGACCGTCGCGCCGCGGATCGCGGGCAAGCGGGTGATCGTCTGCGTCGGCGCCGGCGGCGTCGGCAAGACGACCGTGTCGGCCGCCCTGGCGCTGGGTCTCGCCGCCCAGGGCCGGCGCGTCGCGGTCGTGACGATCGATCCCGCGCGACGCCTGGCCGACGCGCTCGGGCTCGATCAGCTCGACAACGCCCCGCGGCAGGTCGAGGCGGCGCGCTTCGCCGGCCACGGGATCGAGGTCGACGGCGAGCTGTGGGCGATGATGCTCGACCCCAAGCACACCTTCGACGACCTCATCGCCCAGCTCGCGCCCGACGAGCGCACGCGCGACGAGATCCTCGCCAACCGGATCTACCAGCAGCTCTCCAGCGCGGTCGCCGGCTCGCAGGAGTTCACCGCGATCGCCAAGCTCTACGAGCTCGACCGCTCCGGCCGCTTCGACGTGATCGTGCTGGACACGCCGCCGTCGCGCAACGCGCTCGACTTCCTCGACGCCCCCGATCGCCTCGCCGGGTTCCTGGAGGCCCGCGGCCTGCGGACCCTCCTGGCGCCGACGGGGCTGGCGGCCCGCGTGCTCGGCCGGGGCACCGGGCTCGTGTTCAGCGTGCTGCAACGCGTCACCGGCGTGGACCTGCTCAGCGACCTCTCGGCCTTCCTGCGCTCGCTCGGCGGCCTGCTCGACGGCTTCCGCGAGCGCTCCGCCGGGGTGAAGGCGCTGCTGGCCGACCCGGCGACCACGTTCCTCATCGTCAGCACGCCGGCGCGCGAGCCGGTCGAGGAGGCGATCTTCTTCGCCCAGCAGCTGCGCCGCGCGCGGCTGCCGCTCGGGGGCCTGATCGTGAACCGCGCCGCGGCCGTCGACGGGTCGGCGCCCGCATCCGGGGAGGTCGGTGGGCTCCCGGCGGCGCTCGGGGCCAAGGTCGCCGCGGCGGTCGCCGAGGCGGCGCAGCTGGCCGAGCGCGACGCGCGCAACCTGCAGCGGCTGCGACGCGGGGCCGGCGACGACGATCCGATCGTCGTCCCCCAGCTCGGCGGCGACGTCCACGACATCGACGGGCTCGTCCGCGTGCACGAGCGGTTGTTCGCGACGCGGTAGGGCGCCGGCCCGCCCCGGTCGGCGCGGGCCGGCACTCTCTCGGGGTTCAGCCCGCCAGCAGCGCGTCGAGCTTCGTGAACGAGCTGCCCCAGCCCTCCTGGGCCATGGATGCGATCGCCGTGGGGAACGGGCTCTGGCGGACGACGAGGCGCGTCTTGCCGCCCTCCTCGTCGTGGAACTCGTACCGCGCCGTCATCGTGGTGACGCCCTCGAAGCCCGGCATGCCCTCCACCGTCTCGGTGCCCACGAGGAGCTCGTTCTCGACGACCTCGACGATCGTCGCGTCGACCGGCGAGCGCTGCTCGGGGTCCTCGTCGTTGACCATCACGAAGCGCTGATAGCCGCCGGGCCGGATGTCGACGTCGACGGTGTCGCGCGGCACCGACCACCCGACCGGCCCGAACCACTGCGCGATCTGATCCGGATCGACGAACGCCTGGTAGACCAGCTCGCGGGGCGCGTCGAAGACCCGCTCGATCACCAGCTCCTGGGTCGCTCCTGCTTCAGCCATGTCACTGCTCCCTTCGATCGCTGTCGTTGGCCTGCGCCGCCTGGATCCGACGCAGGTGGGCGTCGAGACGCTCGAAGTTCGCGTCCCAGAACCGCCGGTAGTGCTCCATCCACTCGGTGGCCTCCTGCAGCGGCTCGGCGTTCAGGCTGTTCCAGCGCCATTGCGCCGATCGGCTGCGGGAGATCAGGCCCGCCTGCTCGAGCACCTTGAGGTGCCGCGAGATGGCGGGGAGGCTGATCGAGAACGGCTCGGCCAGCTCGTTCACGGTCGCGTCGCCATCCGCCAGGCGAGCGAGGATCGCCCGCCGGGTGGGGTCGGCCAGCGCCGAGAAGATCATGCTGAGTCGGTCCGTTGCCACCGTCGTCTATGTACTTCGCCACTTCGTTAATTAACGAGTTCGTTAAGCATAGGGTGGGCGTCGGCGGACGTCAAGCGGTCCGTCGGATCGGCCCGCCCTACGTCCCTGGGCCGACGTCGTCCCACGGGAGGTCGCGTCCCATGAGGCGGCCCTGGTAGGCGAACGCCTCGCGGCGCAGCGCCTCGGCGTAGCGCGGGAGGACCTCGCCGGTGAGGGTGCCGCCGTGCATCGCATGGATCCACGCCGGCTCGAGCGCCCGCACCCGCTCGCTGACGCGCCGCGTAGAGCCCGTACATCCCGGTGTGGACGAGCGCCGGGCGCTCGTCGTCGATCAGGAACTGGTGTCGAGTGCCACGTATCGTGGCAGCGCGCGAGGGTCAGGCGGGCGCCTCGACCAGGAGCCGGTCGGCGAGTGTGCGCACGTCGGCGTCCAGATGGCCGCACAGGACGTCGCGCAGCAGCGCGCGCAGATGGCCCTGCAGCTCGACGATGAGCGCATCGACGGCCGGTGAGCGGGGCACGGTGCCCGCGATGATCGCGCGCTCCAGGCCGACCGCCTGGACGACCCGCTCCGTCAGCGCTACCCGCTCGTCGGGGACCGCGCAGAGCGCGGCGAGCCGGCCGGCCAGGCGACCGGAGGCGGGCCCCTCCGGCTCCAGCAGGGCGCGCAGCGCGAGCAGGACGTCGGAGAGGGACTCGGTGGGCGCGGTGCGCTCGCACGCCATCCCGTAGCGGCCCAGCGCCCAGGCCAGCTCACCGGCGCGCGGCGTGCGGCGCGCGACGAGCGAGCAGAACGCGCGCAGCTCGTCCTCCTCCTCGGCCTCGATGAGCGTCAGGCCCTGCGGCAGGCCGCCGGTGCCGAGCGTCGCCGCCCGCCACGAGCCGCCGTCGACGCGCGTCCAAGCGACGGGACCGAGCGCCATGCCACCGTCGTCGTAGAGCCGCAGCGCGACGATCAGGCGGCGGAACGCGCGGCCGGCCTGCACGAACGGATCGGGGGCGCCGTCCTCGACCTCGGCGCGGAAGGCGGCGACCACGTCGCACTCGGCGGCGGCCTCCGGCGGCGCGTCCGGGAAGGCGTCGACGCGCGTCAGCGTCAGGCCCTCGCCGAGGACGATCTCGTCGGACGCGATGTCCAGGCCGAGCACCGGCACGATCGCCGCGGCGTGGGTGCGCCCGGCGAAGATCGTGTCCTCGAGCTGGCGGTAGGCGCGCTCGAAGCGATCGGCGTCGAAGTCGAAGGCGGTCTGCTCGGCGAACACGCGGCCGAGGAAGACCGAGAGCGCGGCGCGGGCGCGGCCGCCCTGGTCGGACGGGACGCGCTCCTGATGCGCGGTCAGGTAGCGGCCGAGGCCCTCGTGCTGGGCGAGCGCCCGCAGGGCCGGGGCCTGGGCGTCGAGGCGGGCCAGCGTGCCGACCCGCTCGCGCAGGAACTCGTCGACGAGCGGGCGGTAGCAGTAGAGCGCCGTGCTGCGAGCGCCGCGCTCCTCGACGAGCTCGAACGGCACCTCGGCGCCCTCGGCGGTCTCGGCCGCCAGCGTCCAGGCGACCTCCTCGACGTAGCGGCGCAGTGCGGCATGCAGCGTGTGAGAACGCACGCGCACCCGTTCGCCGCGCGCGGCGCGGATCCTTCCCGTCAGGCGGCGGCGGGCGCGGGCGGGGTCAGCGCAGCGTCGCTGGGCGCGCAGTCGTCCTCGTCACCGAGCCACTGCAGGCCGTAGGTCCGCATGTCCTCGATGATCGGGAGCAGGTCGCGCCCCTTCTTCGTCAGCTGGTACTCCACGCGCGGCGGCACTTCCGGGAACGTCTGGCGCCGGACGATGCCCTCCTCCTCCAGCGCGCGCAGGCGCAGGGAGAGCGTGCGCGGCGAGATGCCGGCCAGGGAGCGCTCGAGCTCGCAGAAGCGGCAATGCCCCTCGGCGAGATCTCGCACGAGGAGGATCGTCCACTTGCCGGAGATCACCGCCGCGGTTCGACTGACGGGACACGGGTCCATCGGCCATTACTTTACAAGATGAAGCCGAGGGCTCCGGGCGAGGAGGGCCGCGATACGGGCCACGACCCAGCTTGGTTCGTCCTCGAACCGCCGCGCGGTGACGCGCAGGACGGCGTAGCCGAGCGCCTGGAGGTCGGCGTCCCGGATCCGGTCGCGCTCGAAGGCAACCGCGGTGTCGTGGAACGTGCGGCTGTCCAGCTCGATGACGACCCGCTCGTGCGGCCAGAGCAGGTCGACGTCGTAGCCGGCGACCGGCTCGTTGACGAGCGGATCGGGGATGCCGGCGCGCGCGAGCGCCGGGAGGATCGCTCGCTCGAAGTCCGAGCGGGTGCGCAGGCGGCGGGGGTCGAACGCGCTGAGCGCGGTGCGCAGCGGCGCGCAGCCGTGGCGCCCGGGTGACCGGGCGAGCAGCTCGGCCAGCGCCCGGGCGTCGAAGCGCCGCAGCTGCTCGGCCCGCTCGATCGCACGATCGAGGTGGTCACGCGGGACGACCTCGGCGAGGTCCAGCAGCGTGCGGGCGATCGTCGTGACGGGGACCTCCGCGACACGGGTGATGTCGCGGGGGTCCAGCCGGTGCTGGTGGACGTCGAACGCGCGCCGCCGCCGGCCGCCGCCGCGCGGGACGGTGACGTCCCACCGGGTGCGGTGGTCCGGCCGAAGCCCCCAGATCCCCGCGGCCGTCCGATGCGACAGCACCGCGCCGGGCCCGCACGCGAGCACCGCCGCCATGCGGCGCCCGTTCGGCGTGAGCGCGTCGTGCCCGACCGCGTAGACGCCCCGGTGCACGCGGATCAGCCGCCGGTCGCGCGCCCAGTCGCCGATCGTCGAGGACCCGATCCCGGCGGCCAGCAGCTGCCGTCGCGCCACCACCCCGTGCTGCGCTTCCGCGAGCTCCGCGACGACGGGCGCCAGCCGTCTCGCACCTTTTGCCGGAGGGGGCGGAACAACGTGCGACACGTCGCCGGGGCCCGGACGTCTCGCGCTTTCCGCCGGAGGGGTCGGAACAACGTGCGACACGTCGTCGGGGCCCGGACGTCCCGCGCTTTCCGCCGGAGGGGTCGGAACAACGTGCGACACGTCGTCGGGGGCCGGACGTCCCGCGCTTTCTGCCGCAGGGGTCGGTACAACGTGCGGCGCGACGCGGGGGCGGTCCGGTGCGAGCGGATCGGGCATGCCCGCACCATCCCGGATCGCGTGTGACGGATCAGCGCGTCTTCGTCACGAGACCGCGCGGCCCAGCAGGACGAGGTCCGCGAGGCGCTCGTCGAGGCGGGCGACCGCGGGCAGGCGGCCCCACGGCACGAAGCCGCGGCGCTCGAAGAGCGCGAGCGAAGGGGCGTTGTGGCCGAAGACGAACGCCAGCAGGGTCGTCAGCCCCAGCGCCGGGGCGTGCGCGATGGCATGGTCGACGAGCGCCCCACCGACGCCGGCCCCCTGGTGGGCGGCGCTCACGTACACGCCGATCTCGGCGGTCGCCGCGTAGGCCGGGCGACCGTAGAAGTCGTTGACCGCCAGCCAGCCTGCGACCTCGCCGTGGCGCTCGGCGACCCACAGCGGGCGGCGCGTCGGGTCGCGGTCGTGGAACCAGGCGCGGCGCTGGTCGACCGAGACGGGCTCGAGGTCGGCCGTGGCCATGCGCCCGGCGATCGACTCGTTGTAGATCGCGACGACCGGCTCGAGGTCGCTCGGACGCGCGAGGCGGATCGCGACCGTCAAGCGCCCTACGCCACGTCGCGGAGCTTCTGGGCCTCCGCGAGCGACTGCAGCTTCTTCAGCGACTGGTTCTCGATCTGGCGGATGCGCTCGCGCGTGACGTTGAACGTGCGGCCGACCTCGTCCAGCGTGCGCGGATGCTCGCCCCCGAGGCCGTAGCGCAGCTCGAGCACGCGGCGCTCGCGATACGAGAGGTTCTCCAGCGCCTCGCGCAGCGCCTCCTTCGTGAGGATCTCGGCGGCCCGCTCGTAGGGCGACTCGGCGCGCTCGTCGGCGATGAACTGGCCGAACTCCGACTCCTCCTCGTCGCCGACCGGCTTC
>CAYRCB010000023.1:0-112957 GCA_964422645.1 uncultured Solirubrobacteraceae bacterium | reverse complement strand
TGGAACTGGTCATCGACGCTGTGGGGAGGGCGCTGTGAGCAAGCTGGTCATCGTGGGGGCGGGAGCGTTCGCCGACATCGCCTACGAGTACTTCACCTACGACTCCGACTACGAGGTGGCCGGCTTCAGCGTGGAGTCGGCGTTCCTGGAGGGTGACCGCAAGCTCGACCTTCCGCTCGTGGCGTTCGAGGAGCTCGAGCACCACTTCGCGCCGGCCCAGCACCACGTCTATGTGGCCAGCACCTACACCCACATCAACCGGTTGCGGACCCGCCTGGCCGCGAGCGCCAAGGAGCGTGGCTACCGGCTGGCCAGCTACGTCTCCAGCCGGGCCTACGTCTGGCGCAACGTCAAGCTTGGCGAGCACTGCTTCATCTTCGAGGACAACACCGTCCAGCCGTTCGTGACGGTGGGCGACAACGTGGTCATGTGGAGTGGCAATCACGTCGGCCACCATTCGACGATCGGCGACAATTGCTTCCTCTCGTCGCACGTGGTGATCTCCGGGTTCTGCACGATCGGCCGCAACTGCTTCCTCGGCGTCAACGCGACGATCAGCAACGGCATCGACATCGGGGAGGACTGCTGGATCGGACCGGACGTGACGGTCGTCAGCGATGCGCCACCGCGATCGCTCTACAAGCCTGCGGTCCGCGGCGAGCCGAGCGGCCGCGACCCCTTCGTCGTCTTGCGAGTGCCGGAGGATCAATGGCCGTCGGCTTGAGCCGTCAGCCGGTCGGGCGAACGAACAGGCGATCTCCCCACGCCGCGAAGCGTCGATCGGCCTCGTAGAGCTCGTAGTAGAGGGCGTCGAGGCTCTCGAACCCCGCGTCGGCGAGGAGACGCTCGACGTCCTCTTCCTGCGCCGCGCCGTCGTACAGGTCGACGAGGGCGACCTCGGTCAGCACCGCTCGGACCCCGGTCAGCGCCTGACGTGCCCCGCGCAAGACGTGCAGCTCGGCGCCCTGGACGTCGATGGTCAGGAGCCCGATGGCGTTGGGCGCGATGCC
Organism: uncultured Solirubrobacteraceae bacterium; assembly: GCA_964422645.1. Taxonomy (GTDB): domain Bacteria; phylum Actinomycetota; class Thermoleophilia; order Solirubrobacterales; family Solirubrobacteraceae; genus Capillimicrobium. The sequence continues at coordinate 111,947 of CAYRCB010000023.1, read as the reverse complement.
GCAGCGCAAGAGCAGCCCGTCGATCGTGATCGCCGGGACCTCGACCTCGCCCGCGGTCTGCAACGTCGGGACGATCCTCCCCAGCTCGCTCATCCGCAACAGGCTGGCCGACTCGGTCCCGCCGCGGGCGTTCGTATGGAGGCGCAGCCGTGCGGTGCCCTCATGGTCGGTGGCCGCCGCGTGCACCACCTCGATGTCGTCCTCGCCCGCGAAGCGTCGGGCGAGTCCCGCGCAGCTCTCGGGATTGGCTTCGACGAGCAGGATGCGCTGCGCGCCGTGGCGGCGGTACGCGGCGACCTCCTCGCCGGCATGCGCGCCGACATGCACCACCGTATGGAGCGCATGACCCTCCCGGGCCAGCACGCCGAGGAAGTGCTCGATCGTGGCCAGGTGGTCGTCGGGGACCACGCGTCGCTCGGTCACGAGCCGTCGTCCGCGGGGCGCTGTCGTGACAGGGTCGGCGTCGGCCACACGGACGGCAGTTCGGCCATCGTGGGACGGGTATGGACGGCCTTGACGACGACGGGGCGTTCCTTCACTTCGACGAAAACCCGGCCCAGGTAGAAGCCGAGGATCCCCAGCGAAGCCAGCGTGAGCCCCGAGAAGAAGCAGATCGCGACGATCATCGAGACCCAGCCGCTGAGGAAGCTCACGCCGACGATCGCCACCGCGAACACCAACCCGATGGCCACGAGCACCGCGACGGCGCTCAGGCTCAGCCCGAGGGCGAAGATCATCGTCAGCGGGCGGTCGCTGAACGCGGTGACGGCCCGCAGGGCGACGCTCAACCGATGGAGCCGCGTGTAGGTCGTCGTCGACTTCCCGGGCTTCTCGACCGGCACCGCCACCTGTCGGAACCCGGTGATCGTCATCACGCCGTTGAGGAAGAGCTCACGTTCCCGATGCGTGAGGAGCGCCGCCACGTACCGGCGCGTCATGACCCTGGCCATCACGGCGTCGACCGGGATCTCGACCCGCGACAGCAGGTTGATGAGCCGATAGAAGACGCGGCCGCCGATGCGCTCGGCGAAGCCGCCCTTGCGACGGCGCATGACGCCGAAGCCGACGTCGACCGGATCGTCGAGGGGCGCTGAGGCGATCGGTTCGTAAAGCGCCTCGAACAGCTCCGGCGCCTCCTCGAGATCGCAGTCGAGGAGGTAGATGAGGTCGCCGCGGGCGTGGGCAAGCCCGGTCATGACCGCGTGGAAATGACCGAAGTTGCGCGACAGCTCGACGACGCGCACTTCGACGTCGCCGCCGATGAGCGAGCGGGCGATCGCCAGCGAGTCGTCAGGGGAGCCATCGTCGACGAACACGACCTCGATGTCGTCGGCGACCGGCGCGACCGCGGCGACGGAACGGCGGAAGAACTCCTGGATGAAGTCCGCCGAGTGGTACAGCGTCGTGACGATGCTGACCTTCAACGTCAGGCGACCGATTTCGGCTTGGTCTCCGGATCCATGTTGTAGTCCGACCGCAGGATGATCGGGAGGATCATCCATCGTCCATCCTCGACCGACCAGGTCAGCGGGGCATCGGCGTCGACCGGGGCGACGCCGTGCCGCGCATCCGGGGTCAGGACCATGAGGTCGCCGGGATCGGTGTGCGGGTCCACCCAGATCGGCTCGGCGTCCTCCGACGCGCGCAGGTAGAGGCCGCCGGTCGCGAAGTCCTCGCCGACCTTGGACGCCTGGACGATCGTCTGCAGCCGCGCGAAGCGGTTGGCGGGGTCGACGTGCTCGGCGAGGTAGCCGCCACCACGCGGATATTGCTGGGCGACCACCCGCGAGATGATCTCGTCGGACGGCACGGTGTCGAGGAACGCTCCGGGCTGCTCGCCGGCGAGGAAGTTCTTCACGTCGAAGATGTCGCGGAACTGGTCGAACAGCTCGGCGCGCTCGTTGAAGCGATGGAAGAAGAACGAGTGCATCCGGGCCTTGACCCAGGAGCCCTCGTACTCGTCGTTGATGCGGTGGTAGTCGGGGACGCCGTCCAGGCATGGGTGCCAGGACGGCTCCTCCGAAGCGCTGAAGTCGACCAGCATCTGCCGGAACTGCGCCACGAACCCGGGCGAGTAGAAGGCCTTGACGACGTAGACGTCGTGTTCGGCGATCGAGGCCATGAAGCGCTCGGTGTCGTGATAGACGCGATCGAGGAACTCGTCACGTGTGACAGTGTGGATCTCGGCCGGCATGCGCGTGAGCCTATCGACGGCGCCTGCTCCGATCGGCTCCCGCCTACGACCGCCGCGCCAGCACCCACACGTTGCGCCGCACGACCCGCAGCCGCGCCAGCTCCGCCAGCACCCGCGGGCGCTTGCGGCGCTTCGTGAGCCCCGACACGATCCCGATCCCCGGCATGACCGACTCGTAGCCGGACTTGCGGATCGCCAGGCCCTGGTCGCGGAAGAGGCGCTTGTAGCCGGTCAGGGTGTACGGACGCCGGTGCGTGTAGTCGTCCCAGACCCAGCGCTGGGCGTCGGGCGACGAGGCGAAGACCTGTCCGCCGGGGCGCAGGACGCGGCGGATCTCACGCACGACGGCGGCCGGCTCCAGGACGTGCTCCAGCAGGTCCTTGACGATCACGGCGTCGAAGCTCGCGTCTGCGAAGGGAAACGGCTGCTCGACGTCGTGGACGATCGCGTTGCGGCCCAGCGCCTGGGCGTGGGCGACGGCTTCCTCGGAGACGTCGATGCCGACGTAGTCCTCGAAGTGCTGGCTGAGCCAGGCGGTGCCGCAGCCTACGTCGAGGACCCGGTCCGTGGGCGAGAAGTGGTCCACGATGTCCTGCGAGTAGCCCGGCTCGTCGTGCCAGTCGAAGTACCCGCGTGGGACCTCACCATCGATGTGGGCGGCGGCCACGCGCAGGATCGTCTCGACGACCTGGCTCGCGCCGAACCGTCGGAGGAGCTCCTCCGCCGACACCGTTCCGCTCGGCTGCTCGCGCAAGAGGCGGCCGAGCTCGGCGGGCTCGTCGTAGTAGGCGATGGGCAAGCCGTCGAACCCGGGCGCGCGCAGGAGGCCACGCAGGATCAGCGGCCGCGCGTACAGCAGCCCCTCCAGGATGACCGTCGGCTGCGCCTCCGGCTCGATCGATGGCACCACGAGCACGTCGACGGACGCGAAGAAGGCGTCGAGTTCGCGTACTTCGCCGAGGAGCTCGACGCGCGCCTGCAGGCCGAGCGCGGCGACGCGGTCACGCACTCGCGCCGCATAGCGGGGATCCTGCTCCGGGGCGGCGATGAGCAGGCGGTCCCACGCGTCCGGCACCTGCGCCAGCTCGTCGACCAGCTCCAGGATCCCCTTCTCCGCGATGAAGCGGCCGATCATGCCGATGACGGGGCGCTCGCCGCCCGGCCGCGGCGTGCGCTCGTTCACGACGCGGTGCACGTCGCGCTCGTCCAGGAAGTTGGTGACGGCGTCTACCGCGACGTCGGGCAGGTGGGCGCGGTACAGCTCGGCGGTCTGCTCGCCCACCGCGACGAGCGCGCCGAACCGGCGGTAGACGGCGCGCGCGGACGGGCGCGAAGCCGAGCGCTGCTCGTGCATCAGGTGCACCAGTACCGGCCAGCTGCTCAGCGTGACCAGCGCCGCGGTGGCGTAGGCCTGGCAGCGCGCCGTGTTCCCGATCACAAGCGTGTCTGGCGTCGCGGACTCGAGCTCGACGCGCAGCCGCGCCACGGCTTCCGGGATGCTCGCCACCGCCGGCGGCACCAGCCTCGGATAGCGCACGTCGACGACGTCGAACCCGGCTCCGACGGCCGCGCGCCCGAACTGCGACTCGCGCGGCGCCAGGAACCGGGTCGGCAGGCCGAGATCGGCGAAGGCCTGCGCCAGCCGCAGGCCGAACCGCTGGCCGCCGCCCATGATGAGCCCGTCATCGAGGATCCACACGCTGGACGGCTTGGAGGCGGCCGGCATCCGGGGGATGCTATTCATCGGCCCGTGGCAACCAAGGAACAGCTCGAACGGGCCGCGCCCCGGGATCGCGGGCCGGACGTCCACCTGCGGTCCGCCGCGCAGATGCGCGAGTACGAGGTCGCGGTCGAGCGCATCGTGCGCGACCGTCCGGGCCGCCTGCTCGACTGGGGTTGCGGCTTCGGCCAGCTCTCCCACATGCTCAAGGCGCGTGGGGTCGATGTCGCCTCGATGGAGTGGCATCCCTCCGTGCCAGAGGGGGAGATCCGCGCGCTCGAGCGCTTCCCGGACGTCGAGGCGACCTTCACGCAGGACCCGGTCGCCTTGCCGTATCCGGATGCCAGCTTCGACGCGGTCCTCTCGATGGGCGTGCTCGAGCACGTCCACCGGCCCGAGGACAGCCTCGACGAGATCCGTCGCGTCCTGCGGCCCGCCGGCCGGCTCTACGTCTACAAGCTTCCCAATCGTCGCTCGTACCTCGAGCGGCTGGCCAAGCGCGCGGGCCTCTACTACCACGGGCAGCTCGAGCACGACACGCTCTACACCAAGCCGGTCGCGCGCGAGCTCATCGAGCGGCACGGCTTCGCGATCGAGGAGCTGCGACTGGCCAACATGCTGCCGCTCGGCCTCACCTCGCCGGTGGCACAGCGCCCACGCTTCGTGGACGCCTACTGGGCGGCCAACCGGGGGCTCGCCCGCGTCCCGGGCCTCGACCGGTTCGCGACGAACGTCGAGCTGATCGCGCGCCGCGTCGCGTGACGGCGCTCACCGAGTGGCGCGTCGCGCTGCTCCCGCCGTTCGTCGCCTTCGTCGTGGCGAATCTGGTACTCGCCGCGGCGGCGCTGTACGGCGGCTTCGATCCGCTCGACGCACAGCGCTGGGGCAGCTGGGACTCGCCGATCTATCTGGACATCGCGCAGCACGGGTACCGGGTGTGGGACTGTCCGCCGGCCGAGCTCCAGCAGGGAGCGCGAGCCTGCGGGAACGTCGGCTGGTTCCCGCTCTATCCGGCGCTCCTGGCGCCGCTCATCGAGGCGGGGATCGACGCGCACGCGGCGGGCGTCCTCGTCGCGATGGCGTGCTGGCTCGGGCTGCTGACCTTCCTGTGGAATGGGCTCCTGCGGCCCACGTGTGGGCCGTCGCGGCTTGCAGCGCTCGGACTGGCCGCCTTTGCTCCGGGCGCGTACTACTTCCACGGGATCTATCCCGTCGCGACGGCGGCCTGCCTGCTCGCGGTCGTGCTCGTCCTGCTCCGCCGCGAGCGGTGGGCGATGGCCGGCGCCGTAGGCTTCCTCGCGGTCGCGACGTACCCGGCGGCCGCCGCGCTCGTGGTCGCGGCCGGGCTGTGGCTGGTGGCGTTCGTGCGAGCCCGATCCTGGTGGGAACGGGCCTGGCGGATCCTGCTGGTGTGCGGTCCTGCGATCGCGGGGTTTCTCGCCGTCCTCCTCTACGCCCACCTGAGCACCGGTGCGTGGGACGGCTACTTCGGCGTGCAGGCGCGCTTCGACCACGGCATCCACCTGCCCTTCGGCAACTGGTGGCGCCTCGTCCGCCCCAGCACCGCGGGCGCCGGGGGGATCTCGATCTTCCTGTCGATCCAGGCGCTCTTCACGACGGCGCTCGTCGCCATCGTCGTGATCTCGACGTGGCGTCGGCGCCGCGTGGCGGCGCCGTTCGACTGGCTCGTCGTCCTCTATGCGCTCGCGTTCTGGGTCATCCCGCTCTGTCAGAACACCGTCTCCTACTACCGCACCGATGCCCTGCTGGTCCCGATCGCGGTCGCGTTCGTGCGGCTTCCGGGACTCCTGGTGTGGCCGCTTGCGCTGATCGGCGCCGGAACCGCCATGGGCATGACACTCGCCTACATGCAGGGCGTGCTCGTCTAGGCAGGGGGCCAGCGACGCCTCGGGCACTAGCCTCGCTCGCGTGCACGTCGGCCTGAACCTGGTCTACCTGGTGCCCGGGGAGACCGGCGGCACCGAGGTCGTGGCGCGGGAGCTGCTGCCCGCGCTGGTCGCGGCCGCCGGCCCGGAAGTGCGGTTCACCGCGTTCGTCAACCGCGAGACCGCGGCGGCGCAGGGCGGACCGTGGAAGGAGCTGATGGACTGGGTCACGGTCCCGGTCGACGCGCGCAACCGCGTCCAGTGGGTCCGCGGTGAGCAGCAGCTGCTCCCGGGGCTCGCGCGGCGCGCGAACGTCGACGTCTTGCACAGCCTCGCCAACACCGCCCCGGCATATGGGCGGTTCCGCCGCGTGGTGACGATCCACGACCTGATCTACCGCTTCTACCCCGACACCCACGGCGGTCTGAAGGCGCGCGGGATGGCGCTGCTCGTCCCGCTGGCGGTCCGGCGCGCGCATCGCATCATGACGGTCTCGCAGGCCACGGCGGACGACGTCGTCCGCGAGCTCGGGGTCGACCGCGGGAAGATCGACGTCGTGCCGTCGGGCGTCGGCCAGACGTCCCGCGCCACCCCCGAGCCGGAGGCGGCGCTGCGCGCCCGCCACGACCTCGGCGACCGGCCGATCCTGCTGACCGTCGCCGCCAAGCGCCCGCACAAGAACCTTCCGCGGCTGCTGGAGGCGCTCGCGCTGATCCCGGCCGAGCGGCGCCCCGTCCTGCTCGTCCCCGGCTACGGCACCTTCCACGACGACGAGCTGGCCGCCCGCATCGCCGCGCTCGGGATCGCCGGCGACGTCCGCATGCTCGGCTGGGTCTCCGACGCCGAGCTGGAGGGGCTGTACGCGGCCGCCGCGGTCTTCGCGCTGCCCTCGCTGTACGAGGGGTTCGGCCTCCCCGTGCTCGAGGCGATGGCGCGCGGCGTGCCGGTCGTCTGCTCCGATCGCGGCTCGCTGCGCGAGGTCGCCGGCGACGCCGCGCGCCGCTTCGATCCCGAGCGCCCCGCGGAGATCGCCGACGCGATCGCCTCGCTGCTCGCCGACCCGGCGGAGGCCGATCGGCTGCGCGCCGCCGGCCGTGCGCAGGCCGCCCGCTTCACGTGGGAGGCGACCGCGCGCGCCGCGCTGGCCAGCTACGAGCGCACGCTCGGCCGGGCCTGACCGCTCGACCCGGCCGGCGCGGCTGGCACGATGCGCCGACCGTGCAGCGGACTCCGGTGACGTCGAAGGTGCTCCGATCCGTCGGCCACCTCGACGGCACCCTCGAGGTCGAGTTCGTCGCGGGCAGCGTCTACCGCTACTTCGACGTGCCGGCGGAGACCTTCCGCGCGCTGCTGCGTGCCGACTCCCCCGGCGCGTTCTTCAACCGCCACATCGGCCACCGTTTCCGCTTCCGCGAGATCAGCCGGCCTTGACGGCCCGCAGGCCGACGACCCGCTTCGCGCTCACGAACACGTCGTGCTCGGCGAAGTGCGCGGCGGCCGCCGCCCGGAAGCGGTCCTCCAGCGCCGGGTCGTAGAGGTTGTACGACGACCAGTAGCCGACGAGCGCGTCGGCGGAGTCGAAGCGCATCTCGTCGGTGAAGTCGAACCGCTCGACGGTGGCGAAGCGCGCCTCGCACCACGCCGGCGCCGTCTCCTCCATGAACCGCTGCGCCGGGGTCGGACCGGGGACCTCCTGCCCGGCCAGCCCGAAGTGCAGCTCGCGCAGCTCGCGGTTGTTGGCGCGCGACGGGCCGCAGAAGAAGAGCACGCCGCCGGGCAGCAGCAGCTCGTGGATGCGGTCGATGACCCGCTCCTGGTCGTCGGCGTAGTAGAGCGCGTAGCAGCTCAACGCCCGTTCGAAGCGCCCCTCGCACGGGCGGTCGACCAGCTCGTCGAAGCGGCCCGCGAGCGTGCGGACGTTCCCGGGCGCGCCCTCGGCCAGCACGGCCAGCGACTCCTCCGACGCGTCGACCGCCAGGACCGAGCCCACCGTCGGCGCCAGGCGCAGCGTCTGCTGGCCGGTGCCGGCGCCCAGCTCGAGCACGCGATCGCCGGGCCGCGCACCGAGCAGCTCCAGCGCCCAGCCCGTCATGTCGCCCGTGCTGAAGCGGCGGTGGGCGTCGATCCGGGCGCGCAGCGCGGCGGTGTCGGTGTCGAAGCGGCCGATCTGGCTCATCGAAGCGGGACCTCCGGGGACGGGGACAGCAGGCCGCTGCGCCGCGTACGGCGCACGACGTTGGCCAGCGTGCGGTCGAAGGCGAGCGCGTCGAACGGGGCCAGCCCCTCGGTGCGCTCGCGGTAGAAGGCCTCGAGGCGGTCCGTGCCGGTCAGGTGCTCCTCGCCCCACCAGAAGGGGTGGATGAGCAGCTGGACCGTGTCGCACGGCGGGCGGCGCAGCGTCGGCCGCGGGTCGCCGTGGCGCCAGGCGCCGGCCGAGTCGGCCAGGTAGCAGCGCATGAGCGGCTCGGCGTACGCGTTGACCATGCCGCAGACCTCGGCCACCGGTGCCAGCGCGGCGACAAGCGGGTCGGCGGGGCGATGGAACGAGATCGCCCGCACCTCGGCGCCGAGCACCGAGGCGAGCCGCTCGCGGCAGGCCTCCACCTCGGGCGTGACGTCCTCGATGGCGAGGCCGGGCCGCTCGCCGCGCGGTCCGAGGTCCATATGGAGACCGATGTCGTGGCCCTGGGCGCGCAGCGTCGCGAGCGCCTCGCGGGACGCCGGGTCGTCGAGGTCGTAGAGCGGCGAGTCGACCATGACGAGGACCGTCGCGCGCACGCCCGCCTCGGCCTCGACCGCGCCGACCGCCACCGCGCGCTGCAGCGAGAGGTCGATGTCGTGGCGCACGACCAGCCCGGGCGCCGCGACGCCCTCCGCCAGCAGCCGCACGTCGCCGCGCTCGCCGGCGATCGCCAGCAGGTCGCGCAGGAAGTCGTAGGTGAAGTCGTCGGCCCAGGCGGTCATGCGGGGGAGGCCGCGAGGTCGCGGATGCAGGCGCCGCCGCCGGACTGCGCCAGCGCGTCGGCGAGGTCGAGGAACGCGGTCATCGCGCCCGGTCCCTGGTGGCGGAATCGGGCGGCGGCGGCCTCGTCGACCGTCGCGAGGTCGTGCTCGGTCTTCAGCCGCTCGTACGGGGCGAACGCGGCCGAGTTCAGCCAGACGTGGGCGGGATGGAAGTCGAAGATCCGCAGGCCGGGCGCGTCGAGCACGGCGCAGGTGTCCCAGTTCGGCGTGGGCGCGTACATCTCCATGTTGTCCTGCCAGACGTACGGCAGGCGCAGCAGCCGTCCCGCGGGGCTCCACTGCACGACCGGCTCGACGTTGCGCGCGCCCGGCAGGAAGAGCGACACGTCGACCTCGACCGCGCTGTGGCGCAGCAGCTCGTCGTGCAGCGGCGTGGACTGCAGCAGGCAGTGGGTGCGCACGGCGCGCGCCTCGGGCACGAGCGCGGCGCAGTGCTCGACCACCTCCATCGGGCTGGCGCCGTGCGACGACCCGTCCAGGAAGTTCGGGTGCATGCCGAGCTCGAACAGCTCCGGGTGCTCGCGCAGCCGGTCGAGCGCCGGGCTGGCGTGGGTGACGAACCACGTCGCCCGCACCTCGCGGGCCAGCAGCGCATCGGCGGCCGCGTCGATCATGAAGTCCGGCGCCCAGTCGACGTCGAGCGTGATCGCGGCGCGCCCGGTCACGACGCCGCCACCAGCTCGCGCGCCAGCCCCTCCTCGAAGCCGACCGGCTCAGGGACGCCGAGGACCGCCGCGCACTTGGTGCGGTCGGCGGCGAACGACGGCGGCTCGCCCGGGCGGGGCTCGAAGACCGGCTCGCGGCGCAGGACGCGGCCGATCGTCGCCGCCATCTCGCGGATGCCGAGCGCCTCGGCGCCGCCGACGTTCACGAGGTCCAGCTCGCCGACCGCGGGCGGTCGCTCCACGGCGGCGACGACCGCCCGGGCGACGTCGGCAGCGTGGATCGGGCTGGTGACCAGGCCGCGCTCGCCCTGGACCGTGACCGCCCGGCCGTGCTCGACGCGGTCGACGAGATCGCTGACCAGGCGCTCGTCGCGGACCGCGCCGTACGTGGTGAAGATCCGCAGCGCGCGCACGGGCAAGACGGCGGCGTAGGGCGCGCACAGCAGCTCGGCCGAGCGCTTCGACGCGGCGTAGATCGAGCGGCAGCGCACCGGCCCGTCCTCGCGCAGCGGCGGCGAGCCGGGGCCGCCCGGGCGGTAGACGGTCGCGGTCGAGGCGAGCAGGAACTGGCCCGCGCCGACGCGGGTCGCGTGGTCCAGGAGCGCGGCGGTGGCGGTGACGTTGATCGCCACCACCTCCGGCGCGCAGGCGGGGAAGTCGCGATACGCGCGCGCCTGGGCGAGGTGCACGATCGCGTCGACCGGCTCGTCGGGCAGCGCGCTCGCCAAGCCCGGCGCGGCGAGGTCGGCCTCGACGGTGCGGATCCCGGGGATGGGCCGCCGCGCCAACGCGACCAGCTCCCACCCGGCCGGCGCCTGGCGCACCACTTCGCGCCCGATCAGGCCGGACGCGCCGGTCAACAGGATCCGCATCGCGGGGAGGGTATGACACTCGCCGGGCCTATGATGATAGGCCAGATATGACTTCGCACCTGGATGCTGGGCGACTCGTTCGCGATGCGCGGCGGCGACACGAGGTCAGCCAGGCGGCGCTCGCCCGCCGCGCGGGCACCACGCAGCGCCACGTGAGCCGCATCGAGCGCGGCGAGGTGTCTCCGTCGGTCGACACGCTCGCCCGTCTGCTCGCTTGCCTCGGCGAGCGCCTGGAGCTGGGCGTCGCACCAGGACCGCGGGACAACCGCACCGACCAGGACGTCCGTGCCGACGCGGCGATGTCACCGTCACAGCGGCTCTCGCAGACCGCGGCGCTGAGCCGGACCCTCACGACGCTGGCTCGGGCCCGGCATGGGGCTTGACACGCCGCCGCTGCAGATCGAGCCGTTGCTGGCCGAGCTCGCGGCACACGGCGTGGAGCTGGTGATCATCGGCGGGTTCTCGCTCAGCGTGCACGGGGTCGTGCGCGGTACGAAGGACGTCGACGTCGTTCCGGCGCCGGACGGGGCGAACCTCGCGCGGCTCGAGCGGGCGCTGCGCAGCCTCGACGCCGAGATCATGCTCGCCGACGACTTCGACCCGGCCGAGCTCGGCATCGAGCCCGACGGGGAGGGCCTCGCGCTCGGCGGCAACTGGGTCCTGCGCACCCGCCTCGGCCGGCTCGACGTCATGCAGGACGTTCCCGGCGTCCGCGGCTACGCGCAGCTTCGGGAGGGCTCGGTCGAGGCCGAGGTCCCGGGCGCCGGTACCTTCCGCTTCGCGGGCTACGACGACCTCATTGCGATGAAGCGGGCGGCGGGACGCCCGCAGGACGAGATCGACATCGTCAGCCTCGAGCGCACGCGGCTGGCGTAGGGCCCGCGCGACCCATCCCATGTGCGGCATCACCGGCATCTTCAACCTCGACGGCGAACCGGTCGCCCCGCGCGTCGTCCGGGCGATGGCGGAGGCGATCCGCCACCGCGGGCCCGACGGGGAGGGGACGTTCACCGACGGGGCCCTCGGCCTCGGGCACCGGCGGCTGGCGGTGATCGATCGCACGAGCGCCGCCGAGCAGCCGATGGCGACGCCAGACGGGCGCTTCGTCCTCTCCTACAACGGCGAGGTCTACAACTTCCAGGAGCTGCGCCGGGAGCTGGAGGCCCACGGCCACCGCTTCCGCTCGACCGGCGACACCGAGGTCGTCCTGTACGCGCTCGCGCACTGGGGCGAGGCGGCCTTGACCCGCTTCAACGGCATGTTCGCCCTCTCGCTCTGGGACCGCGAGCGGCGCGAGCTGCTGCTCGCCCGCGACCGCTACGGCATCAAGCCCCTGTACTGGACGCGCCGAGGCGACGCGGTCCTGTTCGCCAGCGAGATCAAGGCGCTGCTGCAGCACCCGCGGTTCCGGGCGCAGGTCGACCACGAGGCGCTGCTGGAGTACTTCACCTTCCAGAACCTCTTCACCCGCCGCACGCTGTTCGCCGGCGTCGAGCTGCTGCCGGCCGGGTCGTTCCTGCGCATCGGGCCTGACCGCGTCGGCGAGCCGCGCACGTTCTGGGACTTCGACTTCCGCGAGCCGGACGCCGCCGACGGCCGCCCCGACGAGCGCGAGTACCTCGAGGAGCTCGACCGCCTGTTCCGCCAGGCCGTCAACCGCCAGCTCGTCGCCGACGTGCCGATCGGCTCCTACCTCTCCGGCGGCATGGACTCCGGGTCGATCACCGCGGTCGCCGCGCCGCAGTTCGACACGTTCGCCTCGTTCACGGTGGGCTTCGACCTGTCGTCGGCCTCCGGCATGGAGCTCGCCTTCGACGAGCGCGCGAAAGCCGAGCGGATGTCGTACCTCTTCTCGACCGAGCACTACGAGATGGTGCTGAAGGCCGGCGACCTCGAGCGCGTCATGCCCGCGCTCACGCACCACCTCGAGGACCTGCGCGTCGGGCAGTGCTACCCGAACTACTACGCGGCGCGGCTGGCCTCGAAGTTCGTCACCGTCGTGCTCTCGGGCGCCGGCGGCGACGAGCTGTTCGGCGGCTACCCGTGGCGCTACTACCGGGCGGTCGTCAACGACTCGTTCGACGACTACGTCGGCAAGTACTACGGCTTCTGGCAGCGGCTGCTGCCGCCCGACGCGATCGAGCGCGTCTTCGCGCCGATCTGGGCCGACGTGCGCGACGTCGACACCCGCGCGATCTTCGCCGGCGCCTTCCAGACCCACGCGCCGACGCTCACCCGCCCCGAGGACTACATCAACCACTCGCTCTACCTCGAGGCGCGCACGTTCCTGCACGGCCTGCTCGTCGTCGAGGACCGGCTCTCGATGGCCCACTCGCTGGAGACCCGGCTGCCGTTCCTCGACAACGACCTGGTCGACTTCGCGCAGAAGGTGCCGGTCGGGCTCAAGCTCGGCAACCTCGGCGAGGTCGTGCGGCTGGACGAGAACGAGCCCGGGTGGAAGACCGAGCGGTTCTTCCACAACGCGCGCGACGGCAAGCTGCTGCTGCGCCAGGCGATGGAGCGCCACGTGCCGGCCGACGTCACCGGTCGCGAGAAGCAGGGCTTCGCGGCGCCCGACGCCAGCTGGTTCCGGGGCGAGTCGATCGACTACGTCCGCCGGCGGGTGCTCGCCGACGACGCCCGGATCTACCACTACCTCGACCGCGACGCCGTGGGCGCGCTCGTCGACGAGCACCTCGCCGGACGCGAGAACCGGCGGCTGCTGATCTGGTCGCTGCTGTCGGTCGAGGAGTGGCTGCGGACGTTCCTGTAGAGGAGCGGCAGGCCGCGCCGGCAGACGGTGCCAATACCATCGACGCCCGTGTCCGAGACCCGACTGCAAGTGGCCTTCCAGACGGCCCTCGACCTGCCCGCCGACACCGACTGGGCCTCGCTGGCCTACGCCCAGCATGAGCACTGGGACTCGCTCGGCCACATGGCGCTCGTCGCCGAGATCGAGGAGGCGTTCGAGATCATGATGGAGACCGACGACGTCATCGCGATGAGCAGCTACCCGGTGGCGGTCGAGCTGCTGAAGACGCGCTACGACGTGGCGTTGTGACCGGGCGCGAGGCGTCATCGTGAGTGTCGCGCTCGTCACCGGGTCGACGCGGGGGATCGGGCTGGCGGCCGCGCGGCGGCTGACCGAGGACGGCTTCACCGTGGTCGTCAACGGGACCGACGCCGACGCCGCGCGGCGCGTGGCCGACGAGCTCGGCGGCGACGCGCTCGCCTTCGACGTCGCCGACGCCGACGCGGTCCAGGCCGCGATGCGCGAGCTCTTCGCGCGCCACAAGCGCCTGGACGCGCTCGTCAACAACGCCGGGATCCTCGACGACGCGCTGCTGGGCATGATCAAGCCGCAGCGCACCTTCGACGTCAACGCGATGGGCGTGCTCAACACGATGCAGGCGGGCGCCCGGCTGCTGGCCCGCGGGGGCGGCGGCGCGATCGTCAACGTCGCGTCGATCATCGGCGTCACCGGCAACGCCGGGCAGGTCGCCTACGCGGGCTCGAAGGCCGCGGTCATCGGCATGACCCGCAGCGCCGCCAAGGAGCTCGCGCCCAAGAACGTCCGCGTCAACGCGGTCGCTCCCGGGTTCATCGACACGGACATGACGCGCGCGATGCCGCAGGAGCTCTTCGACGAGCGGGTCGCCTCGGTCGGGCTCGGTCGCGCCGGCACGCCCGAGGAGGTCGCCGAGGCGATCGCCTGGCTGGCCTCCGACCGTGCCCGCTACGTCACCGGCCAGGTCCTCGGGGTGGACGGGGGGATGGTCATCTGAGGGAGCTCCTGGCGCACGACGGCCCCGCCCTGCTGGAGGGCGAGCGGACCTGGACCTACGCCGACCTGCGCGACGAGACCGCCGCGCTGGCCGCGCGGATGCCCGGCCGCGAGGTCGCGCTCGTGCGCTGCGGGACCGACGCCGCGTCGGCGATCGGCTACCTGGCCGCGCTCCTCGCCGGCCACGCGGTGATCCTGTTGGAGACCGGCGTCGACGCCGACGTGGTGATCGAGCGCTACGACCCGCGCTACGTCGTCACCGGCACGACGATCGAGGAGCGCGACGCCGCGCCCGTCGGCCTCCACCCCGATCTGCGCGTGCTGCTGTCGACCTCGGGCTCGACCGGCTCGCCGAAGCTCGTGCGCCTCAGCGAGCGCAACCTCCTCTCCAACGCCGCGGCGATCGTCGAGTACCTCGGGATCGACGCCGGCGAGCGGGCGATCGGCGCGCTGCCCATCCCGTACTCCTACGGGCTCTCCGTCCTCCACTCGCACCTGTACGCCGGCGCGTCGATCGTCTGGACGGAGCACGCGATCATCCGGCCCGGGTTCTGGGACGACGTGCGCCGCCACGCGGTGACCTCCTTCGCCGGCGTCCCCTATGCCTACGCGATGCTCGAGCGGGTCGGCATGCGCGACATGGAGCTGCCGACGCTGCGCACGATGACCCAGGCCGGCGGCCGCCTGGATCCCGAGGTGGCGCTGCGGTTCGCGCAGCGCGCCCGCTTCTTCGTCATGTACGGCCAGACCGAGGCGAGCCCGCGGATCGCCTACGTCCCGCCCGAGCGCCTGGTCGAGAAGGCGGGCGCGATCGGGGTCCCGATCCCCGGTGGGACGCTGCGCGTCGACGATGGCGAGCTCGTCTACGAGGGCCCGAACGTCATGCTCGGCTACGCGGAGTCCCGCGCCGACCTCGCCCGCGGCGACGACCAGGGCGGCGTGCTCGCCACCGGCGACCTCGGCCACGTCGACGACGACGGGTTCTACTTCGTCACCGGCCGCGCCAAGCGGATCGCCAAGGTCTTCGGGCAGCGGATCAACCTGGACGAGATCGAGGCGGCGATCGAGGGTCCGGCCGGCGCGATCGCCGGCGAGGACCGCATCGAGGTGTTCGCCGAGCCAGGGGCGCGCGCGGACGCCCGCGCGCTCGCGATCCGCTTCCGCCTGCCGCCGCGCGCGCTGCGCGTCCACGAAGTCGAGCGCCTCCCGGTCAAGGCGTCGGGGAAGGTCGACTACGGGGCGTTGAGCGGTGGCTGAGTACGCGACGCCGCAGGCCGAGAAGGACGCGCGCCTGGCGGCCGAGCTCACGCGCCTGGTCGCCCACCACCGCGCCGCCTGCGAGCCGTACCGGCGGATCGTCGACGCGGTCGCCCCGGGGTTCGGGGCCGCCGCGACCGTCGCCGACGTCCCGCACCTGCCGGTGTCGCTCTTCAAGACCCACGAGCTGCGCTCGATCCCGCCCGAGGCGGTCTTCAAGACCCTGACCTCGTCGGGCACGACCGGCCAGCAGCCCAGCCGCGTCTTCCTCGACCGCGACGCGGCGGCCGCCCAGACCCGCACCCTCGCGACCACCATGCAGCACTGGCTCGGCCCGGCGCGGCTGCCGATGCTCGTCGTCGACACGCGCTCGGTGCTCAAGGACCGCGCCCAGTTCTCCGCGCGCGGCGCCGGGATCCTCGGGATGGCCCCGTTCGGCCGCGACCACCTCTACCTGCTCGACGCGACCCCGCAGGAGCTCGACGCCTGGCTGGCCAAGCACGCCGGCCAGCCCGTGCTCGTCTTCGGCTTCACCTTCATGGTCTGGGCGCATCTGCCGGCCGGGATCGACCTGCGCGGCGGCGTGCTCATCCACTCCGGCGGCTGGAAGAAGCTCGTCGAGCAGGCGGTCACGCCGGCCGAGTTCCGCCGCGTCGTGACCGAGCGGACCGGGATCGAGCGGGTTCACAACTTCTACGGGATGGCCGAGCAGACCGGCACCGTCTACGTCGAGTGCGAGCACGGCGCGCTCCATGCGCCCGACGCGGGCGACGTCGTCATCCGCGACCCGGCCACGTGGGCGCCGGCGGCGCGGGGGGAGACCGGGGTGGTCGAGGTCGTCTCGACGCTGCCGGAGAGCTACCCGGGGCACGCGCTGCTCACCGAGGACCTGGGCCGGATCGTCGCCGTCGACGACTGCCCGTGCGGCCGGCTCGGCCAGGCCGTCGAGCTGCTCGGCCGCGTGCCGAAGGCCGAGCTGCGCGGCTGCAGCGACACGGCGGCGGCGTGATGCGCGTCGAGACGCTCGTCCCGGCGCGTGGCGAGGGCGACCTCGAGACGATCGCCGCGGCGCTCGCCGCGCTGCCGTCGCACACGCCGTTCTCCGGGGAGCTCGTCGAGTTCTGCCACGCGCTGTCGCGCCGGCTCTTCGCCGATCCGCGGGCCAAGCGCCACCCGGAGCTGGTGCCGCTGGCCTCGTTCCTGCGTCGCGGGTCGGTGGCGGCGCTGGAGGCCGAGCTGGCCACCGAGGCGCGGGCCGGGATCGCCCAGGTCCCGCGCGGGCTGGCCTTCCACGTGCCGCCGTCGTCGGTCGACACGATGTTCGTCTACTCGCTGGCGGTCTCGCTGCTGGTCGGCAATCGCAACGTCGTGCGGCTGTCGCAGCGGCGCAGCGAGACGACCGAGGTGCTCATCGACGCGCTCAACGCCGTCGCGGCCCAGCACCCCGCCGTCGGATCGACGCTCGCGGTCTTGTCCTACGGGCACGAGCCGGAGCCCAGCGCGCTGCTCTCGCGCGCCGCCGACGTGCGCGTGATCTGGGGCGGCGACGCGACGATCGACACGATCCGCGCGCTGCCGCTCGCGCCGCACGCCACGGAGCTGCTGTTCGGCGACCGCTTCTCGCTGGCGGCGATCGACGCCGCCACCCCGGAGGACGAC
The DNA here is from genome assembly GCA_964422645.1 of uncultured Solirubrobacteraceae bacterium. GTDB lineage: Bacteria > Actinomycetota > Thermoleophilia > Solirubrobacterales > Solirubrobacteraceae > Capillimicrobium. The sequence continues at coordinate 94,886 of CAYRCB010000023.1, read as the reverse complement.
CTCGCCGCGCGATTCTTCAACGACGCCTACTGGTTCGACCAGATGGGCTGCTCGTCGCCGCGCCTGGTCGTCGGGATCGGGGCCGGCGCCTGGGAGCGGCTCGACGCGCTGTTCGACGGGCTGGCGGCCGAGATCGCGCGCCGCGCGTACCGGCTGGAGCTGGGCGCCGTCCTGGCCAAGCGTGCCCACGCCTACGGGGCGCTCGCCGACCGGCCGGTGCGCCGCTACCGTGAGCTGGGCAACGAGCTGACGGTCATCGAGCTGGAGACGCTCGCCGGCTTCGACCGCACCCACCCGGGCGCGGGCCTGTTCTACGCCGCCGTCCTCGACGACCTCGACCAGCTCGCCGACGTCGTCGCCCGCAAGGACCAGACGCTGACGGTCAGCGGCTTCGACGAGGAGCGGCTGGCCAGCTTCGTGCGGGCGGTCAACGGCCGCGGCATCGACCGCATCGTCCCGTTCGGCCAGGCGCTGGTCTTCGGGCGCTACTGGGACGGCTACGACCTCCTGGCCGAGCTGACGCGGCGCGTCCACGCGCCGCTGCGCGAGGATGCCCGCCGATGATCTCGCCCCAGGCCGACATCGCGCCCGACGTCGTCATCGAGGCCGACGAGGTCTCGATCGCCGCCGGCGTGAAGCTGCTGCCCGGCACGGTGCTGCGCGGGAAGTCGATCCGCATCGACCGTCGCGCGGAGCTTGGGCCCGACGTGCGGATCGACTGCCGCGAGGTCGTCATCGGCGAGGAGACGATGCTGCGCGCGCGGGTCACCGCGGCGGGGTTGGCGCTCCCCGACTCGCGGCTGGAGCTCGGCCGCCGCGTGCGCGTCTTCCAGGACACGTTCCTCAACCCGTCCAAGCCGCTCGTCGTCGGCGACGAGACCGGCCTCGGCGGCCGTTCGCTGATCTTCACGCACGCCGCGTGGCAGTCGATCCTCGAGGGCTATCCCGTCGAGTTCGCCCCGATCGCGATCGGGCGCAACGTCTGGCTGCCGTGGCAGGCGTTCGTGCTGCCTGGCGTGGAGATCGGCGACGACGTGACGGTCGCGGCCGGCTCGGTCGTCTCGCGCTCGATCCCGTCCGGGTCGCTGGCCGCGGGCTACCCGGCGCGCGTGTTGAAGCGCGCGCCGGACTACCCGCCGACCCCGTCGCCCGACGAGCAGTGGGAGATCGCCCGGCGCGTCTTCCGCGACCTCGCGTGGCACCTCACCGAGCAGGGCGAGACGATCGCCGCGCGCGAGGCCGACGGGCTGCTGGCGCTCGGCCGCGTTGCGCTCGTGCGCGACGCCGCGGTCGCGGCGCCCGACGAAGCCGAGGTCGTCGCGGCGCTGCACGGCCGTCCGGCGGTGGGCGACGGCGTCACGTGGCTGGCGCTGCTGGAGCGCGAGCGCGGCGGACCGGAGACCGCGTTCGCCGACGGCGTGGCCGAGTTCGTCTCGCGCTTCGGCCTGCGCTTCCAGCGGGTATAGCTCGGCGCCATGGAGCTCAACGTCATGATCGAGGGCCAGGAGGGGGTCACCTGGGAGCAGTGGCGGGCGCTCGCGGCGGCATGCGAGGAGCACGGCGTGCCCGCGCTCTGGCGCTCCGACCACTACCTCCCGCTCGGCGGGCACGAGGAGCGACCGGTGCTCGATGCGTGGTCGACCATCTGCGGGCTCGCGGCGACGACGACCACGCTGCGGCTCGGCACGCTCGTCTCGCCCGCGACGTTCCGCCATCCGGCGGTGCTGGCCAAGGCCGCGGTCACGGCCGACCACATCTCCGGCGGGCGGATCGAGGTCGGCCTCGGCGCCGGGTGGAACGAGCGCGAGCACGCCGCCTACGGCTTCCCGTTCGGCGCGACGCGCGAGCGCTTCGACGTCTTCGCCGAGCAGGTCGAGATCGTGCGCGGGCTGTGGAGCGACGGGACGTTCTCCTTCGCCGGCGAGCACTACCGCCTCGACGCGGTCGACGCCCGGCCCAAGCCGCGGCAGACCCGCCTGCCGCTGCTCTTCGGCGGTGCGGCGGGCCCGCGCTCGGCCGCGCTGGCCGCCCGGTTCGCCGACGAGTACAACACGGTCTTCGCCACGCCCGCGGAGTGTCGCGAACGGCGCGCCGCGGTGGAGGCCGCGTGGCGCGCCGCCGGCCGCGAGCCGGCCTCGCTGCGCTTCTCCGTCATGACCGGGATGGTCGTCGGGCGCGACGCCGACCAGCTGCGCGCCCGCCGCGAGCGGCTGGCCGTCGAGCACGGCCAGGAGCCGGGCGAGGGCTGGATCGTCGGGACGCTCGAGGAGGCCATCGAGCAGCTGCGCGCGCTGCGCGACGTCGGCGTCGACCGCGCCATGCTGCAGCTGTTGCTGCACGACGATCTCGACCAGATCGCGCTCGTCGGCGGCGAGCTGGCCGCCGCGGTCAGCTGATCGGCGTGGTCAGCATCCGGTCGACCAGGTCGGCGTAGCCCGCCTTGAGCCGCTCGAGGGTCATCTCGCGGGCGCACCGCTGGTGGGCGAAGACCTGCGCCGAGAGGGCGCCGAGCAGGACGTCGGCGGTGTAGTCGGCGTCGCAGTCGGGCCGCGCCTGGCGGACGAGCATCCGCACGTGCAGCCAGTGCACGCCGTGCGGCTCCGAGCGCATCCAGCCGCCGGCGCTGGCGATCTCGGCCTCCAGCAGCAGGTCGCGGTTGAGCTCGAGGCGGTCGAGCATCGCGTCGCCGAACGCGCGCAGCCGCTCGCACGGCGCCGCGCCGGGGCCGAGCGGCGCCGGACCGTGCATGAGCGCATCCTGGAAGGCGCGCTCGGTCTCGTCGAGCACGGCGAGCGCGAGCGTGGCACGGTCGCCGAAGCGGCGGAACAGCGTGCCCTTGCCCACGCCCGCCTCGGCGGCGATCGCATCCATCGACGTGCAGCGCACGCCGCGCTCGGCGAACAGGCGCTCGGCCGCGGCGAGGATGCGCCGGCGGTTGCGCGCCGCGTCGGCGCGCTCGATCGGCTCGGTGCCGACGACGGGGAGGTCCATGGGAGGCAACAGGTGGAGCATGGCTATCGGACCGCGGTCCGGTTATGGTACCGTTCCCGCGAACGAAGCGGACTGCGGTCCGCCCATGACGACCCGAAGGAGCCTCCATGGCCACCGACGTCTCGCAGGACCGCCTGGCCGGTACCTGGAACTTCATCCCCGTCCACTCCTCGGCGACCTTCTCGGTCAAGTACCTCGTCGCCGCCTTCCGCGGGCGCTTCGAGGAGCTCGACGTCCAGCTCGTCGACGGCAAGCTCAGCGGGTCGGTGCAGGTCGACTCGCTGCTCGTCAAGGACGAGAACCTCGCTGCGCACCTCAAGGCGCCCGACTTCTTCGACGCCGAGCAGCACCCGGCGCTGACCTTCGCGTCGACCGCCCTGCGGATCGACGGCGACCGCGTCGACCTCGATGGCGAGCTGACGATCAAGGGCGCCACCAAGCCCATCCACGCGACCGGCGAGATCGCCGGCCCGGTCGAGGACGCGTTCGGCAACACCCGCCTGGGCTTCACGCTGGAGACCGCGATCGACCGCACCGACTTCGGGCTGGACTGGAACGCCGAGCTGCCCAAGGGCGGCTTCGCGCTCTCCAACGACGTCACGCTGACCGTCGAGCTCGAGTTCATCAAGGCGGCGTAGGGCGATGCGGATCCTGGCCATCTCGGGATCCCTCCGCCGCGACTCGCACAACACGGCGCTCCTGCGGGCGGCAGCGGAGCTGCTGCCGCCCGGCGTCGAGCTGGCGATCCACGACGGCCTCAAGGAGATCCCGCCCTACGACGACGACGACCTGCACGCCGCGCCCGCGCCGGTCCAGCGGCTGCGCGATGAGGTGGCCGGCGCCGACGCGATCCTCGTCTCCACGCCGGAGTACAACCACTCGATCCCGGGGCAGCTCAAGAACGCGCTGGACTGGCTCTCGCGCCCGCTGGCGCAGACGCCGCTGCGCGGCAAGCCGGCGGCGGTGGTCGGTGCGTCGACCGGGATCTTCGGCGCCGTGTGGGCCCAGGCGGAGACGCGCAAGGTGCTCGGGGCGATCGGGGCGAAGGTGCTCGACCACGAGCTCCCCGTGCCCAACGTCGACGAGCAGCTCGACGGCGGCCGTCTCAGGGACGCCGAGATCGAGCGGGCGCTCGCGGAGGTGCTGGAGGCGCTCGTCGACGCTGTGGGCACCGAGGTCCCCGCGTAGGCGCCGGCGGGCGTCGCGGCGCGCGGCCCGCGGTGCCCGCTCGGCGACGGGACGGCGGACCCTAGACTCCGGCGGCCGAAGATGCCTGCCCGCGATGTCATCGACGCCCGTGCCACGTACGACGCGATGGCCGACGCATACGACGCGGACACGGCCGACAACCCGTGGAACGCCCTCTACGAGCGGCCCGCGACGATCGCGCTCCTGCCGCCGGTCGCCGATCGCGACGTGCTCGACGCGGGCTGCGGCACCGGTCCGCTCTCGGCGTGGCTCGCGGCGCAGGGGGCGCGCGTGACCGGCCTCGACGCGAGCCCGCGGATGATCGCCCGCGCCCGTGACCGCGGGCTGACGGGCGCCACGTTCGCCGTGGCCGATCTCGGGGCGCCGCTCGACCTCGCCGACGCGTCGTTCGACGTGGCGGTCGCGTCGCTCGTGCTGCACTACCTGCGCGACTGGGTCGCGCCGCTGCGGGAGCTGCGCCGCGTCCTGCGCCCCGGCGGCATCCTCGTCTGCTCGACGCACCATCCCGCGTCCGACGTCGAGCTGTCGGCGTCGGGCGACTACTTCGCCACGGAGCTGATCCACGACCGCTGGGAGAAGGGCGGCGAGACGTTCGACGTGCGCTACTGGCGCCGGCCGCTGCACGCGATCCTGCGCGCCTTCGCGCAGGCGGGGTTCGACCTGGAGCGGCTCGACGAGCCGATGCCGGTCGCGGCCTGCCGCGACCGCCATCCGGAAGCATGGGCGCAGCTCACGACGCGTCCCGCGTTCCTGTTCCTGCGCCTGCGGCGGGGGTGACGGGCGAAGCCCGCGGGCGTACCGTGTCCGGTTCCGGCGTCCTCGCGCGTCTGACCGGTACATGACCACGATCGAGGCCATCTTCCACGAGCAGCGCCGGCCGCTGCTGCGGCGGCTGCAGCGCATGGTCGGCGACCACGAGACGGCTGCCGACCTCTGCCAGGAGACCTTCGTGCGCGCGTGGCGGCGGGCGCCGCGCGAGGCGACGCCGGAGCAGCACCGCGGATGGCTGCACCGGACCGCGTCGAACCTCGCGCTCGACGAGCTGCGGCGTCGGCGCGTGCGCGATCACGTCGCGCTCGACGAGGCCCGCGACGGCGGGCACGACGTCGATGCGACCGAGCGCCTGCAGTTGCGCGAGGCGTTGGCGCGGCTGGCGCCACACGAGCGGCTCGTGCTTCTGCTGCGCTTCGAGGCGGGGCTCGGGCACCGTGAGATCGGCGCCCTGCTCGACCTCAGCGAGGAGGCGGCGCGCAAGCGGGTGGAGCGGGCCCGCGCCGCCGTCATCGCCGCGCTGCGCGCGGAGCGCCGCGACGACCGGCCGCTCGTGCTCTTCGTGCGCGGCGAGCACGACGACGCGGCGTTCGCGGCGTGGATCGAGCGGGCGGGCGGGCGCCTGCGGGCGATCGACCACGACGCGCTCGAGCGGGAGCTCGCGAGCGCCGACGCGCTCGTCTTCGGGGCCAGCCGGCGCGACCTCCACCCGGCGCTCTACGGCGATGCGCCGCGGATCCCGGTCGACGGCGCCGACCTGGCGAGCGATCGGCGCGATCTGCGCGCGATGCGCCTGGCGCTGGCCGACGACGTGCCGATCGTCGGCGTCTGCCGCGGCCACCAGCTGCTGAACATCGCGCTCGGTGGGTCGCTGTGGCAGGACCTGACGTCCGACGGCGTCAGCCCCGCCGATCACCGTGACGGCGGCCACGCCATCAGCACCGGCGACCACAGCCTCTCGCGCACGATCCTCGGCCGCCGGGCCGAGGTCGCCACCGAGCACCATCAGGGCGTGCGGCGTCCGGGGCGCGGCGTGCGCGTGACGTCGGTCTGTCCCGACGGCGTCGTCGAGATGATCGAGGTCCCCGCCCGGCGGTTCGCGGTCGGCCTCCAGTGGCACCCCGAGCGCCCGGAGGTCGCGCAGGCCGGCGACCGCGTCGCCGAGGCCCTCGTCGGCGCCGCCCGCCGGCGCGCGAGCGCGCTGGCGCGGGCGGCGTAGGGCGCGGCGCTACGGCGTGAGCCGATAGAAGTGGTACGACCGCCAGGCGTCGACCTGGTGGTCCTCCTGCCCGACGACCCGCAGCCCGGCGCGCACGAACAGCGCCTTCGCCTCCTCGGGCCCGAAGCGCTCCATGTGGAAGCGGTCCTCGGCGCCCTCGGGCACCGCCAGCGCCTCGTACCAGGCGTGCGACACCGCCGGCTTGGGGGCGCCCTCGCGCTTGTGGCCGAGGTAGACCGAGATCGCGCCGCCCGGGCGCAGGACGCGGATCGCCTCGGCCAGCGCCGCGGCCGGGTCGACGAAGTGGTCCAGCGTGCCCGCGAAGAGCACGACGTCGAACGACGCGTCGCCGAACGGGAGGTGCTCGGCCAGCGCCCGGAAGCGCTCGTAGGCGCCCTCGCGCTCGCCGACGAGCGGGTCGACGCCGATGAAGCGGGTGCCCGGGGCGTGGTGGTCGAAGTAGGCCGGCCACGGCTGGGGACCGCAGCCGACGTCGAGCACGTCCCCGGCCAGCCGGGAGAAGCGCGAGAAGCGCTGCACGTCCTCCCGCGCGCCGACGCCGAGGTTGTGCTCGGGATCGGCCTCGTAGCTGACGGCGCCGTTGTGCTGCAGCTGCTCCCACACCGCCCACTGGCCCGCGGTCAGTGCGTCCCGGGGCGGGGTGAGGTCCCAGGCGAACGCGAGGCGCCGGTACGGGGCGGCGCACGTGCCGCAGGCGATCGCGTCGCCCTCCAGCGGCGGGAGCGGCGTGCGGCAGGCGGGGCAGGCGAGCGTCATGCGGCGCCGGACGCTAGCGGCTCCGTGGCTCACGGCCCGCCGGGCGCCACAGCGACCGCCGGTTGCCCGGTGTCGGGACGGGCGCCGCCCCGGGACCGCCGCGCGCCGACCGCGAGCGCGACCAGTCCCACCGCCGTCCACGCAAGCAGCACGAGAAGCGCGACGGTGGTGCCGTGGCCGTCGAAGAACGCCGTGCCGCGCACCAGCGTCCCGCCGGCGCCGGGCGGCAGCAGCTGGCCGATCGCGCCGATCGGCTGCGGCAGGAGCTCCGGCGCGGAGCTGATCGCCGACCACGGATTGCCGATGAGGACGACGACGAGGGCGGTCAGCGCACTGCCGGCCTGCAACCCGAGCAGCGTCGCGAGACCGGCCTCCAGGGCGGCGACCGCGAGCACCAGCGATCCGATCGCGCCGGCGTTGGCCAGCCAGCCGCCGTCGAGGATCCCCAGCCAGGCCTGTGCGATCGCGACGGCGGTGAGACCGGTGACGGCGGCGGCCGCGACGACCGCGCCCGCGCGTGCCGGCGCGCGGCGCACGAGCATCGTCGAGGCGAGCCCGAGCGCGATCCCGACGACCAGCAGCGGCAGCACGGAGGCGCTCAGCCCGGCGCCGCGCGGGTCGTCGGCCGGCGCCGGGACCACGTCGATCTGGCGGCGCGCGGTCGGGCCGGCGGCCTGTTGCAGGAGCTGGGCGACCGCGGGGCTGGCGGCCGACGCGGTGAGGAGCGTCACGCCCGTGGGCTCCGCCACCAGCGCGCCGTAGACGTCGCGCTCCTCGATCGCGCGGCGCGCCACGGCGGCGTCGGCGTAGCGGTGGACCGCGAACGCGCCGGGCTGCGCGGCGAGGCGCGCTTCGAGGGTCCGGGCGGCGGCCGGTGGTCCGGCCACGCCGAGCGGCAGGTCGCGGGGCGCCTGCCGCGACGCGGGCCAGGCGAACAGGGTGAGCAGCAGGGCGACGGCGAGCGCCGCCGCCGCGAGCAGGATCGGGATGCGCGCCTGCGACGGGAGCTCGTGGGGGTGCGGGCCGGCCATCGGACCTCCTCAAGAAAAGGAATGATCGTTCTCTTAGTCTCCACACACTGTTGCGCGGCTTTGTCCGCTTTGCAAGAGCGAATGTTCGTTCTCTATGCTGCGAGCGCCATGCCGCGCGTCTCCCAGGACCATCTCGACGCCCGCCGCCAGCAGATCCTCGACGCGGCGCGCCGCTGCTTCGTGCGCAACGGCTTCCACACGACGTCGATGCAGGACGTCCTCGCCGAGGCGGGCCTGTCGGCCGGCGCCGTGTACCGCTACTTCCCAGGCAAGGAGGACATCGTCCTCGCCATCGCGGGCGAGGCGCTCGCCCAGGTCCGCGCGGCGTTCCACGAGCAGCTCGAGGCCGACGACCCGCCGCCGCTGGACCTCGTCGTCGGCCGCGTGCTGGCCCGTCTCGACGACCTGGCCCGCACCCAGCAGATGGACCGCGTCGTCGTCCAGGCATGGGGCGAGGCCGTGCGCTCCCCGGTGCTCGCCGCGCGCTGCGCGGAGACGATCGGCGCCGTGCGGGCGGAGCTCGCCGAGGTGGTCGCCGCCCACCAGGCGCGCGGGCGCATCCCGTCCGACGTCCCCGCCGACCACGTGGCCCGCGTCCTCATGAGCCTCGTCCCCGGCTTCCTGGTCCAGCGCGCGATCCTCGGCGACGTGGACCCGGCCGCCCTCCAGGGAGGGCTCGCGGCGCTGCTCGCGGCGCGCTGAAGCTAGGCCGCCCCGCGCATCAGCGCGTCGACGATCGACAGGCCCGGCGGCGCTCCCGTGTCGGGATGCTCGAAGCCGAGCAGGCGGAAGCCCAGGCCGGCGGCGGCGTACTTCGGCTCCTCCTGGTAGCCGTCGGCGCCGTCGCCCGACAGGTAGGCGTCGCCGCCGGCGGCGTGCACCAGGCCGATCAGGAGGTCGGTGGCCGTGCCCGGCACGTCGCCCAGCTCGGACTGGCGGACCAGCTTGTGCGCGTGCTCGGGGGCGAGCCGGCGAATCGCGTGCTCGTTGAGCTCCGCGATGCGGTCGGTGTCGTGCTCCAGCAGCTCGCGCACGAGCGGCATGACGTCGCCGTAGCGCGGGGCGCGCGCGTAGTTCATCTCGATCGTCTTCAGCGCCTTGCGCCGCCACGGCTGGCGGTCGTCGATGCGGACCTCGCCGATCGGCTGCACGCCGTCACGGATGACCGGGACGGTGAGCCAGGCGGGCTGTCCGCCGATGAGCAGCTGGACGCGGTTGGTGTAGGTGCCCCGCGACGTGCGCGGGAACTGGACGCCGTCGAGCAGCACGAAGCGGTCGGCGCGGGCGAGCTTGGCGAAGAAGCCCAGCCACGGCAGGAAGTTGGGCTGATGGCAGGCCACGAGCGTCACCGCAGCATCGCCTTCTGGTCCTCCGTCGCCAGCTCGTCGACAGTGGTGCCCAGCCGCACCGCCTGCTCCTCCAGGATCTCGCGTAGAGAGCGCCCGGACCACAGCGTCGGGTGGGTGAGGAACTGGATCCGCGTCGCCTTGCGCAGCTCGACCTCGGGATCCTTGCCGCGCCAGTGCTGGTTGCTGTCGCTCAGATAGCCGATCTCGGTGAAGAAGCGCGGGGCGTAGGTGTTGATGAGCGGGGACACGTCGAGGTGCCCGACCGGCCGCACGCCCGGCATGTGGAACGACACGACCCGCACCGGCATCTCGTAGCGCTCCTCGAGCAGCTTCGCCTCGCGCGCGACGCCCGCCACGACCTCGTCGTCGGAGCGCATGTCGCTGGAATCGAAGTGCAACCCCAGCTCGTGCCCGCACTCGCGCAGGACCCGCACGGCGCGGTCGGCCTCGTCGTCCAGCGCATAGAACGGCGAGCGGACCTGCAGGCAGTACGTCGAGACGGCGCCCTGCTCGGCTTCGACGCGCGCCATCGGCTCGATCCACTTGGGCCGGTCGTCGATGTCATGGCGCAGCAGCAAGGCGCGTTCGGGAAGCTCGTCGGTGAAGCGGAACGTCGGCGGCGCGAGGGCGATCAGGCGGCCGTACTCGTCGAAGGTCATCGCTTGCGGGCGACGATCGTGATGCCCGACTGGTGGACGTGCTCGTGCTCGACGTCGAGCCCGGCTTCGTCGCACCAGCGCCGCACCTCCTCCTCGGTCTGGCGGAACGCGTTCTTGGGCGCGTACCAGTCGAAGTTGATGTGCTGCATCTCCCCGAACGTCATGTTCGGGTCGTAGTACGCCTTGGCGATGTCGTAGTAGAAGAACCGCTGGAGGTCGACCTTGCCGGCCTTGATGCCGAGGACGTCGACATCGGCCGGGATGTCGAGCTCGACCTGCAGCTCGCCGAGCGCGATGCCGAGCTTCGTCAGCCCCTCCATGGCGTCCCACGCCTCCTGCGGCGTCATCTCCTGCAGCTGGGCCCGCACCGCGTCGTCGGTGAACTCGCGGATGAGCGACTTGCGCCGGTAGACGTAGAAGAGGATCCGCCCGCCGCGGCGCAGCACCGGCGCGACGGCCTTCAGCGCGCCCTCGGTCGAGTCGGTGTGGTGCAGCACGCCCTCGGAGAAGACGACGTCGACCGAGCCCGGCGCGAGCGGCAGGTTGGTCAGGTCAGCCTGCAGGAAGGCGGCGTCGTCGAGCCCGGCCTCTCGGAAGCGCCGCCGCGCCGTCTCGACCGCCGGCGTGAGATCGACGCCGAGATAGCGGATGCGATCGCCCATCGGGCCGAACACCTCGCGACCGGAGACGCCGGCCCCGCAGCCTGCGTCGAGGACGATCGGGCGCTCGCCGTACTCCGACCACCACGGCGCGTCGGCGACTCGGCCGTAGCGGCTCTCCAGCCACCCGCGCATGAGCTCCAGCGACTCCGGCCGCGTGAACGTGTCCTCCTGCGTCCACTTGAAGCCGAACATGTCGCCCGTCGCTGCCTGTCGTTCGGAGACCTGTTGCGAGAGGCGCGGGATGCCGTCGACGACGACGAGCTCCTGGCCCCGAACGGTCAGCCGGGCGCCCTCGTCGAGCTGCTCGACGCCGAGCAGGTCGGCGAGCCAGGGGGCGGTGGCGGTGTGCATGCGAGGTCGGAGGGTACTTGCGGGGGTCCTCGGCGGCGCGGGATGATGCAGCGGTGATCCTCTCCACCGGTCGGGGGCAGAAGCGCGCGCGGGCCGCGAAGGCGCTGGACGACGCGTAGTGGCGGTCGCGCTCGAGCCCTTGCGCGACGAGGACTCCGACGTCCTCTTCGCGTGGATCAACGACCCGGAGCTGGTCGCGTTCAGCGCGGTGTTCCGTCCGGTCGGGCGGGCCGAGCACGACGCGTGGTTCGCCTCCGTGCGCCAACGGCCGGACGTGGCGATCTTCGGCATCCACGAGGAGGGGGAGCTCGTCGGGACCTGCCAGCTCATCGTCGACGGCGACGAGGCCGAGCTGCGCATCCGCCTCGGCCACCCCGGCGCCCGCGACCGCGGCCTGGGCACCCAGGCGCTGCGGCTCCTGATCGACCACGGCTTCGCCGAGCTGGGGCTGCGGCGCATCTGGCTGCAGGTGTTCGCCTCCAATGCCCGCGCGATCCGCGCCTACGAGAAGGTCGGGTTCGCCCGCTGTGCGACGCGCGGCGCGACGGTGCTGATGGAGCTGCGGCGCTGAGCGTCCGCGCGACGCCGCGCGCCCGCCGCTCAGCCGGTGCCGCGCGGCGCCGCCGGGCAGCGCGGCGCCTTGCACGCCGGCAGGGCGGCGCGCGGCGCGCCGGTCGCGACCAACCGTCGTCCGCGCGCCGGTGGGCACCGCGCCGGCTTGCACGCGGCGGGCCGCGTGAGCGGGCGCCGCTGGCTCATCCGATCATCTCCCGTGCCGCCCCACCGGGCACGAACATCGGCAGGCAGTCGGCCTGCGGCGCGATGGCGATCCGCAGCAGCGCTGGGCCGGGCTCGGCGAGCGTCGCCGCGATCGCGTCGTCCAGCTCGCCGGGCTCGTCGACCGAGCGCGCCGCGACGCCGAACCCGCGCGCGACCAGCTCCCAGTCCAGCGCCCCGCCGAGCGCGCTGGCCGCGCGGCGCCCCTCCCAGAACAGGTCCTGCTGCTGGCGCACCATCCCCAGCGACGCGTTGTCGAGCAGGACGACCTTGACCGGGAGCGCCTCCTCGGCCGCGGTGGCCAGCTCCTGGACGTTCATGACCATCGATCCGTCGCCGGTGACGCACACGACCGTCGCGTCCGGCAGCGCCGCCTGGGCGCCGAGCGCGGCCGGCAGGCCGAAGCCCATCGTCCCCAGCCCGCCGGAGGTCAGCCAGCGGCGCGGCCGCTCGAAGCGCAGCCGGTTGGCCGCCCACATCTGGTGCTGGCCGACGTCGGTCGTGACGATCGCCTCGCCGCCGAGCGCGTCCTGCAGCGTGTCGAGCGCCGCCTCGGGGTCGATGACGCCCTCGTCGTGGCCGGCCGCGCGGGGCGGATGCGCGGCGCGCCAGCCGTCGATCCGCGCCCACCACTCGCCCAGACGGCCCGCGTCGGGCTCCAGCGCCGCCAGCTCGCGCGCGATCCCATCGAGCGCCTGACGCGCGTCGCCGACCACCGGCACGTGCGCGTCGACGTTCTTGGAGATCTCGGCGGCGTCGATGTCGACGTGGACGATCCGCGCGCCCTGCGCGAACGAGGCGAGCTCGCCGGTCACGCGATCGTCGAAGCGGGCGCCGATCGCGACGATCAGGTCGGCCTCGTCCATCGCCCAGTTCGCCGGCCGCGTGCCGTGCATGCCGAGCATCCCCAGCCAGCGCCGGTCGGAGGCCGGGAACGTGCCGAGCGCCATGAGCGTCGTCGTCACCGGGAGATCGAAGCGCCGCGCCAGCTCGGTCAACCCTTCCGATGCCTCCGCGTGGACCACGCCGCCGCCCGCGTAGAGCACCGGCCGCCGGGCCACCGCGATCGCCGCCGCCGCACGCCGCAGCTGCTTGCCGTTGGGCACGCAGCGGGTGCGATACCCCGGCAGCGACGGCTCCTGCCCGCCCGGCCGCGCCGGGCTCTTGACCGCGTCGGACGGGACGTCGACGACGACCGGCCCGGGCCGACCGGTCCGCGCGACGTGGAACGCCTCGTGGATCGCCTGGGCGACGTGGTCGGGCCCCTCCACCTGGATCGAGTGCTTGACGATCGGGTGGGTCATCCCGAGCACGTCGCACTCCTGGAACGCCATCGTGCCGTGCAGGTGGCTGGCGACCTGCGCGGTGACGAAGACCGTCGGCACGGAGTCCATGTAGGCGTCGGCGATCGGCGTGACGAGGTTCGTCGCCCCCGGTCCGCTCGTCACGAGCGCGACGCCGACGCGCCCGGTCGCCTTCGCGTAGCCCTCCGCGGCGTGGCCGGCGGCCGCCTCGTGGCGGACGAGCACGTGGCGGATCGGCGCCTCGTGCAGCGCGTGGTGGATGGCCAGCGACGCGCCGCCCGGGAGCCCGAAGACGGTGTCGACGCCCTCGCGCTCCAGCGCGGCGATCAGCCGGTCGGCGCCGCGCATGCGCGCCTCCCTTCATGCACGGCGGCGGGGATGGCGATGGCGATGGTCGGGGCGAGTACGAGGTCGAGAACGCGCACGGGGGCGCTCCTTTCGGAGGTGGGAGGATGCGAGGCGGCCGACGGGCGGAGCCCGTGCGGCCTAGCGAATGCCGATGGCGAGACCGGCTACTCGCACGCCGCGGCCGGCGCCTACGAGGGCGCTCGGAAGTCGAAGCAGCGTGCCGTGACGCGATGTCACGCGCCAGAGGATAGGCATGCGCGTCTCGTGTCTCAACCGGCTGGTCAGAAGTCGGTGGCCGCCCACGGCGCCAGCGGCGTCCGCAGGGCGGCGTCGAGCGCGGCGGCTGCCCCGGGGGTCCGCTCCTGCGCGCGGCCGGCAGCGACGAGGCGGGCGAGCGTCCCGTCGCCGAGGTACAGGCCGGCGAGGTCGCCCTCTGCCACTGCGAGGTCCGGCGGACGGTCGGTCGGCGTGCAGGAGCCGCCGTCCGGACCGAGGTCGAGCGCCCAGCGGCCGCCGATGCCGTCGGCGCGGGCGCCCGCGACGTCCAGGACGACGCGCGCCGGTGCCGCCCACGTGCGCGCCGCGACCGCCCCGGGCAGGTCGAGGATCCGCACCCAGAGCGCGTCGGCGACCTCGGTCACGCGGATCGCCCGCGGATCCCGGGTGAGGAGCGGCGCGAGGTCGTCGACCGGCCGGTTGGGCACCTCGAGCTCGCCGACGAGGTCGATCCCGCCGAGGAACCGCCAGAGCGCCGCCTCGGCCGCCGGCGTGGCGGCGACGAGCTCCTGGACGCGAACGATCGCGTCCGGCCCTTGGTCGCTCCAGCGCTCCTTGGCCGCGTAGATCGCGTAGCCGTCCGGGCGCTCGCGGTCGCCGGCGATCGCCACGCGCAGGGCGGTGAAGTCCTCGCGATGCTCCTCGAGGTCGCTGAGGGTCTCCAGGCGCCACCACGCGTCGGTGCGGCTCGCCATGCCCGGGCGCTGCACGCGCGCCCGCGCGTAGACCGGCGCGAGCAGCGCCTCCGCCCCCTCGCGCGCGACGAGGCGCACCGGCACGTCCTCGCCGCCGTCGACGTGCACCGGCGTGAGCCGCGGCCGCGCGGCGAGCGTCGCATGGCGGACGGCGACGCCGAAGCCGAAGCGCCCGTAGATGGTCCCCTCGGAGGCGAACAGCGCCGCCAACGGCTCGCCGCGCTCGCGCGCCTGGGCGCAGATCGCGTCCATCATCCGCGACAGCGCGCCGCGCCGGCGGTGGGTGGGCAGGACGGCCGCGTAGGAGACGCCCGCCGTGGGCAGGTCGCCGCCGGGCACCGACAGGTCGAAGGTGAACGCGGCGAGCGTCCCGACCACCTGGCCGCCGTCGCGCGCCACGACGGCGCGGTCGAGCTCGAGGAGCTCCGCCGCCTGCTTGCGCGCCGCATCCGACGAGGTCTCGTGGAAGGCGATGTCGTCGCAGTCGAGGAACGCGGGCACCTCGTCCGGGCTGAGGAACGCGACGTCCACCCGCCTCACCCTAGACGCGCGGCGCGGCGTCCCCCCACGGTGCGGGTGGCAGCGTGCCGTCGAGCAGCTGGCGGTAGAGGCCGTCCATGACGCGCGCGGCCTCGCGCGAGCCGTGCCACTTCACGGCGAACTCCCGCGAGCGGCGGCCGATCTCGGCCCGCTTGTCGGGGTGGTCCATGAGGTCGACGAGGACGTCGCGGATCGTGTCGGGCGTCGCGCTGATGACGGGGAGCTCGTCGGCGTACTGCGGCAGCTCGCGGCGGATCTGGTCCAGCCACTGCGGCCGCAGGTAGCAGACGACCGGCTTGCCGAGCATCAGCCCCTCGCGCGCGGTCGCGCCGAAGAAGCCGGCCGTGAGCATGTCGACGAAGACGTCGGCCTGCGCCTGGTAGTAGCGCAGCTGGAGGTTCGGGACGTCCTTGAAGAAGAGCAGCTCGACGTCGCGCCCCTCGGACTTGAGCTGGTCGACGAGCGGCAGGTAGACGTGCGTGGACTTCGTGTTGCGCATCGTCTGCGCCTGCGAGCGCGAGTCCGCGTTGCCGACCGAGTGGTAGATCTTGAACGTCTCCTCGCGCAGGCCGAGGCGGTAGTTCGTGGGGACCAGCAAGTCGGGCTGCCAGACGTCCTCGTCCAGGCAGTAGACCCACGGGTTCTCGTGCACGTTGGGCGCGACGTTGTGATCCGCCCGGTTGCCACCCAGCAGCGCGACGTAGTCGGCCAGCTCGTTGCGGACCCGCCCCCAGGCGAGGTTGCGCTCGTCGGAGCAGACGTCAGGGCGCTGCTGGAAGGGGCAGTCGTCGCAGGTCGGATACGGCGGCCAGGCGCGGAAGCTCGATTGCGCGACGCCGTCCAGGCAGCCGTTGTTCGTGTAGACGATCGTCTTGCCGAGTCGCTTCAGCCAGCGGATCTCGTCGTACTCGCGGAAGCGGTGGGCGGCGAAGTCGTGGATGGCGTCGCCGAAGCGCAGGCCGTGGGCGTTGGCGAAGTGGAAGACGTCGTACTCGCGCGCAGCGTTCGCGAAGAACGCGAGGTGCCGGGCCAGGTCGCGCCGGCTCTGGCCCACGAGTCGGCGGTCCTCGCCGTGGTAGTGCCCGGCGTGGCCGGCGTCGATGTTCACGACGTCCGCCTTCCACCCCAGCTCGCGCAGCCGCCGCGACAGGTACCAGTGGTTGTAATAGGCGTGTCCGACGAAGAGGACTCGCTTGCCGGGGGTCATGGTGCCGGGACCGCCGCGTCGACCGTCCACTGCGTCGGCGGGCGCACGGCGCCGCGCACGACCGCCCACGGCCAGCGGTCCTCGCCGCCGTCGTAGGCGACGTTGAGCGCGGTGAAGGTCAGCGCGCGCTCGACGAAGTCCATCGTCAGACCGATCAGCCGGTGCATGCCGACGTCGATCGCCAGCTCGCCCGGCAGCAGCGTCGTCTCGATCCGCGCACGGATGACGTGCGTTCCGGGCTCGAGCTTCAGCAGCGGCCGGTCGCCGTCGACGTTCTGCACGGTGACGACGCGCGTGCCGTCGGCGGTCGAGAGGCCCAGCTCGATCACGCCGTCCACGACCGGGGTGGCGACGTCGAAGGTCATCTCGACGGTGAACGGCTGGCCGAGGCGGAGGCGGTCGACCGCCACGCCGTCGTCGTCGACCAGCGCCACCCGCGTCAGCGTCACGTCGCCGGTCGTCGAGCGCGGGACGTCCGGCCCGATCGTCGCCACGCCGCCGTCCTGGGTCGCGCCGGCATGGTGGAGGTACGCCGCGACGACCGCGTTCGTGGGGCCGCTCGTCCGCACCTGGCCGCCGTCGATCCAGTAGCAGCGGGAGCACAGCCGCTGCACCGCGCTGAGCTGATGGGAGACGAAGATCACCGTGCGCCCGCCGTGGGCGACGTCGTCCATCTTGCCGAAGCACTTGCGCTGGAACTCCGCGTCGCCCACCGCGAGGACCTCGTCGACGAGCAGGATGTCGGTGTCCAGGTGCGCGGCGACCGCGAACGCGAGCCGCACGTACATGCCGCTCGAATAGCGCTTCACCGGCGTCTCCAGGAACTGCTCGATGCCGCTGAAGGCGACGATCTCGTCGAAGCGCGCCTGCACCTCGCGGCGGCGCATGCCGAGGATCGTGCCGCTGAGGAAGACGTTCTCGCGGCCGCTCAGCTCGGGATGGAACCCGGTGCCGACCTCCAGCAGCGTGCCGACCCGTCCGGTCATCTCGATCCGGCCCTCGGTCGGCTCGGTGATCCGCGACAGGCACTTCAGCAGCGTCGACTTGCCCGCGCCGTTGCGACCGACGAGGCCGACGACCTCGCCGCGATGGACCTCCAGGTCGACGCCGCGCAGCGCCCAGAAGTCCTCGCCGCGCTTCGCGCGCCGGCCGATGCGCTCGCTGAGCAGGTCGGTCTGGGCGCCGCCGAGGCGGTAGCGCTTGCCGAGCCCGCGCACGCGGACCGCCGGCTGGCGTGGATCCTCAGATGACATCGGCGAAGTCCCGTTCGGCTCGCGTGAAGTACCAGGCGCCGCTCACGAGCAGCACCACCGCCGACGCGAGCGGGATCAGCAGCAGCGCCCCCGGCCAGTCCGCGTCGGGGAACAGCATCCAGCGGTAGGCCTCGAGGACGCCCACGAGCGGGTTGAGCGCGTAGATCGGCTGCACCGACTCCGGCACCGTGTCGAACGGGTAGACGATCGGCGTCACGAACAGCCCGACCATGATGAGGAAGGGCACGACGAGGCGGATGTCGCGGTAGCGCACGTTGAGCGCGCTGAGCCACAGCCCGGCGCCGAGCGCGACGAACAGCGTCACCACCGCCAGCGCCGGGACGAGCACGATCTGCACCGGCGGCACCACGCCGTAGGCGAGCTGGACGACGAGCGCCACGAGGAACGCGGGCACGAAGTCGATCGCCGGCGGCAGCACCGCCGCGGCCGGGATGATGAGCCGCGGGAACCAGACCTTGCCGATCAGCTCGCGGCTGTTGACGGTCGAGTCGGAGGCGAACTGCATCGCCTGGCTGAAGTACAGCCACATCGCCATGCCGCTGAGCGCGAAGACGGGATACGGCACGTTCGCGCCCGACGGCACCTTGGCGTAGTGGCCGAGGAAGACGCTGAAGACGACCGCGAGCAGCAGCGGCTGCAGGATCGCCCAGACCGTCCCGATCAGCGTCTGGCGGTAGCGGATCGAGACGTCGCGCTTGACGAGGAAGAACGCGAGGTCGCGGTAGTCCCACAGCTCGCGCAGGTTGGGCGCCTGCCAGCCATGGCGCGGCTCGATGACCCGCGTCTCGGACACGGCCCTCAGCCCGCCGCAGCCGCCATCTGCGCGTCGTGCTTGGCGATGCACGCCGCGATGAGGTCCTCGTGCTCGCGGGTCCACGCGATCTGGCGCTCCAGGCCCTCGCGCAGCGCGACCGTCGCCCGGAACCCGAGCTCGCGCTCGGACTTCTCCGTCGCGCCGAAGCGCTTGCCCGAGCGGTCCCAGTCGCGGGCCGGCGCGACCTCGACGGTGCCGGCGCCGGCCAGCTCGACGATCGTCTCGGCGAGCTCACGGATGGACGTCTCCACGCCCGACGCCAGGTTGTAGACGCCGCCCGGCTCGCCGCGCTCGGCGCAGGCGATGAGGCCCCGCGCCATGTCCTCGACGTAGATGAAGTCGCGCGTGGCGATCCCGCCGTTGTCGAGCGGCAGCGCCTCGCCGTGCAGCGCCTTCCACACGAACGTCGGCGTGACGTTGCGCCACACCGTGTTGACCGTCCCGCGCCAGCGCCCTGCGCCGAGCACCTCGCCCGGCCCGTACACGTTCTGGAAGCGGGCCTTGACGATCGGCAGGCCCTTGCGCATCCAGAAGTAGTTGCCGTACAGCTCGCCGACGACCTTGGAGATCTGGTACGGCGAGTCGAGGTAGAGCGAGACCGGCGCGTCCTCCTGGGTGGCGCTCGCCGCCTCGAACGTCTTCTCGGCGACGGTGCAGCCGGCGCCCGCGTAGACGACCTTGCGCAGGTTCGGCAGCTCGCTGAGCCGCAGGAACAGCTTGAGCGAGGTCAGCAGGTTGTGCTCGTGGTCGGCCAGCGGGTCGGCCATCGAGGACTGGTTGCCGTGGTAGGTGACGAGGTTGAACGCGAGGTCGAGGTCCTCGGGGATCGCCGCCAGCACGTCGTCGTCGTTGATCGAGGCCTCGATCAACGTGGCGCCGTCGGGCACGTTCTCGCGCTCGGCGCTGAGCAGGTTGTCGACGACCGTGACCTCGTCGCCGCGCGCCAGCAGCGCCCGGACGAGGTTGGAGCCGACGAAGCCGGCGCCGCCGGCGACGAGGACCTTGGTCACCGGACCCGCAGCTCCTCTTCCTTCAGGTGCGTGTAGGTCTGCTCGATCCCGTGCTCGCGGTACCACGCGATCGCCTGCGCCACGCCGTCCTCGAGCGAGACCCCGGTCTTCCAGGCGAAGTCGGCGTTCGTGCGCGACGGGTCGAGGAGGATCGACTCGGCGTCGTCGGCTGCCCGCGGGCGGATCTCGACGTCGATCGAGCCCAGGCCGAGCGCGGCGGTCGTCGCGTCGAAGAGCTCCTTGATCGCCACGTCGCTGCCGCTCGACACGTGGTAGGCGCCCGAGCCGGTCCCGGAGAGCGCCTTCGTGGCGACGTCCACGAGATCGGTCACGAACAGGAAGTCGCGCCGCGTGTCGGTCACGAAGCACGGCTTGCCCTGCGTCAGGCGGCTGAAGAACGTCGGCAGCGGGCCGGACAGGTTGCGCGGGCCGTAGACGTTGGCCAGCCGCAGCGAGACCCAGTCGAGCTCCGAGAGCCGGATGTAGTGCTCGCCGGCGGTCTTGGAGATCGCGTAGGACGACTCGTAGGGCCGCAGCGGGTGGTCGAGCGTGATCGGCTGCTCCTCGGGCTTGACCCCGTAGCAGAGCGCGGTCTGGAAGTAGACGAACCGCTTGACGCCGACCCGCTCGGCGGCCTTGACGACGATCGCGGTGCCCAGCGCGTTCGTGCGCGCGTCCTCGGCCCACGCGTCGGGGTCCTTGTAGGAGGCCGCGGCGTGGGCGATCGCGTCGGGCCCGAAGTCGTCGACCACCTGGTCGAAGAACGGCTCGTCGGCGATCGAGCCCTCGACGATCGTCAGGCGCTCCTGCGGCGTCAGGTTGTCGCGCCGGCTGGTCGCGTACGTGTCGACGGTGAGCACCTCGTGGCCGTCGGCGAGCAGGCGGTCGGCGAGATGGGAGCCGATGAAGCCGCCCCCGCCGGTGATCAGGATCTTCATGTGGTGGTCTCTTTCGTCAGGAGCGAGCGGAACTCGTGCTCGCGATCGTGGAAGCGCTGCTGCCAGAGCTCGAGGCTGAGCAGGCCCCAGAAGGTCCGGCCGAACTTCGCCTCGCCGTCGAGGGCCTCGAGCACCGCGCGGTTGTCGAAGAGCTCGCGGTCGCTGCCGGCGAACACGTCGCGGACGAAGTCGCGCGCGTCGCCGCGCGCCCACGTCACGAGCGGGACCGGGAAGCCCATCTTGTCGGTCCGCTGGGCGACCCGCTCGGGGACCGCGGCGCGCGTCGCCCGGGCGAAGACGTGCTTCAGGTGGCCGCCCGGGAACTTCACGTCCGCGGGGATCGTCGCCGCCAGCTCGACGAGCGGATGGTCCAGCAGCGGCACGCGCGACTCCAGGCCGTGCGCCATCGAGACCCGGTCCTCGACCTGCAGCAGCGCCGGCAGCAGCGTCTTGAAGTCGAAGTGGGTCATCTTGTCGAAGTAGGACTCGTGGCCGACGTTGTTGCCGTTGAAGACGTCGGCGAAGGCGTGGAAGGGGTCGTAGTCGCCCTCGATCCGCACGAGCCGCTCGACGTGCGGCGCCCGGTTGATGAGGTGGAAGTAGCGCCGATCGAGGTCCTCGAACAGGCCCTCGCGCCAGAACTCCTTCAGCAGCGGCTTGTAGTTCCGCAGCGAGCGCAGCTGGGGGATGATCGACTCGTAGGTGACGACGAAGTTGCCGTTGTCGGCGGTGCCGTCGATCGCCGCCTTGATGCACTGCTCGAAGTAGGCGATGAGGTAGCGCGTGTAGCCGCCGAAGACCTCGTCGCCGCCCTGGCCGCCGAGGATGACCTTCACGTCGCGGGCGGCCGCCTCGCTGACCATGAACTGCGGGAACGAGCCCGGGCCCGCGACCGGGAAGTCCAGGTGGTAGATGACCCGCTCGATCTCGCGGGTGAAGTCGTCGAGGCCGATGTCGACGAGGCTGAGGTCGAGCGCGCGCTCGTCGGCGACGGCCTGCGCGTACGCCGACTCGTCGTACTCGGGCCCCTCGGCGAAGCGGCCGGTGAACGCCCGCATCCCGTCGCCGGCGTAGATCGAGGCGAGCCCCGCGACCGCGCTGGAGTCCAGGCCGCCGGAGACGTAGGCGCCGACCGGGACGTCCGAGCGAAGGTGCAGCCGCACGCTGTCGTGCAGCAGCTCCTCGATGCGCGCCTCGAACCACTGCTCGCGGTGGTCCCAGTCGAGGTCGTAGTAGACCTCCCAGTAGCGCGCCACGCGCACCGCGCCGTTGCGCACGACGAGCCGGTGGCCGGGCAGCAGCTCGCGGACGCCCAGGAAGAGCGTCTTGCCGGCCAGGCAGAACTGGAACGCGAGGTAGTCCTTCAGCCCGTCGAGGTCGGTGCGGATCGCCGGCAGGAACGGCAGCAGCGCCTTCGCTTCGGACGCGAAGTACAGGACGTCGCCGACCTGGGCGTAGTAGAGCGGCTTGATCCCGAAGCGATCGCGGACCAGCAGCAGCTCGTCGGCCGGCTCGTCCCACAGGCCGTAGGCGAACATGCCGCGCAGGTGGTCGACGGCGTTCGCGCCCCAGCGCTCGTGGGCGCGCAGCAGGACCTCGGTGTCGGTCTTCGTCCGCCACTCGCCGCCGAGCTCGGTGCGCAGCTCGGGCCAGTTGTAGACCTCGCCGTTGTACGCGATGACGCGCTCGCCGGGACCGGCCATCGGCTGGTGTCCGGCGGCGGACGTGTCGAAGATCGACAGCCGGCGGTGCGCGAAGCCGACGTGGCCGCGTGGATGGGTCCAGGTGCCGTGGTCGTCGGGGCCGCGATGCGCGAGCAGCTCGCCCATGACGTCGAGCCGACGTCCGAGGTCGGGCACGGTCTCCCCGCGCAGGTTGATGGCTCCGGCGATGCCGCACATGTGCTGTCGAACCCCAACGGGCCGGAGGACATGAAGTCGCGCGCTCCGGCCGGAACGTCACGGGAATCGAGCAGGGATCGTACTTCGTGGTCCGGCCGGCGCTCAGGTCGACGACTGCTGGATGCAGGTCATGACCGTGTCGTTGGCCCGCGGGGACAGCGCGCCCTGCGAGGCCACCTCCAGGACGTTGCCGATCGCCTGGGCCGCGGTCGCCGCGACGGTCGCGTAGTCGGTCGGCCGCTTCTGCTCCAGCGCGATGAGGCGGTCCTGGATGTCCTTGAACCCGAGCTGGGCCGCCTCCGCGTACGGGAAGACGATCAGCGTGACCGGCTTGCCGTCGAGCGTCACCGTGAAGCCGTCGCCGCCCATCGACTTGGCGTAGTCGACCGTCGGCTGGAACCACTGGAACGTCTCGGCCGCTTCGCCGCCGACGCAGGGCTTGAGCTTGGCCAGCTGCGCTGCGGCGTCGAGCTTCACCGGGGCGGGCGGGGTCGTCGACGTCGTGGGCGTGCTGGCGGCCGGCGGGGCCGTCTGGCCGTCGACCGTGGTCGTGCCGTCGTTGCCGCCGCACCCGGCGAGCGCGAGCGTCACGACGGCCGCGGTGGCGAGGAGGCGCGCCGTCATCGAGGGGCGGAATGGTAGAAAAGCCGCCTCGTGGCCCCGATCCCTTCCTGGTTGGAGCTCGCCGGCGAGCCGCGGCTCGGCCAGCTCGTGCGTGCCGAGCCGGTGCTCGCGCTGTTGCGCGAGGTCGGCGGCGGGACGCTGCTCGACGTCGGGCGTGGTGGCTACGGGCTGGCGGCGCTGGTCGACGA
This sequence comes from uncultured Solirubrobacteraceae bacterium, assembly GCA_964422645.1. Lineage (GTDB taxonomy): Bacteria > Actinomycetota > Thermoleophilia > Solirubrobacterales > Solirubrobacteraceae > Capillimicrobium. The sequence goes on along the minus strand of CAYRCB010000023.1, from coordinate 71,971 downwards.
GCGGTGGGCGGTCACGACCGTCGACAGCCCGCGCACCCTTCCGTTCCCCGACGCCTCCTTCGACGTCGTCGTCGCCCTCGACGTCGTCGAGCACGTCCCCGCCGCCCAGCGGTCCGCCGTCCTGCACCAGCTGGGGCGCATCGCCCGCCGTCGCGTGATCGTCTCGGCGCCGGTCGGCCGCGAGGCGCTCGAGGCCGACCGCGCGCTCGCGTCGTCGCTGCGACGCGTGCCGCCGTGGCTGGCCGAGCACGTCGCGCGCGGGCTGCCGTTCGCGGACGACGTCGCGGTGCCGCTGCGCGCCTGGGGGCCGGTGCGGGTGATCCCGAACGAGTCGATCGGCGCGCACGTGCGGCTGGCCCGCCGCGAGGCGACGCTCGCTTGGCTGGGCCCGGCGCGGCTCGCCGCCTGGGCGCTCGCGCGCGGGCTGCGCGACGGGCGGCCCTGGGCGCTGCGGGCGCTGGGCCGCCTGCGCGGCGGCGACCGCCCGCCGGTCTACCGCGTCGTCGCGGTCGCCGAGATCGCGGCCTCGAGCTCGCCCTCGAGCTCCTCGGCCAGCGTCGCGTAGTGGAAGCGCCGGGCGATCCCGTCCGGTGAGATCGCGGTGCGGCCGTGAGCGAGGTCGGCCAGCGCGCCGGCGATCGCCTCCGGATCCTCGAGCGGCACCGCCAGGCCGCCGCCGTTGTCCACGACGACGCGCGCGGCCTCCGTGCGATCGCCGACGACGAGGATCGGGCGGTCGGTCGACAGGTACTCGTAGAGCTTCTGGCCGGTCTCGCTGCGGATCCCGGTGGTCAGCAGCAGCAGCGTGTCGGCGGCGCGCTGGAGCCGCATCGTCGTGAGGCGGTCGAACGCGCCCAGCGCCCGCACCATCCCCGCCAGCTCGGGCGCCTCGATCTGCGCGCGCTCCTCCTCGCGCAACGGCCCGGCGAACAGCACCTCGATCTTCTCGGCCGCCGCGGGGTCGCGCCGGCGCAGCGCGCGCAGGCCGTCGAGCATCGGCTTCGGGGAGCGGGCGACGTAGCCGAGGCGGCCGGTGTAGAGCAGCGAGTGGCGATCGGGGCTGAGCAGGCCGTCGGGGATCGGACCGTCGAGGCCCTGGAGCTCCTCGAGGTCGAAGCCGTTGGAGAGCGTCGTCGCGTGGCGCACGCCGAGCCGCTCGTGGGCGTCGTCGGCCATCGGCTGGCTGATCGCGGTGAGCCGGTCGGCGGCGCTCAGCAGCCGGCGCTCGAGCTGGCCGTCGAGCGCGCGCATCGCAGCGAGCGGGAAGTCGGTGCGGCTGCGCTCGAAGCGCCAGCCGTCGCGGATGTCGGCCACCCATGGGACGCCACGAAGCCGCTGAAGAGCCAGACCGGTGAGGTAGGTGGTCGGCGGCGGGCCGCTCGTCCAGACGACGTCGAAGCGCTCCTCGCGATGGAGCTGCAGCGCGCGGGGCAGCGCGAAGGGCACCCAGCTGAGGATCGCCAGGTCCGGGATGACCCACTCCTCGAGCTTGGACGGCATCGGCGCGGCGCCCTGGGCGGTGCCCTGAAGGGCGTCGAAGGAGCCGCGGCGCCAGTTGAAGCGGCTCGTCATGACGTCGCGGGTGCGGACCACGCGCGCGGCGCCCTCCACGGGGCCGCCGCCGCTCAGGTTCGAGCACAGCACGACGACGCGGTGGCCCCGACGGCCGAGGTACTTGGCGAAGCCGGCGACCCGCCGGGCGGCCGACAGCGGCGAGGGCGGAGCCAGCTGCGCGACGAGCAGGATCCGGCGGGAGGGCGTCTGCATCGGCGGCCTAGGCTATTGGCCCGTCTTGAGCGACCACGCCGACATCACCGCGGTCGTCCCCTGCTTCGATGCCGGTGCGCTCGTGACCGAGGCGGTCGCGTCGCTGCTGGGCCAGGAGGGCGGCGCGCCGCACGTCATCGTCGTCGACGACGGCTCGACCGACGCGGCGACGCTTGCGGCGCTCGAGGCGCTGCCCGGCGACGTGCGGGTGCTGCGCCAGGAGAACGGGGGACTGTCGGCGGCGCGCAACGCGGGCTACGCGGCGGCGTCGACCGAGCTCGTCATCGCGCTGGACGCCGACGACGTCCTCGTGCCGGCGGCGCTGCGGATGCTGCGCGCGCCGCTGGACGCCGACGCCGCGCTCGGCTTCACCTACGGGATCCCGTGCTTCTTCGGCGACTGGAGCGGTCCGCTCGTCTTCCCGCCGCTGGACGCCTACCGGCTGCTCGACCGCCACATCATCGGCGCGGTCGGGCTCACGCGGCGGGCGCTGTGGGAGGACGTCGGCGGCTACGACCCCGCGTTCCGCACGGGCTACGAGGACTGGGACTTCTGGCTCGGGGCGATCGAACGCGGGTGGCAGGGCGCCAAGATCGACGAGGTCACGTTCCTCTACCGGCGCCACGGGGACACGATGGTCTTCGGCGCGCGTCGCGAGTACCGGCGGCTGCGTGCGATGCTGCGGGAGAAGCACGCCGACCTGTACGCGCGACGGCGCGAGCTGGCGCGCGCGAGCGCCGCCGGACCGGTGGAACGGGCGATATACCGCTACTTCTGGGGACCGCGCCCCGTTCCACCCGCTGTGGAGCAGGCCATCTACCGGCTCGTGTTCCGACGCTGAGCTGAGCTACCCTCGGAGATCTCCATGCCCTTGCTGAAGCCGAACGTCGGACGAGCGTTGAGCGCAATCGGCGCGCTCATCGTGGTTCTGGCCATGTTCATGACCTGGTATCGGATCGTCCGGCCCGACGGCTCGATCGACGAGACGACCGGGTGGCAGACGTTCACGAACCTGCGCTTCGTCCTGCTCGGCGGCGGGATCCTGACGATCCTGTCGGCGATCCCGGCCCAGACGCGGCCGGTCCTGATCGCCCGTACGGTGCTCGGGCTGGTGCTGGCCGCGCTGATCCTGCGCCGGATCATCGCCCCGCCGGACGTCACCGGTGACGTCACCGCGCAGATCGGCGTCTACGCCGGGTTCGTCGGCGCGCTGCTCGTCGCGCTCGGCGGGCTGGTCGACACCGGGCGACGGGTCGTGGAGGCCTACCCGAACCTGTGGCGCCCGCCGGCAGCGGAGCTGGGCCGCGGCCAGCGGACGCTGGACCGCGGCGACGACCGCTAGCGCCCGGCGCGCGCTCGCGGTGCGCCGATCTCGTCGCCTCCCGCTGCCGCTGCTCGCGGTGCTCGGGGTGGTGCTCGTCGCGTCGCTGGCGTGGACCTTCGCGGTGCCGGCGCTCCAGGGCGCCGACGAAGGCGCGCACGTCTCCTACGTCCAGAAGATCGCCGACGCCCACGACGTGCCGTGGCAGCACGACTCCGGGGGCCTGGTCGAGAGCGCGTTCCCGCCGTCGGTCTCGACCGAGCAGCAGACCGCATGGGTGTGGGCGGGGCTCGAGCCGCTGCGCGGCAACCTCGCGGCCCGGCCGCTGTGGACGAAGGAGGACGAGCGCATCTGGGCGGCCGAGGACGCCAAGCTCGGACCCGAGGCGCGGCGCGACGGGATCGGCTCGCAGGTCTTCCGCAACCCGCCGCTCTACTACCTGTCGGCGTCGGTTCCGTACGCGATCGCCGGCGGCTCCTTCTTCGATCGGGTCTACGCGATGCGCCTGTACGGCGTGTTGCTCGTGCTCGCGACGGTCGCGCTGACCTGGCTGCTGGCGGGCGAGGTGTTCGGTCGCCGGCGGGAGCTGCAGACGGTGGCGGCGATCGTGGCCGGCCTCCAGCCGGTGCTGCTGGGCACGATGACCGCGGTCACGCCGGACGCGCTGTTGACGGCCCTGACCGCGGCGGCGCTCTACGCGATGGTGCTCGTCGTGCGGCGCGGGCCGTCGTGGCAGCTCGTCGCGTTGCTGGCGCTGGCGGTCACCGCGGCGAGCTTCACGCACGGGCGCGGCTTGGGGCTGATCGCGCCGGCGCTGTTCGCGATCGGTCTCGGATGGTGGCGCTGGCGTGGGCCGCCGAGCCGCGGGCGGCTGCCGCGGCCGGTCCCGGTGGGGGTCGCGTGGGGCGTCGGCGTGGTCGTGGTGCTCGTCGTGACGGCGGTGTACGCGACGCGGGTGGATCTCGGGGAGATGGTCGGCTTCTGGTCGTACCTGTGGCAGTTCTACCTGCCGCCGCTGCCCGGCATGACCGACCCGATCGGGCCGCCGTGGGGCGTCGAGAACGTGTACCTGGACCGGCTCTTCGGGACGGTGTCGGGCCAGTTCGAGGTCGGGTTGCCGCGCGACCTGCTGGACCTGCTGCGCACCCTGTTCTGGGTGGGGCTCACGCTGTTGGCGGTGGCGGCCTGGCGGAACCGGCGCGCGCTGGCGGAGCGTCGCGACGTGGTCCTGGTGCTGGTCGTGGCGGCGGTGCTCGGCGTGCTCGCCCTGCATGCGGCGGCGTTCCGGGCCCTGCTCCTCAACCCGGCCGATCCGGTGATCACCGGGCGCTACCTGCTGGTCTTCGTGCCGCTCTACGGGATCGCCGTGGCGGGTGCGCTCACCGCGCTGCCCGGACGGGTGCGGGCGGGCGTGACGGGGGCGGTGCTCGCCGGAGCGGTGCTGTTGCAGCTGAGCGCGTTCGGCCTGGTCGTGGCGAGGTTCTATGTGTAGGGCGGCGGTGCTCGGGGCGGTGGTCGTCTTCGTGCTTGGCGCGCTGTTCGTGGTGCGGCCGTTCATGGCGGCCCAGCGCGACCAGCCGGCGGAGATCCCGTCGCCGGCGTCGCTGGTCAGCACCGACGTGGTGCCGGTGGCGCCGGGGCATCCGGTGTGCTTCGACCATGCGGTGGCCGAGCGCCACAGTGAGTGGATCCGGTTCAAGGTCGCCAGCCCGGCCGGACCGGCGCCAGCGCTGGCGGTCCACCTCAAGGGCCCGCCGTCGTACGACTACACGGCCCAGGTCCCGCCGGGCACGCTCGACGGGCAGATGGTGCAGGCCTCGATCCCCGCGCCGCTGGCCGACGTGCCGGTCCGCGTCTGCATCAGGAACCGTGGCAAGCAGCCGGTCGCCCTGTTCGCGTCCAACGATCGGACCCGCTCGCGCTCGCACGCGATCATCGACGGCGAGGACACCAACAAGTCGGTCTGGTTCGCGTTCTACGAGCCCGTGCCGCGCGCGATCACCGAGCGCCTGCCCGACACGATCGAGCGCATGACGGTCTTCCGGCCGCAGTGGGTCGGGCGTCCGCTGCTGTGGGCGATCGCGCTGCTGTTCCTCGTCGGGATGCCGATCGCCGTCGTGTGGGCCTATGTGCGGGCGCTCCGCGAGGACGAGCTCGGCGGCCGCAGCGACATAGCAGAGATCGACGTCAACCAGCGCCGCTCCTGGTGGCGAAGGTTCGTGGGCTGACGTCGAACGGTTCCCAGTTGTCGCCGCGCCCGAAAGTGCGATATCACACGCACCACCTGGAGGAGGAGAGGCGGCGCCCCGCCTGGCGCTCGCCCAGATCGCGAAGAACGTGAGCCTGTCCAGCCGGTCAGGGTCAGCCGGCTCTGTGCTTGCACCGGAGGTTCGCGACTGGGCTTGGAGACGGGCGGGGCGCCGATTCATTGCTCCGCCGATCCGCCGCTCCACCGATTGCTCCACCTCTCCACCCGATTTACCCGGCGTGTGCTCGCGGATGAGGCCGGGCGAGGCGCAGGGTCTTCGTCTGCGCATGGACGCCGGGTGAGCCGGCGAAGCGGACCGTCACCGTGGCGGTGCGGGCCATGGCCCATCCGGCGGGCAGCCTGAGGCTGGCGTGGTATCGACCGCGGGCGATGGGCGCGCGGACGCGGGTGGTCCGCCAGCGGCCGTGGATCTTGGCCCGGTAGGTGATCGCGACCCTTCCGGTCGCCGACCGGTTGAGGTGGCCGGCGACGGTGAGTCGCCCGCGCCGCTTGGCGAGCTTCGCCCTGGCGTGGATGTCGGCGCTCGCTGGGATCGCCGTCGACGTCGGCAGCGGCGTGCGGGCCGGGTCGGCGACCGGCGTGCTCCCGCCGGCGATCGTGCCGCCTCCGGCGCTGCCCGGGCCGGTGCCGCCCGGGCTTGGCGTGGGCCCGCCCGTTGCCGCGCCTGCTCCTGCTCCAGCGCTGCCGCCTCCTCCGCTTCCGCTGCCTCCTCCGCCACCACTGCCGGGCGCGGCGTACGTGACCCGACTCGTCGCGCCATGGGCCGGGGCGCCGTTGCCGGCCTCGTCGACGCCCCACACGGTGATGTCGTAGGTGCCGCCCGCGGGGAGCGCCAGCCCGTTGATGGCCTGGGCGCCGCCGGTCGCGGGAACACTGCCGGACCGGCAGCCTCCGCCACCGACCGGGCACGTCTGCCAGCCGATCGCGGCGAGCGGGGCACCGCTGTCGGCCGCCGGGTCGATCCACGTGATGTCGTAGCTCGCCGAGCCGCCCCCACCCGTGACCGTGAGGCCGGTCGGCGCCGCTGGGGGCGTGTTGTCGACGGCGATCGTCGTGGGCGTGCTCTGCGTCGCGTTGCCACCCGCGTCTACGGCCGCCAGGCGGACGGAGTGGCTGCCGTCGGGGAGCAAGGTCGTGTCCAGCGTCACGGGCGCGTTGGCCGCGTTCGTGCAGGGGGCGGCCCTGCTGTAGTCGCAGGCGCGCGGCCGACCGACCTCGCCGCCGAACGGACTGCCATCGACGTACCAGCGGAACCCGCGGATGCCGGTCGAGTCGGTGCCGGAGCCGGCAGCGCTGACCGTCCCGCCGTGCCAGGTCCTCGCGGGGATCGACACGCTCGCCGCGCTAGGAGCCGTCGTGTCGTCGATCGTGACGGTGGAGGCGTAGATCGCGACCCACGCGGAATGGAGCGTCGCACCGGTTCCACACCCGGAGCCGGGGCACTCGACGCCCCAGGCGATCTTGCTCGCGCTGAGCCCGGTGTACGTGACGGGCGTCCGCGTGCGCGGGTCAACGGTCGTCCCGGTGTAGGCGCCGCCGCCGGTGTCGCAGGTGAAGTAGCCGCCGACGACGTCGATGGTGCAGGTCTCTGCGGCGTCGATGAGCACGCCGTCGGCGCGCCCGTACACGGTGTAGAACTGGTCGTCCTTACCAGCGCTCCGGGTGATCGTCACGGAACTGATCTTCGTGCCGGACGGCGCTGTCAGGGCATATTGCATGTACTGGCCGTTCCTAGGCGAGTCTGCGGCAAGCGTTCCTAGGCGCGTCCAGGCGGCCAGCCCAGTGATCGTGGAGGCGGGAGGGACGTCGGTGTTGGATGGTCGGTCAGCGGGCGCCGGCGGGCAAGTCGCCGGGACCCGCTCGTAGGCGACGGCGTTGGCGGTCTCGAAGACCCAGGCGTTGTCGGCACCGGCGGGCGGGGCGCTGCCGCAGGAGCGCACCTGGTAGGGGCCTGCCTGCACTGCTCCTGCGGAAACGAGGCTTGCCGTCAACGCGATGGCGATGGAGAGCATCGAGCAGATACCCGATCGCCCGCCGAACGCGTTGAGCGGGATCCCTGGGAGTACCGCCAGTGGTGTCAGGCTTGTACTTAGAATGAGTCGAGTAAATCAGATCTCATGATTAAATTGCCATTTCGGCACACGTCGAGCTAGGACGTCGCCGAGCGGAGGTGCGGGCCGGGCCGAACTGCGATCAGGCGAAATCGCGGTCGTGATCCACCGTCAGTTTTTGCCCCCGACCGATCCCGGGACGCTCGAGCTGGATGGTGATGGTCTTCCACGCTCTTGCCTTGATCGTCAGCGTGCTCGTGTGGCGGACGAATCGGCGCCCATCGACCCTGAACACCACACGCTCGCCGGGGCGCCGTCCGCTGACGCTGATGCGGAGTCGACCGTTCCGCAGGGTGACGCGACGCAGGATTGGCTGCCTGGGCTTGAGGAGAGCGAAGCGATCGCCCTGGGGCAGCGCGATGGGGACCACCGGGGCGGGAACTTCGGGGTCAGTGACGACGATCTGCTGCGGCATCGGGGCCGAGCTACCAGCGGCTAGACCGCGGGGCTTGCGTGCGGCGGCGGGGCCGCCTCCGCTTCCGTCGCCCGGTTCGTTGATGACGACCTCGCACGGATTCGGCGAGTTCTCGTCGTACGAGGCGACGACGTTCGATAGTCCGGCAGCGATGAATGCTTGGCGCGCGTCGAGGACCTTAACGCCACCAATGGTCCGAGCGCTGTCGACCAGGAGCTGCTCAGCGGCCACCGCGGTCAGTGACGGCTTGAAGGAGCGCAGTGCGTCGAGCACGGCCGAGACAATCGGGGCCGCGTACGAGGTTCCCTCACCGACGCCCAGCTGGTGGCCAAACGAGGTGGTGACGCAGACGTCGGTGCCGAAGGTAGCGATGTCGAGCGCATTGCCACGGTTTGAGAAGCTGGCGAGCGCTCCGCTGACATCGGTCGCACCCACGGCGAAGACCTCCGGGTAAGCGGCGGGGTACGCGAGGTGGTTGAACCCGCTGTTGCCCGCGCCTGCAACCACATTGATGCCCCATTGATCCCGAGTCTGGCTGATCTTCGTCTGGAGTTGGCTGCGCTCGGCGTTCGTCATCTGCAGGCCGGCGAGCGACAGGTTCACGACCGTGACGTGGCGGGTTGGCTGACGGCACCAGTCCAGCGCCTGGATGTACGCGTTGGCAGTCGTCGTGCCGCCCGCGAACACTCGGTTGCTCACGATCTTCGCCGCGGGCCAGATGCCCGAGGCGCCGATGCCGTCGACCTGGCTGGTGATCACGCCCGCGACGTAGGTGCCGTGCTTGGGGAGGGCGACGCCGTTGTCGCTGGTGGCGCCGAGATCGTCGAACGGTGGGCCGAGGACGGAATCGCGTTCGCCGAGGGAGGCGCCGAGGTCGGTGGTGGCGTCCACGCCGGAGTCGATGACGCACACGGCGCCGGCGCCGCCCGGTGGTGCGGGCGTGGCCGACAGGAACTGCGCGTTGGCCGCCACCGCCTGGGGAGTCCCGGCGCCGTCGGCGAGGGCCGAGGCGGGCGCGATCAGCGCGAGGGTCGCGGTGGCCGTGGGGATCAGGCGTCCAGGCCTCATCGGGTCTCCTTCGTGTCGTCCTCGTCCGGCGTCGCCTCCGCGCCGGCCACCTCCGCGCCTGCGACCGGGGCTCCGTCGGTCGCTTCTGCCGCCGTGCGGAGGGCGATCGTCGTGTCGTCCTCGTCCGGAGTCGCGTCCGTGCCGGCTGCCTCCGCGCCGCCGACAGCGGTCACGTTCGTCACGTCCGTCGCCGTGCGAACGGTGATCGGGGTCTGCAGCGCCCGCGACCAGCCCGGCTGAGCGCGCCGGCGCGCCGTATCGCCCGCCATCTCCGCGACCGCGAGCATGCGATCGAGGACGACCGTCCAGTTGCGCGCCGACGGCCCGGGCCGTCGCGCCCTCGCCGCCGGGCGCGATGGACGCGAGGGGTCGTGGCGGCGCGCGTTCCACGCCTCGGCGGCGGAGGCTTGCGCCGCCAGGCTCGCGGGAGGTGTAGCGGGCATCCTCATCGCTCCACCTCCGCCGTGCGCGACACGCGTCCGACGGCGGGCCGGACCGTCACCTGCCGCGTCGGCGACGTGGCGGTGCGCAAGGGCCACGTCGCCGAGCCCCTGACGAGCGCACGGAAGCGGTACGACTCCCGGCGGTAGGTTCGCGTGAAGCGGTAGGCGATGCGGAACCGGCCGTTCGTCAGGCGCGGCGTCGCGATCGTCTGCCAGCGCCGGCCCACCTGGACCTGAAGGTCGATGGTCCGCCGTACGCCGGCCGGCGCTCCGGCGACCGCCCCGCGGAACGCGACGGTCTGGCCGTTGCGCGCGATCCGGCGATCGGTGGCCAGCGAGACCTTGCCAACGACCGGCAGACCGACGCTCACCCACCGCACGTACGCCGTGTCCGACACGTGCAGCCGGTACCCGAACGTGTAGATCCGCGAGGGTCCGACCGGTGGCGAGAACGTGAACCGGCCGTCGTCGTCGGAACGCACCGCGCCGGCGACCGCGCCGTGCGCGCCCTGGACCGCCGTATGGACGATCACGTCGATCTGGGCCTTGGCGATCGGTCGTCCCGTCGCCGTCGTCAGCCGACCCGCGAACGGACGCGTGGCGCCGTAGACGAGCACCTCGTCGCCGCCCGTCAAGCGCGCCTCGAGCTCGGCGCTGCCGTCCGCACCGTCGCCGTTGACCGCACGGGAGGTCGTCGGCGTGACCGGTGGGACGGGCAGGCTGGCCGCCTCGTCCGCCGAGAGCTGGACGCCGCCGCCTCCGCCTCCGCCGCCACCGATGACCGTCCGCACGATCGCATCGCGTAGCCCGCCCGCGCCGCCGAGCTGACCGCCCCCGGGCGCGCGGTCGATGGGGTCGGACGGCGCCGAGCGGACGGTCGTGGCGCCACCGTCCGTCGTCGCGGTGACCACGGACCGGATCGTGTGGTCCACCATCGCGGCGGTGACGGTCAACGCTGGGTCGGTCTGGTCCGCGATGGTGGTGCAGGCGTCGCCGGCCAGGTCGCACAGCTCCCACGCGTAGCGGTAGGCGGCGCCCGTCACGTCGTTCCACGCCCCATCGTCGGTCGACAGCGTTCCGCCCTCGGTCGGCGTCCCGGTGAGGACCGGTCTGCCCACGTTGGCGGGCGGTCGCGCGATGCACGTGCCGGATGCGTCGTGCGTCCCGTTCTGGCAGGGCGTGCCCGGGTCGGGCAGGGCGCCACCCGGAGCGTTGATGCGCACGGTCAGGTCGTCGGCGACGATCCGCTCCCGCCCCGAGGCGTCCTCGACGCCGAGGCTCATGCCTGCGTGCGCGCCGTCGCCGATCGCGGCGAGATCGAAGCTCGGCGTGTAGGTGCGCTCGGTGACCGCGCAGGGCACGAGCGACGACGTCGTGGCGCGGAACTCGTAGTCGCCGCCGACGCCGGGACGGGCGTCCTTGCACGTCGCGCTGGCCGCATCCGCGAGCACGTACCGCGTGGTGCCGGCGCGCTCGCGCAGGAAGAAGCGGTAGACGCCCGACCCCATGTCCGACGCGCGCAGCGTCGCCGACACCGTGGCGGCGGTCTTCCAGCTCGCGTCGAGCAGCGGGCCGCCGCTGCCGTCGAGCGAGCCGTTCGGGGTGATGGCGTCGCTCATCCCGAGCTGGACGCGGCGCATCACCCACCAGCCGCCGCCGGTGCAGCGCGGGGTCGGATCGCTGCCGCCCACCGTGTTGGCGCAGCGAACGGTCACGCTGAGCGACGAGGGACCGGAGATCGAGACCGGACCGTCGCCGCTCTCGCCCCCGTAGCCGCCGCCCCAGCTGCCGCGGTTCTCCCACGTTGTCTCGATCTGCGGCTGGAACACCGCCCAGCTGACCGGCGCGTTGAAGAAGCGGTCGGCCCAGGCCGAGGCGACCGAGAGGTTGGCGGGGGTTGGGAGGACAGCGGTCTGGGTGTGGCCGAGGCCCGAGCCGGGCGCCATCCACACGCCGAACTCGCCGCCGGAGCGGGAGCCGTGGTTGAGCCCGCCGTTGGCTCCCGTGTCGACCCACGGCCCCGCCGGCGTCGGCGTGCCGTCGGGGAGCGTGCCCAGGTAGGTCGTGTACGTGCCCGCCGCCGAGGCCGGCGTCGCGATCGCGGCGAGCGCGAGCAGGGATCCGGCGAGCAGCGTCGCCCTGCGCGGTCTCATGGCCGCACCCGCACGGACACGTGGTTGGACGCGCCGGTCTCGTACGGCCAGTTGCCCTCGGCCATGACGACCGTGCGGAAGACGTAGGTCGTCGGCTGACGGGTGCGGGTGAAGCGGTAGCGGTACGAGAAGCGGCCGTGGCGCAGGCGCGTCGTGGCGAACGTGAGCCACTGGCCGCCTTGGCGCACCTGCATCTCGACGACCTTGCGCGATCCGGCCGGCGCGCCCGCGATCGAGCCGCGGAACGCCACCGCTCGCCCGTTGCGCAGCCGGCGTGGCGCGCGGCGCAGCACCACGCCGGCGCGGACCGCGATGTCCAGCTCGGCCGTGTCGGCGTAGCCGGCGTCGTCGGCAAACGCCCGGTAGGCGAGCTTGATCGTCCGCGACGGTCCGGGTGGCAGGACCACGCGGAACGAGCCATCGGAGCCGGAGACGATCGGGGTTCCCGCGGCGGTCGCCCCGCGCCGGGCGCTGCTGACCTCGATCGAGGCTCCGGCGATCGGCGCGCCGCCGGGCGCGGTCAGGCGACCCTCGAGCACCACAGGCTGCCCGGAACGGACCGCGATCCGGCGGCGGACCTCGCCATCGACCCGCACGGTGAGGGCGGCGGCCGCCGTGGCGCCCTGGCCGTTGGCGCGCCGCTCCTCGCGCGGTGCCGGCGCCAGGGGCGCGGCAGGCGGCGCGGGCGCGGGCGCGGGCGCAGGGACGCCACCGCCACCGCCGTCGCCACCACCGCTCCCGGAGCCGCCGCCGACGGGCGTCACGGTCCCCGCCCCGCCGGTGCCGCCGCCACCACCGGTGCCCACGACGCGACAGGTGCCGGACTCGTCGACCGTCCCACCGGCGCACGACGTTCCCGGATCGGGCAGCGTGCCGCCCGGCGCGTTGACGCGCACCGTGCGGTTGGACGTCACCGTCCGCTCGTTGCCGCCCGCGTCCTCGATGCCCATCGAGACGACATGGACGCCGTCCCCGAGCTCGGCGAGGTTGAACGACGGCTGGTACTCGGTGCTCGCCGTCCGGCACGGGACGAGCGAGAGCGCCGAGGCGACGAAGTCGTAGGGCGTGGCGTTCCCCGGCACCGCGTCGCGGCAGCGGACGCTGGCTGGATCCGCGGCGGCGTAGACCGTCCGTGACCCCGCACGGATCCAGGCGCGGTAGACGCCCGCGCCGACGTCGGCGGCGGTGACGGAGACCGTGCCGGTCGCGGCGGTCTTCCAGGCGCCGTCGAGGAGCTCGCCGGTCATCCCGCCGGTGATGGTCGGTGCTTCGTCGTCGTGGAGCACGAGGTCGAGGCGGTCGATCGCATACCAGCCAGTCGCGCACGAGCCGAACACGTCGTCGAACCAGACGCAGGCGACGCGCATCGTGAGGCTCGAGGGCGTGCTCACCGACACCGTGCCCGAGCCCGAGTCGCCGCCGTAGCCGCCGTTCGGCCCGGTCCCGGTGTACGGGAAGCCGCGGTTCTCCCAGGTCGTCTCGACGCGCGGCTGGGAGTGGTTGGGCAGCGCGGGAAGGGCGTAGCGGCGGTCGATCGTCGCGACCGCGATCGACAGGCTCGGCGGTGGCGCGAGCGTCGCGGTGGCGTTCCAGCCCTGGCTGACGTTCGACATCGAGACGCCGAACGAGCCGGTGCCGGCTGGCGCGTTGTCGGTCAGGCCGCTCCACGGTCCCACGGTCGTCGCGGCACCGCTCGGCAGCCGCCCGGCGTGGACGTGCAGGTCGCCGACGGCGGCGGGCGCCGGGGCTGCCGTCGCGCCGCCGGCGACGAACAGCGTCGCGGCGACGGCGATCATGCGTGGGCGTGCCGCGGTGCGCCGCGGGCGAGCGGTTCCGTTGTCCATCTGGACCCTCCGGGGGTGATCGGGCTGGCGTCTTGCCGACCCCTAGGCGGGGGCGAGCGTGATTCGCCCCCCGCCGGACATCTTTTGTCCCCAAAGACTGATCACACGAGATCTTCTGACCGTTAGGGAAATCGAAAGGATGTCCACCCGCCGAGCTGGGAACCTCCGCTCTTTGCGGGAATTCGCGGCCCGGCCGGCTACCGCGTGAGCGCGGCCACGACGTCGTCGGATCCCACCGCCCGCGGCAGGGCGAAGCGGTCGATGCCGGGACGGACCGGGGCGTCGGCGTTCACCACGGCGCAGGTGAAGCCGGCGGCCTGCGCGGCGGCGCGGGTCGTGGCGTCGACGTCCCGCTCGGGCACGCCGAACGGGTAGGAGAACGCGGTCGGCGTCGTCCCCAGCCAGCCTCGCAGGTCGTCGCGGCTGCGCTCGATCTCGGCGCGCTGCTCGGCCGCCGGCAGCCAGCGCAGCGAGGCGTGGCGCCGCCCGTGGGCGCCGATCGTGACGTGGCGTGCCAGCTCGCGCAGCTCGTCGATCGTCAAGGGCCGCGGGTCCTCGGCCGCGGGGGCCTGCGCCCATGCCCGCACCTGCGCGAGCGCCTCCTCGATGCGCTCGGGCGACTGCACCTGCAGCCAGCCGTGCAGGCTGCGCCGGGCGAGCTCGCGCTGCGCGGCGTCGTGGGCCGGCCACGTGCGGACGTCGCGATCGAGTCCGACGGTGAGCGGCGCGCTCGCGGTCGCGGTGTGCAGCAGGCGCCCGAGCTCGTCCCACCAGAACGTGCGGCCTTCCTCGACGTGCCCGGTCGAGATGAAGACGGTGACCGGGACGTCGATGCCGCGCAGGGCTGGGAGGTTGTCGGCGTAGCCGTCGTCGAAGGTGAGGACGACGGCGCCGTCGGGGAAGTCGTCACCGGCCAGCTGCTCGAGCGGGACGATCCGGTCGCGCAGCGCTTCGACGTGCGCGGCGAAGCTGGTGGGCGAGACGGCCAGTCCGAGCGGGTCGTGGTCGACCTCGGCGACGCGGTGGTAGAGCAGCGCGGTCGCCCGCGGAGCGTCCGCGCGGCGCGGCAGCCCCAGGCGGGGAAGCCGACGCTGCGGCGCGGGGATCGAAGGGCGAAAGGGCGTCGAGACGGCGGCCGGCTGCAGGCCGCCGTGGGCGACGAGCGGCGCCGCCAGCGCGCCCGCGTTCTCGGCGGCGCGCGCCGCGCGATCGCCGGCCAGCGCGACGTCGCCGACCACGAGCGCCGCACCCGCGCCGGCTGCGCTCGTCGCGGCGGCCTGCAGGGCCTCGCGGGCATCGCGCGGGGAGCCGACGAGCTGCGCGCGACCGCCGTAGCGCAGCCGGCGCACGGCCAGGTCCAGCCGCTTGAGCGCCGCCACGCGCACGATCCGCGCCACGCCCAGCTCCGGGCGGTACTCGGCGCTCCACCCGGCGGCGCCGAGCTCGCGCTGGGCGTGGTGCTCCTCGGAGAACCAGTCGCGCTGGCCGCCGCGCGAGGGCCAGAAGCCGCCGACGCCGCGCAACGCGGCCGTGCGGAAGCTCACGTTCCCGCCGTGGAAGGTGCGCTGGGCCGGGTCGAGGACGAGCGGCTTGCGTCCATAGTCCAGCGGCGCGAGCGCGGCAAGCAGGCCGTCGCCCAGCCAGCCCGGGCGCGGACCGTCGAAGCGCAGCGCGATCGGGCCGCCGAGCGTCGCGCGATCCTCCGGCGCCGCGACCCAGGCGGCCTGCAGCGCGTCGTGCCAGCCGCGCGGCGGGGCGACGTCGTCGTCGAGGAAGGCGAGCACGTCGGCGGTGGTTGCGGCGAGCGCGGCGTTGCGGGCCTGCGCGAGGCCGGCGGCCGCCTCGACGACCGTCGCACCGGGGGCCGACCGGGCGACGAGCTGGCGGACCGCCACCATCTGCGCCGGCGTCAGGCCGGCGACGGCGACGATCGGCTCGGCGACCTCGCGGCCCACCGCCGCGAGCGCCTCCGGCAACGCCGGCGAGAGCCGGTCGAGGCAGACGGCGACGCGAACGGACGGCATGGGCCGCACGCTACTCGGCCGGCGCGGCGTGGCGGCGGGCGCAACGCGCCGACGGCACGTGGGCCGCCCTCCCGGCGTCGTTGCCGGTCGTGCTGCGGCGGCGGCGGATCGCGGGCTCGCGCCGTCGCGACCGAGCGCGCACGGCCGATCCGCCGGCGCGTCGGGTCAGCCCATCACGCGCGGGCGATCGACGCGTGGACGACGCCGTCGAGGCTCGTCACCCACAGGAGGCCGTCGTCGTGGGCGACGCGCGCCGGACCAGGCTGCGCGGCGTCGCGGTACTCGATCTCCACGTCCATGCCGTCGGGCTCCGGCTCGGCGGCGAGCCGCTCCTCCAGCACCTCCCAGTACGCCGCGTTGTTGACATGGTCGGCGATGTCGCGGTCGGCGACGCGGAAGCGCCAGTCGAAGCGGGCGGCGTCGTCGGGCGGCGAAGGGTGGCGCAGCCGCGCCCGGGCCGCACGGCGCCCGCCGGCGGCCTCGGCGTAGACCTCGTCGAAGCCGGGCGTGAAGCGCATCGGCTGCAACGTGACCGGATCGAGGAAGATCCACAGCGCGTCACCCTCGACCTCGGCGCCCGACGCGCCCCGCAGCACGGTGCGCCGCTGCGCCCAGCGCGGGCCGATCCCCGAGCAGAACGTCTGCAGCGTGACCGGCTCGTCGAAGCGCGGGAAGCGCCGCACGAGCAGCCGCGTGCGGCGCACGACCCAGGAGCCGTCCCCGTCGAGGCCCGCGTCGACGACGTCGTCGTAGGCGACGTCCTGCAGCCAGCGGGCCAGCGTGTCCAGCCGCACGCGTCCGCTGGCCGTCGTGTCGCTGAGACGGCCGCGGGCGGATCCTTCGTACACCCGGCCGGACGACGGCAGCGGGACCAGCTCTTCTTCGAGGGCGCTCACGCCACCCATTCCAGCAGGACGCGCTCGAGCTGCTCGGCCGCCCGCGGCCACGTCCGCTCGCCGGCCAGCGCGAGGCCCGCGGCGGCACGGCGCGCGCGGTCGTGCTCGTCGTCCAGGAGCGCGGCGAGCGCCTCGGCCAGGGCGATCGGGTCGAACGGCGCCAGGGCGATCGGGCCGTCGGCGCCGAACGTCGCGAGCATCGCGTCGCTGGCCAGGTCGACGACCGGCAGGCCGCACGCCAGCATCTCGGTCGGCACGAGCGAGGGGTTGGTCATCGAGAGCACCATCCCGACGGTCGCCTCCGCGTAGAGCGCCGCGAGCGCGTCGCCGTCGAGCACGCCGCGCTGCTCGCAGTCGAAGCCGGCGGCGATCTCGCGCGCCTCGCCGAACAGCACGACCCGCGTGCCCGGCCGGCGGGCGACGAGCTCGCGCAGCGCGAGCAGGCCGAGCGGGACGGCGCGGCGCGCGGTCACCGCCCGCGCGTAGAACGCGACCGTGTTGCGGCGGCGTGCGATCTCGGGGCGAGGGGCGTAGACGGCGTGGTCGACGCCGAGGTCGAACGCGCCGGCACGGGCGCCGTAGCGCTCGCGCAGCAGGCCGGCCAGCCACGGCGACGCCGCCGCGCACGGGAGGCCGAGCGCGTAGGTCTCCTCGGCCCACGCGCGCTCGGCGGAGGTGCCGA
The DNA here is from genome assembly GCA_964422645.1 of uncultured Solirubrobacteraceae bacterium. GTDB lineage: Bacteria > Actinomycetota > Thermoleophilia > Solirubrobacterales > Solirubrobacteraceae > Capillimicrobium. The sequence goes on along the minus strand of CAYRCB010000023.1, from coordinate 54,978 downwards.
AGAACTCCGGCTCGTGGTCCTGGACGAGGTAGCCCCGCACGCGGGCGCCGCCGAGCCGCAGGACGCGGTGGACGGTCTGCCAGCCGGTGGCGAGCACGACATCCGCGCCGCGCCAGGCGTCGAAGGTCGCGTGGACATCGGTGGCGGCGGCGCCGAACCAGTCGCGGAAGAGGCGCTCGACCTCCTCGGGCGCCTGGCCGGCGTGGGTGCCGTCGGTGTCCTCGATCCACACCGAGCAGGCGTGGCCGCGGGCGGCCAGGCTGCGCAGGAGGTGCATGATCGTCGAGTGCCCGCCCGAGCCGCGGCGGAACTGCGGGACGACGACCGCGATCCGCAGCCGGCCGCCGGAGCCGAGCGGCGGCGCGTCGGCGGCGAGGGGGACCGCGCCGTCGCGCGCGACCTCGAGCAGCGCCGGCGGCGCCTCGACGCGCAGCGGCCCCGGCTCGGGGCGGCCGAGGACGCGGCGGGCCAGACGGCGAGGATCGGGCGGGGTCATGAGCGGAGCGCCCCGGATGTGGGAGCAGGTGTGGCCGCTGCGCGGGCGGGCGGCGCGGGCGTCAGGGCGCGGGCGGGGCGCGCGGGTGTCGCGGCGCGGGCGGGCGGCGCGGGCGTCAGGGCGCGCTGGACGGTTGCGCGGGCGGTCACGACGGCCGCACCCTTCGCCAGACCTTGCGCAGCGGCGCCAGGAGCCAGCGCAGCGGCGCGCGCTCCACCACCGCGTCCAAGCGCTCCAGCGGCGCCACGCGGTAGCGCAGCTTGTCGCGCTGGGAGACCACCAGGGCGTGGCGCTCGATCGCGGCGCGGGCATCGGCCAGCGCCGCGGCGGCCGCCGGTGCGGCGGCGGGCTCGGGCCGGCGGGCGACCTCGCGCAGCGCGCCGGCCATCATCGCCCCGGCCTGCTCCCACGACGGCCACGCCCGAGCGGTCGCCAGCGCGCCGAGCCGCAGCCGGTGCAGCAGCGCGCGATCGCGGGCGAGCAGGTCGAGCGCGCGGGCGGTGCCGCGCGGGTCGTCCCACTCGACGACGAGCCCGTTGGCCCCGTGCTCGACGTACTCCTCGTGGCCGGTCACGGCGCTCACCACGCACGTCGCGCCGAGGTGGAAGCCCTCCAGCGGCGGTCCGAACATCCCCTCCACGCGCGAGAGCTTCAGCACGACGTCGCTGCGTGCGTAGAGCGCGGCCATCTCCTCGTGCGAGAGCGGGCCCACGACGTCGTCGGCGCCGGCGGCGTCGAGCTCGCGCGTGCCGGTCACCACCGTCACGTGGCGCGGCTCGCGCATCTCGCGCACGGCGGCGAGCGCGTCGCCGACGCCCTTGAACCACACCGCCGGATTGCCCTCGATCACGATGCGCAGCGGCCCGTGCAGCCGGACCTCGAGCTCGGCGGGCGAGGCGAAGACCTCCTTGGCGACCCCGTTGCGCACGAGCAGCGCCCGCAGGCCCGGCCGCAGCTCCTCCAGCGTCTGAGCGATCCAGCGCGCTTCGGTGACGACGTGGACCGGCAGGTCGTGGGTCAGCGCGGCGCCGAGCCGCTGCGGATCGTCGGGGAGGTAGAAGCGGTCCTCCAGCGACTGGACGAAGTACGCCCGCCGCGCGGCGTCGAGCTCGAACAGCGCGGCGGTCGTCTCCCACCAGGTGGCGACGGCGACGTCGAAGCGCCGCTCGCGCGCCTGGCCGAGCGACAGCACGTCGACCTCGCTCAGCCCGCGGAAGCGCCAGTCCGGATCCTCGCGCTCGCGGGCGAGGACGAGCGTCGCGTCGATCCCGTGCCCGGCGAGCTGGCGGGCGTGCTCGACGACGACCCCGACGCCCCCGGAGAGCTGCAGGTCGTTGACGAGGAAGGCGACGTTCAAGACTCGCGGCGCGCGACCGTCTCCGGGGTCTGCTCGCGGATCTCGGCCGGCGCGTTCAGCCGCGCGAGCTCGTCCGACGACCACTTGACGTAGGCGCGCAGCTCGGCGAGCTCGGCCTCCAGCACGGCGAGCGTCGATTCGCGCTGGCGCTCCCAGGTACGGCGGCCGTCCAGATCGGAGGGGATCGCCAGCGCACGGGACGCGAGCTCGCCCGCGCGCGGGCCGAAGGCGGCGAGGAAGTGGGAGGGGACGGCGTCGGGGCGGGGGACGACGGCGGGGACCTCGAGCGGCGCCCCGCCGGACCCCTCGACCACGAGGTGCGAGCCGTCGAGCGGGATCTGGCGGGCGATCACCGCGTCCTGCGGGAGCAGGCGGCGCAGCTCGTCGAACGCGCCCTCGCCCCACATCGTCTGGTGGTAGGGGTTCTCCAGCGCCCAGAAGGCGTCGTTGGGGACGGAGAGCACGACGGTCCAGCCCGCCTCGGCGAGCTCGATGAGCGCGCCGATCAGCGGGACGAACGTCGTCAGGTGCTCGACGACCTCGAAGCAGGTGATCGTCCCCACGCCGTCGCCCAGCGCGGCGCGCGCCGCCGCGACGCCCTCGTCGGTCGCGAGGTCGGCTTCGACGCGGACGGTCTCGCGGGCGCTCAGGTCGCGGCCGGCCTGGTCGAGCGCGCCGGCGTCGGCGTCGACGAGGACGACCCGGCCCAGCGGCTCGCCGCCGAGCGCGTCGGCCGCGGCGACGCCCGTGCCACAGCCCAGGTCGCACCACGTGGCGGCGCCCCGCACGATCGGCGCGGCGGCCGCGTAGCGGAGGTCGTGCTCGACGCGGATCGAGGGCTTCGTGTCGCGCGTGATGCGCTCTTGCCAGTCGGCCATGGCGCCGTGGAGCGTATCTTCCGGCCGCGATGGCGCCCGTGCACCGGACCCCGCGCTTCGGCGAGCCCCTGCGGCTGGCCTTCGTCGGCCAGCAGACGTACTTCGAGGCGTGCGCGCTGGACGAGCGCTCGTCGCGGGTGCGCACGACGTACGTCGACTTCCGCGAGGGCGCCGACGCGGAGGCGATGCGCGCCGCCGTCGATCGCTTCGCCCCGCACGCCGTCGTCGTCTTCCGGCCCGAGATCGTGCCCGCCCATGCGTTCGACGGGCTGCCGGCGCTCACGATCGGCTTCCTCACCGAGCCGATCCCGCGCGCGGCCGGCCGCAGGGCCCACCCCGACCTGCGCCGCCGGCGCGACGACCTGCGCAAGGCCGACCCCGGCAACTTCGACCGCACCGTCGCCTTCGACCCGCTGATCGTCCCGACCGCCGACGCGATCCTGCCGGTGTGGCGCGCCGTGCCGATCCCCGTCGCCGACCGCTTCTACGCGCCCGCCGCGCCGATCGCCGGCCCGCCGCGGCTGGCGTTCGTCGGCCGCTCGACGCCGCACCGCGAGGCGTTCCTCGCCCACCCCAAGCACGAGCTCGACATCCTCCACGTCGCCTTCGGGCTCCACGGCGAGCAGCTGGACGAGCTGATGCGGACGGTCGACGTGGCGATCAACGTCCACAACGAGCCGTACCCGTCGTTCGAGAACCGCGTCTGCCTGCACCTCGCGGCCGGGCACCTCGTGGTCAGCGAGACCCTCTCGCCGACCCACGGGCTCGAGCCGGGGATCGACTACCTCGAGTTCTCCGAGCCCGACCAGCTGCTGTCGATGCTGCGGACCGTCGCGCGCCACCCCGGCGCCTACCAGCGCGTGCGCGTGCGCGGCCGGCGCAAGGCCGAGCAGTACCGGGCCAGCCGCGTCTGGCCCCGCCTGGTCGCCGACGCGTTCGCCGACGTCGCCGCGTTCGGCAGCGGGCGGCGGGCAGCGTAGAGCGCACGTCAACGCAGGAGCGCGTCGACCCCGGCGTCGTCGGGCAGGACGTGGCGCAGGTCGGCGACCGTGGCGAAGGCGCGGTCGGCGGAGACGATCGCCTCCGCTCGGGCCCCGATCGCGGCCGCGGCGAGCACCGCGTCGAACGCGCCGAGGCGCTCGGTCGAGCCGAACAGGCGCAGTCCGCGCAGGACGTCGTCGCGCTCGACCGGGATGAGGGGCGAGAGCAGGTCGACATAGGCGGCGGCCAGCGCACTCGCGTCCTCGCGGCCGCGGCGACGGGCGCGAACGTGGGCGAACTCCTGGACGACCTCGACGGTGGTGCGCGCCTCGATCTGCTGGCCGGCCACGGCGCCGACGAGCCGGCGGCATGGCTCGCGCAGCGGGTGCTCGGCGCCGACCGCGTAGATCAGCACCGTGGTGTCGAGGACGATCACCCGCGGCGCGCCCGCAGGTCGTCGAGCTCCTCGACGAGCGCGGCCACGTCCGGGACGTCCATCGGCGCCGCGTCGAGGATGCGCGCGGCGGCAGAGCGACGGCGCGTGTCCGGAACCGCCAGCCCGCGGTCGATGGCGTCGCGGACCACGGCGCCGACCGACATCCCGCGCTGCCGAGCGACGGCGACGATCCGCCGGTGGCGCTCCTCGTCGATGAGGATCTGCAGCCGCCGCTCCAACATGCTCATACGGTAGCAGGAGCAGCTCTGGATGCCCTGTGACCAAATTGCGGGAACCCGGCGCGTGGCGTCCGCCCCGAGTACTAGGGTCAACGACCCCATGGTCCCCCTGCAGCTCCTCGAACGCGGTCCCGTCGCCCAGCACCATCCGCTCGGCGCGTCGACCGGGTACATGGAGGATCTGCGGGGCGATTGGGGCGCGCTCGTCGACGCCGCGCTGGAGACCTCGTCGTTCGCCGTCGAGCTCGCGGCGCTGTCGGAGGGCGAGCTGCCCGGGCTGCTTGCGTTCCTGGCCGATGCGCCGCCGCTGCCGTTCCACTACCTGTCGGTCCACGCGCCGACCAAGCACCTGCGCATCAGCGACGCGGAGCTGGTCGACGCGCTCGCGCAGCTCCCGCCGTGGGTCGATGCGATCGTCGTGCACCCGGACGTCATCGAGGACGTCGCCGCCTACCGGCGCCTGGGTGCGGCGGTCGTCATCGAGAACATGGATCCGCGCAAGGCGGCCGGCCGCACGGCCGACGAGCTGGAGGCGACCTTCGCGGCGCTGCCCGAGGCCGGGTTCTGCTTCGACGTCGCCCACGCTGCGGCGGTCGACCCGTCGCTGGGCGTCGCCCAGTCGCTGCTGGACCGCTTCGGCGGGCGGCTGCGCCACCTGCACGTCTCCTCGCTGGACGAGGACCACCACCACGAGCCGCTGACGGACGACGACGAGGCGACGTGGGCGCCGGTGCTGCGTCGCTGTCGCGACGTGCCGTGGATCCTCGAAGCGCCGCTGCACCGCTGAGCATCCGCGCGCGGGTCTGGTGCCTGTCAAGGGCGCCGAAGCGGCGAGCGCCCGGCGCAGCGTCGCCCTCTCGGAGCACGCGGCCTGACTAGCCGCTCGCGCCCCTGACCTTCAGGCGCAGTTCTTCGGTGCCGCGCACGACCGTCGTGGTCAGGCTGCTCTTGGAGCTGTTGGCGAGCGCCTGGTTGAGCAACGCGGCGGAACGGTACCGGTGGCCATCCACCGCGACGATCAGATCGCCGACGGTCAGGCCGGCCTGCGCGCCCGGCCCGGCCGGATCGACCGTGCAGGTCAGCAGGCCGATCTCGTCCGGCAGCGCGACGGAACGCCGCTTGCGCAGCGCGACGTGCGGAGGCTCCACCCGCACCCCGAGCCTGGGCACCAACTGGCCTGCGTCGCCGCCGGCATCGTCCTGGCGCTCGAGGCTGAGGAGGAGGAGCTGCAGCAAGTGGGCGAGCTGCTCGCGCTGCTCGTCCTCGAGCCCGGCGAGGAGGTCCTCCTCGGCGGCCAGGTAGGGCGCCGCGGCGGCGTCCACGACGGCCTTGCCATGCGGCGTGAGCGTCACCAGGACGCTGCGGGCGTCCTGCGGATCCGGCTCGCGGGTGATCAGACCGGCTTCGGCGAGACGGGCCGTGCGCGTGGTGAGCGTCGATGACGTGCGCATGCACTCGTCGGCCAGTTGTCGCGCCGACAGCTGATACGGAGGACCGGACCGACGCAAGGCCGTCAGGGTGTCGAAGCTCGCTCGGTTCAGCCCGAATTGCCGAAGCGTGCCCTCGAGCTCGGACTCGATGAGGCCTCCGGCTCGGATCAGACGACCGATGACCGCGATCGGGGAGAAGTCCAGGTCTGGCCATTCCCGCTGCCAGGCGCTGATCACGCGCTCGACCAGGTCCGGGGCGGGCCCGGCGTCACTGGCCTGCGCCGATCGAACACCTTTTCCGCGTTGTGCCATCGATGACTCCTTCGGGGACCTTGCTTCCCCGGCAAGAGTAGTCACGCAAATCTCTGACTCGTCGCGGGGTTCGCCATGCCTGCGTCGTGCCCGGCCGCGGACGCGGCCTGGACAGTCAGATCTTGCGACAAAGTACTTCGATGTCGTGCTAATGTCTCGAACCATGCCTGTGGGGAGTACGGAGTGGGTGGACCTGCGTTCACACCTGGCGGTCCTGCGTGACGCCAGCCTGTTGATCGAGCTGGATCGCTGTGTCGACCCCGGCACGGAGGCAGCGTGGCTGATGGCCGATCTCGCTCGGCGCAAGCTTGCGGGCCTGTTCAGCAGCGTCACCGGATCCAGCATCCCCTTGCTCTTCAACGTCCTGGGAAGCCGCGAGATGGTCGCGCTCGCGCTCGGCACCACCACGCAGGACGTGACGGCCTGCTTCGCCGAGCGGCGGGCCAGGCCGATCGCACCGGAGCGCATGACGGGCAGCGCGCCAGCGCAGGAGGTCGTTCGCGCCTCCGACGAGCTCGACCTTCGCCGTCTGCCGCTGGTGACGCACTCCGAAGGAGACGCGGGCGCGTATCTGACCGCCGGCCTGGTGATCTGCGAGGACCCGGAGACGGGCAAGCGCAACGTTTCGGTGAACCGCATCATGCCCGTCGGTGCGACCGAAGGGGCGATCCGCATGATGCCGCCCCAGCAACTCGGTGAGATCCACGCCAAGGCCGAGCGGTTGGGGCGCGACCTGCCGATCGTGATCGCCGTGGGCATGCACCCGACGGCCACGCTCGCAGCCGCGACGGGCCCGCCGCTCGGCGTCGACGAGCTGGCGATCGCCGGCGGACTGCGCGGCGCGCCGGTCCCGATGGTGCCCGGAGTGTCGGTCCCGCTCGACGTCCCCGCCGAAGCCGAGATCGTGATCGAGGCCTGGGTACGCGCCGGCGTGCGCGCTCCGGAGGGACCGTTCGGCGATTTCCTCGACTACTACGTGCCAGAGCTGCCGAATCACCGGTTCCACGTCACGGCGCTGACGCATCGCAACGAACCGCTGTACCACACGATGCACGCCGGCTCGGCCGAGGACGTCTGCGTGCTGGGGCTGAGTCGCGAGGCGGAGATCGCGCAGGCGGTGGCCGAGACCGGCGCCGACGTGACCGCCGTCCGGGTGCGTCCGAGCATCCTCGGCGCGGCGATCTCGCTGCGCCCACGGTACGACGGTGAGGGCAAGGTCGTCGCGATGGCCGCGTTCGGCCGGTACCGCTGGCTGAAGTACTGCGTGGTCGTCGACGCGGACGTGGACGTCGAGGACGATGCGGATCTGTGGTGGTCGATCGCCACGCGGGCCGACCTCGAGCATGACCTGGTGGTCATCCCGAACGCCGGCGGATTCCCCCGGGACGAGGGCGGCATGCACAACGCGAAGCTCCTGATCGATGCGACCGCCCCGGTGAACGGCGGCGAGACGTTCCGCCGGCGTCGCCCGCCCGGCCCCGGACCGCTGCGCCTCGAGGACTACGCGTCGGCCCTGCAGGTGCGCGCATGACACGGGACGGTCGACGCGTGGTCGTCGGGATCAGCGGCGCGTCGGGGATCGCCTATGGCGTGCGGGTGCTGGAGCTCCTTCGGCAGTGTGACATCGAGTCACACCTCGTCGTCACCAAGAGCGGCAACCTCACTCGCGCGCTCGAGCTCGACCTCAGCGCTGCCGAGCTGCTCTCGCTCGCGTCGGTCGTGCACCGTCCGGCCGACTTCAGCGCTTCGATCGCCAGCGGCTCGTTTCGGACGATGGGCATGATCGTCGCCCCATGCTCCATGCATTCCCTGGCGGAGATCGCCACGGGTGTCACCACGAATCTCCTGACCCGCGCGGCGGAAGTGACGCTCAAGGAGCGGCGTCCACTGGTCCTCATGGTCCGTGAGACGCCGCTGACGCTCACGCACCTGCGCAACATGGTGACGGCGACCGAGAACGGCGCGATCATCGCCCCGCCCGTCCCCGCGCTGTACACGCGGCCCGCTGCGATCGCGGATGTCGTCACGTACTCGGCCGCCCGGGCGCTGGACCTCCTCAGCTTCGAGATCGACATCCCTCGGTGGGGCGGCGCATCCGAGCCCGCGAGCGTCGCGCCGGCCGACGATCGGCCGGCGACGAGCTTTCCCCGAAGCGTCTAGCTGGCACATGTCAAGGGACGAAAGGACACCTGCCGTGTTGCGTAGATCCCTCCGCTTGGTCCTGGCGACCGTCGGTTGCGCCATCCTTGCGACGACCATCGGCTGTGGCAGCGGGAGCGGAGATTCCTCCGACGGTGACAAGCCGACCGTGGCCATTGCCAACCTGGCCAACGTTCCCGCATTGACGGACATCGTGGACGGAGTGACGAACGAGCTGAAGGCAAAGGGGTACGACGACACCAAGGTCCGGATCGACAGCCAGAACGCAAACGGCGACGTCGGCGTGATCCAGACGATCGCCACGAAGTTCGCGGCCGACAAGCCGGCCGCGATCGTCACGATCACCACACCGGCGCTGCAGGCCGCGGTGAACGCCACGAAGCCGAGCAACGAGATCCCGGTGTTGTTCGGCGGGGTCTCCGACCCGGTCGCCGCTGGTGCGGTGAAGTCGCTCGACGGGCCGACGGGGACGAACGTGGCCGGCGTGTACAACGTCAATCCCGTGCCACAGGTCCTCGATCTCACCAAGGAGATCGTTCCGGACGTCCGGAGCATCGGCATCATGTACAACCCGGGTGAGGACAACTCGGTGGCGGACGCCGAGTTCGTCGAGCAAGAGGCGGCGAAGCGCGGTCTCGAGCTCGTCAAGGCGACGGTGAGCAACAGCAACGAGGTGCAGTCCGCGGCGCAGAGCATCGTCGACAAGGTCGACGTCGTCGTGATGCTGCAGGACACCACCGTGGCGACCGCGGGTGCCGCGCTCTTCAAGGTCGCTCGCGACGCGCACAAGCCGGTGCTCGCGATCGACGCGCAACTCGTCGAGGACGGGGCGGTGGCGGGCCTCGGCCGCGACAACCGCGAGACCGGCGCTCAGGTCGCCGACATGGTGATCCAGGTGCTCGAAGGCAAGAACGTCGGCGACATCCCGCTGGAGCCCGTCAAGCCGGCGTCGGTCGTGGTCAACGCGAGCGCGGCCGAGGCCACCGGGATCGAGATCCCGCAGTCGGTCCTCGACGGCGCGAAGGTCGTCAACGACAAGTAGCGGCTTTCTGGCGGGAGCCGCAGGTCAGCACCGGACGATAGGTCACGCATGGACACGACGTTGATGAACTCGCTGGACCAGGGGCTGATCACCGCATTCATGGTGATCGGCGTGCTCATCACGTTTGAGTTGATGGGCTTCCCCGACATGACGGTGGAAGGGTCGTTCATGCTCGGCGGCACGGTCAGTGCCACGCTCCTCGCTTCGGGCGAGCACGCCGTGCTGGCGACCTTGGTCGGCGCCGGCACAGGAGCGGTCGCCGGCGCGTGCACCGCGATCATGCACACGAAGATGGGGATCAACCCGATCATCGCCGGTCTGCTCACCACGTCGGCGGCGTTCTCGATCGCCTTGGTCGTGATGGGGCGGCCGAACCTGTCGCTGTTGCAGGTCACCTCCCTCTATGACTGGGTGATCAGCTCGGTCGGGCTGCCCGAGTCCGTCTGGAGCCGCATCGGGGTGACCGCGGTGCTGTTGCTCGCCGTCGGAGCGTTCGTGCTGTGGTTCCTGAACACCGACCTCGGCATCACGATTCGGGCGCTGGGGAGCAACGAGGGCATGCTCCGCGCCCTGGCCGTCGACACCGATCGCACCAAGCTGATCGGCATGGCCGTGTCCAACGCCCTCGTCGCGCTCGGCGGTGCGCTCGCCACGCAGGGCCAGGGCTTCGCCGACGTGAACATGGGCTTGGGGGCGTTGGTCGCGGCGTTCGCCTCGCTGGTCGTTGGGAGGGCGATCTTCCGCAGTCGTCGGCTCGTCGTGTGGATCATCGCGGCGGTGGTCGGCGCGGTGATCTATCGGGCGCTGCTGAACCTGGCGCTCCGCACGGGCCTGGCGCCCGACTACTTCAAGCTCCTGACGGCGAGCCTGGTGCTGGTCGCACTCTACGTCCCGTTCGTCGTGGGCGGATGGCGGGATCGCCGGATCCTGCGCTGGCGCAGCGATCGCAATCCCATCGAGCCGGGCATGGAGGCGAGGACGTGATCGAGCTGCACGGCGTCGACAAGACGTTCTTCAAGGGCTCGGCGCAGGAGGCCCACGCCATCCGCACGGTGTCGCTGAGCGTGCCGCGGGGCCAGTGGGTCACGGTGATCGGCAGCAACGGCGCCGGCAAGTCCACCCTGCTGAAGCTGGTCGCCGGGACCGTCCAGGCCGACCGCGGTCGAGTTCGCATCGACGGGCGGGACGTGACCTACCAACGGGAGTATCGACGGGCCTACGTCATCGGCCGCCTGGACCAGGATCCGATGGCGAGCACGGCACCCTCGCTCTCCGTGGAGGAGAACCTGGCGATGGCGCTGCGCCGAGGACACCGGCGCGGGCTGTGCCGTGCCGTCTCTCGCGAGCGACGCGAGGTCATCGCCGCCGGTCTGTCCCAGCTGGGCATGGGCCTCGAACATCGCCTCCAGGCTCCCGTGGGGACGCTGTCCGGCGGCCAACGTCAGGCGTTGGCGATGGTCATGGCGACGATCGCGCAGCCGAAGGCGTTGCTGCTGGACGAGCACATCGCGGCGTTGGATCCCAAGGCGGCGCAGGCGGTCATGGAGATCACCCAGCGGCTCATCGCCGAGCGTGAGCTGACGAGCCTGATGGTGACCCACAACATGCAGTTCGCGCTCCAGTACGGCGATCGCTTGATCGTGATGCACGGGGGCGAGGTGCTCATCGATCTGTCCGGTCCGGAGAAGTCCGCCCTCGACGTGCCCGGCCTCCTGGAGATGTTCCACCAGGCCCGGGCCGACGACGTCGTCTCCGACCGCGCGCTCCTGTCGTGAGCTCCCAGGACGCTGCCCGACACGAGCGCACGATCGAGGTCAAGCAGCGGATCCGAGCTGCCGCGCTGAGGCACCGTCCCGCCGCGATCGCGCTGTCGCACGACATCAGCGACCACCCCGAGCTGGGGTTCGCCGAGCACCGGGCTGCCGCCGCGGTCTGTGAGCGGCTCGCCGCCGGCGGCTACGCGGTGCAGCGCCCGGTCGCCGGCCTGGACACGGCCTTCGTCGCGACTGCCGGGACCGGGAGGCGCGTGATCGGCCTCTGCGCCGAGTACGACGCGCTGCCCGTGATCGGCCACGCATGCGGGCACAACGTGATCTCCGGCGCGACGGTCCTCGCCGCGCTCGCGCTGCGCCCGTTCTTGGACGAGCTCGATCTCACCGTGCGCGTGCTGGGCACGCCGGCCGAGGAGGACGGCGGCGGCAAGGTGATCATGCTGGAAGCGGGGTTGTTCGACGGCCTGGATGCGATGCTGATGGCGCACCCGGCTCCGCACGACATGCTGATGCCGTCGATCCTCGCCATGGCCTTGCTCGAGGTCGAGTTCGCTGGGTTCACACCGCCGTCGATGTACCCCGAGCGCGGCCGCAGTGCCGCCGACGCAGTCACGCTGACGCAGGTGGCGGTCAGCCTGCTTCGCCAGCACCTGCGGCACAGCGATCGCATCAGCGGGCACATCGTCGAGGAGGGTCCCTCGCCCAACGTCCTCCCGTCGCGCGCGCGGCTGCGGTACTGCCTGCGCGCCGCAGACATGACCCGACTCACCGAGGTGATCCAGCGGTTCGAGGACGGCGTTCGGGGCGCGGCGCTCGCCAGCGGCACCGAGGTCCGCCTCACCGAGTCGCAGCCGCGATACGACGCGATGCGCCACCATCCCGGTCTCGTGGGCCTGTATCGCGACAACGCGGTCGCGCTCGGCCGCTCGTTCGCGCCGCTCGAGCAAGAGGACCAGGCGCGAAGCGCGTCGACGGACTTCGGCAACGTCTCGCAGCGCGTGCCGGCGATCCACCCGCTGATCGGCGTCGACGCGGGCGGGGCGAGCAATCACCAGGCGCCGTTCACGAGCGCCTGTCGCGGCGAGTCGGGCGACCGTGCCGTCGCGGACGCCGGACTGGCGTTGGCATGGACGATCGCTGACGTGGCCCTGCGGCCCGAGCTCCCGGCTGCCAGCGCATGACGGACGACCCCGGGTGCGCCGCGCTGCTGGTGATCGACCTGCAGAACGCCTTCTGCGCGGCCACGGGATCGCTTGCCCCGGACCCCGAGACCCTGGTCCGCTACCGCAGCGTCATCGCGCAGACCGCGCTCATGGTCGCAACCGCGCGGCGCCGCGGTGTCCGCGTCGTCTACCTGCGTCACGTCTACCGCCGCGGCTTCCCTGAGGCCTACGCGACGATGCCGTTCCTGGACCGACTCCGGGCCGGCGGCGCGTTGCTCCACGGGACCGACGACACCCAGCTCGTCGCGCCGCTCGATCTCCAGGACGGCGACATCCTCGTGGACAAGAGCCGCTTCGACGGGTTTCAGGACACCGGGCTGGACGGGGTCCTGCGCGCGGGAGGCGTACGGGAGCTGATCGTCGCCGGGGTGTCGACCAACGTCTGCGTGGAGTCGTCCGTGCGCAGCGGTGCCGAGCGCGGCTATCGCATGTACGTCGCCGCCGACGCAACCGCGGCGACGACCGAAGAGCTCCACGAGGCCTCGCTGCGCAGCATGGCGTACGCCTTTGCCGTCGTTGCGCCGTGGCGGACCCTGCCCTGGGTCGGCTCGGGCCGGGACCCGGCCTGAACCGCACCTGATGCGGCGCATCGTCGTTGGACGGCGGTGCGCCGCTGTTTGCATGCAGTGAGTACATGGGATATAAGTCGGCTCGGGCCAACGACGAACCGGAGGGGATGGCAGATGAGCGGTCGGTTGACCGGCAAGGTCGCGCTGATCTCGGGGGCTGCCCGGGGACAGGGCGCGTCACACGCAGAGCTCTTCGCCGAGGAGGGCGCCCGCGTCGTGCTCGGTGACGTCCTCGACGAGGAGGGCGAGGCGACGGCCCGTGCCCTGCAGGAGCGTGGCTTCGACGTCACCTACGTCCATCTCGACGTGACCCGCAGCGGCGACTGGGCGGACGCGGTCGCGCTGGCCGAGCAGCGCTACGGCTCGCTCTCGATCCTCGTCAACAACGCCGGCATCCTGGGCATGCCCAGCGTCCTGGAGGAGACCGAGGAGCACTGGGCGCAGGTCATCGCGGTCAACCAGACCGGCGTCTTCCTCGGGATGAAGGCCGCGATCCCGGCGCTGCAGCGCGCGGGCGGCGGCTCGATCATCAACACGTCGTCGATCTGGGGGCTGGTCGGCGCCGAGGAGTACATCGCCTACCAGGCCAGCAAGGGCGCGGTCGCGCTGATGACCAAGAGCGCGGCGCTGACCCACGTCGGCGACAACATCCGCGTCAACAGCGTCTGCCCCGGCCTCGTGCTCACGCCGATGAGCGCCGAGGAGGGTCCCGAGGTCGAGCGAGCGGTCGCCGAGGCGACCCCGATGAAGCGCGGCGCGCAGCCGCGCGAGATCTCCTACGGGGTCCTCTTCCTGGCCTCCGACGAGTCCTCGTACGTCACCGGGATCGACCTCGTGATCGACGGAGGGTTCCTGGCTCAGTGAGTGATCAGCGGGCCCCGATCGGAGGGGCTCCGCTGCCCGATTGGCGGCTCGCGGAAAGGACTGATCGTGTCGTTTGCATTCAGCGCGTACAACGGATATAACGTCCCCGGAATGGAGAGCCGGGGGAGGTGCGCACATGCCTGAGCGCGCGGTGGCCGTCGTCACCGGCGGAGGGTCGGGCATCGGCCGTGCGACGGCGAAGGCGCTGGCCGCGGCAGGGCTCGCGGTCGTCATCGCCGGCCGTCGTGAGGCGGCGCTGCTCGAGACGGAGCGCGAGGTCCGCGACGCGGTCGACGGCGCCGTCATCGCCTCGCGCGTGACCGACGTCGGTCAGCCGGCGGAGTGCGAGGCGCTGATCGCCGACACCGTCGACCGGTTCGGCCGCATCGACGTGCTCGTCACGGCGGCTGCGAGCTTCGAGCCGGCGCACTTCCTCGAGATGACCGCCGCGGTGTGGGACAGCTGCATGGACGTCGTCCTGCGCGGCAGCGTGCTGTGCGCGGTCGCTGCGGCCCGGCGCATGAAGGAGGCGGGGGGCGGTCGCATCATCCTGGTGTCGTCGATCAACGGCGCGGTGTCCGAGCCCGAGACGGCGCACTACAGCGCGGCGAAGGCCGCGATCATCTCGGTCGCCAAGTCGATGGCGGTCGACCTCTCCGACCATGGGATCGCGGTCACTGCGGTCGCGCCCGGCTGGGTCGACACGCCGATGGTCGCGGAGTTCGTGGAGCAGGCGACGCCGGAGGACCTGCGGCGGATCAACCCGCTGGCGCGCCTCGGGCGGCCCGAGGAGCTCGCCGGCTTCGTCACCTACGTCGCCACCGAGGCGCCGGCCTTCCTGACCGGGTCGACCCTCTTCGTCGACGGCGGGCAGACCGCAGTCGCCCCGATGCCGTGAGGAGCAGAGCATGAACGACCCCTTCACCCACCCCCGATACACGCGGCGTCACGCGCTGGGCCTCGCGGCGCTCGGCGGGGCGGCCCTGCTCGGACTGCCCGGCTGCGGCGGCGGCGACGACGGCGGCGGCGGGACGACCTCGGCCGCGGGGACCACCGCCGGCGCGGCGTCGCCGGAGTCCTTCCGGGGCGAGACGCTGAACGTCTTCACCTGGTCGGGCTACCACGAGAAGCCGTGGATCGCCGAGTACGAGAAGCTGCGCGGCGTCACCGTCAAGACGCAGCTGTTCGGCTCCGTCCCGGACGGCTTTGCCAAGGTGCGCGCCAACCCCGACGGCTTCGACCTCGTGCTGGCCACCTCCGGCTGGATCGAGAACTACGCCGACGCGGGCCTCATCGTCCCGGTGGACGAGAGCAAGGTGCCCAACATGAAGCTCATCACGCCAGACCTGAAGTGGCGCGATGCGACCGAGTACGAGGGCAAGAACTACGCGATCATCTACAACTGGGGCGACGAGCCGCTGTGCTGGCTGCCCAGCAAGGTCTCCGGCACGCCGGACTCCTGGCGCCTGCTCTACGACTCCAAGCTGAAGGGGAAGGTCAGCCTCGTCGACGATCCGACGACGGTCATGCCGTTCATCCCGATCATGCTCGGGTTCCCCGACCCGTACAACCTGGACGAGCAGCAGTTCGCGCAGATGAAGGACGCGCTGATGGACCTGCGCGGTCAGGTGACCCACGTCTCGGCCTCGATCGACGACCAGACCGCCGACTTCGGCAGTGGCCAGGTCGTGGCCGGCGTCCTCTACAACATCGGCACGCAGGTGAAGCTGCGCGAGGACGGGATCGTCCTCAAGCAGGTCATCCCCAAGGAGGGCGCGGCGGCGTGGAGCGACAACTACGTCCTCACGAAGGCCGGTGAGAAGAAGGCCGCACTCGCCTACGACTTCATCAACTACACGCTGAGCGTCCCGTGGCAGGCGCGGTTCGCCGCGCAGACGAGCAACACGGGCATCCTCACGCTGGAGGAGGCGCGCTCGCCGGAGGCGGTCGAGGCCGGGCTCGACAAGAAGGCGCTGGCCACGACGTTGCTCCCGTACACGGCGGAGGGCCCGGCGTTCTTCGAGAAGATCAAGCTGCTCAAGCGCGTGCCCAACGTCGAGGAGTGGCTCGACGCGTGGAACGAGTTCAAGACCGGGCTGTGAGCACCGTGGAACAGGCACCCGCACCGCCCCAGCCACAGGGGATCGTCCCGTCGTTCGGCGAGCGTCGCCGCGATCCCAAGCGCTGGGCGGCCGAGGACCCCGTGCGCCTCGAGGGCGTCTCGAAGGTCTACCCGGGCACCGACGCGCCGGCCGTCGCCGGCCTCGACCTGCGGATCGAGCCGGGGGAGTTCTTCTCCCTGCTCGGTCCCAGCGGCAGCGGCAAGACGACGACGCTGCGGATGCTCGCGGGCTTCGAGCGGCCGAGCGTCGGGCGCGTGTTCCTCGGCGATCGCGACATCACCGACGTGCCGCCCTACCGGCGCCCGATCCACACCGTCTTCCAGAGCTATGCGCTGTTCCCGCACATGAACGTGCGCCAGAACGTCGGCTACCCGCTGAAGATGGGCGGCGTCGCGAAGGGGGAGATCAAGGGGCGCGTCACCGAGTTCCTCGAGCGCGTCGGCGTGTCGCAGTTCGCCGACCGCATGCCCCACCAGCTCTCCGGGGGCCAGCGCCAGCGCGTCGCGCTGGCGCGCGCCCTCGTCGCCGAGCCGCAGCTCGTCCTCCTCGATGAGCCGCTCGGCGCGCTGGACCTCAAGCTGCGCCAGGAGATGCAGGTCGTCCTGCAGCACCTCCAGCGCGAGGTCGGGATCACGTTCGTCTACGTGACCCACGACCAGGGCGAGGCGCTGGCGATGTCGGACCGGATCGCGATCATGGCCGACGGCCAAGTGCACCAGGTCGGCTCGCCGGAGGCCGTCTACTCCCGGCCCGAGACGGCCTTCGTCGCGCGGTTCGTCGGCCGCACCAACCTGCTGGAGTGCGACCGGCGCGGCGACGACATCGCCTCGGCCGGCGACCTCAGCTTCCGCGTGCGCGACGGCGCGCCCGACGGGCGCTTCTTCCTCTCCGTGCGCCCGGAGCAGCTGCGCCTGGGCACGGACGCGGCCAGCTGCGACAACCAGGTCGACGGCCTCGTGGAGGAGGCGATCTACCAGGGCGCCGACGTCGAGCTGCGCATCCGCGCCGCCTCGCACGTCCTCATCGCGCGCAGCCCGGTCGGCCGCCACGCGGTCGGCGAGGTCGTGCGCGTCGGCTGGAACGTGAACGAGGCCGTCGCGGTGCGCAGCGAGCCGGCCGCGGAGGCGGTGACGGGATGAGCGCCGTGGCCGCGCGGCTGCCGCGGCCGGTGGGTCGGTCCCTGCTGGCCCTCCCGGCGCTCGTCTGGGTCGGCGTCTTCGTGCTCGCCCCCAACGTCGTGCTCGTCCTCTACAGCTTCTGGAAGAACGAGATCTTCGGGATCCAGAAGACGCTCACGCTGGAGAACTACTCGCACGTCATCCACTCCGACACGGTGCTGACGCTGCTGCTGCGCTCGTTCCTCATCGCGACGGTGGCCGCGACGCTGTCGACGCTGGTGGCCTTCCCGCTCGCCTACGTCGTCGTGCGCTACTTCGGCAAGCACAAGTTCCTCGCGGCGCTGCTCGTGATCGTGCCGCTCTGGGTGAGCTTCCTCATGCGCGTCTTCTCGTGGAAGATCATCCTCGGCGAGAACGGCATCCTCAACGACTTCCTGCAGCGGATCGGCCTGATCGACGCGCCCTCGAGCATCTTCCTGTACTCGCCGTGGGCGGTCGGGATCGTCATGACCTACGTCGGGATCCCCTACGTCTTCCTGAGCGCCTACACGCTGCTGGACCGCATCCCGCCGAGCCTCTACGAGGCGGCCGGCGACTGCGGCGCCTCGCCGTGGCGGACCTTCCGGACGATGGTCTGGCCGATCGCGCGCCCGGCGGTCGTCATCGGCTTCATGCTCGTGTTCGTCATCGTGTTCGGCGACTACGTCACGCCGGCGCTCGTCGGCGGCTTCAGCGGCACGATGATCGGCTCGGTCGTCCTCCAGGCGTTCGGCGGTCTCAACAACTGGCCCTACGGCGCGGCGCTCGCGCTGACCACGGTGGTCGTGGCGGTCGTCTTCCTCGGGCTGGCCTCGCTGCTGCTGCGCAAGCGCTACGTCCTCGAGGGGGAGACGGCGTGAGCGCCGCCACCGCCGAAGCCGTCGCCCGTCCCGCGCCCGTCGCGGGGACCGAGCGCACGTGGGAGCGCCGTCGCATCGTCGCGATGGCCTTCGCCGGGCTGGTCTACGTGTTCCTCTACGCGCCGATCGTCGTGATGGGGGTGTTCTCGTTCAACGAGGGCGCGGTCCAGAGCCTGCCGCTGAAGGGCTTCTCGACGAAGTGGTACGACCGGCTGGCCAACGACAGCGCGATGATCGACGCGCTGCTCTACAGCGCCAAGGTGTCGGGGATCGCGGTCTTCGTCTCGATGGTCGCCGGGACCGGGTTCGCGCTGCTGTTCACACGCGTGCGGATGCGCGGGCTGCGGGTCGTGCAGGGGCTCATCGCGCTGCCGTTCGTGATGCCGGGGATGGTGCTGGGGATCTCGCTGCTGCTCGCCCTGCGCCAGGTCGGCATCCAGCCGGGGCTGCTGGCGATCGTCATCGCCCACGTGACCTTCATCACGCCGATCATCATGTTCGTCGTCGCGCAGCGGCTGCAGGCGCTGGACCCGTCGCTGGAGCAGGCGTCGATGGACCTCGGCGCCGGTCCGCTGCGGACCTTCGTCCACGTCATCTTCCCGTCGATCCGCACGTCGCTCATCGCGGGCGCCGTGCTCGGCTTCACCGTCTCCTTCGACGAGGTGATCGTGACGTTCTTCGTGAGCGGCAACGAGCAGACGCTGCCGGTCCACATCTGGACGCTGCTGCGGCAGGGCTTCTCGCCGGTCGTCAACGCGATCCTCACGATCCTCGCCGTCTGCTCGGTGGCGCTCGTGACGCTGGCGACCGTGGCGATCGCGCGCTCGCGACGCGAGGGCGCACGATGAGCCCGCGTGCGATGGCGCGGGGGCCGCTCGTGCTCTCCGGCGTGCGCACGCCGGTCGGGCGCCACGGCGGCGCGCTGGCGGAGGTGCGCCCGGACGACCTGCTGGCCCAGGTCCTCGCCGAGGCGGTGCGGCGCTCCGCGCTGGCGCCCGAGGCGATCGAGGAGGTGTCGGTCGGGATCGTCAACGCGTCGGGTGAGGCGATGGGCAACGTCGCGCGCTACGCGTCGCTGCTGGCCGGGCTGCCGGTCAGCGCGGCGGGGATGTCGATGAACCGCTTCTGCGGGTCCGGGCTGGCGGCGTTCAACGCGCTGGCCCACGCGATCGCGGCGGGCTGCGTCGACGCGGGCGTGGCCGGGGGCGTGGAGTCGATGAGCCGCTCGACGTGGCCGATCCGCAAGCCGCTGGGCGCGAAGTACGTCGGCCCGATCGCCGCGCGCGACGCGATGTTCAGCGGCGCCGGCGGCCCGCAGCATCCGGCGCTCGAGGCCGATGGGACGATGATCGAGATGCCGCAGGGCGCGCAGCTCATCGCCGGCGAGTACGGCGTCACGCGCGCGGACATGGATCGCTTCGCGCTGCGCAGCCACCGGCGGGCGGCCGAGGCCGCGCAGGCCGGGCGCTTCGCCGACGAGCTGGTCGCGGTGGGCGACGTCGTGGCCGACGAGACGATCCGCGCGGACACGACGCTCGAGCGCCTCGCGACGCTGCGGCCCTACGACTCGCTGGCCCCCGACATCACCCCGGGCAACGCGTCGCCGGTCAGCGACGGCGCGAGCGCGCTGGTGCTCGCGGCCGACGACGTCCCGCTGCCGGCGGACGCGCGTCCGCTCGCGCGGGTGGTCGGCACGGCGCTCGCCGCGGTCGAGCCGGCGCGCTTCGCGATCGCGCCGGTCCTCGCCATCCGCAAGCTGCTGGAGCGCACCGGCGTCGCGCTCGACGAGGTCGAGCTCATCGAGATCAACGAGGCGTTCGCCGCGCAGATGGTCGCCTGCGAACGCGAGCTCGGGCTCGGCGAGGAACGCGTCAACGTCAACGGCGGGGCGCTCGCCCTCGGCCACGCGCTGGGCAACTCGGGGACGCGCCTGACGGTGACGCTCGTGCACGAGATGGGCCGCCGCCGGGCGCGCTACGGGATCGCGTCGCTGTGCATCGCCGCCGGTCAGGGCATCGCCACGCTGCTGGAGCGGGTGGAGGCATGACCTTGGACGCGACGCGCGAGCGGCTGGACTGGCTGAGCCGCGCGGCGGCGGAGGGGACCGTGCACACGGTCCGGGTGTCGTGGTCGGACCGGCTCGGCGTCTGGCGGGGCAAGCGGATCCCGGTCGAGGACTTCCTGCGCAGCCCCCAACGGCGGATCGGCTTCTGCGACGGGATGATCGTCGTCGACGTCGCCTGCGCGATCATCCAGGAGACCCCGTTCTCGAACTTCGAGACGGGCTACCCGGACATGTACGTCCAGCCGGAGCTCGACACGCTGCGTCCGGTTCCGTGGTCCGACGGCGAGGCGTTCGTCCTCGGCGAGCTGCAGGGCCACCACGGCGAGGCGCTCACCGTCGCTCCGCGCAACGTCCTGCGCTCGGTGCTCGCGCGGCTGGCGGCCCGGGGCGTGCACGTCGAGACGAGCCTGACGCTGACGGGGCGCCTGATGCGCAGCCCGCGCGAGCGCGTCGTGCTGTCACCGGGCGGGCTGGGGCGCGGCGAGACCGGCCGCGGGGCGCTGCGCACGGCTCTGGAGGGGCTGGTGGCGGCCGGCGTGCCGGTGCGGTCGCTCGACGCGCGGCCCGACGGGACGTTCCGGATCGCGCTGGGCGCGCTCGATCCGGTCACGGCCGGCGACCTCGCCGTCGTGACGAAGGCCGCCTGCAAGGAGGTCGCGCTGCGCGGCGGGCTCAACGCGGTGTTCATGACCCGGGTGCCCGGCGCCGAGGGTGCGTCGCAGCTGGAGATCGGGCTCGCGCTCGACGGCGTGGAGGCGGCGCCCGAGCCGGAGCGGCTCGCGGGCGCGCTGGGCGACGTGCGGGCGCTGCTGCAGCCGTCGATCACGGCGTTCAAGGCGGGGCCGCCCCCCGCGCCGGCGGTCGTGGACGAGGCGGGGTCGCTGCGGATCACGGGGCTGCGGGCCTCGAGCGAGGCCGATCCGCTCACCGCGCTGGCCGCGACGATCGCGGCGGTGGGGACGGTGACGACCGCGGGGACGGCGTCCGACCCCGTGCCCTCGCGGGGTCTCTTCACCGCCGCCGACCGGCTGGCCGCGGCGTCGTGGGCGACCGATTGGCTCGGCATGCCCTTCCTGGAGAACGCCGTGCCGCTGCTGCGGGCCGAGGCGCAGCTGTTCGCCGACGCGGTGACCGACTGGGAGATCGAGCGATATTGGATGCAGGGCTGATGGGCGCCGACTGGGTGGATGTCGTCTGGACCGACCTCGTCGGGCGCGCCCGCGTGGTGCGTGCGACCCGCGCGGCCGCGGAGGCCGGCGAGCTGTCGGTGACGGTCGGCGACGCGCTGACGGGGTTCGGCGGCCAGCCGGCGTCCGACGACCGGCCGCTGCGGCTCGTCGCGGACTGGTCGACGCAGCGGACGGTTCCCTGGGACGACGGCGTCCACCTCGTCCTCGCCGACCTGCACGATGCCGACGGCCCGAGCCCGTACTGCTCACGCAGCTTCCTGCGCTCGGCGGTCGCCCAGGCCGCCGCGGACGGCTGCGAGCCGATCGCCGCCGTCGAGCTCGAGTTCTACCTCGTCGATCCGGCGACCGGCCAGCCGATGTACCGCTGGATCGACAACTACAACCTCTCGCGCGTGGAGGCCGAGCCGGTCCTCGCCGCGATCCGCAACGACCTCCGGGCCATGGCGGTCACGATCGAGGCGTCCAACCCGGAGTACTCGGGCGGCCAGTTCGAGGTGAACATCGCCCACGGCGGCGCGGTCGCGGCGGCCGACCAGGGCGTGCTGCTGCGGCTGCTGACCGGGACGCTCGCCCGCCGCGCTGGCTTGGACGCCACGTTCCTGGCCAAGCCGTGGACCGAGGAGGCCGGCAGCGGCATGCACGTCCACCAGAGCCTCTGGCGCGACGGGCGCAACCTCTTCCACGGTGGCGAGGACGAGCTGAGCGCCCAGGGGCGTGCGTACCTGGCCGGGTTGCTGGGGTCGATGCCCGAGCTCGCGCTGCTGGGCTCGCCGACCCCCAACGGCTACCACCGCCGCGCCGACGGCTCGTTCGCGCCGACCGTGGTCGCCTGGGCCACCGACAACCGCACCGCCGCGGTGCGCGCCGTGCTCGGCAGCCCCGGAGCGACGCGGATCGAGCATCGCGACGGCGGCGCCGACGCGAACCCCTACCTGACCATCGGCGGTCAGCTGCTCGCCGGGCTGGACGGCCTGCGCCAGGGCCTGGAGCCGCCGGCGCCGATCACCGGCAACGCCTACGAGCAGGACCTCCCGCGCCTGCCGCGCACGTTCATCGAGTCCTACGAGGCGCTGCGCGACAGCCCGCTCGCGCGGCGCCTGCTGCCGGCCCCGCTGCTCGAGGCCTACCTCGAGGTCCTCGCGCCCGAGCTCGAGCTGGTGATGATCTCCTCGGCCGACTGGGAGCGCGAGCGCTACGCCGAGGTGCCGCTGCGATGAGCGCCGCCCCGGTGGCCGAGCGTGCGCCCGCCGCGCAGGTGACGGCGCTCGTCGACTTCGGCTCGACGTTCACGAAGCTGCGCGCGGTCGACGGCGACGGCGCGCTGCTGGGCGCCGTCCAGCACCGCACGACCGTCGACAGCGACGTCTTCGACGGCCTGCAGGGCGCCTTCGACGAGCTCGAGCGGACGCGGCCCGGCCTCGAGGTGGCGCGCGTGCTCGCGTGCTCCAGCGCGGGCGGTGGGCTGCGGCTGGGCGTGGTCGGCCTGGTCGAGGACCTCACCGCCGAGGCCGGGAGGCAGGCAGCGCTCAGCGCGGGCGCGCGCGTGGTGCGCGTGGTCAGCGGCGGGCTGCCCGACCGCGCCGCGGCCGAGGCGCTGCTGGCCGACGAGCCGGACATCGTGCTGCTCGTCGGGGGCACCGACGGCGGCGACGCGACGACGCTCCCGACCAGCGCCCGCGCGCTGGCCGCGGTGGCGACGGACGTCCCGATCGTGCTGGCGGGCAACGAGGCCGCCCAGCCAGAGGCGGAGGCGGCGCTCGCGGCCGCCGGGCACCACGTCGTGTGTGCGCCGAACGTCCTGCCCGAGATCGGCGTGCTCGCGCCCGACCGGGTGCGCCACCTCGTCCGCGAGCTGTTCATCACCCATGTCATCGGGGGCAAGCTGGCGGGCTCGGGCGCGCGGCTGGAGGAGCTCGTGCGGATGGCGACGCCCGACGCGGTGCTGGCCGGCGTCGAGCTGCTGGCCGAGGTGCTCGCCGACCATGGCCGGCCCGGCGGCGTCGTCGTGGTCGACGTCGGCGGGGCGACGACCGACGTGCACTCGGCGCTCTCGGGCGACGTGGCCGAGCCGCACGGCTATCGCCGCGCGCTGGTGCCCCAGTCGGCGAGCGCCCGGACCGTCGAGGCCGATCTCGGGGTGCGCTGGAACGCGCCGGGGATCGTCGAGGCGGCGGCGGGCGAGGGCCTGCTGAGCGCCGCCGAGCGCGACGAGCTGGAGCCCGCCGCGCAGCGGCGCGCCGCCGACCCGGGCTTCCTGCCCGACACGCCCGCCGAGGAGGCGATCGACGCCCGCCTGGCCCGGGCGGCGATCGCGGTCGCGCTGCGCCGCCACGCCGGTCGCCGGCGGCTGACGCTGACCGCCGACGGCGCGGTGCTGGAGCGCGACGGCCGCGACCTGAGCGCCGTGCCCGTCCTCCTTGGGACCGGCGGGGTGCTCCTGCGCATGACCCCCGACGACCTCGGCGGCTGTCTCGAGCTGGCCCACCGCGGGCGCGAGGAGCGCCTGCTCCCGCGCGCCGCCGCCGCGGGCATCGATCGCCGCTACGTCCTGGCCGCCGCCGGCCTGCTGGCCACCGAGGACGCGCCGGCCGCCCGGCGGCTGCTCGAGGCCGAGATCGAGTCGTTCATCCCCGAGCTCGCCAGGAGGAGCGATGGCATCCCCCGAGGTTGACCTGCAGCAGCTGATCCCGACCGACCTGCCCGACGGCCGCCGGCTCGTCGCGGAGGCCAAGGAGCGCGCGAAGGCGATCCCGGTGGGCCGCTCGCGCTACGCGGTCGAGCACGGCGTGGCGAGCGATCGCGAGTACAAGGAGCGCTGCCGCGCCGACGGCACGATCACGACGTACATCAACCTCGGGTACAAGACCTGGGCCGAGACGCGCGACGCGCTCAACGAGATCGTCGCCGCCGGCCAGCGGCGCGGCTTCCGCCTCGACCGCGTCTCGCTCATCCCCGACCGCCGCATGGGCCTGCCGCCCGGGCTGCGCGAGCAGGCGCTGGCCGAGACCGGGATCATGATGTACGACGACGCCGACTGGGTCGGCGCGGCGCAGGACACGCCGGTCCAGCCGGTCTGGAACGACCACAACGTCGGCAGCCCGGCGGCGGTCATCAACACCGAGGCGCTGCTGCGCGCCGGGTTCGGCTACATCGGCAGCCTCGCCCAGCACCAGTACGGCTACCCGCTGTGGGACGACGACGCCGAGCAGATGGCCCGCTGCGTGCAGGCGGTCGCGATGATCGCCCAGAAGCGCCCCGACGGCGTCGTGCTCGAGTCCTACGTCGAGGACGGCTTCTGCGCCTCGTTCCACGACCTGGCCACCTCGCTGGGCTGGTGCATGTTCCACCGCTACGTGGCCGAGGAGCTCGTCGGGGCGGCGCACTCGCAGAGCTACGGCTCGACCTTCGCCGACCCGATCCGCAAGCAGGCGTTCGGCCTGGCGATGGACGTCGTCAACGTGCATCGCGTGCCGCCGTCGTTCACCCACGGCGACACGAACTCGTTCGGCGTCGAGGAGGACTTCGACCGCAACGCGGTGATCGTCGCGACCGACGTGATGTACACGATCGCCCGCGAGCTCAAGCACCCGACGGGCGGCGCGGTCCATGCCACGCCGGTCTCGGAGGCGACGCGGATCCCGACGGTCGGCGAGCTGATCGACTCGCTCGTCATCGCCAACGAGGCCGAGCAGCGCGCCCGTGCGTGCCCGGGGATCATCGACTGGGACCCGATCTACGCGATGCGCGACCGGATCGTCGAGGGCGGCCGCCGGATGCTGCGCAACCTGCTTGCCGGGCTGGCCGAGATCGGGGTCGACACGCAGGATCCGCTGCAGCTGCTGCTGGCCACGCGCCGGCTGGGCGCCTCGACGATCGAGGAGCTGTTCCACGCCGGCGTGCCCGACGCGTCCTACCCGCGGGGCTTCGAGCCGGTCGTCGCGAGCGACACGCTCGTGCGGTTGCTCGCCCGCAAGGACGAGGTGCTCGCCAACCTGCGCGATCGCGGCGCGATGCCCGACCTCAGCGGGATCACCGTCGTGGCCGCCTCGGGCGACATCCACGAGTACGGGCTGTTCGTGCTGACCGAGGCGCTCACGCACTGCGGCGCGAAGGTGGTCGAGCTGGGCACGAGCGTGCACTCCCCGCAGATCGCCAAGGTGGCGGTGGAGACCGCGGCCGACGCGGTCGCGCTGTCGACCTACAACGGCATGGCGCTGAGCCTCGGCCGCCAGCTGCACGCCGAGCTCGACGCCCGCCAGGTGCGCCCGGCCGTGTTCCTCGGCGGGCGCTTGAACGAGGACCTCGACGGCGAGGAGGCCGTCGACGTGCGGCCGATGCTGCGCGACGAGGGGATCGTCCCGTGCGACACCGTCGAGGAGATGGTCGCCGGGCTGCGCGACGTCCTCGCCGCCCGGGTCTGAGCCGCGATGTCCCGTCGAACGGAGCCGAGGGCTCATCAGGAGAACTCATTGAATTCAACAAACGCAATTCACGGAGGAGGCGCCCCGGGGGCGCGCCGCCCGGCGATCGGGCTGTCGAGCGGGCGCACGCGCATCCCGGTCACCGAGGGCAAGCTCGCCTCGCACTACGTCGGCCGCGCGTACGTGCGGGCCGTCGTGCGCGCCGGCGGGACGCCGCTCGTGCTGCCGTCCGTCGACGAGGACGTCGAGGCCGTCGCCGACGCGGCGCTGGACCTCCTGGACGGGCTCGTCCTTCCCGGCGGCTGCGACCTCTCGCCCGCGCTGTACGGCGGCCCGCCGGAGGCGGCGCTCGACGCCGACCCCGTCCGCGACGCCTTCGAGCTCGCGCTGCTGGCCGGCGCACGCGAGCGCGGCCTGCCCGTGCTCGGGATCTGCCGCGGCATGGAGCTCATCAACGTCGCCTACGGCGGCACGCTGCGCGACGGCGTCCAGCACCCCGCCGCCAGCGACGCGCACGCCGACGATCTCGGGCTGATGCGGGTCCACGAGGTCGACGTGGCCGAGGGGACGCTCGCCCACGAGGTCTTCGGCCAGCCGGTGGTGGAGGCGACCTGCGTCCATCACCAGGCGCCCGACCGCCTCGGGGACGGGCTCGTCGCCTCGGTGGCCGCGCGCGACGGGACGATCGAAGGCGTCGAGGATCGCGACGCCCGCGTGCTCGGCGTGATCTGGCATCCCGAGCTCGGCCTCGACCGCGCGTCGACGCACCAGCTCGCCTACGACTGGGTCGTGCGCGAGGCGCGTCGCGGCGTGCCGACGGGGGCGGGACGATGACCCGCGACGGCGGCGGCCGCCCCCGGCGTCCGGTCACCCCCAGCGCGCCCGGTCCGCTCGACGGCGTGCGCGTCCTGGACTTCTCGCGCCTGTTCGCCGGGCCGCTGGCCAGCATGACGCTCGCCGATCTCGGCGCCGAGGTGATCAAGGTGGAGTCGCCCGGCGGCGACGAGGCACGGCACTTCGGGCCGCCGTTCCTGGGCGGCGAGGGCATGAACTACCTGGCCCTCGGACGCGGCAAGCGCAGCGTCGTGCTCGACCTCAAGGACGAGGCCGACCAGCGCCGCGCGCAGGCGCTCGCCGCGCGGGCCGACGTCGTGATCGAGAACTTCCGCCCGGGCGTGACCACCCGGCTGGGGATCGACTACGAGACGCTGAAGCAGGGCAACGAGCGGCTCGTCTACTGCTCGGTCACCGGGTTCGATCCCGACGGCCCCTACCGCGACCGCCCGGCCTTCGACCTGATCCTCCAGGGGATGTCCGGCGTGATGGCACGCCAGGGCGGCGACGGCGATCCGCAGCTGGCGGTCGTGACGATCGCCGACACGTTCTGCGCCTCGCTGGCCACCCAGGGCATCCTCGCGGCGCTCTACGCCCGCGCCACCCAGGGGATCGGGCAGCTCGTCCAGGTCGACCTCTTCCAGGCAATCCTCTACGCCCAGGCCTACCGGATGGTCACGCGCGCCGAGGACATCGAGCTGTCGGCGCAGGGCGACGTCGCGCCCTACGGCCCGTTCCACGCGGCCGACGGCTGGTTCAACCTCGCGGTGGCGACCGACCGGACCTTCGCCAAGCTCTGCGACGCCCTCGGCCGCCCGGAGCTGGCCGCCGACGAGCGGTTCGCGACCAACCCGGCGCGCGTCGGGCACCAAGCGGAGCTGACCGCCGAGCTGACCGCGACCTTCGTGCGCGAGCCCGCCGACCACTGGCTCGCCCTGCTCGACGAGCGCGGCGTGCCGTGCGGGCCGATCCTCGAGGTCGAGGACCTCTTCACCGATCCGCACCTGACCGCGACGGGCGGGATCGTCGAGCTCGAGCACCCGACCGCCGGCCCGATCTGGACGATCGGCGCGCCGTTCTCGCTGTCGCGCACGCCGCTGCGGATCGGCGACCCGGCGCCGCGGCTGGGCGAGCACACCGACGCGGTCCTCGCGGAGCTGGGCCCCGAGGCGGTGCACGATGCCCCGGTGCGCTGACCGCGGCGGCCGGCGGCGCCGGCGGGCGGCCAGCTCAGTGCTGGTCGCCGAGCGCCTCGATCGTCTCCTGCTGGGCCCGCCGGATGTGCTGGCGCACCCGCTCGACCGCCAGGTCGGCGTCGGCGGCCTCGACCGCCTCGACGATCGCGCGATGCTCGACCACGCTCTCCTTGAGCGCGGTCCCCAGCGCCGCCTGGGCGTGGAAGACGCGCAGCGAGGCGGGCATCTGCCACAGCTGCTCGAGCATCCGCACGGCGAGCCGGTTGTCGCACGGCGCGACCAGCGCGGTGTGGAACTCGCCGTTGAGCTCGTACAGCCGGCTGACCTCCTCGACCGGCGTGTCGGCGGTCTCGTCGCAGATGTCGCTGAGCTTGGCCAGGTGCATGCGGGTGTAGCGCCCGACGGCCTCGCTCACCGCGAGCGGCTCGAGCGCGAGGCGGACCTCGTAGACGTCGAGCACATCGCGCGCGGAGAAGTCGCTGACGACGAACCCGCGCCACGAGACCACGCGGACGAGGCCCTCCTGGGCCAGGCGCTGGAGCGCGTCGCGCACCGGCGTGCGCGAGATGCCCAGGTGCTCGGCCAGGGGGATCTGTGCGAGCTTGCGGTTCGGCTCCAAGCGCCCGTCGCAGATCGCGTCGCGGATGCTGCGGTAGACGGAGTCGACGAGCGGCTCGTCGTCCCGCGCCGCCGCGAGCGTGAGGTCCAACGGCGCGGGCGCGTCGTCGGCGGTTTGTGGCATGGGAAGCAGTGTACGGGCTGCATCCCATGCATGCAACGCCGCCGGACGGACTGCCTTGACAGGCTTTCGCACACATTGTATTCAATAGATGCGCTGGTGCCGCTCTCTCGACCACTCTGACGTCGCTGCACTGGAAGGACCACCCGCTCCATGGACACCGCTCCCATCCGCACGCCACGTGTGATCGCCTACGACGCCGGCGGCACGATGACCGACAGCTTCCTCGTCGATCGCACCGGCGCCTTCGTCGTCGGCAAGGCGCAGACCACGCCCGACGACGAGTCGCGCGGGCTGCTGGCGTCGACCGACGACGCGCTCGCCCAGTGGGGCACGACCGCCGAGCTGGCCTTCCCGTCGATCGTCTCCGGCGTCTTCTCGGGCACCGCGATGCTCAACCGCCTGCTCGAGCGCAAGGGGCTGGCGGTCGGCTGCATCGTCTCGGCCGGCTTGGAGGACTACCTGCGGCTCGAGCGCGGGCTGCAGACGTGGCTCGGCATGACGTACGCCGACCGCCTGCACGTCACCACGCATTACCACAACGAGCCGCTCGTCCCACGCTCGCGGATGAAGGGCGTGCGCGGCCGCATCGACCTCTTCGGCAACGAGGTCATCGCGCTCTTCGAGGACGAGGTCCGGGCCGCCGCCCACGAGCTGCTCGACGACGGGGTGGAGGGCATCGTCGTGTGCCTCCTGCAGAGCTTCGTCAACCCGGCCCACGAGCAGCGGGTCGGCGAGATCGTCGCCGAGGTCCAGGCGCAGCGCGGGAGCGCCGTGCCGGTCTTCCTCTCCTCGCGCCTGTACCCGCTGCGCGGCGACTTCCCGCGGTTGAACTCGACGCTCATCGAGGCCTACGCCGCCGAGCCGTCGCGCCATCAGCTCGGCAAGCTCGAGCGCGCCGTCGCGGCCGCCGGCGCCGGCTTCGACCTGCGGGTGATGGCCGCCCACGGCGGCACGATCTCGATCGACTCCCACGAGCTCGCCCGCACCCTCGTGTCGGGGCCCATCGGCGGCGTGGTCGGCGCCCGCTACCTCGCCGACGAGCTCGGCCTCGAGCGGGCGGTCTGCTCGGACATCGGCGGGACGAGCTTCGACCTCGCGCTCGTCAACGAGGGCGAGCTGACGATCCGCCAGACCCCCGACATCGGCCGCTTCCTGCTGAACCTGCCGATGGTCGAGATCGAGTCGATCGGCGCCGGGACCGGCTCGTTCGTGCGCATCGACCCGACCTCCAACCGCCCCGAGATCGGGCCGGACTCGGCCGGCGCCCGGATCGGGACCGCGTGGCCCGACGGCGGGATCGAGACCGTGACGGTCACCGACCTCAACCTCGTGCTCGGCCGCCTGAACTCCGAGTACTTCCTCGGCGGCGCGGTGACGCTCGACATGGAGCGCGCGCGGGCCGCGGTGCAGCGCCAGATCGCCGATCCGCTCGGGCTGGGCATCGAGGAGGCGGCGGGCGGGATCGTCGACCTGTTCGAGGAGCAGCTGCGCTACGCGGCGCTGGCCCGCGTGCTCGGCAAGGGCTACTCGGCGGTCGACTACACGCTGTTCTGCTACGGCGGGGGCGGGCCCTTGCACGTCGGCGGCTACACCCGAGGCGCGGGCTACGCCGACGTGCTGGTCCCGACCTGGGCCGCCGGCTTCTCGGCCTTCGGCTGCGCGTGCGCCGACTTCTCCTACCGCTTCGACCAGACCTACTCGATCGCCGTGCGCCCCGACAACCACCACGAGGTCGAGGAGCGGCTGCGCAGCGCCTGGGGCGTGCTCGCCGAGCGCGGCGTCGAGGCCTTCACCCGCACCGGCACCGCGCCCGAGCAGGTCGCGCTGAAGCGCCTCGTGCGGATGCAGTACGCCGGCCAGCTCAACGACCTCGAGGTCCCGGCCGCCGAGGATCGCCCCGATGACGTCGGCGCGCTCATCGACCGCTTCGAGGAGCTCTACGCGAAGATCTACGCGTCGGGGGCCAGCTCGCCCGAGCTGGGGTACGCGATCACCTCGGTCGCGGTCGTCGCCTCGGCCCCGGTCGAGAAGCCCGTGCTGCCCGACGAGCCGCTCACCGGCGCCGTCGGCGCTCCCAAGACGACGCGGCCGGTGTGGTGGACCGAGACGGGCGTCGCGGTCCCCACGCCGGTCTACGAGCAGGACGACGTGCGCGCCGGCCAGGCGATCGCCGGCCCCGCGATCGTCGAGTCCCCCTCCACGACGCTCGCGGTCCCGCCGGGCCGCATGGCCGAGCTGGACCGCCATCGGATCTTCCACCTCCGCGACGCCGCAAAGGACTGACGCCATGGCCACGATCACCGCCCCCACCGTCCGCACCGCCAGCCTGCGCGAGCAGCTCGAAGCCCGCGAGCGGCAGTTCTCGCAGACCGGCGCGTACGCCGGCCTCGTGGGCGAGCTCGAGCTCAAGGAGCGCGAGCCGATCCTCTTCGAGAAGGTCTTCTCGCGCCTGCGCGGCGGCCTCGTCACCGCGCGCGAGACGGCGCTGAACATCTCGGCCAGCCCGATCGTGAAGGAGCTGGGCGAGCTGTGCTTCGCCGTCTACACGCCGGAGGGCGACTCGGTCGCGCTGTCGACCGGCGTGATCGTCCATGTCCACACGATGTCGGACGCGATCAAGTACATGATCCGCCAGGGCTACGAGGACGACCCCGGGATCAACCCGGGCGACGTGTTCTGCAACAACGACTCGCTCATCGGCGACGTCCACAACGCCGACGTGCAGACGATCGTCCCGATCCACGTCGACGGGCGGCTCGTCGGCTGGGTCGCGGGCGTGACGCACGTGATCGAGATCGGCGCGAGCACGCCGGGCAGCCTGCCGCTGGGGCCGATCTCCCGCTTCGAGGACGGCATCGACATCCCGGCGCGCAAGATCGGGGCCAACGACCGGCTGTTCAAGGACCACGTCCAGGCCGCGGCGCGCGGAACCCGCCTGCCCAAGTACTGGACGCTGGACGAGCGCACGCGGCTGGCCGGCTGCCTGCTCGCGCGCCGCCAGGTCGAGGGGCTCATCGCCGACATCGGGGTCGACACCTACCTGCAGTTCTGCGCCGAGCTGATCGAGGACGGCCGGCGCTCGTTCCGCTCGAGCCTGTTCACGATGACGGTGCCGGGTCGCTACCGCGCGCCGGCGTTCTCGGAGATGACGCTCGGCGACGAGCCGCTCATGCCCCAGCACGCGCGGGTCGACAGCCTCATGCACGCGCCGGTCGAGGTGCGCGTCACCGCCGACGCCCGGCTGGAGCTCGACCTCGAGGGCGCTTCGGCGTGGGGGTACCACTCGGCCAACTGCACGACCGCCGCGATGCAGGGTGGCCTGTGGGTGCTGCTGACCCAGACGCTGCTGGCCAACGACAAGATCAACGACGGCGCCTACTACGCGCTCGGCACGAACTTCCCGCCGGGCTCGTGGTCCAACCACCAGAACCCGCAGGCCTCGACCGGCTCGCCGTGGCGCTTCCTCGTGCCGAGCTTCACCGGCGTGCTGAAGTCGCTGTCGATGAGCCTCCAGGCCCGGGGGTTCGTCGAGGAGGTGCTGGCGCCGTACGCGATGTCGGCCAACACGTTCCAGGGCGGCGGCATCGACCACCACGGCCAGCAGGCCGCGGCGACGAACTTCTCGATCTCCTGCGTCGGCGGCGGCGCGCGGATGTTCACCGACGGGCTCGACTACGCGGCGGCGATGTGGAACCCGCAGGGCGACATGGGCGACTGCGAGGTCTGGGAGATCAACGAGCCGTTCCTCTACCTCGGTGCGGCGGTGAAGCCGTCGACCGCCGGGCCCGGCCGCTTCCGCGGCGGCTCGGGCTGGGAGAGCCTGCGCCTGTGCTGGGGGACGGAGTTCTTCGAGACCCAGAACATCGGCAACGGGCGCGTGACGATGCAGTCCGGGCTGTGGGGCGGCTACCCCGGGGCGACCGGCTACCGCCACAACGTCCGCGACACGAACGTCTTCGAGCTCGCCGGTGGCTTCCTGCCCTACCCGGTGGCCGACGGCAACCCCGAGGAGTCGCAGATCGCCGCGCTCGTCGACGGCCGCGTCGACTTCGACCAGCGCACGCTGACGATGCCCGACGCGATGCGCGACGGCGACCTGTACCTCTCGCCGATGCGCGGCGGCTCCGGGGTCGGCGACCCGCTGGAGCGCGATCCCGCGGCGGTCGCCGCGGACGTCGCCGGCGGGTACCTCATCGCGCGGCTGGCCGCGTCGGTCTACGGGGTCGAGCTGGACGGCGGGGGGGCGGTCGACCTCGCCGCCACGGAGCGTCGCCGCGCCGCGATCCGCCGCGAGCGCGAGGCGCGGTCGGTGCCCGTCTCGGCGTGGCGGGAGGGCGAGCGCGCACGGATCCTCGCGCACGCCCAGGAGGACGGCGAGCGGTTCATCGCGCCCGTGCAGCGGATGTACGCGGAGTCGATGCGCCTGTCGCCGACGTGGGCGGCCGAGTTCCGGTCGTTCTGGGAGCTGGACGACGACTTCCGCTTCGACGTCCCCACGCCGACGGTCGAGATCTCCGAGCGGATGCTCGCCGGGCGCGATCCGCTGGAGCTGCAGCGCCAGCCGCGCACGGAGGTCCGGGCCGAGCTGCCGCAGCGGCGCGAGACCGGGTCGGCGCAGGCGGTCACCGAGGAGACGCTCGAGGCGCTGCTCGACGGCACGCTCCCCGACACCCAGGTCCGTCAGGTGCAGTCCGGCTACAAGGACGCCGACCGCTTCTGGACCCACCTGCGCATCGTCCAGCGCCGCTGGCCGTTCCCCGAGGACCGCGTGCTGCTGCCGTTCGGCCTGCACCTGTGCATCGTGGAGCTGCCGACGGGCGAGCGGGTCGTGAAGTCCGACTCGGGCCACGTGTTCGGGGACTACCGCGAGAACTGGAAGCTCGGGGCGCGCGTACGGGTGCGCCGCAGCGGGGAGGACCTGCTTGAGGTCTATCCCGACAAGATGCACCCGCACCCCGACTGGAACGAGTTGCGCGAGTACTACGACCCGATCTCGTTCACGCTGCTGGACGTCGAGTCGGTGCCGCCCGGCTATCCGGTCGTCCACGACTTCCTGCCGGACCTCGAGACGTTCTACCGCGACTGGCTGGGGCAGGAGCTGTGAGCGAAGGCGCGCGGGACCCGGCCATCGGCGTACGCTGGGACCCGCGCTGGCCGCCCGAGCGGCTGGAGGAGGTCGCCCGCACCGTCGAGCGGCTCGGTTACGACGAGCTGTGGTTGGTCGAGGACTGCTTCTCCGGGGGCGGCCTGACGATGGCCGCCGCCGCGCTGGCGTGGACGGAGCGGATCGTCGTCGGGGTCGGCGTCCTGCCGGCGCTCGTGCGCAACGCGGCGATCGCCACGATGGAGATCGCGTCGCTGGCGCGGATGTTCCCCGGCCGGTTCGTCGCGTCGTTCGGGCACGGGGTCGACGACTGGATGCGCCAGATCGACGCCCGGCCGGCCGACCGGCTCGGCGCGCTCGAGGAGACGGTGCGGGCCGTGCGCGAGCTGCTCGCCGGGCGGGCGGAGACGGTCGACGGCGCCCACGTGCGGCTGCGCGGCGTGCAGCTGGAGCATCCGCCGGAGATCGTGCCGGACGTGCTCATCGGGACGACCGGACCGCGCGGCCTGGCGTTGGCCGGGCGCTGCGCGGACGGCGTGGTGGTGCCGGAGGTGGCGGGGCCCGAGGCAGTGCGGTGGGTGCGCTCGTGCACGGCCGCCGCGGGCGGGCCGGGCCGGACCGTCGTCTACGCCTACCTCAGCATCGACGACACGTCCGCCGCCGGGTTGGACGTCGCGCGGCCGTTGGTGGAGCACTGGCTGCGCAACAGCGTGTTCCCGGATCTCGCGGAGCGCGCCGGGCTGGGGCGCGACGGCAGCGGCGAGTTCGCCGAGGAGGCCTTGCGCGGGATGGCCGTGGCCGGGGACGCGAGCGACTGCGCGTCGACGGTGCGCGGGCTCTGGGACGCCGGCGCCGACAGCGTCGTGCTGCTGCCGCGCTCGCCCGGGGAGCTGGAGCAGGTGGAGCGCTTCGCGCGCGAGGCACTGCCGCTGGCGCGGTGAGGTCGCTCAGCCGTCCAGCGCGCGCAGCAGCTCCTGGAACGCGCGCTCGCCGGCGCGCGTCTGGCCGCCCGCGTCCGTGAAGCGCGCCAGACGCGCGCGTGTGTCGGGCTGCGCCTTGGCGACGTCGAGGAGCAGCGCCTCCAGCGCGTAGCCGGCGTCGGTCCACGGCGCGACGCGGTTGACCGCGAGCTTCGTGAACGCGATCGCCTGCGGCGGTCGCCGGGCGATCCGCGCGGCGAGGTCCTCGACGAACGCGTCGAGCTCCGCGTCGGGGAGCGCGCGGTTGACCAGCCCGTAGCGCTCGGCCAGCGCGGCGTCGAGGTCTCCGGCGCCGAGCAGCAGCTCGAGCGCCCGGGCGCGCCCCGCGACGGCCGGCAGGCGCTGCGTGCCGCCGCCGGCCGCGAGGATGCCCAGCGCTGCCTCGGGGAAGCCGAACACCGCCCGCTCGAGCGCGGCGAAGCGCAGGTCGAGCGCCAGCAGCAGCTCGGCGCCGCCGCCGCGCGCAGCGCCGCGCACCTTGGCGATCGAGATCACCGCGCTCTCGTGGAAGCGGCGCATGAGCGCCGAGAACGGGCCGGTCGTGATGCGCGGCACGCCGGTCTCCTCCGCGAGGATCGCAGCGACGTCGTAGTGCGCGACGAAGAAGTCCGGGTCGGCGCTCTCCAGGACGAGCACCCGCGTGCGGCCATCGGCCTCGACCGTGTCCAACAGTGCGGCGAGGTCGCGCTGCAGGGCGTCGTCGTAGAGGTTGACCGGCCGATGGTCGATCGTCGCGGTGGTCACGCCGTCCCGCGCGTCGAGGCGGATCGTCGCGCTCATCCGTCCAGCTCGACGATCGTCTTGCCGACGTTGCGCCCTTCGAAGAGCTCGACGAACGCAGTCGGGGTGCGTGCGATGCCGTGCTCGACGTGGGCGTCGGCCCGCACCGCGCCGCGCGCCAGCAGCGGCCACATGCGCTCCTCGAACGCCGGGCGCCGGTCGCGGTGGTCGCTGACGAGGAAGCCGCGCATCAGCAGCCGCTTGCCGAAGAAGTGGTCGAGGTTGCGCGGGCCGGGCGGGCGCTCGGCCGCGTTGTAGGCGGTGATCGCGCCGCACTTGGCGATCCGCCCGCCGACCCGCATCGCGTCCAGCGCGGCCTCGAGCTGCTCCCCGCCGACGTTGTCGAAGAGCCCGTCGATCCCCTCGGGCGCAAGCCGCGCGAGCGCCTCCGCGGCGGGCTCGGCGCGGTAGTCGAAGACGGCGTCGAAGCCGTACGCGCGGACCGCGTGCTCGGCCTTGGCCGGCGAGCTCGTGCTGCCGATCACCCGCGCGCCGGCGAGCTTGCAGAGCTGCGCGGCGACGCTGCCGACGGCGCCCGCCGCGGTCGTGACGAAGACCGTCTCACCCGGCTGCGGATCGAGGATCTCCACGCCGAGGGAGGCGGTGAATCCGGTCGCGCCGAGCGCGCCCAGGTAGGCGGCGTGGGTGTGCCCGGGCGGCGGCGGCGCGAGCGGCCGCAGCGCGCCGGCGGGCGCCACGAAGCGGTCGCGCAGGCCCTCCTCGCTCGCGACCCAGGTGCCGGCGGGCAGCTCCGCAGCGCGCGACGCCACGACCACGCCGACGGCGTCGCCGTCGAGCGCCGCGTGCAGCGGCCACGGGGGGAAGTACGAGGGCGCGTCGCGCATCCGCCCGCGCATGTAGGGGTCGACGGAGAGGAAGCGGTTCTCGACGAGGACCTCGCCGGGGCCGACGGGCGGCAGCGGGACCCGGACGAGCGCGAGGTCCGCCGTCGTGGGGCGCTCGCGGGGGCGCTGGACGAGATGGACCTGGGTGGCGGCGCTGGTCACGGGCGGCACGCTCCTGCGGACGGGGGTCGTCGGGGCGCACCCTAGCCAGTGAATGCTCTGAATGCAATCGTGGTTCGCGGCCTGGCGCGGGCCGCCGCGCCATCGAACGCCGCGATCCGCGATCCTCCGCGGCGTGACCACGCCGTTGGAGGAGCTCGCACAGCGCAGCGGGGACGGCTTCCCGCAGCTGCTCGCGGCCCGCGAGCGCACCGCCCGCGAGCTGGCCGCGGCGCGCGCGCGGCTGGCGCCGGTGGCGCGTGACGACGACGCGGCCGTCGTGCTCTTCGGCTCGTGGGGCCGCTGGGAGCTGACCGGCGGCAGCGACGACGACTGGCTCGTGCTCGTCGCCGGCCAGCCGCGCGACGCCGAGGCGGTCGCGCCGAGCGTGGCCGCGGTGGGCGAGGCGCTCGGACGCGCGCCCGGGGCGACGGGCCTGTTCGCCGACGTCGCCTTCGCGCCCGAGCTGGCGGGGCGGATCGGGCTCGACGAGGACACCAACTCCAACCTCACGCGGCGGATGCTGCTCATGCTCGAGTCGGTCGCGGTCGCCGGCCAGGACGCCCACCGCGCCGCGCGCGACCTGGTCCTCGACGGC
The DNA here is from genome assembly GCA_964422645.1 of uncultured Solirubrobacteraceae bacterium. Lineage (GTDB taxonomy): Bacteria > Actinomycetota > Thermoleophilia > Solirubrobacterales > Solirubrobacteraceae > Capillimicrobium. Next base: position 18,165 of record CAYRCB010000023.1, on the reverse strand, counting down.
TACCTCCACGGCGACGTCAAGGACCATCGCCCGCCGCGCTTCTTCCTGAACGACCTCATCCGCTACTGGCGCACGATCACCGTCGACTTCGTGGGCAAGACGCGGGCCGGCGGCGGCGAGAAGGGCGCGCTGCGCAACCTCAAGCTGCGGCTCAACCGCAAGGTGCTGTTCGCCGGGGGCCTGCTGCCGCTGCTGCTCTGCCACCGCCTGCGGGCCGACGAGATCGCGCCGGAGCTGCGCCGCCAGCTCGACCGCCCCGCGACCGACCGGCTGGCCGAGGTCTTCCTCGAGTTCGACGTCGACGCCGGCGTGCGCGCGCTCTCGGCCTACGACCGCTGGCTGGCCATGCTCGACGACGACGACATCCGCGCCGAGCTGGCCTCCCTCACCCGCGAGGCGGGCGACCGCAACCGCGCCTTCCGCACCGCCCGTCGCCACGCCGACGACCTCCAGAACGGCCTGCTCGCGCTGCTGTTCGAGACGCCGCTGCTGCCGCTCGTGCGCGAGTACGGGGTGTTCTAGCCGCGCCGGGAGCGCAGCCACCACCGCACGCGCCGCACCGGCGCGGTGACCTTCAGGAACACGCCGCGCAGCCAGACGCCGGTCTTGTAGGCGTTCTGCTCGCGCAGGTCCTTCAGCACGCCCGACGTGATCGTGTGGTCGATCGTCAGGCGCTGGCCGAGGGCCAGGTTGGTCTGGAAGTCGCGCACCAGGCGGCGGCCGGTCGTCCGGGGCGACGGGGGCGGCTCGGCGGCGATCCGGCGCAGCGCGAGCGCCATGAACGCGCCCGCCTGCTCCCATGACGGCCAGCCGCGCGCCGTGGCCAGCGCGCCGGTGCGCAGGCGGTGCAGCAGCGCGCGGTCGCGGGCGAGCAGGTCGAGCGCGCGCGCGGTGCCGCGGGGGTCGTCCCAGTCGACGACGAGCCCGTTGACGCCGTGGCGGACGTACTCCTCGTGGCCGGTGACCGGCGTGACCACGCAGGTCGCGCCCAGGTGGAAGCCCTCGAGGGGCGGCCCGAACATGCCCTCGACCCGCGAGAGCTTCAGCACCACGTCGTGCTCGGCGTACAGGCGCGCCATCTCGGCGTGGGGGACGGCGCGGACCACGCGGTCGGCGCCGGGCGCCTCCTCGCCGTCGCGATCCGGGGTGACGAGCGTCACCGTCCGCTCCTCGCCCATCGCGGCGGTCGCCGCCAGCGCCTCGGCGACGCCCTTGAACGCGATCTTCGCCGATCCCTCGACGAGGATCCGCAGCGGCCCGTGGAGCGCCACCGGCGCCGCGGGGGGCGAGACGAACACGTCCTTGGCGATGCCGTTGCGCACCAGCAGCGCGCGATTGCCCGGCTGCAGCGCCTCCAGCGCGCGGGCGATCCAGCGCGCCTCGGTGACGAACCGCACCGGCAGGTCGAGCGCGAGGCCCGCGGCGATCCGCTCGGGCTCCTCGGGCAGGTAGAAGCGGTCCTCCAGCGACTGCACGAACGAGGCGTAGCGCGCGGCGTCGAGGTCGAAGAGGTGGTCGGTCGTCTCCCACCACGTCGACAGGGCGACGTCGAAGCGCATCCGCGCCGCGTCCGCCAGCGGGACGACGTGGAGGTGCTCGAGCCCGCGGAAGGACCAGTCGGGCTCGACCTGGCGCGCGGTCAGGACGAGGCTGACGTCGAAGCCGTGGCGGCGGGCGAGCTGGGAGGCGTGCTCGACGACGACGCCGACCCCGCCGGAGAGCTGGAGGTCCTGGGTGAGGAAGGCGACGCGCACGCGGCGATTACTGTACGGCGCGCCCATGCGCGAACCCCGCTTCGCAGAACCGATCCGCGTCGCCTTCGTCGGCCAGGAGACGTACTTCGCGCAGTGCGCGCTGGCCGCCCCGGCCGCCGGCCTGCGGCCGCGCTTCTTCGACTTCCGCGCGGGGGTCGGCGACGATGCCGGCGCGCTGCGCGACGCGCTGGAGGACTGGGGCGCGCACGTCGTCGTCGTCTTCCGGCCCGAGATCGTCCCGCCGGGCGCGTTCGCGGGGCTGCGCGCGGCGACGCTCGGCTTCGTCACCGAGCCGCTCAAGCGTGCCGGCGGCGAGGCGCATCCCGACCTCGAGTGGCGCGAGTCCGAGCTCGCGCTGACCGATCCGGCCAACTTCGACCGCATCGTGGCGTTCGATCCCCACGTCGCGCAGACGGCCGACCAGCACGCGCCGGTGTGGCGCTCGCTGCCGCTGCCCGTCGACGATCGCCTCTATGCGCCGGTCGCGCCGAGCGCGCCGGTGCCGCGGGTGCTGTTCGTCGGCTACTCGACCGAGCACCGCGAGCGCTTCCTGCTCAACGCCAAGCACGAGTACGACGTCCTGCACTACGCCCATGGCCTGCACGGCCGGGAGCTGCGCGACGTCTTCGCCCGCACCGACGTCGCGCTGAACCTCCACAACGAGCCGTACCCGAGCTTCGAGAACCGCGTGCTGCTGCACCTCGCCGCCGGCCACCTCGTGATCTCCGAGCCGCTGGACCCGACCCACGGCCTGGAGCCCGGGATCGACTTCCTGGAGATCCGTCGCCCCGACGAGCTGATGACGCTGCTCTACCAGCTCACCCGCCGCCCCGACACCTTCGAGCGCGTCCGCCACCGCGGCCGTGCGAAGGCCGACGACTACCGCGCCAGCCGCGTCTGGCCCCGCGTCGTCGCCGACCTGCTCGCCGACCTGCGCGCGTTCGGCACCGCGCGGGCGGCCTGAGCGCCGCTCACCACGGCACCTCTTCGTCGACCTCGACCGCGAGGACCACGTCGACCTCCTCGTCGAGCGCGAGCGTCACCCGGTACTCGCGACCGGGGGCAGGATGGGTCGGACCGGTGGTGAGGACGCCGTCGGTGTAGGGGCCGAGCTCGTCCTCCTCGTCGCTGTAGGCGCCGCCCAGGAACGTCCAGGCGTTGCCCAGGTCGTCCTCGGCCTCGGCGATCGGCGCCCAGGGCCAGGTCAGCGCCGGATCGATGCGGTAGCCGATCCGAAAGCCATACGGCGAGGCGAGCACCTCGACCACGCGGAACTCGTGGCCCGGCACGGGCCGATCGGGCGCTTCGTCGACCCGAAACGCGAGCTCGAGCGAACGTGTGTCGAACGCCTGACCCATGATGCTTGAAACGGTAACTGAGACAGGCCTGGGTTGCTGTCTCGGTTTGGACGAAACCGCCCGGGACGTCAGCTCCGCGGCTACCCTCTGCGCGTGCCGCCCGCCCCGCCCGCGGTCGCCGTCGACGGCGTCTCCAAGACCTTCCGGCTCCCCCATGAGCGGGTCCATACGCTGAAGGAGCGGGCGCTGCATCCGCTGCGGCGCATGGGGCACGAGGCGTTCCCGGCGCTGAAGGACGTCTCGTTCGCCGTCGACCACGGCGAGTTCTTCGGGATCGTCGGGCGCAACGGCTCGGGCAAGTCGACGCTGCTGAAGTGCCTGGCCGGCATCTACGCCGCCGATCGCGGGCGCATCTACGTCAACGGGCGGATGTCGACGTTCATCGAGCTCGGCGTCGGCTTCAACGCCGATCTCCCGGCCCGCGACAACATCCTCATCAACGCGACGATGCTCGGCCTCTCGCCGCGGGAGGCGCGCCGCCGCTACGACGCGGTCATCGACTTCGCCGAGCTGCACGAGTTCGAGGACCTCAAGCTCAAGAACTACTCGTCGGGCATGGAGGTCCGCCTCGCGTTCAGCGTGATGATCCAGATCGACGCCGAGGTGCTGCTCATCGACGAGGTGCTCGCGGTCGGCGACGCCGCCTTCCAGCAGAAGTGCTTCGACGAGTTCGCGCGCATGCGCCGCCACGGCCGCACCGTCCTGCTCGTCACCCACGACATGGGCAACGCGCAGCGCTTCTGCGACCGGGCGATGCTGCTCGAGCGCGGCCAGGTGGTCGAGATCGGGCCGGCCGATCGCGTGGCCGCGCGCTACCTGGAGCTGAACTTCAACCGCGGCGACGTCGAGGCGACCCGCGAGGAGGCCGATGCCGGCCGCTACGGCGACGGCCGCGCCGAGATCGTCGAGGCGTGGTTCGAGGACGAGGCGGGCCAGCGCGTCGCGACGGCCCCGGGGGGCGGGGGCCGCCTGGCGATCTGCTTCCGCGCCCGCTTCCACGAGGAGCTCGTCGACCCGCTCTTCGGCGTCGTGCTCGCCGACGACCGCGGCACGCCGGTCTTCGAGGCCTCCAACCTGCTGCGCGGACCGTCGGGCACGTTCGCCGCCGGCGAGGAGACGACGATCCGCATCGCCTTCGACAACGTCCTCTCGTCCGGCCGCTACGAGGCCACGCCGGCGATCGCGCGCGGCGGCAGCGGCGTCGCCTGGGTCGACCGCCGCGAGCGCCTCGCCTCCGTGGTCGTGACCGCGGCCCGCTCGACCGACGCGGTCCTCGACGTCCCCTTCGACCTGGAGATCGGCACCCGTGAGACCCCGCGGGTCGTCACACGGCGACGCCACGACCCTGAGAGGGGACCGTCGTGACCGTCGCTGAGGCCTCGCTCGGACGCCAGATCAAGGGCCCGTCGGCGGTCGGGACCGACTGGCGGCGCTTCTGGCACCTCACGCGGGCGCTCGCGGTCACCGAGTTCAAGCTGCGGTTCTTCGGCTCCGTGCTGGGCTACGCGTGGCAGGTCATGCGCCCCCTGCTGCTGTTCGGGGTGCTCTACGTCCTGTTCACCCAGGTCATCGACGTCGGCAACGACACGCCGCTCTACGGCGTCGCGCTGCTGCTCGGCCTCGTCCTCTACACCTTCTTCAGCGAGGCGACCGGCACCGCGGTCGGGTCGATCGTCGAGCGCGAGAACCTCGTGCGCAAGATCGAGTTCCCGCGCCTGGCGGTGCCGCTCTCGGTCGTCCTCACCGCGCTCTTCAACCTGGGCCTCAACCTCGGCGTCGTGGCGGTCTTCCTGCTGGCCTCGGGCGGGAGCGTGCGCTGGAGCTGGCTGGAGCTCATCCCGCTCGTCGCGCTGCTGGCGCTGCTGGCCAGCGGACTGGCGATGCTGCTCAGCGCGCTCTTCGTGCGCGCGCGCGACGTGAAGCCGATCTGGGACGTCGTCCTCCAGGTCCTCTTCTACGGCTCGCCGATCTTCTACACGATCGAGACGGTCCAGGCCTCGGCCCCCGACTGGGTCGCGAAGGTGCTCATGCTCAACCCGTTCGCGGCGATCCTCCAGCAGGCGCGCCACGCGGTCGTCGACCCGGAGTACGTGAGCGCCGCGTCGGCGATCGGCGGAGCGTGGCGGCTGCTGGCGCCGCTGGCGATCATCGTCGGCGTCTTCGCGATCGGCTACGCGGTGTTCCGGCGGGCGGCGCCGCGGCTGGCGGAGGACCTTTGAGCTTGCGGGCGCGCGCGGGGCGCGCGTACACCGCGCTCTGGCACCGGGGCCGGCCGCGATCCGCCCACGTCGTGCCCTACCTCCCGCCGCAGCCGCTGTCGCGCCGCTTCGGCCTCGACCGCGGCCGGCCGATCGACCGCGTCTACATCGAGCGCTTCCTGGAGCGCCACGCCGGCGACCTGCGCGGGCGCGGGGTGGAGATCTACGAGCCGACCTACCTCGAGCGCTTCGGCGTCGACCGCCTGGCGGCGATCGACGTGCTCGACGTCGACCCGGCCGCGACCCGCGCCACGATCCACGGCGACCTCGCGGCGCTCCCGGCGGGGGCGTTCGACTGCTTCGTGTGCACGCAGACGCTGTCGGCGATCGGCGACCCGCTGACGGCGCTGCGCCACGCCCACGCGGCGCTCGCCCCCGGCGGCGTCCTGCTGCTGACCGTCCCGGGCATCTCGCACGACATCCCCGGTGAGCGCTTCCCCGACCATCTGCGCTACACGAGCCACGGCCTGCGCGCGCTGGCCGAGCAGGTCTTCGCCGCCCCCGAGGTCGCCGCCCACGGCAACGTGCAGGCGGCCGCGGCGTTCCTCTACGGGTTGGCCGAGCATGAGGTCGATCCGGCGATCTTCGCCCACGACGACCCTGCCTACGAGCTGGTCGTGACCATGCGGGGGGTCCGGAGCTAGCGCAGGAGTATCGTGGGCGCATGGCACGGGGACGGGAGCTCTTCCCCGCCGACCGGGGACTGCAGGCGCGGATGGCCCTCGCCGCGGTCTTGACGCCGCTGCTCGTGCTCGCCGCCGCCGCGGCCGTCGTGCTGGTGATGCCGACCCGGATCGCGATCGCCGTCGGCGTCGCCGCCGCGATCGGCGTGGGGCTCGCGGTCCACGCCTACCGCGAGGCCGAGCCCGGCCGGCCGCTGACGCCGAGCCGCGCGCCCGAGCTGCACGCCGCCGTCGAGCGGCTGTGCGCGATCGCCGACCTGCCCAAGCCGCGCATCGTCCTCGCCCGCGAGCGCCAGCCGAACTCGTGGGTCGTCGCGCGGCCCGGGCGTCCCGCGGAGCTGCACGTCACCGAGGGCCTGCTGGCGCTCCTCACCGCGGCGGAGCTCGAGGCGGTCCTCGCCCACGAGCTCGCCCATCTGGCCCACCGCGACGCGATGGTGATGACGGTCGTCGGCGGCCCGGGCGCCGCCCTGCTCGACGGCGCGGGACCGCTGCTGCGCACCGGCTTCTGGCTCATGCCCGGCGCGGTCCTCGCGATCGCGATCGGCTGGCTGTCGCGCGTGGGGACCAACGCGCTGTCGCGCTACCGCGAGCTGGCGGCGGACGCCGGGGCGGCCGCCCTCACCGGTCATCCCGCCACCCTGGCCGCCGCGCTGACGAAGGTCGGCGGCGGCATCGCGCGGATGCCGGCGCGCGACCTGCGGGCGGTCGCGGGGCGCGACGCCTTCCACCTGCTGCCGGTGGCGGACCGTCGCGGCCCGGCGTGGCAGCGCGGCGCCGGCCCGACCCACCCGTCGCTCGAGCGCCGCATCGCCCGCCTGGAGGCGATGGAGCGCCGCCTGCACCAGGCCCGCCTGCCGAGCCCGTCGGCGCAGTAGTAGCCTGCGCCCGCGATGCGACGCCTCGAGACCCGCCTGGACGGCCCGATCCTGCTCGAGCCGACCGTCCACGGCGACGCCCGCGGATTCTTCGTGGAGACCTTCCGGGCGCAGAGCTTCGCCGAGGTCGGCATCGAGACGACCTTCGTGCAGCACAACCACTCCCGCTCGACCAAGGGCGTCCTGCGCGGGATGCACTACCAGCTCGGGCTGGCCAAGCACGTGCGCTGCGCCCGCGGCCAGATCCTCGACGTGGTCGTCGACATCCGCCGCAGCTCGCCGTCGTTCGGGAAGTGGGAGGCGTTCACGCTCGACGACGAGCGCCACCACCAGCTCTTCGTCCCCGCCGGGTTCGCCCACGGGTTCGTCGTGCTGTCCGAGCTCGCCGACGTCGTCTACCTGCAGGACGACTACTACGACCCGCAGCGCGATCGCGGCATCGCCTTCGACGATCCGCAGATCGGCATCGCCTGGCCCGGCGGGCTCGAGCTGCTGACCTCCGAGCGCGACCGCAACCAGCCGCGCCTGCGCGACGTCGACCCCGGCGACCTGCCCGAGTAGGCCCGCCGCGGCCGCCTATCCTCTTGGGCGGCGTGCTGGACCGCCTGCCCCGTATCTCCCCGCGCACCTACGCGATCGTCACCGTGATCGCGCTCGCGACGCTGGTGATCATCGTGCTCACCGGCGCGGCGGTGCGGCTCACCGGCTCCGGGCTCGGCTGCCCGTCGTGGCCGCGCTGCGACGGCAAGTTCGTCCAGACCGAGCTGACCTCGCACGGCGCGATCGAGTACGGCAACCGCCTCTTCACCGGCGTCGTCAGCGTCGCGACGATCGCCGCGGCCCTGTGCTCGTTCCTGCGCCGCCCGTTCCGCAAGGACCTGGCGATCATCGGCGTGCTGCTGCCGCTGGGCGTCGTCGCGCAGGCGATCCTCGGCGGGCTCACCGTCCTCTACGGCCTGGCGCCCGGCTTCGTCATGGGCCACTTCCTGCTCTCGCAGCTCTGCATCGCCGCGGCGGTGGCGCTGGCCTGGCGCGCCAACCACGAGCCCGGCGAGCGCCCGCGCATCGCCGACCGCTGGTCGGTGATCCCGGTTCGCGCGCTGTTGGGCTGGGGAGCGATCGTCCTCTTCCTCGGCACGGTCGCCACCGGCTCGGGTCCGCATGCGGGCGCGTCGGGCACCGGCGAGCTCGTGCCGCGCCTGGACTTCTGGGGTGGCGAGACGATGCTGCGCGCGATCGACTGGCACGGCCACGTCTCCGCGGCGTTCGGCGTGGCGTGCGTGCTCGTGTGGGTCCTGCTGCGCGTGCGCCGCGCCAACCCGCAGGTCCGCCGCGCGATGACCGTGGTCTGCCTGCTCATGCTGGTCCAGGGGATCGTCGGCTCGGTGCAGTACCGGCTCGAGCTGCCCGGCGAGCTGATCTGGATCCACGTCCTGCTGGCCACGCTGACCTGGATGAGCCTGCTCTGGGCGACCGCCGCCGCCGGCACGCTCGCGCCGGCGCCGCTCCGCAGGGAGGCTCAGCGGATCGTGCCGGTGGAACGCGAGCGTGTCGGGGCGTAGGTCCCCGTGCTGCGGTGGCGGGTGGGACGCCACCGCAGCCAGGAGCGCCGCCGGCGTGTCCACCTGCGATCACGCCGGCTGAGGGTCGATGCGTAGATGAAGGCGGGAGGCTCCATCAGACTCTCGCCGCGCACCTGACCATGGGGCCCGGTGCCCGTCAAGGAGCGGCCCGCGGAAGTTCCCGCATCCTCCGGCTTCTTGTCAGCCCGGCCGTGGCTGGAGGATGAGCAGCGCGACGTCGTCGCGTTGGGGGAAGCCCTCCTGGAAGCGCACGAGCGCCTCGTCCAGCGCGGCGGCCACCACCCCCGGCGGCTGACCGGCGGCGCCGATCACGACGCGCTCCAGCCGCTGCGGGCCGAACCGACCCTCCGGGCCGCGCGCGTCGGTCACGCCGTCGGTGTAGAGGACGAGCGTGTCGCCGGCCGCGAGCGTGCTCGTCGTGTCGACCCAGTGCCCGGCGTCGAACGCGCCCAGCAGCGTCCCGGGCTCGCCGGCGGCCTCCAGCGCGCCGTCCGCGCGGGTCAGCAGCGGCGGTGGGTGGCCGGCGCACGACACCGTGACGGTGGCGGTCGCCGGGCCGGCGGCCTCGAGGTCGAGCCGGACGCAGACCGCGGTGCACAGCCGCCGGCGGTCGTCGTCGTGGACGAGCACGTGGTTGAGGCGCTCGAGCACGCGCCGCGGCTCGCGCTCGTAGAGCGCGGCGGTGCGCATCGTGTAGCGGGCCAGCGCGGTGATCGCCGCCGCGGCCGGTCCCTTGCCGGTGACGTCGCCCATGACGAGCATCCACGAGTCCGTCCCGCCAGCCAGCGGGAAGAGGTCGTAGAAGTCGCCGCCGACCGTCGCACCGCCGCTGGCGGCGCGGAACCGCGCCGCCAGATCCAGCCCCGGGATCGTCGGCAGGCTCGGCGGCAGCAGCGCCGCCTGGAGCGTCGCGGCGATCGCCGATCGCTCCCGGTGCACGCGTGCGTGCTCGACCGCGATGCCCGCGCGGCGCCCCAGCTCCTCGGCGAGCGCGCGGTCCTCCTCGGTCAGCCGGCGCCCGGACTCGACCGTGCCCAGCGTGATCGTGCCGATCGTGCGGCCGGCCGCCTGCATCGGGACGACGACCACCGAGCGAGCGCCCACTGCCCGCATCGCCGCCAGCTGGCCCTCGTCGAGCGCCGCCGCCTGGAGCAGGGCATCGGTGACGTCCGGGTAGAGCTCCGACTCGCCGGTGCGCATCACGTGCGGCGGGCCGACCGGCAGCGGCGGGCGGCCGCGGCGCTCGCGCACGACGAGGCCCGGCTCGGCGGTGCGCTCGGGTGAGCGGTCGGCCGTGGCGACGCGGCGCAGGCGGCCGCGCTCGTCGGGCATGTCGACCGCGCACCAGTCCGCCAGGTCGGGCACCGCCGCGCGAGCGACCTCCTCGAGCGTCTGCGCCGGGTCGATCGACGCGGTCAGCAGCTTGCTGACGCGCGCCAGGAACGCCTGGGCGAGCTCGCGGCGGCGCTGCTCGGTGACGTCCTCGATGACGTTGACGGCCAGCCGCGGCCGGCCGGCGGCGTCGAGGACCGGCGACGCCTTCGTGAGGCGCCAGCGGCTCTCGCCGGTGGCCCGCTCGATCATCTCGAGCAGCAGCTGCGGGCGCTCCTCGCCGGCCAGCGCGCGTCGGCCGGGCAGGCGATCGCGCACCACCGGCCGCCCCTCCTCGTCACGCACGTCCCAGCGCTCGAAGAAGACCGAGACCGGCGTGCCGAGCAGGTCGTCGACCGTCGGATAGCCGTACAGCTGGGCTGCCGCCTCGTTGGCGTAGACGAGGCTGCCGTCGGGCGCCTGCACGGTCACCGCCTCGGCCAGCACGCCGAGGACGGTGCGCAGCTCCGACGCGGTCTCGCCCAGCTCGGCGTCCAGGCGCGCGTGGTCGATGGCCAGCCCGCCGCGCCGGGCGACGGCGATCGCGGTCTCGAGGTCGGCGATGTCGTACGCGTCCGCGTCGCCGAGGCGCACGAGGGAGACCGTGCCGATCGTCCGTCCGCGGGCGGTCAGCGGGACGATGATGACCGACCGGTAGCCAAGCTCGCTGGCCAGCGCGAGGTGGCGCGGGCCGCTCGCCCACTGGCGCAGGTCCTCCGGCCCGAAGCCGTTCAGCAGCGCCGGCTCGCCGGTGCGCGCCACCACGGCGGCCGGATGGTCGGCGCCGGCCTGGACGACCTCGGCCGTGCGGACGTCGCGCAGCCGCGCGCCGACGGACGGGTCGCCGGCCGCCACGCCGGCGACGCGCAGGTCGCCCGCGGCGTCGATGAGGTCGACGACGCAGAGGTCGGCGAGGTCGGGGACCGGCAGGGCGGCGACTGCGTCGAGGTGGTCGAGCGGATCGGCACCGCTCTCGAACTGGGCGCTCGCGCGCGCGAGCAGGTCGGCGCGGGCCAGCGCACGCTCGGCCACGCGCCGCGCGCCCCGCTGGCGCTCGCGCGAGGCGCAGACGACGGTCGCCAGGACCGCGCCGACGAGCACCGTCGAGACCGCGACGACGTGCTCGGCCGAGCCCGCCTCCTCGGCGGTGACGCCGATCACGATCGCGGCGACGACCGCGAGCGTGCCCACGGCAGCGGCCTCGCGCGCGCCGGTCGTCGCGGCCGCCAGCAGCGGCCCGATCACCAGCAGCGGGACGACCGTGACCGACACGCCGACGGCGAGGTCGAGCGCGATGAGCGCCACGGTGACGAGCAGCGCGGGCGCGAGAGATCGCAGCCGAGAGGCCATCCGGCGCCGACTCTATCCCGCGGGCGGCGCGGCATCCGGGCAGGCGGCTGCACGCGCCACAATGCCGATCCATGGTGCTGGCCGAGGAGATCATCGGGCTGCTCGTCGCCGTCGCGCTGCTGGCCTGGGGGTCGCGCGCGATCGGCGTGCCCTACCCGATCGTGCTCGTGCTGGGCGGGATCGCGATCGGCCTCATGCCCGGGCTGCCGGAGGTCGAGCTCGACCCCGACCTCGTCTTCCTGATCTTCCTGCCGCCGCTCGTGCACGCCGCCGGGTACTGGACCGGGATCCGCCGCCTGCGCGACCACGCGGGCGAGATCTCGCTGCTGTCGATCGGCTTGGTCGCGGTGACGATCGCGGCGGTCGCGGCGATCGCCCACGAGCTCGTCGACGGGCTCACGTGGCCGGCCGCCGTCGCCCTCGGCGCCGTCGTCGCGCCGACCGACCCCGTGGCGGCGACCGCGGTCTTCCGCCGCGTCGGCGCGCCCGAGCGGGTGATGGCGGTCGTCGAGGGGGAGTCGCTCGTCAACGACGCCAGCGGCCTCGTCACGCTGCGGATCGCGGTGGCCGCCGCGGTGAGCGGGACGTTCTCGCTGCTGGACGGCGCCGGCGACCTCGTGTGGGTGTCGATCGGCGGCACGGCGGTCGGGCTCGTGGCGGCGGTGGCGGCGGCCTGGGTGCGCAAGCGCCTGGACGACGCGATGATCGAGATCACGATCACGCTCCTCACGCCGTACGCCGCCTACGTCGGCGCCGAGGAGCTCCACGTCTCCGGCGTCCTCGCGGCCGTCGCCTCGGGCGTGGTGCTCGGCGCCCAGGCGCATCGCCTGTTCTCGGCCGGGACGCGGCTGGAGTCGCACGCGTTCTGGAACGTCCTGACCTTCCTGCTGGAGTCGACGCTGTTCGTGCTCGTCGGCCTGCAGGCGCCGGCGATCGTCGAGGAGCTCTCGGGCTCGGCCGGCGACCTGGTGCTCGCGGCCGTGGGCGTCGTCGCGGCCGTCGTGCTGGTGCGGCTGGCGTTCTCGCTGCTGCTCGTACGGCTCCCGGTGGCCGAGCGGCTCGTCGTCGGCTGGTCGGGCATGCGCGGCGCGATCTCGCTGGCCGCCGCGCTGTCGATCCCGCTGACCACCGACGCCGGCGACGCGTTCCCCGCTCGCGAGACGATCATCTTCCTGACCTTCGTGGTGATCGCGGCGACGCTGATCGGCCAGGGGCTGACGCTGCCGCTCGTCGTCGGAGCGCTGCTGCCGCCGGTCGTCGGGGAGCCGAGTGCGCGGGCGCACGCGATGGCGCGGTTCCAGTCGGTCGGCGCCGCCCTGGACCGGATCACCGAGCTCTCCACCGACGGGGACCTGCCCGCGCCGCTCGTGGAGCGCGCCCGCGAGCTGTACACGACGCGCGCCAGCCAGCTGGCCGGCGAATGCCGGCTCGGCGTCGCCGACGTCGACTCCGACACCGACGCGTGGCTGCGCCTGCGACTGACGCTGCTCGGCGTGGAGCGCTCGGCCCTGGTCGACCTGCGCGACCAGGGCGAGGTCGCCAACGCCGTCATGCTCGCCGTCGAGCACGACCTGGACCTGGAGGAGGAGCGCCTCCAGGCCCGGCTCGCGACGGCGGCGCCTGCCCGCTAACCGCCCGTGATCGTGGCCTCGCCGGCGAACGTCACCGGCCCGACCGAGTCGAAGCGCGCGGTGAGGTCGCCGCTCAGCGTCCCGAAGGCCCCCGTGCCGTAGCTCTGGCCGGCGAACGCGCCGCTGCCGGTCAGGAACGGCGACAGGCCGGTGACGGTGGCGCTGGAGAAGTCGCCGGCGTGCTGCAGCGCGGCGCCCTCGGCGGTGATCATGTGCGCGATCGCGGCCGGCGCGGTCGCCGCCGGGTCCTCGGTCCGCATGACGGTCTGGCCGTCCTTGCGGGCCATGAGCATCGTCATCGCGCCGCCGTCCTGCCGGTTGAGCATCAGCATCGGGCCGCCGGCGGCCGCGCCGCCCTCGTTCGCCGAGCACGTCAGTTCGCCGCCGGACGAGGCGCTGCCGGCGAGCTTGCGGGCGGTGACGGTGCGGAAGTAGGTCGTGTCCGCCACGAGCTTGAACGAGCCGGTCATCGTGCCGCGCTTCGTCGTGCCGGGGCTGCCCGTGCAGCCCGCCGGCACGGCGGCCTTGCCCGCGCGGGCGCCGGCGAGCTTCAGCCGCACGGCACCGTAGCGGCCCAGCGAGCCGGCGATCGACGTCGGCGTCACCTTGACGCCCTGCGTGAAGGCGTAGGTGTGCATCTGGCTGGCGCGGCCCGCCGCGCGGTGGAACATGACGGTGAGCGAGTCCCGGGCGCCGTCGTTGCCGACGATGGTCATCCGGTAGTCGCGCACCTTCAGGGGGCCGGCCATCAGCGTGGTGTCGGCCTGGGCGGCGGCGGGGATCGCCAGCACGGCGGCGAGGGCCGCGCCGGTCAGGAGTCGTGCGTGCATGGCCGGCATGCTCGTCGCCGGGGGCGGGTCGCCGCCTCAGGGAACCCCCTAGTCGACGCTCAGGCGGCGGCCGGCAGCTCTTGCGCGAAGCGGCGTGCGAGCTCCGTGCGCGAGCGGACGTCGAGCTTGCGGAACACCGAGCGCAGGTGGTACTCGATCGTCTTCGGGCTCAGGAACAGCGACGCGCCGATCTCGCGGTTGGTGAGGCCGTCGGCGACGAGCCGCGCGATCTGCATCTCCTGGGGCGTGAGCTCGTCGGAGGGGCCGGCGTCGCGGCGGCGCGCGGTCCGGCCGCTGGCGTTCAGCTCGGCGCGCGCCCGCTCGGCCCACGGGCCGGCGCCGAGGCGGTCGAAGGTCGTCAGCGCGGCCGACAGCCACTCGCGGGCGGCGGTGCGCTTGCCGGCGCGGCGCAGGCGCTCGCCGTAGACGAGCTCGGTGCGGGCGCGCTCGAACGGCTGCGGCGTGTGGTCGTGCAGCGCGAGCGCGGCCTCGAAGTGGCCGGCGATGGCGTCCTCGCCGGCGAGCATCCCGCGGCCGCGCTGCACGCACGCGCGCGCCCACGTGTTGCCGGTCTTCTCGGCCTGTGCGTCCAGCTCGGCCAGCGCGGCCGCGGCCGCCTCGGCGCGGCCGAGGCGCACCAGCGCCTCGATCCGGTCGGGCGCCCACTGCACGAGCGCCGGCTCGCCGATCCGCGCGGCGGCCTGCGCCTCGGCGGCGCGGTCGAGGTGCTCGACGGCCTCCTCGAGGCGGCCGCTCGCCAGGGCCTCGAAGCCGAGCGCGCCGTGGCCGTAGAGGACGATCGCGGTGGAGCCGGCGGCGCGGGCCAGCTCGACCGACTCCTGCGCATGGGCGCGCGCGTCGTCGGTCCGACCCATCGCGGCCTCCACTCGCGCCAGCGCGGCCAAGTTGTGGGGGAGGATGTTCAGGTGCCCGGTCTCGCGGGCCAGGCGCACCGACTCGTCGGCATCGGCCAGCGCGGCGATCCAGCGCCCGCGCCGCAGGTCGAGGTGCGAGCGGGCGGCGAGGGGATACACGAGCCGGCCGATCGCGCTGGCGCGCCGCTCCATCGCGATCTGGCGCGAGAGGACGGCGTCGGCGCGGTCGAAGGCCTCCACCCAGATCGACGAGTGGCCGGTCATCACCACGACCTCCGGCAGGCCGACTGCGAGGTCGTCGCTGTCCAGCAGCGCCGGCTCCAGCTCGGTCAGGATCGCCGCGCCCTCGGGCTCGCCGTCCGCGACGAGCGCCGCGCCGATCAGCAGCGTGGCGACGAGCACCGCGGACTCCACCCGGCCGCCGGCCAGCTCGCGCGCCCGCTGCGCGGTCGCGCGCAGCTGCGCCATGTCGCCGGTCATCATCGGCGCGGCGCACGCCTCGAGCATGAGCACGGCGGCCTGCCCAGGGTCGCTGGCGGCGAGCCGCTCGGCTTCGGCGTGCAGGAGTCGGTAGGCCATCGCCGGTGCTGCGCGGCGCAGCGACACCTGCGCCCGGATGCGCCGCAGTTGGGTGCGCATCGCGTCGTCGGACGTGTGGCGCAGGCCCTCCTCGGCCAGGCGCATCCCGCGATCGGGATGGCCGCTGGCGACCTCGTCGGTCGCCGCCTCGAGCAGCCGGCGCACGCGCGACGGCTCGTCGGTCGAGAGCTCGGCGGCGCGCAGGAACGCGCGGGCGGACGTCGCCTGGCCGCCGCGCTGACGGGCGTCGCGTGCCGCGTCCTCGAGCGCCGCGGCGATCGTCTCGTCGGGGACCGTCGCCGAGTTGGCGAGGTGCCAGGCACGCCGCTGGGCGTCGGGCGCGACCTCCGCCAGCGCGGTGTGCGCCTCGCGGCGCTCGCTCGTCGTCGCCGCGTGGTAGATCGTCGAGCGCAGCAGCGGATGGGCGAAGTCGACCTGGGGGCCGTCGGCGATCGTCACCTCGGCCGCCTCGGCGGCGTCGAGCGCGCTGGCGGGGAGGTCGAGCTGGGCCAGCGCGGCGAACAGCCGGTCGGCGCGGCGGGTCTGCATCGCCGAGAGGACGAGCAGCGCGCGCCGTGTCTGCGGCGGGAGGGCGGCGACGCGCCGGCTGAACGCGGCCTCGACGCCGGCGCCGGGCGGCAGCGGCGAGGGCAGCGGCGCGGTGCCGCCGCGCTGCTCGGCGGTCAGCGACTGCGGCAGCTCGCGCAGCGCGAGCGGGTTGCCGGCGGCGGTGCGCACCAGCGTGTCGGCGACCGCCGGGCTCATGCCGTCGCTGCGCTGCGCCAGCACCTGCCGGGCGTCGGCCTCGGCCAGGCCGGTGAGGTGCAGGCGCTCGATTCCCGCGGGGTCGAACGGCCACGGCTCGCCGTCGCGGGCGGCCAGCAGGAGGACGACGCCGTCGGCGTCGAGGCGGCGGGCGACGAACAGCAGCGCCTGCGCGCTGGCCTCGTCGATCCACTGCAGGTCGTCGACGACGAGCAGCAGCGGCCCGTCCTCGGCGGCGAGGCCGAGCAGGCTGAGGACGGCGGCGGGGAGCGCGAAGCGGTCGTGCTGGGTGGCGGCTTCCTCGAGCGCCAGCGCGCCGCCGAGCGCCTGCGCCTGGACGCCGGGGATGCGGTCGCGCAGGTCCAGCAGCGGGCTCAGCAGGTCGTGCAGGCCGGCGAAGGCGATGTCGGACTCGGCTTCGAAGCCGCGGGCGCGCAGGACGCGCATGCCGTCCGCGTGCTCCGCGACCGCGTCGAGCAGCGCCGTCTTGCCGATCCCGGCGTCGCCGTGCACGAGCAGCGCGAACGAGAGCCCCGCTCGAGCCGCGTCCAGGCGAGCCCGAAGCTCCTCCAGCTGCGCATCCCTGCCGACCAGCATCCGCCCGCCGAAGGGTAGCCTCCAGCCATGGCGCACCAGCTCACGGAGTTCGGCGACTTCGAGTGCCCGTACTGCGGGCGGGCCTACCCGATCCTCAAGCGCCTGCGGGCGCAGCTCGGCGACGCGCTCGAGCTCGAGTACCGCCACTTCCCCCTCGTCGAGAAGCACCCTCACGCCGAGCGCGCGGCCGAGGCCGCCGAGGCCGCTCGGGCCCAGGGGCGCTTCTGGGAGATGCACGACCAGCTCTTCGAGCATCAGGACGCGCTCGAGGACGCCGATCTCGCCGGCTACGCCGAGGCGATCGGCCTCGACCTGGACCGCTTCCACGCCGAGATGGCCGCGCGCGTCCACCTCGACCGGGTGCGCGCCGACCGGGCGGAGGGCGAGGCGCTGGGGATCGTCGGCACGCCGGGCTTCCTCATCGACGGCGAGCGCTACACGGGGTTCTACGACCTCGACTCGCTGCTGGACGTGCTGAGCTGATCTGCCCGCGACCGAGCGCCCGGCCGCGGACACAGCGCGGCCGGGGCACAGGCCCCGGCCGCGGTGCTCCCGCGAAGGAGATGGGGACTACGCGCGATGCACGACCGGCGTCGGCTCGAGCGCGACCTCGAGCACCTCGCCGATCGACATCGCCGGGTGGAACGTCATCTGCCCGGCGACGTCCGCGGGCACGTCGTCGAGGTCGGGCCGGTTGCGCTCCGGCAGGATGACGTCGGTCAGGCCGGCCGCGTGGGCGGCCAGCACCTTCTGCTTGACCCCGCCGATCGGCAGCACCCGGCCCTGGAGCGTGACCTCGCCGGTCATGCCGACGGTGTGCCGGACCGGACGGCCCGTCAGCAGCGAGGTCAGCGCCGTGATCATCGTCACGCCGGCGCTCGGGCCGTCCTTGGGGATCGCCCCGGCGGGCACGTGGACGTGGAACTCGCGGTCCTCGAACGCGTGCGGGTCGATCCCCAGCTCGATCGCGTGGGCGCGGACGTAGCTGAGCGCGATCCGCGCCGATTCCTTCATCACGTCGCCGAGCTGGCCGGTGAGCGTCAGGCCGCCCTTGCCGTCCATCGTCGTCGCCTCGACGAAGAGCACGTCGCCGCCGACGCCGGTGACCGCCAGGCCGGTGGCCACGCCGGGCACCGCGGTGCGGATCGCCGCCTCCTGGAAGACCTTCTGGCGGCCGAGCGCCTCGCGGACCAGGTCGACGTCGACCGTCACGGGCGCCTCGACGGTCCCCGAGGCGATCTTCGTCGCGGTCTTGCGCAGCACCGTGCCGAGCTCGCGCTCCAGCTGGCGCACGCCGGCCTCGCGCGTGTACTCGCGCACGATCAGCTCGAGCACGTCGTCGTCAACGGCGACCTCGTCGTCGCGCAGGCCGTTGCGCTCGGTCTGGCGCGGCCAGAGGTAGCCGCGGGCGATCGCGGTCTTCTCGGCCACGGTGTAGCCGTCGAAGCGGATGACCTCCATGCGGTCCAGCAGCGGGCCCGGGATCGTCTCGGCGCTGTTGGCGGTGGCGATGAACACGACCTGCGAGAGGTCGAGCTCCACGTCCAGGTAGTGGTCGCGGAACGTCGAGTTCTGCGCCGGGTCGAGGACCTCCAGGAGGGCCGCGCTCGGGTCCCCGCGCCAGTCGGCGCCGACCTTGTCGACCTCGTCGAG
>CAYRCB010000022.1:0-114140 GCA_964422645.1 uncultured Solirubrobacteraceae bacterium | reverse complement strand
GCTGCGACGCACCACCACCGGTCTGCTGCTGACCCGTCGCCGACTGCTGCTGCGAGGCCCCACTCCCGGTCTGCTGCTGCCCCACGGCCGACTGCTGCTGCGAAGCCGCGCCGCCCGTCTGCTGCTGCCCCACCGCCGACTGCTGCTGCGAGGCCCCACTCCCGGTCTGCTGCTGCCCCACGGCCGACTGCTGCTGCGAGGCCGCGCCGCCCGTCTGCTGCTGCCCCACCGCCGACTGCTGCTGCGACGCACCATCGCCGGTCTGCTGCTGGGCGCCCGGTGCCTGCTGCTGCGAGTCGGCCAGGGCTGCTGCGGGCATCAGCGCCGCACCCAGCACCGCAAGCGGAACGACCTCGACGCGCTTCTTCATGCTGCGCCTCCCTTGATGTGGTCCGGGGGCACTACACCAGTCCGGGACCTCCGCGGGGTCGCGCTCCGGCGCCGGCGGTTCGCGGTCGCACGTGCGGACCTGGGGAGAGATTTGCCCCCGGTCAGGAGAGAAACCCCCGTTGACGCGGTGGCGTTGGACTACGGACACTCGCAAGCGGACCGCGATCGGGCTGGTCGTGCCGGATCGAAGCTGGGGAGGCGGCGAGGTCGCATGGAGCAGGGTGTGCAAACGCCAGGCCGTGACGACGAGCCGGTGACCGGACGCGTCACGACGCGGACCGGAGCCGGCGGGGCGCGAGGCCTCGTGCATCTCGAGGGCGTGTTCGACCTCGACCTCGCCGACGCGGTCAGCGAGGCGGTCGACGCCTTGCTGGCCGGCGACGTCGGCGAGGTCTGGGTCGACCTGCGCCAGCTCACCTCGATGGCGTCGATCGGCGGGGCCGTCCTGCTGCGCTGCCGCCGGCGCGCGGCGCGGATGCGCGCGCGGATGGTCCTCGTGACCGGCGCGGGACCGATCGTCGGCGTGCTCGACGGCTTCGGGCTGTCGAGCGCCTTCGCGATCGCCGACGCGCTCCCACCCGACCTCCAGCCTCGCGCCGCCACGCCGCTGAACGGCCGCCGGCGGGTGCCGAGCAGCCGCGACGTGCCGGCGCCCGTCACGCACGTCTCCCTGCTCAGCGCCGACCCCGATCTCGCCGACCGCATCGACCAGCGCGTGGTCGACGACGCCCGCCGGCAGCTCGTCGCGCCGGTCGCCGCGCTGCGCCGCGGTGTCTGGGACGGCGAGATCCCCGGCCACGAGCCGGCGACCGGCCTCGGCGTCCTCATCCTCGACGGGCTGCTCCTCCATCGCGTCGGCGAGCCCGCCGGCTACGGCGCCGAGCTGCTCGGCCCCGGCGACGTCGTCCGCGGCGGCGTCCATCCGGGCGCGGAGACGACGCCGTGGCTCGCGACCGTCTTCCACGTCATCCAGACGGTCCACGTCGCGGTGCTCGACGCCGTCTTCGCCCGCCGCGCCCGCGACTACCCGGCGGTCTACGCCACGCTGCTGGACCGTGCGATGGCGCGGGCCCACGTCCTGACCGTCGCGATCGCCGCCACGCACTACACCCGCATCGAGCAGCGGCTGCACGTCCTGCTGTGGACGCTGGCCCAGCGCTGGGGCCGCGTCAGCTCGTCCGGCGTCGTGCTGCGCCTCCCGCTCACCCACGCGGTCCTCGCCGACCTGACCGGCGCGCGCCGGCCGTCGGTGACGATCGGGCTCCAGCACCTCGACCGCGCGGGCCTGCTCTCACGCCGCGACGGTGAGTGGATCCTCCACGGCGACCCGCCGGGCGCGACGACTCGGGCGCTCGCCGGTCGGAGCGCCATCTGAGGAGGCCTGGCGGTGCGCGCGCGAACCGTCCCGCCGCCCGTCGCGACCATCGCGTGGATCGTCTTGTGCCTCGCGTTCGTCCTCGCGGCGCCCGCCCCGGCCCGGGCCGGGGAGTACGTGGTCGTCGGATGTGCCGGGCAGGCGGCGTCGGTGGCAGGATGGACGCCGACGACGACCGGGACGGGCAACACGCCGAGCTCCGCCGACGCCTGTCCGGCCGGACAGTCCTTCGCCGGCGTCCTCACGGCGCCGCCGAGCGTGCCGGCGGCCCAGGCGGCGCGGGCCGAGTGGTCGGTGACCGCACCCGCGTCGACCACGATCGCGCGGCTCGTCCCGGCCAGGACCGTCACCGTCCGCGACGGCGATGGGTACCAGGTCACGGCCCAGCAGGGCGGCGGCCAGTCCCAGCCGCTGGAGTCCTGCACGGGCAAGGCGTCGTGCGACGCGCTGTCGGCGACGGTCCAGCCGGGGCTGACGGCCCCCGCGGGCACGATCAAGGTCACGATCGCGGTCTCGTGCCCGGCCGGCGGGCCGGCCGACTGCCCGGCCGCCGGCGCCGCGCAGTTCGGCGTCTCCCGGACCGAGCTCACGCTCAGCGACGCCGCCGGCCCGCACGTCGACGCGCCGAGCGGACCGCTGCTCGCCACCGCCGGCGTCGGGCCGGGCGCACAGGCGCTGAGCGTGCACGCCACCGACGCGGGCGGCGGGCTGCGCACGTTCGACCTCCAGATCGACGGCGCCGTCGCCGCCAGCTGGCCGGCCGGCGCCAGCTGCTCGCCGCCCTTCCTCGTGCTCGTCCCGTGCCCCCTGGAGGTCGGCCAGACCGTCAGCTTCGATCCCGCCGCGCTCTCCGCCGGCCCCCACGTCGCGCGGATCGTCGCGCGCGACGTCGCCGGCAACGCCGGGACGTCCCCGCCGGTCACGATCGTGCGCAGCGGCGCGTCCGGCGGGGGCGGCGGTGGCGGCGGATCATCCGCGAGCGGATCGGCCGGCGTGGGCGCGGCCGGCGGCGGCAGCGGCGGCGCGAGCACCTCGGTGCCCGGCTCGCCGACGTCGCAGCCAGCGGTGCGCGCCGTCCTCACGGCCGAGCTGCGCACGCGCCATGGCGGCCGACGCAGCCTCGTCCTCGACCACGGCGAGCGGGCGGTCGTCGTGGGGACCCTGCGCGGCGCCGGCGGCGAGGCGCTGGCCGGCGCCCGGATCCTCGTCGCCGGGCGACTCCTCGGCCGCGCCGTGAGCGATCGGGTCGCGCCGATCGCGACGGCGTTGACCCGCGCCGACGGGTCGTTCCGCGTCGGCATCGCGCCCGGGCCGTCGCGCTCGCTGCAGCTCAGCTACCGCGTGCCCGGCCAGGACGCCCCCGCCGCCCAGGTCAGCGTCGCGCTGCGCGTCCGGGCCGGCGTCACGATGCGGGCGCCGCGGCGGGCCGCACGCGGCGTCACGATCGTGCTGCGCGGCCGCGTCGACGACGCCTCGCGCGCGTTCGTCGAGCTGCAGGCGCGCAACGGCCGGCGTTGGCAGACGTTCGCCACGACCACGACCGACGCGCGCGGCCGCTACGCCCTGCGCTACGCGTTCCGCCCCGGCGGGCCGAGCGCCCGGTACGCGTTGCGGGCCCGCGTCCCCGCCCAACCCGGCCTCCCGTACCTGTCGGGCACGAGCGCCGCGCGATGGATCCGCGTGCGCTGACCGACGACCACGCGGTCGACCTCGAGGTGCTCGTCCACACGATCGTGTCGCGTGCCTACCCGATGCTCGAGCCCGGCGAGGCACGCAAGATCGCCGACGCGGCCGTCCGCCTGGAGGCCGACTGGCGCGGCGACGTCGATCCCGAGGTGGCGATCGCCGCGGCGCTGCGCCGCGCCGCCGCCCACTGCCGCCACACCGCCGCCGGGCGTTGGGGCCGCGTCCCGTCGGCGGTCTCCGGGCCGCTGCACTGGCAGCCGACGACGGCGCTCGCCGATGCCACGCCGCCGGCGCCCGAGCCGCCGCCGGCGCGCGAGCTGCCGCCGTCACCGGGACCGGCGGACCGCGACCCGCCGACGACGGGGTCGACCGCCCGCCCTCGTCGCCCGCACCGAGCGGTCACCGTCGCCGTCGCCGCGGCCGTCGTCGCCGTCGGATCGGCCGCGCTCGGGGGCCTCAACGGGAGCCTCCAGCCGGCGGACCGCGCACCCCGCACGGTCCCGTCCAACGCGGTGAGGCTGGCCGCAGCGGGCGAGGCCGAGGCCGGCGCGGCAAAGCCGGCCGCGACCGGCGAGGCCGCTCGCGCGTCGAGCGCGGACGGTCGCGGCGCGATCGCGCCCGGGGAGCGCCGCCGCGCCGCCGCGCGGCGTCGGCACGCCGCCGCGGGAGGCGCCGGACCCGCTCGCTCCGCCGCGCCCGCACGCGATCGACGCGCCCCCGAGACCACCAGCCGCGGCCGCTCGACCGGCGAGCGGTCCGTCCCGCGCGCCGACGGCCGCAAACGCCGCCCCGCCCGTCCCGGGGCCACGCCCGCACCCACCAGCCCCGCCCCACCGCCGGCGCCCGCGCCACCGCCTCCGCCGCCGGCCCCGGTCAGCGACGCCCCGGCCCCGCCCGCGTCCTCGTCGCCGCCGGCGCCCAGCGAGACCACGCCGACGACGACCTGGGCCGACGACTTCAACCCCTAGCGGCCGGTCCTCCTCACACCTCCAGCACGATCTTCCCCAGCGCGCCGCGGCCCTCGAGCAGCTCGAGCGCCTGTCCGGCCTGCGCCAGCGGGAAGCGGGCGCCGACGATCGGTCGTACCGCGCCCTCGGCGGCCAGCCGGGCGACCGCCTCGCCGATCTGGCGGTTGACCTCCGGCTTGGCCAGCACGAAGGCACCCCAGCCGGCGCCGACCACGTCGAGGTTGTTCAGCAGCAGGCGGTTGACCCGCACCTCGGGGATCGACCCGCCGGTGAAGCCCACCACGACGAGCCGGCCCTCCTCGCGCAGCGACCGCAGCGAGTCGGTGAAGCGATCCCCGCCGACGGGGTCGAGCACGACGTCGGCGCCGCCGAGCTCCTTGACCTGGTCCTTCCACGGCCCGTCCGAGCGCACGACCTCCTCGGCCCCCGCCTCGCGCGCCACGCGCTCCTTCTCGTCGCTGGAGACGACGGCGATCGTCCGCGCCCCCAGGCCCCGGGCGATCTGGAGGCTCGCGGTGCCGACCCCGCCGGCCGCCCCGTGGACGAGCACCGTCTCACCCGCTTGCAGCCGCCCCCGCAGCACGAGCGCGAAGTAGGCCGTGTGGTAGTTCAGGATCAGCCCGGCGCCCTGCGCCGCATCCAGCCCCTCGGGCAGCGCGAACGTCAGGTACCACGGCGCGATCGCCACCTCCGCCCAGCCCCCGAGGTACGAGAACGCCGCCACGCGATCGCCCGGTCGCACCGAGGCCCCGGCCGGCGCGCTGCGCACGACGCCGGCCACCTCGCTGCCCGGGACGAAGGGCAGTGGGGGCTTGAGCTGGTACTCCCCGCGCGTCTGCAGCAGCTCCGGGAACGAGACCCCGGCCGCCTCCACCTCGACGACCACGCCCTCGCCGGGCGTGAGCGGGTGCGACGGCTCCGGCTCCGGCGCGTCGACGACGGCCAGCGCGGTCGCTGGGCCGGTGAGCTCGGTGATCTGGACGGCACGCATGCGCGGCACGCTACCCGCCCGCGCACCGCACCCGAGTCGAGGAGGCCCTACGCGGGGGTGCCGCGCTGCGCCTCGCCGGCGCGCGCGAAGCGCGCGACGAGCTCGAAGAGCGGCCCGCTGAGCGTGCGCAGCCGGTCGATCCGCTCACGCTCGCGCGGCGGCACGTGGTCCTCGCCGTCGCGCGCCGCGACGTAGCAGGCTGCCGCCTCGGCCAGCAGCATCGCCTGGTCCTGCGTGACCGTCACGGGGCCGCCCGGCGACCGCCCGGCGACGCCCTCGATCTCGTCGACCAGCGCGGCGAGCCGCCGGAAGGCGAGCACCGCCTCGGCGGTGTCGAACGCCGCGACCTGGTGGTCTCGTGTCCGCTGCCATGCGAGCGCGTCGGCCAGCGCACGGGCGTCGGCCGCGCTCAGCAGCGCGCCGGCGACGAGCTCGTGGCCGCCGCCCGCGACGGGCGCCACGCGGATCGTCGGATCGGCGAACGAGACCAGCTCCATCCACCCAGGGTACGGCCACGACGGACGGACGGATGCGATCTGTCACCCTGCCGCGTCGCATGCTCCTGCTCCTGCCGCCCTCCGAGGGGAAGACGTCGCCGCCGCGCGGCCGCCCCGCCGACCTCGCCCGCCTCCCGTTCGCCGACGTCCTCGGCCCCATCCGCGGGCGCATCCTCGACGCCCTCGATCCCACGCTGCGCGGCGCGCCGGCCATCGCTGCCTCGCGCGTCTACACGGGCGTCCTCTTCGCCCGGCTGGACCTGCCGTCGATCCCCGCCGCGGCCCGTCGCCGCGTGCTCATCGCCAGCGGGCTGTGGGGACTGGTCCGCCCCGGCGACCGGATCCCCGCCTACAAGCTCCCGATCGAAGCGAAGGTCGACGGGCTCGGCGGCCTGCCGGCGCTGTGGCGCCCGGCGATCGCGCAGGCGCTCGCGCCCGCCGACCGCCCGCGCACGCTCGTCGTCGACGCCCGCTCCGGCGGCTACGCGAGCGTCTGGCGCCCGCGCCGCGCGACCCACGTCGCGGTCCGCGCGTTCCGGGTCCATCCCGACGGCACGCGCCAGCCGATCTCGCACATGGCCAAGGCCGCGCGCGGCGACGTCGCCCGGGCGCTGCTGCTGGCTCCGAGGGCGCCCCGGACGCCGGACGACGTCGCCGCGGCGGTCGCCGCCGCCGGCCTGGAGGCCGAGCTGGCCGGCAGCGGAGCCGCCTGGACGCTCGACGTGCTCGAGCGCGCGCCGGCCTGATCGCGCGACCGCCGCGGCGACCGCGCGTCACGCTGCGGCGCGCGCGTCGGCGCGGCGGGCGATCGTCGCGGCCAGTGCCGCGGCCTGCGCGCGGATCTCCGGGATCGAGGTCGTCTCCCACAGCTCACCGCGGCGCAGCGCGCCGAGCGTGAAGAGCGACCCGTGGCAGCGCCCGTCGGCGCCGACGAGCGCCCCGTCGGTCCGCGTGCGCAGCCCGAGCCCGAGCGGTCCGGGGGCGGCGAGGCCCGCATCCAGCAGCGAGCGCAGCAGCGGATCGCGGGAGCGGCGGAGGTCGAGGTCCGGGCCAGTGGCGAGGACGACGGCGTCGGCGACGATCCGCTCCCCGGCCGCGCATACGACGAGCCGGCTGTCGCCGCACTCCCGCTCGTCGGCCGCCGCCATCGCGACCCCACCGCCGCCGGCCCGCTGCGCCGCGCCGCACGCGGAGAGCACCGCACGCGCGTCCGCCGCCGCCACCGCATCGATCGTCCCGGCGAGCACCCGCAGCCGCCCGGCCGCGCGCAGCGTCCGGATGCGGCCCGCCACCGCCGGCGCCATCCGGTGGCGATGGACCTCCCAGCGCCGCGCGTGCAGGCGCGCGAATCGCTCGCGCTCGTCCGCCGGCAGCGACCGCCACAGCGCCTGCGTGACCGGCCGCAGGGAGTCGACGGCCACCCGCCAGTCCCGCATCCCACGCGCGGCGGCCTCCATCCGCGCGACCAGCTCGGCGGCGCTGGAGGCCTCCCCCGGCTGCACCACCGGGGGCACCACGGCACCGCCGCCGTCGCGGTGCGCGCGCGGCAGCAGCCCGCCGCGCGAGATGGCGACGACCTCCGGGCCAGCGTCCCCGGGACAGAGCGAGAGCGCGACGTCGACCATCGTCAGCCCGGTGCCGACGATCACGACCCGCCGCGCCGCGCGCAGCGCCGCCAGCCGCGCGTGGACCCACGGGTCGGCGACGCAGCCCGGGTGCGCCGCAATCGCCGCGTCGACCGCCGCCGGCGGCGCGGGCCGCGAGACGCCGGTGGCCAGCACGACGACGTCGGCGCGCAGCGCGCCGCCGCCCGCGAGCTGGACGACGAGACCCGCCGGCCCGTCCTCGATCGCCACCGCCATCTCGTCGCGCCGGACGACGACCCCGGCGCCGGCCGCGCGCTCGGCGTCGTCGAGCTGCTCGGCCAGGTACGCGCCGTAGGCGGCGCGGGGCGCGAACACGTCGTCGTCGTCGGTCAGCGAGCGCAGCCGCGCCCACGCCGCGAAGTGCCCAGAACGATCCGGGTAGGCCGACATCCCGCGCGCGCTGACGTTGAGCAGGTGCTGCGCGTCGGGCGTCGCGTAGGCGACGCCCGGGCCATACCGCCCGCTGCGCTCCA
Organism: uncultured Solirubrobacteraceae bacterium; assembly: GCA_964422645.1. Taxonomy (GTDB): domain Bacteria; phylum Actinomycetota; class Thermoleophilia; order Solirubrobacterales; family Solirubrobacteraceae; genus Capillimicrobium. The sequence continues at coordinate 106,114 of CAYRCB010000022.1, read as the reverse complement.
GCAGCGTGAGACGCAGCGGCACGCCGGCGGGCCAGCGGGTCAGCAGGTTGGCGGCGGTCAGCGCGCCGGCGGCGCCGACGCCGACGATCACGACCTCGTACGGGGAGCGACAGGCGGTCACGACCGGAAGTACAGCATCTCTACCGGCTTTCCGCGGTAAGGAGCTCGATCCCGGACGCGTCCGCGCCGGTCCGTGATCCTCGGGTCGCGGTGGGGCAGGCTGCGTCCATGCAACCCGTCAGCGTCGCGACCCCTTCGTTCACCTACGACCCCGAGGACCCCGAGGGCTTTCGGGCCGGCATGCTCCGCCTTGGCCCGCTCGTCGGCAGTCAGCGGCTCGGCGCCTCGATCTACGAGCTGCCGCCGGGCCAGGCGCTGTGCCCGTACCACTACGAGTACGGCGAGGAGGAATGGCTGATCGTGCTGGATGGACGGCCGAGCGTGCGCACGCCGGACGGCGTCCGCGAGCTGGCCGCCTGGGACGTGCTCTGCTTCCCGCGCGGGCCCGACGGCGCCCACCAGGTCCGCAACGACACCACCGAGCCCGCTCGCGTGCTCCTGTTCTCGGAGGTCGTCGTCCCGACCGCCACCGTCTATCCCGACAGCGACAAGATCGGCATCTGGACCGGCAACGAAGCCGACGACCTGCTGGCCCGCCGCACCAGCGGCGTCGACTACTACGACGGCGAGCGCTGACGCCGCGCACTAGCCTGGCCCGGTCATGGACGGCTGGGTCGGATGGCGGGCGGCGCTCGTGGCGGCGCTTGCGGCGGTGGCGCTGGCGGTCGCGGCGCCGGCCGGGCGGGCGGCCGACTGCCTGACTCCGCGCTGGGTCCCGAGTTGGACGACCGCGCCGACGAACGCGGCGCTCGGCGGCTTCGAGGGCCAGACCGTCCGCGAGATCGTCACGCCCCACCTCGGCGGCACCCAGGCGCGCCTGCGTCTCTCCAACCGCTTCGGCGCCGAGCCGGTCCGCTTCGACGCGGTGACGCTCGGGCGGCGCGCCGCCGGCGCCGCGATCGTGCCCGGCACGCTCGAGGCAGTGACCTTCGGCGGCGAGCGCTCGGTCGTGGTCGCGCCCGGCGGCGAGGCGGTGAGCGACCCGATCCCGCTGCGCTTCGCCGCGTTCGACCAGCTCGCGGTCAGCCTCTTCCTCGCCGATGGCACCGGCCCGGCGACCCAGCACTTCTACGGCCGCCATCCGGTCTACGCCACCCCGCAGCGCTCCGACGAGGACCGCTCCGGCGACGTCTCGGGCGAGGGCTTCGACGAGCTGGAGACCACCGCGACGTTCTTCGTCACCGGGCTGGAGGTGCTGGCCACCGGCGCGGTCGGCACGGTCGTGGCGCTCGGCGACTCGCTGACCGACGGCTACGGGGGCAGCCCGTCGCCGCTGGTCGCCAGCCGCGAGCCGATCGACGCCGACGGCGCCTACCCGGACGTGCTCCAGCGCCGTCTGCTGCTGGCGCGCGGTGCCCCGCCGCTCGTGGTCCTCAACGCGGGCATCAGCGGTAACCGGATCCTCGACGACGGCCTCATCCCGATCCACGGCCCGAGCATGCTCGCCCGGCTGGCCGCCGACGTCCTCGCGCAGCCTGCCGCGACGACGGTGATCGTCCTGGCCGGCGCCAACGACATCGGCGGGCGCTCGGCCGACGCGCCGCGGATCATCGCCGGCCTCGGCGAGGCCGTGGCCCGCGTGCGCGCCAGCGGCAAGCGAGCGCTGCTGGGCACGCTGACCCCGATGGAGGGCGCGCGCTCGGACGGCTACGGCGACGCCGCCGCCGCGGCCACGCGTGCGGCGGTGAACGCGTGGATCCGCGGTGGACGCGCCGCCGACGGCGTGGTCGACTTCGACGCCGCGCTGCGCGACCCCGACCAGCCGGGACGCCTGCGGCCCGCCTACGACTCCGGCGACGGCCTGCATCCCAACCTCGAGGGCTACCGCGCGATGGCCGACGCGGTCGACCTCGCGCTGCTCGCCGCCTTGCCGCAGCCGCGGCCGCCGCTGCGCGTGACGGTGCCGGCGCGCTACCGAGCGCGGATGCGGACGGCGGTCGTGCTGCTCGACGGCCGGCGCGTCGGGACGATCCGCCGGCCGCGCGGCGCGATCCGCGTCGACCTCCGGCGCGCCCGCCGCGCGGTCGCCACGGTTCGCGTCCGCACGAAGCTGTCAAACGGCCGCACGGCGACGACCACGCTCCGCGTCGCCCGCTGCAGCCGCTGACGACGCCACGGGCGCCGGGCGCCGCGCGCGCGGCGTCCAGAACCGCCGCTCGATCGCGTACGTGCTGATCGTCCCCGCCGCCAGGGTGCCCGCCCAGAACCACCACTGCTGCACCGCGCCGGTGAGCCCCGCCTCGACGGTCAGCGCGAGGATCGGGAACTGCCACAGGTACATCGGGTAGGAGATCCGCCCGATCCACGGCAGCGGCGGCACCCGCAGCAGCCGCGAGAGCAGCGCGCGGTCGCTCGTCACCAGCCGCGCGAGCACGAGCGCCGTGCCGATCGCCACCACCGGCATCGGCACGACCGAGCCGTACTCCCAGAACAGCTCGACCGCCGCGTAGAGGATCAGCCCGACGCCCACGACCGCGCCGACGCTCACCGCCAGGTCGGCGCGGCGCGGCAGCGGCAGTGGGCGGCCATGCAGCAGCAGCGCGAGGACGCAGCCGGCCAGCAGCTCGCCGAAGCGCGTGTCGGGCCGGAAGTAGCTGGGCGCCACGGCCAGCCCCGGATCCCTGCCGGTGTCCAGCAGCCAGAACAGCGACAGGCAGCCGAGCATGAGCACGGCCGTCGCGACCGTGATCGTGCGCAGCGGCAGGCCGCGCGTCAGCAGCCAGGCCAGCAGCGGCGGCCACAGCAGGTAGAACTGCATCTCGATCGCCAGGCTCCACATCGGGCCGAGCGCGCCGAGGAACTGCGTGCCGTCGACGAGGATCGCGAAGTTCGCCGTGTAGGTGGCGCTGACGAAGACCGCGTCCCACCAGCTCTGCCACGTGCCGTCCTGGCTCAGCCGGGCGCCCAGCGGGGAGCACAGGATCAGCAGCGCGAGCAGGGCCGGGAGCAGCCGGCGGACCCGCCGCTCGTAGAACGCGCACAGGTCGATCGTGCCGTGGCGGTCGAAGCGCCCCAGCAGGATCGACGTGATCAGCAGGCCGCTGAGCACGAAGAAGACGTCCACGCCGAGGTATCCGGCCGGGACCTTGAGGTCGTGGAAGCCCATCACCGCGAGCACGGCGAGCGCCCGCACGCCGTCGAGCTGGTCGATCTGGCGCCGCATCGCGTCAGGCGACCACGCTAGCGCGACGGGCTCCCGTCGCTCGGGTAGGCTCGCCGCCCACCGTGGCCAAGAGGCGAGACGCGACCGTCGCAGCGACCGCGCCCCCGCGCGTGGGAGCGCTGCTGCGCGCCCCGGCGGGACGAATCGACCTGCGGACGATCGACACGCGCGCGACCCCGGGCTTCGACCGCGGCAAGCGCGAGGCGGCGCAGGTCGCGCCCGCGCTCGCGCAGCGGCTCTCCGAGCTGCAGGAGCGGCTCTACGCCCAGGGCCGCACCGGCGGTCGTCGGGCGCTGCTGCTCGTCCTCCAGGGACTCGACACGGCCGGCAAGGGCGGCACGGTCCGCCACGTCGTGGGCCAGGTCGATCCTGCCGGGCTGCACGTCGTGGGCTTCAAGGCGCCGACGCCCGAGGAGCGCCGCCACGACTTCCTGTGGCGGATCCGCCCGCACGTGCCGCGGCCCGGCCAGATCGCGGTCTTCGACCGCTCCCACTACGAGGACGTCGTCAGCGTCCGCGTCCTGCGGCTGGCCGATGCGCGCACCTGGCGGCGGCGCTTCGGGGCCATCGAGCGCTTCGAGCGCCACCTGGCCCAGGCCGGCACGCGCGTCGTGAAGTGCTACCTGCACATCTCGCCGCAGGAGCAGCGCGAGCGCCTGCTGGCCCGCCTGGACGACCCGACCAAGCACTGGAAGTTCCAGCCCGGCGACCTCGACACGCGCGAGCGCTGGAACGAGTACCTCGACGCCTACGCGGAGGCGATCGAGCGCTGCGACGTCGACGCCGCCCCGTGGCACATCGTCCCCGCCGATCGCAAGTGGTATCGCAACTGGGCGATCACGAACCTCCTCATCGAGGAGCTCGAGGCGATGGAGCTGCAGTGGCCGACCGCCGACTTCGACGTGGCCGAGCAGCGCGAGCGCCTGCTCGCGATGCCGTAGGCGGGCCGCCTTCCCGGCTGGCATGCTCTGGCTCGTGCACCGCATCGTCCTCCTCCCCGCCCCGTGACCACCGGGCGGGAGCCGCGCGCCCGCGTGGGCGACCGCCTCGAGCTCGCGATCGAGCGCCACGTCGACGTCGAGCACGAGATCGAGCAGGGCGAGGAGCAGCTCGAGCGCGGATGGCGCGCCTATGTCCGCACCGCCGTCTGGCTCGGGATCACCGGCATCTCGCTGTACCTCGTCGCGCCGAGCCTGCTCGACGTGCTCGGCTCGTGGGACGAGCTGCGCAACATCGACCTGTGGTGGTTCCTGGCGATGTTCGTCCTGCAGGGCGGCTCGCTGGCCTGCCTGTGGCTCCTGCAGCAGCTCGCGCTGCGGCCGGTCCCGCTGGCGCCGGTCATCACGTCGCAGCTGGCCGGCAACGCCCTGTCGAAGATCGCCCCCGGCGGCGGCGCGGTCGGCGCGGCGCTGCAGTACCGGATGCTCGTGCAGGTCGGCGTCGCGCGCGAGCGTGCGGTCGGCGGCCTCACCGTCGTCAACCTGGCGACGTTCGCGGCGGTGCTCGCACTACCGGTGCTGGCGGTCCCCACGCTCATCCGCGGCGGGGTCCAGCGCGGCCTGTTGGAGATCGCGGTGCTCGGCCTGGTGATCTTCGTCGTGATGGCCGCGCTGGGCACGGTGATGCTCGCGACCGACGGCCCCCTGGGCTGGGTCGGGCGCACCGTCCAGCGCCTGCGCAACCGCCTGCGCCGCGGCTCCGCGCCCCAGCACCACCTGCCCAAGCGGCTGCTGGCCGAGCGCGATCGCATCCTGCACACGTTCGGCCCCCGCTGGAAGCGAGCGCTGGCGGCGACCGCCGGGCGCTGGCTGTTCGACTACCTGACGCTCGTCGCCGCGCTCGCGGCGGTGGACTCCCATCCGCGCCCGGGCCTCGTCCTGCTCGCCTTCTGCGGCGCCCAGGTCCTGGCTCAGATCCCGCTCACCCCCGGCGGACTGGGGTTCGTCGAGGCCGGCCTGACCGGCATGCTCGCGCTCGCCGGCGTGTCCGCCGGGTCCGCCGTCGTGGCGACGTTCGCCTACCGGCTCTTCTCCTACTGGCTGCCGCTGCCGCTCGGCATCGCGGGTGCGCTGGCGCACCGGCGGGTGGTCAGCGCGCTTGCCGAGCCCTGAGCGGGGGCAGGAGCCACGCCGGCGGGGGCGAACGTAGCAGCCGGCACATCACCACTCAGGAGGGATTTCGCGATGAGCGAGTATCCGACGGCGCCGCAGCCCTCGGGCTGGGCGATAGGCGGGATCGTGTTCGCCGCATGCGTGCTCACGATCATCGGGGTGTTCCAGATCATCGGCGGCCTCACCGCCATCATCGACGACGACTTCTTCGTCGTCACACGCAACTACACGTTCGACCTCGACACGTCGGCGTGGGGCTGGGTCCATCTCATCCTCGGCGTGATCATGGTGATCACGGGGTTCGGGCTCTTCTCGCGCCGGACGTGGGCCGGGGTGATGGCGATCGTGTTCGCGAGCCTCAGCGCGATCGCCAACTTCTTCTTCATCCCCTACTACCCGGTGTGGGCGATCGTCGTGATCGCCCTCGACGTCTGGGTCATCTGGGCGCTGACGCGTCCGGGCGCGATCGAGACCTGATCAGGTCGAGCGCAACCGCTGGGACGAGCGGGCCGGGGCGGCTGACCATCTGTCGAGCGCCGGCCCGCTTGGTCTCGCACCGCCGGTAGGGTCGCGGCCATGCACAGGATCGCCCTCGCGGTCGCCCTCGGCGTCGCCGCGATCGCCGCCACCCCCGCGGGTGCCACCATGCCCGGCCGCAACGGGCTCATCGCCTACACCGCCTACACGGGCCTCAAGGGCGGCACGGAGAGCTTCGCGATCTCCACGATCGCCCCCAGCGGCGGCACGCCCAAGGTGCTGCTGCGCAACGCGAGCCACCCCGCATGGTCGCCCGACGGCACGAAGATCGCGTTCGCCCGCGGCTCGACCAGCTCGCCCGGGCACACCGACGTCTGGGTGGCCAACGCGGACGGCTCCGGCGCCAAGAAGATCCTGTCCAACGCCTCGAGCCCCACCTGGTCGCCGAACGGCAAGCAGCTCGCCTACATCTACGACTTCGGCAGCGCCTACGTCGCGTCGAGCACCGGCAAGGGCCGCAAGGTCGTCGCGGCGGGCAACATGGCGGTCGGCGTCGACGCACTCGACTGGGCGCCGACGGGCAGCCAGCTCGTGTACTCGCTCGTCGACCAGTTCGGGGTCAGCGCGTACGTGAAGATCTACACGGTCCCCAGCACCGGCAAGAGCCCCAAGCTGCTGGTCAGCAACGCGTACCCGGGTCCGAGCCCGAGCGTGAGTGGCTACACGCTGTCGTGGAGCCCGCAGGCGACGAGCATCGCCACCAGCGGGCTCACCGCCACCGCCGCGCAGATCCTCGGCGGCACCAGCGGTGCGGTGCCCGGCTCCCAGGCGCCGGTGCTCGCGCTGATCCCGATGCCGGCGGCCGGCCCGGTCGACTACCTGAGCGTCGACGGGGGCGGCGCGGACTGGTCGCCGGACGGCACGGCGCTGTGCGCGAACACGCTGGCCGGGCTCGAGGTGATCAACCCGGCGACGCAGACGGCGACCGTCCTCGTCCCGCGGTCGACCTCCTTCGCCGGCGGTCAGGACTGCGACTGGCAGCCGCTGCCGCGTTCGCGCTGACGCCGCTCGCTCAAGGTTCGGGCGCTCGCAGGATGCAGCGGAAGCCGATGTGGCCCGTGGAGGTGTCGATCGCCTCCCCCTGCCGCGCCGACGGGCGGTAGCGCAGGCAGTAATTGGGCGCGCAGAGGTGCGAGCCGCCCTTGATGACGCGGCGCGGGATCGTCTCCCCCGGCCGCGCGGCCGCGGGATCGGGCGCCGCGACGCGCGGGTTGCGCGGCAGGCAGCAGCCCTGCGCCGCGTCATCGGGGTGACGCGGCGTGAAGAAGTCGTCGGTCCACTCCCAGACGTTGCCGCAGACGTCGTAGAGCCCGTAGCCGTTGGCCGGGAAGGTGCCGACCGGCGAGGTCCCCTCGTAGCCGTTGGCCTTGAGGTTCTGCCACGGGAACTCGCCCTGCCAGGTGTTGGCCATGAGCCGCCCGCCCGGGCGCTCCTCGTCGCCCCACGCGAACGTCGCGCCGTCCAGGCCGCCGCGGGCGGCGTACTCCCACTCGGCCTCGCTCGGCAGCTCCTTGCCGGCCCAGGTCGCGTAGGCGGCGGCGTCCTCGTGGGTGACGTGCGTCACCGGATGGCGGTCACGGCCGCGGATCGTGCTGCCCGGGCCCGCGGGCGCGCGCCACGACGCGCCCGGCACGTAGGCCCACCACTGGCGGTAGTCGTTCAGCGACACGCGCGCGGGCGCCTTCTGGAAGACGAGCGAGCCGGGCTTGAGCAGCGCGGGGTCGGCACCCGGGTACTGCGCCGGATCGAGCGGCCGCTCCGCCGTCGTGACGTAGCCGGTCTCCTCGACGAAGCGCCGGAACTGGCGGACGGTCACGAGCCGGCGGTCGATCCAGAAGCCGTCGACCTCGACCCGATGGACCGGCGCCTCCTCGGCGTAGAACGCGTCGGAGCCCATGCGGAACGTCCCGCCGGGGATCCACGCCATGTCCGACGGGGCTTCGCTCAGCCTGTTCCCGCTCATCGGAGCGCATCGTAGGCACGTGAACGAGCGGCCACCAGAGGTGACAGCCACCTGGCGCTCCAATAGCGTTGCGCCGAGCCATCCTCGAACCACCACGAAGGGAGCAACGCGTGTCCGATCTCGTCGCGATCGCGTATCCGGACGTCTCCACGGCGCAGCAGGTCGCCGGCAACCTGGGCGACGCCGTCAAGCAGCACCTCATCGAGCTCGAGGACGTGGTCGTCGTCGAGCGCAAGGACGACGGCAAGGTCAAGCTCCACCAGCCGTCGCTGGCGGGCATCGGGGCCGCGGGCGGTGCGCTCTGGGGCGGCCTGATCGGCCTCATCTTCTTCATGCCGCTGTTCGGCATGGCGATCGGCGCGGCCGCCGGCGCCGCCACCGGTGCCCTGAGCGATACCGGCGTCGACGACAAGTTCATGAAGAAGCTCGGCGAGGAGCTCGAGCCCGGCAAGGCCGCGCTCATCCTCCTCATCCGCAAGGTCTCGGCCGACAAGATCCTGCCGGAGATCAAGATCCCGGGCACGGTCATCCAGACGTCGCTCTCCAACGAGGACGAGGCTGCCCTCCAGGCGGCGCTGGACAAGGCCAAGGCCGCCTCGGCCTGAGCATCGGCGGTCTCCGGTCGACGGCGGCCGGAGACCGCGTCCCCTTCGCGAAAGGAGCGCGCGCAGATGGGTCAAGCGATCGGGCAGGTCCTGTCGTTCGGCGTAGGCGTCGCCCTCAGCCCCGTCCCGATCATCGCCGTCGTCCTCATGCTCGGCACCGCTCGCGGGCGGGTCAACGGGCCGGCGTTCATCGCCGGCTGGATCGTCGGCCTCGCCGTCGTCGGGACGATCGTGCTCCTCGCCTCCGGCGGCGCCGACGCCAGCGAGGACGGCGCGCCGGCGACCTGGGTCAGCGTCCTCAAGCTCATGCTCGGGCTGCTCCTGGCCCTCGTGGCCGTCAAGCAGTGGCGGGGCCGTCCGCGCGACCCCGCGGACGCGCACCTGCCGACCTGGATGGGGACGATCGACCGCTTCACCCCGGGCCGCGCGACCGCGATGGGCGTGGCCCTGTCGGCGATCAACCCGAAGAACCTCGTCCTCACGGTCGGGGCCGCCGCGGCCATCGCGCAGACCGGTGAGAGCACCGGCTCGCAGGCGGTGGCGCTGGCGATCTTCGTGCTGATCGGCACGCTGGGGCCGGGGATCCCGGTCGGGATGTACTTCGCGCTCGGCGAGCGCGCCAAGCACCTCCTCGACGACCTCAAGGGCTGGATGGGCGCCAACAACGCGGCGATCATGGCGGTGATCTGCCTCGTCATCGGCGCCAAGCTCATCGGCGACGCGATCAGCGGGTTCGCCGCCTAGCCAGCGGCGCCGAGGGCCTACTCCAGCTTCAGCCCGCGCATGTCCGGCTCCGGCGCGCCGGGCGCGCCCGGCGCGCCCCAGCCGCGCTCGCCGAGCACCGCGCCGACGGCGGCGCAGACGACGAGGACGAAGCCCGCCGCGACGAGCCACGACACCAGCGCGATCGCGACGCCGATCGGCCCGTAGTGGGCGGCCGAATCGGAGATCGAGCGCGGCATGTAGACCGTCGACGCGATGCTCAGAGCGGTCATCGCGACCGACGTGAGGACGGCCGTCGGGAGGAGCGGCCGCCAGCCGACGCGGCGCGACAGCAGGATCCACGGCGTCGCGAGCCAGACGATGCCGGCGAATGTCAGGGCGACGATCACGTCGACGATCGGCCGGGCGCTGGCGATGATCTCCGACCGGACGCCGCCGAAGATCGAGACGAACGCCACGACCCACGCCAGCCAGATGAGGCCGGCCGGCGTCGCCCGCACGCCCAGCTGCGGTAGGCGCCACGCGCGCTCGTACAGCCGTTGCATCGCTCGCGTGAAGCTCAGCGCCGAGCCGACGAGCAGCACGACGCCGACGACCGAGACCGTCTGCTTGACCTCCTCGGGCGGCGCGAAGACCGAGTTGACGATCGACGCGGTCTGCGCGTCCAGGTGGAAGCGGCGCACGATCGAGTCGGCCAGCCCGTCGTCGTCGAGCCCGGGCACGAAGGCCGAGGCGACGACCCCGACCGGGATCAGCGCCGTGAAGGCGAGCGACGCGAGCGCGATCGCCCGCTCGACGAACTCGAGCGCGATCGTCCGTGCGATGCAGGCTCGCACCAGCTCCGCCACGGCGGCGACCCGCGGGTGGGTGGCGAGCGAGCGGACGACGGACTTCATTCGACGGCGATTCCTACCACGGGTCATCGGCCGTCGCGACGCCCGAATCGACGGACCTGCGCCGGCGCGCGCGGCGCGCCGGCGCGGCCGCGCCGCCTACTGCCCTTCCAGCTGCTTCTGCGCGTCTTCGAGCTGCTGGCGCTGCTCGTCGTTGAGCGCCCCGTTGTCCTTGACCGCGTCGAGCGCCTGGTTGACCGCGTCCTTGGCCGACTGACCGAGGTCCTGCGTGATCTCCTGGGCCTGCTGCGAGTACTCCTCCGCCGTGATCTTGCCCTCCTTCAGGTCCTGGGAGAGCTGCTCCAGGCGGTCCTTGGCCTCCTGCCCCTGCTGCTGCAGCTGCTCGCCCTGCTCCTTGACCTTGTCGGCGGTGTCGTCGCCGCCGCAGCCGCTGGCGGCCAGGGCCAGGGCTGCGAGGCCCGCCGCCGCGAATCGATGCGTTCTCATGGTGACGCCAGCCTCGCATGGTCGGCGGCCAGACGCACGTCGAACAGAAATTTCGGCAACCCTGCTTCGGGTGCCCTAAGATGTCGTGGCGATGGAGCACCTCCCCGCCGAAGAGCGCACCGACTTCCCGCACGCCGGCGCGCGCGCCCGCCAGTGGCGCCGCTTCGAGGACGCCCTCGGCGCCTGGCTGGACACGCCCGAGGGCCAGTTCGTCACCTGGTGCGCCCGGCGCCAGCTCGACGAGGCGCAGCTCCTCCCGCAGGGCTAGCGCCCCACCTCCTCCCCGTCGTCTCGCGCCCCGCTGTGTCGGGGCGCTTCGTCGTGGTCGGCTCGAGTGAGCTTGAGCCATGCGTTGTTTTGAGCGAGTTGTTATAGTGCCCGGGCAGTACAACCGTCCCGACCCAAGGAGCAGCCCATGGCCACGACCAAGCACGCCGGCGCCGGCATCCTCTCGGAGGCCCACGCGGCCAAGCGCGAGGAGATCGTCGAGCTCCTGACCCAGGCCTACTGGATGGAGATGGAGACGGTGATGAGCTACCTCGCCAACGGCACGAACCTCGACGGGATTCGCGCCGAGGAGGTCGCCGAGGCGCTCGACGAGGACGTCAACGAGGAGCTCGGTCACGCGCGGGCCTTCGCCCAGCGCATCAAGGAGCTCTACGGCACGCCCCCGGGCTCGCAGGAGTTCACCGCTTCCCAGAGCTTCCTGCAGCCGCCGTCCGACGCCGCGGACGTCGTGACCGTCATCAAGGGCGTCATCGAGGCCGAGCGCGGCGCGATCGAGCACTACAACCGGATCATCGAGGCCACCGACGGCATCGACTGGGCCACGCAGGACATGGTCATCGACATCCTCCGCGACGAGGAAGGCCACCTGCGCAAGTTCGAGCGCTACCTGCGCGAGTTCGAGTAGGCCGTTCGTCGTTGGACGCGCAGCGGGCCGAGCGGGATGACCCGCTGCGCATGTACCTCGTCACGCCGCGCGGCGCGATCGCCTCGGTCGCGCGGGCGGGCGAGCCCGCCGGCGCGGCCGCGGTCGCGTGCGTGCGCGCGCGGACGACCTCGTCGCCGACGTCCACGACGCCGGCCTCACCGAGGTCGCTGCGGGCACGGTGACCGTGCTCGCCGTGGCCCCTTCCTGAGGGCGATCCACAAGATGTTGCTTCGAGCGGTTGGAATCGCTCGATCGCGGGTAGAGAGGGGATGACTCTCCTCCTCCCCGCGAGCTCGGCTCCCCAACGGGCCGGGCTCGCGGGGTACCTCCTTACTCCTGGCCCGGCGGGTCGTGCGGTTGCTGGTCGCCGCGCGCGAGGCTCGGGGCGCCGCCGATCCGATCCAGCCATCGCACCCGGCGCGCATCCCAGCGGGCCGCCCGCGCGGCCGCCTTGGCCAGCTTGGGCGAGCCGGGACGGTAGAAGCGCCTGCCCCACCACGAGTTCGGCCGCGCCAGGCGGATCGCGACGATCCAGCCCAGGAACGGGATCAGGAGCGCGAAGATCGCCAGCCGTGCCTTGCCTTTGGCCACGATGACCGCAACGCACGCCACCTGCTCGGCCACGAGCAGGGCGACGCCTCCGGGCGGCCCGGAGTAGCTCGGGCCGAACCCGAGCAGCAGGAGGCCGCCGACCGCGGCGCAGACGATCGCAGCGTCGACCGAGGCGCGCCCCTCGTCGGTCCAGTAGACGTCCTCGAGGTAGAGCCACAGCGCGAACTCGTCGACGGTGAGGCCCACGCCGATCCCGAACGCGCCCGCCAGGATCTCGAACCACGGCGAGCCCGGCGCGGCGGCGAACGTCGCGAAGCCCGAGACGATCATCAGCACGATCCCGAACACCAGGTGGTGGACGTGGATGCCCTCCGTCTTGATCGAGCCCGGCCACCAAGGAAAGCGCGGGCTGCGCATCATCCGCGTCGAGAAGCGGATGAAGCCGAACGAGACGAGGAACCCCGCCATCGCGATGACCCCGGCGCGCTGGCCTGCGGTGTCGAGCGCGAGATCCACGTCCTCAGTCTCCCCGCGGGACGATGAGCACCGCGCAGCCCGCGTCGCGGACGACGCGCTCGGAGGTGGAGCCGAGCAGCAGGCGCCGGACCGGGCCCAGGCCGCGGGAGCCGAGCACGAGCAGGTCCAGCGCCGCCGAGCGCTCGACGAGCGTCTCGGCCGGGCGCCCGCGCTCGGCCTCGATCAGCTCGAGGCGGGCGCCGACCGCGGTGGCGATCCGCTCGGCCAGCTCCCGGGCATGGCGGGCCTGCGGCGAGTCGTCGAAGCCCACGCCGATCGTCCGCGGCGGCCGCGGCGGCGCCTCGCGGGGCGCGACGAGGACCGGGCACGGTGCGTGGTGCAAGGCCGTACGGGTCGTCTCACCGGCCGAGCTGCGCCCGGCGGCCCCGCGCGCGGCTGAGCCCATCACCAGCAGTCCGGCGTCGACGTCCTCGCAGACCTCGTGCAGCGCCCGCGCCGGCGACGTGTCCGGGAGCACGCGGATGGCCGCGCCGGGCGCCAGCTCGTCGCGCAGCTCGGCGACGAAGCGCAGCGCCTCGTCGTGGAGGTCCTCGGCGACGCCGACCTCGACGACCGTGCCGCCCAGCGGCAGGAGGTCGTACGGGTAGGCGTGGGCGAGCACGAGCTCGGCGCCCAGCGCGCCGCGCAAGACGCTGGCGAGCGCGATCGCATCCCGTGCCTCCGCGCCTCCGTCCACGCCGACCACGATCGTCCCGATCATTCGGCGCGAGACCCTAACGGACGGCTAGCGCGATCGCTCGTCGGGCCAGTGGCCGTGTTCGTCGAAGTACTCGCGCGCCCGCTCCTCGCGCTCGCGGTCCTTCACGTCGGTGAACGAGTAGCGAAACAGGAGGTTGGCGACCACGACGCACACCGCCGCGGCGATGAGCGCCTCGCCGACCCCCTCGACGTCGGTGCCCCAGACGACGTAGGCGCCGGCGGCGGCGAGCGCGAGCGGCACCCCGACGCGGATCAGGTGGATCGCCCTCACCGCGCCTCCTTGCGGAGCACGAGCTTGAGGCCCGACCACGTCGCGTCGATGGCGCAGACCTTCACGTCGACGAGGTCGCCGGTCAGCGCGAGCTCGCGGACGACGTCCTCGGTGACATCCGTGGCGACGCCCGAGCTGCGCTTCGGCCAGGCGACCCACAGCGCGCCGGCGGGCGCCAGGCGCGGGCGCAGCGCGGCCAGGCGATCGCGCAGCCGCGCCCGGGAGGTGACGAACGTGACCACGAGATCGAGCTCGCCGGCCGCGCGGCGCAGCAGCGTCGCCCCGTCGGGCACGGCCACCCAGTCCTCCGACGGCGCCGCCTCGAAGAGGATCCGCTGGCCGGGCTGCAGGCCGAGCTTGCGCTCCAGCGGCGTGCCGGAGTACCCGGTGGCGGTGGCGGTCACCCGGTGAAGGCTACGACCGCGCGCTCGCTACCGCGCCGCGACCGCCGCGATGACCTTCGAGAGCTGCCCGCCCTGCCACGCGATCGGCGACTTGCCCGGCTCCTCGACGACGAGCTCGGCGCCCGGGATCTCGGCGGCGTAGCGCTCCCCGACCGCGAGCGGGTGCTCGGGATCGCCGTCGTCGCGGTCGGCGACCACGGTCACCGGCAGGTCGAGCGCGTGCAGATCGCTCCAGGCGTCGAACGGTCGTGAGCGCGGCACCTCGCGCAGCGCGTCGGCCACCGCCGCGGGGTGGCGATGGCGCTCGATGCGCTGGCGCAGCACGGTCTCGACGGTCTGCCGCCACTGGTCGGGCACCGGCGGAGGCCCGTAGGCGGCCAGGAACCCCTCGACGCCGCCGTCGCGCAGGCCGGCGCTCAGCGCGTCCCAGCGCTCCAGGCCGACGGGGAACGCGTCGGGGTCGAACGCCGGCGTGATCACGACGAGCCCCAAGGCCCGCTCGGGGTGGTCGAGCGCGAAGCGCAGGAGCGTGTGCGCCCCCATCGACGCTCCGGCCAGGACGGCGTGCTCGAGGCCCAGGCGGTCCATGAGCTCGCCGAGGTCGCCCGCGAGCGCCTCGTAGTCGTAGCGATCGCCGGGCGGCGACTCGCCGTGGCCGCGCGCGTCGTAGGCGACCACGCGGTGCCCGCTGCGCTCCAGCAGCTTGGAGCCCATGACGACGTAGCGCCGCGTGGCCGTCAGCCCGTGCAGGAGGACGATCGGCGTGCCGGCGCCGCTGTCGTCGTAGGAGAGGTCCATGGTCCGGTGTCCTACCGTATGAGCGTCATGACGGTCATCGACGTCACCGAGGCGACCTTCGAGCAGGAGGTCGTCGAGCGCTCCAAGTCCGTCCCCGTCGTGGTGGACTTCTGGGCCGAGTGGTGCGGGCCCTGCCGCCAGCTCGGGCCGACCCTCGAGAAGGCCGCCGACGCCCGCGAGGGCGAGGTCGTCCTGGCCAAGCTCGACACCGACGCCAACCAGCGCCTGGCCGCCGCCTTCCAGATCCAGGGCATCCCGGCCGTCAAGGCGTTCAAGGACGGGCGCGTGGTCAGCGAGTTCGTCGGGGTGCAGCCGCCCGCGGCCGTGGAGCAGTTCTTCGACGCGCTCGTGCCCTCGGAGGCCGACCGGCTCGTGGCGGCGGGCGACGAGGCGTCGCTGCGCCGCGCCGTCGAGCTGCAGCCCGGCCGCGCCGACGCCGCGGTGCCGCTGGCCCGCATCCTCCTGGCCCGCGGGGAGCGCGACGAAGCGCTCGCCCTGGTCGAGAACGTCGCCGGCGACTTCCAGGCCGACGGGCTGCGCGCCCGGCTGCGGCTCGAGGACGCCGGCGTGCCCGACCTCGTCGACGCGTTCGCCGCGCTCGACGCCGGCGAGCTGCAGCGCGCGGCCGACCTGCTCATCGAGGCGATGCCCACCGCCGGCGAGGCCAAGGACGACCTGCGCCGCATCGTCGTAGCGATCCTCGACGAGCTCGGCGTCGAGGACCCGTTCGCGCGCGACGCGCGCCGCCGCCTGGCCGCCGCGCTGTACTAGTCCGCCTCGGGCTCGGCCACGGACCCCAGGTAGCTGGACTCGAGGCTGCCGCGTCGCGCGGCGATCTCGGCCGCCGGCCCTTCCAGCGCGACCCCGCCCTGGTTGAGGACGTAGGCCCGATCGGCGATCCGCAACGCCGCGCTCACCTGCTGCTCCACGACGAGGACGGCGATCTCGCGTTCGTCGGCGACGCGCCGGATGAGCGGCATCAGGCGTTCCACGACGATCGGCGCGAGCCCCAGGCTCATCTCGTCGATCAGGAGGATCCGCGGGTGCGCGAGCAGCGCCTTCGCGATCGCCAGCATCTGCTGCTCGCCACCCGAGAGCAGGCCGCAGCGCCGGTCCAGCAGCGGGCGCAGCGCCGGGAAGAGGTCGAGGACCTCCGTGGTCCCGTCCCGTCGGTCGCGCTGCGCCACCCGGAGGTTCTCGCGCACCGAGAGCTGGTGGAAGACGCCGCGGTCGTGCGGGACGAGGGCGACGCCGAGGCGGGCGACGCGATGCACGGGCCAACCCGTCGTGCGCTGGCCGAGAAGGCGGATCTCGCCGCCGGTCGGTCGCAGCGCCCCGACGAGGGTCAGCAGCGTCGTGGTCTTCCCAGCCCCGTTGGGCCCCAGAAGCGCGATCACCTCGCCGGCGCCGGCCTGCAGCGAGATGCCGCGGATGGCCGTCACGCCGCCATAGCCGGCCGTCACGTCCTCGGCGTCGACGAGCACCGTCACCGGTCACCTCCTTGCTGGTCGGCTTCGCTGCCCAGGTAGGCGGCGATCACGGCCGGGTGGCGCCGTACCTCGGCCGGTGGGCCGTGGGCGATGACCCGCCCGAAGTCCAGCACGTACACCACGTCGCAGACATCGAGCACGAGCCCCATGTCGTGGTCGACGAGGAGGACGGTGACGCCCGCCGCGGCGACGGAGCGCAGATGCGTGCCGAGCAGGTCGGTCGCGTCTCGCGCCAGCCCGGCCGCGGGCTCGTCGAGCAGCACCACACGCGGACGCGCGGCCAGCGCACGCGCCACGCCGACGAGCTTCTCGTGGCCGAGCGACAGCTCGTCCGGGCGCCGGTCGGCGAGATCCGCGATGCCCACGACGTCGAGCGCCCAGCGCACGCCGCCGTCGTCGCGCGAGCGCCGGGGGCGAATCAGGTCGGCGAGCACGGAGGAGATCGAGAGCCGATGGGCCGCGACCTGGAGGTTCTCGACCACGGTCAGGTCCGGGAACAGCTCGAGCGACTGCCAGGTCCGCGCCAGGCCGGCGCGGGCCCGGACATGCGGCGCGCGACCGTGGAGCTGGGCCCCCGCGAGCTCGATCGTGCCGCTCGCCGGGACGAAGCCGCTGAGCGCGTCGATGAACGTGGTCTTCCCGGCCCCGTTGGGGCCGATCAGGCCGACGATCGTGCCGGGCCGGGCGTCCAGATCGACGTCGTCGTTGGCCACGACGCCGTCGAACGCCACCGTGACGCCCCGAGCACGCAGGATCGCGTCAGCCGGCATGGGAGCCCCCTTCCCGGTCCACGCGCGCGGGGGCCAGCGGCGTGCGGCGTCGTCGCCGGCGGTCGAGGCCGCGCTCCAGCGCGATGCGCTGCTCGCGCAGGCGGCCGGCGATGCCGCTCGGGTACAGCACGGCGTTGACCATCAGCGCCACGCCGGAGAACAAGAGGTAGTACGAGCCGAGATCCACGGAGCGATCCAGAACCACGTAGAGCACGCCCAATGGCGCCAGCAGGCCGGCGACGACCGCCCCCGACAGGCTCGTGATGCCGCCGATGTAGGCGAACGCGAGCAGCGAGAGTCCGGCGGTGACCGAGAAGGAGTCGACCGACAGCTCGCCGCGGCTGTAGCCGATCAGCGTCCCGGCCAACCCCGCGAGCGAGGCCGACGTGAAGATCGCGATCAACTTCACCGCGGTGACGTCGACGCCGGCGGCGGCCGCCGCGCGCTCGTTGGACCGCACGGCCAGGAAGGCTCGGCCGGTGTGCCCGCGCAGGAGATTGCCGACGAGGACCATGGCGGTGACGACGATGACGAGGACCATGAGCGCGAACGGCAGTCGGGTGAGGTCGGTCCCGTCGCGGACGCCGAGGTCGAGGCCGAACAGGTCCGCGGGCGCGATCGGGTTGCCCTCCAGCGGCGACACCTTGGGATTGCGGAACACGAACTGCTCGATGGCCAGCGCACCGGCGAGCGTCACGACGGCCAGCTGCGCGCCGCGCACGCGCAGGGCCGGCAGGCCGACGAGCAGGCCCAGCAGGCCCGCGGCCAGCGCGGCGGCGAGCATCGACAACGGGAACGGCCAGTCGCCGAAGACGTGGGACAGCAGGAAGCCGGCAGCGCCGGCGAGCGCCGCCTGCGCCAGGGAGATCTGGCCGACGAAGCCCGTGAGGACGACGAACGACGTCGCCATCAGCACGAGGATCAGCGAGGTCGTGACGGCGAACCGGGTGCTCCCGCTCGTGAGCACGAGCGCGAGCACGGCGACAGCGGTCAGGACCGCGATCGCCCACGCGCGGTTGCGTGGGCGCACGGCGTCCGGCAGCCGTTCGATGCGCTGCGCCCCGCGGACCGGGAGCTTGCGCCCGACGGCGAACAGCGCGACGACGATGACGATCAGCGGCACGACGTCGCTGAGCCCGGCGACCGCCCAGTCCGGCCACCAGGCCTTGGTCGAGAGCAGCACGGTCTCCGACTGGATGGCGCCGAGGGCGAGCCCGGCCAGGCAGGCTGGCCACACCGAGGAGAGCCGGCCGACGAGCGCGACGGCGAGGGCGGGCACCACGGCCAGGACGTAGTTGCCGGGCAGGCCGGTCGTCGGCGCCACCAGGATCAGCACCAGTCCACTCACCAGGCCGCTGAGGATCCAGGTGATCAGCGCGAGGCGGTCGGGCGACCAGCCGGCCAGGGATGCGCCCAGCTCGTTCTCCGAGGCCGCGAGCGTGGCGAGGCCGGTGCGGGTGAAGCGGAAGTACGCCCACAGCAGGGCGGCGAGGGCGATCGCGATCGCCGGCAGGATGAGGCGGTCGCTGGAGACGGTGATCGAGCCCAGCGACACGCCGTCGGCCGGCAGGAGCGGTGTCACGGCGCGGGTGGCGGTCCCGAAGTGCAGGATCATCAGCGCCTGCAGCGTGATCATGAGGCCGACCGAGGCGACGACCTTGGCCAGCGCCGGCGCACGGCGCAGCGGCCGGAAGACCAGCAGGTGCGCCAGGAGCCCCACCGCAGCCGAGGCGACGAGCGCGACGACGAGCGCGACGCCTGGGGCGAGGTGGTCGGCGAGATGGAAGCGGGCCGGGAGGCCGTACCACGGCAGGACGAGGTCGCCGCTGCGCACCAGCTCGTCGTAGACGAAGGCCGCCCACAGCGCGATCGCGCCCTGCGCGAAGTTGACGATCCCGGTCCCGCGATAGACGACGACGAGACCCATCGCGAGGGCGGCCAGCGCCGCCCCCGCTCCGAGCCCGACGATCAGGAACTGCAGATGCTGCGACACGGCGGATCGTCAGCCGGCGAGCAGCGAGGCGGCATCGCCGAGTCGCATGAAGCCGTCGGAGACCACCGTGGGGGTCCCGTCGTCCTCGGTGCGGTAGATGAGCAGCGAGTCGCTGCACGACGAGCGCCCGGGCCAGACCTGGTGGTCGCAGGTGAGCAAGGGTCCGACGAACGAGTCGAAGTCAGCCGTCGTGCGCAGCGCTCGCGTGACCGAGGGACCGTCGATGCGGCCCTTGATCGTCCCCATGATCCGCGCGAGGTCGACCGTGGCGGCGAACGGATCCAGCGCCCGCGAGTCGATCTTGTCGGCCTGGCCGGCGGCGGTCATCGCCGTCTTGTAGTCGGCCAGCTCCTGGCGCTTGGCGGCAGGCGGCGACGTCGTGTCCTCCGGCTGCCAGAGCGTCGCGTACCCCTCGACCCCCGCGGCCTTCGCGCCGAGCTCGCGGCGATACTCCGAGCAGCCTGCCGCGAAGATCCGACCCGTGTAGCCGGTGCTCTTGAGCGCGTTGATCAGGCCCGTGCAGTAGGAGTCGATCGCGGCGGGCAGGCCGATCGCATCGGGGTTGCCGTCCATCGCGGCGGTCGCCAGCACCGTCCAATCGGGCGACGCCATGTTGAAGTACAGGACCTTGGCGTCGACGCCGTACTTCTCGGCGGCCGGCACCAACGCGCTCTTGGCCAGCGCCCGGAAGACGGGCGAGTCGGGCAGCAGCAGCGTCGCGGACTTGACCTGCTGCTCGCCGTACCACTTCATGAGGCCGATCAGGTACGCCTCGTTGGGCGGCCCGAGCGCGTAGAAGTCGGGGCTCACCGCGACCTTCGGGGTGCTCGCCTGGGCGCCGACCAGCGGGAGCTTGGCCGACCGCAGGATCGGGAGCATCGCGTCGGCCGAGAACGCGTCGAAGCCCTGCAGGACGGCGACCACGTCGTCCTCGACCAGCTGGTTGGCGCAGTCGATGCCCTTCTCGACCGTGCCGTCCAGCGGACACGCCACGAGCTCCAGCGGCCGACCGCCGACGCCGCCGAGGCGCTCGTTGACGTACTTGGCGGCCGCCTTGGCGCCGGCGCTGCCCTCCGGCAACCCGGCCGGTCCCGAGTCGGTGTTGACGAAGCCGACCCGCACCGGATTGCCGCTCGGCGCCGGCCGGCTGGACTGCTGCGTGGACGTCGCCGCCGGTGCGGCCGACGTGCCCGTGTCGGTGTCGTCGCTGCTGCCGCATCCTCCCAGCAGCGCTCCGGCGATGACTGCGGTCAGCACCCACGTTCCGCGAACGCGCATGCCACCCTCCCCTCGTTCGATGCATTCCATGCGACCCCGCGGGGTCGCACCTCGTTGGCGCACGACGCGTTCCGCTCAGAGCGCGGGCGCGCGTTCGTGCCAGGTGGTCGTCGCCTGATAGCCGTGCGCGACGCGCAGCAGCAGCGCCTCCTGCAGCGGCCTGCCGATCAGCTGCAGGCCGATCGGCAGACCGGCCGCGTCGAAGCCGCAGGGCACCCCGAGCGTCGGGAGGCCGGTCAGCGTCGACGGCAGGCACGCCGGGGCGCAGGCGGTGGCGAGATCCTCGACGACGCCGTCCGGCCAGCGGTGGCTGCCCGTCTGCGCCGGCGGCGCGGTGACCGGCAGCCCCGGGGCGGCGACCGCGTCGATGCGCTCTCGCTCGAACAGCTCGCGCCACGCCTGCTGATGCAGCCTGCGTGCGCGCTGGGCGCGCAGGTAGTCGCCAGCCCGCACGAGCTGGCCGGCCTGGAGCACCGCGCGGACGTCGGGCGAGTACTCGTCGGCGTGCTCGCGCAGCCACTCGCGGTGCTCCGCGCCGGCTTCGGCCAACGCGATCGGCAGGTAGGTCGCCATCACGTGGTCCATGAGCGGCAGCTCGACCTCTGTGATCCGAGCCCCGGCGCCGCGCAGCTCATCCAGCGCCGCCTGGAACGCGGCGGCGACCGCCAGGTCGACGCGAGGCAGCAGGTTCGCGGCGACGCCGAGCGTCACGCCGTGCGCTCCGCCCTCGATGCCGGCGGCGAAGCCGGTCCGCTCGTCGGGCAGCGACGCGGGATCGCGGGCATCGTGGCCCGTCAGCACGTCCATGGCCAGCGCCACGTCGAGCGCCGTCCGCGCGATCGGGCCGGGCTGGTCGAGCGACCAGCTGGCGACGAGCATGCCGTGGCGGCTGATGCGCCCGAACGTGGGACGCAAGCCGGTCACGCCACAGAGCGCGGCGGGGATCCGCACCGATCCGCCGGTGTCGGCGGCCAGGCCGAGCAGGCACTCGCCCGCCGCGACCGCGGCGGCCGAGCCGCCGCTCGAGCCGCCCGGGAGGTGCTCCAGGTTCCACGGGTTGCGGGTCGGCAGGTCCGCCACGCCCACGGCGAACTCGACGGTCCGCGTCTTGCCCAGCACGATCCCGCCGGCCCGCTCGATCGCGGCCACGCACGCCGCGTCGGCGGACGGCACGCGCCCGGCCAGCACCCGCGAGCTCGCGCTGGTCTCGAGGCCCGCGGTGTCGAAGACGTCCTTGACGCCGACCGGGATCCCGCACAGCGGCCCGCAGCGACCGCCCTGCGCGAGCATGCGCTCGGCGCGTCGCGCGGACGCCAGCGCGCGCTCGGGGGCGACGCGCTCGAAGGCCTGGACCCTCCCGTCGAGCTCTTCGATCCGGCGCAGCGCCGCCTCGGTCAGCTCGACCGGCGAGAGCCGGCGCGCGGCGATGAGCTCCGCCGTGCCCGCGAGCGTCGTCGGCAGGTCGTCGATGGTCATGGCCAACGCGGGTCGAACACCGCTGCTGGCGGCGTCATGGCGAGCGGCAGCTCGTCGAGGCGTGCCGCCTGGGCATCGACGTGGCCGACGATGGCGGCGACCGTCTCGAGCACGTCGACGGACACGGCGACGCCGGCGGACGCTGCCCGCCGCTCGATCGCTGAGACGCTGTCAGATGCCGAGTTGCTCGGCGACATCTGCCCTCCTGGGTCGGATCTCCTCCACCGGCCCGCGATGCGCGGACCGGCACGACCAGGGAGAGCAGCGGAACAAGCCGTCGGGGCCGGACTCGGTCGGAGCCGGGCGACGCGCACAGGCGACTCTGTGGCTCTTCTAGAGCTATCAGCCACCGTGGGGCTGTGTCAATGGGGCCGTCGTGGAGTACAACAGAACCCATGCCGTACACGCAGTCGCCCGACGACCCTGAACGCCAGATCATCGTCGCCGGGTACGCCAAGATGCCGCAGGGCACCGCCGTCCGCACCATCTACGAGACGCTGACGCTCGGCGTGCTCGTCCGGCTCGCGACCCACACGATCGAGCGCGTGTGGTGCACGCTCGTCACGCCGGGCGGTCGCGAGTGGGTCGAGACACACCTCCTCGGCCAGAACCTCCTGGAGGAGCCGTCGCCGTTCGTCGCCGCGGTCGAGCGTGACTACTGGGGCCAGGCCGCGCCGGCGCTGATCCAGGCTCACCGGGACCTCGTGCGCCGCTACCGCCGGGGCCTGGAGCAGGAGGGCCGCCTGCCCTGAGCGCCGACCCGATGCGTCCTTGACAGTCGCTCGGATCAGCTGATAGCCCTAGAAAGGCCACAGAGCAGGCCCTGGTCCTGTCGCGTCGACTCCCACGAGTCACCTCCGACGGATCGTCCCGGCCCCTCTCCCTGGTGTTCCGCCACGTCCGTGGCGCGGGAGAGCTGAAGGGAAGCCGTTGGTGAAGACGTGCCACGCCGTTGCATGGGTGATCGAGGGAAGCCGGGAGGCGGCTCGCACCGCCGACCCGCGATGGGCGACGCACTGCCTGCTGGACTGGATGGGCGTGGCGGTCGCCGGGACGGCGGAGCCGCTCGTCAGCGTCCTGCTGCGGACCGTCGTGCCCGGGACCGAGGGCGCGGCCGGCGTCCTGGCGCGGCCCAATCGCGGGACGCCGTGGGACGTCGCCCTGGTCAACGGCGCGGCGGGGCATGCGCTGGACTACGACGACACGCATCTGGGCCTGCGCGGGCACCCCACCGCGCCCGTCCTGCCGGCCGTGCTCGCGCTCGCCGAGCGCGAGCGGTCCACGGGCCGCGAGCTGCTCGCCGCGCTCACTGCCGGGATCGAGGCCGAGTGCCGCGTGGCGGCGATCGTCGGACCCGACCACTACGCGGCCGGCTTCCACGCGACCGCCACGTTCGGCGCCTTC
Source organism: uncultured Solirubrobacteraceae bacterium (assembly GCA_964422645.1). Lineage (GTDB taxonomy): Bacteria > Actinomycetota > Thermoleophilia > Solirubrobacterales > Solirubrobacteraceae > Capillimicrobium. The sequence goes on along the minus strand of CAYRCB010000022.1, from coordinate 82,946 downwards.
GGCGCGGCGGCCGGCTGCGCGCACCTGCTCGGGCTCGAGGATGGAGCGTGGCAGCACGCCCTCGGGCTGGCCGCCGCGCACGCCGCCGGGCTCAAGGCCCAGTTCGGCACGATGGCCAAGCCATTGCAGGCGGGACGCGCCGCCGCTGACGGGGTGCGCAGCGCGCTGCTGGCCAGCAACGGGTTCACCGCGGCCACCGACGGCGTTGAGGCCTACGCCCGCGCCTGCCACGGCGGGCCGACCGACCTCGACGCCGCCGATCGACGGCTCGGCGCGGAGCCCGCGATCGCCGAGGTCGTGTTCAAGCGCCACGCGGCGTGCCACCTCACCCATGCCACGATCGAGAACGCCGCACGCCTGCGGCGCGAGGGGCTGCGCCCAGACGACGTCGGATCGGTCGTCGCCACCGTCCCGCGGACGGCGCTCGACGTCTGCGGCTTCGCCGCGCCCGCCACGGGCCTGGAAGGGAAGTTCAGCCTGTGGCTGGCTGCCGCGCTCGGCCTGCTCGGCGACGACACGGCCAGCCCGCTGACCTTCACCGACGGCCGCGTCACCGACCCCGACGTCGTCGCGATGCTGCGTCGCGTCGAAGTCCTCGAGGCGCCCCCCGACACCGCGCTGACCTGGGCGCACCTGCGAGTGCAGACGCACGACGGCAGGGTGCTGGAGGCCGCCTGCGACGTCGGCGTCCCGCAACGCGATCTCGACGCGCGCGAGCAGGAGCTGCGGGCCAAGGCGCAAGCGCTCGGAGACCTCGTCCTCGGCGAGGGTCGCGGCGGCGCCTTGGCCGACGCCGCTCTGGCCGTCGCGGAGCTCGACGAGCTCTCGCCCCTGCTGCGGGCCGCGCGGCCGGACGCGATCGCCCCGACGAGCCCCTGAGGAGGAACGATGTCCCGTCTCGAGGCGCCGCCCGAGATCCACACGGCGCCGCTGCTCACGCGCGGAGGCACCTTCGAGCGCTTCCAGCCCGGCCAGCGGTTCGACCATCGCATGCGCCGCACGATCAACCAGGCCGACAACACGCTGTTCTCGACCTCGATGCTCGCCTTCCACCCGCTCTACCTCGACGCCGAGGCGGCGCGGGCAGCCGGCCACGACGACGTGCTGGTCAACCCGATGCTCGTCTTCTGCTGCGTCCTGGGGCTCAGCGTCGAGGACCTGTCGGAGGCCAGTGCCGCGTTCCTCGGCGTGGACGACCTGCGCTTCCACGCCCCTGTCCGCTGCGGCGACACGCTCGCAGCGAGCAGCGTCGTGGTCTCCGCGCGTGCCTCGCGGTCGCGCCCCGACGCGGGCGTCGTGACGTGGCGCACCGAGGGGCGCACGCAGCGCGGCGACCTGGCGGTCGTCTTCCAACGCGCGAACCTCGTCCCGACCGCCGCCGCGGGGCACGCGGCATGAGCGGGTACCTGACACCGGAGCGCGCCGCTCTGCGCGACGCGGCGCGGCGGTTCGCGATGGACGAGGTCCTCCCGCTGGCGAACCGGCTCGACCCGCGGCGCGAGGACATTCCGCGCTCCTTCCTGCGCCGGATGGCCGAGCAGGGCTACTTCGGCATCCGCATCGCCAAGGAGCACGGGGGGCTCGGGCTCGGCGTCTTCGAGTACTGCCTCGTCGCCGAGGAGCTCGCCCGCGCCTGGATGAGCACCGCCAGCATCATCGCCCGCGCCAACGGCATGGGCTGCGACGTCGCCGATGCGGCGCGCCGTGCCGACCTGCTCGCCCGCAGCGCCGCGGGCGAGTGGATCGGCGCGGCGGCGTTCTCAGAGCCCGACGCGGGCTCCGATCTCGCCAACGTGGCCTGTCGCGCGCGCCGTGACGGCGACGCTTGGGTGCTCGACGGCGAGAAGCGCTGGTGCGGCAACGCCAAGGCCGCCGACTTCATCCTGCTGCTCGCGCGCACCGCCGAACCGGCGCCGCAGCGGCGCTGGCAGGGGCTGGAGCTGTTCCTCGTCGAGAAGGAGCGCGACGCGTTCCCGGCCGGGCTGACGGGCGAGCCGATCGACAAGATCGGCTACTTCGGGATGACGACCTGGAACCTGCGGTTCGCCGGCCTGCGTCTCCCGGCATCGGCCCGGATCGAGTCCCGCGGCGGCGAGGGCTTCCTCGAGACCGTCGACACCCTGAACGTCGCACGGGTTCACACCGCCGCTCGCGCCGTCGGCCTCGCTCGCGCCGGGCTCGAGGACGCGCTCGCCTACGCCCGCACCCGAGAGCAGTTCGGGCGGCCCATCGCGCGCTTCCAGGCCATCGCGTTCAAGCTCGCCGACATGGCGACGCGCATCGAGGCGGCACGCCAGCTGTGGTACCACGCCGCGAGCCTCATCGACGCGGGCGTCCGGGCCGACGACCAGGCCGCGATGGCCAAGCTGTTCGCCTCCGAGATGGCCGAGCAGGTCACCAGCGAGGCGCTGCAGATCCATGGCGGCAACGGCTACACCACCGAGCACGCCGTCGAGCGCCACTGGCGCGACGCCCGGCTGACGACGGTCTTCGAGGGGACCTCGGAGATCCAGCGTCAGATCATCAGCGACCGACTGCTGCGAGGCGAACGATGATCGAGGGATTCGCCGAGGACTTCCGTCCCGGTCAGCTGTTGCGCCATGGGCGCGGGCGGACCATCACCGACCACGACCTGTCCGTGCTGACCCTGCTGGTCATGAACACCGCCCAGGGCCACTTCAACGAGCACGCGATGCGCGACACGCCGTTCGGCGAGCGCATCAACTTCGGGGGCCTGACTTTGTCGCTCGTCGTCGGCCTCGCCAGCGCCGACACCGCCGGCCAGGCGCTGGCGGAGATCGGCCTCGACACGGTGCGCTTCCCGACCCCGGTGCGGGCCGGCGACACCGTGTACGCCGCTACCGAGGTCCTCGGCGTCGATCCCACCGAGCGCACGGACGCCGCCGTCCTGCGGTTGCGCCACTGGGGGCTGAACCAGGACGGCCAGACGGTCTGCGTCGCCGATCGCTCCGTGCTGGTGCGGCGGCGGCCGCCGGGGGCCGGCGCCGCATGAGCGGCCCGCTCGACGGCGTCCGGGTCGTCGACCTGACCCAGATGCTCGCGGGGCCGTTCTGCACGATGCTGCTGGCCGATCTCGGGGCGGATGTCGTCAAGGTCGAGGCTCCCGGCGGCGACATGACGCGCCGGACGGGCCCGTTCCGCCCCGGCGACGCGCCCGACGGGCTGGGCGGCTACTTCCAGTCCGTCAACCGCAACAAGCGCAGCGTCGTCCTGGACCTCAAGTCGCCCGCGGACCGCGATCGGCTGCTCGCGCTGGTCCGCGGGGCCGACGTGCTGGTCGAGAACTTCTCGGTCGGGGTCATGGAGCGCCTCGGGATCCCCTACGAGCGGCTGGCGGCCGAGCAGCCGGCGCTCGTGTACGTCTGCCTGCGCGGCTTCGGCGACCCGCGCACCGGTCGCGGCCCCTACACCGACTGGCCATCGTTCGACATCGTCGCGCAGGCGATGGGCGGGCTGATCGCCATCACCGGGACCGAGGACGGCGATCCGCTCAAGGCGGGGCCGGGCATCGGCGACATCTTCCCGGCCGCGCTCGCCGCGGTCGGCGCGCTCGCCGCGCTTCATCACGCGCGCACGACCGGGGAGGGCCAGCTCGTCGACGTCTCCCTGTGCGACGGGGTGCTGGCCCTCTGCGAGCGCGTCGTCTACCAGCACGCGTACACCGGCGAGGTCGGACGGCCGCAGGGCAACACGCATCCGCTGCTGTGCCCGTTCGACGTGCTGCCCACCCAGGACGGCCACGTCGCCGTCGCCGCTCCCAGCGACCGCCACTGGCGCACGCTCGCAGCGGCGATCGGGCGCCCTGACTGGGCCGACGACGAGCGCTTCGCGACGAACGTCGCCCGCAGCCGCCACGCCGGCGAGGTCCGCGAGGCCCTCGCCGCGTGGCTCGCGGCGCGCACGACCGACGACGTGGTCGCCCGCCTCGGCGGGCGGGTGCCGATCGGTCCGGTGCTCGATGCGGCGGCCTTGGCCGCCGACCCGCACGTCGCCGCCCGCGAGATGCGCGTCGCGATCGACCAACCCGGCAGCGGCGAACCGGTGTACGTCGCCGGCGCCCCGATCAAGCTGACGGCCACGCCGGCCACCATCCGGCGGCGGGCTCCGCTGCTGGGCGAGCACACGACCGAGGTGCTCGCCGAACTCGCCCCCCAGGAGGACCCATGCCCGTGACCCGCCCACGCCTGCGCCGCTGCGAGCTGTCGACGCCGGGCAGCAGCCCGAGGATGCTCGCCAAGGCGGCCGCATCGGACGCCGACCTCGTCTTCTGCGATCTCGAGGACGCCGTCGCCGAGAGCGCGAAGGAGCGCGCCCGCGACCATGTCGTCGACGCGCTGCGCGAGCTCGACTGGGGTCGCAAGAGCCGCGCGGTCCGCATCAACGCCGTGAAGACCCGCTGGGCGCACGACGACATCATCGACCTCGTCACCCGGGCCGGCGACTGCCTGGACCTGCTCATCGTCCCCAAGGTCCGCACGCCCGACGACGTCCGCTTCGTCGACACGCTGCTGAGCCAGCTGGAGGAGAAGCTCGCCCTCGAGCGCCCGATCGGCCTCGAGTGCCTGATCGAGGAGACCGAGGGCCTCGTCAACGTCGAGGCGATCGCCCGCTCCACCCCACGCCTGGAATGCCTCATCTTCGGCCCGGGCGACATGTCGGCCAGCCAGCAGATGCGCGTCGACGGCATCGGCGTAGCCGACGAGCTGTACCCCGGCGATGTCTGGCACTACGCCCGCAGCCGGATCGTCGTCGCGGCCCGCGCGGCCGGCATCGACGCCGTCGACGGTCCATTCGCCGACTTCCGCGACGAGCGGCGGTTCCGCGAGGAGGCGACGCGCGCCGCGACGCTCGGCTTCAGCGGGAAGTGGGCGATCCATCCGTCGCAGGTCGTGCCCGCGATCGAGGTCTTCTCCCCCAGCGAAGCCGAGCTGGCCAAGGCCGAGCGGATCCTCGCCTCCTACCGGCGCGGCGAGGACGACGGCCTCGGCGCGGTCGCGGTCGACGGCCAGCTCGTCGATGCGGCGTCCGTGCGCCTGCTGCAGAACGCCCGCGACCGCGCGGAGCTGATCAGGCGGTGAGCACCTGGACGAACTGGGTCGGCAACCAGTCCTTCACGCCGGCGGCAGTCGCCGCGCCTGCCGACGAGGCCGAGGTCCAAGCCCTCGTCGCGGCAGCCGCCGAGCGCCGATCGACGATCCGCGTCGCGGGCGCGGGTCACTCGTTCACGCCGATCGTCCAGACCGACGGGACGCTGCTCACGCTCGATCGCCTGCGCGGCATCACCGCGTTCGACGACACGAGCGGCCTCGTGACGATGCTGCCCGGCACGCGCGTGGCCGACCTCGGCGAGCCGCTCTGGGCACGGGGGCTCGCGCTGGCCAACCAGGGCGACATCGACACGCAGACGCTCGCGGGCGCGGTCGCGACGGCGACGCATGGGTCGGGCCGCACGCTCCCCTCGTTCTCGGCCAGTCTTCGGCGCGCCCGGCTGGTCACCGGCACCGGCGACGTCATCGAGGTCGACGGCGCCGGCGATCCCGAGCTGCTGCGCGCGGCGCAGGTCGCGATCGGGACGCTCGGCGTCATGACCTCGCTCACCCTGCAGGTCGTCGAGCGCTACGAGCTGCGGGAGTGGATCGGGCTGCTCCCCCTCCGGGAGGTGCTCGAGCGCTGGGACGCGCTCGTCGACGACCACCGCCACTTCTCGTTCTTCTGGCTGCCCGACGCTCGCTCGGCGGCGCTCTACGGCCTGCGCCCACCGGACGGGGCCGCGGGGGAGGACCCGTGCTACGTCAAGATCTACGACTCGCCCGACGCCGATGTCGAGCTGCCGCGGGCGTCCGCCCGCCAGCGTGTCGATCGCAGCTACCGGATCTACCCATCGGTCTTCGCGCCGAACTTCCACGAGATGGAGCAGATGGTGCCGATCGGCGCGGGTCGGGACGCGTTCCTGGCCATCCGCGACCTCGTCCGCGCCCGCTTCCCCGCCTGCGTCTATCCGGTCGAGGTCCGCTTCACCGCCGCCGATCGCGGGATGCTCTCCCCCAACTACGCCACCGATACGGCGGTCATCTCGGTCTCCGGCGAGCCCGGCACGGACTACTGGCCGTTCCTGCGCGCCTGCGACGACGCGCTGCGCGCCCACGGCGCGCGTCCGCACTGGGGCAAGCTGCACTTCATGACCCCCGAGCGGATGGCCGAGCTGTTCCCGGACCTGGACCGCTTCCGCGCGATCCGCGCCGAGCTCGATCCGCGCGGGGTCTTCCTCAACGACCTCCTGCGACCCCTCCTTGGCTGACATGACCTCAGACCGACGCTCCGCGCTGATCGCCCAAGCCCGGTTCGGCCGCAAGCCCGTGGCCGCAGGCACCGGCGGGATGGCGATCACCTCCCACCCGCTGGCCACCGACGCCGCGATCACCGTCCTGCGCGACGGGGGCAACGCCGTCGACGCGGCGCTGTGCGCGGCGGCCGTGCAAGCCGTCGTCGAGCCGCACATGACCTCGCTGTGCGGCGTGCTGTCGCTCCTGCACCGCGATGGCGCCCGCGGGCAGACCACGTACCTCAACGGATCGATGAACGCGCCGCTCGCGCCCCTGCCGGGCTTCGGGCCCGCCGACCTCGCCACCGGACGCGGCGTCGCCGTACCGGGCTGGTGGGCGGCCTTCGAGGCGGCCGCCGACCGCCTCGGCACGCGGAGCCGGGCCGCGCTCCTGGCGCCGGCGATCGAGCTGGCCCGCGACGGCTTCGAGGTCTACCCGTTCCTGTACGGCCTCATGTTCCAGCAGGCCGCGACGCTCGGCCACGCCGCCGAGGTGCGCGAGAGCTTCTTCCCCGGCGGCGCGCTGCTCGCCCCCGGCGAGCTGCTGCGGCAGCCGCAGCTGGCGGCGACGCTCGAGCGCCTCGCCGACGACGGCGGCGACCACTTCTACCGCGGCGCCTTCGCCGAGCGCCTCGTCGACGTCGTGCAAGCCGCGGGCGGCGTGCTGACGCGCGACGACCTCGAGGCCTACGAGGTGCGCTGGCAGGAACCCGCCCGCGGCACCTACCGCGACTTCGAGGTCATCGGCTCGCCGCCCCCCGACAACGGCGGCACCCACGTCATCGAGATCCTGAACCTGCTCGAGCAGCTGCCGCTCGCCCAGTGGGGGCCGCCCACCCAGTCTCCCGACACCCTCTACTGGATGGTGCGCGCCTGCGGCGAGGTCCAGGCCGACGGCGCCCAGCAACGCGACCCCGAGCACTTCCCGCTCCCACTGGAGACGATCCTCTCCAAGGACTACGCGCGCACCCGCCTGGAGCTCATGCGCATGGCGGCGCCGCGCGACCTCCCGCCGGGGCCCTACCCGGGATCCAACCACCTCACCGTCATCGACGGTCAGGGCAGCATCGTCACGCTGCTGCACTCGCTGATGTCGCTGCCCTGGAGCAACGGTCTCTACGCGGACGGCGTCCAGCTCTGGGCGGGCGGCGCGCACTTCCTGCGGACGATGCCGCCCCCGGGCGGCCGGGCCAGCTGCTATGTCGCTCCGACGCTGGTGCTGCGCGACGGACACCCGCTGCTCGCCGCCGGGTCCCCCGGCTTCGGCCTCGTGCAGAACGTCGTCCAGAACACGGTCAACATCCTCGACTTCGGGCTCGACATCGAGGCATCGGTCCTGCGGCCCCGTTTCGGCGGCCTGTCGGCGGCCTCGATCCTCGCCGGCGCCGGCGTGCCGGCCCGCTACATGATCGAGAGCGATCTCGACCCGCGGGTGCGCCAGGAGGTCGAGGCGCGCGGGATCGCCTTCGAGGTCGTCCCGCCGTGGTTCTGCTTCAACGGCACCTACGAAGGCGTGCACATCCTGCCCGACGGCGTCCTGCGCGCCTGCGCCGACCCACGGCGCACTGGTCGCGCCGAGGCCGTTCGGCCCATCCGAGAAGGGACTGACTGACATGGCACTCGCGATCTCCGGCGACCAGCTCATCGACGGCACCGGCGCCGACCCGTGCGCATGGGCCTGCGTTCGCATCGAAGGCGACCGGATCGTCGGCGTCGGCGAGCCACGCCCCGGCGACGAGGTCCACCACCTCGACGGCTGCTCGATCCTTCCCGGCCTGATCGACGCGCACGTCCATCTCGGCCTGGCCAGCAGCATCGCCGACACCTACGAGGATCGACTCTCCACCGCCGAACGCGCCGCCGACATCTTCGCGAAGTGCGCGCGCACGCTCGACGAGGGCTTCACGACCGTCCGCGACGTCGGCGGGATCGACTGGGGCGTGGTGCGCGCCCTGGAGCGCGGGCTCATCCGCGGGCCGCGCGCCTCCACGCCGGGGCCGATCCTCTCGCAGACCGGCGGTCACGCCCACTACGCGCCGCCCGGCACGACGGCGGCGGCCTGGGCGGCCAAGGAGCTGCCCGGGTTGATGACGCTGAGCCTGCTGTGCGACGGCCCCGACGGCGTCCGGCGCGCCGCCCGCGAGGCGTTCCGGCGCGGCGCCTCGTTCCTGAAGATGAACGTGACGGGCGGGGTGATCTCGGTCAGCGACTCGCTCGAGGACACGCAGTTCACCGTCGAGGAGATCCGCGTCGCCGTCGAGGAGGCGCGGGCACGCGGAACCTACGTCGCGGTGCACGCCCACAACAACACCGGCGTGCGCAACGCGATCGAGGCCGGCGCGACGTGCATCGAGCACGGCACCGCGCTCGACGAGGAGCTCGCCGACGAGATGGCCCGCCGCGGCATCCGCTTCGTGCCGACCCTGGCCGTCGTGCACGTCCTCGGCCGCGACTACGCCGAGATGGGGCTCACCGCCGAGATCGGCCAGCGCGTCGCGGGCGCCGAGGAGCGCATGCGCCGCGCCGTGCGCGTCGCACACGCTGCGGGCGTCGTCATGGGCTCCGGGACGGACTACATCGGACCCCACGAGCACCCGCACGGCCTCGAGATCGCGCTCAAGGCGCAGGAGATCGGCGCGATGGAAGCGATCGTCTCGGCCACCTCGACCAACGCGCGCATCATCGGCATCCAGGACCGCGTCGGCACGCTCGAGCCGGGCAAGCTCGGCGACGTCGTCGCCGTCGACTTCGATCCCCTGCTCGAGCCCGAGCAGTTCGCCGACCCGAACCGCGTGCGCCTCGTGGTGCAGGGCGGGCGGGTCGTCAAGGACCTGCGCGCCGCGTGAGCGTCGACGCCCGGATCGTCGGTTGGGGCCACCCCGCGCTGCGGACGCCCGCCCGCCCGGTCGAGCAGTTCGACCATGCCCTCGCCGTCCAGGTCGCGCAGATGATCGAGGCGATGCGCGTGGCCGACGGGGTCGGCCTCGCGGGCCCGCAGATCTGCCTGATGCGCCGCGTCATGGTCTACCGGTCGCCGGCGCGACCGGAGTCCGGTGCGACGGCGCTCGTCAACCCGGTGCTGGAGTGGACGTCGGCGGAGACCGAGCTGTTTCCCGAGGGATGCCTCAGCCTGCCCGGAGTGTGGGTGGATGTCGAGCGCCCCGCGCGTGTCCGCGTCCACGCTTCGGACGTCCACGGCGATCCGGTGCGCGTCGAGGCCGAGGGCTTCGAGGCCTCCGTCCTCCAGCACGAGATGGACCATCTCGACGGAACCCTCATCCTCGACCGCCTCAGCCGGCCCGCTCGACGCGCTGCGATCGCCACGCTGCGCCACCAGCTCAGGTGACCCGCCCCGCGAGCGCGTGCTCGCGGATGAGCCGCGCGGACTCCTCCGGGCGCTCCCAGAAGAAGAGGTGGCCGACGCCCTCGAGGAGCTCCCGCCGTGCGCCGTCGATCCGCGACGCGATCGCCTCGGCGTTGGCCACCGGCAGCATCTCGTCCGCCGTCCCGTGGATCACGAGGACCGGCACGCCGATCCGGCCCAGGCGCTCGCTCGCGTCGTGGCCGGAGATCGCCTGGATCTGGCGCAGCACCATCTCCATCGGGACGGGCACTGCGAGGGCGCCGTCGCGGAAGGCGGCCCAGGCGCGGGCGTCGCCGGCGAAGGGGGCCGAGACGTTGACCTCCCAGCCCGCGCGGATCGCCTGCTCGCGATCGCCGCTCTGCCAGGCCGCCCCGAGCTTGGCGAGCGTCGCCTGGGAGGTCAGCTCCGAGCCCTCGCCGCCGGCGTACGTGCAGCCGAGCGTGAGCGTGCGCACGCGCTCGGGATGGCGCAGCGCGAGCTCCTGGGCGACCATGCCGCCCATCGAGATGCCGAGCACGTGCGCCGATCCCCAGCCGATCGCCTCCAGCAGACCGGCCGCGTCGTCGGCGAGATCGGCGATCGAGAACGGCTCCGGCGCCGGCGCGGATCGCCCAACGCCGCGATGGTCGTAGACCAGCACCTCGAAGTCGGCGCGCAGCGCCTCCAGGAACGGCTCGCCCCAGCTGCGCTGGGTGCCGCTCAGGCCCATGATCAGCAGCAGCGGCTCGCCCGTGCCCGAGCGTTCGTAGGACAGGTCGTGTCCGGAGATGGTGACGTGCGACATGGCCGGTCGCATCTTCGCGCGTCTCACTTCGTTAGGGTCCAGCGATGCTCAGGGAGGCCCTCCTCGGCGGCTCGGCCGCCTTCACGCTGCTCGTCGCGCCGGCAGGGGCCGCGACGCTCACCACCGACGGCTCGTGCTACCGCACGAGCACGCAGATCACCGCGACGGGCCAGGGGTTCGCGCCCGGGGCGCCGGTCACCGTGCAGGGGCGCGGGGTCTTCGGCTCGGCGACCGCCGACGCGGCCGGCAGCTTCCAGGTTCCCCTGCGCAGCCCGGTCCTGCCGTACATCGGCCCCGGCGCGCGGACCGTCACGCTGACCGCCAGCGACGGTACCAACACCGGGCAGGCACGGATCCGCGTCACGAACTTCGCCGTGCGCAGTCAGCCGCGCTCGCCGTCCAGGCCCGGGCAGCAGGTGCGGTGGGTCATCTCCGGGTTCGCCCCCGGCGCGCGGGTGTGGGCGCATTACGTCCACGGCGGGCGCCAGCAGGCGCGCGTCGCGCTCGGCCGGATGCCGAAGGGCTGCGGGACGCTGCGCCACCGGCTGCGGCTGATCCCGCTCTCCAACCCCGCCTACGGCCGCTGGACGATCCAGTTCGACACGCACAAGCGCTACAGCCGCTCGACGAAGGACAAGCTCTCGATCAGCGGCCGGATCTACCGCCGGGTCGGCTGAGCCGGCGGCCGGTCACACCGGCAGCGCGAGCTGGCCGGCGTCCACCTCGGGCGCCGGCCCCTCGAACCCGGCCACGCGGACCCCGAGCAGCCGCACGGGCCGCGCCGGCGCGTAGGCGCGCAGCAGGTCGAGCGCGACCGTCGCGACGGTGACCGGGTCGTCGGTGGGCTCGGACACGGTGCGCGCGCGGGTGACCGTGGTCCAGTCGTCGAGGCGGACCTTGATCGCGATCGTCCGCCCCGGCCGCTTCAGGCCTGCGCAGAGCTGCTCGCTGAGCGTGCGCAGGATCCGCTCCAGCTCCTCGCGGTCGGCGACGTCCTGCGGGAAGGTCGTCTCGCGCGACTCGCTGACCGCCACGCGCTCGAGCGTGAGCTGCGCCGAGCCGTGGAAGTGGGCGCGCGCGAGCAGGTCGCGGCCGTGGTTGGCGCCGAACCGGGCCTGCAGCAGCGCCTCGTCGGTCGCCGCGAGCGCGCCCAGCGTCTCGATCCCCATCGCCCGCAGCCGCTCGACCGTCTTGGGGCCGATCCCCGGCACGAGCGCCGGGCTGGCGCCGGCGAAGCGCTGGCACGCCTGCTCGCGGCTGAGCGCGAGGAACCCCGACGGCTTGTCGGCGTCCGAGCACACCTTGGCGACGAGCTTGTTGGGGCCGATGCCGACCGACGCCGTCAGCCCCGTGCGCGCCCGGATCTCGGCGACGACGCGGCGCATCGCCGCGCGCGGGCGCTGGAGGTCGCTGAGATCGAGGTAGGCCTCGTCGAGGCCGACCACCTCGACGCGCTCGATCTGCTCGCGCAGCACGCCCATGACCTGCGCCGAGACCTCCCGGTAGGCGGTGAAGTCCGGTGGGATGAAGATCGCCTGCGGGCACAGCCGCCGCGCCCGGGCCGCCGGGATCGCCGACCCCACGCCGAACTTGCGCGCCTCGTAGCTGGCGGTCGTCACGACCGCGCGCGGGCCGGTGCCCGAGACGACGACCGGCTTGCCGCGCAGCTCCGGGCGGCGCAGCAGCTCCACGGACACGTAGAACGCGTCCATGTCGAGATGGGCGATCGTCGGCACGAGGGGAACGGTACGCGCCCGCCCCGACGAACACGTGTTCGCGGGACGGGTGCGTTAGATCTCCCGACTCAGCGCGACGCCGTCCGGCGGTAGCGCCACACGGCCAGCGGCGCGAAGACCGCCACGATCGCCAGCGCCCAGGCGAACGCGCCCCACACGCTGTTGCCGGCCGGCGCGCCCAGCCACAGCGAGCGCATCGCGTCGACCACCACGGTGAACGGGTTGATGTCCGCGAACCACTGGAGCGCCGCCGGCATCGAATCGACCGGGACGAACGCCGACGAGATGAACGTGAGCGGGAAGACGGCGATGAAGCCGACCGAGTTCGCCGCCTCGGGCGAGGAGACCAGCATCCCCAGCAGCGCGAAGACCCACGAGAACGCGTAGCCGAAGAGCAGCAGCAGGACGAACCCGAGCAGCACCTCGCCGACGCTCGCATGGAACGAGAAGCCGATGATGAGGCCGGTCACCAGGAGCACGATGATCGACAGCGTGTTCGTCACGACGTCGGCGAGCGTGCGCCCGGCGAGCACCGAGGCGCGCGCCATCGGCAGCGAGCGGAACCGGTCGATGAGGCCCTTGTTGAGGTCCTCCGCCAGCCCGAGCGCGGTGACGAACCCGCCGAAGGCGATGTTCTGGACGATGATGCCGGGGATCAGGAAGTCGACGTAGTCGTAGCCGGGCGTGCTGATCGCCCCGCCGAAGACGTAGACGAACAGCAGCACGAACATGATCGGCTGCACCGTGAAGGCGAGCAGCAGGTCGGGCGCGCGCGGGAGGCGCACGAGGTTGCGCTCCGCGATCACCATCGTGTCGGTCACCAGGCGTCTCACTCCACCACCTCCGCATGCCGGTTGGGCTCCGGCCCCGTCTCGTCCCGCTCGTCCGCCTCGGCCGCGTGGCCGGTCAGCGCCAGGAACACGTCGTCCAGCGTCGGGCGCCGCAGCACGAGGTCGTCGACGTCGACGCCCGCCTCGTCGAGCCGGCGCACCGCCTCGACGATCGTCCCGCTGCGCTGGCGGACCGAGAGCTTGACGACGCCGTCGTCGGCGACGGCCGGCTCGTCGGACATCGGCCGCAGGGCGTCGATGGCGGTCGTCGCCTCCGCGACGTCGCCCAGACGGACCTCCAGCCGCTCGCCGCCGACCTTGTCCTTCAGCTGGTCCGGCGTGCCCTCGGCGATCACGTGGCCGTGGTCGATCACCGCGATCGCGTGGGCCAGCCGGTCGGCCTCGTCGAGGTACTGCGTGGTGAGCAGGACGGTGGTCCCATCGGCCACGAGCCGCTCGACCGTGGCCCACACCTCCAGGCGGCTGCGCGGGTCCAGGCCGGTCGTGGGCTCGTCGAGGAACAGCACGGGCGGCCGCGCGATGAGCGCCGCCGCGAGGTCCAGGCGCCGCCGCATGCCGCCGGAGTAGGTCTTGGCCGGGCGCTTGGCGGCCTCGACGAGGTCGAAGCGCTCCAGCAGCTCGGCCGCGCGGCGCTTGGCCGTCTTGCGGCGCTCGCCGTAGAGGCGGCCGACCATCACCAGGTTCTCCTGGCCCGTGAGGTTCTCGTCGACCGCGGCGTACTGGCCGGCCAGGCCGATCCGCTCGCGCAGCCGGGCCGCCTCGCGCACGACGTCGCAGCCGGCCACGCGGACCGTCCCGGCGTCGGGCTGCAGGAGCGTGGTGAGCACCCGGACCGTCGTGGTCTTGCCCGCGCCGTTGGGGCCGAGCAGGCCCAGGACGGTGCCCGGCGCGACGTCGAGGTCGACGCCGTCGAGCGCGCGAACGTGGCCGAAGGACTTCACGAGGCCGCGCACGCTGATGGCCGCGTCGTCGTCGGGCGGTGGCCCGGCGGCGCCCCGCGCTCCGGGCGGGGCGGCCGCGGCGGGTTCGTTCGCAATCGGTGGCATCGGGCCACCGTACGGGATATTCAGGCCAATTTCCGTCCGCGATGCTGGGCGACGTCGTGACGGGCCGCCGCTACCGGCTGACCTGGATCCAGCCGGTCGAGCCGAAGCCGAGCCGGGCCTTCGTCGCGGCGGTCAGGTCGAACTCCCGCCCGCCGACGAAGGGGCCGCGGTCGACGACCCGCGCCCGCACGGTGCGGCCGCGATAGCGCAGCGTCAGTGCGGTGCCGCAGGGCAGCGTCTTGTGGGCGACGCCGATCGTCGCGCCGGTGAGGCGACCGCCGCAGCCGAGCGGGTTGCCGTAGAGGCCCGGCCCGTACCACGAGGCGAAGGCCATCCGGTAGGCGTTCACGCGGCCGATCCCGCGGCGGGTGGCGCCGTTGCTCGCGTCGCCGGCGAAGCGGACCCGGGCGGTGGTCGACGTGGCAGCCGCGAGCCGCTCGTCGAGCCGGAAGCGCCCGGCGGCGTTCGTGCGATCGCGGTCGACCGTGCGCCAGCGACCGTCCCGGCGCAGCTGGAGCTCGACCGTTCGGCCGGGGCCGGCCGGGCGCACCGCGCCGCGGACGCGCAACGCCCGTCCGGTCGCGACGTGGCGGTGCACGCGCGTCGTGACGATCCGGGCCGCGACCCGGACCGGGCGCTCGACGCTGGCCGCGGCGGGCGGCGCGGCCAGGGCGGCGCCGCCCGCCGTGGCCGCCTGAGCGACCGCGGCCGGCTGCACGACGCGCAGGGCGCCGGAGCGGCGCAGCTGGACGCGGAAGGCAAACTGCCCGCCGGCGCCGGTCGCGGCCTCGCGCAGCGCGGTCCAGCCGGCCTCGCCGGCGGCGCGGAACTCGAGCCGCACGGGCAGCCCGGGCTGGCCGGAGGCGATCGCGCCGGCGACGCGCACGGCCTCGTCGAAGCGCAGGGTCGCGTCCTGGAGCGACGCGTGGATGCCCTGGTGCGCGGGGTCGCAGGACGCAGCGTCGGTCGCGGTGCAGGTCGTTGCGCCCGCAAGCGTCGGTGCGGCGGTGGCGGGCGCGGCCACGGCCGTGGAGATGGCGATGCCCAGCGCTCCGGCCAGCGCGATGGCCGGCGCGGCGCGCAGCGGGGACTGCGGCCTCAAGCGAGGTCCTCCTTTGCCTTCGCCGGCCTACGAGGTGAGCTGTCGGGCTCGCGCGTGCTTGCGCTACGCGGGCATCAGCCCGCGATTCGCCCCGGCGCCGGCGGCATCGCCGTCGACAAGTGGGTCCCCCGTTCGCTGCGCTCTGGACGGGCAGCGATTCGGCCAGCCGTCGAACGACTGTTCGCCGGAGGGTAGCCCGTCGACTCGGAGATCCGTCCGTGTGTGCGCGACGTCACACACCGACACGCGGCGTGCCGGCGAGCAGCTGCGCGGCCAGCGCCGGCATCGAACGGCCGAAGCGATCGGCCGGATCGGTCGCCGAGCGCTCCTGGGCGCGGACGAGCAGCTCGTCGATCGTCGCGAGCAGCTCGCCCTCGGCGGCATCGCCGCCGGTCCCCCAGCCCGCGCCGTCTGAGCCGCCGGGACCGAGGACCGGGGGATCGGCGCCGCCGGTCGGCAGCTGGCACGCGAGGCGGGCCAGCGCCAGCGCCTCGGTCGGATCGCCCTCGCGGAACGTGAGCTGGGCGGCGATCGCCGCGTAGGTGACGACCCGCTCGCCGGCCAGCCACCGGGGGCCGAGCGATCCCTTGCCGGGGGGACCGCCGAGGTCCGCCGGCGGTTCGCCGTCGAGGATCCGCTGCGCGTTGCCGCCCGCGATCGCGGCCAGCGCCTCCGGCCCCAGTCCGACCTCGCGGGCGCAGCGCAGGAAGGCCAGCGCGGCGAAGCGACACGAGCCGTAGGGCATGTCGCTGGCGAACAGGATCCGCGACGGATCGACGAGCTCGTAGAGCGTGAGCAGATCGGAGACCAGCCACCAGGAAGTGTCGAAGTAGAGGTTGCCCAGCGCGTTGGCGGCCGGTGCGACGCGGCTGAGGTCGCTGATCCCGGCGTGCGCGAGGATGAGCGCCGCACCGGGGTGGCGGTGGGCGAGGCTGACGAGGTCGTCCCCGAGCGCCGGGATCCCACGGCCCGCGTGGACGAGCACGGGCAGCCGCTCCGCGTCGGCGAGGGCGACCAGCGCCGCCACGGCGGGATGCGACAGCACGAACCCGTCCGAGCGCGGATGGAGCTTGAACCCGCGGGCGCCGGCGGCCAGGCAGCGGCGCGCCTCGGGGAGCGGGTCGCCGGCGTTGGGGTCGATCCGCGCGAACGGCACGAGGCGGCCGCCGCTGGCCGCCGCCTCAGCGAGGACCCGGTCGTTGGCCGGCGGGTAGCCATCGGGCTCGGCGGTGGTGAAGACGATGCCGCGCTCCACGCCGGCGCGGTCGAGCCCGGCGAGCAGCTCGGCGTCGGTCCCCGTCACGCCGTCCGGGTCGCTGGCGCCGGTGTGGGTGTGGGCGTCGATCCACGGCGTCCCTGCGGGCAGGAGCGTCCGGGCGTGCTCCAGATACGGGAGCAGGAGGTCGTCGAAGGGCTCACCGGGCACGGGCACCCGCGACAGGCTACGCACCCCGGCCGCTGCACCCGGCCGGCGCGGTGGTTGCCAAGCCGCCGCTCCACACCAGAATCGGCGCGTGCCCAACCCCGACCGCCTCACGGGCCTGGACGCCTCCTTCCTCCACCTGGAGCGCGCAGGTGAGTCGCACATGCACGTCGCCGAGGTGCTCGTGTTCGAGGGCTCCCCGCCGGGCTACGTCGAGCTCGCCGACCACCTCCGCGAGCGGCTCGAGCTCGTGCCGCGCTACCGCCAGCGGCTGGCCACGGTGCCGCTGGGCCAGGGCCGGCCGGTCTGGGTCGACGATCCCTCCTTCAACATCCGCTACCACCTGCGCCACACCGCGCTGCCGAGCCCGGGCGACGAGGCCCAGCTCAAGCAGCTCGCCGGCCGCGTGTGCTCGCAGCGCCTGGACCGCAGCAAGCCGCTGTGGGAGCTGTGGCTCGTCGAGGGGCTCGACGGCGGGCGCTTCGCCGTGATCGGCAAGACCCACCACGCGCTCGCCGACGGGATCTCGGGCGTCGACATCACCTCGGTGCTGTTCGACACGTCGCCCGATCCGGCGCCGCCGCCGCGGCCGGCCACGCCGTGGATCCCGCGGCCGCTGCCGTCGGCGGCCCAGCTGTTGGCCGAGGCGCTGCTGGAGCGCGCGTTCGTCCCGGCGGAGCTCGGCCGCGGCCTGCGGGCGGCGGCGCGCGCCCCGCGCCGCGCGGCCGGGCGCGTGGGGCGGCGACTGGCCGAGGTCGGCGCCTTCGCGTGGGCGGGCGTCGAGCCCGCGCCACGCACGCCGTACAACGTGCGCATCGGCCCGCATCGCCGCTACGAGTGGGTCGATGCCGAGCTCGAGACGCTCAAGGCGATCAAGCACGCGCTGGGCGGCACCGTGAACGACGCGGTCCTGACCGTGGTCGCCGGCGCGCTCGGCCGCCACCTGCGCGCGCACGGCCACCGCACGCACGGCCTCGAGCTGAAGGCGCTGGTGCCCGTGTCGGTGCGGGCGGCCGACGACCGCGGCGCGCTCGGCAACCAGATCGCCGCGGTCTGGGCGCCGTTGCCGGTCGGCGAGACCGACCCCGCCGTCGCCTACGCCCGCATCAGCGCGGCGATGGCGCACGTGAAGGCCTCCCACGAAGCGGTCGGCGCACAGGTGCTCACCGAGCTGACCGACTTCGCGCCGCCGACGATCATCAGCCAGGCGGCGCGGGCGCAGGCGCGTCAGCGGCTCTTCAACGTCGTCGTCACCAACGTGCCGGGGCCGCAGCTCGAGCTCTCCCTGCGCGGCCGGCCGCTGCGGGCGATCTATCCGGTCGTCCCGCTGGCCGAGCACCAGGCGGTCGGCGTCGCCGTCATGAGCTACAACGGACGGATGGGATTCGGACTCCTCGCCGACCTCGACGCGCTCCCCGACCTCACCGCGCTCGCGGGGATGGTCGAGGAGTCGATCGCCGCGCTCGCCGCCGCCGCAGGCGTGCGACCGCGCCCGGCCCCGCGGCCCCGCCGCGCACGCTCGGCCAACGGCCGCTTCACGCGGGTGACGGCCTCGTGAGACAGGCGCTCGCGGTCGTGCTCGCGGTGCTCGTCGCCGCCGTGGGCGTCATCGGCTTCCTCGTGTGGCTGCAGTCGCGCGACCACGGCGCGCTCGACCGCCCGCCGGTCACGCAGACGACCGCGCCATGATGTAGCCGTGAGCGATCGCAACCTGCGCCTGGCGCTGCATCAGATCAACACGACGGTCGGCGACCTCGCCGGCAACGAGGCGAAGATCCGGTCCGGGATCGAGGCCGCCCGCGCGGCCGGCGCCCAGCTGTCGCTCTTCCCCGAGCTGGCGATCACCGGCTACCCGCCCGAGGACCTGCTGCTCAAGGAGCACTTCCTGCGCGACGCGCGCGCCGCGCTGGACCGCGTCGCCGCCGCCACCGACGGCCACGTCGCGGTGATCGGCTTCCCCGAGCGGGCCGAGGACGTCTTCAACGCGGCCGCGATCTGCGCCGACGGTGCGGTGCAGGCGATCTACCGCAAGGTGCTGCTGCCCAACTACGGCGTCTTCGACGAGCAGCGCTACTTCCAGGTCGGCGCGGGCGGCGGGATCGTCGAGCTCGGCGACCTGCGCGTCGGGATCACGATCTGCGAGGACATCTGGGAGCCGGGGCCGCCCGCCAGCGACGAGGCGGCCGCCGGCGCGACGCTGATCCTCAACCTCACCGCCTCGCCCTACCACGCCGGCAAGGGCCTGGAGCGCGAGCGGATGGTGGCCCAGCGGGCCCGCGACTCGCTCGCGGTCTTCGCGTTCTGCGCGCTGGTCGGCGGGCAGGACGAGCTCGTCTTCGACGGCCAGTCGTTCGTCTGCGACCACACCGGCCGGGTCCTGGCGCGCGCCGGGCAGTTCGTCGAGGAGCTGCTCGTCGTCGACGTCGACCTCGGCGCCGGGGCGCAGGCGCGGCTGCGCGACACCTCGCACCGGCCGGGGGTGCGGCGCGCCGGCCGTGCCGGCCATGTGCCGACGCTCGCGCGCCTGCCCGCCCCCGCGCCCGTGCCGGCCCCGACCAGCTCCGTCGCCCCCGAGCCCCCGATCGCGGCGCCGCTGGAGCCGATCGAGGCCGAGATCTATGCGGCGCTCGTCCTGGGCCTGCGCGACTACGTCGCCAAGAACGGCTTCCGTCACGTCGTGCTCGGGCTGTCGGGCGGGATCGACTCCGCACTGGTGGCGGCGATCGCCGTCGACGCGCTCGGCGCCGCGCAGGTCACCGCCGTCGTCATGCCGTCGCCGTACTCGTCGTCGGGCACCCAGGACGACGCCCGCGCGCTCGCCGCCGAGCTGGGGATCGCCTGCCACGAGCTCTCGATCGCCGACGCGATGGCGGGCTACGACCGGATGCTCGCCGAGGCGTTCGCCGGGCGCGAGCCCGACATCACCGAGGAGAACCTGCAGGCCCGCATCCGCGGCAACCTGCTCATGGCGCTCAGCAACAAGTTCGGCTGGCTGGTGCTGACGACCGGCAACAAGTCGGAGATGTCGGTCGGCTACTCGACGCTCTACGGCGACATGGCGGGCGGCTTCGCGGTCATCAAGGACTGCCCGAAGACGCTCGTCTACCGACTGGCCGAGCACCGCGGGCTGCCGCGCTCGATCATCGACCGCGCGCCGTCGGCGGAGCTGCGGCCCGATCAGCGCGACCAGGACTCGCTACCGCCCTACGCGCTGCTTGACCGCATCCTCGAGGGCTACGTCGAGCAGGACCTCGGCCGCGAGGAGCTGATCGCGCGCGGGCTGCCGGCCGAGGACGTCGATCGGGTCATCCGTCTGGTGGACCTGGCCGAGTACAAGCGCCGCCAGGCGCCGCCCGGGATCAAGATCACGACCCGTGCGTTCGGCCGCGACCGGCGGATGCCGATCACGAACCGGTACCGGGGCTAGCTGCCCCGGGGCCCGCGCACCGCGATCGTCATCCGTGAGACGGCGCAGAGCCGGCCGTCGTCGTCGGTGATCTCGACGTCCCAGACCCAGGTCGTGCGCCCGCGGTGGCGCCGGATCGCCTCGGCGTGGACGGTCCCGTCGAGGATCGGCCGCAGGAAGCTCGTCTGGTTGGCCAGGCCCTGCGCCGTGCGCCCGTCGGGCTGGACGCCGATCGCGGTGCCCAGCGAGGCGAGCGACTCGGCGATCGATGCGTAGATGCCGCCGTGGACGAGGCCCATCGGCTGCTTGATGTCGTCGCGAACGGGCACTCGCGCCGTGACGCGCTCCTCGGTGATCTCGTCGATCTGCAGGCCGTAGAGCGCGTCGAAGCTGCGGTCCCAGGGAATCGGCGGGTCCTCGAGCATGGGCGCGCTAGCCTAGCCCGCCCGTGCCCGGCGTCGACGATCTCAGCCCCGATCAGCGCGCGGTCCTCCAGCTCCTGCTCAAGCAGGGTCGCAGCTACGACGAGCTCGCCGGCACGCTGCGCATCGACCCCTCGGCGGTCCGCGACCGGGCCGCCGCGGCGCTGGCCGCGCTGGCAGCACCAGGCGGCCTGGACGACGGCGCGCGCACCACGCTGACCGACTGGCTCCTCGGTCAGGGCGACGCCGCTGCGGCGCAGGCGCTGATGGCCGGCGACCCCGCCGCACGCGCGTGGGCGGCGAACGCCGCGCAAGCGCTGCGCGCCGGCGGCCTGGAGCCGCGAGCGGCGGCGTCCGGGACGGCGACCGCCGCCGGCGCCGAGGGCCCGCCGGCCCGGTCCACCCCCTCCCTCCCCGGCTTCGGCCCCGCCGACGACGACGCGACCGCTCGCCCGCGGGCGTCGCGGCTCGGCGGCGCGCTGCTCCTGCTCGGGATCGCCGCGGTCGTCGCGGTCGTCCTCGTGATCGTGCTCTCGGACGGCGACGACGGCGAGCCTCGCTCGACCGCCGGGGCCACGACGCCGACCTCGACCACGTCCACGACCGGCCAGATCCAGGTCGAGGCGCAGGTCAACATGACGTCGCCGTCCGGCGCGCGCAAGACGCTCGGGGTCGCCCAGTTCTTCACCGATGGCAAGGACCACGCCGTCCAGGTCCAGGCCCAGGGGCTGCGGCCCAACACGAAGGCCGACCGCTACGCCCTCTGGCTCACCGGCGGCAGGGACGGCAAGACGTCGCTGCTGGGGTTCTCCGAGGCCCGCGTCGGACGCAACGGCCGCTTCGGCGGCTCGACCACGTTGCCCGAGGACGCCGCCAGCTACCGGCGCATCGAGCTCACCCGCGAGACGAGCGGCAGCCCCACCACGCCCGGCACCGTCGTCCTGCGCGGCAGCCTACGCTGACGCGCGCTCCAGCTCGCCCGCCAGCGCCGCCAGCGCCCGCCGCAGCTGCCGGCGCGACGCCCGGCGCACCAGCGGGGCGCCGAGCCGCGCCCCGCCGCGCAGCTTCTGGTGCAGCTCCAGCCGCACCTCGGTCCCGCCGTCGACCGCCGCCAGCGCGACCTCGGTCCGGCTGGCCGCGAAGACCGCCGCGAACGGCGTCCCGGCGACCTCCAGCGCCCACGCCCGCCGTCGCGGCCGCTCGCTGGCGACGATCCGCTGGTCCGCGCGCACCTCGCGCCCACGGCCGCTCAGCAGCACGAGCGTGAAGCCGCCCGCGCCGACGTCCTCCACGCGCAGCGCCTGCGGCCACCAGCGCGGCAGCTGGCGCGGATCGGCGACCAGTCCCCAGACTGCCGCGGGCGGGGCCGCCACGGTGCGCCGGGCCCGCGCGATGGGCATCGCCAGCCGACCGCCTCAGCCGACGATCGTCCGCAGGTCGCGGACCAGCAGCAGGTGCTTGAGGTGGCTCGTCACCGCGGCGAGGTTCTCGAGCGCCTCGACAGCCTCCTTGCGCCGCTGCGGGTTGCGCGAGCGCAGCGCCGGGGCGAGGATCTGCTGCAGCAGCTGCGCCTCGCGATCGGCCGACGTGCGAAAGACGCGCAGGTTGCGCCCGCCGACGCCGTAGCGCGCCAGCTCGGTCACCGCCCGCACGATCTCGCGCTCGGTCTCGTCGTAGTACTTCACGCCGCCGCGCTGCTCGCCCTTGATCACGCCGTACTCCTCGAGCTCGCGCACGAGCGCCGGGTCGGCGCGCGTCTCCTCGACGACGTCCTCCAGCGAGTACAGCGCCCCGCGCTCGGTCACGCTCACCGACGGACGGCGCGCGGCGCGATGGCCGTCGCCGACGGCCGGCACCTCGGCCTCGGTCGCGCGCCCCGACGCGAGCTCTTGGCGGATGACCCGCAGCGGCAGGAACTCGTCGCGCTGCAGGCGCAGGATCGTCCGCAGCCGGGCGACGTCCGAGGGCGTGTAGAGCCGGTAGCCGCCCGGCGTGCGCCGTGGGGCCAGCAGCTTCTGGTCCTCGAGGTAGCGGATCTTCGAGATCGAGATGTCCGGGAACTCCTGCTGCAGCGCCTTCGTCACCGCGCCGATCGTCATCGCCTTCTCGCGCAGGGGCGCGCTCGCGGACGCGGCGTCGTCGGCGGGCAGCTCGAGCTCGGGCTGATCCACGACGGTCACCGCTGCAGGAACGTCAGCTTGTACTTGCCGATCTGCAGCTCGTCGCCGTCCTCGAGGCGATGGGACTCGATCCGCCGCCGGTTGACGTAGGACCCGTTCAGCGACCCGAGGTCGTCGAGGTAGAGGTCGCTGCCGCGGCGCACGAGCAGCGCGTGGTCGCGCGAGACCGTCACGTCGTCGAGGAAGACGTCGGAGTCCGGGCGGCGGCCGATCGTCATGCGGTCGCGGTCGAGCGGGAACGACTCGCCGGTCCGGCCGCCCCCGGAGCGGATCACGAGCACGGGGCCCTGCGACGCGGCCGCGTCGAGGTCGACCGGGATGAGCTCACCGGTGTCGCCGACGCGGTAGGTCGCGGTCACCGGGTCGTTGCCGCCACGCCCAGCCTCGCCGCCGCCGAGGAACGCCCCGCACTTCTGGCAGTAGTTCGCTCCGTCGGCGTTGACGAAGCCGCATTCCGGACAGTGCAGCGCCATGAGCTCCCGAGCTTCCTCCCGCGCGCGGCCTACGCCGTCGGCTCGTCGCCGGTGCGGCCCGCCAGGATGTCGGTCAGGCGACGCACGTCGTCGCCGGTGATGACCTCCTCGCCGCCCTCGTGCTTCTTGCGCAGCCGGTTGACCAGCTCCGCGCGCAGGATGTCGATCTTGCCGTGCAGGATCCGGCGCTTGTAGGAGATGTCGACCTCCTCCTCGGTGAGCTGCTGGATGAGGTCCTTGAGCTCCTGGTCCGAGAGCGATCCGAGGTCGGGGAACGTGTCCATGGGGTGACTCCTACCAAACGGAGAGAGCGGAGGCTGGCGAGCATAGCCCATTCTCCCCCACCGTCAAGCTGAGATTGAGGGTTTCCCCAGTTGACGGATGGCGGAGCGCGCGTAGAGCACCGTCGCCCAGATCGAGAGGACGAGCCCCAGGTACAGCAGCAGCGTGGGGATCGTCTCGACGCCGCACAGCGCGAGCACCACCGAGCCCATGAGCGGCCACACCGACCAGCGGCCGGGCCAGTTGATCGCCAGCTCGACCCCGCGCCGGATGGCCAGCGGCCCGACCGCCAGCATGAACGCTTCGCGCCCGGCGAGGACCAGGATCGCCCAGCGCGGCAGCAGCTCGAACTTCCAGCAGACGACCACGCCGGCGAGGATGATCGCCCGGTCGACCGCCGGGTCCAGCAGCGCCCCGAGGCGGCTGTACTGGCCGGTGACCCGCGCCGCGATCCCGTCGGCGTAGTCGCCGAGCGTGATGACGAGGAAGAGCCCGGCCACCAGCGGCCCGGTCCCCGAGTCCGACGACAGCCCGACGGCGAGGAAGACCGGGATCAGCGCGGCCCGGACGAAGACGATCGCGTTGGGGATCGTCCACGGCCGCAGCGGCTGACCGGCCTGGGTCTGGGGCGGTGGCGGGCCGGACCGGTCCAGGCCGGTCAGCCGGCGGAACGTCAGGGGAGGCTTGCCCACAGCTCGGCCACCGCCTGGCCGCCGCCGCGCAGGGGCACGCCCCCATCGCGCGCCTCGCGCCCGCGGCGGACCTGGACCTCCGCGGCGCCGGACTCCAGCGCGCGCTTGCCGACCGTCAGGCGCAGCGGGCAGCCGAGCAGCTCGGCGTCGGCGAACTTCTCGCCCGGGCGCAGCGGACGGTCGTCGAGGAGCACCGACAGCCCGGCGGCCTCGATCTCGCCCGCCAGCGCCTCGGCCGCGGCCAGCTCCTCGTCGCCGCCCAGCGCGACGACGTGGACGTCCCACGGCGCCATCGCCTTCGGCCACGAGATGCCGTGCTCGTCGGCGAACTGCTCGATCGCCGCGGCGGCGACGCGCGCCGGCCCGAACCCGTAGCACCCCATCCAGACGAGCTGCTCCTGCCCCTGCTCGTCGAGGTAGGTCGCGCCCAGCGGCTCGGAGTACCGCGTGCCGAGCTTGAAGATGTTGCCGGCCTCGATCGCGGACTCGATGGTGATCGGGTGGCCGTCCACGGTGTCGCCGGCCTCGACGCGGCGCACGTCGACCCGCTCGCCCGCCTCGACGGACACGACCGCGTGATGGTCGAGGCGGTTGGCTCCCGCCACGTAGCGGCCCGCGACGACCGCGGCGTCGTAGAGCGCGGGCACGTCCGCGCGCGGCCCCATGTAGCCGGCGATCAGCCCCGCCGCCTCCAGCTCCTGCGCGCTCGCCGGACGGAATGGCTCGCGCAGCGCGTTGCGCAGCTTGACGTCGTTGACCTGGTGGTCGCCGCGCACGAAGACCATGACCAGGCCCCGCGTGTCGGTCACCACCGGGAACGCCTTGAGCAGGTTGCCGTGGTCGACGCCCAGCTCGGCCGCGACCGCCTCGATCGTCGTCATGCCGGGCGTGTGGAGCTGCCCGTCGAGCGATCCGTCCAGTGCCGGGACCGCCCGCGGCTGCGCGCTGGCGACCTCGACGTTCGCCGCGTAGCCGGGCGCGAGCGCGACCTCGTCCTCTCCCGCCCCGCACGGCGCCATGTACTCGTGCGCCGCGGTGCCGCCCATCATCCCCACGTCGGACTCCACGCGGTACCACGCGATGCCGAGGCGCTCGAAGATCCGGTCGTAGGCCTCGACGTGCTTGGCGTAGCTGACCTCCAGCCCCTCCGCGTCGCGGTCGAAGCTGTAGGAGTCCTTCATGATGAACTCGCGCGTGCGCAGGACGCCGGCGCGCGGACGCGGCTCGTCGCGCTCCTTGACCTGGAAGTGGTAGAGCACCAGCGGCAGCTGGCGATAGGAGCGCACGACCTGCGCGACGTGGGTGGTGACGACCTCCTCGTGCGTCATCGACAGCACCAGCTCGGCGCCCTTGCGATCCTCGAGCTTGAACAGCTCGTCGATCCCGTAGCGCCCCGTGCGCTTCCACAGCTCGGCCGGCACGAGCACCGGCATCAGCAGCTCCTGGCCGCCGATCGCGTCGAGCTCCTCGCGCACGATCTGCACGATCCGCTCGTGGACGCGCCAGCCCGCCGGCAGCCACGAGTACAGGCCGGCCCCGACCTGGCGGATGAGCCCGGCCCGGACCATGAGCTTGTGCGAGAGCGCCTCGGCGTCGGCCGGCGGCTGGCGCTCCGTGGGGAGGAAGAGCTGCGACTGTCGGTGCATCGGTCGTCGAAGCCTACGCGGCGGCGACGCCGCGGCGCGCGCCGGCGGCTACGCGCGCGTGAAGCGGCGGCCGGCGACCGGCGAGGACGCCTCGTCGACGAGCGCCGCCGCGTCGGCCTCCTGGCGGGCCTTCTCGGCCTCCAGGGCGGCGAGCCGCTCGGGCGTCATCGCGGTGGCGTCCTCCTCCTCGGCGAGCCACGCCGCGGCCTCGGCGGCGGCGGCCTCGTCGCGCACGACCTGCTTGCCGGCCGCGTAGTAGCGGTCGATCTCGGCGAACAGCTCGTCGACCAGGTCCTCGGTGGCGACCTTCTTGAGGGGCTCGCCCTTCGAGTAGATCATCCCCATGTCCTTGGCCCCGGTGATCCCGAAGTCGGCATGGCGGGCCTCGCCGATGCCGTTGACCGCGCAGCCGAGGATCGAGACCTCGATCGGGTCCTCGTAGGCCTCCAGGCGCCGCTCGACCTCGGCGACGACCGAGTCCATGTCGAACTGCAGCCGCCCGCAGGTCGGGCAGGCGATGAGCACCGGCCCGCGCTCGCGCAGCTTCAGCGCCTTGAGGATCTCCCAGGCGACCTTGACCTCCTCCTCCGCGTGGAAGGTGGAGAGCGAGATGCGGATCGTGTCGCCGATCCCGTCGGCCAGCAGCGTCCCGAGGCCGACCGCGCTCTTCAGCGAGCCCGACCACTTCGTGCCCGCCTCGGTCACCCCGAGGTGCAGCGGATACGGGATCCGCTGCGCGAGCAGGCGGTTGGACGCGATCGTGTTCGGGACCGAGGTGGACTTCATCGAGATCTTGAAGTTCGTGAAGTCCAGGCGCTCCATGAGCTCCACCGTCTCGGTCGCCGCCGTGACGAGCGCCTCGACCGGGTTGGTGTACTCGAGCTCACGCAGGTGCTTGGGCAGCGAGCCGGAGTTGACGCCGACGCGGATCGGGGTGCCGAGCTCGCGCGCCTTGGCGATGACCTCGGCGACCTTGTCGGGCCCGCCGATGTTGCCCGGGTTCAGGCGGACGCAGTGCGCGCCGGCGTCCAGCGCCTTCAGGGCCAGGGTGTGGTTGAAGTGGATGTCGGCGATGACCGGGATCGGCGACTCGCGCACGATCGTCTTCAGCGCCTCGACGTCCTGCTCCCGCGGGACGGCGCAGCGCACGAGGTCGGCGCCGGCGTCGGCGACGCGGCGGATCTGGTCCAGCGTGGCCTGCAGGTTGGCCGTCTCCGTCTTGGTCATCGTCTGGACGGCGACGGGGGCCCCGCCCCCGATCGGCACGCCGCCGACGTGGATCTGTCGCTCGGACGCCATGTCGTTCGTAGTGTAGGAACCGGACCCGAGCGCTTGTGAACGTCTATGCCACCGCCCGCGGGCCCCTGGCCCGGATCGCCGAGCCGTTCGCGCAACGCGCCCGCGCGGCGCGCCACGAGCGCTTCCTCGCACTGACCGGCGCGGACCGCGCGCCCGGGATGCGGATCGTCGACGTCGGCTGCGGGGCGCTGGGCCTGCGCGGCCTCGCGCCCGACCTCGACATCACCGGCGTGGACGTCGCCGACCGCCCCGGCTACCCGGGGCCGTTCGTGCGCGCCGACGCCACGCGCCGGCTGCCGTTCCCCGACGGCGCCTTCGACCTCGCCTACTCCTCCAGCGTCGTCGAGCACCTCGCGCCCGCCGACCGCGCCGCGTACGCCGCCGAGCTACGCCGCGTCGCCCGTGGCTGGTGGGTCCAGACGCCCGCCTGCTCGTTCCCGGTCGAGCCGCATGCGCTCCTGCCGTTCGCGCACTGGCTCCCGGTCGCGCTGCGCCGCCGCTACTGGCGCCTCGGCGCGGCCGGCGACTGGGAGGAGATCGCCCTCTTGCGCCGCGGCGAGCTGGCCGCCCTGCTGCCCGGCTCCCAGCTACTGGCCGAGCGGATCGGCCCCCTGGCGAAGTCCTGGATAGCGTTCCGCGCGCCATGAGCTTGGATCAGGCCGTCAACCTTGCCGACCTCGAGCGGCTCGCCGCCGAGCGGCTCGCCCCGGGACCATGGGGCTACTACGCCGGCGGGGCCGGCGACGAGCGCACGCTGCGCGACAACGTCGCCGCCTTCGCCCGCTACCACCTGCGCCCACGCGTCCTCGTCGACGTCAGCGACGTCTCGACGGCCACGACCGTGCTCGGCGCCGAGGTCTCCCTGCCGGTGCTGCTGGCGCCGATCGCCCTCCAGCGGATGGCCCATCCCGACGGCGAGCCGGCGACCGCACGCGCGGCCGCGGCGGCGGGGACGGTCTTCACGCTGTCGACGCTGGCCTCCTCGCGTCCGTCGGAGGTCGCCGAGCACGCGCCGGCCGGCGCGCCGCGCTGGTTCCAGCTCTACGTCTTCAAGGACCGCGGCGTGACGCGGGCGCTGCTGGACGAGGCGATCGAGCACGGCTTCGGCGCCGCCATGCTCACGGTCGACGCGCCGCGCGCCGGCCGCCGCGAGCGCGACGTCCGCACGGGCTTCGCCGTGCCGCCGGAGATCGACCAGCCCGCGGTCCGGGCGGCGATGGGCCGCGAGACGTGCCCGACGCCCGCCGAGTTCTTCTCGCTCGTCGACACGTCGCTGACGTGGGAGCACGTCGCCGACCTCGCCGACGAGCTCGAGATCCCGCTGATCCTCAAGGGGATCCAGACCGCCGAGGACGCCGAGCTGGCCTGCGAGCACGGCGCCGCGGCGATCGTCGTGTCCAACCACGGCGGGCGCCAGCTCGACTCGGTCGCCGCGACGATCGACCTGCTCCCCGAGATCGTCGACGCGGTCGGCGGGCGGATCGAGGTGCTCGTCGACGGCGGGATCCGCCGCGGAACCGACGTGCTCGTCGCGCTCGCGCTCGGCGCCCGCGCGGTGCTCGTCGGCCGCCCGGTGCTGTGGGGGCTGACCGTCGGCGGCGAGGCCGGCGTGCGCCGCATGCTCGAGCTGCTGCGCGGCGAGCTGGAGCTCGGGCTGACGATGCTCGGCGCGCCCACGCCCGCGGACGTCACGCGGCGTCACGTGGCGGGATGAGACCCCGCGGGTCCTCACCCGCGGCGGCCGCGCCCCGGCGGGAGGCTGCTCGGTGAGCGATCGCCCGACGCGCGCGGTGGTGCTCGGCGGCGGCGGGCTCACCGGGATCGCCTGGCTGACCGGCGTGATCGCGACGCTGCAGCGGGCGGGGATCGCGCTCGCCGACGCCGACCTGATCCTCGGCACGTCGGCCGGCAGCGTCGTCGGCGCCCAGCTCGCCGCCGGACGCGACCTCGGCCGCCTCGACCGCTTCCTCGGCAACGAGCGGGTCCCCGCGCGCTCCGCGCTGCTGCGCGTCTACGGGACGCTGCCGAAGCCGGATGCGCCGGCCGTCGCGCGGCTGGCCGAGACCTGGCACGACGCCGGGCCGACGAGCGCCGAGCAGCGCGCCCGGGCCGGCGCCGCGGCCCTGCGCGCCGCCACGATGCCCGAGCGCGCGTACGTCGCGCTCATCCACGCGTTCCTCCTCCTGCGGCGGTGGCCCGGTCCGGCCTTCGGCGTCACCGCGGTCGACGCGCTCGACGGCACGATCCGCATCGTGCGCGAGGACGACCGGGTGCCGATCGCCCGCGCGGTCGCCGCCAGCACCGCGGTGCCGCAGGTCTTCCCGCCGGTGCACCTCGACGGGCGCCCCTACGTCGACGGCGGCACCGGCTCGGCCACGAACGCCGCGCTGGCCGCCGGCCACGACGTCGTGCTCGTGTTCGTCGACCACTGCCCCGGGCCGACCGGTGCAGGGCCGCTCAGCCGCACGGCGCTCGACGTCGAGCTCGCCGCGCTGCGCGAGTCCGGCGCCCGCGTCGTCGTCATCGAGCCGGACGCCGACGCGTCCGCCGCGATCGGCGGGGTCGGCGGCCTCGATCCGGCGCGGATCCAGCCGTGCGCCCGCGCCGGGCGCCGGCAGGGCCACGCCGAGATCGAACGCGTCCGCGCGGCCTGGGCGCCCTAGCCGTACAAGGCCTCGATCTCCGCCGCGTACTTCTGCGCGATCGGCCGCCGCTTCAGCTTCATCGTCGGCGTCAGCTCGTCGCCGCCGGGCAGCCAGTCGCCGCGGACGAGGTGGAACCGCTTGACCTGCTCGACCCGGGAGAGGTGCTCGTTGGCCGCGTCGACCGCCGCTTGGACGGCGTCGCGCACCGCGTCATGGCCGGCCAGCGCGGCCGGCTCGGCCACCTCGATCCCCTCCCGCGCCGCCCACGTCGGCGCGAAGTCCGCGTCGAGGACGATCAGCGCGACGTTGAACGGTCGCCCGTCGCCGAAGACCGCGCACTGGCCGATGAGCGGCGAGGCGGCCTTGACGGTCGCCTCGATGTTGGCCGGCGACATGTTCTTGCCGGCGGCGTTGATGATGAGCTCCTTCTTGCGGTCGACGATCGAGACGTAGCCGTCGGCGTCGATCGTGGCGACGTCGCCGGTGTGCAGCCAGCCGTCGGCGTCGATCGCCTCGGCGGTGCGCTCGGGCTGGTTGCGGTAGCCGACCATCACCATGTCGCCGCGGACGAGCAGCTCGCCGTCGTCGGCCAGCCGCGCCTCCATGCCCGGCGACGGCGGTCCGACCGTGCCGAGCTTGATCCGCTCGGGCGGGTTGATGCAGCCCGCCGCGCAGGTCTCCGACATCCCCCACAGCTCGCCCACCGGGATGCCGATCGCGTGGAAGAACTCGAGCACCGCGAGCGGCGTCGGCGCCGCGCCGACGTTGACGGCCTCGAGCGCGTCCAGTCCGAGCTGCGCGCGGATCGGCGCAAACAGCTGCGCATCGGCGGCCGCGACCGCCGCCGCCAGCTCCGCCGGCACCGGCTCGCCGGCCTGCTCGAGCCGGACCTTGCGCACCGCGGCGGCCAGCGCCGCCTCGGCGGCGGCGCGCCGCTCGTCGGGCAGCCCCGCCACCATCGCCTCCAGCCCGGCCTTGAGCTTCTCCCACACGCGCGGGACCGCGAAGAAGAACGACGGGTGCACCTCCGCGAGCGCCGCGGCGATCTGGCGCGGATCGGTGCAGCAGGTCACCTGCGCGCCGCACAGGATCGGCAAGTAGTGGTGGGCGATGCGCTCCGCGATGTGCGCCGCCGGCAGCCACGAGATCACGCGGCCCTCGGTGGGCAGCGGGACCACGGCGTGGATCGCCCGCGCGGCGGCCAGCACGTTGCGGTGGCTGAGCTGCACGCCCTTCGGCGGACCGGTCGTGCCCGAGGTGTAGATCAGCGTGGCCAGGTCGTGGGCGTCGATCAGGGCGATCGAGCGCTGCGTGTCGAACTCGGGATCCGGCTGGGCGAGGACCTCGTCGAGGGTGAGCGCGCCCGCGGGGGCGTCGCCGTCGACGACGATCAGCCGCTCCAGCCCGGGCACCTGGGCGCGAGCCCGCAGCGCGAGCTCCAGGAGCGCCTGCTCGGCGACGAGGACTCGCGCGCCCGCGTCGTCCAGCACGTAGGCGACCTGCTCGGGCGCGGCGGTGGCGTAGATCGAGAACGGGGTCGCGCCGAGCGTCGCGATCGCCAGGTCGGCGAGGTGGAACTCCGGGCGGTTGGAGAGCAGCAGCCCGACGCGATCGCCCCGGCGCACCCCGAGCCGCGCGAGCCCGGCGGCGAGGGTGTCGGATCGCGCGCGCAGCTGCGCCCACGTCCACTCGGTCGTGCCGCCCTGGGTGCGGAGGGCGATCCGGTCGGCGCGCTCGTCGGCGGTGATGCGCAGGGCCTCGGGGATGCTCGAGGCGTCCAGCGCGGACGGGCGACGCACGGCGGTGGTCGGCTCCATGGGGTCCTCCTCCCTCCCACGAGCCCCTCGACCCGCGGGCTGATGGCGAGCCTACCGGATGCCGAGCCCGTCGCCGGTCAATCGGCCGATGTCGTTGGACAGGCCGAGCACGAACAGCATCGCGACCAGCGCGAAGCCGACGAAGCCCGCCCGCTCCATGACGGCGAAGGGGATCGGGCGGCCGCTGACCTTCTCGGCCAGCGCCCAGAAGATGTGGCCGCCGTCGAGCGGCAGGAACGGGAACAGGTTCACGACGGCCAGCGACAGCGAGATGAACGCGAGGATCAGCAGCGCCCGCGTCGTCGACAGCTCGAACGACTGGCGCGTGGCCTCGTAGGAGCCGACGACGCCGGAGACCTCCCCGCGGGCCTTGGAGTCGTAGAAGATCTTGCCGATCGCGGTGACCGTGCCCGAGGTGACGTCCCACATCGCGGTGAGGCTGTCGCCGGCCGCCGCGCCAGCGGAGACCGGCACGTTGTCGGCGCCGAAGGCGAAGCCGACGCGCGTGCGCCCGAGGGCATCGTCGTAGACGGGAGTGATCCGCACCGTCCGCTCGCGGCCGTCGCGGACGATCGTCATCGTCGCCGGCGTGGTGGCGCGGCAGCCGCCGGTCGGCTCGCCCGCGCACCGATGGCTGGAGATCTGCTCGGAGAACCGGTTGACGTCGCGCACGCCGTCGACGGCGACGATCCGGTCGCCGGCCTGCAGCACGCCGGTCGCCGGCTGGTTGCGCTCGACCGACTCGACGCGGTGGCTCAGCTCGCTCGTGCCGTGGACGGCGAACAGCCCCCAGAGGATCAGGAACGCCAGCAGGAAGTTCATCGCCGGCCCGGCCGCGATCACGACGATCCGCTTCCACACCGGCTGGCGGTAGTAGGCCCGGTGCGCGACGTCGTCGGGGATCTCCTCCGCCGGGTTCATCCCGGTGATCTTCACGTAGCCGCCGAGCGGGATCGGGCCGATGCCGTACGTCGTCTCGCCGCGCCGGGCCTTGACCAGCATCGGACCGAAGAACAGCGAGAACTTCTCCACCCGCATGCCGACGGCCTTCGCCGCGATGAAGTGGCCGAACTCGTGGAGGATGATCAAGGCGGCGAAGCCGCAGAAGGCCAAGAACCACGACATGGGCTGAGCCGAGGGTAGACGTCCCGTCCTGACGCGCGCCTAAAGCGCGCTCAGGCGACGCGCTCGGCGACCCGCTCGGCCGCCTCGCGCCGCGCCGCGCGATCGGCCTCGTAGAGCGACTCGAACGCGCGCACCGGCTCGGCGCCGAGGACCGCGAGGGTCTCCTCGATCACGGCGGGGATCCCGAGGAAGGGCAGCTGACCGGCGAGGAACGCGTGGACGGCGACCTCGTTGGCGGCGTTCAGCACGCAGGGCGCGGTCCCGCCGGCGATCGCGGCCTCGCGGGCGAGCCGCAGGCACGGGAACGCGTCGACGTCGACCGGCTCGAAGGTCAGCGACCCGATCTCCTCCAAGCGCAGCCGCCGCGAGGGCAGCGGCGCGAGATCGGGATGGTGCAGCGCGTAGGAGATCGCGATCCGCATGTCGGGCCGGCCGAGATGGGCCAGCGACGCGCCGTCGACGAGGTCGACCATCCCGTGGACGATCGACTGCGGGTGCACGAGCACGTCGATGCGCTCGTACGGCGTGCCGAAGAGGTGGTGGGCCTCCATGACCTCCAGGCCCTTGTTCATGAGGGTCGCGGAGTCGATGGTGATCTTGCCGCCCATCGCCCAGGTCGGGTGCTGGAGCGCCTCTTGCACCGTCACGCCGGCCAGCTGCGCGCGCGTGCGGCCGCGGAAGGGGCCGCCCGACGCGGTGACCACGAGCCGCTCGACGGCGCCGACGGGCAGCCCGGCCATGAGCTGGTGCAGCGCGGTGTGCTCGGAGTCCACGGGGATCAGCGCGGCGCCGGTGGCCTCGGCCAGCGCGGTGACGAGCTCGCCGCCGACGACGAGCGACTCCTTGTTGGCGAGCGCGAGGTCGATGCCCTCGCCGAGCGTCGCGACGGTGGGGCCGAGCCCGGCCGAGCCGACGAGTGCGTTGAGCACGAGGTCGGCGCCGCTGGAGACGACGAGCTCGACCAGCCCCTCGGCGCCGACGAGCACCTCGCCGTCCGTCCACGCCTCGGCCGCACGCGCGCCGGCGTCGCGGTCGGCCAGGGCGATCCGCCGCACGCCCAGCCGCGTCGCCTGCTCGACCAGCTGCTCCCACGAGCGCTCGGCCGAGAGGCCGACCAGCTCGAGCTCGTCGGAGTGCTCGAGGATGTCGAGCGCCTGGGTGCCGATCGAGCCGGTCGAGCCGAGGATGAGCAGGCGGCGGGGCATGCCCGACGCAGCGTACGCGGTCCCGAGGAGCGGACCGATGGTCGGTTGCCCGGCCGCCGGCGTGGGCCGTAGGGTCGGCGCCATGCGCCGCTCGATCGCCGCCCTCGCCGTGGTCACCGCCGTGGCCGCCGCCGTCGCGCCGGCCTCCGCGCTGGGAGCGCGGGCCAAGCAGGGCCGCTACTACGGCACCACGCCGCACGGCCTCACGCTGTGCTTCACCGTCGCCGGGTCGTCGATCAAGGGCTTCACCGCCGACGGCGTCCAGCTCTTCGACACGATCGCCATCCGCAAGGGCCTGCGCGTCGCGAAGTCGACCGCCACGGCGAAGCTCACCGGCGTCTTCCGCATGCCCGCGTCGTTCCTCTCGGGGAAGCTCACCTACGCCGGGCACACCGACGTCTTCTTCGGGCGCCCCCGCACGAAGGTCGACGACGCCCCCCACCGCTGCGACGGGTGAGGGGCGCCGTCTCGGCTACAGCTGGGCGATGACCGTCTTGGTCTCCAGGTAGTTGGCCAGGACCTCCTCGCCCATCTCCCGCCCCCAGCCCGACTGCTTGAAGCCGCCGAACGGCAGCTCGGCGCTGAACACGTGGTAGGTGTTGAGGTGCACCGTGCCCGCCTTGATGCGCTTGGCGAGCTGGTGCGCCTTGGAGATGTCGCGCGTCCAGACGCCGGCGGCGAGGCCGTACTCGCTGTCGTTGGCGCGCCGCGCGAGGTCGTCGACGTCGTCGAACGGCAGCGCGGCGATCACGGGCCCGAAGATCTCCTCGCGCACGACGTCGTCGTCGTGGCCGGCGTCCACGAGCACCGTCGGCTCGACGAAGAAGCCCGGCCCGTCGACCGCCTTGCCGCCGACGGTCGCCCGCGCGCCCTGCGCGGCGCCGCGGTCGAGGTAGCCGGTGACGCGGTCGAACTGCTCCTGGGAGACGAGCGGCCCCATCTCGGTGTCGGCGTCGAGGCCGTGGCCGAGCTTGATGGCCTTCGCCGCGTTGGAGACGCCCTCGACGACCTGGTCGAAGCGATCGCGCTGGACGTAGAGGCGCGAGCCCGCCGAGCAGACCTCGCCCTGGTTGAAGAAGATCCCCTGGGCGGCGCCGGCGATCGCGGCGTCCACGTCCGCGTCGGAGAAGATGACGTTCGGGGACTTGCCGCCCAGCTCGAGCGAGACCTTCTTCAGGTTGCCCGCGGCGGCCTGGACGATCTTCTTGCCGACCTCGGTGGACCCGGTGAACGCGACCTTGTCGACGCCCGGGTGCGCGGCCAGCGCGGCGCCCGGCTCGCCGAAGCCGGTGACGATGTTGACCACCCCGGCCGGGACGCCGGCCTCCAGCAGCAGCTCGCCCAGGCGCAACGCCGACAACGGCGTCTGCTCGGCCGGCTTGAGCACGACGGTGCAGCCGGTCGTCAGCGCGGGACCGAGCTTCCAGGCCGCCATGAGCAGCGGGAAGTTCCACGGGATGATCTGGCCGACGACGCCGATCGGCTCGCGCAGCGTGTATGCGTGGAACTCCGCGCCCGGCAGGTACGGGACCGACGGCACGATCGTGCCGCCGTTGAGCTTCGTCGCCCAGCCCGCCATGTACCAGAACAGGTCGGCCGCGAGCGGCACGTCGGCGGCGCGCGCGACGGCGGCCGGCTTGCCGTTGTCGAGTGAGTCGAGCTCGGCCAGCTCGTCGGCGTGCTCGGCGATCAGGTCGCCGATGCGATGCACGACGCGCCCGCGCTCCGACGGGCTCAGGCGCGACCACGGGCCGTCCAGCGCGGCGCGCGCGGCCTTGACGGCACGATCGATGTCCTCGGCCTCGCCGCGCGCGACCGTCGCGAGCACCTGCCCGGTGGCGGGATCGATCGTCTCGAAGGTCTGCCCGGCGGCGGCGTCGACCCACTCGCCGCCGATGAGCAGCCGGCGTGGGGCGCCGTCGAAGAAGCGGGCGCGGGGATGGGACGCGAGCTCGGTGGCCATCGGCCTCTCTCCTCGGATCGGGTCGCCCCGGCGGGGCGGACGGACGACCGCGACCGTAGGCGCGACGGGGTTGCAGTCGTGTTGCGGGCGCGTTGCGAGGCGGTACGCGCTCGCCTAGCCTTCGCGCGTGGCCAGCGCCTGGGTCGCCATCGACTCGACCACCGACCCGCGGGAGCGCGCCCGGCGGCTGGCCGCCGCGCATGACGCGGTCCTGGGCGGCGCGCCGCCGCCCGGCGACCTGCTGCGCGACGTGATCGTCGGCTCGTGGGCCCGCTCGCGGCAGGCGGGCGTGGACGCCGAGACCGGGCTGCCGCCGCTGGAGCTCGACGCCGACGAGGCGCACGACCGCTGGGAGCGCCATCCGCTCGCGCCGGCGATCCCTGCCGTGCGGGCGCTGCTGGCCGACGTCGGCGGCGCCGCGCAGCAGGTCATGCTGTTCTGCGACGCCGACGGGACGCTGCTGTGGATCGAGGGCGAGCACGACGTGCTGGCTCGCGCGCGCGAGCAGCGCCTCCAGCCGGGCGCGGTCTGGAGCGAGACGGCGGCGGGGACGAACGCGATGGGCACCGCGCTGGCCACCGGCCACCCGCTGCAGGTGTTCTCGGCCGAGCACTACTCGCGCGCCGTCCACGCGTGGACCTGCAGCGCGGCGCCGATCCACGACCCCGACACGGGCCGGGTCATCGGGGTGCTCGACCTGTCGGGCGAGCTGTCGACGGCGCACCCGCACAGCCTCGCCGTCGTCACGGCGGCCGCCCGCCTCGTCGACGCGGAGCTGCGTCGCGCCGCCGACGAGTCCGCGGCGCGGCTCGTCGAGGCGTTCGGCGGTCGAGTGGGGCGCGGTGCGTCGCGGGCCGACGGCCTGGCCGATCCGGCCGGCCGGGTCCTGCTCTCGGCACGCGACGGCCTGACCGGCCGCCGGCTCGCGGTGCCAGTCGAGGGCGGCCGCGTCGCGCTGCCCGGTGGCCGCGCCGCGATCGCCGAGCCGCTGCCGGGCGGGC
Source organism: uncultured Solirubrobacteraceae bacterium (assembly GCA_964422645.1). Taxonomy (GTDB): domain Bacteria; phylum Actinomycetota; class Thermoleophilia; order Solirubrobacterales; family Solirubrobacteraceae; genus Capillimicrobium. Next base: position 46,141 of record CAYRCB010000022.1, on the reverse strand, counting down.
GCGGGTTCCTGCTGTGGCGCGAGGAGCGCGCCGCGGCGCCCGGGCGGCCCGCTGCCGACGGGCCACCGGCGTTCGCCCTCGCCGCGCTGGGCCACGACCGCGCGCACCTCACGATCGGTGACGCCACGCACACCCTCTCGCCGCGCCACAGCGAGCTGCTGACGCTCCTGGCCCTGCGCCCGGCCGGCTGGACCGCCGAGCAACTCGCGGTCGAGCTGCTCGGCGACTTCGGCAAGCCGGTCTCGATCCGCGCCGAGCTGTCGCGGCTGCGCCGCATCCTCGGCCCCGCGCTGACCGCGCAGCCCTACCGCCTGACGCAGCCGCCCCAGACCGACTTCGGCGCGCTGGAACGCGCGCTCGACGAGGGCCGCACCCGCGACGCGCTCGAGCGCCTCACCGGTGGCGAGCTGCTCCCCGGCTCGGATGCCCCGACGATCGCCGAGGCGCGCTTCCGGCTCACCACCGCCGTGCGCGAGGCGGTCATGGCCGCCGGCGACCCCGACCTGCTGCGCCGCTGGATCACCCTGCCCGCGGGCGAGGACGACGTCCACGCCTGCCGCGCCCTCATGGCTCGCTGCCCGCCCGCGGACCCCCGCCACGCCTTGGCGGCGGGCCGGCTGCGGCGGCTGGCCGGCGCAGCCTGAGCGCCTACTGCGCCAACCACCCTCCGTCGACGGCCATCGCGTGGCCGGTCACGAACGACGCCGCATCGGAGCACAGCCAGACGACGGCCTCGGCGATCTCCTCGGGGCGCCCCAGCCGCCCGATCGGCTCGCGGGCCGCGTAGGTCTCGCCCACGCCCTCGGGATCGGCGGGATCGACGTCGGCCCAGAACGCCTCCAGCTGCGGGGTCCTCGTCGCCCCCGGGCAGATCGCGTTGATCCGAACGCCGGCTTCGGCGTACTCGACCGCGGCCGCCTTGGTCAGGCCGATCACGCCGTGCTTCGTGGCGATGTACGCGCACATCCCCGGGACCGCAACCTGCCCGAACGTCGACGCGGTGTTGACGATCGCCCCACCGCCCTGCGCCAGCATCTGCGGGATCTCGTGCTTGAGGCACAGCCACGTGCTGGTCAGGTTCAGCGCGAGGAGCCGATCCCACTCGGCGCGCTCGTAGTCCGCGGTGAGTGTCGGCGAGCCGCCATGACCGACGTTGTTGTGTGCGACGTCGAGCCGTCCGTACCGTTCGACCGCGAAGGCCACCAGCGCCTGGACGTCCTCCTCGCGCGTGACGTCCACGCGCAGGAAGGCCGCCTCGCCGCCGGCAGTCTGGATCCGGCGGACCGTCTCGGCGCCGCCCTCCTCGTCGACGTCGGCCACGACGACGGCGGCCTCGCGCGCGAGGGCGACGCTGCTCGCCCTGCCGATCCCCGAGCCCGCGCCCGTCACCACCGCGACCCGGCGGCGCTCGGCCTGCCCGCCGGCGCCGGCGTCGCTCGGCGGCGTCATTGGACGAGGTGGCCGCCGTCCACCGCCATCCCGTGGCCCGTGACGAACGAAGCGGCCGGTGAGCAGAGCCACGCGGCGGTCTCCGCCACCTCCTCCGCGCGACCGAGCCGGCCGATCGGGTGCGCCGCCCGCATCGCTGCCATCGTCTGCGGGCTGCCGACGGTCAGGCGGGCCGGCATGTCGGTGTCGATCACCCCAGGCAGCACGGCGTTGACGCGCACGCCCGCCGCCGAGTACTCCAGCGCGGCGGTCTGCGTCAGACCCAGCACGGCGTGCTTGGCGGCCACGTAGGCCGCCATGCCCGGGCTCGCGACGACCCCGAGCCCGGAGGACGCGTTGACGATCGCGCCTCCGCCCGACGCCAGCATGGCCGGGATCTCCTCCTGCAGGCAGTTCCACACACCGCCGACGTTGATCGCGAGGACACGCTGGTAGTCCTCCTCGGGATAGCCGACGAGCGGGTGCAGCGGCCCGGTGATCCCCGCGTTGTTGAAGGCGCAGTGGAGACCGCCGTGCTCGCTCAGGATCCCGGACACGAGTGCGGCGACGTCACGTCGCACGCTGACGTCCGCGGCCACGAAGCTGGCGCTGCCGCCTTGGCGGCGGACCGCCTCCACCGTCGCGCTTCCGTGCTCCTCGTCGATGTCGCAGGCGACGACCGTCGCGCCGTGGCGCACGAAGACCTCCACGGCGGCGCGGCCGATGCCCCGCGCGGCGCCCGTGATCACCGCGACGCGGCCCTCCAACGCTCTCATGCGATGCCTTCCCCTTCCTCCACGGTGCTCCCCCGCCCCCGCAGCGCCTCCCAGCTTCGGCGCGCGGCCAGCATGCGATCGCGCAGTTGCGGCGCGGCCAGGAGCACCGCCAGCACGAGCAGGACCCCTGTCACGGTATCGGTGATCCAGCCCGGGCTTGCGAGGATCCCGAACGTCGTCTGCAGCAGGCTCAGCGCCAGCGCGCCCGCAGCGACCCCGGCTGCGGTCCCCTGGCCGCCGGCCAATGCGACGCCGCCGATCAGCGCCGCCGTGGCGGCGAACACGAGCGGAGCGAAGCCCGGGTTGGGCAGCGCGGACGCGATCGAGTAGGAGTTCAGGGCGCCGGCCAGGCCAGCGAGCAGCCCAGAGGCCGTGAACACGCCGACGAGCACCAGGTCGACGCGGACGCCGGCGACGCGGCTCGTGCGCCGGTCACCGCCCACCGCGCGGATCTCCGGCCCCAGCCGGGTGCAGCGCATGAGCAGGCCCAGCAGCACGAACCCGGCGATCGCGATCAGCGAATGGAGCGACAGGATCGTCGCGATCGGATCGTCGAGGGTGATGCCGACGTCGACGTTGTCGTAGGTCACCGTCTTGTCGTGGCCGAGCGTCTGCGTCAGCCCGATGAGCACGAGGTAGCCGCCGAGCGTGACCGCCATCGAATCGATCCCGAGCCGGGCGACGATGCCGCCCTGGACGGCACCAGCGACCGCACCGGCCGCGACCGCCGCGAGGACGCCCACGAGCGGCTCGCCGACGCCGAGCTTCACGGCGAGCATGCCGCCGAGCCCGAACATGCCCAGCGTCGACAGATCGAACTCGCCGGCGATCATCGTCAGCCCGAGCGCCAGCGCCAGCAACCCGTAGGTGCCGAAGATCTGCAGCGCCTCGAACACCGAGAACCACGCGAAGGCGTGCCCGTGCAGCGCCGGGACGATCAGGAAGACCCCGATCATCGCCACCAGCACGACGACGGGACTCGCCGTCTGCAGGCGCGTCGACCAGGAGCGCGCATCGGTCATCGGCTGTCCCTCCTCCAAAGTCGCACGCCGACGATCACGAGCACGACGACCAGGCCGCGCACGAGGATCTGCACGCCGGTGCTGTAGCCGCGCAGGAGCAGCATGTCGGACACGATCGCGATGAGCAGCGCACCGAGCACGGTGCGGTAGATCGCACCGCGACCGCCGGTGACGGCCATCCCGCCCACGAGCACGGCTGCGATCGCGTCGTACGTGTACGTCTCGGTGGTCAGCAGCGTCGCGTTGCGCTGCGCGGCGCCGACGAGGATGCCGGCCAGCGCAGCGCAGGCGCCGGCGATCGCGAAGGCCACCGTGGCGACGGTGACGACGCGCAGCCCCGCGGCGCGTGCGGCGCGACGATTCTCCCCGACGAGGTACAGCTCCCGTCCGAGTCGCGACCGGCGCAGCCACAGCTCCAGCCCGCACGCCACCACCGCCAGCACGTAGACCGAGACGGGGATGCCCACGACGGTGGCGGCCAGGAAGTCGTACGACGCCCCGGCCGGCGGGTAGACCGTGGACTCGTTGCTCAGCCGCTGGGCGATGCCGAGCTGCAGCGTGCCCGCCGCGATCGAGACCACGATCGGGTTGGCGGCGACGCCGCCGACGACGAGCCCTTGGAGGGCGCCGACGACCGTCCCGAGCGCGAGGGTCACGGCGATCCCGCCGACCGGTCCGAGCGCCAGCGCGGCCAGGAACGTCATCGTGCAGATCACGACCGTCGAGCCGAGCGTGACCGAGAACAGGTTCCCGCTCAGCGTGATGCACGACATCCCGACGGCGACGATGCCGATCGTGCCCATCGACGCCAGGATCGCCTTGCCGTTGGCCACCGAGAGGAAGCCCTGCGTCGTCGCCGCGCCGTAGACGACGAGCGCCACCGCCGCGACGGCGACCGCGCCGACGACGACCTGGCGCGCGGCCGGATCCGCCGGCAGGCGCGCCTGCGTCAGTCGCGCCGCGGTGCTCATGCGATCACCTGCTCGCGCCCGGCATGGGTCATCTCCGCCACGAGCAGCGTGGGCGACGCCGCCGCGCGCCTTCTGACCGCCACGATCCGCCCGGCGAACATCGTGACCACGACGTCGGCGAGGTCGAGGATCTCGTCGAGCTCGCTGGAGGCGAACACCACCGCGACGCCGTCGTCCGCGGCGGCCCGCACGAGCGCGTGGATGGCAGCCCGGCCGCCGACGTCGACGCCGCGCGTCGGCTCGTCGAGCAGCAGCACGGTCGTGTCGGGCCGCTCCAGCGACCGGCCCAGGAACACCTTCTGCTGGTTGCCGCCGCTCAGCGTGCCGACTGGCGCATCGCGGCGCCGACCGAGGCCCAGGCGCTCGGCCACGCTCGCCGCGGTGGCGTCCATGGCTCGGCGTCGGAGGATGCCGGCGCGCGTCAGGTCGCCCAGCCGCGTGGCGACGAGGTTGTCGGCGACCGATCGGCGCAGGAACAGCCCCTCCGACTTGCGGTCGTTGGACAGGAACGCCAGGCCCGCGTCCAACGCGCGCCGGGGCGCGCCCAGCGCGAGCCGTCGTCCGCCCAGCGTGACGTGGCCGCGCGCGCCCGGTGTCAGGCCCGCGAGCGCCCGCAGGACGTCCGTGGCGCCCGACCCGACTTGTCCCGCCAGCGCGACCACCTCTCCCGGCGCGACGTCGAGCGCGAACGCCTCGACGCGCGGCGCCACCTCGAGGTCGCGCACCCGCAGGATCGGCGCACGCCCCTGCGGCGGTCGCCGGGGCTCGACCCGCTCCGGCTGGTGCCCGAGCATCAGCTCGATGAGCGTCTCGCGATCGAGCTGCGCGGTCGACGCCGTCGCCACCTGCTCGCCGTCGCGCAGCACCGTCACGCCGTCGCACAGCTCCAGGACCTCGCCGAGGCGGTGCGAGACGAAGACCACGGTCGTGCCGTCGGCAGCCACCGAGCGCACCGCGCGGAAGACCTGCTCGATCTCGCCCTCGCTCAGCGTCGCGGTCGGCTCGTCGAGCACCAGCGTGCGCGCCTGGCGCCCGAGCGCCCGCGCGATCTCGACGAGCTGGCGCTCGCCCAGGCTGAGCGCGCCGACCAAGGTGGACGGACGCAGGTCGTCAAGCCCGACGCGAGCGAGCAGATCGCGCACCACCGCCTCGGCGGATCGGCGGCGGCGCAGGAACGACGTCGCCGGATTCCCGAGCAGGACGTTGTCGGCGACCGACAGGACGTCGATCAGGCTGATCTCCTGGTCGACGACGGCCACCCCGTGGCGCTGCGCCTGCTGCGGCGTGCGCAGCACGACCTCGCCGCCGTCGATCAGCAGGCGCCCGGCGTCGGGGCGCACCAGGCCGGACAACACCTTCACGACCGTGCTCTTGCCGGCCCCGTTGTGGCCGCACAGCGCGTGGATCTCCCCGGGCCGCAGTGTCAGCGAGAAGTCGCGCAGCGCCTGGATCGAGCCATACGCCTTCTGGATGCCGACCACCTCCAGGCGCGGCGGAGGGGCCGCGCCGGAGCTGGTCTGGACGCTGAGGAGCGAGCTCACGCGAGGACTACGGGCACGCGTTCGCGGCCAGGACCTGATCGACGTTGGCCGCGGTGACGCGGGTCTCGCGGGCCTGCTGGCGCTTGGGGATCTCCTCGCCCGCCAGGACCTTCTTGGCCTGCTCCACGACGAACTTCGCCTCCTCGCTCGGCGACTGGGTCGCGGTCCCGTACTGCTCACCGGCCTTGATCGACTCCAGGCCGATCCGGTAGCAGTTGGACCCGGTGACGATCAGGCCGTCCTTCCCGCCGACCTTCATCCCGGCCTGCTTCGCGGCCTGGATGATGCCGGCCGCCTGGTTGTCGGCCATCCCATAGGCGGCCTGGATGCCGCCCTGGCCGGCGTACTTGGCGAACAGCTGCTGCGCGATCTTCTGCGTGGTCGCCTGGTCCCAGTTGCCATCCTCGACGGCGACGAGCTTGTAGCCGGGCTCGGTCGCCAGCTGCCGCTTGAAGGCGTCCATGCGCACGCCCACCTGCTCCAGGCTGCTCGTCCCGGTGATGGCGATGACGTTGGCCGTCGTCTTGCCCTGCTTCTTCAGCCCCTCGATGATGTTCTCGGCCGCCGCCTTGCCCAACGCGGCGTGGTCGGCCTCGACGGAGGCGGCGATGTAGGGCTCGGTCGGTCCGGGCGGATCGCTCATGTTGATGACGGGGATCCCGGCGGCCTGGGCGCGCTTGAGCGCCGGCACGGTGGCGCGGAAATCGACCGCGAGGAGCATGATGAGATCGGGCTTGGCCGACACCGCGCGGTTGAGGTTCTGCACTTCCTTCTGCACGTCGTAGGGATCCTGCAGGTACGTCACCTTCGCGCCATCGGCCTCGAGCGCATCGATGATCGTGTGGTTGTGGGCCTTGGCCCAGGGGTTCACGTCACCGGCGCCGACGACGTAGACGTCCTTCCCGGCGACCGCGTCGGCGCCGTCGCCCGACGTCGCCGCGGCGGTCGACGCGCCCGTCGGTCCGGCCACCGCCGACGATCCCCCCTCTGAGCTGCTGCCGCACGCGGTCAGCAGCCCCGCGGTCCCGATGATCGCGGCCATCGACACCAGCCGCAGCGCTGCTCGGGATGCCTGCACCGGTAGTACCACCTTTCCTCTCCCCTTGGCTGTTCGGCTGACCGACCCCGGTTGGCGCGAACGCCAACCCTCACCCGACGATGGCGGGATGCTCGCAACGAGCGCTGGCGCTGGCAATGTCTGGGGAGCCAAAGCGAGCACTGAGTCCTTGTCGCTCGGCTCAACGCTCGTCACGGATCGTGCGCAGCCGCGCGAGGTACCCCATCAGCGCGTGCGTCGAGTCGTTGTCGGGCTGGAACGAGACATCGAAGAAGAGCTCGTCGACGCCGGCCTCCTCGAGCCGCAGCACGTCGTCGCGGATCTGGGACCAGCTCCCGTGGCCGATCGGCCGCGCGGGCTCCGTGGAGGGCGCATCGGTCCGGTGCACGTTGCAGCGCACGACCGTCGGCAGCGCCCCGCCGTCCCGGCCGGCCGCATCGGCCGCCGCGACGAACTCCCGGCGCAGTCCGAGGATCGCCTCCACGGGCGCGCAGCAGCCGGTGAACCCGTCAGCCAGCCACCCCGCCCGGCGCAGCGCGGGACCGGTGTGCGCGCCCATGTACAGCGGCGGGTGCGGTCGCTGCACCGGCTTGGGCCCGAACACCGCCGGCGGGATGTCCACGTAGCGACCATGGAACTCGACCGGATCGGGGCCCCACAGCGCCTTCAACGCGTGCACGTACTCCTCGGCGCGCCGCCCGCGCTCGTGGAAGACGGCGCCGGCGGCCTGGAACTCGTCCTCCGACCATCCCACGCCGATGCCCACGTCGAGGCGGCCGTTCGACAGCCGGTCGAGCGTCGCCAGGCGCTTGGCGAGCAGGACCGGCGGGTGGAAGGGCAGGTTGAGGACGCTGACGCCGAGCCGGACGCGCTCGGTCAGGGCCGCCACCCAGGTGAGCACCGAGAGATGCTCGTAGACGATGTCGTATTGCGGGTCGAACGAGCCGTCAGGGCTCGGCGGGTAGGGCGTCCGCGGACGCAACGGCTTGATCACCCGGTCGAGCGTCCAGAGCGAGTCGTAGCCCAGGCGCTCGGCCTCGAGCGCGACGTCCCGGATGTTCTCCGGCGTGGCCACTGGACCCAGGTGCGGGAGGGCGAATCCGAGTCTCACCGTCGGCTCCTCTCATGTGCGCGTGCCATCGACGCGTGTCTAGCGGATGGCCACCGGCGCCGGCGGGGCGCCGGCGCTGCCCGTCACCGCGAGCGGCGGCGCGGCGATCATGCACGCATAGCGGCCGTCGCGAGCGGACGCGGCGGCCAGGTGCTCGAGCTGGAACATCTCGCCGAGCAGGAGGCCCATGTAGACGACCGCGACGAGGTGAAAGGGCTGGTAGGCGCCGGGAAGCTCGTTGGGGCGCACCTCGACGCCCCACGTGTCGGTGGCGACCGAGGCCACGCGCCGGTCGGCGAGCCAGGGGATCGTGGTGAGGCTCAACCCCGGCGCGTCGCCTCCGGCGTAGTCGCCCCAGCCCTGCTGCAGGCAGCGCGCCATCTGGCCGGTGCGCACCAGCACGATGTCGCCCTCGCCGACGCCGACGCCGCCGAACCGCGCGGCCGCCTCGAGGTCGGTCGGCGTGATCGGATACCCGTCTTCCAGCCACGGCACGCCCTGCGCGCGCGCCACGTCGAGCAGGACGCCGCGACCCACGAGCCGGTCGCGGAGCTGCTCGGCTCCGTTGCGCGTCGCACCTTCGGCCGTGACGTCGGCCGCGGGGAAGCCGTTGTACATGCGCCCGCGATGGAACACGTGGGCGAGGCTGTCCCAGTGGGTGCCCGAGTGCAGGTGCAGGACGATCGCGTCGTCGGCGAAGCCGATGTCGCGGGGGAACGGCGCACCGTTCCAGGTCTGAACGCCGAGCGCGTGGTCGCCGCCCGTGGAGGTCGAGTACCGCAGGCAGTTGAACCGTCCGTTGGCCCCACGCTGTGGGCCGCGCTGGTCGAGCGGCAGCGCCAGCGAGCACACCTCGCCGTCGACCACCAGGTCCGCGGCGCCGCGCACCATCGCGGGCGTGACGAAGTTGGCCGTGCCGCGCTGGTCGGCGGGGCCCCAGCGCCCCCAGTTGGAATAGCGCGTCAGGTAGTCCTCCAGCACGTCGCCGTCAGCCACGCCCGCCTGCCCCGATCGCCGTCGCGTCGGCACCCTTGAGGGCCAGCATCGCGCGCGCCTGCGCCGGCGTGGCGACCTCGAGCGACAGCTCCCGCAGGATGCGGACGATCTTGGCCACCTGCTCGGCGTTGGAGCGGGCCAGCCGGCCCTTCTCCAGATAGATGGAGTCCTCCAGGCCGACGCGGACGTTGCCGCCGAGGATCGCCCCGGCCGTCACCAGGCGGGTCTGATGTCGTCCCGCCCCGAGCACGGACAGGTGGTAGGCGTCACCGAAGAGGCGATCGGCGACCGCCTTCATGTGAACCAGGTTCTCGATGTCGGGACCGATGCCGCCGAGCACGCCGAAGACCGCCTGCACGAACAGCGGCGGCTGGACGACGCCGGCCTCCAGGAAGTGGGCCAGCGTCGAGAGGTGGCCGACGTCGTAGCACTCGAACTCGAACCGCGTCCCGCGCGACCCGAGGTCGCGTGCGATCGCCTCGATGTCCGCGAACGTGTTCTTGAAGACGTAGTCGCGCGTCTGCGCGAGCGACTCGCGCTCCCAAGGGTGCTGGAAGCGCGTGACGGTGCGCAGCGCCGGGAACGTCCCGAAGTTCATCGAGCCCATGTTCAGCGAGCACAGCTCGGGCGCGAAGCGGCGTGCCGCCGCGAGCCGGTCGTCCAGCGCCATCCCCTGGCCGCCGCCGGTCGACAGGTTGATGATCGCGTCGCAGCCGGCCGCGATCCGCGGCAGGAAGGCGCCGAAGACGTCGGGGTCGGCGGTCGGTCGCCCGGTCTGCGGCTCGCGCGCGTGCAGATGCACGATCGCCGCGCCGGCGGCGGCCGCGGCGATCGCCTCGTCGGCGATCTCGTCCGGGGTGATCGGGAGGTGCGGGGTCATCGACGGGACGTGCATCGCCCCCGTCACCGCACAGCTGACGATCACCCGCTCTTGTCGAGCAGCCACGGCAGCGAGCCGCCTCAGGCGCCCACGGGCGCGGACTCGTACTGCGTCAGCTCGTCGAGCGCCGGCTTGACGTGCTCCATGAACAGCTCGAGGTTGCGCACGACGCTCTCCAGCGGCTGTTGGGCGTAGTGGAAGATCAGCACGACGTACTCCGCCGGGAGCTCCTCCCACTGCTTGACGAACTGTTCGCGGACATCGTCGACCGTGCCGGCCATCCAGAGGCCGCTGTCGAGCACCGACTGCACGATGTCGTCGGGGTCGAAGCCCATGTGCGGTGTGAGCGGCTGGTAGAGGTTCTTGTAGAGCTCGGCGTCGTAGTCGGCGATCGCCTGGCGCGCCGCCTGCTCCGTCTCGCCGATCTGCATCCAGCGCACCAGCGCCTGGTTCTGGCCCAGCGCGAACGGGTGCCCGGCGGCGTGCGCGTAGTCGTTGTAGATGCGCCCGAACTTCCCTGCCCGGCCCGCCCCGGAGAAGTAGGCCGGGATGAAGCCCCGCGTGCCGCAGTACTCGACGGTCGACTGGCTGGCGGCCGAGGCGACGAACACCGGCGGGTGTGGCTTCGTGAAGGGCGACGGGACGACGCTGATCCTCCGCAGCCGCCCGTCGGGACCGATCTCGCCCGGCACGCCCAGCCGCGCGCTGGTGTCCCGCATCCCCCAGTCGATGCCCTGCTCGTAGGGGTAGGGCACCTGCCAGCGCTCGGAGCGATGCTCGAGCCCGTCCTCGGTCCAGGCCTTGAGGACGAGGTCGATGTGCTCCTCGAAGACGTCGCGGTTGATGCGGTCGGCCTCCTGCTGGTCGGCGAGCTGCGCCTCGGTGAACCGCGCCTGCTCCTCGGCCGTCATCCCCGCGGGCGACAGCGTGGCCCGCACGCCGACGTGCTGACCCAGGACGTTGGTCCAGCGCGACTGGTAGCCGCGGGAGAAGCCCACGAACGACCGTCCACGAGTGAGGTGGTCGATGATCGCGGTGTCCTCCGCGACGCGGAACGGGTTCTGCGCGCTCATCGTGTAGCCCAGGGAGCCCACACGGATGTTCTTGACCGCGCTGGCCCAGTGGGCGTTGAGGATCCCCGGGCTCGGCCCGACCTCGTAGCCCTCGGAATGGAAGTGGTGCTCGATCGACGAGACGCCCCAGAAGCCAAGCTCGTCGGCCGCCTTGACCAGCTCGGTCATGCCGTGCACGACCTCCTGATAGGGCTCCGACGCTCGACCCAATGGGCGCAGAGCGGCGCGCTGCTCCTCCGAGTCGGCCGGGATGACGGGGTAGAGCTGGAGGATCGGCTTGACCATGCGGCGCAACGTACTTCCGGGTCTCAACCGACACAATGTCCTCCAAACTCAAAGAACCAGGGCATATGTTGTTGTCAATGACAACGTTCGCCCGGTAGGGTCCGGACATGGCCGCGCATGGCAGCGCCGAGATCCCGGTCTTCCAGGAGGTCATGCAGCAGCTCGGCGACGAGGCACCGCTCGGGCAGACGCTCGACCTCATCGCTCGCCGAGTCTCGGAGGTGGCAGCGTTCAACTTCTGCGGGATCGTCCTCTCCGACGACCGCTGGGAGCGCGTCCACCTCGGCGGCTCGCACGGCTTCCCGCCGCACTACGCCGAGCGCCTCACCGGCATGCACCGCGCCCCCGTCGACGATCCCGCGATGGCCGACTCCCCCACGCAACGGGCGATGCGCCACGCCCGCACGGTCGTCCTCGGCGACGTCCTGCGCGACGAGACGTTCGCGCCTTGGCGACAACTCGCCGTCGACTACGGCTACCGCTCGCTCGTCTCCGTGCCCCTGATCGTCCAGGGCGAGGTCATCGGGGTCCTCAACGGCTACTCGACCGAGCCGCGAACGCTCGCCGGCGCGGAGCTCGCCACCGTCGAGGCGCTCGCCAGCCAGGCCGCGCTGGCCGTCCGGCTCACCAGGCTCGTCGAGAGCCAGCACGAGACCATCACCACGCTGCAGGCGGTCAACGAGGAGCTCGAGCGGCATCGAGCGGTGCTCGAGCGCGCCCACGACATCCACATCCGCCTGACGGACGCCGTCATGGCCGGGGCCGGCTTCGAGGCGATCGCCCGGACGCTCGCCGACCTCATCGGGCGCCCGGTCGCCGTCGCCGACGCCGCCGGTCAGCTGGTCTGCACCTCCGAGCCGGATCCCGACCAGGCGCTGCAGGAGTTCTTCGCACGCACGCTCGCCGACCTGCCGTCCGGCGACGCGCGGCCGTCGCCGCCGGATCCTCGTCCGACGGGCGCGGTGGTCGGACCCATCCGCATCGATACCGAGCTCCTCGGCCACGTCGTCACGCAGGCGGGCGGCGACGACTCGATCGAGCTCGACGTCCGCGCCGTCGAGCACGCCGCGACGGTGCTGGCCCTCGAGATCGTCAAGGAGCGCGTGGCGCGCGCCACGGAGGAGCGGCTGCGCTCCGACTTCCTCCACGACCTGATCAACGGACGCGAGGACGTCGACGAGCGGATCGCCGAGCGCGCGCGCCACTACGGGCTGTCGCTCGAGCACGCTCATCGCGTCCTGGTCGTCGAGCTCGACGACTGGGGCGCCTACCAAGATCGCCGCCGCCTGTCCGAGGAGGGCGGCCGGGCGTTGCGGGCACGCGTCCTGCGCTCGATCGCCGCCACGATCGCCGAGCAGCTCCCCGGCTCCCTGCTGAGCCAGATGGGCGACGTCGTCATCGCGGCGGCGCCGACCGATCAGCTGGCGGATGCCCCTGACGTGCTCAAGGGGATGCTGGGCGAGGTCCGACGCCGCGTGTCGCCGGTTGCGCCGGAGCTCGGCCTCTCGGCCGGCATCGGCAGTCCGGCCCGGGCACCGGGCGAGTTCGTGGCCTCGCACGCGGAAGCCCAGCAGTGCCTCTCGGTGCTGCGACGGCTGGGCCGCGCCGGCGAGGCGATCGCCGTGGAGGAGCTCGGCGTGCTGCGCCTGCTGCTGGACAGCAACCAGCCCGAGGAGCTCGCGGCGCTCGCCCAGCGCGTCCTCGGTCCAGCGCTCGAGCGCGACCGCGCCACGAACGGCGCCCTCGTCCAGACGCTCGCGTCCTACATCGACCACGGATGCGACGTCCAGGCGGCCGCCGCGGAGCTCTTCGTCCACGTCAACACGGTCAAGTACCGCCTGCGCCGCATCGAGGAGCTGTGCGGCGTCGATCTCCGTGCCCCGCACGACATGCTGCAGGTCACGATCGCGCAGTTGGTCCTGCGGCTGACCGCCTAGGCCTTGCGCTCGACCCGCCGGGCGAAGCGGTCGGCGTCCACCACGAACCGCTCGTGGCGGCCCCGTGCGATCGTCTCATGTCCGTCGCGGGCCTCGACGATGAAGCGGACGCGCCTTCCCTGCCACCCGTCGATCACCGCGTGCAGGCGCACCCGCTCACCGACCGGGGTCGGGGCGAGATGCTCGATGTCCACCCGCGTGCCGACGCTGTGCTGGCCGGGTCGCAGGTGCCGTGTCAGTGCCGCCAGCGCGACGTCCTCCAGCCACCCCACGAGCGCCGGCGTCCCGAGCACGTGCACGCCGACGTTGCCATAGGCGTCGGCGGTGTCCTCCGACGCCACCACGCGCTCCAGCTCGGCGGCGTCGCCCACCGCGTCGATCGCATCGCTCATCGTCATCCTCTCTACGCAGACGTCGACGCTCGGAGCCTAGGTCGCTGGCACGCAGCGGCACACGCCGGAAGCGTCCCGCGGACGGGACGCATCGTGGTTGCGAGGCCCCGGGGATGCGAGCTTGACTCGACGCCATGCCATCTGCGACCTCCGACCACGCCGACGCCGCCGCCCTCGACGCCGACCCGCCCGGCCTTCACGCCTGGGCCGACGCCCTGCACCAGCTGCAGGCGGCTGCCGAGCTCGAGCAGCTCGACGAGGATCTCGTCGCGATGATCGCGGTCCCCCGCCGCGCCGTCGAGGTCGCGGTGCCGATCCGCTCCGACGGCGGCGGTGTGGCGACCTTCACGGGCTGGCGGGTCCAGCACAGCTCCACCCGCGGACCGGGCAAGGGCGGGCTGCGCTACCACCCCGGCGCCTCGCTGGACGAGACGAAGGCGCTCGCCATGCTCATGAGCTGGAAGTGCGCGCTGGTCGACGTGCCGTTCGGCGGCGCCAAGGGCGCGATCCGCTGCGATCCCGCCCAGCTCTCGCTCGCCGAGCGCGAGCGGCTCACCCGGCGCTACGCCAGCGAGCTGCTGCCGGTGATCGGCCCCAACCGCGACATCCTCGCGCCGGACATCAACACCGGTGAGCGCGAGATGGGCTGGATCATGGACACGTACTCGGCCGTGCACGGCCACCCGGTCGGCACCTGCGTGACCGGCAAGCCGGTGATCGTGGGCGGCTCGAGCGCCCGCCGCTCGGCCACGGGGCTCGGCGTGGCGACGGTGCTGCGCACCGCCGCGCGGCGCCAGCGGCTCGGCGACCCGCTGCGCGTCGCGATCGCCGGCTACGGCAACGTCGGGCGCACGGTCGCCGAGCTGCTGGCCGCCGACGACGACGTGCGGATCGTCGCGGTCAGCGACGTCGCCGGCGCGCGCCACGACCCGCGCGGCCTGGACGTCGCGACGCTCGGCCGCGCGCTGGACGGCGGCGCCACGGTCGCCGACGCCCCGACCGGGGAGCCGTGCGCGCGCGACGCGCTGTTGGAGATCGACTGCGACGTCCTCGTCCCGGCCGCCGTCGGCGGCCAGCTCCACGCGGGCAACGCCGACCACGTGCGGGCGCGCGTGATCGTCGAGGGCGCCAACGGACCCACGACCCGCGAGGCCGACGCCATCCTGCACGACCGCGGCGTCGTCGTGGTCCCCGACATCCTCGCCAACGCCGGCGGCGTCGTCGCCAGCTACTTCGAGTGGGTCCAGGGCGTCCAGGCGATGCCGTGGCTGGGCCGCGACGTCAGCGAGCGGCTCGTCGAGCGGCTCGAGGCCGCGTTCGACGACGTGGTGGCTCATGCCGAGCGGCGAGGCTGCACGCTGCGCGACGCGGCGCTGGGCATCGGCGTGCGCCGCGTGGTCGATGCGCACGTCGCCCGTGGCCTGTACCCCTGATCGCTCACGGCGCGACGGGCGGCGGCGCCGCCCGCGCCCGGCGCCGCGTCGCACCCACCACCGCCAGCGTGATGAGCGCCATCGCCGTCAGCTCGCGGATCGACAGGCGCTGGCCGAGGACGATCGCACCCGCTGCCGCGCCGATCGCGGGCTCCGCGCTCATGATCAAGCCGAAGAGGTGACGCGGGATCCGCCGCAGCGCCTCCATCTCGAACGACACCGACAGGACCGAGCTCAGCACGGCGACCGCGGCCCCGAGCGCGAGCACGTGCGGCTCCAGCAGCGCCGTCCCGCCCGCCGCGACGCCGGGGACGAGCAGCAGCGCCGCGCCGATCGGGCTGGCCAGCACGAGCCCGTCGACGCCGGGCAGCCGCGCGCCCGCCGCCGCGACGACGACGATGTACGTCCCCCAGCAGACCGCGGCCAGGGCGGCGAACCCGATCCCGGCGAGGTCGGCGCCCGCGCCGCCGCCGGACGCGTCCGTGGCGATCAGCGCGACGCCGCCGGCGGCCACCAGCGCGAGCGCGGCGTCGACCCGCGTGCGCGAGCCGAGCAGAGCGACGGCCAGTGGCCCGAGGAACTCGATCGTCACCACGACGCCGAGCGGCAGGCGGGTGATCGCCTCGTAGAACGCGAGGTTCATGAGGCCGAGCACCACGCCGAGGACGAGCACGAGCCGCACCTCCGCGGCCGCCCGCCCACGGAGGCGGGGTCGCACGAGCGCCCAGAGGATCGCCGCGGCCAGGCCTTGACGCAGCAGCGCGGCGCCGGGCGCCCCGACGTGCGCGAACAGGCCGACCGCGAGCGCGGCGCTGAGCTGCAGGGTGAGCATCGAGCCGGTCAGCAGCACCGGCCCCGGGATCGCCGTCAGGACGCGGTGGCCGGGCGCCTCGGCGTGCTGGTCGGTCGCCACGTGCGCCCGGTCGCCGCGCGCGGGTCAGCGCCCGCCGGCGCAGGTCGCCAGCCGCCGCGACAGCTCGTGCGAGGCCTCGACGACGAGGTCGCTGACCGTGCGCACGGTCGAAGCCCCCAGGCGCGCCGACGGTCCCGTCACGCTGACGGCCGCCGCGGGGCCGCGGTCGTCGCCCACCGCGCCGGCCACGGCGGTCACACCGGCCTCGACGGCGTCGCGGACCACCGCTGCCCCGGCCGCGCCCGTCAGCGCCCGACCGCTCGCGCTGACCGCCAGCGGGATGCGCCGACCCACCCACCCGGCGCCGCGAATCGCCCGTCCGTGGCGCTCCTGCTCGACGTAGACGGCCTGGTCACGGTCGGCGACGAGCAGGTTGGCGGTCTGGCCGCTGCGCTCGCTGAGGTCGGCGAGGATCGGCCGGGCCTCCTCGCGCAGACGCTGCAGCCGCCCCGGGGCGAGGCCGAGCGTGAGCGCGCGGGCGCCCAGCGCGTAGCGGCCCTCCCCGGCGTCGATGGCCAGCCCCTCGGCCACCAGCGCGGCGACGATCCGCTCGACACCGACGACGTGCAGCCCCGTCGCACGAGCGAGCGTCCGCGCATCCGCGCTCGGATCGGCGTCGCGCATGGCCTCCAGCACGGCGAACGCGTCGCCCACCGACGGACCGTCGGCGGCGATCTCGGCCGGCCGCGGTCCCACGCTCCAGCGCCCGCGGTCGTCGACGGCGACGAAGCCGCGGTCGCGCATCGCGCCGAGCAGCCGGTAGGCGCTGGACCGCGGGACGCCGCAGATGCGCGCGATCGTCGTCGCCTCGAGTGGCGCCGGTCGGCTGGAGAGCAGCTCGAGCACGTCCATGGCACGCGTCGCGGACTTCATCGGACACCCCTCTCTGCATCGATCCATTCCACCGCCTTGACGACTGTATGAATGAATGTATGCTGCTGTCAACGGCTAGATGCGATTCATTCATCTTCCGTTCGCCGCCCGCCAGGCGGTGCCTGTCCTCCCGTCCCGAAAGGACCTCCATGCCAGACGGCAACCGGCCGCCCCTGGTCGAGCTCGAGTTCCCCAAGCTCGACAAGACCCTTCGCGCCAAGCTGCTGTGGGACATGAACCCGCAGCTGTGCGAGCTGTTCGTCGAGAGCCTCCCGTTCACGACGATCTACTCGCACACGACCGCCTCGGGCGAGGGCATGTACGCGCCCACCCGCGTCGTCGGCACCGTGCCGGCCAAGCACGCGCTGCTCACCGAGCTGCCGCACGGGACGATCACGCTGAGCACCGACAACTACAAGACGCTCGGGCTCTTCTACGGCCGCATCACCGAGCCGCTGCCGGGCTTCCCGCCGGTCGCGCAGGTCATCGACGACGACCTCGAGGACATGC
This sequence comes from uncultured Solirubrobacteraceae bacterium, assembly GCA_964422645.1. GTDB lineage: Bacteria > Actinomycetota > Thermoleophilia > Solirubrobacterales > Solirubrobacteraceae > Capillimicrobium. The sequence goes on along the minus strand of CAYRCB010000022.1, from coordinate 28,943 downwards.
GCACGGTCGGCCGCGAGGTCTGGCTCTCCAACACCGTGACCCACGACCCGCTCGACGTCACCGTCCGCATCGCCGACCAGGAGGGAGCTGCCTGATGTCCAAGCTCGACGAGCTCTGCGCCGACCTGCGTGCCGAGACCGACCGCATCTGGCTCGACGAGCCCGACGAGATCCGGGCCATGCGCCTGGGCGCCTTCGAGTCCGACGCCGGCAGCTACGGCCAGTACTTCTCCAACCTCGTCTTCGTCAACGGCGACATGCGCGCGCTGTCGACGTGGATCACCCCGGCGGTCGTCCTGCGCGCGGTCGCCGACGAGCGGTACTCGCTGGACCAGTGCAAGGACCTCTTCGCCTGGACGAACCTGGTCAACGTAGACTTCCTTGCTTACTGTGGCTTCGTCCAGTTCGGAACCTTCGTCCATCGGATCGTCGGGGCGTACGACGAGATCCACACCAAGGAGGAGCTCTCGCGCGTCCTCTCGGAGTGGTACGCCTACGCCAACCGCATGTACCTGTGGGTGCACCACACCTTCCCGTGGGGCCTGGGCACCGCGTATCCGAAGCTCTCCAGCGACGACCTCGCGTTCCTGCAGCAGGCCGGCGGGCGGACCGACGTCGCACGCTACTTCGAGGCCTACGGCAACGGGCTCGTCGAGTTCGCGCAGGCCGAGGAGCAGCAGGCCGCATGACCCAGCCCGGCGTGCGCGGGCGCACCGCGCACGCCGGACGCGCTCCTGATCCGATGTCCCAGTCGCTCACCGGCTTCTTCGCAGGCTTCCGGCTGACCCCCGCCCAGCGGCGGATCGCCCAGACGTTCGTCGAGCACGCGTCCGAGGCCGCCTACCTGTCGAGCAACCAGGTGGCCGAGCTGGCCGGGGTCAGCCAGCCCTCCGTGGCCCGCCTGGCCACCGCCGTCGGCTTCTCCGGCTACCCGGAGTTCCGCCGCCACCTACGCCAACTCGTCGACGCCAACGCGACGGTCGAGCCGAGCCCGAACCGCAACGAGTACGAGTCGGCCGTCGCGGCCGAGATCGCCAACCTCGAGGCGCTCCTGCACCACGTCGCCGATCGCGAGCCGCTGCGCGAGGCGGGCCGCCGGATGATGGGATCGCGCCCGCTCGTCGTGATGGGCCTGCGCCTCTCGGCGGCGTTCGCCACGTACTTCGCCTTCCTCGCCCGGCGCGTCCACGACGACGTCCGCGTGCTCGACACGCCGGGCTCGGTGCTGGCCGAGGAGCTCGACGTCGCGGCCGACGCCGGCGCCACCACGGCGCTCGTGTTCGGCCTGCCGCGCTACGCGCGCGAGACGCTGCAGGCGATGAAGTGGGCCCGCGCGCGCGAGCTGCACCTCATCGCCGTCACCGACCTGCCCCGGTCGCCGGTCGGCGAGCTCGCCGACGCCGTGCTGCCGGTCAACGTCGGCCGCCGCTTCCTGTTCGACTCCCACGGCGCCGCGATGGTCGCCACGAACCTCCTGCTGCAGGCGATGTGCGACGCCGACCCGGCCCTCACCCAGGAGCGCCTGGAGGTCTTCGAGCAGCGAGCGCGGACGCGCAAGACGTTCGCCACGTAGCCGCCGGGCGCGTCAGGCGATCCGCTCGAGGGCGTCGAGCACGACGTTCGCGCCGAGCGCGGCGTCCTCGAGCGCGGCGTGCGCGGCGCCGGCCGGGTTGCGCACGAGCACGAGCCCTGCCGGCCGGCGCCGGCCGATGATCCCGGCGTCGTGCCCCGCCAGGCAGCGCAGCTGCGGCGCGTCGGCGGGCGCCGCGGCCGCGAGCGTCGCCCGCACGTCGGCGTCGAGCGTCGTGCTCGGGGTCCGCGCCAGCACGTGCACGTCGGCGCGGCAGGCGAGGCGGTCCGCGTAGGCGCGCACCCGCCCGAGCAGCACGTCGACCGCCGCGTCGGTCGGCGCGCGGGCGTCGAGCCACAGTCGCACCCTGGCCGGCACGGTCGTCGCGGCGTTGGGCTCGACGTCGATCCGCGTCGCGGTGCCGACCAGTCCGTCGATCCCGGCCCCGAGGGCGTCGGCCGCCGTGATGAGCTGCGCGGCGGCCAGCAGCGCGTCGGCGCGCTCGGCCCGCGGGACGGCGCCCACGTGGTCGCCGCGACCTTGGACGTCGACCCGCACGCGCAGCTGGGCGGCGAGCTCGCCGACCACGCCGACGGCCGCACCTGCGTGGTCCAGCTCCCCACCCCGGTCGACCTGCAGCTCGACCAGGCCCGCGAGCCGCACGAGCCAGGCGGTCGCGTCGGCCAGCCGCGCCGGGTCCAGCCCAGCCTCCCGCAGCGCATCGGCCAGCACGACGCCGTCGTCGTCGACCCGGGCCAGCGCCGCCTCGACGTCGAGGGCTCCGGTCAGCGCGGCGCTGCCGAACGCCGGCGTGTCGAAGCGCGCGCCCTCCCCGTCGGCGAAGCACACCACGGCGACGGGCCGGCTCGCGCGCTCGGCCACCGCCAGTGCGGCGACGATCCCGAGCGCCCCGTCACAGCGGCCGCCGCCGGGCGGGCCGTCGAGATGCGCGCCGACCGCCCACCACGGGCTGGGCGCCCGCGGGGCGCCCCACAGGTTGCCCGCCGGATCGACGGTGACGTGGAGCCCGATCGCCGTCGCCTGCTGCGCGAACCAGCGCCGCGCGGCGGCGTCGCCGGGCGTCCACGCGACGCGCTGCCCCGCGCCGATCGCCTCCAGGTCCGCCAGGCGCGCGGCGAGGTCGCCGGCGCGCACCGGCACAGCCGCCGAGCGGCTCGCGAGCGTCACGCGGTGCGCGCGTCGCCGACCGCCTCGCGCAGCACCTCCGCCACGCGGCCGTCGCGCAACACCGCCGCGACGAGCTCGACGTCGAGCGCCGGCGGCCGGTCGGCCTCCAGCGGCGCGACCGCCTCGCGGACGAGCGCATGCACGCGCTGCACGGCGGGCGCGGGCTCCAGCGCCGCGTCGCAGTCGAGCGCCTGGCAGGCGCAGAGGACCTCGAAGGCGAGGACGGTGCGCAGCCGCTGCACGGCGTCCAGCGCCATGAGGGCCGACGTCATGCCCATGCTGACGTGGTCCTCCTGGTTGTCGGAGGTGGGCACGTTGTCGACGCTGACCGGCGTGGCCAGCGCGCGCAGCTCGGAGACGACCGCCGCCGCGGAGTACTGGGCGATCATGTAGCCGCTCGACTCCCCGGCCGTCGGGCTGAGGAAGGCCGGCAGGTGCTCCCCGTTCAGCGACGGGGAGACGAGCCGGAAGGTCCGTCGCTCGGAGATCTGCGCCAGGTCGGCAAGCGCGAGGCGCAGCACGTCGAAGGCCAGCGAGAGCGACTGGCCGTGGAAGTTCCCGGCCGAGACGACCTCGTCGGGCGCGGCGAAGACGATCGGGTTGTCGGTGACCGCGCCGATGTCGGTAGTCACCAGCCGCTCGAAGAACCCGGCCGCCTCGCGCGCCGCGCCGTGGACCTGCGGCGCGCAGCGCAGCGAGTAGGCGTCCTGCAGCCGCGGACCGCCCGCGCCGCTCACGCGCTGCGAGCCGCGCAGCATCGCGCGCAGGTGGGCGGCGGTACGGGCCTGGCCCGGCACGCGGCGCAGCTCGTGGACGCGCGCGTCGAAGGCCGGCGTGGCGCCGCGCAGCGCGTCGACGGTCAGCGCCGCCGCGACGTCGGCCGCGGCCAGCAGCTCGCGCACCTGCTCGAGCAGGACCACGCCGACGGCGGCCATGAAGTGGGTGCCGTTGATGAGCGCGAGCCCTTCCTTGACGTCGAGCTGCAGCGGCCGGCAGCCGAGCCGGTGCAGCGCCTCGGCGCCCGACACGACGTTGCCGTCGGCGTCGACGAGCTCGCCCTCGCCGATGAGCGGCAGGAAGGCGTGCGCGGACGGCGCGAGGTCGCCGCTGGCGCCCAGCGAGCCGGTCCGCGGCACGCGCGGCGTGAGGCCGCTGTTCAGCAGCAGGACCATCCGCTCGATCGTCTCGCGACGCACGCCGGAGTGGCCCTGCAGCAGCCCGTTGACGCGGATGGCGATCGCCGCGCGGACGATCTCCGGCGGCAGCGGCGCGCCGGTCCCCGCCGCGTGGCTGCGCAGGAGGTTGACCTGCAGGCGGCGCTGGACCTCCGGCGCGACGTTCTCGTGGACGAGCGCGCCGAATCCGGTGGTGACGCCGTAGATCGGGCGGCCGGTGCCGACGAGCGCCTGCAGCACCTCGTGGCCGCGCTCGACCTGCGCGAGCGCGGACGGCGTGACCCGGACCTCAGCGCCGAGCGCGATCCGCAGGATCGCCTGGGCGGTCGCAGCGCCGTCCATCTCGACGACCTGCGCACCGTCGCTCGTCGCGGCCAAAGCCGGTGAGTACGCCATCGCTGAGTCCACGTTTGACCTCGATCTATTCGTGTGCTTCCTTCTTGAATGGCAATATACATTCGAGGTCCGGGCGCGCCCGGGCACCGGCGTCCCACCGGTGAGACGCCGAGAAAGGAGCGCCCGCCTTGGCGCCAGCATCTCCGTCCCCCATCCTCGACCTCGACGGGCAGGTCGCCCTCGTCTGCGGCGCAACCGGCTTCCTCGGCGGCGCGATCGCCCGCGCGCTGGCCGGCCGCGGCGCCCGCGTCGCGCTGCACACGCGGCGCCAGCCGCAGCGCGCCGAGGCGCTCGTCGGCGCCCTCGGCGGCACGGTGGTCTGCGGCGACCTCGGCGATTGGGCGCAGGCCGACGCGGTCTTCGACGCCGTGCACGAGCAGCTCGGCGCCCCGCCGGCGATCGTCGTCAACTGCGCCCATCCCAACCCGCACGCGACCGAGATCGCCGACCTCGCGCCGGCCGACGCCCGCCCCCACCTCGACGGCTTCGCCCTCCACGTGAACGTCTGCCGCCGGGCGATCCCCGGCATGCGGGAGCTCGGCGGCGGACGGATCGTGGCGATCTCCGGCGCGATGGCCGAGCGCCCGTTCCCCGGGTTCGCGCTGTTCTCGGCGATGAAGGCGGCGCTGAACGCGTTCACCCGCGCGCTGGCGCTGGAGGTCGGCCGCGACGGGATCACCGTGAACGCGATCGCGCCCGGCCGGGTCGAGACGCCCGGCGGCGAGGCGGCCGCCGAGACCGACCCCGCGTTCGACGCGCTCGACCGCGTCACGCGGCTGCGCACGGCGCTGGACGCGCCGCCGACGCCGCAGGACGTCGCCCGGCTCGCCGCCTTCCTCGCCTCGCCCGAGGCGAGCGCCGTCACCGGCCAGGTCGTCTACCTCGCGGCGGGCGAGCCGGTGTAGGAGACGGCCTCAGAACTTCGACTTGCCGCCGTCCAGCGGGATCAGCGCGCCGCTGAGATACGGGCCCGCAGCGCACACCGCGACGAGCATCTCGGCGAGGTCGTCGGCCGTGCCGGTCGGGAAGCGCGTCCCGTCCGGCATCGCCACGAAGCCGTCCTGCGGCCGTTCGCCGCGCCCCTCGCGCAGCGCGTCGTTGCTGCCGCCCGTGCTGCCCAGGATCTGCCCGGGACAGAGCGCGAGGCACTGCACCTTCGGCGCCAGCGCGACCGACAGCACCTCGATGAGCCGGCCGAGCGCCGCCTTGGCGATCGCGTGCGAGGTGAACTGCGGCCACGCCTCGTACAGCGCGTTGCCGAGGATCGCCACGATCTTCCCGCCGTCGCGGTCGAGCATGACCTTGGCCGCCTCCTGGCTGAGGAAGAACGGCCCGCGCGCGATCACCCCGAGGCTCGCCTCGAGCTGCTCCTCGCTGAGCTCCAAGAACGGCGCCTGCACGAACGAGCTCGCGTTGTGGATCAGCAGGTCCAGCGCGCCGAGCTCGGCGACCGTGCGCGCCACGAGGTCCACGCACGCGTCGCGGCGGCTGACGTCCGCCTCCACGACGAGCGCCCGCCGGCCGAGCGCGCGGATGGCCTCGGCGGTGGCCTGCGCCGCGGCGCGCGTGCCGAGGTGGTTGACGACGACGTCCGCGCCGGCGGCGGCCAGCGCCCGCGACAGCGTCGCGCCGACACGGTCGCCGCCGCCCGTCACGAGCGCGACCTTCCCGCCCAGATCTCGATCCAGGTTCATCCAACGTCCTTTCGCAGTGACTACAGCGTCTTGGCCAGGAACGACCGCGTGCGCTCGTGCTGCGGGCTCCCGAGCACCTGGCTCGGCGGCCCCTGCTCGACGATCACCCCGTCGGCCATGAAGACGACGACGTCGCCGGCCTCGCGGGCGAAGCCCATCTCGTGGGTGACGACGACCATCGTCATCCCGTCCTCGGCGAGCTGGCGCATGACGTCCAGCACCTCGCCGACGAGCTCGGGGTCCAGCGCGCTGGTCGCCTCGTCGAAGAGCATGAGCTTGGGCTGCATGGCCAGCGCGCGGGCGATCGCGACGCGCTGCTGCTGACCGCCCGACAGGAAGGCCGGATAGGTGTCGAGCTTGTCCGACAGCCCCACCCGGCCCAGCAGGTCGCGGCCGCGCTGACGGGCGACGTCGGGCGCCACCCCGCCGACCAGCATCGGCGCCATCGTCACGTTCTCCAGCGCCGTCATGTGCGGGAACAGGTTGAAGCGCTGGAAGACCATGCCGATCTCGGCGCGCTTGGCGGCGACCTCGCGCTCACCCACCTCGCGCAGGTGCTCACCCTCCTCGCGCAGACCGACGAGGTCGCCGTCCACGTAGATGCGGCCCGAGTCCATCTTCTCGAGGTGGTTCAGGCAGCGCAGGAACGTCGACTTCCCCGAGCCCGAGGGCCCGATGAGGCAGACGACCTGCCCCCGCTGCACCGTCAGGTCGATCCCGCGCAGCACGTGCAGGTCGCCGAAGCTCTTGTGGACCTGCTCGGCCACGACCATCGCATCGGCCATCTCAGCCCTCCTCCCCGCGAGCGCGCCCGGACCACATCCGCCGCAGCCCGCGGCGCGCCGCGCCCTGCGTCGCCGCGGCACCGCCGTAGAACGCCGACACGGCTCCGCGGTTGAAGCGCTGCTCGATCCGGCCCTGGACGAGCGTGAGGATCGAGGTGATCAGCAGGTACCAGAGCGACGCGACGATCAGCAGCGGGATCGTCTGGAAGTTCTCCGAGAAGATCAGCTGCGCCGAGTACAGGAGGTCCGACAGCGCGATGACGCTGACCAGCGCCGTCATCTTCAGCATGCCGATCGTCTCGTTGCCGGTCGGCGGGATGATGAAGCGCATCGCCTGGGGCAGCACGATCCGGCGCATGATCTGCAGGCGCCGCAGCCCCAGCGCGCGACCGGCGTCCACCTGGCCGTCGTCGACCGAGCTCATGCCGGCGCGCACGATCTCGGCCATGTAGGCGCCCTCGTTGAGCCCGAGCCCGAGGATCGCCGCCGTGAACGGCGTGATGAACGCGTTGGCGGAGAAGTCGATCACCGCGGGCCCGCCGAACGGGACGCCGATCGCGATCCGCGGGAACAGCGCGGCGAGGTTGTACCAGAAGATCAGCTGGACGAGGATCGGCGTGCCGCGGAAGAACCAGATGTAGAGCGCCGCCGCCCGCGCGACGATCGCGTTCGGTGACAGCCGCATCGCGGCGAGCAGCACGCCGATCGCGCAGCCGATCGCCATCGCGATCGCCGTCAGCTCGAGCGTCATGAGCAGGCCGGACAGGATCTTCGGGGAGAACAGGTACTCCCAGACGACGTCCCACTGGAAGTTCTTGTTCCTGATCAGGATGTCGATCGTGATCGCCGCCAAGAGGACGACGAGCGCGGACCCGATCCAGCGGCCCGGCCGGCGCTGCGGCAGGACCGTGGGACCGTCGGGGGCGGGCGCGGCGCGACCGGCCATGCCGATCGCGCCTCCCTGCGTCATCGAGGCCATCTCCATCGCCCGCCTACGGCTTGGGGATCGGGATCGGCCTCGCCGTGGCGAGGTTCAGCCCCGGCTCCTCGAGCGCGAGCTCGTGGAGCTTCCACTTGTCGAGGATCTTGTCGTAGGTCCCGTCGGCGTGGATCGCTTCGAGGCTGGCGAGCATCGCCTTCTGCAGCTGCCGGTCGTCCTTGGGGACGACCATCCCGATGTACTGCTTGGGCGTCAGGTCGTTCGTGATCAGCTTGATCGGCTTGGGCGCCTTCTCCTGGAGGTAGGTCGAGGCGGCGACGTCGTTGATCGCGAACTCGGCGCGGCCGGAGTACAGCGCGAGCAGCACCTGCCCCTGCGCGGGATACTGCAGGTTCTGGATCGCCGGCTTGCCGCGCTTGGTGCAGTACGGCGACAGCACGTCGTCGACGAGCTCGCCGAACGTCGTGCCGCGCTGCGTCGCGGCCTTCCTGCCACAGAGGGTCAGCGGGTCCGCGGTGATCTCGCTGTTGGTCTCCAGCGCGAGGATCGCCAGCTCGGCGAACATGAAGTCGACGAAGGTGACCTGCTGCTGGCGCTCGGCCGTGTCGGAGATGCACTCCATCGCGATGTCGTAGCGCCCGCTCTGCACGCCCGGGATGAGCCCGTCGAAGTTGATGCTCGTGGCCTGGACCTTCACGCCGAGCTTGTCGCCCATCGCGTTCCACAGGTCGGGCTCGAAGCCGATGATCTCGTTGGACTCCGGCGACGGCATCCACTCGCACGGCGGATAGGCTGCGTCGGTGGCCAGCTTCAGGACGCCGGCCTTGCGGATCGCGGGCGGCAGCAGGTCGTTCAGCTCACCCGAGCCGGAGCCCGAGCTCGGCTGCGTCGCCGGTGCCTCGACGGCGGTCGCACCCGTGGCGCCCGCGGCGCCTGCAGCGCCCGTGTCGCCGTCGGAGCTCGAGCTGGACCCGCAGGCCGCGACGCCGACCGCCAGCACCGCTCCGATCAACGCGACGCCGAGCCGCGCAGTGATCGCTTCCCTCATCTCGCTTCCCTCCGTTGTGTTCGCGGTGGATCCGGGCAGCGCGCGACCCGCAGCGCCACCGTGGACTCCCCATTCCCCCCGCACGGCACGGCCCCATGCGAATAGATCGGTTCAGCATAAGTCCAGTCTGAACAGGGGTCAACAGAGCTGGGCGCGACGGCGCCCGCCGGGAGTCCCAGCAGCGAGACTGCGGGCTCAGCCCACCATCGCGTGCCACACGTAGTAGCCCGCGACGGCGGCGAACAGCACGGCGTCCAGCCGGTCCAGCGCGCCGCCGTGCGCGCCGAACAACGTGCCTGAGTCCTTCACGCCCGCGTCGCGCTTGACGTAGGACTCGAAGAGGTCGCCGATCGGGGCGACGAGCGCGACCGCCAGACCGAGCAGGAGCGCCTGCGGGCCCGACAGCCAGTCCTGGTAGAGGCCGGCGAACCACACGCCGGCCACGCCCGCCACGACGCCGATGACCCAACCCTCGACGGTCTTGTTGGGCGAGATCGACGGCGCGAGCGGGCGGCGGCCGAACGCGCGGCCGCCGAGGTAGGCGCCGGTGTCGCCGACGAAGGTGCCGACGAGCACGTCGATCACGATGCCGTTGCCGTGCGGCAGGTCGCGCAGCAGCACCGCGTGCGCGAGCGGCAGGCCGATCCAGAGCAGGCCCAGCGCGGTCACGCTCAGGCCGGGGGCGCCGAGCCGGGGTTGCAGCAGTCCGAGCCCGAACACGACGGGCACGGCCGCGGCGAGCGCCAGCGGGATCGCCGCCGCGCCGCCGATCTGCGCGGCGACGAGCATCCCGGCCAGCCCGAGGAAGCCGGCCAGCCGGACGGGGTGGCCGTTGCGCAGCATCGTGAACAGCTCGCCCATGCAGGCGATGCCGAGCACGATGAGCGCGATCGTGAAGATCCAGCCGCCGCGGTCGACGATGAACAGCGCGAAGACGATCGCGGGGATCGCGACGAGGATGCGCGCTCCCAGATCGGACCCCGCGTTGCGCCGCCGCGTCCGGTCGGCGCGCCGACGGGAGGACGGTCGCCGGGGCCGCAGCGCCATCAGCGGCCGCCGAACCGCCGCTGGCGCGCCGCGAACTCCGCCAGCGCGGCCTCGAAGGCGGCGCGGTCGAAGTCGGGCCACAGCTCGTCGCGGAAGACGAGCTCGGAGTAGGCCGACTGCCACAGCAGGAAGTTGCTCAGGCGCTGCTCGCCGCTGGTGCGGATCACCAGGTCGGGATCGTGCATCTCCGGGGCGTAGAGCAGCTTGGCGAAGTCGGCTTCGTCGCCGCCGGTGAAGCGCCGGGCCGCGTCGACGATCTCCGCCCGCCCGCCGTAGTTGAACGCGACGAAGAGCGTGATGCGGTCGTTGGCCGCGGTGAGCTCCTCGGCGCGGTCCATCCGCTCGACGAGCCCGGACGGCACGCCCTCGCGCCGCCCCACGAAGCGCATCCGCACGCCCTCGGCGTGCAGCTCCGGCGTCTCCCCCTCGATGCGCTCCACGAACATCGCCATGAGGCCGGCGACCTCCTCGGGGGAGCGCGACCAGTTCTCCGTCGAGAAGGAGTAGACGGTCAGCTCCTCGATCCCCAGCTCGACGGCGTCGCGCAGCCGCGCCTTGACGACGTCGGCGCCCGTCCGGTGGCCTTCGATGACGGGCAGGCCGCGGGCCTTGGCCCAGCGGCCGTTGCCGTCGGTGATGATGGCGACGTAGCGCGCCCGGCCCGGCGCCGCTGGCATCAGACCTCGAGGATCTCTTCTTCCTTGGCCTTCAGGAGCGCGTCGAGCTCGCCGATGCGCCCGTCGGTGAGCTTCTGGAGCTCGGTCTCGGCGCGATGCTCCTCGTCGGAGCCGACGTCGCCGGCGTCGCGCAGCTCGCGCAGGTCGTGCATCACGTCGCGGCGGACGTTGCGGATCTTGATCCGTCCCTCCTCGGCGATGCCGCGCACGACCTTGACGAGCTCCTTGCGGCGCTCCTCGGTCAGCTCGGGCAGGACGAGGCGCACCAGGTTGCCGTCGTTGGACGGGTTCAGCCCGATGTCGGACTCGTTGATCGCCTTCTCGATCGCCTTGATCGAGCTCTTGTCGTATGGCTGGACGGTGATCAGCCGCGCCTCGGGCGCCGAGATCGTCGCCAGCTGCTTCAGCGGCGTCTGGGCGCCGTAGTACTCGACCACGATGCGGTCCAGCAGCGCCGGGTTCGCGCGCCCGGTGCGCACGGACCCGAAGTCGTGCTGGGTCGCCTCGACGGACTTCCCCATGCGCTCGCCCGCGTCGGCCAGCAGCTCGTCGATCAGCTCGCTCACGATGTCATCTCGCTCAAGGTCGCAGCGCCTGTGTGTGAGGACCCGCGGGGTCTCATGTCTTCACCAACGTCCCCACGCGCTCACCGGACACTATCCGGTCGATGTTGCGCTCGTCGTCCATGTTGAACACGTAGATCGGCAGCCCGTTCTCCAGGCACAGCGTCAGCGCCGTCGCGTCCATGACCCGCAGCTGGCGGCTGACCGCCTCCATGTGCGTGATCTGCGGGATGAACTCGGCGTTGGGGTCGCTGCGCGGATCGGACGTGTAGACGCCTTCCACGCCGTTCTTGGCCATCAGGATGGCCTCGGCATGGACCTCGATCGCGCGCAGCGCGGCCGCGGTGTCGGTGGTGAAGAACGGGTTGCCGGTGCCGGCCGCGAAGATCACCACGCGGTGCTTCTCCAGGTGGCGCATCGCCCGGCGGCGGATGTACGGCTCGGCGACCTCCTGGATGTCGATCGCCGACTGCACGCGGGTGTGGACGCCCTGCTTCTCCAGCGCGTCCTGCAGCGCCAGCGCGTTGAGCACGGTGGCGAGCATCCCCATGTAGTCCGCGGTCGCGCGATCCATGCCGGCCGCGGCGCCCTTCATCCCCCGGTAGATGTTGCCCGCCCCGACCACGATCGCCAGCTCGACCCCGCGCGCGTGCACGCGGGCGACCTGGGCGGCGATCGCGGTCAGGCGCTCGGGATCGGTGCCGTAGTCGAGGGAGCCCATCAGGGCCTCCCCCGACAGCTTCAGCAGGACCCTGCGAAAGGCGGGCTGATCGTCCACTTACTGGCCGACCGCGAAGCGCGCGAAGCGCCGGATCTGGACGTTCTCGCCGGTCTTGGCGCGGACCTCGTCGAGCAGCTGCCCGACGGTCTTGCCGTCGTACTTGTCGCCGTTGACGTGGGGCTGGTGCAGCAGCACGACGGTCTCGTACCACTTGCGCAGCTTGCCCTCGGCGATCTTGCCCCGGACGTTCTCGGGCTTGTCGGCCGCCTCCTGCTCGTAGATGCGCAGCTCGGCCTGCTTGCGCTCCTCGTCGACCTCGTCCTCGGTGACGTACTCGGGCGCGGCGGCCGCGATGTGCAGGGCGATGTCCTTGGCGAACGCGATCAGCTCGTCGTTGCGGGCGACGAAGTCGGTCTCGGTGTCGACCTCGACGAGCACCCCGACCTTGCCGTTGGAGTGGATGTAGGTCTGCACCGTGCCCTCGGTGGCCAGGCGCTCGCCGCGGTCCTCGATCCGCTTGCCCTGCTTGACGCGCAGGATCTCGATCGCCTTCTCGACGTCGCCGCCGGACTCGGTCAGGGCCTTCTTGCAGTCCATCATCCCCGCGCCGGTGCGGTCGCGCAGGGCCTTGACGTCCTTCGCGCTGATGGTGATGTCGGTCACTTGCTGGATTCCTCGGTCTGCTCGGTCTGGGTCTCGGCGGCGGGGGCCTCCTCGGCGACCGGGCCGCCGTTCGCGGTGGCGGCCTCCTCGGCCTCGGCCTCGGCGACCGCCTCCTGGACGTCGGCGTTCGTGATCGGCTCGCCGGCCTCCGCGACGGGCGCGGGCTGCGGGTCCTCGGCCTTGCTCGGGCCGCCGGCCTTGCGGGCGGCGTCGGCGGTCTCGCGGTTGGCCTCCTGCGTCACCACCGGGTCGGGGCTCGGCATGTGGGCGGGGGCCGGCTGCGACGGCTCGCCCTGGCCCGGCTCGCTCGCCGGTGCCGGCGCGGCCTGCGTGGGCTCGGCCGGCTGGGCGGGCGCGGGCTGCGCCTGCTGCGCCGCGGGCGCGGCCGCCGGCTGCTGGCTGGCCTGCTGCTGCGCCGCGGGCGCGGCCGCCGGCTGCTGGCTGGCCTGCTGCTGCGCCGCCGGCTGCTCCTGCGCGCCCGCGGGCTGCTGCGCCGCCGCCGGCTGCTGCGCCTGCTGCTGCTGCGCGGCCGCGGGCTGCTGCGCCGCTGCCGGCTGCTGCTGCGCCGCCGCCTGCTGCTGCTGCTGCTGCGCCTGCTGCTGCGTCGGCGCGGGCTGCTCGCCGGACGCGGCGGCCGCCGCGGCGGCGGCACGCGCCTCGCGGGCGGCCATCTCGGCCTGGCGCTGCGCGGCCTGCGCCGCCTCGCGCGCGGCGCGCTCCTCCGCCTCGCGGCGGGCGCGCTCCTCGGCCTCGCGGCGCGCCTTCTCCTCGGCCTCCTGGCGCGCGCGCTCCTCCTCGGCGCGGAACACCTTCGTGCCCTCGGCCACGACATCGCCGATGCCGCGGGTGATGAGCGCGCAGGCCTTGATCGCGTCGTCGTTGCCCGGGATCACGTAGTCGATCCCGTCGGGGTCGCAGTTCGTGTCGACCAGCCCGATGATCGGGATGCGCAGGCGCTGGGCCTCCTTGACGGCGATCGCCTCGGTCTTGAGGTCGACGACGAACATCGCGTCGGGCGTGCGCTGCATGTGCTTCACGCCGCCGAGGTTCGCGCGCAGCTTGGCCAGGTCGGCCTCGGCCGACAGGCGCTCGCGCGTCGGCAGCAGCGCCAGCTGGCCCTCGCGCTCGTAGCGCTCGAGGTCGTGCAGGCGCTTGATGCGCAGGCTGATCGTCTGGAAGTTCGTGAGCAGGCCGCCCAGCCAACGCTGGTTGACGTACGGCTGCCCGGCCGCCTCGGCGGTCTCCTTGACGGCGTCGCGGGCCTGCTTCTTCGTGCCGACGAAGAGCACGGTGCCGCCGCGATGCGCGAGCTGCCCGGCGAACTCACGGGCGGTGTCGAGCAGGGCCTGCGTCTTGAGCAGGTCGATGATGTAGATCCCGTCGCGCTCGCCGTAGATGAAGCGGCGCATCTTCGGGTTCCAGCGACGCGTCTGGTGGCCGAAGTGGACGCCGGCCTCCAGGAGCTCACGGATGCCGATGGGCTCGGCCATGGGAGGTCTCCCTTTGTCTGTGTGTGCGATTCACCGCCGCTCGGCCACACTCACGTTCAGGCACGCGAGCAGGGACAGGCCACGGGCGGTCCTACGAAGGGGTCAGTGTAGCCGGCCGGCCCGCTCCAGGGCGCCGGTCAAGTCGTCCGGCAGCGGCGATCGCACCTCGACGCGACGGCCGTCGCGCGGATGGTCGAAGGCCAGGCGCGCCGCGTGCAGGAACTGGCGCTCCAGCCCGAGCGTCGCACCGCCGCCGTAGACCGGGTCGCCGACGACCGGATGGCCGATCGCGTGCAGGTGGACGCGGATCTGGTGCGTGCGGCCGGTCTCCAGGCGCACGCGCAGCAGCGTCACGCCCGGCAGCGACTGCTCGATCGCGAAGTGCGTGACCGCCTCGCGCGGCGCGTCGGTGTCGGTCGAGTGGCGGGTGCGGTCGCGGCGGTCGCGGCCGATCGGCGCGTCGATCGTGCCGGTCCGCGCCGGCGGGCGGCCCTCCACCAGCGCCAGGTACTCGCGCTCGATGCGCCGCTCGCGCAGCTCGTCCTGGAGCGCGAGCAGCGTCGGCTCGTCCTTGGCGACGAGCAGCAGGCCGCTGGTGTCGCGGTCGAGGCGGTGGACGATGCCGCCGCGCTGCGCGCCGATCCCGCGGGCGGCCAGCCCCTGCGCCAGGGTCCCGGTCCAGTGCCCGGCCGCCGGATGGACGACGAGCCCCGCCGGCTTGTCGACGACGAGCAGCGCCTCGTCCTCGTAGGCGATCCCGAAGGCGACGTCGGGATCCGCCGCGTCGGCGGACGGGAGCGCGGGCGCATCGTCGACCACCTCCACGACCTCGCCGGCGGTCACGACGTGGCGCTTGGGCCGCGCGACGCCGTCGACGGTCACGCGGCCGGCGTCGATCAGTCGCTGGGCGCGCGACCGCGAGCCCAGCGGCTCGGCGAGCACGTGGTCGAGGCGCTGGCCCGCCTGCGCGTCAGCGATCTCGACCTTCATCGAGGACGAGGAAGAGGGACAGCACGCCGAACGTCACCGCGATGTCGGCGACGTTGAACTGGGGCCAGAACGAGAACTTGATGAAGTCGGTGACGCCGGAGTCGTGCATGCGATCGATGATGTTGCCCAGCGCGCCGCCGAGGAGCAGGCCGGCCGGCAGCCACGCCAGCCGCCGCGTGGCGTACGCGTTGAACACCAGGACGATGCCGACCAGCGCCAGGGCGACCAGCACGCCGACGATCCACGAGCCGTCCAGCCCGCCGAAGGCGATGCCGGTGTTGCGCGTGTTGACGAGATCGAGGAACGACGTCAGCTCGACGTGCTCGCTGCGACCGATCGACGAGCGCACGATCGCCTTCGAGGCCTGGTCGACGACCAGGACCGCGGCGACGACGAGCAGCGCCCGCGTCCATGCCCCGGCGCGCGTCACCCGCGGATGACCGACACGATGATGGAGCCGACGATCCCCAGCGCCAGCAGCGCGACGATCGGGCTGAAGTCGAACGGTCCCAGCGTCGGCAGGATCTTGCGGAACGGCCGCAGCAGCGGCTCGGCGATGTCGCGCAGGAACTCGAAGATCGCGTTCAGCGTCCGGGAGTACGGCAGGCGGCCGAACGCGTAGATGAGCGACAGCACGATGTAGGCGAGGATCAGCAGCGAGTAGACGCGGAAGAACGCGGCGACGTAGTCGGCGACGTCGTCGCGCGTGACCGCCGCCAGCAGCGGGCTCACCGGCCGATCACCGCCCGCATCGCCTCGTCGAACGCGGTCCGCAGCCCGTTGGCCTCCAGCGCGGCCAGTCCGCGCGCCGTCGAGCCGCCCGGCGAGGTGACCTCGCGGCGCACGGCGAGCGTGTCGCCCCCGCGGGCGGACAGCAGCGCGGCGCTGCCCTCGAGCGCGGCGAGGAAGATCTCGGTCGCCTGGGCCGCCTTGAGGCCGTTGCGCACGGCGGCGTCGATCGATGCCTCGGCGATCACCGCGACGTAGGCGGGCGTGACGCCCATCGTGGCGGTGGCGACCTCCATCTGCGACTCCGGGAGGACGAACACGCGGCCGACGCGCTCGAACAGCTCGACCGCCGCCTCGCCGCCGGCCGCGATGCACGTGACGCCGCGGCCGATCGCGACCGGCGTGTTGGGCATCGCCCGCACGACGGTCGAGTGCGGGTAGACCGCCTGCAGCTGCGCGACGGTCGTCGCGCCGAGCACCGAGATCACGGTCTTGCCGGCGGCATCGACCCCGTCGGCCACCTGCTCGAGCTGGTACGGCTTGTGGCCCAGCACGATCGTGTCCGCCCGGCGGAACAGCTGCGCGTTGTCGGTGCCCAGCGACTCTCCGCCGACCTCGTCGACGAGCGCCTGCGCGCGCCCCGAGCCCCCGTCCGTCGCGAGGACGGGCTCACCCCATCCGCGGGCGAGCGCGCCCGCCATGTTCCCAGCGCCGACGATCCCGATCATCCGGGTCCGCAGACTAGTGCTCAGGACTGGTTGAAGAAGCCCTTCTCGATCAACCGCGCCCGCTCCTCGGCCGAGATCTCGACGTTGCGCGGCGTCAGCATGAACACCTTGTCGGCGATGCGCTGCATGCCGCCGTCCAGGGCGTAGGTGAGGCCGCTGGCGAAGTCGATCAGGCGCTTGGAGAGGTCGACGTCGACGCCCTGCAGGTTGAGGATGACGGGGATCGAGTCCTTGAACTTGTCGGCCACCTGCTGGGCGTCGTTGAACGACTTCGGCACCACCAGGTGGACGCGGACGTCGTTGGAGCGCCCGTTCGGGCGTCCGCCCCCGACGGGGCGCAGGACGGTCGTCGGCCGCCCGCCCGGCTCGTCGTCGGCGAAGATGTCGTCGAAGTCGTCGCGGCGCCGGCGCGAGGGCATGCGCCGCACGTTCGGACGCTCGCGGTAGCGATCCTCGAGCTCGGCCTCGGGCTCGCGGACCTCAGGCTCGTCGTCCGCGTAGTCGCGGCCGTCACGCTCCTCTGCGAGGCCGAAGTAGACGAGTGCGCTGTGCCAGGAGTCTCGGAAGGCCATCGGGACCACCCTTTCGGGACCAGGGAGGAAATCCCTGCTACGGCCGAGTGTAGAGGCGTGTGCCCACGCGGACGATGGTTGCACCCTCCTGTGCGGCGACCGCGTAGTCCTGCGTCGTGCCCATCGACAGCTCGCGCAGCCCGTGACGCTCGGCCAGCTCGCGCAGCGCGGCGAACCAGCGGCGGTTGTCCTCGGGGCGCGGCGCGAGCGGCGGCATCGTCATCAGCCCGACGACCGCCACGGGGCAGCGCTCGATGAATGCGGGCAGGTCGTCGGGATCGACCCCCGCCTTGCCCTCCTCGCGCGCGACGTTGACCTGGACGAGGACCTGCGTGTCGGGCGTGCCGTGGCGCCCGAGCTGCTCGAGCGCCGAGTCGCTGGCGACGGAGTGCACGTAGCGCACCAGCGGCAGGATCTCCTTGACCTTGCGGCTCTGGAGCTGTCCGATGAAGTCCCACGTGAGCTGCGGGTGGTCGGCGTGCTTGACCGCGAGGTCCTGCGCGCGGTTCTCGCCGTAGAGCTCCACGCCGGCCTCCACGAGCGCGCCGATGTCGTGCGGCGCGACGTACTTCGTGGCCGCCAGCACCTGCACCGACGGCCCGACCTGGGCGCGGACCTCGGCGAGGTTCTCGCGGACCACGTCGGGGTCGATGCCCTCGATCACGCGCGCCATGCGACCCCCGCCTGGCGGCCGGTGACGCCGCCGTCGCGGCGATGGGAGAAGAAGCGCTGCGGGTCGCAGGCGGTGCAGAGGTCGCAGTCGTCGACGGTCTGCACGCCGGCGGCGAGCAGCTCGCGACGGGCGATCAGCTTGAGGTCGAGGTGGCGGCCGCGGCGAGCCGCCTCGTGCTCGGGGAACGCGGCGCGCACCTCGTCGCCGACCTCGAAGCAGCAGACGCCGATCCCCGGGCCGATCGCGGCGTGGAGCTCGCCCTCGCCCACCGCGGCGGCCCCGTGGCGCAGCACGCCGCCCGCCAGCCCGCGCCAGCCCGCGTGGAGCATCGCCACGCCCTCCGGACCGGCGATCGCGACCGGCAGGCAGTCGGCCACGAGCACGGCCGCGCCGACGCCGCGCTGCGCCGTGACCTGCCCGTCGGCCGCATCGAGCCGAGCGTCGTCGGTGGCGACGGCGGCGCCGTGAACCTGGCGCGCGAGCCGCAGCCGCGTCCCGCCGGTCGCCTGGGCCAGGCGCGCGCGGTTCTCGGTGACGGCCGCGGGGTCGTCGGGCTCGTCGGCGGCCGCGGTGCGGCCGAGGTTCAGCGAGGCGAACGGCCCGCGCGACACCCCGCCGCGGCGGGTCGAGAAGAGCGCACGGGCGCCGTGGGGCAGCTCGGCGGCGAGGTGGTCGCCGTCCCAGTGGAAGGACACGGACAGCTTTGTAGCAGCCGCCGCCGCGCCCCTCATGCCGCGAGCGCCGCCGCGAGCTCGGCGTCGCGCCCGGGCGGGATCGCCCCATCGAGCCGAGCAGCGAGCGCCCGCTCCAGCGCCGCGCGCACCTCCGGGCCCTCGGGCACGCCGGCGGCCATCACGTCGCGACCGTCGATCGCCAGCCGCACGTGGCGCAGCTCGTCCAGCCAGCGCCGGGCCGCCTGCGCCGGACCCAGCGCCCCGGCCAGCGCGATCGCCTCGACCGGCCGCCCGCGGACCGCGGCCGCGACCTGCGACGGGCGCTCGGCGGCGGTCAACGCGGCCGCCAGCTGCGGTGCTCGCGCCGTCTCACGCGCACGCCGGCGGGCCGGCCGGCTGTCGTCGAACCACTGGACGTCGCGCCCGGCCGCGCGCTCGTCGCCGAGCGCGCCGCTGGCGACGAGGACGATCTCGGGGCGCCCGTCGGCCGGCAGCAGCGCCAGCGCGCGCCGCGCGAGGTCGGGGTCGATCGCCGGTGCCCCCGGCCCCACCCACGCCCGCGCCGCCGCGAGCGTCGCGACCGGATCGGGCTCGTCCAGCATGAGCCGCAGCTCCTGGGCGATGCGGTCGCGCGTCAAGGTGTAGAGCGCCTTTCCGGCGAGCGCCTCGCGGGCGAGCCGTGCCGTGGCCGGCGCCGGCGTCAGCCCGAGCCGCTGCGCGTAGCGGACCATCCGGTAGATCCGCGTCGGGTCGTCGAGGAACGACCGCTCGTGCAGGACCCGCAGTCGGCGCTGCGCCACGTCCTCCTGTGCGCCCGGGAACGCCACCTCGTCCCCGCTCGGCAGCGCCGCCGCGATCGCGTTGACGGTGAAGTCGCGCCGGCGCAGGTCCTCCTCGATCGACGCGCCGAGCGCCACGTCGGGCAGCGCGCCCGGCCGTACGTAGGACTCCGTCCGGGTGGTCGCGAGGTTGACCTTCCCCCCGCCGACCAGCACCTCGGCCGTGCCGAAGCGCTCGTGCTCGGCGACGACCTCCCCCAGCTCGCGCGCGACCGCCCGCGCGTCGCCCTCGACGGCGACGTCGAGGTCGCGAATCGGCGCGCCGAGCAGCGCGTCGCGCACCGCGCCGCCCACCAGCCACAGCCCGCCGCCGCGGGCGGCGGCCAGCGCGCGCAGCGCCTCGAAGCCCGGCACGGTGGCAAGCGGTCGCAGGTCCATGGTCTGGCATCCTCCCGCAGCGATGCGTCGCAACGTCGAGTGGAAGGCCCGCCTGCGCCATCCGGGCGCCGCGCTGGAGGCGGCGCTCGCCGCCGGCGCCGAGGATCGCGGGGTCCTCGAGCAGCGCGACACGTACTTCCACGTCGTCACCGGCCGGCTCAAGCTGCGCGAGCAGACGCCGGGCTCCGCCGAGCTCATCCAGTACGAGCGCGCGGACCGGGCCGCGTCGCGCGCGAGCGCCTACCGCCTCGTGCCGGTCCCCGATCCCGAGGCGCTGCGCACCGCGCTGGAGGCCGCGCTGGGCGTGCGCGCCGTCGTCGAGAAGCGCCGGCACCTGCTCCTGCACGCGGGCACGCGCGTGCACCTCGACACGGTCACCGGCCTGGGGACCTTCGCCGAGATCGAGGCCGTGGTCGCCCCCGGCGAGCGCCTCGAGGACGCTCACGTCCGCGCCGAGCGCTGGCGCGCGATCCTCCAGGTCGCCGACGACGACCTGCTCGCCGTCTCCTACGTGGACCTCGCGCTCGCCGCCCGCTGAGCCTAGGCGCCCGCGGGTGGGCGCACCGCGATGCCCGCCGCGGCCAGGTGCCGCTTGGCCTGCGCGATCGAGAAGCGCCCGAAGTGGAAGATCGAGGCGGCCAGCGCCGCGTCGGCGCCCGCGTGCAGCGCGTGCGCGAGATGCGCCAGCTCGCCGGCGCCGCCGGAGGCGATCACCGGCACGCCCACCGCGTCGCTCACCGCCCGGGTCAGCTCGAGGTCGTAGCCGTCGTTGGTGCCGTCGCGGTCCATCGACGTGAGCAGGATCTCCCCGGCCCCGCGCTCGACCGCCTCGCGCGCCCATGCGACCGCCTCGATCCCGGTCGGCGTGCGCCCGCCGGCCAGGAAGACCTCCCAGCCATCGCCGTCCGCACGTCGCTTCGCGTCGATCGCCAGCACCACGCACTGGTCGCCGAAGACCGTCGCCATCTCGCCGATCAGGTCGGGCCGCTGCACGGCGGCCGAGTTCACCGACACCTTGTCGGCGCCCGCGTCGAGCACGGCCTGGGCGTCGTGCACCGAGCGGATCCCGCCGCCGATCGTGAACGGCACGAAGACCTCGTCGGCGGTCCGCCGGGCCAGCTCGACCACCGTCTCGCGCTTGTGATGCGTGGCGGTGATGTCGAGGAAGACCAGCTCGTCGGCGCCCTCGCGGTCGTAGAGCGCGGCGAGCTCGACCGGGTCGCCGGCGTCGCGCAGGTCGAGGAATCGCGTCCCCTTGACGACACGGCCGGCATCGACGTCGAGGCACGGGATGACGCGCTTGAGGTGCATGGGCGACGGAGGCTAGCTCCGGCCTAGCCGGCGTCGAGGACGGCGAGCGCCTCGGCGACCGTGAAGCGCTGCTCGTAGAGCGCCTTGCCGGCGATGACGCCGGCGAGGTTGACCTGGCGCAGGCCCACGAGCCCCTCCAGATCGGCCAGCGAGCCGACGCCGCCGGAGATGATGAACCGCCCGCGCACGATCGAGGCGATGTGCGCGACCTCCTCGAAGTCGAGGCCCTCCAGCATCCCGTCCTTGTCGACGTTCGTGTAGACGAACTGGCGCACGCCGCGGTCCTGCAGGCGCTGGATCGCCGCGTCGGCCGGCATCTGGGTCGTCTCCTGCCAGCCGGCCGCCGACACCTTCCCGCCGCGCACGTCGACGCTGACGACCACGCGCTCGCCCCAGGCGGCCAGCGTCTCGTCGAGGAAGTCGACGTCGCGGAACGCGGCGGTGCCGAGCACGATCCGCTGGGCGCCGGCGCGCAGTGCGTCGCGCACCGCCGCGAGGTCGCGCAGGCCGCCGCCGTACTGCACGGGCACCTGGAGCTCGCGGGTGATCCGCTCGAGGTGGTGGAGGTTCTGCGGGCGGCCCTCGCGCGCGCCGTCGAGGTCGACGACGTGCAGGTAGCGGGCGCCCTGCTCGACCCAGCCGCGCGCGGCGGCGAGCGGGTCGTCGGCGTAGACGGTCTTGGCGTCGAAGTGGCCCTTGGTCAGCCGGACGGCCTTGCCGTCGGAGATGTCGATCGCGGGATAGAGGCGCATGGGGATGTCAGGCCGCGACCCGGTCGCAGAGCCGCGCGAAGTTGCGCAGCAGCGCCAGGCCGTGGGTGGAGGACTTCTCGGGGTGGAACTGGGCCCCGAACACGTTGTCGCGCGCCACGACGGAGGCGAACGGCGCCCCGTAGTCGCTGACGCCCAGCACGTCGTGCTCGTCGGCCGGATGCGGTGCGTAGGAGTGCACGTGGTAGAAGATCGCGGGGTCGGGCAGGCCGTCGAGGATCGGCGCGTGGCGCGTCCAGCGCACCTCGCTCCAGCCGATGTGCGGGAGCTTGCGCCCGCCGGCGTCCAGACGCTTGACCGCGCCGCGCAGCAGGCCCAGGCCGGTGGCGCCCTCGTGCTCCTCGGAGGACTCGAACAGCAGCTGCATCCCCATGCAGGAGCCGAAGAACGGCATCCCGCCGCGCGCGCAGTCGACGAGCACCTCCTCCAGGTCGAGCTCGCGCAGCGTGCGCATCGCGGCGGGGAACGCGCCGACGCCCGGCAGCAGCAGCCCGTCGGCGGCCCGCAGCTGCACGGGGTCGCGCGTGATCGAGACCGTCGCGCCGACGTGCTCGAGCGCCTTCTCGACGGACCGGCGGTTGCCCATGCCGTAGTCGACGATCGCGACCTTCACAGCACGCCCTTGGTCGAGGGCACGCCGGACTCGGTGGGGTCGATCGCCGTCGCCGCGCGCAGCGCCCGCGCGAAGGCCTTGAACAGCGCCTCGATGACGTGATGGACGCCGCCGCCCGCCTCGACGGTCAGGTGGACGGTGATCCGCGCGTGGTTGACGACGGCGCGGAAGAACTCCTCGGCCAGCTCGTGCTCGAAGCCGCCCGTCACGCCGCCGGGCAGCTCGGGCGCGGTGAAGCGCAGGTACGGGCGGCCGGAGACGTCGATCGCGCAGCTCGCGCGCGCCTCGTCCATCGGCACGACCGCGCTGCCGTAGCGGAAGATCCCCGCCCGGTCGCCGAGCGCCGCGTCGAGCGCCTGGCCGAGCACGATCCCGGTGTCCTCGACGGTGTGGTGCGCGCCGGTCTCCAGGTCGCCCTGCGCCCGCACGGTCAGGTCCATCCGCCCGTGGCGCGCGAGCAGGTCGAGCATGTGGTCGAAGAACCCGACGCCGGTGATCCGCTCTCCCGCGCCCGTCCCGTCCAGGGCGAGGGTCAGCGAGATGTCGGTCTCGCCGGTGGCGCGGTCGATCGAGGCGGTGCGCGTGCTCATGCGGACGCTCCATTCTGGCGGGCTTCCATGGACTCCGCGTGGACGCCGAAGCCCTCGGCGCGGGCGATCGGCGCGCCCGCCCGGGCCAGCGCCCCCGCGCCGCGGTCGACGTGGACCTCGGTCATCCGCCGGCGGAAGTGGCGCGGCGACAGCCCCGAGGCGAAGCGGGCGGCGCCGCCGGTCGGCAGCACGTGGTTGGACCCGGCGACGTAGTCGGTGAACGCCGTGCCGCTCGCGGCGCCGACGAGCAGCGTGCCGGCGCACCGCACCGCGCCCGCGCGCGCTTCGGCTCGCGGCCCCACGAGCTGGAGGTGCTCGGGCGCGAAGGCGTTGGCGACCGCGATCGCGTCGTCGGCGTCGGCCGCCGCGACGACGGCGAGCGGCGCGAACGCGACCTGCGGCCGGGCGTCGGCCAGCTCGCTCGCCCGCGCGGCGATCGCGTCGCGCGTCGCGGCGTCGTCGCACACCAGCACGGCCAGCGAGCCGGGCCCGTGCTCGGCCTGGGCCAGGAGGTCCAGGGCGACGACGGTCGGGTCGACGCCCGCGTCGGCGACGACGAGCAGGTCGCTGGGCCCGGCGAACCCGTCGATCCCGACCGCGGCCGAGCACTGGACCTTGGCCTCCTGCACCCACAGGTTGCCCGGTCCGACGATGACGTCCACGCGGGGGATCGAGCCGGTCCCGTAGGCGAGCGCGGCGACGGCCTGCGCGCCGCCCATCCGATAGACCTCGTCGACCCCGCAGAGCGCGCAGGCGCCGAGCACGACCGGGTGCAGCTCGCCGGTGGGCCCGGGGGGCGAGCAGACGACGATCTCCTCCACGCCGGCCACGCGCGCGGTGGCCGCGCCCATCACGACGGTCGACGGGTACGGCGCGCGCCCGCCCGGCACGTAGACCGCGGCGCGGCGGACCGGCAGCTCGCGCACGAGGACCCGCTGTCCCTGGGGCAGCAGGAGGTCGGCGTCGTCGCCCAGCGAGGCGCCCGCGACCGCGGCGACGTTGGCCATCGCGACCTCCAGCCCGGCGCGGACGTCGGCGCGCAGCCCGGCGGCGGCGGCGTCCAGCTCGGCCGGCCCCACGCGCAGCGGCAGCGGATCGGCCCCGCCGAGGTCGTGCTCGCGCGTCAGGCCCAGCACCGCGGCGTCGCCCTCGGCCCGGATCCGCGCGACGATCTGCGCCACGCCGGCGCCGACCGACGCCGGCTCGGGCACGAGCGCGCGCACCGCCGCGGCCACCGCCTCTGGCGCGCCGCGCTCGAAGCGCTCAACGCGCACGGATCCGCTCCAGGACGGCGTCGATCTCGCGCGCGCGCAGCTTGTGGGAGACCGGGTTGGCGATGAGGCGCGCGGTCGACGAGGTGATCGTCTCGCGCACCACGAGGCCGTTCTCGCGCAGCGTCGTGCCGGTGGCGGTGAGGTCGACGATCGCGTCGACCAGACCGGTCAACGGCGCGAGCTCCACCGAGCCCTTGACCTCGACGATCTCGGCCTGGCGGCCGGTGTCCTCGAAGTAGCGCCCCGCGATCCGGGGGTACTTCGTCGCGACGCGCATGATGCCCAGGCGCCGCAGCGCCTCGGCGCCGGGATCGTCGCCCTCGCGCGAGGCCAGCACCATGTCGCAGCCGCCGAAGCCGAGGTCGAGCAGCTCGTAGACGTCCCGTCCGGCCTGCTCCATGAGCACGTCCTTGCCGCAGATGCCGATGTCGGCTGCGCCCGCCTCGACGTAGGTCGGCACGTCGGACGGCCGCATCGTGACGATCCCGACCGACTCGAAGAGCAGCTTGCGGTCGTTCGCGCGCACCTCGGCGGTGTCGACGCCGAGCAGGTCGAGCAGGTCGAGCGTGTCGGCCATGAGCGCGCCGCGCGGCACGGCGATCGTCAGCCCCAGCGACGCGTTCATGCCAGCGCCACCGCCTCGTGCAGCCGGTCGACCGAGAGCGCGAAGCCCACGGCCGGCAGCGGGCGGCCGAAGCGGCCCAGCAGCTCGTCGTAGCGTCCGCCGCCGCCCAGCGGCTGGCCGATCCCGGGCGCGTAGACCTCGAAGATCGCCCCGGTGTAGTAGCCGAGGTCGCGGGCGAGGCCGAGGTCGAGGATGAGGCGCTCGCGCATCTTCGGCTCGACGAGCTCGATCGCCTCGCGCAGCAGCTGGCCCGCGCCCGCGGGCAGCTCGTCGAGCACCTCCGGTCCCCCGCGCAGCAGCGGGACGCGGGCGATCCGCGCGTCGAGCCCCAGGCGGCGCACCTCCCGCTCCAGCCCGACGAAGTCACGCGTGACGAGCTCGCGCAGGACCGCGGCGCGGTCGTCGTCGGCGACGCCCGCCTGGTCCAGCAGCGCCGGCACGATCGAGGCCGATCCCAGGCCGATGCGGAAGTCCCGCAGCCCGGTCGCCTCCAGGGCGCGTGAGAGCACCTCGAGCACCTCGGCGGTGCCCGCCGGCGCCGGCGAGCCGATCAGCTCCACGCCGGCCTGCAGGAACTCGCGCATCTGGCCGCGATGCGGGCGGACCTGGCGATACGCGTTGGCGACGTAGCAGAAGCGCAGCGGCAGCTCGGCGGTCGCGTAGCGGGTCGAGGCGACCCGCGCGATCGGCACCGTCATGTCGGTCCGCAGCGCCAGCACGTTGCCGTGGTCGTCGAGCACGCGGTAGGCCGGCGGCATCGACTCCCCCCGCGCGAGCACGGACTCGTACTCGAGCGCGGGCGTGGCCACCTCGCCGTAGCCCGACGCATCGAAGACCGCGCGCAGCGCGGCCTCGATCGCGCGCAGCTCGCGCATCTCGTCGGGCAGGACGTCGCGGGTCCCGCTGGGGATCGGATGGATCATGGGGCCCCGCAGGCTATTGCCCAGCGGGCCGCTAGACCGGGACGGGCTCGGTCGCGACGCGCTCGATCCGGGCGCCCAGCTCGCGCAGCCGCTCGTCGATCCGCTCGTAGCCGCGGTCGATCTGCGTGATGTTGCCGATCTCGCTGCGGCCCTCGGCGCACAGCGCGGCGATGAGCATCGCCATCCCGGCGCGGATGTCGGGCGACTCCATCCGCCCGCCCTGCAGCCGGCTGCGGCCGTAGACGATCGCGCGGTGCGGGTCGCAGAGGATGATGTTGGCCCCCATGTTCACCAGCTTGTCGGTGAAGATCATGCGGTTCTCGAACATCCACTCGTGGATGAGGACCTGACCCTCCGACTGCGTCGCCAGCGCGATGGCGATCGAGGTCAGGTCGGCCGGGAACGCGGGCCATGGACCGTCCTGCACGCGGGCGGTGAACTCGCCCATGTCGCGCTGGGCGACGAGCGTCTGGCCGCCGGGCACGAGGACGTCGTCGCCGTCCAGCTCGCTGCGCAGGCCGAGGCGCTCGAAGACGAGGCGGATCATCCGCAGGTCGTCGCTGACGCAGCCCTTGATCCGCAGCTCGCCGCCGGTCACGCCGGCCAGCGCCATGAAGGAGCCGATCTCGATGTGATCGGGCGCGATGTCGTGGACGCAGCCGTGCAGCTCGGCCGTCCCGTGGACGGTCAGCACGTTGGAGCCGATCCCGTGGATCGTCGCCCCCATCTTCACGAGCATTCGCGCGAGGTCCTGGACGTGCGGCTCGCACGCCGCGTTGCCGATGACCGTCGCGCCGGGCGTGCGGACCGCGGCCAGCAGCGCGTTCTCGGTGCCCATGACGGACGGCTCGTCCATGAACACGTCCCCGGCTCGCAGCCCGGCGGGCGCGCGCAGGACGACGTCGCGGCCCGTCTCCACCTCCGCGCCGAGCGCGCGCAGGGCGTCGAGGTGCGGATCGAGCCGGCGGCGGCCGATCACGTCGCCGCCGGGCGGCGGCATGCGCGCCTCGCCGAAGCGGGCCAGCAGCGGGCCGGCCAGCAGGAACGACGCCCGGATCGCCTCGGCCTTGGCGCGATCGATCTCGTGTGGCTCGGGCAGGTCGGCCGCGCACAGCGCCACCTCGTGCTCCCCGCGCCAGTCCACCCGCACGCCGAGCCCGCGCAGGATGTCGAGCATGGCCTCGACGTCGCGGATCCGCGGCACGTTGCGCACGACGACCTCGTCAGGCGTGAGGACCGACGCGGCCAGGATGGGAAGGGCGCCGTTCTTGTTGCCGGCCGGGACCACGGTGCCGGACAGCGGGGCGCCACCGTCGATGACGAACTTCTGCATGGTGGAATGCGCCCGCGGAGGGATCGCTGCGGGGCGCTCGGCTAGGGTAACAGCCATGTCTCTGCGGACTTCGCGCGACGAGGCCTGGTCCCTGCTCTGCGAGTGGGTCCAGTCGCCGTCGCTGCGGCGCCATTGCCGCTGCGTGGAGATCGCGATGCGGGCCTACGCCGCGCGCTTCGGCGAGGACCCGGAGCTGTGGGGCGTGACCGGCCTGCTGCACGACGCCGACTACGAGCGCCACCCGGACATGGATGCCGCCGACGGCCATCCGCGGACGATCATGGCCGAGCTCGAGCGGCGTGGCGAGGACCCCGTCGTCGTGCGCGCGATCGCCTCGCACGCGGACTTCCTCGGCGTGTCGCGCGACAGCCCGATGGAGCGGGCGCTGTTCGCCGTCGACGAGCTGTCGGGCTTCATCGTCGCGTGTGCCGCCGTGCGCCCGGAGGGCATCCGCGGGCTGACGCCCAAGTCGGTCAAGAAGAAGCTCAAGCAGCCGAGCTTCGCCGCCGCCGTCAACCGTGACGACGTGCGGCACGGGGCTGAGGTGCTGGGCGTCGACTTCGACGAGCACGTGCGCTTCGTCGTCGCGGCGCTCGAGGCGCACGCCGTCGAGCTCGAGCTCGGCGGCACCGCCGCCGCCGCGTAGCGCGGAGCCCCCATGCGCAGCCGCTACGGGCGCGTGCTGCGCGCGCCGCACGTGACGTGGCTGGTGCTCGCGTCGGTCGTCGCGCGCGTGCCGATCGGGATCGTCGCGATCGCGCTCGTGCTGTTCGTGGAGCGCGAGACGGGCTCCTACGGGTCGGCCGGCATCGTCGCCGCCGTCTACGCGTTCAGCTCCGCGGTCCTCGGCGTGGTCATGGGGCGGCTCATCGACCGCCGCGGGCAGACGCTCGTGCTGCTCGCCGGGTTGACGGTGCATGCGACCGGGGCGCTCGCCCTCGTCGCGCTCGGGCTGGCGGGCGCACCGGTGGCGGCGCTGGCCGGCTGCGCCGTCGCGACCGGCGCGGTCCCGCCGGTCTCGGCCTGCCTGCGTCCGCTGTGGCCGCAGCTGCTGGCCGGACGGGACGAGTTGATCACCTCGGCGTACGCGCTGGACGCGATCCTCGTCGAGCTGGCCTTCGTCGCCGGGCCCCTGCTGACGGGAGCGCTCGTCGCGCTGTTCAGCCCGCAAGTCGCGCTG
This sequence comes from uncultured Solirubrobacteraceae bacterium, assembly GCA_964422645.1. GTDB lineage: Bacteria > Actinomycetota > Thermoleophilia > Solirubrobacterales > Solirubrobacteraceae > Capillimicrobium. Next base: position 785 of record CAYRCB010000022.1, on the reverse strand, counting down.
GTGACGAGCGTGGCGTTCGCCGTGGTCGGCACGCTGGGGTTCGCCGCCTCGCCGGTGTCGCGACGCTGGCGCGGGGACCCGGCGGCCCGATCGCACCTGCTCGGCGCCATGGCCTCGCCGGGGCTGCAGACGATCACGGTCTCGGCGGCGGGCGTCGGGGTGTGCTTCGGCGCGCTCGAAGTGGGGCTGGCCGCGTACGGCAACGACCACGGGATCGCGGGCCTGGCCGGATGGCTCATCGCGCTGCAGGCGAGCGGATCGGCGATCGGCGGGCTCTGGTACGGCATCCACGCGGCGCGGCTGGGCTCGACGCAGGCGGGGTTCCTGCGGCTCGTCGCCGCGCTGCCGGTGCTCGTGGCGCTGCTCGCGGTCGCGCCGACGCTGGGCGCGGTCGCGGCGCTCGGCGTCCTCGCCGGCTGCGTGGTCGCGCCGATCAGCGCGGCGCAGAACCTCCTGGCGGGCGCGCTCGCGCCGCGCGGCCGGGTGACCGAGGCGTTCACGTGGATCGTGACGTCGCTCGTCGTCGGCGTGGCGGTCGGCAACGCGGTGGCCGGGCCGATCGTGGACGCGGCGTCGTGGCGGGTGGCGATCCTGTGGGGCGCGGCGATGTCGGCGTGCTGCGCGGCGGTGGCGATCGTGCGGCGGCGGACGCTGGACGCCTGACCGCTTCCCGTCGCCCTCCGCCCTGCGCAAACCGCCCGCCGCGCCGCGCCGGGCCCTCAGCCCCCCACGCAAACCGCCCGCCGCGCCGCACCGGCCCTGCGCGCCCGCGCAAACCGCCCGCC
>CAYRCB010000021.1:0-128524 GCA_964422645.1 uncultured Solirubrobacteraceae bacterium | reverse complement strand
GATGTTCATCGGCATGGACCCGCCCAAGCACGACCGCCTCAAGGCGCTCTTCCAGCGCGGGTTCACGCCCAAGCGCATCGCCGAGCACGAGCCCGAGATCCGCGCGATCACCGCCGGCGTGCTCGACGGGCTCGACGGGCGCGCGACGTGCGACCTCGTGACCGACGTCGCCCAGCCGGTGGTCTCGCGGGTCATCGGCAGCTTCATGGGCATCCCGCCCGAGGACGACGCGATCTGGGCGCGGCTCATGAACGCGACGCTCGGCGCGGGCGACCCCGACCTCAACCCCGAGGGCGTCGAGGCGGTCATGCAGCGCGACGTGCCGGAGATCTTCGAGCGCTGCAACCGGCTCATCGCCGCCCGGCGCGAGCGGCCGACCGACGACCTGACGAGCGTGCTGGTCCACGCCGAGGTCGACGGTCAGCGCCTCGCGGAGCACGAGATCGTCATGGGCTTCTTCCTGCTCGTCGCCGCCGGCAATGACTCGACGAAGGCGACGTACTGCAGCGCCATGCAGGCGCTCATGGCGGCGCGGGACCAGCGCCGCCTGCTGCTCGACGATCCGTCGCTCATCCCCGGCGCGGTCGAGGAGGCGCTGCGGATGTTCCCGGCCTTCGCCCACTTCCGCCGCACCGCGACGCGCGACACCGTCCTGCACGGCCAGCCGATCCGCGAGGGCGACAAGGTCGTCCTGTGGTACGTCGCGGCCAACCGCGACGAGCGTCGCTACGACGACCCCGACCGCTTCGACGTGACCCGCAACCCCGAGCACCAGGCCTTCGGCGCCGGCGGGCGCCACTTCTGCCTGGGCGCTGCGCTCGCGCGGCTGGAGCTGCGGGTCCTGCTGGAGGAGACGCTCGCGCGCTACCCGGCGATGGCACCGGCCGGACCGGCCGAGTTCGTCGAGTCGCCGTTCGTCAACCAGCTCAAGACGCTGCCGGTGCGGCTGGCGACCTCCTAGCCGCGCTCGGCGCGCTCCAGCCAGCGGCCGAGCGCACGGTGGCCGACCAGCGTCAGGTCGCCGTCGCCGTCGATCCAGTCACGCACGCGCAGCTCGCGCACCAGCCCCAGCGCGTCGCGCGGGCCCGGCCCCTCGCCGCGCGAGGCCAGCGCGCTCGTGCCCGGCTCGACCGTCCACCGGCCCGAGGCGAGCGCCGCCAGCGCGAGGCCCTGCTCGTCGGTCGGGACGTCGAGGGGATGGGGCGCGGCGCCGCGCAGCGGGTCGTCGCCGACCGGCGTCGTCGGGCGGGCGGGCACCCGCTCGTCCGGCGCGGGGAAGCCGCCGGGCGCACTCAGCGCCTCGGCCTGCGCGCGCACCCAGTCGCCCGCGTCGTCGAGCCATTGGCGGGCCCGATCGGGGTCGACGCCGACGGCGCGGACGAGGTCGTCGAGGTCGGTCTGCGAGACGCGCTCCACCGAGCGGCTGACCTCCTGCGCGATCGAGCGCAGCGTCTCCTCGATGCTCTTGCGATCAAAGCTCTCGTCGCTCATGACGACATGGTCGCACCGCGACCTTCACGCCATCTCAACCGCGCTGCGCGGCGGCGTGGGCGTGGAGCGCGGCGAGCTCGTCCTGGGCCGCGTCGGCGCGGTCCTGCGCCGCGCGGTAGGCGAGGTAGCGCTCGCGCGTGCGGTCCGCGCACCAGCCCCGATACGCGAGGTCGGCATCCGCCTGCGCTTCGCGCCGGGCGAAGCCGACCTCGTTGACCAGCCACCACAGGCGAGCCCGCTCGATGGGCAGCCCGCACGCCTCGGTCAGGCGCGCGGTGAGGCTCGTCTGCGTGTGGTGCTCTGGCATCCCTGGTTCCCCTCGTCCCATCAACGCGCGGGAAGCCTCCGCGCTCGCGCGCGGGCTTGTCATCTGCCCCTTGCGCGCGGCGCGACGGCGTGGGAACGTCCGTCTTGGCCATCCCGTCCCATCGAGAGGGGAGCACACGTGAGCAAGGTCCCGATCCGCCTGTCCGTGAACGGCAGGGTGCACGAGGTCGACGTGGAGCCGCGGCTCCTGCTGGTGCACCTGCTGCGCGATCGTCTCGGACTGACGGGCACGCACGTCGGATGCGACACGTCGAGCTGCGGCGCGTGCACGGTGCACCTCGACGGCGAGGCGGTCAAGAGCTGCACCGTGCTCGCGGTGCAGGCCGACGGGACGAAGGTGACGACGATCGAGGGGCTCGCTCAGGGCGACCAGCTGCACCCGCTGCAGGAGGCGTTCTGGGAGGACCACGGCCTGCAGTGCGGCTACTGCACGCCGGGGATGATCATGGCGGCGGCCGACCTGCTCGCCCGCCACCCCGATCCGTCCGAGGAGGAGATCCGCCACGGGCTGGAGGGCAACCTCTGTCGCTGCACCGGCTACCACAACATCGTGCGGGCGGTCGCCGACGCGGCCAAGCATCCGCACGCCGGGCAGATCGACCATCCCGGACCGACGCCGGAGGGCGCGGCGGTCGGCCGCGAGCTCGCGCGAGAGGGGCTGGGGGCATGAGCGGCGCCAACGGCAACGGCTTCGTCGGCCAGGCGCTGAAGCGCAAGGAGGACCCGCGCCTCATCACCGGCCGGGCGACCTACGTCGACGACATCAACCCGGTCGGGACGCTGTGGATGGCGTTCGTGCGCTCGACCGAGGCGCACGCGAACATCACCGCGATCGACAAGAGCGCCGCCGAGGCGCGCGAGGACGTCGTCGCGGTGTTCACCGGCGACGATCTGGCCGACCTCCAGTCGCCGCTGCCCTGCGCCTGGGTGCCGCCGGGCGTGGAGATGAACCTGCCCGAGCACTGGCCGCTGGCGCGCGGCCGCGTCGCCCATGTCGGCGACCCGGTCGCGGTGGTGATCGGCGAGGACCGCTACTCGGTCGTCGACGCCGCCGAGCTCGTGCTCGTCGACTACGACCCGCTGCCGGTCGTCACCGATCCCGAGGCGGCGCTGCGCGACGAGGTGCTCGTCCATCCGAGCCTGAAGAGCAACAAGGTTCACGAGTGGTCGCTGGGCGGCGGCGACCTCGAGGCCGGCTTCGCGGAGGCCGACGTCATCATCGAGCGGCGGATCGTCAACCACCGCACGGCCGGCGCGGCGATCGAGCCGCGGGCGGTCCTTGCGGAGGAGCGCGCCGGCCACATCACGATCTGGTCCTCCACCCAGGTCCCGCACTTCCTGCGGCTGTTCTTGGCGCTGATGCTCGGGCTCAGCGAGGAGCGCATCCGCGTCATCGCGCCCGAGGTCGGCGGCGGGTTCGGCTCCAAGCTGCAGATCTACGGCGAGGAGATCGTCGCGGCATGGGCCGCGCGCAAGCTCGGCCGCCCGGTGAAGTGGTGCGAGAGCCGCACCGAGGCGATGATGGTCACCCACCACGGGCGCGACCAGATCGACACGGTGCGGGTGGGCGCCAAGCGCGACGGCACGGTCACCGCCTTCCACGCGAAGATCCTGGCCGACCTCGGCGCGTACATGATGCTGCTGACGCCGTCGGTGCCCTCGCTGGGCGCGTTCGTCATGAGCGGGTGCTACCGGTTCCCGGCGGTCCGGACCGACATCACCGGCGTCATGACGCACAAGTTCGCGACCGACGCGATCCGTGGCGCGGGCCGGCCCGAGGCGACGCACATGATCGAGGTGACGCTCGACCAGCTCGCCCACGAGCTCGACCTCGATCCGCTGGAGGTCCGCCGGCGCAACTTCGTCGCGGCCGACGACTTCCCGCACGAGACGGCGCTGGGGATCGTCTACGACTCCGGCAACTACCAGGGCACGCTCGACAAGCTGTTGGAGCACGTGGACGTCGCGGGCTTCCGCGCCGAGCAGGAGCGGCTGCGGGGCGAAGGCGTCTACCGCGGCATCGGCTTCTCGACGTACACCGAGATCTGCGGGCTGGCGCCGTCGCGCGCCGTCGGTCCCGGCGGGTTCGGGCTGCAGACCGGCCTGTGGGAGTCGGCGATGGTCCGCGTCCACCTCACGGGCGCGGTCACCGTCTACACCGGCACCTCGCCCCACGGCCAGGGCCACGAGACCGGCTTCGCGCAGATCGTCGCCGACCGCCTCGGCTGCGACCCCCAGCAGGTCGAGGTGATCCACGGCGACACCGGCACCGGCCCGCAGGGGCTGGGCACCTACGGGTCGCGCTCGCTGGCCGTCGGCGGCGAGGCGGTGGCCAAGGCCACCGCGAAGATCGCCGAGAAGGCGCGCCGCCTCGTCGCCCACAAGCTCGAGGCGGCGCCCGAGGACATCGAGCTGCGCGAGGGGCGCTGGATCGTGCGCGGGTCGCCGGACAAGGGCATGACGCTGGCCGAGGTCGCCGGCGCCGCCTACATCCCCGAGGACGTCCCGGAGGAGATGGAGCCGGGGCTGGAGGACGTCGCGTTCTACGACCCCGGCAACTTCGTCTTCCCGTTCGGCGCACACGCGGCGATCGTCGACGTCGACATCGAGACCGGGAAGGTCAGCGTCGAGCGCTACGTCGCGGTCGACGACTGCGGCCCGGCGATCAACCCGCTGCTCATCGACGGGCAGGTCCACGGCGGGGTCGTGCACGCGCTCGGGCAGGCGCTCTACGAGCAGGTGGTCTACGACGAGGCCGGCCAGCTCGTGACCGGCACGTTCGTCGACTACGCCCTGCCGACCGCGGCCGAGCTGCCGTCGTTCGAGACCGACCGGACCGAGACGCCGTCGCCGGTGAACTCGCTCGGCGTGAAGGGCATCGGCGAGGCGGGCACGATCGCCGCCAGCGCGGCCGTCGCCAACGCCGTCGTCGACGCGCTGCGGCCGCTCGGCGTCGACTACCTCGACATGCCGTTCACGCCGTTGCGGGTGTGGGGCGCGATCCAGGAGGCGCAGCGATGATCCCGGCCGAGTTCGACTACGTCGCGCCGACCTCGCTGGAGGACGCGCTGAAGGCGCTGGCCGAGGGCGGCGAGGACGCCAAGCTGCTGGCCGGCGGCCATTCGCTGCTGCCGCTCATGAAGCTCCGCCTGGCCATCCCGGAGCTGCTCGTCGACCTGCGCCACGTGCCCGGCCTGCGCGAGATCGAGCGGGAGAACGGCGCCTGGAAGATCGGTGCCATGACACGCCACGTCGACCTGCAGGAGCGGCCGGACGTGGGCATCGCGTCGAGCGTCGCGGCGGTCATCGCCGACCAGCAGGGCCGCAATCGCGGGACGATCGGCGGCACGCTCGCCCACGGCGACGCTGCCTCCGACCAGCCGGCGGTCCTGCTGGCGACGGAGGGGACGGTGACCGTCCGCGGCGCTGGCGGCACGCGGGAGATCGCGGCCGCCGACCTGTTCCAGGACTTCCTCACGACGGCGATCCAGCCCGGAGAGATCCTCACCGAGGTGCGCATCCCGGCGCTGGAGGGCTGGGGCCACGCGTACGAGAAGTTCACGCGCCGCGCCGAGGACTGGGCGATGGTCGGCGTCTGCGCGCTCGTCCAGCGCGCCGACGACGGCTCGTGCGCCGACGTCCGCGTCGCGTTCACGAACATGGCGACGACCCCGATCCGCGCGACCGCGGTCGAGCAGGCGCTGCGCGGCGGGCCGCTGGACGAGGGCGCGATCGCCGCGGCGGCCGAGCAGGCCGCCGAAGGCACCGACCCGCCCGGCGACCTCAACGCGACGCCCGACTACAAGCGCCACCTGGCGCGGGTGCTGACGAAGCGGGCGCTCACTCGGGCAGCTGCTGCTTGACGACCTTGCCGAGCGCGTTGCGCGGGAGCGCGTCGACGAAGCGGATCTCGCGCGGGCGCTTGTAGAAGGCGAGCAGCTCGCCGACGTGGTCGCGCAGCTGCTCGAAGGTGGCGGCCGGGCCGGGCGCGCGGACGACCCAGGCGACGACGCGCTCGCCGAGGTCGTCGTCGGGACGCCCGGCCACGGCGGCCTCGGCGACGCCCGGGTGCTCCAGCAGCGCGGCCTCGATCTCGCCGGCGCCGATCTTGAAGCCGCCGCTCTTGATGAGGTCGGTCGTGCGCCGGCCGACGATGCGGATCGCGCCGCCCGGGAGGCGCGTGGCGAGGTCACCGGTGAGGAACCAGCCGTCGCGCAGGGCGGCGGCGGTCGCGTCCGGGCGGTTCAGGTAGCCGGTGAAGAGGTTGGGGCCGCGGACGGCGATCTCGCCGATCGTCGCGTCGTCGCGGGCGTCGATGGGGTGATCGTCGTCGTCGCGCAGCTCCAGCTCGACGCCTGGGAGCGGGAGGCCGACGGTGCCGGTCGGCGCGGCCGCCGCGTCGCCGGGCGGCACCGCGGTGTCGATGAGCGTCTCGGTGAGGCCGTAGCGCTCGACGACGCGCCGGCCGGTCAGCGCCTCCATCTCGCGTGCGACGACCGCCGGCAGCGCGGCCGAGCCCGAGACGAGCAGCCGGGCGCGCGCGAAGGCGGGGCCGATCGTGGGGTCGTCGGCGGCGTCGCGGACGATCCGCTGGTACATCGTCGGCACGGCGAAGACCATCGTCGCGCCGCGATCGAGCGCGCCGGCCAGCGCAGCGGGGGAGAAGCGCCCGACGTGCTCGGCCTGGCCGCCGCGGCGCAGCGGGCCGAGGATGCCGAGCACGAGGCCGTGGACGTGGAACAGCGGCAGCGCGTGGGCGAGGCGGTCGTCGCCGGTCCAGTCCCAGACCTCGGCGAGCGCGTCGAGGTTGGCGGCGACCGCGCGGCGGGGGATGAGCGCGCCCTTCGGCGGGCCGGTCGTGCCGGAGGTGTAGAGGACGAACGCGGTCGCCTCGGGGTCGTGGACGTCGGCGTCGAGGCCGGCCGTCCCGGGCTCCGAGTCGAGCGCCACCGTCTGGCGCTCGATCGCGGCCAGCTCCGGCGGCAGCTCCGCGCCCTGCGCGGCGTAGATGCGGTCGGGCGCGGCGTCGGCGGCGATGTGCGCCAGCTCGCGGCTGCCGTAGCCGGGGTTGAGCGGGACGGCGGCGACCCCGGCGGCGAGCGCGCCGAGGACCGCCACGCACGTCTCCAGGGTCGGCTCCGCCCACACCGCGACCCGCCGCGCGCCGGCCGCGTGCAGATCGTCGGCCACCGCCGCCGCGGCGCCCGCCAGCGCGCGGTAGCTCAGCGCGTCGCCGTCGACCGTGAGCGCCGGCGCGTCGTCGGGATGCGCGAGGCGCGGGAACAGCGGATCGAGTGCCACTACGTCCCGACGTGGACGATCCGCACGGACGGCTTGCTGCCGGCCTTCCAGCGCACCGTGTAGGCGATCGCGTCGGGCTCGGTCGCGTTCCTCGGGCCGAGGACGGCGACGGTGCCCGTCCCGTTGGCCTTCCACTCGATCGTCAGCTTCGCCTTGCGCGGGTTGCTGACCGCGTCGGCGATCTTGCGGCTCGTCTGCGCGAGCACCGTCTCGCCCTGCACGCCGGCCGCGTTGGGCCCCGCGAGCCGGATGACGACCCGCCCGCCCTGCGTGATCGCGGCCTGCCCGACGACCGAGCGGACCTTGCCGCTCTTCAGCTTCACGGGCTTGGACTGCACGGTCTGCACGAGGGCGGTCGGGTCTGTAGCGGCGGCAGCGACCCCGGCGGGCAGGGTGGCGGCGACGGCGGCGACGGCGACGAGCCGCAGGCGACGGGTCATGCACGCTCCTTGCATCGATCGAAGAGGGCGGATCGCTCCATCATGCCCGGTCGCTCGCACCGGCGACGTACTCGTCGAAGCGACCCAGGTCGCGGAAGCCGATGGCCGCGTAGAGGCGCTCGGCCATCGGCGACGCTTGCAGGCTCGCGGTGCGGCAGCCGCGCCGCGCCGCCTCCTGCAGCGCGAGCGTGGTGAGCGCCGTGGCCAGCCCGCGCCGGCGGGCATGCGGGAGCGTCGCGACGTTGGCGATGTGGCAGTCGCCGTCGTGGTCGAAGGTCATCAGGGCGGCGGCGGGCACGCCGTCGAGCGTCGCCGCCAGCGCCCGCCAGCCGGGCGCGCCACCGGGAAGCAGGTCGGCCGGGAGCCGGTTGACGCCGAGGACGACGTCCAACGACGCGGCCTGCGCGTCGATGCCCGGCCGCGGCCCTGGCGGGCCGTCGAGCGTCATCGCCATCGCGCGGGTGGAGACGTCGTGGCGCAGGCCGCGCGTCCGCAGCGCCGCGCGCGTCGCATGGTCGGATTCGTGCACCCAGAGCGCGAAGCCGTCGATGCCGGCCCCGCCGTAGGCGGCCAGCGCCGCGTCGATCGTCGTCGCGTCGCCGGGCCGAAGCAGCGCGTTGTTGTAGATCGCCCGCGCCGCGCCGGCGGGGAAGACCGCGACGCCGTCGCGGACCCAAGCGCCCGGCGCGCCCTGCGCGAGCGCGGTCCAGGACGCGACCAGGCTGCGGGCCATCCGCTCGTACAGCTCGCCGGACATCGGCGCGGATGATCGCATCCGCGCCGCGCGGCTCAGGCGAACGCCGAGAGCCCGGTCAGCGCCCGTCCGATCGTCAGCGCGTGGATCTCGTGGGTGCCCTCGTAGGTGAGGACGGTCTCGAGGTTCAGCGCATGGCGCATGACCGGGTACTCGAGCGTGATCCCGTTGCCGGCGAGGATCGTCCGGGCGCTGCGGGCCACGTCCAGCGCGGCCGAGACGTTGGCGAGCTTGCCCAGGCTGACCTGCGCGGCGCTCAGCGTCCCCGCCTCCTTCATCCGCGACAGGCGCCGCGCGAGCAGCTGGCCCTGGGCCACCTTGGCCGCCATCTCCGCGAGCTTGAGCTGGGTGAGCTGGAAGGCGCCGATCGGCTTGCCGAACTGCACCCGGGTGCGCGCGTAGTCGACTGCGGCCTCCAGGCACGCGCGCGCCGAGCCCATCGTGCCCGCGGCGATGCCCACGCGCGCCTCGTCGAGCACCGTCAGCGGCGCCTTCAGCCCGATCGCCTCCGGCAGGACCGCGTCGCCGGGCAGCCGGACGTCGTCGAGCAGCAGCTCGCTGGTCACCGAGGCGCGCAGCGAGAGCTTGTGGTGGATGTCCTGGGTGCGGAAGCCGGGCGTGTCGGTCGGCACGACGAAGCCGCGGATGCCGTCGTCGGTGCGGGCCCAGACGACGGCGACGTCGGCGATCGAGCCGTTCGTGATCCACATCTTCGTGCCGTTGAGGATCCAGTCGCCTCCGTCGCGCCGCGCGGTGGTGCGCATCGAGCCGGGATCGGAGCCCGCGTCGGGCTCGGTCAGGCCGAAGCACCCGACGGCGTCGCCGGACGCCATCCGCGGCAGCCACTGCTGCTTGTGCTCCTCGGAGCCGAAGCGCCAGATCGGGTACATCGCCAGCGAGCCTTGCACGCTCACCAGCGAGCGCAGTCCGGAGTCGCCGGCGTCGAGCTCCTGGCAGACGAGGCCGTAGGCGGTGGCCGTCGCCCCGGCGCAGCCGTAGCCGGTCAGCTGCATGCCGAGGATGCCCAGGCGGCCGAGCGCCGGGGCCAGGTCGCGCGGGAGCGTCCCCGCCTCGAACCACCCGGGCACGTGCGGCAGCAGCTCGTCGCGGACGTAGTCGCGCACGACGTCGCGCGTCATGCGCTCCTCGTCGGAGAGCTCGGCGTCGAGGCCGAGCGGGTCGGTGGGGGAGAGGTCGTCGGTCATGTGGCTCCGGGGTCGGGGTCAGGGGGCGCCGGCGTCGTCGCCGGCCGCATCGGCGAAGCGGCGGCGCAGCTCGCGCTTGAGCACCTTGCGGCTGGGGCCGAGCGGCAGCTCGTCGACGAGCACGACGCGCCGGGGCCGTTTGTGGGCGGCGATCCGCTCGCGGCCGTACGCGAGCAGCTCCTCCTCGCTCGGTGCGGGGCCGTCGGCGCGCGGCACCACCACCGCGAGCACCTCCTCGCCGAGCGTCGCGTGCGGCACGCCGATCACCGCGACCTGGTCGACCGCGGGATGGCGCGCGAGGACCTCCTCCAGCTCGCGCGGGTAGACGTTGTAGCCGCCGCGCAGGATGAGGTCCTTCTTGCGATCGACGACGTGGAGGAACCCGTCGTGGTCCTTGACGCCGAGGTCGCCGGTGCGAAACCAGCCGTCGACCACGGCCGCAGCGGTCGCCTCGGGGTCCCCGTGGTAGCCGAGGAAGACGTTGTGGCCGCGGATGACGATCTCGCCGGCGGTCTCGGGCGCCAGCAGCTCGACGCGATCCTCGATCGCCGCGTCGGCGATCTCGACCTCGACACCCCACAGCGGATGGCCGATCGAGCCGGCGCGCAGGCCGAAGACCGGCTGGTTGACCGTCGCGGTGGGCGAGGTCTCCGAGAGCCCGTAGCCCTCCTGGACGAGGCAGCCGAAGCGCTCCTGGAAGGCCTCCAGCGTGGCGACCGGCAGCGGCGCGCCGCCGCTCACGCACATCCGCAGCGGCGGGGCGGCGTCGTCGCCGACCGCGGCGAGCAGCGCGATGTACATCGTCGGCACGCCGATCAGCACGGTCACGCCGTGGCGGCGCATCAGGTCCAGCGCCTGCGCGGCGTCGAAGCGGGCCTGGAGCACGATCCGCCCGCCGACGAGGAACGTCGAGTTCATCGCGACCGTCTGACCGAACGTGTGGAAGAGCGGCAGGCAGGCGAGCACGACGTCGTCGTGGTGCAGCGCGTTGGCCATGAACGCGTTGACGAACGCGTTCATGACGAGGTTGACGTGGGCGAGCTCGGCGCCCTTCGGCCGGCCGGTCGTGCCGCTGGTGGAGAAGATCACCGCGGGGTCGAGCGGCGCCCGTGCCGCCGCCCGTGCGGCGGACTCGCCGTGGGCCGCGCGTGTCGCCAGCTCGTCGAGCGTGAGGACGTCGACGCCGGCTGGCGTCACCCGCCGCGCGAGCGCCGGCGCGACCAGCGCGAGCCGCGCGCCGCTGCCGGCCAGCAGCGCGGCGAGCTCCTCGGGCACGAGCATCGGCGGGGCCGGCACGACGACCGCGCCGGCGCTGAGGATCGCGTGGTACGCGGTGACGAAGCCGATGGAGTTCTCCGCGACGAGCGCGACCCGGTCGCCCGGCTGGATGCCGTGGCGGGCGAGCGCCGCGGCCTGGGCGAGGACGGCCTCGCGCAGCTCGGCGTAGGTCGCGGTCCGGTCGCCGTCGATGGCGGCGACGCGGTCGGGCCAGCGCAGCGCCGCCTCGTGGAGCACGGAGGCGAGGTTGAGCTGCATCGACACCGGGCGGACTCCTTGGGTCGGGAACGGGAGGGCGAGGGAGTGGCAATAGAAACTAACACTGTTCGCACGCCTGTCACGCCGAGAGCCGCCCGCCGTCGTCCTTCGGTGATACATTATCGGCGCAAACTGTCCTGATATCGAACACAGGGGTGGAGCGTGGCCGCCGATGCGCAGCCGGCCGATCACCAGCAGGTCCCGCGCCTGCCCGCACGCGGGCTGTACATCGACGGCACATGGCGTGAAGCCGAGCAGGACGCGACCTTCGAGGTGCTCAACCCGGCCACCGAGCAGGTCGTGACGACGGTCGCCAGCGCGTCGGCCGCCGACGTCGACGCCGCGGTCCGCGCGGCGCGCCGGCAGTTCGACGACGGCGCTTGGTCGCGCCTGTCGGGCGCCGACCGCGGGCGGCTGCTGCATCGCGTCGCCGACCTCATCGAGGCCCACGTGGACGACCTCGCGGCGCTGGAGGCGCTCGACGTGGGCAAGCCCGTGGGCGACCCCGCGGCGATCGACATCCCGCTGGCGGCCGAGACCTTCCGCCACTTCGCCGGCTGGGCCGACAAGGTGCACGGCAGCACGGTCCCGGTGCCCGACTACGTCGACCGGCCGCGCCTCTCCTACACCGTCCGCGAGCCGGTCGGCGTCGTCGGGGCGATCACCCCGTGGAACGCGCCGACGATGATCGCCTCCTGGAAGATCGCCCCGGCCCTGGCCGTCGGCTGCACGGTCGTCATCAAGCCGCCGGAGGATGCGTCGCTGTCGACGCTGCGCCTGGCCGAGCTGATCGCCGAGGCCGGGATCCCCGGCGGCGTCGTCAACGTCGTCCCCGGGACCGGCGCCGGCGCCGGCGCCGCGCTCGTCCGCCATCCCGGCGTCGACAAGATCTCGTTCACCGGCAGCCCCGAGGTCGGCGCCGAGATCGCCCGTGAGGCCGGCTCGGCCTTCAAGCGGGTGACGCTCGAGCTCGGCGGCAAGTCGCCGCAGCTCATCCTCCCCGACGCCGACCTCGACGCGCTGCTGCCGGTCGCCGCTGCGTCCCTGTTCGCCAACCAGGGCGAGATCTGCGCGGCGGCCACGCGCGTGCTCGTCCACGAGAGCCTGCGCGACGACGTCGTCGCCGGCCTGGCCGAGCAGGCGCGTGCGGTGCAGGTCGGCGACCCGTTCGCCGCGGGCACGACCATGGGCGCGCTCATCAACCGCCGCCAGCTCGACCGCGTGCTCGGCTACATCGACGCCGGCCGCGACGAGGGCGCGGAGCTCGTGACCGGCGGCGCGCGGCTCGACCGGCCCGGCTACTTCGTCGAGCCCACCGTCTTCGCGGGCAGCAACGACCTGACGATCGCCCGCGAGGAGATCTTCGGGCCGGTCGGCACGGTCATCGGCTTCCGGGATCTCGACGAGGCCGTCCGCCTGGCCAACGACAGCCGCTACGGCCTGGTCGCGGTCGTCTGGACGAAGGACCTCTCGCTGGCCCACCGCGCCGCGCACGCCCTGCGCGTCGGCGCCGTGTGGATCAACGGGTGGGGCGCGCCGGACCCGCGGCTGCCGTGGGGCGGGACGAAGACGAGCGGCATCGGCCGCGAGCTCGGCCTGGCCGGGATCCACGGCTCGACCGAGGAGAAGGTCGTCTCCGTGATCCTCTGACGGTCCGGCGACGAGGAGCCCACCGCAAACCGCAACCGAAGGACCCATGAGACTCGCCACCTACCTCCAGGCCGGGCAGGAGCGCCTCGGCGCCGTCGACGGCGACACGCTGATCGACCTCAACCGCGCTGTCGCCGCACTGGCCCGCTCGCGCGGCCACGCGGCCCCCCAGGCCGCCGCCGACGCCGCCGTCGGGACCGACGTCCTCCAGTTCCTCGAGCTCGGCGCCGACGCCGTCGCCGCGGCGCGCGAGGCGGTGGCCCACGTCGCCGGGCTGGCGCCGGCGCAGGCGCGCGCCGAGCTCCTGGTCGCCGACGTCGCCGAGGTCACCCTCCTGCCGCCGGTGCCGCGCCCGCCGAAGATCGTCTGCGTCGCGCGCAACTACGCCGAGCACGCCAAGGAGGCGGGGCTGGAGATCTCGCCGATCCCGATCGTCTTCGCCCGCTTCGCCACCACCCTGGTGGCCCATGGCGGCCCCGTGGTGCGGCCGACCGTCTCCGAGCAGCTCGACTGGGAAGGCGAGCTGGCGATCGTCATCGGCAAGGGCGGGCGCCACATCGCGCGCGAGGACGCGATGGACCACATCGCCGGCTACTCGATCTTCAACGACGTGACGGTGCGCGACTACCAGTTCCGCGTGACCCAGTACACGTCGGGCAAGAACTTCAGCGCCTCGGGCCCCTTCGGCCCCTACCTGGTGCTGGCCGACGAGGTGGCCGACCCGCATGCCCTGGACCTCTCGCTCGAGGTCAACGGCGTCGAGAAGCAGCGCGGCAACACGTCGGACATGATCTACGACCTGCCGACGATCATCGAGCACATCTCCGAGTGGGTCGAGCTCGAGCCCGGGGATGTCATCCCGACGGGCACGCCGTCCGGGGTGGGCTTCAAGCGCAACCCGCCCGAGTTCCTCGAGCCCGGCGACACCGTCAGCGTCACCGTGCAAGGGCTGGGCACGCTCTCCAACCCGGTCGTCGCCGAGGAGGCGTCCTAGATGAGCGAGGAGCTCTTCGCGAAGGGCCTGCAGATCCGCCGTGAAGTGGTCGGCGCCGAGTACGTCGACCGCTCGCTCGCCCAGGCCGACGACTTCTCCCGCGACTTCCAGCGCCTCGTCACCGAGTACTGCTGGGGTGCGGGCTGGGGCCGCGATGCTCTCACGCGCCGCGATCGCAGCCTGCTCAACCTGGCGATGCTCGGCGCACTCAACCGTGGGCACGAGTTCCAGCTGCACCTGCGCGGCGCACTGCGCAACGGCTGCACGAAGGACGAGATCCAGGACACCCTGATCCAGCTGGCGATCTACGCCGGCATCCCGGCGGGGGTGGAGGCCTTCCGGCTCGCGCGAGAGGTCTTCGACGCGGTCGAGGCCGAGCAGGCCGGCGCCTGAGCGGCCGGGCCGGCGGCGCGCGCGTTCCTCGCCGGGCCGCCGCCCGCGTCAGCGGGCGCCGTCGCCGAACAGCGCGCTCGACAGCCGTGCGGAGGCCTGCAGCAGCGCCTCGGTGTGCTCGGGCAGGGTGCTGGCGCGGGTGACCGGCACGAGGATCGCCAGGCTGGCCACGGCCTGCCCGGACTGGTCGAGCACCGGGACGGCGAGGCCGTGGACGCCCTGCTGGAGCTCGTCGTGGGAGAGGGAGTAGCCGAGCTGGCGCACCCCCTCGAGCTGGCGGCGCAGGCCGTCGGCGTTCGTCGCCTTGCGCGTGATCCGATCGACGAGCGACGTGCTCAGGAAGGCCAGGATCGCGCGGCCGCTGGCGCCGACGACGAGCGCATGGCGTGAGCCGATCTCGTGCTCGACACGGACGACGTGGCGGCCGGACACGACCTGGTCGAGCACGACCGCGTCCTCGCCGTCGGGGATGTGCATGACGACGGTCTCGCCGACCTCGTCGCTGAGCTCGCGCATGACGCGGCGGCCCTGCGAGCGCAGCTCGGGCTGGACGTGCTCGGCGATGCGCACGAGGATCGCGCCCGGCACGTACCCGTTCTCCTGGCGGGTGATGAACCCGCGCTGGTGCAGCGTGGACAGGAGGCGATGGACGACCGTGCGGTTCATGCCCAGGGAGCGGGCGAGCACCGCGGGCGTGAGCGGACCGCGCTCGCCGACCTCGAGCAGCACGGTCAGCGCCTGATCGGCGGTCTTGGAGATCTCGGCCACGGCGCGGAACCATACCGGCACGCCGAGACAACGCGGAACAGGTGTGACCGGTTGACGGACACCTCACCGCGAGCTACCGTTTGTCGGACTCTATAGCACGGAAATCGAACGTCATCCGGGGAGGAGACGATGAGCCAGACCGTCGAGGCGCCGCGCGCGTGGGCCCACTGGACCGAGCCGGCTTGGGTCGAGGTCGACGGGCTGCGGACCGCGCTGCGCCGCAAGGGCGCGGGCGAGCCGCTGCTGTACCTCCACGGCGCGGGCCTGACCCGGGCCTGGCTGCCGCTCTACGAGGAGCTCAGCCGCCGCTTCGACGTCCTCGTGCCCGAGCATCCGGGCTTCGGCGACACCCCGATGCCGGACTGGTTGCGCGGGATGGATGATCTCGTGCTCCACTACGACGCGCTCCTGCGTGCGCTCGGCGTCGAACGCGCCCATCTCGTCGGCCACTCGCTCGGCGGCTGGATCGCGGCCTCCCTGGCGATCTGCTACCCGGAGCGCTTCCGCTCGCTGACCCTCGTCACCCCGGTCGGCCTGCGCGTCCCGGAGGCGCCGATGGCCGACCCGTTCCGCATGAGCCCCGAGCTGGCGATGGAGACGCTGCTCAGCGGCGCCCCGCCGGCGCGGTACGCCGAGTACTTCGAGCAGGGCGACGAGATCGAGCGCACGATCCACGCCTACGGCGAGTCGATCACCTTCGCGCGGCTGCTGTGGAACCCGCGCTACGACGTCAAGCTCGACCACCGCCTGGCCCGTGTCCGGATCCCGACGCTCGTCGTCGCGGCGCAGGACGACCGCCTCGTCCCGGCGCGCCATCCGCAGCGCTGGGCCGAGCTCATCGCCGGCGCACGCCTGACGACGCTCGAGGGCGAGGCCGGGGAGCCGACCTCGCACCTGCTCATCCTCCAGCGCCCGCGGGAGCTGGCCGAGGCGATCGCCGCGCACGCCGGTGCGGCCGCGGCGCCGTAGCCGTCACGCGCCGGACACGTGGCCGGTGCGGACGTCGATGCGCTCGCCGTCGGGCATCACCGCCACCGGGTGGGCGGGGAGCTCGCGGCCCAGGAGGTCGGCGCCGAGCTGGGCGTGCGTCGGGACGGGCCGCGGATCCTCGCGCGCCCACACCGGCGCGCCGCCCGGCGGGCGGAAGCGCGGGATGACCTGCTCGGCCATGAGCGTCATCGACTTGCGGACCATCCAGTTCGGCATCGCGCCGTTGTCGGCGATGACGATGATGCGCCCGGCGCCCAGCTCGTCGACGAGCTCCGCGAGCTGCTCGGAGACGGTCTCGGGAGCGCCGACGATGCCCCAGCCCTCGCCGACGATCTCCTCGTAGGTCATGTCGCCGATGTCGCGGTCGCGGTAGCCGCCGGCGGTCAGGAAGCCGCGCAGCGACTCGGGGCTGAAGTGGCCCGGCGGGAAGGCGTCGTGCTGGTTGGCGCGGATCATGTTCTGGAAGACCCAGCGCAGGTGCGGCTCGGCCTCCAGCCGGGCCTGGCGGTCGGTCTCGGCCACGTGGACGAAGAGCACCGACACGATCTGCTTGGGGTCGGCGGTGTAGCCGTGCTCCTCGCAGGTGCGCCGGAACCCGGTGACGTTGCGCAGCAGCGCCTTGCGCGGCGAGAACAGCGTCTGGTACGTGTAGCGGTGCTTGGCGCAGCGCTCGAAGGTGACCCGCGAGCCGGCGGCGGGGATCCAGATCTCCGGGTGCGGCTCCTGGACCGGGCGCGGCCAGAGGTTCGCGTAGGGGACGTGGAAGTGCTCGCCCTGCCACTCGAACGGCCCCGGCTCGGTGAACGCCTTGATCATGAGATCGTGCGCCTCCCAGTGGCGGTCGCGCGCGTAGGCGGGGTTCATGCCGCCGGCGGCGTGCCAGTTCTGGCCGTGGCCCATCGGCAGGCCGACGATGAGGCGCCCCCCGGTCATCGCGTCGAGCAGCGCGATGTCCTCGGCCGCCCGCATGGGCGACAGGTACGTGTTGAGGATCGGGCCGAGGACCGCGATCTTGATGCGCTCCGTGCGCGCCGCGAGGTACGCGCCCGGGAGCATCGAGCTCGGCGTGACGCCGATCGGCCCGCCCATCTGCGTCGTCGTGCAGAGGCCGTCGAAGCCGAGCTTCTCGCCGAAGGCCAGCGTGTCGAGGTAGGAGTCCAGGACCCACTGTCCCTTGCGCCGGTCGTAGTGGTCGTTGGGCAGGTCGATGTACAGCGAGCGCCGGGGCGTCTCGTCGACGTGGGGAACGTCCGGGTAGGACCCGAAGTTGAAGAGGTAGAACTCGAGGTCGGGCATGAGACCGTCGCCTCCGGCGTCAGTGATCGGTGAGCACGGCGGCCCACTCGAACCGGACCATCTCCACGAGCGACCCCCACTCGACGAACAGCGGCGTGCGCTCGGGGTGCGCCAGCGCCTCCTCGGCCGCGGCCTTCGAGCGCCAGTACCAGAGGTCCACCCAGGTGCCGTCCTCCTCGGGTCGCAGGAGCCGGCAGCTCACGAAGCCGGGGCAGGCGTCGCGGTAGGACTGGACCATCGCATCGCGGATCTCCAGGAGCCGCGCCTCGGCGGCGGCGTCCTTGGGGCGGATGCGGACGATCTCGGCGTACAGGTCGTCGACCATGGCGCTCCTCCGGTCGGTGGGCGAGACGCCAATGGTACCCATAGACGAACGCCGATGTGCGATAAACGTGCAAATTCGCCCGGCCTCTGACTAGGCCGGCGGCTCGTCCATGAGCGCGAGGTACTGCTCCAAGGCCGCCTTGATGAACGGCTCGCGCGTCGCGCTGTTGGGGCCGGGGACGAAGCGGAAGGAGCGCACGCCGCGCTGGTTGAGCTCGGCGAGCTGGCCGTCCTCGAGGTTGGTGACGTGGAAGACGCCGATGAGCTGCTCGACGTCGTAGTCGACGCCCTCCACGGCGTCCTCGTGGACGAACCACTGCGCGACGAGCCGGGTGTGGTCCTTGTCGAGGGGCGTGACGTCGAGCTGGACGCCGTGGTCGGCGAAGTACACCGGCCCCGCGAAGAACGGGACGTTGACGTAGCCGGTGCTGTAGTCGGGCACGAAGCCGCACCCGAGGGGCTTGCGGCAGACCCACTCGCCGTCCAGCGAGAACGTCTTCCTGCCCTCCCGCAACGGGAAGTGGCCCTTGGCGCCGGTGAGCTTGGCGTCGTCCTCGTCGCGCGGCGCGAAGAAGCCGGCGTAGTCGCAGGTGGCGGCCAGCGCCGGGTGCGCGCCGGCGCAGTGGTAGCACTCGCAGTTGTTCTCCAGCAGGAGCTTCCAGTTGGCCTGGACGTCGTAGATCTCCTGGTGGGCGATCTTCGTCCTCTCGGGCTCGAGCTGCGCCAGCATCTCCAGGCTGTGGGCCCGGGGCTCCAGGGTCTCCCGCAGCGACGGCGCCTCGGCCGGATCGCCGAGCCACACCCAGATCGCGCCGAAGAAGGTGTCGCAGAGCGCCTCGTGCAGCGGCCAGTCCCGGTAGTCGAAGTCGACGCCGTCGCGCGAGCCCGGGGCGCCCAGCAGCCGGCCGTCGAGGCCGAAGCTCCAGCGGTGGTACGGGCAGACGAACTGCTTGGCGCGCCCTGCCGTGCCGGTCTCGCACAGCTGCGCGCCGCGGTGGCGGCAGACGTTGAAGAACGCCCGGATCGCGCCGTCGCGATCGCGGGTGACGATGACGCCCTCGGGCCCGACCAGGCGGCTGAAGAAGTCGCCCGTCGCGCGGACCTGGCTGACGTGGCCGGCGTAGAGCCACTGGCGCCGGAGCACGCGCTCCAGCTCGCGCTCGTAGATCTCCTGCGACACGTAGTACTCGCGGGGCAGGCTCGTGAAGTAGCGCGGCTGCTCGATGATCGACGCCATCGACCCTCTCCTCTCCCGAGTTGGTACAAATGTTCCAACTCGGACGATACCAAGCCGCCGGCCGACGCGTACGCTCCCGCGCGATGGCTGACCGACCGGCTCGCAAGATCGACCGCCAGCGCCGAGAGCGCGTGATCGAGGGTGCGCTGGACGCGATCTACACGCATGGGGTGGAGGGCCTCACGCACCGGCGGGTGGCGCAGGCGGCCGGCGTGCCGCTGTCGGCGACCACGTACTACTTCCGCTCGCTCGAGGACCTGCTCGAGGCCGCGATGCGACATGCGGCCGAGCGCGACATCGCCGCGTTGCGCGAGCGCTTCGGCGATCCCGCCCAGCCGGTGGACGTCGTCGAGGTGCTGACCTCCTACGTCTACGACACCGCCACGGTCAACCGCCGCGAGGGCGTGATCGTCATCGAGCTCTACGTCGCCGCGCTGCGGCGCCGGCGCCTGCGCGAGGTCGGCGACGCCTGGGATGCGACGTGGATCGAGCTGCTCACGCCGTCCCTGGCCGGCGCCGCCAAGGCGGTGACGGCCGCGATCGGCGGCCTCGCCCAGCGTGCGCTGCTGTCGGAGGGCGAGATCGACCGCGCCGACGTCCGGGAGTCGATCGAGCACCTGCTGCGCCGACGGGACTAGGGACCGCGCGCGACGTCGAGCGAGTCCGCGAGGCGCACCTCGAGGCGCCCGTCCTGCTCGCGCACCTCCAGCATCCGCAGCGGAGCCTCAGCCGGCTCGAGCACGACCGAGCCGTCGGCGAGGCTGAACTCGGCGCCGTGGCAGTTGCAGATCAGCACGCCGTCCTCGGCCACGACCTCGCCGTAGTCGGTGAACGCGCACTCGGCGTGGGTGCAGCGGTCGTCGAAGACGCGCCAGCCGCCCGCGTGGCGGACGACGGCGAGCGCGTGGCCGCCCGCGCGGGCGGCGAGGACGGTCTCGGGCTCGGGCTCGTCGAGCAGCTCGAGCTCGATCCAGGGGTCGGGCATGGCAGCGGGTCCTCCTCGCGCTTGACGGTCGCTGGGCGGCGTGGAAGGGTGTTCTACAGGAAACGTTCGTTCATCTCAATGCACGCCCGAGGACGCGATATGCCCACGACGGTCGACTGGATCGAGGAGATCACCCCGGAGCGCCTGGACGCGGACCCCTACCCGGTCTACGCCCGGCTGCGCGAGGAGGCGCCGGTCGCCTGGGTGCCGTGGGCGGACGCGTGGCTCGTCACGCGCTGGGACGATTGCGTGACCGTCGGGACCGACCCGGACCGGTTCACCGCTGCCACCAACCACCCGACGCTGAACCGGATCTTCGGCGAGCCCAACGTGCTCACCACGCGCGGGGACGAGCATCGCGACCTGCGCGACGGCGTGGATCCGCCGCTGCGGCCCCGCGCGGTCAACACCTCCATCGACGACCTCGTGCGGCCGGTCGTGCGCGAGCGCGTGGCCGCGCTCGCCGGGCGCGGTGAGGCCGAGCTCATGGCGGAGGTCCTCGAGCCCGTCAGCGTCCGCGGGCTGGGCGAGCTGCTCGGCCTCGGGGTCGACGACGACACGCTGCGCCACTGGTTTCACGAGCTCAACGTGGGCATCTCGAGCTCCGAGCTCGACCCGGCCAAGCTCGCGCGGGCCGACGCGGTGACGGCGCAGATCGAGGAGCGGCTCGTCCCGCTGCTGGAGCGCCTCGTGCGCGAGCCCGACGACAGCATGCTCTCGCACATGCTCCACGGCGGTCGCGAGGCCGGCGATCCCCGCACGCCCGAGCAGGTGATGCCGTCGCTGAAGGTGATCCTGCTCGGCGGCATGCAGGAGCCGGGCCACGCGGCCGGCTCGACGCTGCTCGGCCTGCTCGGACGCCCCGAGCAGCTCGCCCGGGTGGCAGCCGACCCGGCGCTCGTGCCGACCGCGATCAACGAGGGGCTGCGCTGGATCGCGCCGATCGGCTGGACCGAGCGCCAGGCCGCGTGCGACGTCGAGCTCGGCGGGGTGGAGATCGCCGCGGGCGACGTCGTCGAGGTCGTCCTGGCGGCGGCCAATCGCGATCCCGCGCGCTTCCCGCACCCCGACGCGTACGACCTCGACCGCCCGCGCCAGTCGCACATGTCGTTCGGCAACGGCGAGCACTTCTGCTCGGGCCACTACTTCTCGCGCCAGCTCGAGCGGATCGCGCTCGAGGAGCTGCTCCCGGCGCTGCCCGGCCTGCGCCTCGATCCGGACCGCCCGCCCGTCGTCACGGGCTTCGCGTTCCGCGCGCCCAAGCAGCTCCACGTCCGCTGGGACGCGTGATGGCCGACGCCGCGCTCGTCGGTGCCGCCGCGGCGGACGTCGCCGCCAACGTCCGGGCGCTGCGCGCCCGCCAAGGCCTGAGCCTCGGTCAGCTCGCCGCGCGTGCCGGCATGTCGAAGGGGACGCTGTCCAAGCTCGAGACCGGCGCGGCCAACCCGACGCTCGACACGCTCGCGACGCTGGCCGCGGCCCTCTCGGTGCCGTTGTCCGCGCTCTTCGCCGCGTCGCAGAGGGGAATCGAGATCGTGCGCGCCGGCGAAGGCCTCGACATCGGCGACGATGCCGTCCCCGCCCGGCTCGTGCACGTGCTGTCGCGCGATCGCCTGCTCGTCGAGGTCCACGATCTCACGCTGCCGGAGGGGCACGCCGAGGTCTCGGCCACCCATGGCGAAGGGTCATGGGAGCACGTGATCGTCCACTCCGGGCGGATCTCCGCCGGCCCGATCGACCAGCAGGCCGAGCTCGAGGCCGGCGACTACGCCGTCTACCCGGGCGACCGCCCGCACCGCTGGGAGGGGCTCGGTCCGGGCCCCGCCCGGGTGTGGGCCGTCCTCACCGTCGCACACCACGAGAGGAGCACATGAGCGAGCCCACGATCGCCACCGACGTCATCCCGCTCTCCGAGCAGTTCGACAACCACGATGGCTACCGGCCCGACCCGACCGACGCCCTCGCCGGGCGGACGCTCGCCCTCCACCTCAAGGACGGCTCGATCGTCGAGGTCCGCTTCGCCGGCGGTGACGAGCTGACCTGGAGCAGCGACGCCGAGCAGCTCTGGGGCCGCGGCGGCACCGAGGCCTATGAGGCGATCGAGCTGCGCCCGGGCCTCTACCTCGTCGTCGCGGCCCGCCTCGAGCAGCGCACGAGCCTGCTCGCCGTGCTGGACCTCGCGGGCGCGCGGGCGATCCTCAACCTGACGGGCCTCGTCGACGACGGCGACGGCGTGCGCGAGGTCACGACGTTCGGCCAGGCGGGCGTCGGCGGGCCGATCGCGACGCGGTTTCCGCGCACGGACGAGCTGGTGGGCAAGCGCGTGCACCACCGCTACAGCGACACGCACGCGTTCGAGCACATCTACCTCAGCCGCCGCACCTACGCCTACCAGGGGCTGGAGGGACCGGAGGCCGGGATCGCCGACGTCGACTACACCGACACCTACCGGCTCGCCGATCGCCTCTACCTGTTCTCCTGGCATGAGCGCGCCCAGCCGTTCAACGGGGCGATCGCGCTCGACCTCGCGGCGGGCCGGGCGACCGGCCGGCTCTTCGGCTGGGAGGCCCAGACCGGCCGCGCGCTGCAGATCCGCACCGGCTCGATCGCGACGCTGCTCAACGAGACGAGCTACGAAGGGCTGTGACGGGGCCGGCGGGCGGGGAGGGCAGCTCGGTGCGATCATCCTCGCCTTGGCCAGCACGCCGACACCGGACCGGATCGACGGCCCGCTGCGCCGCGAGCGGATCGTCGAGGCTGCGCTCGCCCTGATCGATGAGGAGGGCCTGGAGGCGTTGACGATGCGCCGGCTCGCCGGGCGGCTCGGCGTCCAGGCTCCGTCGCTCTACAACCACGTGCGCTCCAAGGAGCAGATCCTCGACGCGGTCGCGGCGAGCGTGCTGGAGGACGTGGACACGTCCGGCTTCGCGGACCGGCCGTGGGACGAGGCCGTGCGAGCGTGGGCGTTGTCCTACTACGAAGCGCTCGCCGCCCACCCCAACGTCGTGCCGTACCTCGCGGTGGCGACCGGGCGCATGCACGCGGCGCTGGTCCGCGCCGAGCAGGTCTACGCCGGGTTGCGGGCGGCCGGCTGGTCGCCCTCGCGGGCCACGCGGATCGCGGCCGCCGTGCGCTATGCCGTGTACGGCGCCGCGCTCGGGTCGTTCGCCGGCAGCTTCGTGGGGGAGCCGCTCGAGGACGCGACCCGTTACCCGGCGCTCGAGGGCGTCGACCGGATGCGCGCGCAGGCCGCGCGCGTCGATCGCGGTGCGCTCGAGCTGCTGATCGACCGCTTCCTCGCCGGTCTCGAGGCGCAGGCTCCGCCCGCCGCCGGCGACTGAGCCGGTCCTGCGCCCTGGCGGCCTGTCGACGCCGTCTCGCCGGCGACGGCCGGTTGCGCGCGCGACCTAACGCTGTTAGCGTGGTTCTGCACGAACATCTAGGTCCGATTATCGGGCCTATGTCGGGAACTGGTTCGCCGGCACCGCGCCGGCTGAGAGGAGGATCGGATGAGGTGGTCTACGGCGGGATCGCTCGTCGCAGTGCTCGCGGCGGCAGGCCTCGCCGCCGGGTGTGGCTCGGGCGACGACGGCGGTGCGACGACCGCGGGCGGTGCCGACGCGAACGCCGCGACGGCGGCCGCCACCGCGGCGACCAAGCCGGCCAACGTGGCGTATCTCGCCTACGCGTACACCGACTTCATCCAGGCCGAGGAGGAGGGCCTGAAGGAGGCACTCGCCCCGGGCGGCGGGAGCGTGAAGGTGTTCAACGCCAACTTCGATCCGCAGAAGCAGCTGCAGCAGTGCCAGGACGCCGTCTCCAGCGGCCGCTACGACGCGATCGTCCTCGCTGCGGTGGAGGGCCCGGCCGGCGTCCCGTGCGTGGTCGCGGCGAAGGCGGCGAACGTGCCGGTCATCACCATGGAGCCCGCCGTCGGCAAGGACCCCGATCAGCTCGAGCCGCAGGTCGACGGGGTCGTGGCCTCGATCGTGTTCTCGCCGACGTCGAACGCGAACAAGCTCGTCGAGATCGCCAAGCTCGCGTGCGAGGGGCACGATCCGTGCAACATCATCGCCGAGGTCGCGACCCCGAGCGACCACTTCACCAACGAGGCCGCCGACGCGGTCGCGCGCGACGTCCCCAACGCCAAGATCGTCCAGAAGATCACGGGCCAGTACGACCCCAGCGTCATCGCCAAGGCGCTCCCCGATGCGCTGAGCGCGCATCCGGAGGCCAACGTGTTCCTGTCGGCGGCCGATTCACAGGCGCTCGCCGTCGTGCCGGCGGTGAAGGCGGCCGGCCGCGACGACGAGCTGAAGCTGCTCGGCAACGGCGGCAGCCGGCTCGGCGCGAAGGGCGTCGCCGACGGAACGCTGTTCGCCACGGTCGGCAACTGGCCCAGGCAGGGCGGCAAGCTGGCCGGCGAGCTGGCGATCAAGGCAGTCAACGGCCAGCCCATCGACGAGCCGGGGGTCGACGCGCTGGAGCTCGACCGTCCCGACATCATCACGCAGGACACGGTCGCGCAGTTCACGCCCGAGTGGGGCGCGGAGCGTCCCGAGTAGCCGGGGCGCGGCGGCCCGGCGTGCGCCGGGCCGTCGGCCCAAGTGTCCGTCTTTCGGTTGCGTATGCCCGTATAACGGCGCTAGTCTCCCACTCGACGTGCCGAGCGAGGAAAGGGAGTGCCGGTGACGGCCAGCACAACACCGGGTCAGCCGTCGCGCTACGCGTGCCTGTTCGAGCCGCTGCGGATCGGGCCGACGACGGCGCCCAACCGCTTCTACGCGCTGCCGCACTCGACCGGGTGGGGCGTCGCGCCCGAGGAGGCGGCGTTCCGGGGGATGCGGGCCGAGGGCGGGTGGGGCGTCGTCTGCACGAGCACCGCGGAGGTCAGTCCCGACTCGGCGCCCGCGTTCGTCCCGTTCTGGGGCGACGAGGACGCGCGCGCGATGGTGCCGTTCTGCGACGCCGTCCACGAGCACGGCGCGCTGGCGGGCATCGAGCTCGGCCACCACGGCGCCTACGCGACGCCGATGTACGAGCGCATCCCTGCCGTCGCACCCTCGCAGATCCAGTTCGACTACCCGCTGTTCTCGCGCACGATCCCCAAGGCGATGGAGCGCGACGACATCCGCCGCGTCCAGGCCGACTGGGTCGCGGCGGCTCGCCGCGCACGGGACGTCGGCTTCGACCTCGTCTACGTCTACGGCGGCCACAGCAGCCTGCCGGTCCAGTTCCTCTCGCCGTACTACAACCGCCGCACCGACGAGTACGGCGGCTCGCTGGAGAACCGGGCGCGCTTCTGGCTGGAGACCATCGAGCTGGTCCGCGAGGCGATCGGCGACGACTGCGGGATCGTCGTCCGCCTCGGCGTCGAGTCCGCGCCGCAGGCGGGGCTCGGCGTGGTCGACGACCGGCTTGCGGTCGGCGGCGTGCACCTCGACGAGGCGCTGGCCTTCGTGCGGCTGGCCGACCACCTCGTCGACCTGTGGGACGTCTGCTACGGCGGCCTGCTCAGCGCCAGCCACGACCTCGCGCCGTCGCGGGTCTTCGGCGAGGGGGCGTTCCTGCCGTGGACCCGGCGAGTCCGCGAAGCGACCGCCAAGCCGATCGTCGGCAACGGCCGGCTGACCGACGCCGACCTCATGCGCGACCTCGTGCGCTCGGGCGACTTCGACTTCGTCGGCGCCGCCCGGCCGGCGATCGCCGACCCGTTCCTGCCGCGCAAGATCGCCGCCGAGCGCTTCGACGAGATCCGCGAGTGCATCGGGTGCAACCAGTGTGCCCAGCGCGACTTCCTCGGGCATCTCGGCTGCGTGCAGAACCCGACCGCCGGCGAGGAGCAGCGGCGCGGGTGGCACCCCGAGCGCTTCGACCGCACCGACGGCGATCCCGACACGCCGATCCTCATCGTCGGCGCCGGGCCCGCGGGCATGGAGTGCGCGCGCGTGCTGGGCCGGCGCGGCCACACGATGGTGCATCTCGTCGACGCGGCGCCGAAGATGGGCGGCCACCTGCGCTGGTTCAGCGCGCTGCCCGGCTTCCGGCCGTGGGCCCGCGTGCAGGAGACCCAGGAGCTGGCGCTCGAGCGCCTGCCCGGCGTCCAGTTCGTGCCCGGCAAGCGGCTGGACCTCGACGCGGTGCTCGACTACGGCGCCGAGGTCGTGATCGTCGCGACCGGCGCGCCGTGGAGCCGCGACGGCCTGAATCGCGTCACCCGCGCGCCGATCCCCGGCGCGGACGCCAGCCGGCCGCACGTCCTCACGCCCGAGCAGCTCGTGCTCGAGGGCAAGCGGCCGCCGGGCCCGCGCGTCGTCGTCTACGACTGCGAGGCGGAGCTGACCGGGGTCGCGGTGACCCAGCTCCTCGAGCAGGCCGGCTTCGAGCCGATCCTCGTCAGCCCGAGCTTCCTGATCGCCGAGCACGCCCAGCAGAGCGGCGAGGGCCCGGCGATCCGCGCCGAGCTGCTGCGGGCCGGCGTCGAGCTGGTGCCGGGCCACGCCGTGACGGCGGTCGCCGAGCACGGGGTGACGGTCCGCGACGAGATCGGCCGCGAGCGCGAGGTCGCGGCCGACGCGATCGTGCTCGTCACCCAGCGGGTCTCCGACGAGGCGCTCTACCTGGACCTCGTCGGCGATCCGCAGCGCCTGGAGCGGCACGGGATCCGGGCCGTGCACCGCATCGGCGACGTCGTAGCGCCGCGGCTGCTGGCCGAGGCGACGTTCGAGGGCCACCAGCTCGGCCGCGCGCTGCGCGTCGCCGCGCCGGTCGCCGTCGCCTGAGAGATCAACCCGAAGAGGAGACCATGACCGATCACCGCCAGCCCCGCTCCGTCGCGCGCGCCGAGCCGGTCGGCAGCCTGCTGCGCAACCCGCGGATCACCGCCCAGATCGACAAGATCTTCGCGGGGTCCACCACCTACGTGCGTCCGCTCGTGCTCGACAGGCGCGCCGAGGCCATCGCCGAGCTGAACGGGCTCGCCGACGCGGCGATCCGCGACCTCGTCCAGCGCCAGGTCGAAGCCGGCCTCGACGTCGTCACCGACGGCGAGGTGCGCCGCAGCACGTTCATCGGCAGCTTCTACGACTCGGTCGACGGGCTCGGCGAGCCGCCGAGCCGCCTGCAGGCGCAGAACGAGGACGGCGAGCTGTACGAGAACTTCGGCGAGCCGGTCTTCGTCGACCGCATCCGCAAGGCCTACGCGCCCGCCGCCGAGGAGGCGGCGTTCCTGCGGTCGGTCGTCGGCGACGTCCCGTTCAAGGTCACGATCCCGGCGCCCTCCTACTTCCTGACCGACTTCATCGTGCTGGAGGGCGGCCCCTATCAGACCCACGCGGCGTTCCTCGAGGACGTCGTGGCGATCACCAAGCGGCTCGTCGACGAGGTCATCGCGGCCGGCGCCCGTTGGGTGCAGTTCGACTTCCCGATCTATCCGGCGCTCGTCGCGGAGTCGACGAGCAGTCTCGGCTCGATGATCGAAGCCGCCCGCGCCGAGGGCGAGACCGAGGCGACGCTGCTCGACAAGGCCCTGGCCGCCGACGCGGCGGTGGCGGCGGCGATCCCCGAGGACGTCACGGTCGCGCTGCACCTCTGCCGCGGCAACTTCGAGGGCGGCTTCTGGAGCGGCTCGCTGGCGCCGATCGCGGAGCGGATCTTCCACGAGCTGCCCCACGAGCGGTTCCTGTTCGAGTGGGAGGACATCGGCCGCGAGGGCGACTACGCGCCGATCAAGCACGTCCCGAAGGACCGGATCATGGCGATGGGTGTCGTCAGCACGAAGACGCCGGAGCTCGAGGACGAGGATGAGATCGTGCGCCGCATCGAGGCGGCGGCCGAGCACCTGCCGGTCGAGCAGCTGGCGGTCTGCCCGCAGTGCGGGTTCGCCAGCATCTACGGCGACCACCTGGTCAGCGCCGAGGACGGGCAGTGGCGCAAGCTCGAGCTGATCGGGCGCGTGGCCGACCGCGTCTGGGGCCGCGGCTGACGGTCGCGCGGGGGCGCAGGCCGTCGTGCGCCGGCGTCCCGCCGCGGCGGCCCGTTCACGCCCGGCGCACCGCGGAGACGTCGGTGGGGTCGATCAGGTCGGGCGCCGTCCAGCCGTGGAGGTCGTAGTCGGCCATGCAGCGGTCGACGAGCGCGCGCCACTCCTGCAGCGCTCCGTCCTGCTGGGCGCCCCAGAGGCTGCGCAGGTGGTTGAGCTCCGGCGGACCGAAGTAGTTGAGCTCGTAGAGCTCGTGGCGGCCGCCGAACTCGCTGCCGATCGCGTCCCACAGCAGCTTCATCGCCTTCGAGCGCTCCACCGCGGTGATGCCTCCGGTGCCGCGCATGAAGCGGTCCAGGTACGGCCGCATCTGCGGCGTGTCGAAGTCGACCGCGTTGGAGTTCAGGTAGATGAGCCCCGAGGCGACGACGGTCTGGATGATCTCCTTGACGCGGCGGTAGAGCTGCGGCGCCAGCGCCGCGTAGGCCGCCCCGTACTCCGGGTGGGGGACCAGCGAGCGGCCGCCGTTGGCGGGCTGGGCGCCCTCGATCCCGCCGTCGACCATCGCGGCGACCGTGTTGCGCGCCGCGATCACCTCGCCGAAGGCGGCCTGGATGCCGCGCGCGTCGCCGCCGCCCTTGATGTCCAGCCCCTTCGCCAGGAGCCCGGCGAGGAACTCGAGCTTGACCGTCATGCGCACGGCCGCCTGCAGCAGGGCCCGCGACTCCCAGCCGCTCTCGGCGTCGAACGCGTTGAGGCGGTCGACGTCGTAGACGAGGACGTTCTCCCACGGGATCTCGGCGCGGTCGAAGACGATGATCGAGTCGTTCTCGTCCAGGCGGCTCGAGAGCGGGTAGTCGAACGGGCTGGCGGCGCGGCCGGCGACCAGCTCGTAGGAGGCGCGCGAGAGGAACCGGACGCCCGGCGCGCTCGTGGGCGCCAGGAAGATCAGCGCGTACTCCTTCTTGCGCATCGGCGGGCCGAAGTGCGAGATGAAGACGTGGTGGGTCAGCGGGGAGCCGGTGGCGACGACCTTCGCGCCGCTGACGACGAGGCCGTCGTCGGTCTCGTCCTCGACGTGGACGTAGACGTCGGCGACCTCGTCGGGCGGCAGGTGGCGGTCGACCGGCGGGTGCATGATCGCGTGGCCGAGGTAGAGCACGCGCTCCTGCCCGTCGCGGTACCAGCGCCGCGCGTTGTCGGCGTACTCGCCGTACCACGCGGGATCGGCGCCGAGCGCGCCGAGCAGCGCCGCCTTGTAGTCGGGGGTGCGCCCCATCCAGCCGAACGTCAGCTCGGCCCAGACGCGCGAGGCCTCGCGCGCGGCGCGCAGGTCGTCGCGCGTGTGGGCGACCTTGTACAGCGGGTGGGTGAAGCCGCCGTTGCCGGTGTCGGTCGGCGCCGTCAAGCGGTCGCGCAGAGACGGGTCGTGCAGCGCGTCGTAGAGCCGCGCGATCGAGCGCGCCGCGTTGCGGAAGGCGGGGTGGGTCGTGACGTCGTCGACGCGCTCGCCGTAGAGCCAGACCTCGCGCCCGTCGCGCAGGCTCTCCAGGTACTCCTCGCCGGTGAGCGGCCGCTGTCGCGCCGGCGCCGCAGAGGCCGCCGCGTCCTCGAACTGGGTCATCCGCCTCGGTTCCCTCTCTCGGTGTCGGAAGGTCGTTATGTACGCAGGTACATAACGCGTGGCGCCAGCCTAGCAATCGCGGACGGCGGCGTGCAAATATCGGACACCGATGCCACGATGGCGGTGCTGCGCGGCTGCGTCCGAGGCTCAGCCGGCGATCGCGCGGCGGAAGATCGGCTCGACCTCCTCCACGCGGACGCGCTGGTCGAGCACCACCGCGTGGACGAGCACGCCCTCGAAGAGCTGGCCGACCGTGCTCGCGGTGAGGTCGTCGGCGGCGTAGCGGCGGATCAGCGCGCGGATGTCGTCGACCCAGCGCTGCGCGCTCGCGGTCAGGGCCGGTCGGCCGCGCGCGGCGAGGAACAGGTCGTAGTCGAGCAGGAGCTGGTCGCGATCGCGGACGGTCAGCTCCTCGACGAGCCGCGCCATCGCCGCGGCGAGATCGGCCTCCGGCGCGAAGCTCTCCAGCATCCGCGTCAGGGCCTCGCGGTTGGTCGCCTCGGCGAGCTCGACCGCGCTGCGCAGCAGCTCGTCCTTGTCGGCGAAGTGGTAGGTCGTCGATCCCAGGGGGACGTTCGCCTCCTTGGCCACCGCGCGATGGGTCAGGCCGTCGACCCCGTCACGGGCCACGACCGCGAGCGCGGCCTGGGCGATCCGGTCGCGCCGGTCGGGGTCGTAGCGCCGGCGCCGCGGCGAAGACGAGGCGGTGGCCATCGCGGCGAACGGTATCCGGCATGGCCGCAACCGCGGCGGGCAGTGTGGTCGAATATCGTTCGTTGGCGTTCGGGATGAGCTAGGATCACCGGCGACCACGGGACGACCCGGCGGTCGGCACGAGGGGAAAGGACCTGGGGATGGACGGCGACGCGGCGGACCGGGCACACGTCGAGCTGCGCGACGTGTCGAAGCACTACGGCGGCGTGCAGGCCGTGCGCGACGTCAGCCTGCGGATCGCCCGCGGGTCGATCCACGCGATCGTCGGCGAGAACGGCGCCGGCAAGTCGACGGTCAGCAAGATGATCGCCGGCGTGATCGCCCCGAGCGCGGGGGAGCTCCTCGTCGACGGCGAGCCCGTGCAGTTCCACTCCCCGCGCCAGGCGCTGGCCAGCGGCATCGCGATGATCGACCAGGAGCTCGCGATGGTCCCCGCCCGGTCGGTGATGGACAACATCTTCCTGGGGGCGGAGTCGCGACGCGGCGCGCTGCTGAACCTGCGGGCGCAGCGCAAGCGCTTCCGCGAGCTGATCGAGCGCACCGGCTTCGACCTCGACGGCGACGCCCCGGTCGGTTCGCTGCGCGTGGCCGAGCAGCAGAAGGTGGAGATCCTCCGGGCGATCGCCCGCGAGGCGGACCTCATCATCATGGACGAGCCGACCGCGCCGTTGACGCAGGTCGAGTCCGACCAGCTCTACGAGATCATCCGGGGCCTGCGCGACGGCGGGACCACGATCCTCTACATCTCGCACTTCCTCGACGAGGTGCTGCAGATCTCCGACACGGTCACCGTCATGCGCGACGGCCAGCACGTGAGCACGCGGCCGTCGGCGGAGGAGACCGAGGCGTCGCTGGTACGCGCCATGCTGGGGCGGTCGCTGGAGCTGACCTTCCCGGAGCGTCGTCCGTGCGATCCGGCGGCCGATCCGGTCCTCGAGGTCCGGGGCTTGAGCGCGGCCGGCCGCTTCCAGGACGTGAGCTTCGACCTGCGACCCGGCGAGATCGTCGGGATGGCGGGCCTGATCGGCAGCGGCCGGACCGAGGTGGTCCGTGCGGTGTTCGGCGCCGACCCGGTCGACCACGGCGAGATCCTGCTCGACGGCCGCCGCGTCCGCTTCCACTCGCCGCGCAAGGCGATCGCCAACGGCCTCGTGATGCTGCCCGAGAGCCGCAAGGACGACGGCCTCGTCATGGTCCGCTCGGTCGCGGAGAACACCGTCATGGCCCATCTCGGCGACGTCAGCTCCAGCGGACTGCTGCGGGGAGATCGCCAGCGGCAGGCCGTCGACCGGCTGCTGGCGGACCTGGACGTGCGGACGAGCAGCCCGGACGCGCCCGTCAGCAGCCTGTCGGGTGGCAACCAGCAGAAGGTCCTGTTCGCGAAGTGCCTCATGGGCTCGCCGCGCGTCCTGCTGATCGACGAGCCGACGCGCGGCGTCGACGTCGGCGCCAAGCGGGCGATCTACGACCTGATCGTGTCGCTCGCGGCGGAGGGCATGGCGCTGCTCGTGGTCTCCAGCGAGCTCGAGGAGGTTCTCGGGCTCGCGCATCGTGTCCTCGTCATGCGGCGCGGCCGCCTCGTCGCCGAGATGCCCGCCGACGCGGCCGACGAGGAGACGGTGCTGGCCGCGGCCTTCGGGACCGCCGTCGCGGCCTGACCCCGTCCGGCCGCGCCGTTGCAGAGCCGGAACCCCGCTGTTAGGGTTTCGAACAAGTCGATCCGAATAACGAACTACATGGGACAGAACGGATGACCGCCACCCCGGCAACGCCCGCC
Organism: uncultured Solirubrobacteraceae bacterium; assembly: GCA_964422645.1. Classification (GTDB taxonomy): domain Bacteria; phylum Actinomycetota; class Thermoleophilia; order Solirubrobacterales; family Solirubrobacteraceae; genus Capillimicrobium. Next base: position 96,737 of record CAYRCB010000021.1, on the reverse strand, counting down.
TCGACGCCGCCCTCGACCTCCGCCCGGTCGGGCGGCCGCGTCGGCGGCCTGCGTCTCTCGACCCTGCGCGACTACGGGATCGTGGCCTTCCTGGTCCTGCTGTTCGTCGTGCTGTCGCTGACGACCGACACGTTCCTGACGGTCAACAACCTGAAGAACGTGGTCGACGGCGCCGTGGCCATGGGGCTCATCGCCTGCGCTGGCACCATCGTGATCATCGCCGGCGGCTTCGACCTGTCGGCGGGCGCGATCTTCGCGGTCTCGGCGATCGTCGGCGTGAAGGTCAGCAACGAGGCGAGCCCGTTGGTGGGCATCGTGGTCGGCGTCGTCGTCGGGTGCGGGCTCGGCCTCATCAACGGCCTGCTGTGCACGGTGGGGCGCATCAACGACTTCGTCGCGACCCTGGGCACGATGATCGCCTTCGGCGGGGCGGCGACCGCGATCAGCGGCTCGGGGCTGCTGCTGATCAACGACCCGTCCTTCGGCAACTTCGCCAACACGGACGTGCTCGGCTTCCACCTCTCGACGTGGATCCTGGTCGCCATCGCGCTGTTCTGCGCGTTCCTGCTGAACCGCACGGTCTTCGGCCGCCAGGTGTTCGGCACGGGCGGCAACCTCGCGGCGGCACGGCTGTCCGGGGTCCCGATCAACCGCGTCAAGGCGGCCGCGTACGTCCTCTCCGGCGGCGTCGCGGCGGTCGCCGGCCTGATCGTCGCCGCCCGCAGCCTCTCGGTCAGCGCCACGACCGGCTCGAGCATCATCTTCGATGCGCTGGCCGCGATCCTCATCGGCGGCAACAGCGTGCTGGGCGGCGAGGGCGCGATCTGGCGCACGATGGTCGGCGTCTTCATCCTCGCCGTGATCTCCAACGGCTTCAACCTGCTCGGCGTCGACCCGCTCTACCAGCAGATCGTCAGCGGCACGATCATCCTCGTCGCCGTCGGGGCCGACGCCTGGACGCGTCGCCGCACGAGCTGAGCGGTCACCGCAGTCCGTTCTGCGGACGCACGCCTGGACCGAAGTGTTGCCGCTTGCGTGCCGAGCCTCGGCGATGGTATCGTTCAGCGAACGTTGTAGTCCGATAATCGTTACGACCGTCGAGATCGACGAGGGGAGAGGTTCATGAGGCATCCACGCGCGCTCGCGCTCGCCGTCGTGCTCGGCGTGGCGCTGACGGCAGCCGGCTGCGGCTCCGGCGACGACGACGGATCGACGTCGGCGGGGACCGCGACCGGCTCCGGCACGGCGGCGTCGACGACGAGCGCCGGCAAGCCGGTCGACGTGGCGTACCTGACCTACGCGCTGACCGACTACGTGCAGGCGGAGGAGAAGGGCCTCAAGAGCGTCGTCGAGCCCGCCGGCGGCAGCGTCACCGTCTTCAACGCGAACTTCGATCCCCAGAAGCTGACGCAGCAGTGCCAGGACGCGGTGAGCAGCGGGCGCTACAACGCGATCCTGCTGGCGGCCGTCACGCCGCCGACGGGCGTGCCGTGCGCGACCGCAGCCAACGCGGCGGGCATCCCGGTCGCGACGATCGAGGGCCAGACCGGCAAGTCGAACGACGACATCAACCCGCAGGTCGACGGCGTGGTCGGCGTGGTCACGATCCCGGTCTCGGCGAACGCCGACGCCGTCGTCGAGATCACCAAGGACGCCTGCGAAGGCCTCGATCCGTGCAAGATCATCGCCGAGGTCGCCACCCCGAACGACCCCCTCACCAACACGGCGCTGAACGCCGTCAAGGCGCAGCTGCCCAACGCGGACGTCGTCCAGACGATCTCGGGCCAGTACGACCCGAGCGTGATCGCCAAGGCGTTCCCCGACGCGCTGAGCGCGCATCCGGACGCGCAGGTGTTCCTGTCGACCGCCGATTCCCAGGCCCTCGCCGTGGTGCCGGCGCTCAAGCAGGCCGGCAAGCTGGGCAAGATCAAGCTGATCGGCAACGGCGGCAGCCGTCTCGGCGCGAAGGCCGTCGCCGACGGGACGCTGTTCGGGACGATCGGCAACTGGCCGCAGCAGGGCGGGGAGATCGCGGGCAAGATGCTCACGCAGGCCGTCAACGGCGAGGCCGTCGAGCCCAAGGGCGTCGACGGCCTGACGATCGACGAGCCGCTGATCATCACCAAGCAGAACGTCGGCCAGTTCACCCCGGAGTGGGGCGCCGAGCGTCCCGCGTGACCGGATCGACTCCTCCTGGCCACGACCCGACCGAAAGCCCCACGTGAGCGATTACGAGTTCCATGTCGTCCTGGACGGCGCCTACCCGCGCGTCCCGTACGCCGGCAAGCGCAAGTCCAACTTCGTCGACCTGCCCAACACGCACTACGACCGCGTCGTCGGCCAGCGCGTGCTGGAGGACCAGCTCGAGACCGCCCGCGCGCTGGAGGAGCTCGGCTACGACGGCGTCATCGTCTCCGAGCAGCACAACGGGCCGATCGGCGTCCTGGGCAACCCCATGCTCGCCGGCGCGTGGATCGCCGCGCGCACGCAGCGCCTGAAGATCGGCGTGGTCGGCTCGATCGTCAACGACTACCTCACGCCCGTGCGGCTCGCCGAGGAGATCGCCACGGTCGACACGATGTCGCGCGGTCGGCTCTTCGTGGGCCTGCCGATGGGGCACGGCATGCAGTACCACTCGACCGGCGTGATGAACCCCGCGCTCGGTCGCGCCCGCTTCCGCGAGGCGCACGAGCTGCTGATCCGGGCGATGACCGAGCCGGGGCCGTTCGAGTTCCAGGGCGAGTTCTTCCACGTGCCGTACGTGAACCTGTGGCCGCGCCCGTTGCAGGAGCCGCACCCGCCGATCTGGATCCCGGGCGGCGGCTCGGTCGAGACGCTGCGGCTCGTCGCCAAGCACCGCTACACGTATCTCGCCGTGTTGAGCCCGCGGCCCGCGCTGCTGAAGACCGCGCAGCGCCTGCGGGACCTCTGCCGCGAAGCGGGCTACGAGGCCGACCGCAAGCAGATCGTCCAGGGTGTGGCCGTCCACGTCGCCGAGTCCGACCGCCAAGCGCGCCGCGAGGTCGAGGCGCACGAGCTCTGGGTCTACCAGAACTTCTTCCGCTCGCCGATGCACGACAACTTCCCGCCCGGCTACACGAGCGCCGAGTCGCTGGCCAGCATGATGGCCGGCGGCTATCGCAGCAAGCCGCTGAGCGAGCTGCGCTACGACGACCTCGTCGACATGGGATGGCTGGTGGCGGGCTCGCCCGAGACGGTCGCGGCGCGGCTCAAGGAGCTGATCGACGAGCTCGGCGCGGGGCGCGTCGTGCTCGCGATGAACAACGGCTCCAAGCCGCGCTGGCTGGCGATGAAGAGCCTCACGATGTTCGCCGAGGAGGTCATCCCGCGCCTGCGTCCCGGCGGCGAGGCGACGTGGAAGCGCGCCGACCTCGCCGGCTACGAGACGAACGCGGAGTTCGGCGCGCGCCGGCCCGCCGACGACGTGCCGCCGATGGCGGCCGGCGTGGTGGACGGCGCCCTCGTCGACGTCAGCACCGCTCATGTCGAGGAGCTGCGTCAGCCGCTGGAGCCCTGGCCGCCGGCGCGGTGACGTCCAAGCCGTCCGCCGCGCCGGCTCCGCGGGTCCCGCTCAGCCGAGCCCGGCGACGCGGCGCACCTCGGCGGCGATCGCGTCCGGCTCCTGGACGATGAGCAGATGCGTCGTGGGCAGGTCCCGGCCGGGGATCTGCACGACGCGCCCGCCCGGGAGGAAGGCGGCCCACTCGTCGAAGCACGCGTGCGGGATCACGCGGTCCTCGTCTGGCGCGAGGACCAGGGTCGGGCACGTCAGGCGCGCGAGCCGGCGGTAGAGCGTCGCGGGCGCGGCCACGGACCACGCGCTCGGGTCGGCGTGGGGGTCGGCGCCGTCGTCGGCGGCCACGATCAGCCCCTCGTCGTCGCCGTCGAGATAGTCGGGGTAGCTCGCCTGGTTGCCGTTGAACAGGAGCTCGTCCGTGTCGAGGTCCTCGTCGTCGGCCCATGGCGGTGCCTCGGCCGTCCCGCCCGGCTCCAGCGGCGCCGGGGTGAGGAGGGTGAGCGAGCGGATGCGCTCGGGGAAGAGGCCGGCGAACGCGCCGGCGATCCGTCCGCCCATGGAGTGCCCGACGACGTGGGCGCTCTCGAGGCCCAGGGCGCTCAGCAGGTCGGCGTAGTGCAGCGCCATGTCGTCGAGTCCCCGATACCAGCGCGGTCGCACCGTGTCCCCGTAGCCGGGATGCTCGGGCGCGATGACGTCGAAGCTCGCGGCCAGCGACTCGTGGATCGGCAGCCAGCGCCGGGTGAGCCCGGACCCGTGCAGGTAGAGCAGCGGCTCGCCGCTGCCGCGGCGGCGCAGGGCGGTGCGGACGCCGCGGACGTCGAGCCAGCTCGGCTCGTCGTGGGGCGGGGCCGATGGCGAGGGCGTCACGGTCATGTCTCTCTCCTCAGGGTCGATCGTGGCGGTGGCGTGTGGGCACGCCGAGGGGGACGTGCTCGGTGATCGTGAGGCCGTAGCCCTCGATCCCGGGGATCCGTCTGGGGTGATCGGTCAGCAGGCGGATGGACCGCACGCCGAGGTCCTGCAAGATCTGCGCGCCGATGCCGTCGTCGCGCAGCTCGGTCGTCCGGGGCGCGACCAGGGCCCGCTCGTCGGGGATCGTCGCGGCGGCCTGCAGCGCGTCGAGGAGGCCGAGCCCGCCGTCGTCGCGCACGCAGTAGAGGAGCACCGCCCGGTCGGCCTCCTGGATGCGCGACAGCGCCGCATCGAGCTGCGTGCCGCAGTCGCAGCGCAACGTGTGGAAGACGTCGCCGGCGACGCAGCGCGCATGCACCCGCACGAGCACGTCCTCGCCGTCGCGCACGTCGCCCTTGACCAGCGCGACGTGGTGCTCCTTGTCGAGCAGCGACCGGTATCCGACCGCCCGGAACGCGCCGAACGTCGTGGGCAGGCCCGTGCTGACGACGCGCTCGACGAGCTGCTCGGATCGGCGCCGGTGGGCGATCACGTCGGCGACCGACACGATCGTCAGGTCGTGCTCGCGGCTGAACGCGACGAGGTCGTCGAGCGTGGCCGAGCTGCCGTCGTCGGTGTGGACGTCGCAGATCACGGCGCCCGGCGTCACCCCGGCAAGGCGGGTGAGATCGACCGCCGCCTCGGTGAACCCGGCCCGCTCGAGCACCCCGCCCGGCCGCGCACGCAGGGGACGGACCTCGCCGGGGCTGACGAGATCGCCGGCGCCGCAGCGCGGGTCGACCGCCGTGCGGATCGTGTGCGCATGGTCGGCCCGCGAGAACCCCGAGGCGATCCCGTGCCGCGCGTTGATCGTCAGCACGTACGACAGCTGCTCCAGCGGCGGGAGCCGGTCGCGGCCGATGAGCGACAGCCCGAGCTCGTCGCAGCGCTCGGCGGGCAGGGCGAGGAACGTGGCGCCGCCGGCGTGACGGGCCAGGAACGTGAGGTCCTCCGCCGTGACGTGCGCCGCGGGGAGGATCACCTCGCCGACGTCGGCGGCGCCGTCCTCGAACGCCACGACGACCATGCGCCCGGCGGCGAGGTCGTCGAGCGCCGCCTGCACGGGGGAGAAGACGCGGATGCCGGACGTCATCGGTCGTGGCGGTGGTGCCAGAGTTGCCGGGTGGCGAGCCGGGCGCCCTCGGTCAGCGCCTGGAGCTTGGCCCACTGGATCGTGGGATGGACGCGCTGGACGTAGGGCCCCTGCGCGAAGCCGCAGTCGGTGCCGGCGATGACGTGCTCGCGGCCCACCAGCTCGGCGAGGCGGACGATCCGCTCGGCGACGAGCTCGGGATGCTCGACGACGTTGGTGACGTGGCTGACGACGCCGGGGATGAGCTTGCGGCCTTCGGGCCGCGCGATGTCCTGCCACACGCGCCATTCGTGCTCGTGGCGGGGGTTGGCCATCTCGATCGCGTAGCCGCCGACGGGGACGCGCAGGATGAGGTCGGCGATGTCGCGCAGCGCGACGTCGCCGACGTGCGGCGCGTTCCAGCTGCCCCAGCAGACGTGGTAGCGGGCGCGCTCGGGCGGGATGCCGTCGAGCGCCCGCACGACCGCCTCGATGCGCAGCTCGGCCCAGGCGTAGTACTCGTCCAGCGACGCCGGCGAGCCCATCGTGTCGTACATCGTCGCCAGGTAGGCGTCGTCGATCTGGACCATCAGTCCCGACGCGACGATCGTGCGGTACTCGACGTTCAGCGCGTCGGCGACGGCGAAGACGAACTCCTCCTCGGTGGCGTAGTGCTCGTCCTCGCGGATCGGGACGACGCTGGCCGGCGCGACGACCGGCAGGAAGCCATCGACGACGTCCACGGCCTGCAGCGCGGCCGTGAGGTCATCGATGTCACGCTGCAGCGCGGCCTGGCCGGTGTAGGTGATCGGGCCGGTGCACACCCAGTTGGTGATCGTGCCGGTGAAGCCCTGGGTCTGCTCGTACTCGGCGTAGAACTCCGGGAACGCGGCCTTGTCGGTCCCGGGCAGGACGTTGCGGCCGGCCAGCTCCGCGGCCATCGGGCGCTGCTCGAAGCCGCCGATGCGCTCGCGGATGTAGCGCGCCCACGACAGCGTCTTGCCGAACTCGCCGTCGCTGACGATGTCGACGCCCACCTCGGCCTGCCGGCGCACGACGGCGGCGACCGACTCGCGCAGGCAGCGTGCGAAGGCGGCGTCGTCGTGCGCGCCGCCGTCCTCGCGCGCGTGCAGCAGCTCGACCAGCTCCGGCGGGCGCACCAGGCTGCCGACGTGGGTGGTCAGGATCCGGTCCATGCCGCGGCCTCAGCCCACGTGGCCGGTGTAGCCGGCGGCGCGGTTGCCGAGCTCGATCAGGCGCGACGGCTTGCCGGTCCGCAGCTCGGCGCGATCGCCGAGCTGGCGCAGCCCGGCGATCGCGGCCGAGCCGATCGCGCGCAGCGGCTCGGGCTCCCAGCGCCGCGCCGGGGGGCCGACGAACGGCAGACGGGTGAGCTCGGTGTCGCGCCCCAGGATCAGGTCGCCCAGCGTGCGCCCGGCGAGGTTCGAGGTGGCGACGCCCTCGCCGACGTAGCCGCCGGCCCACGCGAGGCCGGTGGCGCGGTCGAGGCCGACGCCGGGCGCCCAGTTGCGCGGCGCCGCGAAGACGCCCTGCCACGAGTGCTCGATGCGCACGTCGCGCAGCGCCGGGAAGAGCCGCGCGAGCTCGCGGCGGTACATGGCGAGCACGCGTGCGGGCGCCGGCTCGTCGCGGCTGGGCGCCGAGCCGTAGCGATACGGGATCCGGTTGTCGTCGCCGCCGATCGTGATGCGGTGGTCGGCGGTGTGCTGGAGGTGCAGGAACGGGTGCTCGGCCAGCAGCGCCTCGCGTCCGGCCCAGCCCAGCTGCTTCCACACCGCGTCGGGCAGCACCTCGGTCACGAGCATCGACGTGTGGACCGGGACCATGATCCGCTGGTGCGTGGACAGGCTCTCCGTGTAGGCCTCGGTGGCCCGCACGACGGTGCGAGCGCGAACGGCGTGGCCCGCGGCGGTCCGCGCGACGCCGGGCTCGATCGCGGTCACCCGCGTGCGTTCGTGGATCGTCGCGCCGAGCCGCTCGACGACGTCGGCCAGCCCGCGCACGAGCGCTCCGGGGTGGATCGACGCGCAGTGCGCGTTGAAGCGGGCGCCGAGCGCGCCGTCTACGGCGATCCGCTCGCGCACCTCCGCAGCCGACAGGTACCGCGTGTCCTGCTCGGTGAGGCCCCACGCGCGGTCCTCCTCGACCGACGCACGGAAGCGCTCGGCCTCCAGCGGCGTGCGGGCGACCATGAGCACGCCGTTGCGCGCGTACGAGCAGTCGATGCCCTCGCGCTGCACCGCTGCGCCGACCTCCGCCACCGACGCCTGCACCGCGCGCTCCATCGCGAGCGCGCCCGCCCGGCCTCCGCGCTTGGTCCAGTACGCGCGCGAGCCGTTGAACTGCGCGATGACGGCCCCGCCGTTGCGTCCCGAGGCGCCGTAGCCCGCGACCTCGGCGTCCAGCACCACGACGTCGAGCGACGGGTCGGCGCGCAGCAGGGCGTAGGCGGTCCACAGGCCGGTGTAGCCCGCGCCCACGATGCAGACGTCCGCCTCGCGCGACGCCGGCAGCGCGGGTCGCGGCACGAGCGGCTCGCCGCCCGGCGGGTGGAGCTGGCGGAACCAGTGCGAGATCCGCCCGGGGTCGGCAAGGACAGAGCTGTTGTCGTTCACGGGACCGCCTGCTCGGATGTACGAATATCGATCATCAATGACCGAAAACAGTAGTCTAGGCAGCGGCCCGATCGGGCGCAAGCGGCGCGCCTGCGTTGACAGGCTCCGCGCGCTCGTGAAACGATAATCGGGCTGAGACGTTCGATTCAGACCTGAGGAGTTTGGGGATCCCATGGCGACAGCCGCTGAGAGCCAGCCCGTGCGCTGGCCGTTCTACACCCCGCCGGAGATCGTCGACGTCCGCGGCGTCGCCACCGCGTACCGCCGCGCGGGCGCCGGGCCCACGGTCGTGTACCTCCACGGGGCCGGCCTCACCCGCCGCTGGATGCCGTTCCACCAGCGGCTCAGCGAGCGCGTCGACCTGGTCGCGCCCGAGCAGCCGGGCTTCGGCGACACGCCGCTGCCCCCGTGGCTGCGCTCGATCGACGACGTCGTCCTGCATCTCGACGACCTCCTCGAGGCGCTCGGCATCGGCGACGTCCACCTGGTCGGCCATTCGCTCGGCGGCTGGATGGCCGCGGACTTCGCCGTCACCTACCCGCGCCGGGTGCGCAGCCTCACGCTCGTCGCGCCGATGGGCCTGCGGGTCGCGGGCAGCCCGCTCTACGACTTCTTCCGCATGACGCCCGAGGAGGCCGGCGAGATCCTCTTCAACGGCCAGGCCGATCGCTACGGCGAGTACCTCGAGGCCGGCGATCCGGTCGAGGCGCTCGTGCACGGCTACGGCGAGCTGACCACGACGGCCCGCCTCGCCTGGAACCCGCGCTACGACCACCGGCTCGACCGCCGTCTCGCGCGCGTGACGTGCCCGGCGCTCGTCGTCGTCCCCGACGACGACCGCGTCGTGCCGCGCGCGCACGGCGAGCGCTACGCGGAGCTGCTGGCCAACGGGCGGCTGGAGGTCATCCACGGCGACGAGGCGCCGACCGGGCACCTGCCGATGGTCCAGGAGCCGCAGCGGCTCGCGGACCTGATCGGCGACTTCGTCGACGCCGCGGAGCGCGGGCGATGAGCGAGCTCGAGTTCTACGCCTTCCACAACGGCGCCTACCCGTTCGTCCCGCACAAGAGCGTCATCGGCGAGCACTCGCGGACGAACTTCGTCTCGCTGCCGACGACCTTCTACGACGAGGCGCTCGCCCAGAAGACGATGACCAACTTCGTGGAGCTGCTGGTGCGCTGCGAGCGCCTGGGCTTCGACGGCGTCCTGCACTCCGAGCAGCACAACGGCCCGATCGGGCTCAGCGCGCAGGGCATGGTCACCTCGGCCTATCTGGCCGCGCAGACCGAGCGGATCCTCATCGCCGCGGTCGGTCCGATCCTCAACGCCTACCTCTCGCCGGTGCGCCTGGCCGAGGAGGTGGCGATGGTCGACATGCTCTCCAACGGCCGCCTGATCCTCGGGCTGCCGATGGGCCTGGGCGCGCAATACCACGCCTACGGCGTGACCGATCCCTCCGCGGCGCGCGACCGCTTCCGCGAGGGCCACGAGCTGCTCATCCGGGCGCTGACCGAGCAGGGGCCATTCGCGTTCGAGGGCGACTGGTTCCACGTGCCGTACGTGAACCTGTGGCCCCGCCCGGTGCAGAAGCCGCACCCGCCGATCTGGATCCCGGCCGCGGGGTCGCGCGAGTCCCTGGCGATGTGTGCGAAGCACCGCTACACCTACCAGGCGGTCCTGGCGCCGCGGAAGGTGCTGCTGCGCAACTGCGACACGTTCCGCGAGCTCTGCGAGCAGGAGGGCTACACCGCCGACCGGCGCCAGATCGCGGCCGTGCTGTTCGTCCACGTGGCGGAGACCGACGAGCAGGCGCGCCGCGAGGCCGAGCCGCACTACGCCTGGCTCATGCAGAACTTCTTCCGCTCGACGTTCCAGGACGCCTTCGCGCCGGGGCACGTCAGCGAGCAGTCGCTGCGCGGCATGGCCGCCGGCGGGGGCTACCGCAGCCGCGACATCTCGGAGATGACGTGGGACGACCTCGTCGCCGAGGAGTGGCTCATCGCCGGCTCGCCCGAGACGGTCGTCGAGCGGCTGGAGCAGGTCACGTCCGAGATGGGCGCCGGTCGGGTGATCATCGACATCGACCACGCCAGCATGCCGCGGTGGCTGATCGAGAAGAGCATCACGCTGCTCGCCGAGGAGGTCATGCCGCACTTCCGCCCGCCGGGCGGGCGTCCGATCTGGGCTCGCGGCGACGACCACCGCCCGCTGACCACCGCGAGCGAGTGCGCGGCCGTCGGCGCCGGGGCGCGGGCCGTGCCGGCGAGCCAGCTCGCCGACGGCATGCTCGTCGACACCCGCACGGCCCACGTGCCCGAGCTGCGACAGCCGGTCGAGCTTTGACGCTCAGCCGACGCGTCAAGTACGCTTACGACATTCGGACGTCAACGTTCGATATCCGGCCGATCTAAGGGAGACAACGCGTGCAGGTCCGTGTCAGCAAATTGGGTCACATCGGGATCACCGTCCGGGACCTCGATCGATCGGTCGACTTCTACACCGGGGTCCTCGGCATGCGGCTGACCGAGCGATTCGAGTACCCGGTCGACGAGGTGGGGCATGGCGTGGCGGTCGCGGCGGGGGCGTTCGTGCGCTGCGACGCGACGCATCACGCGATCTCGATCTTCCAGCTCAAGGACGGGCTGCTGCCCGATGACGCCCCCGACGGGTCGGCCCTGGGGATCGGCCTGCACCACATCGCCTTCGAGCTGACGACCCCGGGCGAGCTGCTGGCCAAGCTGCGCGAGATGCGGTCGGCCGGCGTGCCGATCGTCAACTGCCGCAAGGGCGGCCCCGGCAACCAGCCCCGGTTCTACGCGCGCGACCCCGACGGGCATCTGCTCGAGTTCTACTGGGGCATCGACGTGATCGGCTGGGACGGCGTCGCGCGCGAGTACGAGCCGATCCAGGAGATCGACCTCACGGAGTTCGACTTCGAGGCCTACCTGGCCGAGCGCGAGGAGGCCGCCGCGCGGATGCGGGCGCTCACGGCGGGCGCCACGGCCGACGGGCTCGAGCGCGCGTAGCCCCGTGGACGCTGGTGAGGGGGCGCTGCGGCGGCTCGGCCTCCTCGCCGCCGTCGCGCTCGTCGTCGAGGCGTCGCTGTACTCCGCGGTGGCGCCGCTGCTGCCGCACTACCGCGACGAGCTGGGGCTGTCCAAGTCGGCCGCGGGGATCCTGACCGCGAGCTACACCGCGGGCATGGTGCTCGGGTCGATCGCGGGCGCCGGCGCGGCCGGACGCCTCGGTCCGCGCCGCACCGTGGTGGCCGGCTTCGTCCTGCTCGGGGCGGCCAGCGTCGTCTTCGGCCTGGCCGGCGACGCGGCGCTGCTCGACGCGGCGCGCGCGGCGCAGGGCTTCGGCGCCGGCCTGATCTGGGCGGGGATGCTCGCCTGGCTCATCGCCTCGGCGCCCGACGACCGCCGGGGTCAGGTCATCGGCACGGCCATGGGCGCCGCGATCTTCGGCACGCTCTTCGGCCCGGTGCTGGGGACCGTCGCGGTGGCCGTCGGCCCGGCGCTCGCGTTCAGCGCGGTGGCGTTCTGCTGCGCGGCGACGATCGTCTGGATCCTGCGCGTGCCGCCGCCGCAGCGCCAGCCCGACCTCGCCACCGACTGGGGGCGCGCGCTGCGCAGCCGCCTCCTGCTCGGCTTGACGGCGCTGAGCCTGCTACCGGGGATCGTCATCGGCGGCCTGAACGCGTTGGTCCCGCTGCGGCTGGACGCCAGCGGCTGGGGCGAGCCGGCCATCGGCGCGACCTTCCTGCTCGGCGCGCTCGTCGCCGCCGGCATGGCGCCGGTCGCCGGCCGCCGCTCGGACCGCGACGGGCGCATCCCGTTCGTCGTGGCCGGCCTGGCGCTCACCGGGCCGGCGCTGCTCGTGCTCGGCCTCGTCTCCGGGCCCTGGCTCGTGGCGCTGCTGACCGTCGGCACCTTCGGCGTCGCCGTCACGCTGTTCTCCGTGCCGCTCATGGCGCTGCTGTCGGAGGTGGCCGAGCGCGCCGGCCTGACGGCTGGCCCCGCGGCCGCGCTGCTCAATCTCACGTTCGCCGGGGGCGAGACGCTGGGAGCGCCGGCGAGCGCGTTCGGCGCAGACCGCAGTGCCGACGGCGTGCCGTTCGTCGTGCTCGGCGCGGTCGCGCTGGTGGCGGCCGCCGTCGTGGCGAGGCGGGTGCGCGAGGACGCGGGGTGCTCCGCGTCGATGGCGTCGTAAGCGCGATGCGCGGCGGATGCTGGTCAGGCGTCGCCGTAGAGCGCCCGCGAGAGGCTGGCCGAGGCGCGCTGCAGCGCGTCCAGGTGCGTCGGCAGCGTGCTCGCGCGGGTGGTGGGGGCGAGCAGGGCGATCGAGGCGACGGCGTGGCCCGGTGCGTCGAGCACCGGCACCGCGAGTCCGTGGACGCCCTGCTGGAGCTCGTCGTGCGAGAGCGCGTATCCCAGCTGGCGCACGGTCTCGAGCTTGCGCTGCAGGCCGTTGGCGTGCTCGGCGCCGCCGAGGATGCGGTCGATCGTCGCGGCGCCCAGGAAGGCGAGCAGCGCCCGCCCGCTGGCGCCCTCGTGCAGCGGGTGGCGTGACCCGATCTCGTGCTCGACGCGCACGAGGTTGCGGTCCGGGACGACCTGCTCGAGCACGACGGCGTCGGTCCCGTCGGCGACGTGCATCACCGCGGTCTCGCCGACGGCGTGCGCGAGCTCGTGCATCGTCGCGCGACCGGTCGCGCGCAGCTCCGGCTGGACCCGCTCGGCGATCCGCACGAGCATCGCGCCGGGCACGTAGCCGCGCTCCTGCCGGGTCACGAACCCGCGCTGGTGCAGGGTGGACAGCAGCCGATGCACGACCGTGCGGTTCAGGTCGAGGGTGCGGGCGAGCTCGGCCGGCGTCATCGGACCGTGCTCGCCGACCGTCAGGAGGACCGTCAGGGCCTGGTCGGCTGTCTTGGAGATCTCTGCCACGGGCCATACGATAGCCCGGGGCGTCCGATATGCGAGCAAAGTTGCACGATTTCGGCACGCTCGCCTAGAGTTCGCAGCTGTCCCGACCTGACCAAGGAGCGTTCCATGGCCGTGATCTGCACCGTGCGCATCCCCCACCAGCTGGAGAAGGTCCAGCGCGTGGAGGAGGCCCATCCCGAGGTCATGGAGGCCATCGGGTCCGCCGCCATGAAGTACATGACCGCGCACCGGCGCACCGCGACCGACGGCGAGGTGCTCGACCTCGACGAGTTCGCCAGTCGCGAGGACTACGACGCGTTCATCGCGGAGGCCGGCCCCGCGATCCGGCGCTACGGCGAGCTGCTCGGCGCGCCCGCCGTCGACACGGTCTACACGGTCGTCGAGGGTGGCTGACACCTTCCCGCAGCGCGCCGACGTCGTGGTCGTCGGCGCCGGCCTGTCCGGCCTCGTCGCCGCCCGGCGCCTCGCCGCGGCGGGCGTCGACGTCGCGGTGGTCGAGGCGCGCGATCGCGTCGGCGGGCGCGTGCGCCGGTTCGTCACGCCGTCCGGCCGTGCGCTGGAGGCCGGAGGCGAGCTCGTCGGGCCCGCCATGCCCGCGATCCACGCCCTCGCCGCCGAGCTCGACGTCCCGATCATCCCGCTCGGGGGTGAGGGGAGCATCGTCCGCTTCCACGAGGGACGGCGGCTGGTCGAGGCGTTCCCGTATGAGCAGACGCCGGCGAGCGGCGCGGCCCTCCATGCGGCGACGGCGGCGCTCGACGAGCTGGCGCGTCAGGTGCCCGTCGAGGATCCGTGGAACGCGCCGCGCGCGGCCGAATGGGACGCCCAGACGCTGCTGCAGTGGGTCGACGCGAACGTGTCCGACCCCGGCGCCCGGGCGGGCCTCGCCGCCGAGTTCTTCTTCTGCGGCGGCACGTTCGCCGAGCTGTCGCTGCTCTTCGCGCTGTGGACGATCCACGCGATGGGCGGCTGGGAGACCTGGGAGATGGGGACGAGCCAGCGGCTGCAGGGCGGCACGTCGGAGCTCGTCGTGCGCATGGCCGCCCCGCTGCGCGATCGGATCTTCGAGCAGGCGCCGGTGCGTCGCGTGCAGCACGCCGGCGGTGGCGTGACGGTCCACACCGATCGCGGCGCGATCCGCGCCGACGCGGTCGTGGCCGCCCTGGCCCCGGCCCTGTGCTCGCGGATCCACTGGGATCCGGCGCTGCCGCCTGCCCGCGACCGCCTCCAGGATCGCTACCTCATGGGCCACGGGATCAAGTTCGTCGCGCTCTACGACGAGCCGTGGTGGCGCGAGGCGGGGCTGATGGGGATCGGCCTGGGACAGGACCCGGTGTGGGTCACGCTCGACGTGACCGGGCCGGACGACGACGGCGCCCGCATGGTCGGCTTCGCGCCGGTCACCGGCGCCGACATCGGCCGCTGGTCGGACGTCCTGGGCGACGAGGCGGCGGCCAAGCGGCTCTTCGTCGAGCAGGTGGTCGGGTACTTCGGCGCCGGTCCGGCCCCGTCCGAGCTGCACTTCTTCAGCTGGGTCGGCGATCCCTGGTCGCTGGGCTGCGCCGCCGGACTGGCGCCGGGCACGCTGTCGACCGTCGGGGCCGCGCTGCGCGCGCCGATCGGGCCGATCCTGTGGGCGGGGGCCGAGACGGGGATGCCGCAGAACGACTGGATGGAAGGGGCGATCTCGGCGGGCGAGCGGGCCGCGGCCGAGGTCCTCGAGCGGTTGGGCGTCGCGGGAGGCGCTGCACGGTACGGTGCGTGACCATGGACGAGACCAGCGATCGCCGGGGGTTCCTGCGCGGGCTCGCCTTGCGCGCCGCGCGTGGCGCGCACGAGGCCGCGTCGGTCGTCGGGCCGGCCGGGCTGCGCCCGCTGCTGTCGGGCATCGCGCCTGCGCCGGCGGAGGTAGAGGACGAGGCCGCCGCGCTGCCGGAGGCGGCTGAGCCGGCTCGGCCGCCCGCCGCTCCCGCGCTCCGCTGCGCCACGCTCGAGGAGCTGCTCGTCTACGCCGAGGCCGAGGGGCTGACGGGTCGGCGCGACGCCGTGGCGGCGCTGGCGCGTCCGTCGGTGCGGTTGACGCCGGCCGGGCCCGACGACGACGTCGACGCCTGGCTGGGCGGGACGGACGTCGTCCTCGACGAGCCGCCGTCCTGGGGCGGCGGCTTGCTGACCCACCTCGCGCAGATCGATCTGGGGGCGCCCGCGCTGGCCGGGCTGCCGCTGGCCGGCGCCGGGCAGCTGCTGCTCTTCTGGGACACCGTCCGTGCGCCGTCGGGCCTCCAGCCCGGGGCCGAGGAGGCGGCCCGCGCCGTGGTCGTCGAGGTGCCGCAGTTCCCGCCCGACGGCGGCGAGCCGATGCGCCTGACCGCGGAGCTGACGTTGCCGCGGGTGTGGTCCGCGCCGGTCCAGGCCCTCGGGCTGGACGACGACGAGCACGAGGGCTACGTTCGCTTGCGGCGCCGGCTCGCCGAGGTGCAGGGCGTCGAGACCGAGGACGGCGCGGGCGCGGCGGTCGCCTACCACCGGCTGTTCGGCTACCCCAACGAGACCACCGGCACGATGCCGGCCGCCTGCGAGCTCACCGACCGCGGCCTCGATGCCGATGCGCCCGGGCTCGACGCGGAGGTCGACGCCGCCGCGGGCCGGTGGCAGTTGCTGGCCCAGCTGTCGCTGGGGGCGAGCGGACGCGTCTACTTCTGGATCGACGCCGACGACCTCGCCGCGGGCGATCTGACCCGCATCCGGGTCATCCCGCGCTGAGCACCGTTCGACAGCTGTCGAAGGCCGCCGCGTCAGCCGCCGCTACCGCGCGACCCTGCGCGCCGGGATCGTGGTCCCATGCCGACCACGACGACGACCGACGCGGGCCCACCGTCGCCGCGCGCGGCCGATGCGCCCGCGCCGCTCGCCGACCCCCGTGCGCTGGAGCCCGCGCTGCGCGCGATCGCCCACCGCCTGGCCGCCGGCTACCCGCGACGCGGGCCGACCGACTGGCTGGAGGCCACGGCGACCGAGCGGCTGGGCCGCGAGCCCGAGCTGCGGGCTGCGCTGTTCCGCGTCGTCGACGTCGCCCCGGCCTGTGCGGGGCCCGACGACCTCGCCGCCCACGTCGGCGCGCTGCTGGCCGACACCGGTCGCCCGGCGGCCCATCGCCTCGGGCGGATCGGCCGCGCCCGGCCGCTCGCCCGGCGCGCCACCGCGGCGGCCAGCGGTGCCGCGGTGCGGCACATGGCGCACCGCTTCATCGTCGGCGAGACGCCCGCCGCCGCGCTTCCCGCGCTGCGGCAGCTCTGGGAGCGCGGCGCCGCCGCCTCGGTCGACCTGCTCGGCGAGGCGACCGTCACGCCGGCCGAGGCCGACGCCTACCTCGCCCGCTGCCTCGACACGCTGCGGACGCTCACCGCCGCGGCGCCCGCCTGGCCGGCCCGCCCGCAGCTCGAGCACGACGCCATCGGGTCGCTCGCACGCGTGAACCTCTCCGTCAAGGTCACGGCGCTCACCCCGCTCGTCCGTGCCGAGGCGCCCCAGCGCGGCCGCGACGACGCGGCAGCCCGGCTGCGGGAGCTGCTGCGCGCCGCGCGCGATCTCGGCGCCCACCTGCACGTCGACATGGAGTCGATGGACGCCCGCGACCTCATCCACGGCCTCGTCCTCGACCTCCTTGCCGAGCCGGAGTTCCGCGCGGGCCCGTCGGCCGGCGTCGTGCTGCAGGCCTACCTCGTCGACGCCGACGAGCAGCTCACCCAGCTGCTGGACTGGGCCAGCGCGACGGAGCGCGCGCATCTGCTCACGATCCGGCTCGTCAAGGGCGCCTACTGGGACCACGAGACGGTGCAGGCGCGCCAGAGCGGCTGGACGCCGCCGGTGTTCGCCCACAAGGCCGAGAGCGACCGCTCCTTCGAGGACCTGACGCGCCGTCTGCTGGCGGCGCACCCGCACGTGCGCACCGCGATCGCCTCGCACAACCTGCGCTCGGTCGCCCACGCGGCGGCGTGCGCGCGGGCGCTGGGCCTCCATCCCGGCGCGGTCGAGTACCAGGTCCTGCGCGGCCTGGGCGACGACCTGCAGGTCGCGCTCGCGGCCGAGGGCCTGCGCGTGCGCACGTACTGCCCGATCGGCGACCTGGTGGCCGGGATGGCGTATCTCGTGCGCCGCCTGCTGGAGAACACCGCCAACGACTCGTTCCTGGCCAGCCGCGCCAGCGGCGCCGACCTCGACGACCTCCTGAGGACCCCATGACCTTCGTCAACGAGCCCCTGCGCGAGCTGCGCCGCCCCGCCATCCGGACCCAGATGACCGCGGCGCTGGCCGCGGTCGATGCGACGCTGCCGATCGAGGTGCCGGTCGTGGTGGCGGGGGAGGCGCGCGGGCCCGAGGCCGGCACGCCGGTCGCCTTCCACTCGACCGACCCCGCGGACCCCGATCGCATCGTGGCCGTCGCGACGCAGGCCACGACCGGGCAGGTCGATGCCGCGGTCGCCGCGGCCACCGCCGCCCAGCCCGCCTGGGCCGCCCGTCCCGTCGCCGAGCGCGCCGCCGCGCTGCGCCGCGCCGCCGGCGAGCTGCGCGCCCGCCGTGACGGGCTCGCCGCGCTCTCCGTCCGCGAGTGCGCCAAGCCGTGGGCCGAGGCGGACGCCGACGTCTGCGAGGCGATCGACTTCCTCGAGTACTACGCGGAGCGGGCGGAGCGCCTCGACGCCGACGTCGAGCTCACGCAGCTCCCCGGCGAGCGCAACGTCCAGGTCCACGCGCCGCTGGGCGTCTTCGCGGTCATCGCGCCTTGGAACTTCCCGCTCGCGATCGCGGCCGGCATGACCGCCGCGGCGCTCGTCACCGGCAACGCCGCCGTGCTCAAGCCCGCTGAGCAGTCGCCCGCGTGCGGGCTGGAGGTGGTGCGCGCCCTGCATGCCGGCGGCGTGCCCGCCGAGGTCCTCGCGCTGCTGCCGGGCGACGGCGCGGTCGGCGCCGCGCTCGCCGGCCATCCCGGCGTCCACGGCGTCGCCTTCACGGGCTCGGGCGCGGTCGGCCTGGAGATCCTGCGCCGCTCTACCGAGGTCCGCGACGGCCAGCGCCACCTCACGCGCGTCGTCGCCGAGATGGGCGGCAAGAACTGCATCGTCGTCGACGCCGACGCGGACCTCGACGACGTCGTCCCGGCCGTCCTGCGCTCCGCGTTCGGCTTCGCCGGCCAGAAGTGCTCGGCGGCGTCGCGCGTGCTCGTCCACGCGCGGGTCGCGGACGCTCTCTTCGAGCGGCTGACCGGCGCGTTGCCGACGCTCGCCGTGGGACCGGCGGACGACTTCGCCACCGACGTGCCGCCGGTCGTCGAGGCCGCGTCCCGCGAGCGCGTCGAGCGCGCGGTCGCCGCGGCGGCCGCCGGTGGCGCCGAGGTCGTGCGCGGTGCCGCGCCGGACGGGCCGGGGTGGTGGTGCGCGCCGACGATCGTCCGCGATCCGGCCCCCGACGCGCCGATCGTCCGCGACGAGCTCTTCGGCCCGGTCGTCACGCTCGAGGCGGTCGCCGACCTCGACGAGGCCTGCCGGCGCGTCGACGCGCTCCCGTTCGCGCTCACCGGCGGGCTGTTCTCGCGCAACCCCGAGGTGGTGCGCGCGATCGCGGCGCGTCTGCCGGTCGGCAACCTCTACGTCAACCGCCACATCACCGGCGCGATGGTCGGCCGCCAGCCGTTCGGCGGCAACCGCCTCTCGGGCACCGGGGCCAAGGCCGGCGGCCCCGACTACCTGCGCCACTTCACCCAGGCGCGCGTGGTGACCGAGAACACGGTCCGCCACGGGCTGGTCGTGTGAGGCGGCGGCGTGTCGTGCCGTCTCACCCGACGAGCCGCGCGAGCTTCAGCCCCAGGTGCAGGAGCAGCCGGTCGTCACCGCGGCTCAGGTCGCAGCCCGTGAGCTCCTCCGCGCGGGCGAGGCGGTGGTAGACCGTCGCGCGGTGCAGGCCGAGCTCCTCGGCGGTCGCGCGCGCGTCGCCGGCGAGCTCGAGGTAGCGCTCGAGCGTCTGCGCGAGGTGCGCGCGCCCCGGGTCGTCCAGCAGCGTGCGCACCGGCGCGGGCACGTCGTCGCGCGTGCGGGGCAGCTGGGCGACGAGCTGCAGCGAGCCCAGCTCGTCCCAGCGCCGCGCCCGCTCGCGCGCTCCGGTCAGCTCCAGCGCGATCCGCGCCTCGCGCAGCGACCGGCGCGCGCCGAGCAGGTCCGCGAACGTGCCGCCCGTCCCGATCCGCAGGCGAGCGCGCCAGCGGCCCCGCAGGGCATCGGCGGCCCCGGCGAGCAGCTCGGGCAGCGCGCGCGCCGGCGACTGCTCGGTCGCCGGGCGGGCGGTGAGCAGGACGACGTGCTGCTCGCCCAGCACGCACCAGCGCACGCCCCAGCGCTCGCTTGCGCGGCCCAGCCGGTCCAGCTCGCGCTCGAGCGCGTCGATCGCCTCGGGCCGGGCCGGCGTCAGCGTCAGCGCGCCGACCGTGTGGGCGCGCGCGCCCGCCGGATCGTCGCCGCGCAGCCGGCCCGCGGCCGCGCGCGCCTCGTCGTCGCCGCCGGTCAGCAGCGCGGCGAGGTCCCGGCGCGCGGTCGCGCGCGCGTCCTCGTGGCGGGCGGCGAGCGGCCGCGCCGCCGCACGGCCGGCCTCGACCGCGGCGGCGAGGTCGGCGTCGGTGATCGTGCCGTCGTCGAGCATCCACAGGTAGCCGACCAGCCGCCCGTCGCCGCGGATCGGCACGCAGACCCGCGCGTCCATGCCCAGCGAGGCGTCGCCGGAGGTGCGCACCGGCTCGCGCGCGTCGCGGATGCCCTGCGCGAAGAGCGCCGCCCGCGCCCGCGGCGGCGCGCCGCGCACGAGGATCGACTCGCGGCGCACGTCGTCGATGGCGCCCCAGTGGCGGCTGTAGGCGACCGGCTCCAGCTCGGGATCGTCGATGAGCACCGGCCGGTCCAGGCGCGCGCTGAGCGCGTCGACGATCTCCTCGAGCCGGGCCACGCGAAGGACCGTATCGCGGCGCGCCGGCGCTGCCCTAGCGGCCCGCGCGCTGTCCCGCGGCCGCGGCGCCCGGCGACCCGGGCAGCGTGCGCCGGCAGTGCTCGGCGAACGCCCGCGCCCGGCGCGTCTGGCGCACCCCGGCGGGGCGCGCCAGCGCGACGTCGATCGGCGGCGGGTCGCCGGCCAGCGGCCGGACGACCAGCGGGAGGCCCTCGTAGCTGCGGTCGCCGACCGGGCGGCTGATGAGCATCCCGTAGCCCAGCCCGCGCGCGACGAGCGAGCGCACGAGCTCGTAGCTGGATGTCCGGTAGCGCACCCGCGGGACGCGGCCGGCCGCCGCGAAGATCCGGTCGAAGTACGGGACCGAGGGTGGGACGTCGAGCATGATCATGTCGTGGCCGTCGAGGTCGGCGACCGCGACCTCGTCCAGCGCGGCCAGCGGATGGCCGGGCGCGCAGAAGACGTACTGCACGGCCTGGTAGAGCGTCTCGCACACGATCCCGGGGCCGACGTCGAGGTCGTAGACGATGGCGAGCTCGCAGCGCCCCTCGCGCAGCGCGGCCTCGATCTGCGGCATCGGCCCCTCGATGAAGTCCAGCTCGACCTCCGGGTGCTCCTGGCCGAAGGTCTCCAGCAGGGCCGGCAGCAGGAACGGCGCGGCCGTGCGGAAGCAGCCCACGACGAGCCGGCCCGCGACTCGGCCGCCCGCCGCGCTGGCGGCCGAGCGCACGTCCTCGGCGTGGGCGAGCAGATCGCGCGCGGCGGGGAGGAACGCGCGCCCCGCGTCGGTGAGCGTCAGGCCGAGCGAGCGCCGCCGGATGAGCAGCTGGGTCCCCAGCGCGCCCTCCAGCGCGGCGACCGCGAGCGAGATGGCCGACTGCGAGACCCGCAGCCGCTCGGCCGCGGCGGTCATCGTCCCGGCGTCCGCGGCGGCGACGAAGCACTCGACCTGGCGCAGGTTCAGCGGCGGCTTCATGAGCGATTCCGGTGAACTTGCCAAGGAACATGCACTTTACAGGGGAACTCGCCGCCGGCACAGTGCCGCCATGTCCCCGGTCACCGCCGCGTCCACCGTCCCGGTCGACGACGTCGACCCGTTCGACCCCGCCTTCCTCGACGCGCCCTACGAGCACCATCGCCGCCTGCGCGACCTCGGGCCGGTCGTCCGGCTCAGCGCCTACGACGTCTGGGCGCTCGCCCGCTTCGACGAGGTCCACGCGGCGCTGGCCGACCCGGGGACGTTCTGCTCGTCGGCGGGCGTCGGGCTCAGCGACTTTCGCAAGGAGCAGCCGTGGCGTCCGCCGTCGCTGCTGCTGGAGGCCGACCCGCCCGACCACACGCGCGCCCGCCACGCGATCACGCAGGTTCTCACGCCGCGCACGGTCAAGGGGCTGCGCGCGGCGTTCACGCCGGTCGCCGAGGCGATGGTCGACGCGCTCGTGCGGCGGGGCTCGTTCGATGCGGTCGCCGACCTCGCCGTCGCCTTCCCGACGACCGTGTTCCCGGACGCCGTCGGCCTGCGGCGGGAGGGGCGCGAGCATCTGCTGCCGTACGGCTCGATGGTCTTCAACAGCTTCGGGCCGCGCAACGCGCTCTTCGAGCGGGCGACGGCCGACGCCGACGCGGTCCGCGCTTGGATCACCGCGCAGTGCGCGCGCGAGGCGCTCGCGCCCGGCGGGCTGGGCGAGCGCATCCACGACGCGGCGGCCGCCGCGGGCTACGACGCCGCCGACGCCGGGATGCTCGTGCGGTCGTTCCTGTCGGCGGGGGTCGACACGACCGTGCACGGCATCGGCAACGCGATCCTCTGCTTCGCCGAGCACCCCGACCAGTGGGACGCGCTGCGGGCCGACCCGGCGCTGACCCGGCCGGCGTTCGAGGAGGTGATCCGATACGAATCGCCCGTGCAGACGTTCTTCCGCACCACCACCCGCGAGGTCGAGCTCGGCGGCACGCGGATCCCGGCGGGCGAGAAGGTGCTCCTGTTCCTCGCCTCGGCCAACCGCGACCCGCGCCACTGGGGCGACGACGCCGAGACGTTCGACATCCGCCGGCGGGCGGCGGGCCACGTCGGCTTCGGCTCGGGCATCCACGCCTGCGTCGGCCAGATGATGGCGCGGCTGGAGGGGGAGATCGTCCTGTCCGCCCTCGCGCGCCGCGTGCGCCGCATCGAGCTCGTCGGCCCGCCGGTGCGCCAGCTCAACAACACCCTGCGGGGCCTGGATGCCCTGCCGATCGCCGTGGAGGCTTGCTAGTGCCGAAGGTCACCTACGTCCATCCCGACGGGTCGCAGACCCACGCCGAGGGAGCGGTCGGCGCGTCGGTCATGCAGACCGCCGTCGACCACGGCGTCGACGGGATCGTCGCCGAGTGCGGCGGCAACATGATGTGCGCGACCTGCCACGTGTACGTCGACGCGTCGTGGGTGGAGCGGGTCGGCGCGGTCGACGCGGGCCAGGACGAGATGCTGGAGGAGACCGCGTCGCCGCGGGCCGCGTCGAGCCGGCTGTCCTGCCAGATCGCGCTGACGCCCGCGCTCGACGGGCTCGTCGTGCGCCTGCCGGAGACCCAGATCTGATGGTCGCGCCCGGTGTGGTGATCGTGGGCGCCGGCATGGCCGGCGCGCAGGCGGCGATGGCGCTGCGGACGAAGGGCTACGAGGGGCCGGTGACGCTGGTCGGCGACGAGACGCATCCGCCGTACCAGCGCCCGCCGCTGTCGAAGGCGTACCTCGTCGAGGAGGATGCCGCCGGGGTCGCGGTCCACCTGCGCCCGGAGGCGTTCTGGGCCGACAAGGAGATCGACGTGCTCGGCGGGGCGCGCGCGAGCGCGATCGACCGCGCCGCCCGGACCGTCGCGCTCGACGACGGTCGCGAGCTTCCCTACGCGCAGCTCGTGCTCGCCACCGGGTCGCGCAACCGTCCGCTGCCGGCCGCGGAGGGCGTGCTCGCCCTGCGGACGCTGGACGACGCCGCGGCCCTGCGCGAGCGGCTCGGTCCGGGGCGGCGCCTCGTCGTCGTGGGCGGCGGGTTCATCGGGCTCGAGGTCGCCGCCGCGGCGCGCAAGCTCGATGCCGAGGTCGTGGTCGTCGAGGCGCTGGACCGCGTGATGGCACGGATCGTCTCGCCCGAGCTGTCGGCGTTCTTCCAGGCGCTGCACGAGCGCGAGGGCGTGCGGGTGCTCACGGGCCGGCGCGTGGAGCGCGCCGGTGCGACCGAGGTGGTGCTCGACGGCGGGGAGGTCGTGGCGGCCGATGCGGTCGTCGCCGGCGTCGGCGTCGTGCCCAACGCCGAGCTGGCCGCCGCCGCGGGGCTGGCGGTCGACGACGGGATCGTGGTCGACGAGCAGCTGCGCACGAGCGATCCGGCGATCTGGGCGATCGGCGACTGCGCCCGCTTCCCCTGCGCCGTCTCGGCTCGCGTGCACCGGCTCGAGTCGGTCCAGAACGCGACCGACCAGGCTCGCCACGTGGCGGCGGCGATCGCCGGCGAGCCGGCCCGCTACGCCGCGGTGCCGTGGTTCTGGACCGACCAGTTCGGCCGCAAGCTGCAAATCGCCGGCGCGGCGCCCGACGGCGCGCTCGCGGTGCCGCGCGGCGCGCCGGGCGAGGACGGCTTCTCGATCTGCCGGTTCGCCGGCGACCGCCTCGTGGCGATCGAGTCGGTCGACCGGATGGCCGACCACATCGCGGCGCGCAAGCTGCTGGCCGGCCCGGCCGCGGCGGCGGTCACGCCGGCCCAGGCCGCCGACCTGGGCGTTTCGCTGAAGGAGCTGGCCGCCGCCGCAGGCTGATCGCCTCCGAATACCCTTCCGGAATGCAGTCGATCCTGGTCATGGGCGACGGAGCCCTGGCCAGGGGCGTCGTCGAAGCGCTCCACGGCGCGGGCGCCGGCGTGCGGCGGCTGCGGCGCTGGAACGACCGCCAGCTGCGACGCGAGCTGGACGACCCGGAGGTGACCGCGGTCGTCGTGGTCGCGCGCGACGACGTCGCCGTGCTGCGCACCGCGCTGCTGGTCGAGTACCTGCGGCCCGGGGTGCGGCTGATCGTGACGATCTTCGATCGCACGGTCGCGCGGCAGGTCATCGCGGCGATCCCCAACTGCGAGGTCCTCTCGATGGCCGACGCCGCCGTCGGCTCGATCCTCGGCCCGTGCGTCGACCCGCGGCTGGCCACGCTGTACCGGGCCGGGGACGACCTCGTCGCGGTCGAGGCGCCCAACGGCGGCGAGCCGCAGCGGGTCGAGCTCGACCACCGGGCGCCGGCGCGGCCGCACCGCCTGCTGCGCTGGCTGGGCGAGCAGCTGCGCCCCCACGACCACGTCTCGCGGGTGATGCTGGCCAGCCTGCTGGGGCTCTTCGTGCTCGTCGGCGCCGAGGCGATCGTCGTCGGCCTGCACGCCCACGAGGGGTGGACCGACGCCCTCTACAGCGCGATGAAGGCGACGACGACCGTCGGCCCCAACCACGCGGTCGACGAGGGACCCTGGTGGCTGAAGCTCTACGCGACGCTGACGATCGCCGCCGCGCTCGTCCTCGTGGCGATCTTCACCGCGACCGTCGTGCATCGCTTCATGCGTCCGCGGCTGACGGGCATCGTCGGGCGTCGGACGGTGCCGCGCTCCGGGCACGTGGTCGTGGTCGGGCTCGGGCAGGTCGGCTTCCGCCTGTGCCTGGAGCTGCGAGCGCTCGGCATCCCGGTGGTGGCGGTCGAGCGCGACGTGGACGCGCCCTACGTCCACCTCGCGGCGCAGCGCAAGATCCCGATCGTCGTCGGCAGCGGCGTCGACCGCTACGTGCTCGAGCGCCTGTCGCTGGGCCGCGCCCGCGCGCTGGCCGCGGTCACCAGCGACGAGCTCGTCAACGTGACCGTGTCCGTCACCGCGCTGGCCGTCGAGCCGGGGCTGCGGACGGTGCTGCGGGCGGGCTCCAACGAGGTCACCCGCGAGACCCAGGCGCTGTTCCCGGTCGGCGTCGCCCAGGACCTCCAGCGCGTCGCCGCGTCCGCGTTGGCCGCCGCCGCCCTCGCGCAGGAGCCGGTGCACGCGTTCGCGGTGGGCGACGCGACGTGGGTGGTGGACCAGGGCGGAGGGCGGTTGCGGCGCTTCCCCGATGCGGGCGAAGCGGTCGGGTCGCTCGCGTAGGGCGACGCTGCGGCCGTGGGAAGATGGCGGCGATGGGCTCTCCGTCCCCCGACGACGCCGCCAGCGCCGACGCGTTCCCCGAGGTCGAGCGCCAGCGCGCCTCGGACGTCGTGCTGCGCTCGCTCATCGACGGCATCCGGGGCGATGCGGTGCCGCTCGGCGGACGGCTGCCGCGCGCGGAGGAGCTCGCCGCGCGCTTCGGGGTCAGCCGGCTCGTCGTCCGGGAGGCGCTGGAGCAGTTGCGCCGGGCCGGCGTGGTCGAGGTGCGGCGGGGCAGCGGCGGCGGCGTCTTCCTGCGCTCGCTGACCTTCCCGCCGGAGCTGCTGACGGAGCGCTCGCAGCTCGATCGCGGTGACGTCCGCGAGCTGCTGGAGGCGCGGCGGGCGGTCGAGATGACCTGCGCGGCGCTGGCGGCCCAGCGGATCGGCCACGAGGACCTCGACGACCTGCGGCGGCTCGTCGACGCGCTGCACGACAGCACCGAGAGCCCGCAGGGGTTCATCGAGCTCGACGTCCGCTTCCACCTGCGCCTGGCCGTCGCCTCGGGCAACGGCGTGCTGACCGCGTCGCTGGGCACGGTGTTTCGCGACATGGCCCTCGTGCGCGGGCGCTCCCCGATCGCCTACGGATCGATGCAGGCGGCGATCGCCCTGCAGGACGATCTCGTGAGCGCCCTCGCGTCCCGGGACGACGCGCGGATCCTCGGCTCGATGGACGAGCACCTCATGGCGCTCGAGCGCCACTTCCTCGACACGACCCTGGACTACCCGCGCCCTTGACAGGCGGCCCCGCCTGGATAGGGTCTCGGGCGGCCCAAACATCTATAGAACAGATCTATCGACGATGTCCTCCACCACGCTGCCCGCGGTCGACACCGCCACGCTCGCCACGATCGAGGATCGCGTGCTGTGGCTGTCCACCGCGTCGATCCACCACGCCAACAAGGTCCGGCCCAACCCGTCCGGCATCAAGGTCGGCGGCCACCAGGCCTCGTCGGCGTCGATGACGACGATCATGACCGCGCTGTGGTTCGCCTTCCTGCAGGCGCCCGACCGCGTCTCGGTCAAGCCGCACGCGTCGCCGGTGCTGCACGCGATCAACCACCTGCTCGGCCGGCTGGACGCCTCCTACCTCGAGCGGCTGCGCGAGTTCGGCGGCCTCCAGAGCTACCCGAGCCGGACCAAGGACCCCGACCCGGTCGACTTCTCGACCGGCTCGGTGGGGATCGGGGCGACCGCGACGGCGTGGTCGGCGATCGCGCACCGCTACGTCGCCGGCCACCTCGACGTGCCGCGCGGCGGGCGCCAGATCGCGCTGCTGGGCGACGCCGAGCTCGACGAGGGCGCGGTGTGGGAGGCCATCGCCGACCCGATGGTCCAGCGCCTCGGCGAGGTGCTGTGGATCGTCGACCTCAACCGCCAGTCGCTGGACCGCGTCGTGCCCGACATCGCGGCCACGCGGCTGACGTCGATGTTCGACGCGGCGGGCTGGCACACCGTCACCGTCAAGTGGGGGCGGCTGCTGACCGCGCTGTTCGCGCGCGAGCACGGCGAGCTGCTGCGCCGGCGCATCGAGCGGATGCCCAACGAGGAGTACCAGCGGCTGCTGCGGGCCGACGTCGCGCAGCTGCGCGAGCGGCTCCCGGGCGAGGGGCGCGGCAGTCGCGATCTGCGGCGCTTCGTGGGCGAGCTGGACGACGCCGAGCTGCACCGCGCGATCCGCGACCTCGGCGGGCACGACTTCGACGCGCTCCTGGACGCCTACCACGAGACCGATCGAGTGCTGGATCGGCCGTCGATCGTGTTCGCCTACACGATCAAGGCGCGCGGGCTGGCGACCGAGGGCCACCCGGCCAACCACTCGGCGCTGCTGAGCGCCGACGAGCTGGCGCAGCTGGCCCAGCGCGTCGGCGCGAGCGTGGACGAGCCGTGGGCGCCGCTGGAGCCCGGGTCGCCGGCGGCGCGGCTGTGCGCGGACGTGGCGGCGCGGTTGGAGCGCGAGGACCGCCCGGCGGTCTCGGCGCCCGCGGTGCCGGTCGACCTCGGTCGCGCCCACGGGGGCCGGGCGTCGACCCAGCAGGCGCTCGGGCGGCTGCTCGTCGACCTCGACCACGCGGCGCCCGAGGTGGCCGCGCGGGTGGTGACCGTCAGCCCCGACGTCTCGACCTCCACCAACCTCGGCGGCTGGATCAACCGCAGCGGGATCTGGGCGGTCGGCGAGCGGATCGACTGGTTCGCCGACGACACCGACACGCTCGTGCGCTGGCGCGAGCACGACCACGGGCGCCACATCGAGCTGGGCATCGCCGAGGTCAACCTGGTCGGGCTGCTGGGCGAGCTGGGCGCGACGTGGTCGCGCGACGGCCAGCCGCTGCTGCCGATCGGCACGCTCTACGACCCGTTCGTCGGCCGCGCGCTGGAGCCGTGGTCGTTCGGGATCTACGCCGGCGGCCAGTCGATCCTCGTGGGGACGCCGTCGGGAATCACCCTCGCGCCGGAGGGCGGCGCGCACCAATCGATCCTCACGCCGTCGATCGGGATCGAGCAGCCCGGCTGCGTGGCCTGGGAGCCGGCGTTCGGCCAGGACCTCGAGTGGACGATGCTCGACGCGCTCGGCCGGCTCGGGCGGCCGGACGGGACGTCGGCGTACTTCCGGCTGTCGACGCGGCCGATCGACCAGACGCTCAGCGCGGTGCCGGAGGACGCGGCGGCGCGCGAGGAGCGCCGGCGCGACGTGCTCGCCGGCGGCTACGCGATCGCCCGCAGCGGCGGCGCGCCGCAGGTGACGCTCGTCGGGGTCGGCGCGCCGATCGTCGAGGTGCTCGAGGCGGCGGCGGAGCTGGGCGAGGGTGGTGTGGGGGTCGACGTGCTCTGCCTCACCTCGCCGGACCTCGTGTTCCGTGCGCTGCAGGCCCGCCAGGGGCTGGGTGACGGCGACCCGTCGATCCTCGGGCGGCTCCTGCCCGCGGCGCGCCGCTCGCCGATCGTGACGGTGCTCGACGGCCACCCGCACACGCTCTCGTTCCTGGCGGCGGTGAACGCCACGCCGATCGCCTGCCTCGGCGTCAGCTCGTTCGGGCAGTCCGGCGACCTCGGCGACCTGTACCGGGCGGCCGGCATCGACGCGGACACGATCGCCGGCGCCGCCCTCGACCTGCTCTGACGGAGACCCACGCATGCCCGAAGTGCTGATGCCCCGCCTGTCGGACTCGATGGAGTCCGGGACGATCCTGCGCTGGCTCGCCGCCGATGGCGCGACCGTCGCGCGCGGCGACGAGCTGGCCGAGATCGAGACCGACAAGGCGACGATGACCTACGAGGCCGACGACGAGGGCGTCCTGGCGATCCTCGTGGCCGAGGGGGAGACGGTGGACGTGGGAGTGCCGATCGCGACGCTGGGGGCGGGGGCCCCTGCGTCCGCGCCGGACGCGTCGTCCCCGGCCGCTACCGCGCCGGCCGCTTCCGCGCCGGCCTCGGCCGGGTCGGCTCCGGCCGCGCCGACCTCGCCGTCGCCCGCCGCCGCGCCGCGCCCTGACGTCCCGGCTCCCGCCTCCGTCGCGGCCCGCAACGGCCACGTCGCGGACGGCGGATCGGCGCCGAGCGCGACGCCGCTCGCGCGCCGGGTCGCGTCGGCGATCGGCGTCGACCTGCGCGGCATCGCCGGGACCGGGCCGCGCGGGCGGATCACCCGCGCGGACGTCACCGCCGCCGGCGGCGCTGCGGCGGGGGCCGTGGAGCTGCCGCCGATCGGCGTGCCGGCGGCGCCGACGCGCGCCGTCGCCGCGCCGACGCCGGCCCCGTCCAGCCACGCCGCGCCGGCAGCGCCCGCTGCGCCGCCCGCGGCCGACACCGCGAAGGGCGCCACGACCGTCGTCGAGCTCTCGCGCCTCCAGCAGACGATCGCCCGCCGCATGTCGGAGGCGAAGGCGACCGTGCCGGAGTTCTCCGTCCAGACCGAGGTCGACATGACGGAGGCGGTCGCCTACCGCGCTCGCCTGAAGGAGCTCGTCGAGCGCGCGCCGTCGCTCAACGACCTCGTCGTCCAGGCGTGCGCCCGCGCCCTGCGTACCCATCCGCGCGTGAACGGGAGCTTCCGCGACGGCCGCTTCGAGCTCCACGAGCGCATCAACGTGGGCATCGCCGTCGCCGCCGCCGACGCGCTCGTCGTCCCGGTCATCCGCGACGCCGACCGCCGCTCGCTCGGCGAGATCGGCGCCGAGGCCCGCCGGCTGGCCGCGGCGGTGCGCGACGGCTCGATCACGCCCCCGGACCTCTCCGGCGCGACGTTCACGGTCTCCAACCTCGGCATGTTCGGCATGACCGCGATCGCGCCGGTCATCAACCTGCCCAACGCGGCGATCCTCGGCGTCGGCGCGGTGGTGGACCGCCCGGTGGCGTGGGCGGGCGAGCTCGCGATCCGTCCGCAGCTGACGCTGACGCTCACCTGCGACCACCGGATCCTCTACGGCGCCGACGCCGCCCGCTTCCTCGCCGACGTCCGCACCCTCCTCGAGACACCCGAGCGAATCGCGCTGAGCGCCTGACGGGGATCGAGCTGCGACTTCTTCCCGCTGGGCGGGACGAAGTCGCAGCTCTGTCGCGCCGTGCCGCGCGACGCGGATGGGCGCCCCGGCCGGTAGGCTGCCGCGATGGCCGGCATCGATGCTTGTGGGGTCGTGCTCGCGGCCGGAGCCGGGCGGCGCTTCGGCGGCGTCAAGCAGCTCGCCCCGCTGGACGACCGGCCGCTGCTGTCCTGGGCGATCGACGCGGCCTGCGCGTCGCGGCTCGAGCGCGTCGTGCTCGTCCTCGGCTCCAACGCCGAGCGCATCCGCGCCGCGGTCCCGCTCAACCGCGCGGAGGTCGTCGTCTGCCGCGACTGGGAGGAGGGGATGGCCGCATCGCTGCGCTGCGCGGTCGACGCGGCCGGCGACGTCGAGTGGACGGTCGTGATGCTCGGTGACGCGCCCTTCCTCGCACCGGCGGCGATCGAAGCCGTCCTCGGCGCCGCCGAGGCGGCGCCGCCCGAGGTCGCGGCGGTGCGCCTGCGCACGAACGGCGCTCCCGCTCACCCGGTCGCGCTGCGCCGATCCCTCTCCGCCGGCGTCCGTGCGCTGCGCGGCGACGCTGGGGCGCGCGCGCTGCTCGAGGACGCCGTCGTCCTCGAGGTCGACGGCGA
This sequence comes from uncultured Solirubrobacteraceae bacterium, assembly GCA_964422645.1. Taxonomy (GTDB): domain Bacteria; phylum Actinomycetota; class Thermoleophilia; order Solirubrobacterales; family Solirubrobacteraceae; genus Capillimicrobium. The sequence goes on along the minus strand of CAYRCB010000021.1, from coordinate 66,282 downwards.
CGCGTTCGGCGATCCCGGCGACGTCGACACGCCCGAGGCGCTCGAGGCGCTGCAGGCCCGCACCGCCGCTCCCTAGCCGAGCAGCACCGGCAGCTCCCGCGGCGCGCGGAACGCCCAGCCGCGCACGATCGGCTCGCGCTCAGGATGCGGGGCGATGCCCGGGAACGCCGCGAACAGCTCCTCGAAGGCGATGCGCTCGACGGCGCGGCCGAAGTAGTGGCCCGAGCAGAAGTGCGCTCCGCCGCCGAAGGCGAGGTGGTTCGCCCGCGGCCGGTCGAGGTCGAACTCGTCGGGCCGCTCGAAGCGCGCGGGGTCGCGGTTGGCGGCCGAGAGCATGACGTACAGGTTCTCCCCGGGGTGGACCGTCACGCCGCCCAGCTCCACCGGCTCGCGGGCCTCGCGCTCGGTGTGCCCGATCGGCGCCATCCAGCGCAGGCCCTCGACCACGGCGCGGGGGATCAGCGACGGGTCGGCGACCACGCGCGCCAGCTGCGGCGGGTTGCTGAAGAGGCCCAGCAGCGTCGAGCCCGCACCGTGGCCGGGCTCCTGCATCCCGCCGGCGAGGTAGACCTTCAGCGTGGGCATCAGCTCGTCCGCAGTCCGCGCGTTGCCCGGCTCGCGACCGCCGTGGACCATGTGCGAGAGCACGCTCTCGTCGGGCGAAGTCGTCAGGCGCTCGATGATCGGCGTGAGCGTGTCGGCGATCTCCCGGCCGATCCGGTCGGAGACCGCGAAGCCCTCCTCGGTCAGCTCCTCGTTGACCAGGCCGGACACGATCCCGAAGAACCAGTGGCGCAGCGTGTCGTCGTCGACGGCGGTCAAGCCGAGGACGTCCCCGAGCGCGCGCACGCTGATCGGCTCGAAGTACGAGGCCATGAGCTCCGTCTCGCGCTCCCCGGCCAGCGCCGCGGCGCGGGCGCGAGCCACCGGGCGGACCATGTCGTCGATGGACGCGTTCACCGGCCGCGGGCGCAGCGGCGGGTCGACGGCCTGGCGCAGGTCCTGATGCAGCGGGCCGTCGGCGCTGAGGATCGTGGGATCGCCGAACGCGCGGACGGCGGTCGGGCGGTAGGTCGGCGAGCGGAACGTCTCGTGGTCGCTGACGACCCGCTCGCACTCCTCCCACCGGGTCAGCACGTAGGCCCGCGCATCCTCGAACCAGTACACCGGGGCCTCGCGCCGCAGCCGCTCGAAGATGGGGTACGGGTCGAGATCCAGCCCCTCCAGCGTGACCTCGCCGCTCTCCATGGTCTCGGGTGCCATGGCTTGACACTATCTGCAAACAATCATTATGGTCAATAGCGAATCGACGACGGAGGGGCGCTGTGCCCATCGTGCAGGTGACGTTCATCGCAGGGCCCAGCGAGGAGCAGCAGCGGCAGCTCATCGCCGACGTGACACGGGTCGTCGTCGACGACCTCGCCGTGCCGCCGGAGGCGGTGAACGTGGTGCTCCACGAGGTGCCGGCGCGGGGCTGGGGCCACGCCGGCGTCCCGCTCAGCGAGTCGCTGCGCGGATGAAGCCGGCGCCGTTCGCGTACGCGGCTCCGGCCGCGCTCGACGACGTGCTCGCGCTCCTGGCCGAGCACGGCGGCGACGCCAAGCCGCTGGCCGGCGGGCAGTCGCTGCTGCCGATCATGAACCTGCGCCTTGCGCGGCCCGTGCTGCTCGTGGACGTCAACCGCGTCGCCGCGCTCACCGGCCTTGTCCGCGACGGCGACACGGTGCGCATCGGCGCCACCACGCGCCAACTCGAGCTGGAGCGGACCGTCGCGGGGGACCTCCCGCTCGTCGCGCTGGCACTGCGCCACGTCGGCCACGTCGCCACCCGCGCGCGCGGCACGCTCGGCGGCTCGCTCGTCCACGCCGACCCGGCGGGCGAGCTGCCGACCGTCCTCCTCGCGCTCGACGGCGAGGTCGTCGCGCGCTCGGCCGCCCGCGGCGAGCGCGTGATCGCGGCCGCCGACTTCCAGCTGACGACGATGACCACCGCGCTGGCCGAGGACGAGCTGCTCACCGAGATCCGCCTGCCGGTCCGCCCGCGCGCCCACCACGGGTTCGTCGAGCTGGCCCGGCGCCACGGCGACTTCGCGCTCGTCGGCGCCGCCGTGCAGGCCGAGCTGGACGCCGACGGCGCCTACGCCCGCGTCGCGCTCGCGCTGTTCGGGGTCGCCGACCGGCCGATCCGCCTGCCCGAGGTCGAGGCGGCGCTCGCCGGCCGCCGTCCCGAGGACGCCGACGTCGCTCGCGAGGTCCGCGCCGCGGTCAGCGCCGCGGTCGATCCGGGCGGCGACGTCCACGCCACCGGCGCGTACCGCAAGCGGGTTGCCGGCGTGGTCGCCGCGCGCGCCCTCGCCCAAGCCGTCCCGACCATGGAAGGAGCGCTCGCCGCATGATCGACCCCGGAGCGCCGATGCCGCTCGTCGCCGCACCGCACGAGCGGCTGTGGATCGAGCTGACCGTCAACGGGCAGCGCGTCCAGGCCGAGACCGAGTCGCGCGAGCTGTTGTCGGACTTCCTGCGCCACACGCTGCACCTGACCGGCACCCACGTCGGCTGCGAGCACGGCGTCTGCGGCGCCTGCACGGTCCGCGTCGGCGGCGAGCTGGTCCGCTCGTGCCTCCTGCTCGCCGTCCAGGCCGACGGCGCCGAGGTCGAGACGATCGAGGGCCTCGCCGACGGGAGCGAGCTGCATCCGATCCAGGAGGCGTTCCGCCAGGAGCATGGTCTGCAGTGCGGGTTCTGCACCCCGGCGATGGTGCTGACCGTCCAGCGGCTGCTCGAGGAGAACCCCGACCCGACCGACGAGGAGATCCGCGAGTACCTCTCGGGCAACGTCTGTCGCTGCACCGGCTACGCGGGCATCGTCGCTGCCGTCAAGGCCGCGGCCGGGGAGCTGCGGGCGTGAGCGTCACGACGAAGGCCGGCCTCATCGGGCAGGCGATCCCACGCCGGGAGGATCCGAAGTACCTGACCGGCCGAGGCCGCTACCTCGACGACCTCAGCGTGCCGCGGATGCTCCACGCGGCGTTCGTCCGCTCCCCGCACGCGCACGCGCGCGTGGGGGAGATCGACGCGTCGGCCGCGCTCGCCGTGCCCGGCGTGCACGCGGTGATCACCGGCGAGCAGGTCCGCGCCGTGAGCGACGGCCCGATGGCGATCGCGGTGACGCTCCCGCGCGAGGACGTGCGCACGTGCACCCAGCCCGTGCTGCCCACCGACAAGGTCCGCTTCGTCGGCGAGGCGGTGGCGATCGTCGTCGCCGCGTCGCGCGCGCTGGCCGAGGACGGCGCCGAGCTCGTCGAGGTCGCCTGGGAGCCGCTGCCGGCGGTGACGAGCGGTCCGCAGGCGCTCGCCCCCGGCGCGCCGGTGCTGCACGACGACATCCCCGACAACTCGTTCGCCCACATCGAGTACGCCCACGGCGACGTCGACGGGGCGTTCGCCCGCGCCGCCCACGTGTTCTCCAAGCGCTTCGAGGTCGGCCGCAGCAGCGCCAGCCCGCTGGAGCCGCGCGGGATCATCGCCGCGTGGGATCCCGCGACGAGCGAGGCGGAGATCTGGTCGTCGTGCGGCTCGCCGGGGGCCGTGCGCGGGTTCGTGTCGCTGATCACCGGCGTCCCCGAGTCGCGCCTGCGCTGCCACGCGCCCGACGTGGGCGGCAGCTTCGGCGTCAAGGGCACGGTCTTCCCGGAGGAGTCCGCGCTGCTGATGGCCGCCAAGGCCGTAGGCCGGCCGCTGAAGTGGGTCGAGGACCGCATCGAGCACCTGACCTCGGCCTCGCACGCCAAGCAGATGACCGTCGAGCTCGAGCTGGCGGTCGACGCCGACGGCCGCTTCCTGGCCTGCAAGGGCCGCTACCTCGGCGACGCGGGCGCCTACGCCCAGCTGCCGCCGACGCCGCTCATCGACGTGCTCGAGGCGGCGGCCCTGCTGCCGAGCGTCTACGACCTCGAGGCGATCCAGTACGTCGTCGACTGCCCGTTCACGAGCAAGTCGCCGGCCGCGGCGGCGCGCGGCGTCGGCTGGTCGTCGGGGCAGATCCCGCGCGAGGCGCTCATCGACGAGGTCGCCCGGGCGCTCGGGCGCGACCCCCTGGAGCTGCGGCTCGCCAACTGCCTGCCCGCCGAGCCGACGACCACCGTCACCGGCCTGCGCTACGACGGCGGCTCCTACGCGGAGGCGATCCGCCACGTCGCCGAGCTCGCCGGCTACGACGAGCTGCGCGCCGAGCAGGCACGGCTGCGCGAGCAGGGCCGCTACCTGGGGATCGGCGTGAGCCCGTTCCTCGAGGTGGCGTACTCGACCGCGCACGCCCGCGCCGCGGGCACCGGCGACGCGACCTACGACAGCGCCTCGGTCACGATCGACAGCGACGGCTCGGTCGTCGTGCGCAGCGGCTTCAACTCCCAGGGGCAGGGCCATCAGACGACGCTCGCCCAGGTCGCCGCCGACGTGCTCGGCGTCCCGCTGGACGCCGTGCGGATCGTCGAGGGCGACACCGACGCGGCGGTCTTCGGCTTCGGCACGTTCGGCTCGCGGACCGCGGCGATCGGCTCGGAGCTGATCGCGCTCGCCGGCGGCGACGTCCGCGAGAAGCTCGTGACCTGCGCGGCCCACCTGCTCGGCTGCGGCGCGGCGGACATCGAGGTCGCCGACGGCGTCTTCGCGGTCCGTGACGACCCCGCGCGGTCGATGCCGCTGGCCGCGCTCGCCGGAGCGGTCTACTACGGCGGGCCCGAGGCGCGGCCGCACGGCTTCGAGCCGGTGTTGAGCGCGACCCGCTTCTTCGATCCGCCCGGGTGCTACACGAACGGCGCGATCGTCGCGGCGGTCGAGGTCGACCCCGAGACCGGGATGGTGGACCTGCGCCACCTGTGGCTGACCGAGGACTGCGGCACCGTGCTGAACCCGCTCGTGCTGGAGGGCCAGCTCGCCGGCGGCATGGCGCAGGGCGTCGGCATGGCGCTGCTGGAGGAGCTGATCTACGACGACGGCGGGCAGCTCACGACCGCGACGCTCATGGACTACCTCTACCCGACGGCTGCCGAGGTCCCCGGCTTCACGTTCGGCCACCTCGAGACGCCGGCTGCGACCAGCGTCGGCGCCAAGGGCGCCGGCGAGGGCGGGACGGTGGCCGCGCCGGCCGCGATCGTCCAGGCCGTCGCCGACGCGCTCGCGCCGTTCGGCGCGCGGGCGACGCAGGCGCCGCTGCGCCCCGATCGCGTGCTGGCCATGATCGACCCGGAGACCGACGCCTGATGGAGGTCCGCAACCGCTTCGAGCTCCCGGCCTCTCCCGACGCGGTGTGGGCGCTCCTGCTGGACGTGCCGCGGGTGATCCCGTGCGTCCCCGGCGCCCAGCTCGTCGAGACGGTGGGGGAGGCGGCGTGGAAGGTGCGCCTGGCCACGACGAGCCTTGGCTTCGATGCCAACGTGGTGCGCGCGTCCGTCGACGAGGCGACGCGCACCGTCGTGCTCGCCGCGACCGCGCGCGAGCGGGCGGGCCGCGGCGCGGCGTCCGCCCGGATCGTCGCCCGGCTGGACGACGAGGACGGCCGGACGATCGCGCACTCCGCGACGGAGCTCACGCTGTCGGGGCCGGTCGCGCGGTTCGGTCGCCAGTCGCGTGTCCATGACGCGGCGGCCCAGATGACCGACCAGCTCGCGGCGAACCTGCGGCGCGAGCTGACGGGGGAGGCGGCGGCGAACGGCGCGCCGGCCGCGGCCGCACCGGCGGGCGCGGCGCCCTCCGCCGTCCGGCTGCTCGCCGGCATCCTCTTACGCGCGACGATCCGGCGCCTCCAGCACTGGCTCGCGCGCGTCGAGCAGACCGAGACCGGAGCGTGCGCGTGACCCTGCCCTTCGACGATCTCCCGCTGTCGGACCGCGACCGCGCCAACTACGCCAAGGCGGGGATGGGCGGGCGGATCGAGCCCGGCGTCGCCCCGGCGATCGCGATCGTCGACATGAACCGCGCGTTCAGCGACAGCCGCTTCCCGCTCGGCAGCACCGATGCCGCGGCGCCGGCCCTCGACGCCATCGCCCAGCTGCTCGCCGCCGCCCGGCCGCTGCGGATCCCGATCGTGTACACCACGACCTTCACCACCGCCCACCCGTCGGTGAAGGGGATCTGGAAGGGCAGCGGCGGCGACGTCGACGACCCGCTGCTCGCCAGCCCCGAGGCCCACGAGATCCCCGAGACGATCGCGCCCGCACCCGACGAGCCCGTCCTGCCCAAGGCCAAGCCGAGCGCCTTCTGGCAGACCGGCCTCGCCGACGTGCTCGCCTACCACCGCGTCGACACGCTGGTCGTCTGCGGGATGTCGACGAGCGGCTGCATCCGCGCGACCGTCGTCGACGCCTTCTCGCACAACCTGCGCGTGCTCGTCCCGCACGAGTGCGTAGCCGATCGCGGCGAGCTGTCGCACAAGGTGAACCTCTTCGACATGCACATGAAGTACGCCGACGTGCTGAGCACCCAGGAGGTCATCGCGTACCTCCGCGGGCTCGGCGCGACGGCCTGAGCGCGAGGACGCGATGAGCACACAGTCACCCGCACGCCCCCGCGGCGTGCACCTGGTCGGCTCGATCCCGCTCGCCGACGCCGAGGCGGTCTTCCGCACGGCGGGCGCGCAGCTGGGCGACCGCCTGCACACGCTGCCCGACGGCGAGACCGGCAAGCGGCTCGTCTGGAACAGCTGGACGCGCGGCGCCTACGAGGCGACGCCCGGCCTGGAGGTCGTGCCGCCGCCGCCCGGCAGCTACACGCCGTGGAACCGGGTGCGCCTGGTCGTCGACCCCGGCGAGCTGCGGCTGAACCGCCTCGGCTTCGCCGACGCGGCGCTCGCGTCGTACGCGACCTTCGCGCGGCTGAAGGCGGAGGGGGCGATCCCGGCGCACGTGCGCTTCCAGGTCTGCCTGCCGACGACGATCGCGCCGATGGTCATCCTCGTCGAGCCCGACTCGCGCGCCGGCGTGGAGCCTGCGCAGCGCCGCCAGCTGCTCGCCGAGCTGGCCGAGATCGTCGACCGGATCCCGCCCGACCAGCTCGCGATCCAGTGGGACGTCTGTCAGGACGTCGGGATCTGGGAGGGCGTGTTCGAGCCGTGGTTCGACGACGCGCGGGGCGGCGTGATCGACCGGATCGCGACGCTGAGCGCGGCGGTGCCGGAGGGCGTCGCGATGGGCTTCCACCTCTGCTACGGCGACTTCGGCCACCAGCACTTCGTCGAGCCGACCGACGGCACGACGCTGACCGAGATGGCCAACGCGATCTGCGCGGCGGTGCAGCGGCCCGTCGACTGGATCCACGTGCCGGTGCCGATCGACCGCGACGACGCCGCGTACTTCGCGCCGTTCGCGAGCCTCGCGCTGCAGCCGTCGACCCGGCTCTATCTCGGCCTCATCCACTTCGGCGACGGCGCGGAGGGCGCGCAGCGCCGGATCGCGGCGGCGCGCGCGGCGGTCGACGGCTTCGGCGTCGCCACCGAGTGCGGCTTCGGCCGCCGCGACCCCGAGACGATCGCGCCGCTCATGGCGCTGCACGCGGAGGTCGCCGATCCCCTGGAGGTCGCCCGATGAGCGCCGAGCGCTTCCTCGACGGCCAGGTCGCCGTCGTCACCGGCGCGGCCCGGGGGCTCGGCCAGGCCGTCGCGGTGCGCCTGGCCGAGCACGGCGCCACGGTCGCCGGCTTCGACCTCGGCCCGCTGGACGAGACGATCGCGGCCGTCGAGGCGCTCGGCGGCACGGCGTCGGGCCATCGCACGGACGTCACCGACGAGGCCGCGGTCGGCGCGGCGGTCGGCGAGCTGCTGGACCGCCACCGCCGCATCGACGTGCTGGTCAACGCCGCCGGCCGCTGGATCGACCTCGAGCGGCGCCCGTTCTGGGAGATCGACGTCCCGGAGTTCGACGCGATGATGGCGGTCAACGTCCGGTCGGCGTTCGTGGTCGCCAAGGCCGTGGCGGGGCCGATGCGCGCGGCGGGCCGGGGGCGGATCGTCAACTTCACCTCCGCCACGGTCAGCTTCGGCATGCCGGACCTCCTCCACTACGTGGCCGCGAAGTCGGCGCTGGTGGGCATGACCCGCTCGATGGCCCGCGAGCTCGGCCCGTGGGGCGTGACCGTCAACGCGATCGCGCCCGGACTCGTGCCGACCGACGCCGGCCGCGCCGTGATGCCGGCGGCGTGGTACGAGGAGATCCAGCAGACCCAGATGATCACCGAGGCGATCGAGCCCGCCGACATCGCCGCCGCGGTGGCCTACCTGTGCAGCCCGGGAGCTCGGCTGGTGACCGGGGAGACCCTGCACGTCAGCGCTGGCGCGTCGATGGGAGCGATCTAGATGAACCCGCACCTGCAATCCACGCTCACGCGGCTCTGCGAGGAGAACCTCCGCCTCTGCGGCGTGACCGAGGGCCACAAGGTCGCGGTCCTCTCGCAGGGCCACCAGCGCCTCGACTACGCCGACGCGTTCCTCGTCGCCGCCCGACACCTCGGCGCCGACGCCTACAACGTCCGCCTGCCCGACGAGCAGCCCGGCCACGTCGACGGCGTGGTCTGGACGATCGGCATCACGCAGCTGGCGTCCAACCGCCCGGCGGTCGAGGCGCTGATGGCGGCCGACCTCGTCGTCGACCTCATGTTCCTGCTGTTCTCCGACGAGCAGCTGGAGATCCAGGCGTCGGGCACGCGGATGCTGCTGTGCGTCGAGCCGGTCGACGTGCTCGCGCGGCTGTTCCCGACGACCGAGCAGCGCGCGCGGGTCGAGGCCAGCGAGGAGCTGCTGGTGCAGGCCAAGACGCTGCGCGTGACCAGCCCGGCCGGGACCGACGTCACCTACCAGCTCGGCCAGTACCCGGTCATGACCGAGTACGGCTACACCGATCAGCCGGGCCGCTGGGACCATTGGCCGTCGGGCTTCCTGTTCACGAACGGCAACGACGGCGGGGTGGAGGGGACGGTCGTCCTGGCGCCCGGCGACATCGTCATCGCGCCGTTTCGCGCCTACGTCACCGACCCGGTCACGATCACGATCGAGCAGGGCCTGATCGTGGACGTGCGCGGCGGGCAGAGCGCGATGCTCCTGCGCGACTACATGGACGAGTTCGCCGACGACCCGCGGCGCAACGAGATCGCCCACATCGGCTGGGGGCTCAACGAGAAGGCGCGCTGGTCGCGGCTGGCGACGGCGCAGCGCGGCTTCGGGATGGAGGCGCGCTCCTGCTACGGCAACGTGATGTTCGCCACCGGGCCCAACGCCGAGCTCGGCGGGACGAACCACTCGCCGTGCCATCTCGACATCCCGATGCGCGGGTGCAGCCTGTTCCTCGACGACGAGCCGGTCCTGCTCGACGGGGAGTTCGCGGTGCCCGGGCTGCGCCGGCCGGCGTGAGACCCCGCGGGTCCTCGCCCGCGACGGCCCCAGCCCGCCGGGAGGCTGCACCGTGAGCGAAGCCTGCTCGACCTTCGTGCCGGCGGGGCCGGTCCGTCTGCGCGTGCTGACCCATGGCGACGACGGCCGCGACCTCGTGCTCCTGCCCGGGATCACGAGCCCGGCGGCCGTCTGGACGTTCGTGGCGCGTCCGCTCGTCGCCCGCGGGTGGCGGGTGCACGTGCTCGACCTGCGGGGGAGGGGCGAGTCGGACTCGGCGCCCGCGAGCGCCTACACCCTCCCCGATTACGCCGCCGATGCCGCCGCGACCGTCGAGCGGCTCGGCCTGACGCGCCCCCTCGTCCTCGGCCACTCGCTCGGCGCCCGCATCGCCGCGCGCCTCGCGGTCGACCGCCCGGACCTCCCGGGGCCGCTCGTCCTCGCCGACCCGCCGCTCACCGGCCCGGGCCGCCCGCCGTACCCGCTGCCGCTCGACTTCTACCTCGACGGCATCCGCCAGGCTCGCGCCGGCCTCACGGTCGAAGAGGCGCGTGCCCTGGAGCCGACGTGGAGCGACGAGCAGGTCCTCGACCGCGCCCGCTGGCTGGGGACGTGTGACGAGGACGCCATTCGCGCGACCTATCGCGGCTTCCACGAGGAGGACTTCCTGGCGCTCTGGGACGCGCTGGAGCGGCCCGGGCTGATCTACGGCGCCGCGAGCCCGGTCGTCACCGCCGACGGCGCCGCGGAGCTGCGGGCCCGCAATCCGCGGGCGGTCGTCGACGCCGTGCCGGGCGCCGGCCACATGATCCCTTGGAACGACCTGGACGGCTTCCTGGCCGCGTTCGACCGCGTGGCGGCGGCGCTCGGATCTCCTGGTGCTTGACACCTAATGAACATGATGAATAGGGTGAAGGGCGCGGGGTCATTCCGAGCCCACGACCCGAGGGGGAGTGCAGTGAGAGTCGCCATGAACCGATCGCGCCGGGCCAAGGCGCTGTCCGTCGCCTGCGGCGTGAGCGTCGCCGCGCTCGCGCTGGCGGCGTGCGGCGGCAGCGACGACGACGGCAGCACGGCCGCCGCGACCGGCGCGTCCACCGCGGCCGCGAACGCCTCCGGCGGCGAGGCGGTCAACGTCGCGCACTTCGGCGCGCAGGTGGCCAGTCCGTTCGTGACGGCCGCGCACGAGGCGATCAAGGAGCAGGTCGCCGAGATGGGCGGCGGCAAGGTCGAGCTGTTCGACGGCGCCAACGATCCGCAGAAGCAGCTGCAGCAGTGCCAGGACGCGATCGCCACCCAGCGCTTCAAGGTCTTCCTCCTGCAGCCGGTCGACGGCTCGGCCGCGATGTCCTGCGCCAAGGACGCGATCGACGCCGGCATCGCCGTCGTCGCGCTGGGCAGCCCGATCGGACCCGACCCCGACACGGTCGAGCCGCAGGTCGAGGGCATCGCCGGCACGACGATCGAGAGTCCGAGCACCTACGGCGGTGGGCTGGCCGACCTCACGGTCAAGGCGTGCGCCGACAAGGACCCGTGCAACGTCATCTACCAGTTCGGGCCCCCGACGTTCAGCTTCATCGCCAACAGCCGCAAGGCGTTCCAGGACCAGATCAAGGAGCACCCGAACATCAAGGTCGTGGCGGAGGGCTCGCACGGGTTCGTCCCCGACAAGGCCGTCGCGCTGACCAAGCAGCAGCTGCAGGCCCACCCCGACACCGACGTGATCACCAGCGACGACGACGCGACCGCCGTGGCGATCGTGAAGACCGTCGACCAGCTCGGCAAGCAGGATCAGGTCACGACGATCGGCGGGGGCGGCGCCAAGGAGGCGATCGACCTCATCGTGGCCGGCGACCTGTTCGGCACGACCGTGCTCCTGCCGCGGTCGGAGGCCAAGAAGGCGGCCGAGATCGGCATCAAGGTCGCCCGCGGCGAGGACCCGGGCAAGACCGGCATCGACTCGGCGCACGACCTGAGCCCGATCGGCACGACCGCCACGAAGGACAACGCGGACGGCTTCGAGGCGGAGTGGTCCGTCTCGGGGTGATGTGAGGAGAACCGCCACGCATGCCAGCTGACACCACGACCTTCCCGACGCTGGAGGGCTTCGACCCGCTCGGCGAGGACTTCCTCGCCGACCCGTACCCGATCCTCGAGCAGGCGCGCCGCGAACGGCCGGTCTTCTACTACCCGGGGCTGGACTTCTGGGTCATCACCCGCCAGGAGGACCTGGTCACGGCCGTCAACGACTTCGAGACGTTCTCCTCGCGGGCGATGGGCACGGTCCCACCGCCCGAGGACCTCAAGGACCGCGTCCACGGCAACATCGTCAACGACGCGTTCATCGCGATCGACCCGCCGCAGCACACCGTCTCGCGCAAGAACGCCAACAAGGCGTTCACCCGCGGGCGCATCGCGGCCCTGGAGGACGACATCGCCCGCATCTCGCACGAGCTGATCGACGGGTTCATCGATCAGGGCCGCTGCGACATCATGCACGACTTCTGCTATCCGCTGTCGCTGCGGGTCATCGTCCAGCTCCTCGGCATGCCGCCCGAGGACATGCCCAAGTTCCGCCAGTGGACCGAGGACCTGTTCTCGGTGATGGCGCCGGTCGACGCCAACGATCCCGACGCCGTCGCCACCAAGCCGATGCCCGAGGACGAGCGCCGGCGGCGCTGGTCCAACATGGCCGAGGCGCGCGAGTACTACACGGCGTTCGTCCACGACCGCATCGAGCACCCGCGCGACGACCTGGTGTCGGCGCTGGTCCAGGTCACCGACGACGAGGGCAACCGGGCGATCCCGGTCGATCGCGTGATCACGCACATCATGGAGCTCGTCGCCGCGGGCAACGACACGACGGCCAACCTCATGGGCCACATGGTCATGTTCTTCGGCGAGGAGCCCGAGCAGTTCGCCCAGGTCAAGGCCGACCCGTCGCTGATGGCCAACGCCGTCGAGGAGGGGCTGCGCAAGCGCGGCACGTCCCCGGGCCTGTTTCGCATCACCACGCGCGACGTCGAGATCGGCGGCACGACGATCCCCAAGGGCTCCCTGGTGTGGCTGGTCTACGTCTCGGCCGGCCACGACGAGGCGCTCTTCGACGATCCGCGCCGCTTCGACATCCACCGGCCCAACGCCGACAAGCACATGTCCTTCGGACGCGGGCGGCACATGTGCATGGGGGCGCCGCTGGCTCGGCTGGAGGCGCGCGTCGGCCTCAACGTGCTCTTCGAGCGCATCCCCAACATCCGCGTCGTGCCCGATCTGGAGCTCGTCTACCTCCCGGTGATGACGGTCCTCACCCTGCAGTCCCTCCTCACCGAATGGAGCTGACGTCCACCCAATGCCGTCCCTGCCCCTGACCCTCGCGATCAACCCCTACGACCATGTGCGCGACCTGCTCGACGGGTCCGTGCGCGCCGAGGGCATCGATCTCACCTGCCTGACCTTCGAGGTCGAGGAGATCTTCTATCGCTTCAGCAAGTTCCGCGAGTGGGACGTGTCGGAGCTATCGCTGGCCAAGTACTGCTCACTGCGCGCGGCCGGGGACGACTCGTTGATCGCGATCCCGGTGTTCCCGTCGCGGATCTTCCGTCAGTCGGCGATCTTCGTGCGCGGGGACGGCGAGCTCACCAAGCCGGAGCAGCTCGCGGGGCGCCGCGTCGGGATCCCGGAGTGGACCCAGACCGCCACGGTCTACGCGCGTGGCTTGCTGACGCACGAGTACGGCGTGGCGCTCACCGACGTCGAGTGGGTCCAGGCGGGCGTCAACGAGGCAGGGCGCGTCGAGGGCATCCCGATGGCCGTGCCGGAGGGCGTGCGCTACCGCTCCGTCCCCGATCGCTCGCTGACCGAGCTCCTGCTGGACGGGGCGATCGACGCGCTCATCAGCGCCCACCCGCCGACCGAGTTCAAGCGCAACACGGGCACCATCGTCCGCCTGTTCGACGACTACCCGGCGGTCGAGCGCGACTACTGGCAGCGGACGGGCGTGTTCCCGATCATGCACGTGATCACGCTCAAGCGCGACCTCTACGAGGAGCATCCGTGGGTCGCGATGAACCTGTTCACCGCCTTCGAGGAGGCCAAGCGGCTGGCGATCGAGCGCGTGCTGTCGCCCAACGCGCCGTTCTTCCCGCTGCCGTGGGGCTTCCACTACGCCGAGCGGGCCCGCGACCTGTTCGGCGAGGACTTCTGGCCCTACGGGATCGAGCCCAACCGGCCGACGCTGGAGGCGTTCCTCCAGTTCGCGCTCGAGCAGGGCGTGACCCAGCGCGAGCTGCGCATCGAGGACCTCTTCGCGGTCGAGACGGCGAGCTCGTTTCGCATCTGAGGAGCGGCGATGACAACCAGCGACATCCACGTCGAGGCCCGCGGGATCGGCAAGCACTACGGCGGTGTCGCGGCGCTGAGCGACGTGAGCGTCACGATCCGCCGGGGCGAGATCCACGCGCTCTGCGGGGAGAACGGCGCCGGGAAGTCGACGCTGGGCAAGATCATCGCGGGGGCGGTCCAGCCCGACGCGGGGCAGCTGCTGCTCGACGGCCGCGAGGTGCACTACCGCGCGCCCCGCGACGCCCTGCGCGACGGCGTGGCGATCATCGCCCAGGAGCTCGCACTGGTCCCGCAGCTGTCGGTCGTCGACAACGTCTTCCTCGGCCACGAGTACGGCTCCGGCGGGCTCGTCGACCGCCGCCGGGGCCGCGAGCACCTGGCGCGCCTGGCCGGCCAGATCGGCCTGCGGGTCGACCCCGACACGCGCGTCGGGGAGCTGCGCACCGCCGAGCAGCAGCAGGTCGAGATCGTCCGCGCGCTCGCCCGCGATGCACGGCTGATCGTCATGGACGAGCCGACGGCGGCGCTCAGCCGCCCCGAGGCCGAGCGCCTGCTGCAGCTCACGCGCGACCTGCGCGACCACGGCGTGACGATCATCTACGTGTCGCACTTCCTGGCCGACGTGCTGGCCCTGTGCGACACGGTGACCGTCCTCAAGGACGGGCGCTACGTCAAGACCGTCGCGGCGAGCGGTGAGACGGTCGACTCGCTCGTCGCGTCGATGCTCGGCCGCGAGCTCGGCCAGCAGTTCCCCGACGTCGTGGAGCCGCCGACCGACGCGCCGCCGGTGCTGCGCGTGCGGGGGCTGACCCGCCCGGGCGCCTTCGCGGACGTCGACTTCGAGGTCCGCGCGGGCGAGATCGTCGGCATGGCCGGCCTCGTCGGCGCCGGGCGCAGCGAGATCGCCCGCGCGATCTTCGGCGCCGACCCCCGCGACGGCACGGTCGAGCTGGACGGTCGGCCGCTCGGACGGCCCAGCCCGGGGGACAGCATCCGCAGCGGCCTGGCGATGCTGCCCGAGAGCCGCAAGGACCAGGGCCTGGTCATGATGCGCTCGATCAGCGAGAACGTCGCGATGGCGCACCTCGACGAGGTCATGCGCGGCGGGTTCCTGCAGCGCTCTCGTGAGAAGCGGGTCGTCGGCGACGTGCTCAAGAGCGTCGACACGCGCGCGGCGTCGACGTCGCTGCCGGTGTCGGCGCTGTCGGGCGGCAACCAGCAGAAGGTCGCGCTCGCCAAGTGGCTGGTGCGCAAGCCGCGCGTGTTGATCGCCGACGAGCCGACGCGCGGGGTCGACGTCGGCGCCAAGCGCGCGATCTACGAGCTGCTGCACGGCCTGGCCGCCGAGGGGGTCGGCGTCCTGGTCATCTCCAGCGAGCTGGAGGAGGTCCTGGGCCTCGCGCACCGGGTGCTCGTCGTCCGCGGCGGGCGAATCGTGTCGGAGCTGCCACGCGAGCAGGCCGACGAGGAGACCGTCATGCGCGCCGCCTTCGGTGCCACGGCGGGCGACCACGACCATGGGGGAAGTTCTGATGGCCGGTGAGCCAACGCTCGCGGCGACGGCGACCGCGGGCGGCGTGACCGAGCACGCCGTCGCGCGATCGGGCGGGCCCTTTCGCATCGCCCGCGACTACGCGATCGTCGTCTCGTTCGTCGCGCTGTTCATCGTGCTGGCGCTGGCCAGCGACGTGTTCCTGACCTCGACCAACCTGCTCAACCTGCTCGAGCAGAACGCGCCGGTCGGCATCATCGCCGTGGCGGTCACGTTCGTGCTGATCACCGGCGAGTTCGACCTCTCCGTGGGCGCGATCTACGTCCTGACCGGCGTGCTCGCCGCGCAGTGGGCCGAGGCGCTCGGCGTCTGGCCCGCGCTGCTGGCCGCCGTCGCCTGCGCGGCGGCGATGGGGCTCGTCAACGGGCTGCTGATCGCCTACGCGAAGGTCGACTCGTTCGTCTGCACGCTGGCGACGAGCCTGATGGTGGCCGGCGCGAGCCTGGCGATCACGAAGGGCTTCGTGAAGACCGTCGCCGATCCCGACTTCAGCACGCTGGGCGACGGCGAGCTGCTGGGCGTGACCTACTCGATCTGGATCTTCGGCCTCGTCGCCGTCGTCTTCGGCTTCGTGCTGGCGCGCTCGAAGTTCGGGCGCTGGCTGTTCGCGGTCGGCGGCAACCCGGAGGCGGCGCGCCTGTCGGGGATCAACACGCGCGGCGTGCGGGTCGCGGCGTTCGCGCTGAGCGGCCTTGCGGCCGGCGTCGCCGGTGCGATCGTCGCCTCGCGCACCGGGCAGGGCCAGGCCGGCGACGGCCTGTCGGTGACGCTGTTCGCCTTCGCCGCGGTCGTGGTCGGCGGCACCAGCGTGCTCGGCGGACGCGGCGCGATCTGGCGCACCGTGCTGGGCGTCCTGCTGCTGGCGATGATCGTCAACGGCTTCAACCTGCTGAGCGTCGATCCGATCTACCAGCAGATCGTCCAGGGGGCGATCATCCTGCTGGCCGTGGCGGCCGACAGCCTCTCGCGCCGGCAGGCGGCCTGAACGAACACAATGATCCGACGCGATCAATATCGTGTGGGTTCGTGAGCACGCTCGACGCCGACCTCGGGGCATCGCGCGTCTCGCGCGCGGAAGCGCTGGCGAGACGCCTGGAGACGGAGATCACCTCCCAGGCGCTGCCGCCCGGCGTGCGACTGGGGACCAAGAGCGAGCTGCGCGAGCGCTTCGGCGTCGCGGTGGCCACGATCAACGAGGCGGTGCGGCTGATGGAGAGCCGGGGCCTCGTCGCGGCGCGGCCGGGCCCCGGCGGCGGCGTGTTCGTCGCCAGCGTCGAGGATCGCGTGCGCCTCGGCCACATGATCCTCGGGCTGGAGTGGGGCAAGGCGACGTTCGGCGACTGCGTGCAGGTGCGCGCCGCGCTGGAGCCACTCGTCTGCCGTCAGGCGGCGCGCTACTCGAGCAAGGCCGACATCGCGGCGCTGAACGCGTGCGTCGATCGGATGGAGGCGTCGCTGGACGACGTCCAGGGGTACCTCAGCGCGAACTGGGCCTTCCACCGCCAGGCGGTCTCGGTCTGTCGCAACGCGCCGCTGCAGAGCGTGTACCTCACGATGCTCGACTTCATGGAGGTCGGGCTCGAGGACATCGACTTCGACGGCCACAACACCGAGTCGATCCGCGTGCATCGCGAGCTGGCGGCGGCGATCGCCGAGGGCGAAGGGCCCCGCCTGGAGGCGGCGATCCAGCGCCACGCCGAGCACTCGCCGCTGCCGTCGTAGCGGCGGCATCCGCGGGGGCTCGCCCGCGGCTCGGCGCCTGCGTGCGGGTAGGTAGTACGTATACGGATGAATTTGCGAAGGAGGACGGACGATGATCCAGTGGGCTGACTTCGTCGAGCTCTGCCGGCGGGAGCTGGAGCTCTGCGCGGTCCGCGAAGGCGAGAACGTGATCGTGCTCTCGCAGGCCGACGATCGGCTCGACTACGCCAACGCGTTCCTCACCGCGGCGCGGCGCCTGGGCGCCAACGCCTACAACATCCGCCTCGCCGAGGCGGCCAACACGCTGACCGGATCGGGGATCGCGGCCGTCGGGGTCAACCCGCTGGCGGGCAATCCGTCCGCGCTCCAGGCGCTGAAGGAGGCCGACCTCGTCGTCGACCTGGTCTTCCTCCTGTGGTCCAAGGAGCAGCTGGCGATCCAGGCGGCGGGGACGCGCATGCTGATGGTCATCGAGCCGCTCGGGACGCTCGTGCGGATGTTCCCCACGCCGCAGCAGCGCGAGCGGGTGGAGATCAGCGCCGAGCTGCTGCGCAACGCCAAGGCCCTGCGGCTGACGAACCGGGCCGGGACGGACGTGACCTACTGGCTCGGCGACTACCCGGTCGTCACCGAGTGGGGCTACACCGACGAGCCCGGCCGCTGGGACTCCTGGCCGGCGGGCTTCCTCTTCACCGGTGGCGCCGACGACGGGGTGGACGGCAAGGTCGTCGTCGATCGGGGCGACATCATCGTCGCGCCGTTCAACCGCTACGCCCACGAGCGGGTCGAGCTCACGATCGAGCGGGGGCGGGTCGTCGACCTCCGCGGCGGGCTCGATGCCCAGCTGCTGCAGGACTACATCGACGAGTTCGACGATCCGCGCGCCTACGCGATCTCCCACATCGGCTGGGGGATCAACGAGCGAGCGCGCTGGTCGCACCGTGCCAACGACGTCGGCGGGTTCGGGCAGGAGGCGCGCGCGTTCTACGGCAACGTGATGTTCGCCCTCGGTCCCAACCTGGAGCTCGGCGGCACGAACGACACGCCGTCCCACGTGGACATCCCGATGCGCAACTGCACGCTGTACCTCGACGACGAGCCGGTGATCGTCGACGGCGAGTTCACGATCCCCGAGCTGCGGGTCGCGGGCTACCGGCCGAGCCGGAGCTGAGCGCATGGAACGCGTCATCGAGGAGCACGTCGTCCCGGCGCGTCGTGCGGCGACGGGGACCGTCCGCGCCGGTCAGGTGCTGCGCATCACCGACGTCCACGGCGGGCAGGTCGCCGACTTCTGCTCGTTCAACCGCCACGATCCCGCCGAGCACTGCGACGTCGTCTACACGACCCTGCACGCCGAGCGCTGGCGGCTGGGGCTCGGGGACGTGTTGCGCACGCGCGACATGCGGCCGCTGTGGACGATCGTCGCGGACACCAACGGGGTGCACTACAGCGGCGGCGACTTCTGCTCGGGGCCGCTGCAGCGCGTGTTCGAGGGCAACCCGGACCCCGCGGCGCGCGGCTGCCGCGAGATCCTGGAGGAGGCGATCGCGCCCTTCGGGTTGACGCCGCTGCATCTGTCGGCCGTCTCGTGCTTCAACGTCTTCATGCGCGTGGACTACGGCGCGGACGGCTCGATGCGGATCCTCGATCCCACGACGCGGCCCGGCGACCACGTCGAGCTGCGCGCCGAGATGGACGCGTTGTGGGCCGCTTCCGTCTGTCCCGGGGCCAAGGCGAACACCGCCGCCGGCGAGCTGCGCTTCACGCTGCTGCAGCGCGACTGAGCGTTGCGGCTCGCGCGCTACACGAGCTGCGACAGCACGACCTGCGACCGCGTCCGTGTCACGCTCCCGTCGGCCTGCAGGCGCATGATCAGGCGCTCGAGGTCGGCGTTGGACGCGGTGCGCACGCGCGCGATCGCGTCCGCGTCGCCGGTGACCGACCACGCCTCGACGACCTCCGGATGCCGCGACAGCCGCCGCGCGACCTCGTCGAGCAGCGTCCCGGGCGCGTAGAAGAGCTCGACGAGCGCCTCGGTCGTCTGGCCCAGCGCGCGGTGGTCGAGCAGGGCGGTGAAGCCGGTGATCGCGCCGCGCTCGCGCAGTGCGTCGACGCGCCGCTTGACCGAGGGCGCGCTGAGGGCGACCTGCCGACCGATGTCGCCGTACGAGCGCCGCGCGTCCTCGACGAGCAGCGCAACGATCTGCTGATCGATGTCGTCCATGTCGTAACGAACTATGCACGAAGTCGAGGCAGAGCGGTCTAGATCTGTTTCAGATCCCCGGGTACCTTGAAGATCGTTCCCTGAACCCACGACCTTCGGAGGCCCCGGTGCAGCGTCCCGCCAACGCCCGCGTTCTCTTCGACGAAGCCCACGGCGAGGCATGGACGGTGCGGCCGGAGGTGGCCCGCGCCATGCAGCCGTCGCATCCGGCCGACTCCTCCTACGAGCGGGCGGCGGCGGCACTGGCCGCGCGCGACCTGGAGGTCGGCGTGCACACCGACGGCCCGCTCGACGAGGCGGCGCTGGCACGGGTCGATGTGCTGGTCGTCGCGCATCCGTCCGAGCCGCGCTGGGAGCGAGTCGTGCCCGGCGGCACGCCGAGATTGAGCGAGGGCGAGCTCGACGCGATCGAGGCGTTCGTGGCGGGCGGCGGCGGGCTGATCGTGCTCGGCGAGACCGAGCAGCACAAGTACGGCAACAACCTCAACGAGCTCGTCGGCCGGTTCGGGATGCGGATCGCCAACGACACCGTGTCCGACTACGAGCACTGCCACACGGCGCCGCACTGGGTCCTGGCGGAGCTCTCCGGCGATGCGCGCGATGGCGTCGATCTGCTCGCGCGGGTTCACGCGGCGTGCTTCTACCGGGCGTCCACGCTGGAGGTCGGCGAAGGCGCTCGGGTGCTGGCGCGCACGCGCGAGACCGCCTCGACGCCCGGCGCGCCGCTGCTGGCGGTCGCCGAGCACGGGCTGGGCCGCGTGGTGGTGGCGGCGGATTCCGACCTGTTCGGCGACGACTGCCTGGGCGAGCTCGATCACGAGGAGCTCTGGCTGAACCTCGTCCACTGGGCGGCCGCGCATGCGTTCCGTCGTGGCGCGGACGACCCGCCGGCGCCGGCGCGTGCGACGCCGCAGTGGGCGGCGCTCAAGCGCGAGGTCGACGCGCTGCGGCTCCTCCAGCGCCCGGACGGCTCCGTCGATCTGGACGTGCACGACGCGGCCGAGCTTGTCCGGCGGGTGGAGGCGATCGTCGCCGCGGTGGAGGGGCTGGCGCCGCGCTTCGCCCATCAGGCCGAGTACCTGGACGCGGTCGTCGGCGACCTGCGCGGCTGGGTGGCGTCCGGGTTCGCCAAGCCGGACTTCACGGCGTCGCTGGAGGCGTTTCGCCCGGATCTGCAGCGCGAGGACGGGGTGCAGCATCTCGTGGTGTTCCCGATGTACAAGCAGAACGGCTCGCGCGACCAGGTCTTCGAGGCGCTGATCGTGGGGGTGCCGTGGCCGGCGTGGCTGGCCGAGCTGGAGCGCTCGCGCTACGACAACGAGAAGTTCGTCCCGGTCACGTTGATCGACTACACCGCCGGCTACGACAGCGAGTGCGCGGTGCTGTTCCCCGAGACGGTGAGCGTGGTCGGCCGCCCGGTCAACCACTTCGGCGGGATCTTCTGCGACCGCGAGGCGGCGCGCTTCCGCGCGACCTCGTCGCGCGCGGCGCAGGTGCTGCGCGTCAACCTGCCGCCGGACGCCGCCGCGCTGCTCGCGAGCGAGCAGCTCTCGCGCGACGCCTACGAGCTGTGGGACCTCGTCCACGACCGCACCCACAGCCACGGCGACCTGCCGTTCGACCCGTTCATGATCCGCCAGCGGATGCCGTACTGGATGTACGCGCTGGAGGAGCTGCGCTGCGACCTGACCGCGTTCTCGGAGGCGGTGACGCTCGAGCGCGAGGGGCTGTGGGTCGCGCGCCACGTGCAGTACGCGATCCTCTCCGACCGGCTGTTCCGCTTCCCCATCACCGGTCCGCGGGTGCGCAACTACGACGGTCTGGGCGGCCAGCTGCTGTTCGGCTTCCTCCATGCCACGCGGAGGCTGCACTGGACCGACAACCGCCTGACGATCGAGTGGGAGCGGGTCGCCGACGGCGTGCTGGAGCTGCGCGAGCGCGTCGAGGCGCTCTACCGCGCCGGGATCCAGCGCACCAAGCTCCAGCACTGGGCCGCCGCGCACGACCTCGTCGCCGAGTTCGTCCCGCCCGCGAGCGGCTCGCGCTGGGTCGCCGGCGTGCGCGACTTCCCGGAGACCGACGACCCGCGGCCCTACGTCGACGAGGTCCTCGACGACGAGTTCCCGCTCTCGCTCTTCTACGTCTCCCTGCAGCGCAAGCTCGCCGAGCAACCGCAGGTAGCCTCCGCGGCGTGAAGTCCTTCGCGAGCGACAACTACGCGGGCGCCCATCCGGCGGTGCTCGAGGCGATGGCCGCCGCCAACGTCGAGCACGCGCGGGCCTACGGCGCCGATCCCTGGACGCAGCGCCTGGAGGCGCGGCTGCGCGACGAGCTGGGCGAGCAGGCCCGGACGTTCCTCGTGTTCAACGGAACCGGCGCCAACGTGCTGGCGATCCGGGCGACGTGCCGGGCGGCGTCGGCGGTGATCTGCGCGAGCACCGCCCACATCGCGGTCGACGAGGGCGGCGCCCCCGAGCACGTCGCCGGCGTCAAGCTCATGACCGCGCCGACGCTCGACGGCAAGCTCACGCCGGACGATGTCGAGCGGCGGTGCGCGCGCTTGGGCGACGAGCACGCGGCGCAGCCGGGGCTGGTCTCGATCTCCGAGTCGACCGAGCTCGGCACGCTCTACACGCCCGCGGAGATCGCCGCGCTCGCCGACGCCGCACACGCGCGCGGGCTCGCGCTGCATCTCGACGGCTCGCGCCTGTGCCATGCCGCGGCGGCGCTCGACGTGCCGCTGCGCGCGCTGACCACCGACGTCGGCGTCGACGTCGTCTCGCTCGGCGGGACGAAGGTCGGCATGGTCGGCGGCGAGGCGCTGATCTGCCTGCGGCCCGAGCTGGCTGAGGGCGTCGCGTACCTGCGCAAGCAGACGACGCAGCTGGCCTCCAAGACGCGGTTCATCGCCGCGCAGTTCGAGGCGCTGCTGGAGGGGGAGCGCTGGCGCGAGCTCGCCGGCCACGCCAACGCGATGGCCGCCCGGCTGGCGAGCGCCGTCACCGCCATCCCCGGCGTCACCGTCACCCAGGCCGTCCAGGCCAATGCAGTCTTCGCGATCCTGCCGCCGGCCGTCACCGAGGCGCTTCAGGAGCGCTGGCCGTTCTACGTGTGGGACGACGACACCGGCGAGGTGCGCTGGATGTGCTCGTGGGACACGACCGCCGACGACGTCGACGCCTTCGCCGCGGCGATCGCCGCGCAGATGAGCGGCGCACGCGCCTGATCGCGACGGCTCACGCGGCGCGCCCGGTGGGGGTGGGTTGGATCCACAACGGATACCGACGTCGATCCAGCCCACCAGGCGCGCGGAACCGCGGCGCCGTCGCTACACCGCCTTCAGATGCCGGATCGGCGCGTTGCGCAGCTCGCGCGCGACCGCCTCGACGAGCGGCTCGGCGTCGCGCTCGTGGCCGTCGGTGACGGCGGCCACGAGGTCGCGCTTGCGCTCCAGCAGCCGTGCCATCGTCTCGTCGATCGTCTCGGCGGCCAGCAGGTACCAGGCGGTCACGGCGTCGCGTTGGCCGATGCGATGCACGCGGTCCTCGGCCTGGTCGTGGAGCGCCGGCGTCCACTCGAGCTCCAGGAAGCAGACGTTCGTCGCGCGCGTCAGCGTGATGCCCTGGGAGGCGACCTGGGTGGAGCAGACGATCATGCCGTCGCCGTCGCCGGCCTGGAACGCCCGCACGGCGGCGTCGCGCGCGGGCGCCGTGTCGCGCCCGAGCAGGTGCAGCGCGCCGGGGAAGCGCGCGAGCACCGCCTCCTGGACCTCGGTGTGGTGGGCGAAGACGACGAGCGGCTCCTCCGAGGCGCGGAAGTCCTCGATCCACGCCAGCGCCGCGGCGAGCTTGCCCCGCGCCGCGATCTGCTTGAGCGCGTTGAGCTGCGCCAGCCGCTCGGCGCGCCGCGCGGCGGCGATCTTGGCGTCGAGGACGTCGAGGTCGAGCGGCAGCGAGCGCAGCCACTCGATGACGTCGCGCTCGGCGACCCGGTACTCGGCCTCGTTCGTCAGCGCCACCGGCACGACCGAGCGCCGCTTGGCCGGCAGCTGGGGGAGGACCTCGGCCTTCGTGCGGCGCACGAAGCAATGGCGACGCAGATGCCAGTGCAGCCGCTCCTCGGCGCCGTGGCTGCCACGGAACTGCTGGCTGAACCGAGCGCCGGAGCCGAAGTCGCCGAGCCGGTCGATCACCCGCAGCTGGGCGATCAGCTCGTCGGGGTGGTTCATGACCGGCGTGCCGGTGAGCGCGAGCTTCAGGCCGTCGCGGGCGACCGCGTCGGCCAGCCGCCGCACGGCGCGGGTGCGCTTCGCGCGCGGGTTCTTGACGAGGTGCGACTCGTCGACGACCAGCGCCCGCAGCCCGCGGCGGCGCAGCACGTCGCTGTGGGCCTCGACGATCTCGTAGTTGAGGATCGTCACGTCGGCGGTCGCCGGCACCGACCCGCGCCCCGCGACGACGGTCCGCGTGCGGTGCGGCAGCCAGCGCGCCGCCTCGCGCTCCCAGTTGAGCTTCAGCGAGGCGGGGCAGACGACGGCGGCGGGGAACGCGCCGTCGGCCTCCAGCGCGGCGAGCGCCTCGATCGTCTTGCCGAGGCCCTGCTCGTCGGCGAGGAAGGTCCTGCGGGCCTCCAGGACGTAGCGGACCCCGGCGTGCTGGAACGGCTCCAGCTCCCCGCCGAGCCGCGGCGGTGGGTCCAGCGGCGGGCCGTCGGCGGCTCGCGAGCGCGCGACGGCCACGAGCGCGGCGTCGTGCTCGGTGCGCAGCGCGTCCAGCACCGGGCGCGCCCGAGCGCCGATCTCCACGCCGTGATCGCGCACGAAGCGGTCGACGCGCGGCACGATCCACGGGTCGATCGGCAGCGTCCGCGTGGCGCGCTCGACGCCCTCGACCTCCTCGAAGGCGATCCCGGCGTCGGCGTCCCAGAGCACGTCGAGGCGCAGCCGCGGTCCCGCGACGCCCTCGATCGCGGTGAGCATCGCCGGCGGCGGTGCGAGGCCGACCTGGAGCCGGCTGGCGCAGTCGGCCGCCCGCGCGTCCAGCCTCGCGGCCGGCTGCTCGAGCAGCTCCTCGGCGATCTCGGGCGCCAGCGGCAGGAGCGCATGGACGCCCATCGGCGTCGCGCGGGCCGCCAGCGCCTCGGGCAGCTCGCCCGCGCGCGTCTCGCACAGGAACCAGCCCTGCGCACGGTGCTTGACCGTCGACACCCGGCCGATCCAGCGCCCGTCGAGCCCATCCAGCCACGCGCGCGCCGGCGCGGCGACGGTCAGCTCCGGAAAGCGGCGCACGACCTCGGCGACGTACGTCCCGGTCCAGTCGTCGACCGGGGCCCACCACTCGCGCGTGTCCCAGTCGAAGCGCCGGCCGGGGATCGCGCGGACCGCGTCGACGATCCGCTGGTCGTAGGGGAACGCGAGCACGACGATCGGGTCGCCACCCGGCCCTTCGCGCAGCACGACGTTGTCGCTCGGCTCGACCAGCCGCACGGCCGCGCTCATACGCCGAGGCTGAGCTGCGTCTCGGTCGGCCGCAGCGGCGCGTCGGCGGTCTGCGGCCGCCCGCGGCGCGACCAGTGTCCGACCACGTCGTGGGCCGAGCACGTCCGGTACGTGACCCGCTTGTCGATCGGCTCGAGCCCCAGGCCGCGCAGCTCGGTCCGCGTCACGACCGCGTGGAAGACTCGGCCCTTGCGGTTGACGAGCACGATGTCGCCGACGAGGACGTTGGCCAGGCGCACCCGCCCAGGGTAGGTCAAGGCCCGGCGCGCCGCCCGTCCTCGCCGAACGCGGCGTGGCCCAGGTCGGCGAGCCAGCGGCGCATCCAGCGGTGCATCGTCTCCGCGCCGACGATCGGTTCGTCCGGGAGCGCCCACCCGGTCGGCGCGAGCACGAACGGGTAGGACTGCGAGCCGCCCAGTCCGCCGTGCGAGCCGACGAGCTCCTCGAACGCCGCGACCTCGCCGGTCTGCGCCCAGTAGCGGCTGTTGACGACGAGGTCCGGGCAGTGGGCGAAGCGGTCGGTGCGGCGCACGTGGTCGGCGGCGTTGGGACCGAACGGCTCCAGCGGGTCCTCGCCCTCGACGCGGTCGTCGTCCAGCCAACGTGCGCCGCGGGAGCCGAGCACGACCGGCCCGTCCGCCGCGGAGCGCACGAGCACGAAGCCGACGCCCTCGTGCTCGCGCAGCGTGCGCAGAAGCGACGGGTAGCGCGCGTCGAGCTCCTCGCGCGTCGCCCGCCCGGCGATCCGCGGGAAGGTGATGAGCCCCAGGCAGCCGGAGGCCATGACGACGACCTCGGGCGGGCCGCCGTCGGCGGTCGCGACGGTCGCGTCCGGGCCCGCGACGACGTCGTCGGCGGCCACGTCGGCTTCGTCCGTCCCGCGCTCGTCACGCGCGGGGCCATCCGCGGCGCCTGTGGCTTCGCCCGTCGCGCCCCGGACGAGCGCGGCGCCGCGGCGCTCGCCGTCGTCTCCGCCGTCCACCCGCGCCTCGTCGAGCCGGACCTCGCCGTCCACCGTCCGCGCCCGGGTCACCGAGCGCACCGTCCGCGCCCCCAGCCCGTCACCCGCGGCCGCCTCGGTCAGCGCGGCGCTCAGCCGGCCGAGCGCCTCGTCCTGGCCCGAGCCGGCCGCGGCGACGTCGTCGGTCCGGCAGGCCTCGCGCACGAGCTGCTCCAGCGTCTGCCCGTAGCGCTGCAGGAAGGTCGCGCCCTGGGTCTGGCCATGGTCGGAGAGCACCACGACCTCGTAGCGCCGGTCGGCCGCGGCAGCCGCTGCGGCGATCCGGGCGATCTGCCGGTCGACGTCGCGCAGCACCCCGAGCGTGTCGGCCCGCTCGATGCCGGAGTGGTGGGCGACCTCGTCGTAGGCGAGGAACGTGGTGTAGACGACGGGCCGCCCGGCGAAGGCGTCGGCGACGACCGAGGCGACCTGGAGGTCGCGCTGGACGGCGGTCGCCCACGCGCGCACCGGCGCGTAGCCGAGCGTGCGCCGAATCCGCGGCTGCACGTCGCGGCGGCGCTGGATCGTCGCGTAGACGAGCTCGCGACCCACGTGGACGATCGCCGCCAGCATGGTGCGCGCGAGGTTGTACGGGCTGGAGAAGTACGCCGCGTAGTCCTGGCCCACCCGACCGCGACCGCGGACCTCGAGCACCGTCGACATCGTCAGCAGCGAGTGCGGCGCATCGCCGGAGAGGATGTTCGCGCGGCTGGCGCCGTCGTCGTGGAGCAGGCCGAGCCCGTCGGAGATCCGCCGCTCGATCTCGGCCGCGTCGCGCGGGTGGTTGGTCACGAGCGCGCGCTGCGTCTCCTTCTCCCACCAGCGGAAGGCCGGGACGTCCTCGTTGTTGCCGTGCAGCAGGCCGGCCTGGCAGGCGCCGGTCTGCGAGGACCAGTCGGTCTCCCAGCGCAGCAGGCGGTGGCTGCCGTCGCGCACCCACCGCGAGAGCGTCGGCGCGTTGCCGTCGCGCAGCGCCCGCACGAGCACCTCGTGCGCGAGCCCGTCGATCTCGAGGAAGAGGACGCCGGGCGGCGCTCCCGCGGCGCCGCCGCTCTTGCGCGAGCGCCGGACGAGGTGGCGATGGACGCGCGCGTCGTCGTCGATCGCCAGCAGCGCGCCCGCGATCGTCGTCAGCGCGGTGACCCCGAGCGCGATGATGATCCCGTCGCCGATGCCGCGCACGTGCACGCCCGGGACGACCCACGCGGCGAGGACCACGACGAGGCCGTTGAGCACGAGCACGAAGCCGCCGAGGGTCAGCACGGTGATCGGCAGGGCCAAGCGGATCACCGCCGGCCACACGACCACGTTGAGGACGCCGCAGACGAGCGCGACGGCCAGCGCCGCCCAGCCGCTGTCGATCGTGACGCCGGGCAGGATCGCGCCCAGGAGCAGCAGCGCGAGCGCGGCGACGACGAGCGTGACGGCGACGCGGACGATCACAACGCGAGATCCTCCCCGGGAGCCAGGACGGCGACGGTCACGTCGGGGCAGCGCTCCGCCGCGCCGCGCTGGAACGCCTCGACGGGATCGCGCAGCACATGGCCGTGGCGGCGACCCTGCCCGATCGGCAGCAGTGTGCCCCAGTGGATCGGGACGACCGTGCGCGGTCGCAGCCGCGTCAGCGCCTCGACCGCCTCGGCCGGATCCATGTGCCCGGGGCCGAGCGAGGGTCCCCAGCCCCAGATCGGCAGCAGCGCGACGTCGAGCGCACCGAGCGTGGCCATCGCGTCGAAGACCTCGGTGTCGCCGGCGAAGTAGACGGCGTGCTGTGCCTCGACCACGTAGCCGACCGCGTCGGAGGCGGCGCCCAGTGGCGTGCGGCGCGTGTCGTGATGGGCCTCGACGGCGCGCACGCGCACCCCGTTCACCTCCAGCGCGTCGCCGGGGGAGACCTCGAAGACCTCCACGCCGGTCAACCGGCGCAGCGTCCGCTTCACGCCAGGCGGCACGACGATGATCGGCGGGCGGGGACGCAGGGCGCGCAGCGTCGGCAGGTCGAGGTGGTCGCGGTGGGCGTGGGAGAGCAGCACGGCGTCGACCGCGGTTGGCGTTCCCACCGGCGGCGCGTGGCGGCGCAGGTGGGCGACGCGCCCGCGCAGCACCGGGTCGGTGAGCAGGCGGACGCTCGCCAGCTCGAGGAGGACGGTGGCGTGGCCCAGCCAGGTCAGGCGGTCGGACACGGAGCGCCACCCTATCCCGACCATCGCGGCTTGCGCGAGATGTCTGACCGAACGAGGATGATCCCGCCATGGAGCTCTCCCGCGGCCGACGGATCGGCATCTGGTCATTGCTCGTCGCCGGCACGATCGCCGCGGTGCTGGCGATCTTCGCCGTCTGGACCGCGCGCCAGCTGCTGGACGAGGACAACTTCGAGCAGACGACGACCGAGCTGATCGCGGACCCCGCGATCCAGACCGCCATCGCGACGTTCGTCGTCGACCAGCTCTACGAGAACGTCGACCTGCCCGCGGAGCTGCAGCGGGTCCTGCCGCCCCGCCTGGACGCCCTCGCGGCCCCCGCTGCCGGCGCGCTGCACGACCCGCTCACGCGCGCGGTCGAGCGGCTCCTGCGCGGCCCGCGCGTCCAGGCGCTGTGGGCCGATGCGGTGCGCATCACCCACCAGCAGTTCGTCAACCTCGTCGAGGAGCGCGGCAAGGCCCTGCGCACGCCCGAGGGTGGCGGCGTCGTCCTCGACCTACGCCCGCTCGTCGGCGCGATCGGCCAGCGGCTCGGCCTGCCGATCACCGGCGAGCGCCTGCCGGAGAGCGCGCGGATCGTGATCCTCACGCCCGACCAGCTCACCGCGCTGCAGCGCACCGTGAAGCTCCTGAAGGTCTTGGCGATCGGCCTCTTCCTGCTCGCGGTCGCGCTCATGGGCGTCGCCGTGTGGCTCGCGCGCGGCCGGCGGCGCGAGACGCTCGTCACCGCCGCACTGGCCGTCGTCGTCGGCGCGATCGTCGTGCTGCTGCTGCGGCGCGTGGTCGGCGGCACGGTGGTCGATCACCTGGCGAAGACCGCCACGGTCCAGGACGCCGCCGATGCGGCGTGGACGCTGGGCACGTCGCTGCTGGCGCAGATCGCCAAGACCGCGATCCTCCTGGCCGGCCTGCTGGCACTGACCGCGTGGCTGGCCGGCCCCGCGGGCTGGGCGCGCAAGGTCCGCGGTTGGGCGCGGCCCGCGCTGGTGCAGCGCCCGGAGCTGGTCCACGGCGTGGTGCTCGTCGTCCTGCTCGGCGGCCTGACGATCGGGGTGATCCCGGGCATCCGCACGCTCGCGGCGGCGATCCTGCTGATCGCGATC
This sequence comes from uncultured Solirubrobacteraceae bacterium, assembly GCA_964422645.1. Classification (GTDB taxonomy): domain Bacteria; phylum Actinomycetota; class Thermoleophilia; order Solirubrobacterales; family Solirubrobacteraceae; genus Capillimicrobium. The sequence continues at coordinate 37,288 of CAYRCB010000021.1, read as the reverse complement.
GCGATCGCCGGCGTCGAGATGGTCCGCCGCCAGGCGATGGCGGACGCGGCGGTCTAGGCTCCCGCACATGGCCACCACGACTCCGCCGGTGCTCTGGGAGCCGTCTCCCGAGCGCGTCCGCGATGCGACCCTGACCCGCTACCAGCGCTGGGTGGAGGACCGCGTAGGCCGTCCGCTGCCGACCTACGCGGACCTCTGGCAGTGGTCGGTCGACGACATCGAGGGCTTCTGGGCGTCGATCTGGGACTTCTTCGAGGTCCAGGCGTCGACCCCGTACGAGCGCGTGCTGGGCCGGCGCGAGATGCCCGGCACCGAGTGGTTCCCGGGCGCGCGGCTCAACTACGCCGAGCACGTGTTCCGCGGCAAGGACGACGGGGCCGTGGCGATCCTCGCCGCGGGGGAGGAGCGGCCGCTGCAGGAGGTCTCCTGGGGCGAGCTGCGCACGCTGACCGCGCGGATCGCGGCCGGGCTGCGGGCGCAGGGCGTCCGCCCGGGCGACCGCGTCGTCGCCTACCTGCCGAACATCCCGGAGGCCGTCGCCGGCGTGCTGGCGTGCGCCTCGATCGGCGCGGTGTGGTCGTCGTGCTCGCCGGACTTCGGCGCGCGGTCGGTGGTCGACCGCTTCGCGCAGATCGAGCCGACCGTGCTGCTGGCCGTCGACGGCTATCGCTACGGCGGCAAGGCGTTCGACCGCCGCGAGGTGGTCGACGGGCTGCGTGCCGAGATGCCGTCGCTGCGCGCCACGGTGCTGCTGCCCTACCTCGATCCTGCCGCGACGCTGGACGGCGCGATCGCGTGGGAGGACTTCCTCGGCCCGGCCGGCAGTGAGCTGACGTTCGAGCAGGTCCCCTTCGACCACCCGCTGTGGGTGCTCTACAGCTCCGGCACGACGGGCCTGCCCAAGGCGATCGTCCAGGGCCAGGGCGGGATCCTGCTGGAGCAGCTCAAGCACCAGCACCTGCACCTCGACGCCCAGGCCGGCGACCGCGTGCTCTGGTTCACGACGACCGGCTGGATGATGTGGAACTTCCTGGTCGGCTTGCTGCTCACCGACGCGGCGATCGTGCTCTTCGACGGCAACCCCGGCTCCCCGTCGCTGGACGTGCTGTGGGATCTCGCCAACGACGCCGGGGTGACGACGTTCGGCACCAGCGCGAGCTACATCGCCTCCTGCATGAAGGAGGGGCTGGAGCCGGCCAAGGGCCGCGACCTCTCGGCGCTGCGCTCGGTCGGCTCGACCGGCTCGCCGCTGGCCCCGGAGGGCTTCGACTGGGTCTACGAGCAGCTCGGCGCGCAGACCTGGCTCTTCAGCACGAGCGGCGGCTCGGACGTCTGCACCGCGTTCGTCGGCGGCGTCCCGACCCTGCCGGTCTACGAGGGCGAGCTGCAGGCGCGCTCGCTGGGAGCCAAGGTCGAGTCCTTCGACGAGGACGGCAACGCGGTCGTCGGCCAGGTCGGCGAGCTCGTCCTCACCGAGCCGCTGCCCTCGATGCCGCTGTACCTGTGGGGCGACGCGAGCGGCGAGCGCTACCACGACAGCTACTTCGCGATGTACCCGGGCATCTGGCGCCACGGCGACTGGATCGAGATCACCGAGCGCGGCACCGCGATCATCTACGGCCGCAGCGACTCGACGATCAACCGCGGCGGCGTGCGGATGGGGACGAGCGAGATCTACCGCGCGGTCCTGTCGCTGGACGAGATCGTCGACGCGCTCGTGGTCGACGTCGACGGCTGGATGCCGCTGTTCGTCGTCCTGCGCGAGGGCGCCGAGCTCGACGAGCAGCTCGAGCGGGCGATCGCCAGGCGCGTGCGCGAGGACTGCTCGCCGCGCCACGTGCCCAACGTCGTCTACGCGATCGCCGAGGTCCCGCGGACGCTGTCGGGCAAGGCGCTCGAGGTGCCGGTGAAGCGGATCCTGTCCGGCACGCCGGCGGAGAAGGCCGCGGCGCGCGACTCGCTGGCCAATCCGCAGGCGCTGGACTGGTTCGTCGAGCTGGCGCGCACACGCACATGACGCGATGAGGGGTGCCGGGCGGGGGTAGATCCCCTGTCATGGCGCTCCTCAAGCCTGACCCCACGTTCCACGCGAGCCCGGGGGAGGCGGCGGCTGCCCCGCGCGAGTCGCTCGGCTACGTCGTCACCCTCGACACGGGCTCGAACGGCGACCGGAAACCCGACGCGCTCTCGGTGCTCGACCTCGACCCCGACTCGTCGAGCTACGGCACGATCGTCGGCCGCCTCGACATGCCCAACGTCGGCGACGAGCTGCACCACTTCGGCTGGAACGCGTGCTCGTCCGCCCTGTGCCCATGGGCGGCGCACCCGCACGTCGAGCGGCGCTACCTGCTCGTGCCCGGCCTGCGCTCGTCGCGCATCCACGTCATCGACGTCAAGGCCGACCGCCACCAGCCCAAGCTGGTCAAGGTGGTGGAGCCGGCCGAGATCGCCGACAAGGCGGGCTACAGCCGCCCGCACACGATCCACTGCGGGCCCGACGGGATCTACGTCTCGGCCCTCGGTGCGCCCGACGGCAACGGCCCGGGCGGCATCTTCCTGCTCGACCACGACTCGTTCGCGGTCAAGGGCGCCTGGGAGACCGACCGCGGGCCGCAGGAGCTGGCCTACGACTTCTGGTGGCACATCACGCACGACACCGTGGTGACGAGCGAGTGGGGGACCCCGGCGATGGTCGAGGACGGCCTCGTCGGCGAGCTGCTGCTCGGCAACCGCTACGGCCACCGGATGCACGTCTGGGACTGGCAGAAGCGCACCCACCGCCAGGCGGTCGACCTCGGTCCCGAGCACCAGATGGTGCTCGAGCTGCGGCCGGCGCACGACCCGCGGCGGACGTACGGCTTCGTCGGCGTCGTCACCTCCACCGCCGACCTGTCGGCCTCGGTGTGGCTCTGGCGGCGCGCGGACGACGGGACGGTGAGCGCCGAGCGGGTGATCTCGATCCCGCCGGAGCCCGCGGAGGCCGAGCAGCTGCCGCCGATCCTGCAGCCGTTCGGCGCGGTCCCGCCGCTCATCACCGACATCGCGCTCTCCGTCGACGACGCGGCGCTGTACGTGTCCTGCTGGGGCACCGGCGAGATCAAGCGCTTCGACGTCACCGACCCCGGCCAGCCGCGCGAGACCGGCTCGGTCCGCCTGGGCGGGATCGTCGAGCGGACGGCCCATCCGGCGGCCGGCGCGCTGAACGGCGGCCCGCAGATGGTGGAGGTCTCGCGCGACGGCCGGCGCGTCTACCTCACCAACTCGCTGTACGCCGCCTGGGACGCCCAGTTCTATCCCGAGGGCATCGACGGCTGGCTGGTGAAGCTCGACAGCGACGGCGACTTCCGGCTGGACCCGGACTTCTTCGTCGAGTTCCAGGGCGAGCGCCCGCACCAGGTCCGCCTCGAGGGCGGCGACGCCTCCAGCGACAGCTACTGCTTCCCGGATCGGTAAGCGGCCCTTCCCGCGGCGTTTGGCCGGAAATGACATCCGTCGATCACCGCCAGGCGGCGTCCTCGACCCTCGAAATCCCGGGGGGATTCCTTCGGGTCTGCGTCCTTGCCTGGCGGCGCCGCCGAACGCCCTTTCCGGCCAAACGCCGCGAGAAGGACCGCTAGCGCCATGGACGGCGCCTGGCCCTGGCTGCTCGTCGTCGCGCTCGGCGCCTACCACGGGCTCAACCCCGCGATGGGCTGGCTCTTCGCAGTCGGGCTGGGGATGCAGGAGGGCGACCGGCGCGCGGTGCGCCGCGCGCTGGTGCCGATCGCCGTCGGCCACGAGGCGTCGATCGCGGTCGTGGCCGTGCTCGTCTTCGGCCTCGGCATCGTCGCCGACCGGGCGGTGCTGCACGTCGTCGCGGCGGCGGTGCTCGTCGCCTTCGGGATCTTCCGCTTCGCGCGCCCGCGCGCGCACCCGCGCTGGACGCGGATGCGCGTCGACCGCCGGGAGCTGACGTGGTGGTCGTTCCTCATGTCCAGCGCGCACGGCGCCGGGCTCATGGTCGCGCCGGTCCTCATCGGCGCCGGTGCGGCGGGCGCGGCGGCCGACGGCGGCGGCGCGGCCGAGACGCTCGCCCACGTCGACGTCGCCGGTCTCTCGATCGGCGCCACGGCGCTGGCCGTCACGCTGCACGTCGCCGCGATGCTGCTCGTGATGGGCGCCGTCGCGCTGCTCGTCTACGACCGCTTCGGCACGGCGCTCCTCCGCCGCGCCTGGCTGAACCTCGACTGGCTGTGGGCCGGGGCCTTCGTCACGGCCGGCGTCGTGACGTTCTTCACCTAGGCGCGGGCGGCCGCCGTCCTGCCGGGCGCGGTAGCTTGCCGGCCGTGGATCGGGAAGCCTTCGAGCAGCTCGTGCCGCCGTGGCTGCGCAACCTGTCGCTGGCCGCCGCGCTGCTGACGATCCCGACGGTCATCCTCGACGTCGCCACCGGGCTGCCGTCGTGGCTGGACACCGCGGTCCACGTGGTGAACTGGGCGGTCTGGAGCGTCTTCCTGCTCACGTTCCTCGTCGTGATCGCGCGGGCGCCCAGCCCGTGGGCGGCGGTGAAGGCCAACCCGGTGCTGCCGCTCGTCGTCGTCCTCACGACGCCGATCGCCCCCGCCGGCCTGCAGATGTTCCGGCTGCTGCGGCTCGGTGCGCTCTTGGGCGCGGCCCACCACGCGCAGCGGCTGTTCTCGATCCAGGGCCTGCGCTACGCGGCGCTCGTCCTCGGCCTCGTCGTGGTCGGCGGGGGCGTCGTGTTCACCGCGGTCGAGCACAGCGCGCAGCACCTGTCGGTCGAGGACGGGGTGTGGTGGGCGATCGTCACCGTCACGACGGTCGGCTACGGCGACATCGTGCCGCACACCGAGGCCGGCCGTGCGGTCGCGGTCGTCGTGATGGTCACGGGCATCGGCACGGCCGCGCTGCTCGTGGGCGCCGCGTCGCAGCGGTTCGTGGCCGGCGGCGACGACGAGGAGGACGAGGGCGGCGAGGCCGCCAGCCTCGTGGCGCTGCGCCACGAGCTGCGCGCGGTGCGGGCGGAGCTGGCCGCGTTGCGCGACGAGCTGCGCCCGCCGGGCGGTCCGGCGGCCTGACGCGGCCCGCTCGACACTCCGCCCCGGAGCGTCGAACCGGTGTCCCCCTGCGTCAGGGGCGGTGTTGGATGGCGCAACGGATGACCAACGTCGCGATTCTCTTCCCCGGACAGGGCAGCCACGAGGCGGGCATGGACGAGGGCCTGCGGGACGACCCGCTCTTCGTCCGCGGCCTCGAGCTGCTCGGGTTCGACCCCTTCGATCACCTCGACGAGGGCACGCGCTACCAGCAGCCCGCGATCTTCCTGTGCTCGGTGGTGGCCTGGGAGCGCAGCGGCATCGCCGCCCCGGTGGCCGCCGCCGGCCACTCGCTCGGCGAGTACGCCGCGCTGGTGGCCGCGGGCGCCCTCGACTTCGACGCCGCGATCAAGCTCGTCGCCCTGCGCGGCGACGCCATGGCGCGCGCCGGGGAGGTCAACGCCGGCTCGATGGTCGCCGTCCTCGGCGAGGACGACGCCGCGGTGCGCGCGGCCGCCGCCGAGCACGGGCTGACCGTCGCCAACGACAACGCCCCGGGCCAGATCGTCCTCTCCGGCCCGATCGCGGGCGTCGAGGCGGTCGACGCGATGGACCTGCGCACCCGCCGGCTGGACGTCTCCGGCGCGTTCCACTCGCCGCTCATGGCGCCCGCCGCGCAGGAGCTCGACGCCGCGCTCGCCGACGTCGACGTCCGCGCCCCGCGCTTCCCGGTCCTCTCGAACTCGACCGTGGCGCCGTTCACCGACGTCCGCGCCGAGCTGGTCGAGAACCTGCTCAGCCCGGTGCGCTGGCGCGAGACGGTCGTCGCGCTGCGCGACCTGGGCGCCGAGGAGTTCGTCGAGCTCGGCCCGGGCAAGGTCCTGACCGGCCTGGTCAAGCGGACGCTGCGCGAGGTCGCCGCCTGATGGCGACCACCGCGCCTGCGCCCACCACGGAGCGCCGTCCGCCGCTGCGCCGCACCACACGGGCCGGCATCTTCGGCGTCGGCGCCGCGCTCCCGGACCACGTCGTCACCAACGAGGACCTCACCGAGCGCCTGGACACCAGCGACGAGTGGATCGTCCGCCGCACCGGCATCCGCACGCGCCACTGGCTGGCCGAGGGCGAGCCGCTGGCGCCGCTGGCCGCCGCGGCGCGCGAGCGCGCGCTGGCCGACGCCGGCCGCAGCGCCGCGGAGGTCGACCGGATCATCGTCACGACGATCACGCCCGACCAGCTGACGCCCGGGCTGGCACCGATCGTCGCCGGCCTGCTCGGCTGCTCGCCGCGGACGCTCACGCTCGACGTCAACGCCGCCTGTGCCGGCTTCCTCGTCGCGCTCGACGAGGCGGCCGCCGCGGTCGAGTCGGGGCGCTCGCGGGTCGTGCTCGTCTGCGGGGCCGAGGCGCTGTCGCGGATCACCGACCACGACGACCGGGGGACCGCGGTCCTGTTCGGCGACGGCGCGGCCGCGGTGGTCGTCGCCGGCGGCGAGCTGGAGGCCGGCATCGGCCAGTTCGTCCACGGCTGCGACCCGGCGCGCGCCGGCTCGCTCTACGCCGAGGTCGACGAGCGCAAGCTGCGCATGGACGGCCAGACCGTCTACCGCCACGCGGTCGCCAACATGGTCGCCGGGACGCGCGACGCCCTGGCCACCGCCGGCCTGGGGATCGACGACGTCGACCTGTACGTCGCCCACCAGGCCAACGCCCGGATCATCCAGGCCGCCGCGGCCGAGCTGGGCGTCGACGAGGAGCGCGTGATGATCGACGTCGACCGCTGCGCCAACACGTCGTCGGCGACGATCCCGCTGGCGCTGGAGCGCGCGGAGCGCGAGGGGCGCCTGAAGCCGGGCGCCACGGTGGTGTTGTCGGCGCTGGGCGCCGGGTTCGTCTGGTCGGCGGGCGTGGTCCGCTGGAAGGAGCGCGTCCATGTCTGCGCGTGAGGGCGGCGTGGCCGTCGTGACCGGCGGCACGCGCGGCATCGGGGCCGCGATCGCGCAGCGGCTGACGGCCGACGGCTGGAACGTCACCGGCCTGGGCTCCAAGGACTGCGACGTGCGCGACACCGCCGCGGTCGACGCGGCGTTCACGCGGATCGAGGAGGAGCACGGCCCGATCCTGGTGCTCGTCAACAACGCCGGCGTGACCCGCGACGGCCTGGCCCTGCGCATGAGCGACGAGGACTGGGACGCCGTGCTGTCGACGAACCTGACCGGTGCGTTCCACTGCACCCGCCGCGTGCTGGGCACGATGATGCGCCAGCGCTTCGGCCGCATCGTGAACGTCAGCTCCGTGATCGGCACGGGGATCGGCAACGCGGGGCAGGCCAACTACGCCGCCTCGAAGGCCGGCCTCGTCGGCTTCACGAAGACGATCGCACGTGAGATGGCCCGCAAGGGCGTCACCTGCAACGCGGTGGCCCCGGGGTTCATCGCGACCGACATGACCAAGGACCTTGGCGACGAGCTGCTGTCCGTCGTGCCCGCCGGGCGCGTCGGCACACCGGAGGAGGTGGCCCACGCCGTCTCCTTCCTGGCCTCCGAAGAGGCCGGCTACGTCAATGGCACGACCCTGACCGTCGACGGCGCGATGAGCGCCTGAAAGGAACGACCGTGGCTGAGACCACCATCCCCACCGAGGACCAGGTCCTCGCCCGCATCCGCGAGGAGCTCGCGGCGATCAAGGTGCCCGGCGCCGAGACCGCCGAGCTCGACACGCAGTGGAGCGACCTCGACGTCGACTCGCTCGACCTCGTCGAGCTCGTCAAGGCGCTCGAGGACGAGTACGGCATCCAGATCCACGACGAGGAGCTGAAGCCGATCAAGGGCGTCGGCGACGCCGTCTCGCTGACCATCCGGCTCGCGGGGGCGCAGCAGGCGTGAAGCCCCGCGGGTCCTCACACACCACGGCTTCGGCCCTGAGGAGGATTTCGTCGTGAGACCCCGCGGGTCATCACACACCGCGGCTTCGGCCCTGAGGAGGATTTCATCGTGAGACCCCGCGGGTCATCACACACCGCGGCTTCGGCCCTGAGGAGGATTTCATCGTGATCGAGGTCGTCATCACCGGACGCGGCGTCGTCACGTCGCTGGGCGAGTCGGCCGACGGCTTCTTCGACGCGCTCATCGGACGTCGCAGCGGGATCGCCGACGGCGTCGGCGCCTGCACCGAGTTCGACCCCGAGACGGTGATGACGCCGAAGGAGGCGCGGCGGGCCGATCGCTTCTCGCATCTCGCCGTCGCGGCGGCCGAGCAGGCGTGGAACGAGGCGGCGCCCGAGGGGATCGACCCCGAGCGCGCCGGCGTGATCATCGGGACCGGCGTGGGCGGCCTGGCGACGCTCGAGCGCGAGACGCTCGCGTGGCTCAAGGAGGGCGACCGCGCGGTGTCGCCGATGTTCGTGCCGATGATGATGCCCAACGCGGCCGCCGGGCTCGTCGCGATGCGCTACGGCCTGCACGGGCCCGGCTTCTCGGTCGCCTCGGCGTGCGCCACGGGCGGCCACGCGATCGGCGAGGCCAAGCGCATGATCGAGCGCGGCGAGGCCGACCTCGTCGTCGCTGGCGGCAGCGAGGCCGCGATCACCAACGTGTGCCTGGCCGCGTTCAAGCGCATGGGGGCGATGTCGCGCGAGGGCATCTCGCGGCCGTTCGACGCCAAGCGCGACGGGTTCATCCTCGGCGAGGGCGCCGGCGTCTTCGTCGTGGAGAACGCCGAGCACGCCCGCGCCCGCGGGGCGAAGGTGTACGGGAAGGTCGCCGGCTACGGCGCCTCCAACGACGCCTTCCACATCACGATGCCCGACGAGGACGGCAAGGGGGCGATCCGCTCCATGCGCGCCGCGCTGGAGGATGCGGGCGCGCAGCCGGGCGACATCGGCTACATCAACGCCCACGGGACGTCCACGCCGTACAACGACAAGATCGAGACGGTCGCGATCAAGGGCGTGTTCGGCAGCAACGGGGGCGTCCCGCCGGTCAGCTCGACGAAGTCGGCGATCGGCCACCTGCTCGGGGCGGCCGGGGCGGTCGAGGCGGTGGCATCGCTGAGCGCGATCGAGCGAGGGATCCTGCCGCCGACGCTGAACCTGGAGGAGCCCGACCCCGAGTGCGACCTCGATTACGTGCCCGACGGACCGCGCGAGGCGCCGGGTCTGAAGACGATCCTGTCGAACTCGTTCGGGTTCGGCGGGCAGAACGCGACCCTCGTCCTGACAGGAGCTTGAATCGATGGCGGCGATTGAGCAGCTCGTAGCGGAGACCCCGCTGAGTCGGCTGGAGCACCTGGTCGATCCGGGGACCCTGCACCTGATCCGCTCCGCGGTCGGGGACGGCGTCGCGGCGGCCTCCGGGCGCGTCGACGGCCGCCCGGTCTTCTGCTGGGCGCAGGACGGGCGCTTCAAGGGCGGCTCGCTGGGCGTCGCCGGCGGCGACACGATCAAGCGCACCTTCGCGCTGGCCAACCGGGCAGGCGCGCCGGTCGTGTGCTTCCCCGAGTCGGGCGGCGCGCGCGTGCAGGAGGGCGTCGGCGGGCTGACCGCCTACGCCGGGATCTTCCACGCGGAGGCGACCGCGCGCGTGCCGGTCATCACCGTCGTCGCGGGCGCGTGCGCCGGCGGCGCGGCCTATGGCGCGGCCGTCGGCGACCTGACGATCGCCGCGGGTGACGACGCCAAGATGTTCCTCACGGGCCCGCGCGTGATCCAGGAGGTCATGGGCGAGGAGGTCACCGCCATCGACCTCGGCGGCGTGAAGGTGCACTCCGCCAACGGCGTCGTCCACCTGGCCGCCGACGACGACGCGGGCGCCGCGTCGCTCGTGCGCGAGGTGCTGTCCTTCCTGCCCAGCCGCCTGGGCGAGTCGGCGGCGCCCAGCCCGGCGCGGCCCGCGCTCGGTGGCGATCCGGGCGAGGTGCTGCCGCCCTCGCCGCGCCAGGTCTACGACATCCGCGACGTCGCGGCCCGAATCCTCGACGCGGGCGAGCTGTTGGAGCTGGCGCCGCGCTGGGCCAAGAACCTGGTCACCGGCCTGGGCCGGATCGAGGGCATGCCGGTCGGCGTGCTGGCCAACCAGCCACGCCACCTCGGCGGGACGCTCGACGTCGCGGCGGCCGAGAAGGGCGCCTGGTTCGTCAACTGGTGCGATCGGATGGGGCTCCCGCTGCTCGTCCTGGCCGACACGCCGGGCTTCCTGCCGGGCAGCGGTCAGGAGCGCGAAGGCGTGATCCGCTACGGCGCCGCGTTCCTGCGCGCCTTCGCCCGCGCTACCGTTCCTCGCGTGACCGTCACGTTGCGACAGGCCTTCGGCGGCGCCCACATCGTCATGAACTCGCGTGACCTGGGCGCCGATCTCACGTTGGCCTGGTCGGCATCGCGGCTGGGCGTCATGGGCGCCCGCCAGGCGGTCGAGATCGTCGGCCGGCGCGAGCTGGCCGCTGGCGCGGATCGGATGGCGCTCGAGGCCGCCTACGAGATCGAGCAGCTCGACGTCGCCGTGACGGCGCGTCAGGGCTACGTCGACGAGGTCATCGAGCCCCACGAGACCCGGGAGCGCGTCGCGCAGGCGCTTGGGGCGTTCGTTTGAGTGACGAGGCAGCGTCGTGAGCGCCGCCGCGGTCCAGCGGCTCGCGCCGCGCAACGAGACCGAAGCGGCGATCCTCGACGCTGCCCGTGCCGCGATCGCCGAGGACGGCTATGACCGCCTGACGATGAACGGGCTCGCGCAGCGGGCCTACGTCAGCCGGACGAACGTCTACTTCTACTTCGCCAACAAGCGCGCGGTCCTCGACCGGCTCGTCCAGCAGGCGTTCGCCGAGATGCTCGTCGCCGGCGCGCCCTACCTGGACGGCAGCGGCGATCCGCGCCGCGAGCTGCGGATCGGGCTCGCGCGCGTGGTCGGCGTGGTGAACAAGAACGCGCATGTGCTCCTGCTCGCCGGCAAGCTCTCGGGCGCCGAGGACGCGCTGCCGGCCGAGTGGCAGCCCTACGTGCGCCGGCTGGTCCGCGCCGCCGAGCGGCGCATCCGCTCCGACCAGATGCGCGGCCATGCGCCGAACGACATCGACGCCGGGATCGCCGCCCGCGCGCTGCTGGCGATGGTCGAGCGCCACATCACCACCGAGGTGATCAAGGGGCAGACCTCGGTCACCGAGTCGGTCCGCACGCTCGCGGAGCTCTGGTACCGCGCCGTGTACCTGTTCCCGCCGCCGGCGGCGGCGAGCGACGGCGCGTAAGCCGGTCAGGCGACCACGAGCGCCGCGCCGGCCGCGCCACGCAGCGTCGCCACGCGCTCGGCCTCCTCGGCCAGGTCGCCGCGGCGGAGGCGGTCGAGTCGCTCGACGGTGATCTCCGCCTTCGCGCCCTTCGCCTTGACGCGCCACAGGCCGGCCAGGCGGCCGTCGCGCAGCACCGCGCCGGGGCTCGCCACGGGGCGGAAGAGTCGCTTGCGCAGCTCGGGATCGGGGGTCAGCAGCGGTCGGTTGGGCTGCTGGAGGTACGGGTCGCCGGGCGGGAGCAGCCGGACACCGTGGGCGCTGGGCGGCGCTTGCAGCGCACCGAGGTCCTCGCGCAGGAGCCATCTCTTGCGGCCGTCGATCGGCACCTCGGCGAGGTCGTCGGCCACCTCGTCCCACAGGCGCCGGGCGTGGGGCTTGGCCAACCCGGCCCACGTGGCGAAGTCGTCGGGCGCGGACGGTCCGTACCAGCGCAAGAAGCGGCGCACGGCCTCGCTCGCGGCCGGCGCGGGGCCCGCGTCGGCCAGCAGGTAGCGGCGTTCGGCGTCGAGTCGCACGCCGGCCCGCACGGTCGCGTAGCGCCACAGCATGGGGGCGACGTGGTGGCTGCCGCAGCCCCGGCACCAGGGCATGAGCTCCGCGCGGACACGCGCGCGCAGCTCCGCGTGCAGCTCGACCTTGTCGAGCCGGCGGCCGTGCGCCAGGGCGTCCTCGGTCGCCTCCGCCACCTCCGCGAGCGCCGCGCCGGGAGCGAACCCGTGCTCGGCGGCGAGGCGTTGGACCTGGCGGCCGAGCTGGGCGCCGAGCTCGCCGTCGTCGCGGGCGAGGAGGGCGCGTCCGTACAGCCCGAGGTCGCCGGGCGCGAGCGCGTGGATGGCTCCACGGACGACGTGCGCGACGACCAGGTCGCCGGCGTCGACCGCGCGATGGTACGCCTCGCGGGTGACGTCCTCGGTGCGTGCCGCGAGCGCCAGCAGCGCCGCGTCGCGGGTGAAGTCCGAGGCCGGGCACGCCGCGGCGTGCGCGAGGTCGCGCGCGGCCCGGTCGGTCAACCCGGATCGGACGAGCCGAAAGGCGAGGACCTGATCGGCGTCCATGTGGAGGATGTTCGCAAGCCGCGGCGCACGCGCGCCCGGGCGGCGCTCAGTCGGTCGGCACGTCGCGCACGACCGGGGCGCCCATCGCGTGGTAGCCGCCGTCGACGTGCAGGACCTCGCCGGTGATCGCGCGTGCGCCGGCGGAGAGCAGCCACAGGCAGGCGTCGGCGACCGGGTCGGCGTCCTGGAGGTCCCACGCGAGCGGGGCCAGCTCGTTCCAGCGCCCGGCGATCTGCTCGAAGCCCGGGATCGAGCCGGCGGCCATCGTCTGGATCGGCCCGGCGGACACCAGGTTGGAGCGGATGCCCCGCGGGCCGAGATCGCGCGCGAGGTAGCGGTTGACCGACTCCAGCGCCGCCTTCGCCACGCCCATCCAGTCGTAGATCGGCCAGGCGACCGTCGCGTCGAAGTCGAGGCCGACGATCGAGCCGTGGTCGCCGCGCTCCAGCAGCGGCAGCAACGCGGCGGCAAGCGCCTTCATCGAGTACGCCGAGGTGCGGAAGGCGATCTCGGCCGACTCCGACGGCGTCTCGAGGAAGCCGCCGCCGAGCGCGTCGGCGGGCGCGAAGGCGATCGCGTGCAGGACGCCGTCGACGGCGCCCCAGCGACGGTCGAGGTCCGCCGCGAGGGCCTCCAGATGGGCCGGGTCGTTGACGTCGAGCTCGAGGACCTCGGGCTCGGCCGGCAGGCGCTTGGCGATGCGCTGGGTGATCCGCAGGCCGCGGCCGAACCCGGTGAGGACGACCTCGGCGCCCTCCTCCTGGGCCTTGCGGGCGACGGCGAAGGCGATCGAGCGGTCGGTGAGGACGCCGGTCACGAGCAGCCGGCGGCCTTGCAGCAGGTCGGACATGAGACGGGCACCCTACGCGCCGCACGGCCCGCATGGCGCGCAGCTCGACACCGCGCCCGCGAGCGTCAGGCGAAACGCACCCGCAACATCCGGGTCACCGACCCGACACGCAGAGGTCATGGCGATGACACCGCGCGCTGGGAGCGTTGCCCGCCATGAGCACCTCCCTCGACCCGTCCGGCTCGGTCCCCGCATCCCTGGCCACGGCGACGCGCCGGCCGCGCGGCGGCCGCTGGATCGACCACTGGGATCCCGAGGACGAGCGCTTCTGGCGCGACCGCGGGCGGCGGATCGCCCGGCGCAACCTGATCTGGTCGATCTTCGCCGAGCACATCGGCTTCAGCGTCTGGTCGCTGTGGGCGATCGTGGTGATCAACCTCGCCAACGCCGGGATCGCGATGTCGGTGCCCGAGCAGTTCTGGCTGGTCGCGGTCCCCAGCCTGGTCGGCGCCGCGCTGCGGATCCCCTACACCTTCGCGGTGCCGCGCTTCGGCGGACGGTTGTGGACGACGCTCAGCGCGTCGCTGCTGTTCGTCCCCGCGCTGGCGCTGGCGATCGTCGTCCCGAGCGGCTGGCTGGCCGAGCAGTCGCACGACACGCAGTTCTGGGTGCTGCTCGCGTGCGCCGCGACCGCGGGCTTCGGCGGGGGCAACTTCTCGTCCTCGATGGCCAACATCTCGTTCTTCTATCCCGAGCGCCGCAAGGGCTTCGCGCTCGGCCTCAATGCCGCCGGTGGCAACCTCGGCGTGGCGGTCGCGCAGCTGGTGGTGCCGCTGGCGATCGTCGTCGGCGTGCCCGCCGCGGCGGTGAAGCTGCCGGTGCACGAGGTCCATCTCGCCTACGCCGGGCTCATGTGGCTGCCGTTCATCACGCTCGCGGCGCTGGGCGCCTGGCTGCGGATGGACAGCCTGACGCAGGCCAGGGCCGACACGTCGGCGTACCTGCGCGCCGTCCGTCAGCCCCAGACCTGGGTGATGTCGGCGCTCTACATCGGGACCTTCGGCTCGTTCATCGGCTACTCGTTCGCGCTCCCGCTGGTCATCAAGAACACGTTCCCGGAGTTCCTGGCCGGCCACCCGTTCATCGCGACCTACCTCGCGGGGCTCGGCTTCGTCGGGGCGCTGCTGGGCTCGGTGTCGCGTCCGCTCGGCGGCTGGCTCGCCGATCGCGTGGGCGGGGCCCGCGTCACGCTGGCCTGCTTCGTGGGGATGGCCGGCGGCACGGTCGCGGCGATCGCCGGGGTCCAGAGCCACCGCTTCTCGCTGTTCTTCGGCGCCTACCTGGCGATCTTCGTGCTCGCCGGGGCCGGCAACGGCTCGACGTACCGGATGATCCCGTCGATCTTCGCCGAGCTCGGCCGGCGCGCGGGCGGTCGCACGCTGGACTTCAAGCGCCAGGCCGCCGCGGCGATCGGGATCTGCGGCGCGGTCGGCGCGTTCGGCGGCTTCCTGATCCAGCTCGCGTTCCGCCAGGCGAGCCTCTCGACGGCGGCGCTCATGAAGGCGGCCGAGACCCCCGCGCAGCAGGCGGCGGTCGCGCACGCGCACGCGGACTGGTCGATCCCGGCCCTGTGGGTCTTCGTCGGCGCCTACGTCGTCCTCGCCGGCGTGACGTGGTTCTGCTACCTGCGCCGCCGGTTCGCCACGCGGACGTTCCCGAGCCTGGCCGAGGCCGCGGTCTGAGTCAGCCCACGAGCGCGTCGAGCGTCGCGCTCGCGCGCCCGTCGGCGATCGCCGCACGGGCGCGGGCGGCGCCGTCGAGCGCGTCGCCGACGACGCCGGCGGCGAGCAGGCGGATCCCGGCGTTGAGGGTCACGGTGTAGGCGAGGGTGCCGTCGAGCTCCCCGCGCAGCACGCCGCGAGTCAACTGCGCCGACGCGTCGGCGCCGGCCGCGTCGGCGTCGAGCTGCTCGCCGAGGCGCTCGGGGAGGTCGAGGCGGCCCTCGGCGGCGAACGCGCTCGGGCGCCCCGGACGCGCGATGTCGGAGCCCTCGATGCCGCGCACGGCGATCGCGGCGTCGGCGTGCAGCGCGTCGAGCGCGCCGAGCAGCCGATCGGTGTAGCCACTGTGGGTGTGGCCGACGACGAAGCGCCGGGCGCCGGCGTAGTCGACGAGCTTCTCGGCCGAGTGCAGCGGTCCCCGCAGGCCGATCTGGTCGCGCAGCGCGGCCAGGCGGCTCCAGCCCTCCAGCGCCTGGCCGGCGTGGACGACCGCGACGCCGGCCCGCGCGAGCATCGCGCCCGACTGCTCGGGCGTGGGCCGCCTCGGCCCGCCCAGCGCCGCGAGGACCTCGGCGGGCGTCACGCCGTGCTTGGGGCCGAGTCGGTCGCCGCAGTGGACGACCACGGCGGCGCCGCACGCCGCCGCCGCGACGGCAGCGGCGAGCGACAGGTGCGGCGCCTGCGCGACGCCGTCGTAGGCGCCGGCGCAGGCCACCAGCGGCGCGCGCACTCCCGCCTGGATCGGCGCCGCCGCCTCGCGCAGCGCGACGGCCATGCCGGCAAGCTCGCTGGCGGCCTCGCCCTTTAGCCGCAGCGACTGCAGGAACGCCCCTGCCTGCGCGTCGGTGACCGCGCCGGCCAGCAGCGCCCGCGTCGCGTCCCGCGCCTCGTCGAACGTGAGGTCGCGGCTGCCGCGCCGGCCGGTGCCAGTCGCCTTGATGAGGCCCTTGAATCCGTCGTAGCGCGTGCGGGTCATGCGTCGAACCGGTAGCCGACGGAGCGCACGGTCCGGATCCGCACGGCGTGCTCCTGGCCGAGCTTGGCCCGCACGCGCCGGACGTGGACGTCGACCGTGCGCGCCCCGCCGTAGTAGTCGTAGCCCCAGACCGCGCTCAGCAGCGCCTCGCGCGAGAAGACGCGGCCGGGATGGGTGATGAGGAACTTCAACAGCTCGTACTCCATGTGCGTGAAGTCGATGGGGCGGCCGGCGATCGTCACCTGGTAGGTGGCGAGGTTGACCTCGAGCGTGCCGGCGCGAACGAGGTCGCCCGCCTCGACGCCGTGCGTGGCCGCCCGCGCACGGGCGATGCGGGCGCGCAGCTCGGCCACGGTGAACGGGCGGACGATGAGCTCGTGGCCGTCGAGGACCTCGGCGGCCTCGAGCTCCTCGAGGTCGATCGCCACCAGGCAGGGGACCGCGCACAGCAGCTCGTCGTCGCGCAGCCGCGCGCAGATCTCGCCCCAGTCGTCGCCGGCGAGCACGGCCAGCGCGGGCTGGCGGGCGTCAGGCCGCGGGCGCAGCGCGCCGTTGGCATCGACGCGATGGGGGCTGAAGCCCAGCTCGGCGAGCAGCCGTGCGGTCTCCGAGGCGGCGGGTGAGGCGGGCGCGTAGATCCAGGCCTCGCTCATAGGAGCCGCAGCAGCCGGCGCCGCTCGAACTCGGTGACCGTCCGCCGGTAGTCGGCCCACTCGCGGCGCTTGTTGGCGACGATCCAGTCGCAGAGGCGGTCGCCGAGCGCGTCGCGCGCGAGCTCGGAGGCGTCGAAGCGGTCGGTCGCGTCGCGCAGCGACTCGGGCAGCGGCGGGCCTTCGCCCTCCGGCGGCAGCCCGTAGCCGCGTTCGACGCCGCGCAGGCCCGCCGCGAGCACGAGCGCGAACGTGAGGTACGGGTTGCAGCTCGGGTCGGGCTGGCGCAGCTCGATGCCCGCCGCGTCGGGGCGCCGCGCGACCGGGACGCGCGCGAGCGCCGAGCGGCCGTGGCGGGCCCAGACGATGTGCTCGGGCGCCTCGTCGCCGGCCACGAGCCGCTTGTAGGAGTTCACCCACTGGTTGGTCACCGCGCACAGCTCGCCCGCGTGCGCGAGCACGCCGGCCAGGAACGCCTGCCCGGTCGCCGACAGCGGATCGCCGGCGAAGACGTTCTCGTCGCCGGCGAACAGCGAGAGGTGCAGGTGCAGGCCGCTGCCCGGGACGTCCTCCAGCGGCTTGGGCATGAACGTCGCGTAGACGCCCAGCTCGCCGGCGACCTCCTTGACCGTCAGGCGGAACGTCGTGATCGCGTCGGCCATCGAGAGCGCGTCGGTCGCGTGCAGGGCGATCTCGTGCTGCGACGGGGCGACCTCGTGATGGGACGCCTTCACGGGGATCGACATCCCCTCGACGTGCTCGATCGTCCGGCGGCGGAACTCGCTGCCGACGTCCAGCGGCGTGAGGTCGTAGTAGGCGCCGTCGTCCAGCGGCGCCGGCGGGCCCTCGCCGACCGGCTCGGCGAACAGGAAGAACTCCACCTCGGCGCCGACCTGGAAGGTGTAGCCGAGGTCGGCGGCGACCGACAGCACGCGCCGCAGCGCGTGGCGCGAGTCCGCCGCGAACGGGTCGCCGCCGGGGAGGCGCAGGTCGCAGAACATGCGCCCGACGACCGCGTCGGTGCGCCACGGCAGCAGCTGGAACGTCGTCGGGTCGGGATGGGCGACGACGTCGCGCTCGTGCACGCGCACCCCGCCCTCCAGCGACGACCCGTCCAGCTCGACGCCGTCCTCGAGCGCGGCCTCCAGCTCCGAGGCGGGGATCGCGATCGACTTCAGCACCCCGAGCACGTCGACGAACCACAGCCGCACGAAGCGCACTCCGCGCTCCTCGACGCTGCGTAGGACGTAGTCGGCGTGGGACGTCATGGGACAGGCGGTCCACGGTGCCAGCGGCGCACGGCGTTGTCTTCCGCCCGACGGTCGAAGGCGGCCTGTGCGCGCGGTCGAACGCGTTCATCGAGCCGTAACACGGCGGTCGCGGCGGGGAAACCGGGACGGCCCAGGATCGCCGGGCAGTGGCCACGACTCGGACCCACTGCCCGTATTGCGGCGTCGGCTGCGGCCTGCTCGTCGAGCACGACGGCGCGCGCGTGTCGGCGGTGCGCGGCGATCCGCTCGCGCCCGCCAACCGCGGGCGCACGTGCCGCAAGCCGCTCGAGCTGCCCGCGGCGGTGCACGCCGCCGACCGGGCGACGACGCCGCTGTGGCGCGACGACCGCGCAGGCCGCTTCGCGCGCATTGGCTGGGACGACGCACTGGACGGGATCGCCCGGCGCCTGGCCGCCTACCGCCCGCGGGAGATCGCGTTCTACGTCTCCGGCCAGCTGCTGACCGAGGACTACTACGCCGTCAACAAGCTGGCCAAGGGGTTCCTGGGCACGAACAACGTCGACTCCAACTCGCGGTTGTGCATGTCCTCCGCGGTGGCCGGCTACACCGGCGCGTTCGGCTTCGACGGCCCGCCGCCCGCGTACGCCGACCTCGACCTGGCCGACTGCACGCTGCTGCTGGGCACCAACGCCGCGGCCTGCCATCCGATCGTCTGGGCGCGCATCCGCGACCGCCAGGCCAGCGGGGGGTTCGTCATCTGCGTCGACCCGCGCGCCACGCCGACCGCGCGCGCGGCGGACCTGCACCTGGCGCTGCGTCCGGGCACCGACCTCGCGCTGCTGAACGCGATGCTGCACGTGATCGACGCCGAGGGGCTGACCGACGCGGCGTTCGTCGGGCGCCACACGACCGGCTGGGAGGCGGCGCGCGCGGTCGCGGCGGCGTGGACGCCGGCGCGCGCGGCGGCCGTGTGCGGGGTCGAGGCCGAGGCGATCGTCCTCGCCGCGCGGCGCTTCGCCACGGCCGGCGCCGCGATGGCGCTGTGGTCGATGGGCGCCAACCAGTCGACGGTCGGCACGCGGAAGAACCGCGCGCTGATCAACCTCTGCCTGGCGGCGGGCCAGATCGGCCGGCCGGGCGCGGGGCCGCTGTCGCTGACCGGGCAGCCCAACGCGATGGGCGGGCGGGAGACCGGCGGGCTGGCCCATCTGCTGCCCGGGTACCGGCGCGTGGACGAGGCGGCCGACCGCGTCGCGATGGAGGCCCACTGGGGCTGCCCGCCGATCGACCCGGAGCCCGGGCTCGCCGCCGTCGAGCTGTTCGACGCGCTGGCCGACGGGCGCGTCAAGGCGGTGTGGATCGTGGCGACCAACCCGCTCGTCTCGCTCCCCGACGCCGCCCGCGCCCGCGCGGCGCTGGAGCAGGCCGAGCTCGTGATCGTGCAGGACGCCTTTCAGCCGACCGAGACGTCGGCGCTCGCCCACGTGGTCCTGCCCGCGGCGAGCTGGCCGGAGAAGACCGGCACGATGACCAGCAGCGAGCGGCGCGTCGGCCTCGTGCAGGCGGCGGTCGCGCCGCCGGGCGACGCGCGGCCCGATTGGGAGATCTTCGCCGGCGTCGGGCGGGCGCTCGGCCACGAGGCGGCGTTCGCCTGGGAGACGGCCGCGGAGGTGTTCGACGAGTTCGCTGCGTGCACCGCCGGGCGCCCGTGCGACGTGAGCGGCCTCTCGCACGAGCGGCTGCGGACCGAGGGCGCGCGGCAGTGGCCATGCCCGGCCGGCGGCTCGGACGGCACGCCGCGCCTCTATGCCGACCGGCGCTTCCCGACGCCCGACCACCGCGCCCGCTTCGCCCCGACGCCGCACGCCGCGCCGGCCGAGGCGGCGGGCGGCGACTTCCCGCTGACGCTGACCACGGGCCGGATCGCCGACCAGTGGCACACGATGACCCGCACCGGCAAGTCGGCGCGCCTGCTCGCCGCCGCGGGCGAGCCGTTCGTCGAGCTGCATCCGCAGGACGCGCCTGGGATCCGCGACGGCGACCTCGTGCGCGTGCGCTCACGCCGCGGCGCCGTGCGCCTGCGCGCGCGGTTGGTCGAGGAGCTGCCGCGGGGCGTGGCGTTCGCCCCGTTCCACTGGGGCGCCCTGCACGCGCCGGCGGGAGCGGGGACGGTCAACGCGGTCACGCACGGCGCGGTCGACCCGACGTCGAAGCAGCCCGAGCTGAAGGCGGTCGCGGTGGCGGTCGAGCGGGTGGGTTCGAGGCCCGTCCACCGCTGCGCCCACCACCCCCGTCGGCTCGTCGTCGTCGGCACCGGCATGGCCGGGCAGGCGGTGGTCGAGGAGGCGCTGCGCCGGCGCGGCGACTGGCGCATCACGATGCTCGGCGAGGAGCCCGGCCCGGCCTACAACCGCGTGCTGGTCTCCAAGCTGCTGGCCGGCAGCTGCGGGCCGGGCGACCTCGTCCTCAAGCCGGCCGCCTGGTTCGCCGAGCACGGCATCGACCTGCGTGGCGGCTGCCCGGCCGTCGCGCTCGACCTCGACGACCGGGCGGTGATCGACCGCGCCGGCGAGCGTCATCGCTACGACGCGCTCGTGCTCGCCACCGGCTCGCGGCCGCTCGTCCCGCGGATCCCGGGCATCGACGCGCCACACGTCCTGGCCTTCCGCACGCCCCGCGACGTCGACGCGCTGCTGGCCGCCCATCCGCGTCGCGCCGTCGTGATCGGCGGCGGCCTGCTCGGGCTGGAGGCGGCGGCCGGCCTGCGGGCGCGCGGCGCGCAGGTCACGGTCGTCGACGTCGCCGACCGGCTCATGGCGCGTCAGCTCGACGCGGGTGCTGCGGCGCTGCTGCGCATGGCGCTGGAGCGGATGGGCCTCCGCGTCGTGCTCGGCGTCGCGCCGGTCGCGGTGACGGCCCGCGGCGCGCTGCTCGAGGACGGGCGCCTCGTGGCCGGCGACCTCGTCGTCTGCGCCGCGGGCGTGCGGCCGGAGACGACGCTGGCCCGGGCCGCCGGGCTGGAGGTCGCGCGCGCGGTCGTCGTCGACGACCAGCTGCGCACGAGCGCGCCGTCGGTCTGGGCGGTGGGGGAGTGCGCCGAGCACCGCGGGACGGTCTACGGCCTGTGGGCGCCGCTGGCCGCTCAGGCGCGCGCCGCCGGCGCGGGCGTCGCGGGCGATCCCGCGGCGTTCACGGGCGCGATCCCCGCCACCGTGCTGAAGGTCGCCGGCATCGACGTGTTCGCCGGCGGCGCGGCTTCCGGCGCCGACGAGCTGGTCGCCGCGGACACGCGGCGCGGCATCTACCGCAAGCTCGTCCTCGACGGCGACCGGCTGGCCGGTGCGATCCTCGTCGGCGAGGTGGGGGAGGCCCGCACGCTCTCGCAGCTGCTGCGCACGGGCGAGGCCGTTCCCGATGCGCTGCGCACGCCGGCCCCTCCTCCCACCGACGCGCCCGTCGACGACGGGGCGACGGTCTGCTCCTGCAACGCGGTCTCCCGCGGCGCGATCCTCGACGCCATCCGCCGCGGTGGCCTCACGACCGTCGCCCAGGTCTCGCGCGCGACCGGCGCCGCGACCGGGTGCGGCAGCTGCGCCGGCGACGTCGGCGCGCTCCTCGCGGGAGGCGCACGACGTTCACGCAGCGGAAACACGGACGGCACGGATGCGAAACCGGCTGCGGCCACGATCGGCGCATGAACGCTGACGCCATCGTCGTCGTCGGGGGCGGGATCGCCGGGCTGTCGGTCTGCGAGGCGCTGCGCGAGCGCGATCGCGACGTGCCGATCACGCTCGTCTGCGGCGAGCCGCGGCTCCCGTACGACCGCGTGCGCCTGTCGGAGCTGCTCGTCACCGGCGCGCCGCCCGAGACGCTCGAGCTGCGACCGACCGAGTGGTTCGACGCGCACGGCATCCGCACGCTGGTGGGGCGCCGCGTCGCGGCGATCGACCCGCAGCGTCGGACGGTCACGCTCGAGGGCGCGCAGCCGCTCGCCTACGCGCAGCTCGTCCTGGCCACCGGCTCGCAGCCGCTGCTGCCCGCGATCCCTGGCATCGACCTCGCCGGCGTGCATCCCTTCCGCGGCCCCGAGGACTGCGCGGCGATCCGCACGGCGGCGCGCCGGGCCCGCCGCGCGGCCGTGATCGGCGGGGGCCTGCTGGGCCTCGAGGCGGCCAAGGGCGTCGTCGAGCAGGGCTGCCCGGTCACCGTCGTGCATCTCATGGATCGCCTCATGGAGCGCCAGCTCGACGAGGGCGCCGCCCAGCTGCTCGCCCCCGCCCTGGCCGCCCAGGGGATCGACGTCGCCCTCGAGCGCCAGACCGAGGCGCTGGAGGGCGACGAAGGGCGGGTGCGCAAGCTGCGCTTCGCCGGCGGCGGCGAGCTGGCCGCCGACCTCGTGGTCGTCTCGATCGGGATCCGTCCCGAGACCAGCCTCGCGACGGAGGCCGGCCTCGACGTGGACCGTGGGATCGTCGTCGACGACGCGCTGCGCACGAGCGCCGACGGGGTCCTCGCGGTCGGCGAGTGCGCCCAGCACCGCGGCATCGTCCACGGCCTGGTGGCGCCGATCCACGAGCAGGCCCGCGTGGCCGCCGCCACGCTGCTCGGGCGACCGGGCGCGTACGCCGGGTCGGTTCCCTCGGCCAAGCTGAAGGTCGCCGGCCTCGACCTCGTCGCCGCGGGTGGTGCCGAGGGCGAGCACGAGGCGCTCATCGCCGACGCGGCGGCCGGCACGTACCGCAAGCTCGTCGTCCGCGGCGGTCGCGCCGCCGGCACGATCCTCCTCGGTGACACGCGCGGCGCGCAGGCGCTCATCGCGGCCGTGCGCGGCGGCGAGCCGGTCGACGACCCGCTCGCACTGCTGCAGGCGGCCTCGAAGGTCAGTGCCGCCGCGCTGCCGCCGGACGCGCAGGTGTGCGACTGCAACGGCGTCAGCAGGGGCGAGATCGAGGCGGCGGTCACCGCGGGCGGCTGCGCCACGCCACGCGAGGTGATGGCGGCGACCCGCGCCGGCACGGGCTGCGGCTCGTGCAAGTCGGCGGTGGTCGAGATCGTCGCCGAGGCGGCCGGCGGGCTGTCGGACGAGCCGGCCTACCTGTGCCCGTGCCGGCGCCTCACGCGTGAGGAGGTCGTGCACGCCGTGCGCGAGCAGGAGCTGACCTCGGTCAGCGAGGTCGCCGCCGCGTGCGGCGCCGGACGCGACTGCGGGGCGTGCAAGCCGGGCCTCGCCTACCTCGTCTCCGAGGTCAACGCCAACCGCCATCGCGAGGAGCGCGACGCGCGGTTCATCAACGATCGCGTCCACGCCAACATCCAGCACGACGGGACCTTCTCGGTCGTCCCGCGCATGTACGGCGGCTGCACGACGCCCGACGAGCTGCGGCGCATCGCCGACGTCGCCGAGCGCTACGAGGCGCGGCTGGTGAAGGTGACCGGCGGGCAGCGGATCGACCTGCTGGGCATCCGCAAGGAGCACCTCCCCGCCGTGTGGCGTGAGCTGGACATGCCGTCGGGCCACGCGTACGCGAAGGCGATCCGCACGGTCAAGACCTGCGTCGGCAGCGACTTCTGCCGCTTCGGCGTCGGCGACGCGATCGGCCTGGGGATCGCCATCGAGCGCGCGTGGGAAGGGCTGTACACACCGGCCAAGGTCAAGGGCGGCGTCTCGGGCTGCCGGCGCAACTGCGCGGAGGCGACGGTCAAGGACATCGGCGTGCTCGCGCTGGAGGGCGGGCGCTGGGAGGTGCGCATCGGCGGCGCGGCCGGGGCGTCGGTCGGCGAGGCCGACGTGCTCGCCGTCGTCGACTCGCCCGAGGAGGTGCTGCACGTCGCGACCGCCGCGCTGCAGCTCTACCGCGAGGAGGGCGACTACCAGGAGCGCCTCTACGACTTCGTCCCCCGCTACGGGCTGGAGCGGCTGCGCGAGGCGGTGCTCGATCCCGCGCGCTCGGCGCAGCTGCGCGAGCGCTTCGCGATCGCCAAGGCCGCGGTCGCGGACCCGTGGCGCGAGCGCGACGCGCCGTACCACCCGCGCCAGTTCGCCGATCTCGACGCCGAGGTGGCGCGCGCGTGATCCGCATCTGCGAGGTGGACGACGTCCCGCTGGGCGAGGGCCGCGCGGTGACGGTGGACGGGCGCCGCATCGCGCTGTTCCGCACGCCGGGCGGCTGGCACGCGCTCGACGACGCGTGCCCGCACCGCGGTGGTCCGCTGTCGGACGGCCTGCTCGCCGACTGCCTGGTCACCTGCCCGCTGCACGAGCGCCGCTTCGACCTGGCCAGCGGCGCGTCCACAAGCGGTGGCGAGGGGGTCGTCGCGCACCGCGTCGCGGTGGTCGGCGACGAGGTGTGGCTGGAGGTCGCGGCGCCGCTGCGCTCCGCGCGTTGACAATCCGTTCACAGGTGGGGCTACTCTGCCGAGCGTGTCCCGCTTGACCTCCGCGCTGATCGGCCGCGACGCCACGTACTTCAACCTGTTCGAGGAGTCGGCGACGAACCTCGTGCGGGCCGCCGATCTGCTCGACCAGATGCTGGCCTCGTGGCCCGAGCGAAGCGAGCTGGCGCGCGACATCCTGGTCTGCGAGCAGGACGGCGACCGGATCACCGCCGAGATCGTCAACCGGCTCAACCAGACCTTCGTCACCCCGATCGAGCGGGAGGACATCCTCGACCTGGCGACGGCGATGGACGACGTCGTCGACCTGACCGAGGAGGTCTCCGACTACATGGGCCTCTACAAGATCGAGGCGCCGATGGAGCAGGCGCAGCGGCTCGTGCACATCCTGCTGCAGGCCTCCCGCCAGATCGCCGAGGGCATGCCGCTGCTGCGTGAGTTCGGCGACCTGGCGCCCTACACCAACGAGATCCACCGCCTGGAGAACGACGGCGACCGCGTCGGACGCGAGGCGATGGCGGCGCTGTTCGACAACGGGATCGATCCGATGGTCGTCATCCGCTGGAAGGACATCTACGAGCGCCTCGAGGACGCGATCGACGCGACCGAGCGCGTCGCCAACGTCCTGGCCAACATCGTCCTCAAGAACGCCTGAGCCGCCGGGCACAGCCCTCATGGACGCCGACCTCCTGCTGTATCTCGTCGTGGGCGTCGCCCTCGCGTTCGACTTCACCAACGGGTTCCACGACACCGCCAACGTCGTCGCCACCTCGATCTCCACGCGCGCGCTGCGCCCGCGCGCCGCGATCGCGATCGCGGCGATCCTGAACTTCGTCGGCGCGTTCCTGTCGCTGGAGGTCGCCGCCACGATCGCCAGCGGCATCGTCGAGGCCGACGCGGTCACCCTCACCGTGATCTTCGCCGGCCTCGTCGGTGCGATCGTCTGGAACCTCGTCACCTGGTACGCGGGCCTGCCGTCGTCGTCCTCGCATGCGCTCATCGGCGGCGTCGTGGGCGCCGTGCTCGTGGCCAGCGGACCGAGCGCCGTCATCGGCGAGGGCGTGCTCGGCAAAGTGATCATCCCGGCGCTCGTCGCGCCGCTGCTGGCGTTCTGCGTGGCCGGGA
The DNA here is from genome assembly GCA_964422645.1 of uncultured Solirubrobacteraceae bacterium. GTDB lineage: Bacteria > Actinomycetota > Thermoleophilia > Solirubrobacterales > Solirubrobacteraceae > Capillimicrobium. Next base: position 11,975 of record CAYRCB010000021.1, on the reverse strand, counting down.
TCGCGATCATCATCGCCTACCGCGTCGTCGGCCGCCAGCGCCCCGGCCCGGTCACGCGCGGCTTCCGGCTCGGGCAGGTCGTCTCCGGCGGGCTGCTCGCGCTTGCCCACGGCACCAACGACGCGCAGAAGACGATGGGCGTCATCACCCTCGCGCTGGTCGCCCACGGGACGCTGTCGGCCACCGACCCCGAGGTCCCGACGTGGGTCGTGATCTCCTCCGCGGCCGCGATCGCGCTGGGCACCTACTCCGGCGGCTGGCGGATCATCCGCACGATGGGCTCGCGGATCATCCGCATGGACGCGGCGCAGGGCTTCACCGCCCAGGGCGCGGGCGCCGCGGTCATCCTCGCCGCCACCCATGCCGGCTTCCCGCTCTCGACGACGCACGTCATCAACGGCGCGGTCATGGGCTCGGGGGCGGCCAAGCGCCTGTCGGCGGTGCGCTGGGGCGTCGCGGGGAACATCGCGATCGCCTGGGCGCTGACTCTGCCCGCGGCCGGCGCAACCGGGGCGATCGTCTACGGCTTCACGCACCTCTTCGGCACGGGCGCCGTCGGCCCCGTCGTCGTCTCGGTGCTGCTCATCGCCGCGCTCGTCTGGCTGAGCATCGTCCGTGTGCGCCAGACCGAAGCGACCCCGGAGGCGGCATGAGCCCCCTCGTGAGCCCGTTCGCGACGGTGGTCGACGGCGGCGCGCTGCTGCAGGTCGTGTGGGTGAGCGTCGTCGCGGGCATCGGCCTGACGCTCGTCTTCGCGCTGGCGATCGCGAGCGCCGCGCGCGCCTCGCACGAGCGCCGCTCGGGCTCGATCGGCGCGGCGGCGCTGTGGTGGGCGATCACCGCCGTGTGCAGCCTCCTGTGCGGGCTGGCCGTCGTGCTCGGCGTCCTCGTGATGCTCAACAAGTAGGTTTGCCTCGGCGCCGGCGCCGGGTAGCTCGTTCCTGTAGCACCCGAGGGGCTGGTCATTCGGCGACACACCCCCCGGCCTGCCCCTCGGCAGACGAGCGAGCTGGGCGGAACAGCGATCGCTCGTCCGGGCGCCCGGCACCCGCCGGGCGTCCGTCGTGTCGGAAGGAGCACGCGCGGGGACGGCGAACCTGACCCTCGCAATGAAGCGTGCGGCAACGACCACGGCGAGCCCACTCCCGTACGAGGGCTCCCAACACCAGACCCTCTCCGCCTACATCCAGGCCCGCTTCGACGAGTTCTCGCGCTCCCAGAAGGACGTCGCGCAGTACATCGTCGACCATCTGGACGAGGCCGCCTTCCAGACCGCCGAGGAGCTCGCGCGACGGGCGAACACGTCGAGCTCCACCGTCGTGCGCTTCTCGCAGGCGCTGGGCTTCGAAGGCTTCCCCGAGCTGCAGGGCGCCGCGCGCGAGGAGTACCGCCGCGGCCACGGCGCGCCCACGGCCGGCGGGGGCCCGGCGGCGCCGCTCTTCTCGCTGGACCAGAACGAGTTCGAGACCGCCCTGGCCGCCGACCACGTCAACGTGGAGGAGACGGCCCGCAAGACGTCACGCTCGGACGTCGAGGCCGCGATCGAGCTCATCGCCGCCACGCCGCGCGTGCTCGTCGCCGGCACCGACCAGATGGCGTTCTTCGCCTCCTACCTGCGCCACCTGCTCGCGCTGCTGGACCTGCGGGCCGAGATCGTCGCCAGCCCGTCGCAGGAGGCGTTGGGGCGCCTCGCGCGCATCGACGAGGAGACGCTCGTCATCGGCCTGTCGGCGGGCCGCCCGCACCCGCTCGTGGTCCGCGCGATGAAGCTCGCGCGCCACCGCAAGGCGCGCACGATCGCGATGACCGACGCGACGCTCAGCGAGGTCGCCAAGCTCGCCCAGATCCGGCTGTACTACTCGTCGAACTCGCCCGCGTTCGTGCGCTCGCACACCGCGCTGCTGTCGATGATCCAGGCGCTGGCATACGGGGTGTACAGCCGCGACGCCGCGCAATATGCCGACCGCATCAAGGCGTTCAGGCTGAAGTAAGCGCCGTCCTACCGTCCTATAGTGGAGGGCGGTATGCGAGACGAATCGACCTTCCGCGTCAAGGCCGGCCTGGCCGAGATGCTCAAGGGCGGCGTCATCATGGACGTCGTCACTCCCGAGCAGGCGAAGATCGCGCAGGACGCCGGCGCGGCCGCCGTCATGGCGCTGGAGCGCGTTCCTGCGGACATCCGCCGCGACGGGGGCGTCGCGCGGATGAGCGATCCCGCCATGATCAAGGGGATCCAGGAGGCCGTCTCGATCCCGGTCATGGCGAAGGCGCGCATCGGCCACTTCGCCGAGGCGCAGGTGCTGGAGGCGCTCGAGGTCGACTACATCGACGAGTCCGAGGTCCTCACGCCGGCCGACGAGGCCCACCACATCGACAAGTGGGCGTTCAAGAGCCCCTTCGTCTGTGGCGCGACCAACCTGGGCGAGGCGCTGCGGCGCATCTCCGAGGGCGCCGCGATGATCCGCTCCAAGGGCGAGGCGGGCACCGGCGACATCGTCGAGGCGGTCCGTCACCTGCGCTCGATCACCGGCGAGATCCGCCGCCTCGGCACGCTCGACGAGGCCGAGCTGTTCATCGCCGCCAAGAACCTGCAGTCCCCGATCGACCTCGTCCGCGAGGTCGCGCGCGAGGGCAAGCTGCCCGTGCCGCTGTTCTGCGCGGGCGGCATCGCGACGCCGGCCGACGCGTCGCTCGTCATGCAGCTGGGCGCCGAGGCGGTCTTCGTCGGCTCCGGCATCTTCAAGAGCGACGACCCGGCGCCGCGTGCGCGGGCGATCGTCGAGGCGACGACGCACTTCGCCGACCCCGAACGGGTCGCCAAGGCGTCGGAGGGCCTCGGCCGTGCGATGGAGAGCATCGAGACCCGGACGCTCGACGAGGCGCAGCTGCTCGCCGGGCGTGGCTGGTAGCGACTCCGCTCCGCCTCTGATCGGGGTCGTCGCCCTGCAGGGCGGCTTCGACGCGCACGCGCGCGTCCTGCGCGCGCTCGGCGCGGAGGTCCGCGAGGTCCGCGTTCCGGCTGATCTCGAGGGCCTCGACGGGCTCGTCTGGCCCGGCGGCGAGTCGACGACGATGACGCTCGCGGTGCAGCGCGAGGGCCTGGCCGAGCCGCTGCGCGCGCTCGTCGCCGCCGGCACGCCGGTGTTCGGCACGTGCGCGGGGATGATCATGCTCGACCGCGCGCACCTCGGGCTGCTCGAGATCACGTGCGAGCGCAACGCGTTCGGTCGCCAGGTCCACTCGTTCGAGGCCGATCTGGAGCTGCCCGGCGTGGACGGCGGCCCGCTGCGCGCGGTGTTCATCCGTGCGCCCTGGGTGCGCGAGGTCGGCGACGGCGTCACCGTGCTGGCCGAGGTCGACGGCCACCCGGTGGCGGTGCAGCAGGGCGGCCTGCTCGCGGTCTCGTTCCACCCGGAGCTGACCGACGACCCGCGCCTGCACGAGCGCTTCCTGCGCGACGTGGCGCGCCACCGCGGGTGAGCGTCAGACCACGAGGCCGTGGCGCATCGTGTTGTGGGTCACCACCCGCGGCTCGACGAACGACAGCAGGTAGTCCGGCCCGCCGGCCTTCGTGCCGGTGCCCGACAGTCGGTTCCCGCCGAACGGCTGGCGGCCGACCATCGCCCCGGTCGTCGCGCGGTTGACGTAGAGGTTGCCGACCGGCAGCGCGTCGGCGACGCGCGCGACCGTGCGCGGGTTGCGCGAGAACAGGCCGCCGGTCAGCGCGAACGGCAGCGCGCGGACCGCCTCGATCGCCGCGTCGAGGCCCGCGACCGGCTCGACCGCCAGCAGCGGGCCGAAGATCTCGTCGCGCAGGACGGGCGAGGCCGGGTCGAGGTCGGTGACGACGAGCGGCGCGCAGAACCAGCCGGTCGCGTGCAGCGGCCCGGGCTCGCCCTGGGCGGCGATCCGTCCGTCGGCCGCGGCCCGACGACCATAGGCGGCGACGCGCTCCTGGGCGGCGCGCTCGATGACCGGCGGCACGTCGGTGCCGAACGTGTCGGCCTGGCCGGTCTGCAGGGCCGAGACGGCCCCGGCCAGCCGCTCGACGAGGGTGGGCGCGATCGCCTCGTGCGCGAGCACCCGCGCCGCCGCGCTGCACTTCTGGCCCGCGTAGGCGAAGGCGCTCGTGACGATCGCCGGGACGGCCTCGTCGAGATCGGCGTCGGCATCGACCAGCACGCAGTTCTTGCCGCCCAGCTCGGCGACCACGCGCTTGAGGTGCAGCTGGCCGTGGGCCACCTCCGCGGCGGCGCGCAGGATCTCCAGCCCCACGGGCGCCGAGCCGGTGAACGCGATCGTGTGCACGCGCGGGTCGCGCACCAGCGCCGCTCCGACGCTGCCGTCACCGGGCAGCAGGGCGAGGGCGTCGGCGGGCACGCCGCCCGCGTGCAGCGCCTCGACCACGACCTTCCCGCAGGCCGGCGACTGCTCGGCCGGCTTGAGCAGAGCGGCGTTGCCGGTCGCGACCGCGGCCGCCGTCATGCCGGTGGCGATCGCCAGCGGGAAGTTCCACGGCGCGATCACCGCGACGATGCCGCGCGGGACGTAGCGCAGCTCGTTGCGCTCGCCCGGCACCTGCAGCAGCGGCGGGCCGGCGTCCAGCGCGATCGCCGCACGGGCGTAGTACTCGAGGAAGTCGATCGCCTCGCAGACGTCGGCGTCGGCCTCGACCCACGGCTTGGCGCACTCGCGCACCTCCAGCGCGGCGAGCTCGGCACGCCGCTCCCGCAGCCACGCCGCGGCGGCGACGAGCGCCGCGGCGCGCTGCGCGGCCGGGACCCGCGACCAGCGCGCGAAGCCCTCGTGCGCCCGCTCCAGCGCGGCGTCGACCTCCTGCGGGGACGCCGTCGCGGCGCGCGCGACGACCCGGCTCGGATGGCCGGGATCGGTCGAGGCGAGCTCGTCTCCGCGACGCTCGTCGTCGCCGATCAGCACCGGCACGTCGAGCGGCAGGCGCGCGTCCAGCGCCTGGAGCGCGTCGAGCAGCAGCTGGCGCGGCGCGGAACGGCGCAGCTCGAGCGCCGGCTCGTTGGCGAACGGGGCGAGCGTCACGGCGGCGCCAGCAGCTCCTCCAGCGAGGCGCCGCGCGACCGGGCGAACAGGAACGAGTCGTTGGAGGTGTTCTCCAGCAGCCGGCGCACGAGGTAGGCCATGCCGGCGACGAGGTCGCCGACCGGGCAGTAGGCGCGGACGCGGAACCCCTCGGCCGCGAGCGCAGCCTGGAGGTCGTCGCCGAGGCCGCGCAGGACCTGGAGCTCGAGGTCGGCGTCGTCGCCGCCGGTGTGCCGGTTGACGGCGATCGCGTGGCTGACCGAGCGGAGGTTGTGCGACGCGACCGCGACACGGATCGGCGCCCCGGCCGCGCGCGCCTCCAGCAGCCGGGCGGTGAGCGCCTCGAAGTTGCGATCGCAGTCGGCCTTGACGTCGTAGACCGGGGACGGCCACCCGTGCTGGCGGGCCTCGACGACCTCGTGATCCCAGTAGGCGCCCTTCACGAGCCGCACGACGAGGGGATACCCGCGCGGCGTGGCGCGCGACCAGTCCAGCAGGCGCTCGACGAGCTCGCCGCTGTCGCGCAGGTAGGCCTGCACGACCATGCCCGCCGAGGGCCCGCGCGCGAGCTCCTCCTCGGCCAGCAGCGAGAGGACCAGCTCGACGATCGCCTCGCGCGAGTCCAGGGACTCCATGTCGACGTGGAGGTGGGCGTCGAGCTGGCGCGCCTCGCGCAGCAGGGCGCGCAGGCGACGGCCCGCGTCCTCGATGCCGCGATGCGGGGCCTCGGGGCGCAGCAGCGGCGTGAGCGCGGAGACCTTCACCGAGAGGTTCGCGCGCGGGATCGGTCCCAGGGCGTCGCGCTCCAGCTGCGGGCGGGACGGCAGGTCGGCGTGGATGTCGTGCAGGCGGCGCAGCGCGTCCGTGCAGCGGGCCGCGTAGCGGTCGGCCTCAGCGGCGGTGACCGTCGCCTCGCCGAGCAGGTCGACCGAGGTGGCGACGCCGTCGTCCCACAGCCGGCGCACGAGCGCGGCGGCGGCCTGCGGCGTCTCGCCGACGATGAAGCGGTGGGCCATGTGGCGCACGCCGGCGGCCGCGGCCATGCCGAGGGCGCGCCGCCCGGCGGCCGAGTCGGCCATGCGCATCGCGGCGGCCAGGGGCGGCGGCCGCGCGTCGACCTCGGCGAGGAAGCCGGTCAGGTGGGCGGCGAGGTCGTCGAGCGAGCGGCAGGCGGGCGCCACGTCGACGAAGCGGAAGAGCGCGGCGCGCAGCTCGGCGTCGCGGGCGGTGAGGTCCATCGCCTTCTGGTCGAGCGCCTTGAGCGGGTGGCGGGCGCTCGACGGGAAGGCGGCGCTGAGGGCGGTGCCGACGCGGCGGATCTCGTCCTCCAGCGCCGGGTCGCCCATCGTCAGCTCTGCATCACGTCCGCGACGGCGATGCCGACGACGATCAGCGCCGCGAGGACGACGAGGACCAGTGCCCCGACCGCGAGCATCGCCCACGCGCTGCGGCGCGCCGCCGGCTGCGGAGCGAGGTCGAACGCCTCGGCCGGGAGGGCGTCGAACTCGTACGTGGGCTGGCGGACGTCGGTCGTGTGGTAGGCCGCGGATGCGGGCTCGGCGAGCAGCGTCGCCGGCGCGGCGTCGAGGTGGCCGGGCTCGGCGTGGGCCCACGCCGGCGCAGTCGCCGCGATCGTCTCGACCTGCTCGATCCGCGCTGCGCGTACCTCGCCCGGCGCGGGCTCGGGCACGAACGGCTCGCGGTCGATCGCCGCGACGTCGACCGCGGGCGGCGTGACCGGCGGGATCGGGTGCGGCAGCGGCTCCTCGGGCACGTCGTCCGGCGGCGGCGGGTCCTGCGGGATCGGCTCGGGCGCCGGCGGCGGCTCGGGGCTCGGGGCGGGCGGAGCCGGCGTCTCCGCGGCCGGCCGCGGCGCCGCCGCCAGCAGCGCGGCCATGATCGCCTCGGCGGCGGGCGCCGGCGGCGGGACGTCGGGGGCGTCGCGGTAGGCGCGCTCGCCCAGCCGGAAGCGCTCCTCCGCCGCGCGGCACGGCGCGCAGCGACCGAGGTGGCGGGTCAGGCGCGAGATGTCGGCGTCGCTCAGCTCGCGCTCGGCGCGGGCGGCCAGCAGCTCGGGGACGAGCTCGCACGGGGCGGCCCCGCCGCGCAGTCGAGCCCGCAGCGGCAGCACCCGCGGGGCGTGGGCGGCGGCGGTGTAGCGGGCGCCGCGCAGCAGCGTGCGCTCGGGATCGACGGCGTAGGGATCGGTGGCCTCCACGACGGCGCGGCGGAACCAGGCGAAGGCGGCGGCCGCGGCGTCGGCCGAGCGGCCCGGGGCGGCAACGCGGTCGGCGTAGGCGAGGACGGCGCGGCCGCGGCGCGCGGTGAGCCCGCTCAGGGCGAGCGGGTCGCCGTCACGGACGCCTTCGGGGGTGACGATCGTGTGCTCTTGCGAATCCGGCATGAAGGATCAGACCGTAGATCCGGCATCGGCCAGAACTGCATCTACCCGCTGGGCGGTCGCCGCCCACGTGAACGTCGCGGCGCGCTCCCGTCCGGCCGCCCGCAGCCGTGTCGCCGTGGCCTCGTCCGTGCACGCGGCGACGAGCGCCTCGGCCACGAGGTCGGGCCGCTGCGGCTCGACGAGCAGCGCCGCGTCGCCGCACGTCTCGGGCAGCGCCCCGCGGTCGGCGGCGACGACCGGCACGCCGGCCGCCATCGCCTCCACGCACGGCAGCCCGAAGCCTTCGTGCAGCGACGGGAGGACGAACGCTCGTGCTCCGGCGTACAGCGCCGGCAGCAGCGCGTCGTCGACGTAGCCGAGCGTGCGCACGCCTTCGACGCCCGGCGCCGAGCCGTGATGCGCGCGCCGCGACCCGGCGGCCACCAGGTCGATCCCGTGGGCGGCGAGCGCGCGGGCGGCCGCTGCGAGCACGACGAGGTTCTTCCGCGCGCCCTCGCCGGCGACGGTCAGCGCGTACGGTCGCGTGAGACCGAGCGCGGCGCGGGCCGGGGCGGGATCGACGGCAGGGGAGAAGCGCTCGTCGGCCCCGCCGGGGACGACCGCGATCGAGCGCGGGTCGACGCCCGTGGTCGCCGCGATCTCGCCGCGCGAGAACTCCGAGACCGTGATGACGCGCGTCGCCCGCCGGGCGATGGTCGGCAGCGCGCGGCGGTGCCAGGCGACGTAGGCGGGAGCGAACCACTCGGGGTGCGTCAGGGCGACGGCGTCGTGGATGACGACGACGTTGGCCGGCCAGGCCAGCGGCGCGAGGTTGGCCGGGTTGAGGATCAGCCGTGCGCCCCGGCGCCGCGCGATCGCCGGCAGCGCCGTCTGCTCCCAGGCCTGGCCGGCCTGGTAGGCGAGCGCCCGCGGCGGACGGGCGACGACGTACGCGCCCGGTCGCAGCCCCGGCAGCCGCTCGCTCAGCTCCACCGCCCAGCGCTCGACGCCGCTGAGCTGCCGTCGCGCCGCCGCCCGCGCGTTGATGACCACCTCGACCACGGCGCGCAAGCGTACGCGTTGGCCTGGGCGACCGCCGCACGCGGCCGGCGCTGAGTAGCCTCCACGGAGATGCGGATCGCCGTCGCCGCCGATGAGCGCACCGGGGTCGCCGACCTCGTGGTGGAGCAGCTGCGCGAGCGCGGCCACGAGCCGGTTCCGCACGGCGCCCTGCGCCCCGGCGAGCGCGCGGACTGGGCCTGGTGCTCGGCGCGCGCGGCGCGCGACGTCGCCGAGGGCCGCGCCGAGCAGGCCGTGGTCTGCTGCTGGACCGGCACCGGCGCCTCGATCGCCGCCAACAAGGTGCCCGGGGTCCGCGCGGCGCTCTGCGGAGACGCCGCCACCGCTGCCGGCGCGCGCCGCTGGAACGACGCCAACGTGCTCGCCCTGTCGCTGCGCGCCACGTCGCCCGCGGTGCTCGAGGAGATCCTCGACGCCTGGTTCGCGGCCGAGCCCAGCGCCGATCCGGACGACCGGGCCAACATCGACCACCTGGAGCGCGATGAGCGCTGAGGTCCGCGCCGCCGGCGGTCTCGTCCACCGTGACGGCCGCGTGCTGGTCGTCCACCGACCGCGCTACGACGACTGGTCGCTGCCCAAGGGCAAGCTCGACGCCGGGGAGACCTGGGAGGAGGCGGCCCTGCGCGAGGTCGAGGAGGAGGCGAACCTGCGCTGCGAGCTGGGCGAGGAGCTCGAGGCGGCCCGCTACACCGATCAGCGCGGCCGGCCGAAGACCGTGCGCTACTGGGCCATGGCAGTGCGCGAGGACGGGGGCTTCGCGCCCAACGACGAGGTCGACGAGATCGCCTGGCTGACGCCGCGGCGCGCTCTCGAGCGCCTCTCCTACGAGCACGACCGCGCACTGGTCGCGACGTGGGCCGACCGGTCCGGCACCGAGGTCGAGCGCAAGTTCCTCGTCGACCGCCTGCCCGACGACCTCGACTCCGGGGCCGCGCAGCACATCGCGCAGGGCTACCTCGCGCGCGGCGACGTCGAGGTGCGCCTGCGCCGCCTGGACGATCGCACCCTGCTGACGATCAAGGCGGGCGACGGCCTCGTCCGCGCCGAGGAGGAGATCGCCATCGAGCGCGAGCGCTTCGATCGGCTCTGGCCGCTCACGGAGGGCCGCCGCGTCGAGAAGGTCCGCCACCGCATCCCCGCCGGCGGGCGCACGATCGAGCTCGACGTCTTCGGCGGCGCCAACGAGGGCCTGCTGCTGGCCGAGGTCGAGTTCCCCAGCGAGGCCGACGCCGAGGGCTGGTCCGGTCCCGAGTGGCTCGGCGACGAGGTCACCGGGGACCCGGCCTACCAGAACGCGAGCCTGGCGGGATGAGCGCGTGAGCGCCCGCGTCGCCCTCATCGGCTACGGCCTTGCCGGCGCCGTGTTCCACGCCCCGCTCATCGAGGCCGAGCCCAACCTCGAGCTGGCCGCGATCGTCGTGCGCAATCCCGAGCGCCGCGATGCCGCGGCCGCCGCCCATCCCGGCGCCGCGTTGCTGGAGAGCGCCGACGAGCTCTGGGCCCGCGCCGGCGACGTCGACCTGGTCGTCGTCGCCTCGCCCAACGCCACCCATGTCGCGTTCGCCCGCGCCGCGCTGCAGGCCGGCCTCGACGTCGTCGTCGACAAGCCGCTGGCCCCGACGGCCGCCGAGGCCCAGGCGCTCGTCGACGAGGCCCAGACGCGCGGTCGCCTGCTGATCCCGTTCCACAACCGTCGCTGGGACGGCGACTTCCTGACGCTCCAGCGCCTGGTCGAGCTGGGGGCGCTGGGGGACGTCGTCCGGTTCGAGTCGCGCTTCGACCGCTGGCGCCCACAGGTGGCCGCCGCCTGGCGCGAGCAGGCCGACCCGGCGCAGGCCGGCGGGCTGCTCTACGACCTCGGCACCCACCTCGTCGACCAGGCGCTCGTGCTCTTCGGGCCGGCCGCGAGCGTCTACGCCGAGCTCGATGCCCGCCGCGACGGCGCGCAGGTCGACGACGACAGCTTCGTCGCGATCACCCATCACAACGGCGTACGCTCGCACCTGTCGGCCAGCGTCCTGGCCGGCGAGCCCGCGCCGCGCCTGCGCGTGCTCGGCACCGCGGCGACCTTCGTCAAGCACGGGCTCGACGTCCAGGAGGCGCAGCTGCGGGCCGGCACGTCGCCCACGGACGCCGGCTTCGGCGAGGAGGACGAGACGGCGTGGGGCCATCTCAGCGCGGGCGACGAGCGTCAGACGATCCCGACGCAGCCGGGCCGCTCCCGCGGCTTCTACGCCGGCGTCGTCATCGCACAGCGCGGCGGCGCGCTGCCGGTCGACCCGGTCGACGCCGTCGCCGGCCTGCGCGTGCTGGAGGCGGCGCAGGCGTCGTCGGCGCAGCGCCGCGTCGTCGAGCTCTAGCGGACGGCCTCGAAGCGCGCGACGCCGTCGTCGTCGACGACCTCGCGCACGCGGCCCTCGGCGACGAGCAGGTCGGTGTGGCCCAGGACCTCGCTGAGCGTGAGGTACGCCTGGGTGACCGCGACGTTGCCCCACAGCGCGTGGGCGAGCTCATGGGCCGTCATCGGCTGCCGGGCGACGAGCTTGGCGAGCTTGTCGGCGCGGCGCGCGTGGCCGCGGAAGCGCTCGGCGATCAGCGTCCGATGGTCGTCGATCGGCTCGCCGTGGCCGGGGAGCACGAGCTCGAGCTCAAGCTCCTGCGTGCGACGCAGCGACTCGAGGTAGATCGCCAGCGCGTGCGGGCGCTCGTCGCTGCCGTCCAGCGGGCGGGAGACGAGCGGGTTGGACGAGATGTGGCCGATGAGGTGGTCGCCGCCGAGCAGGACGCCACGCTCGGCGTCGTGGAAGAGCGTGTCGGAGGGCGAGTGACCGGGCCGATGCAGCACCTGCAGGGTGCGGCCGGCGAACTCGAGGGCGCCGCCGTCGGGCAGCGCCCGGTCGACCGTCGCGCCGGCGCCCCAGCCGCGGGCGAGCCGCGACACCGCCCGCAGCGCGTAGCGCACCTCCTCGGGGATGCCGTGGCGGGCCATGACGCCCTCGGCGAACTGGTCGTCGGCCTCCATCTCCTCGCTGTAGGACGCCAGCCACGGGGCGAGCAGGTCGAGCGTGCAGACCTCGGCGCCCGAGCGCCGAGCGAGGATCGCCAGCAGGCCGACGTGGTCCATGTGCTGGTGGGTGACGACGATCCGCTCGAGGTCCTCGACGGTCCGACCGTGCTCGGCCAGCGCGGCCTCCAGGACGTCCAGCGACGTCCCGGAGTTCGGGCCGACGTCGATCAGCGTGAGCGGGTCGTCCTCGATCAGGTAGCAGTTGACCCGCCCGACCGCGAACGGCGTCGGCACCGCGAGGCAGTGGATGCCCGCGTCAGGAGCGGATGACGGCAAGGACCTCGTCCCGTCGGCGCTCCATGTCCTCCCGTGACACGAGCGACTCGAGCGTCAGGCGCAGCAGCGGCTCGGTGTTGGACGGGCGGACGTTGAAGTGCCAGTCGTCGTAGT
>CAYRCB010000020.1:0-134646 GCA_964422645.1 uncultured Solirubrobacteraceae bacterium | reverse complement strand
CTCGGCGCGTACCTGATGTCGAACGGCATGCCGTACGACTCCGACGAGGGCCGCGCGACCGCCGCCGCGATCACCGCGCTCATGACCGGCCGGGCGTACCTCGGCTCGGCGCGGATCGCGGGCGCGATCGGGCCGTACGAGCGCTACGAGGAGAACCGCGAGCCGCACAACGCGGTCATGCGGATGCACCGCGACGCGTCCTACGCGATCCCGGACCGCTTCACCCGCGACGAGGAGCTGCTGGCGGCCGCGCGCCAGTCCTGGGACGAGGCCGTCGCCGTCGGCGAGCACAACGGCTACCGCAACGCGCAGGCGACCGTGCTCGCGCCGACCGGGACGATCTCCTTCCTCATGGACTGCGACACGACCGGCGTCGAGCCCGACTTCTCGCTGGTCAAGTACAAGGAGCTCGTCGGCGGCGGCCAGATGACGATCGTCAACCGCACGATCCCGATGGCGCTGCAGACGCTCGGCTACGGCGAGGACGCGATCGAGCAGATCGAGGCCTACGTCAACGAGCACGGCACGATCGTCGGCGCCCCGGGCCTCGACCCGGCGCACCTGCCGGTCTTCGACGTGGCGGTCGGCGAGCGCGCGATCTCGCACATGGGCCACATCAAGATGATGGGCGCCATCCAGCCCTTCATCTCCGGCGCGATCTCCAAGACGGTCAACATGCCCAACGAGGTGTCGGCGGACGACATCGCCGACGCCTACGTCCAGGCGTGGAAGCTCGGCGTGAAGGCGCTGGCGATCTACCGCGACGGCTCCAAGACCGCGCAGGCGCTGCGGACCGACGCCCAGCAGGGCAAGGACGCGGAGGCCGGCGCGGGCGGCGGGTTCTCGCAGGAGGACGTCGACGCCGCGGTCACCGCCGCGGTCGCGAAGGTCCGGGCGGAGCTCGGGCCGGCGCGCCGCCGCATGCCGCGCGAGCGCGAGTCGCTGACGCACAAGTTCAACGTCGGCGGCCACGAGGGCTACATCACGGCCGGCAAGTACGAGGACGGCACGGTCGGCGAGATCTTCCTCACCGACATCGGCAAGGAGGGCTCGACGCTGCGAGGGATGATGAACTCCTTCGCGACGGCGATCTCGATCGCGCTGCAGTACGGCGTGCCGCTGGAGACCCTCGTCGAGAAGTTCTCCTACATGCGCTTCGAGCCCGAGGGGATCACTCAGAACCCGGAGATCCCGTTCGCCAAGTCGATGCCCGACTACATCATGCGCTGGCTGGCATCGCGCTTCCTGGACGTCGACATGCAGGAGGAGCTGGGCATCCTCACCCCGGAGGTCCGGGCGCGCAAGTCGGCGCAGGACGCGGCCTCGAGCGTGGGCTCCGATACGGCGGGGCCGAACGGGTCCCCGGCTGGGGCGAGCGGAGCCGCTGGCGCGAGCGCCGACGGCGGCACGGGCGCGCCGGCCGGATCGCCCGGCGCCACGGCGGGGAGCGGCCCGGAGGCCGGCGCCGCCGGCGGCGCCCCCCAGCCCGCGGCCGCCGCGATGACCGACACCCCGCCCGTCGTCCCCGCCCGCCTGATGGGCCTCGACCTCGGCCCCGCCTGCAACCAGTGCGGCGGCATGATGCAGCGCACCGGCTCCTGCTACACGTGCTCGAGCTGCGGGAACAACACGGGCTGCGGTTGATCGTGAAGTGACACGGCCTGGACAGCGGTTTGCCGCCAGTTGTCCAGAGCTGGTCATGAGAAGTTCAGAGAGGGGTCGGCGAGTCGCCGGCCCCTCAGCGTTTCAGGGGTTCCTGCTGCTTCCGTTCTAAGACCCGCCGAACGATGGCTAGGCCTGGGCCGCTACGGACGAGCGTTCGAGCGGCGAGCCTCCGCGCCACGTACGCCGCCACTCGGTGACGCTCGCGTGGCGGCGTGGCTCGAGCCAAGCGGGGTGGGTGCCGCTGGAGCCCTACCCCTCCAACTCCGCCCGCACGATCCGCGCGCCCTCGACGAGGCTGCGCAGCTTCGCCCGCGCCGGGGTGCGCGGGAGCTGCTTCATGCCACAGTCGGTCGTGAGCGTCAGGCGCTCGGGCGCGACGTGCTCGAGGACCGCGCGGATCCGTTGGGCGATCTGCTCGGGCTGCTCGACCTCGAGGTTGCGCACGTCGACCACGCCGGCGGCGACGCCCTTGTCCGGCGGCAGGATGTCGAGGCAGGCGACGTCCGACATGCCGCGCGACGCGAAGTCGAGGACGAACTCGTCGACCGGGAGGTCCACGTAGTGCGGCAGGACGGAGGCGTAGCCGCCGGCGGTGAGCCCGTGGGTGCTCGTGCCCCACGCGTTGCCCAGGCAGAAGTGCCAGCCGACCCTCGCGTCGACGCCCTCGGCGAGCGTGGTGATCACCTCGCGGACCCAGGCGACCTCCCGCTCGCCGGCGACGTTGGGGAACCAGCCGCCGAGGTCCTCGATCTGGATGTGGCGGCAGCCGGCCGCCACCAGCGCGTCGATCTCGGCCCGGAACAACCGGGCGAGCTCGCGACCCAGCTCGTGACGGTCGCGGATCGGCCCGCCCTGGAAGTGCACCATCGCCGAGAGCTGCAGCGGACCGGCACCGACACACGCCTTGACCGGACGGTCGGACCGCGCCTGGGCGATCCGATACAGGTCGTCGAGATGCCAGCGCGCGCGGCCCAACGGCCCGGTCAGCGCCACCCCGCCCGCCTCGTCGAGCACGTACGCGTCCGCACCCCCGATCGAGCCGCCGCGCGAGAGCGCCGGATGCTCCAGGCGCTCGGGGTCGAAGCCCTCCAGGCGCTCGAACCAGTACCAGAGGAACGAGCCGATGCCCATCGCGTAGTCGTCGAACCACATCTGGCCGTCGGTGACGACGTCGAGCCCGGCCTCCTGCTGGTCGCCCACGACGGCGCGCACCGCATCGGCGTAGGCCTCCTCGTGCTCCAGCAGCTTGAAGGCGGTCCGCACGTCGCGACCGGCCAGCTGGTAGTCGAACCAGCGTGGGCGCGGATAGGAGCCGACCATCGTCGTCGGCAGCAGCGGCGCGCTCATGCCCCGGCCTCCGAAGAACCAGCGACCGTCGCGAGCGCGCCCTCCTGGAGACGTCGCATCCCGCTCAACCACCGCTCGTAGTCGGCGCCCTTGCGCTGGAAGAACGTCAGCACCTCCGGGTGCGGCAGCACGAGGAAGCGCCCGTCGCCGATCGCCTCGACGATCAGCTGCGCGACCGCCTCGGGCTCGACGACGTCGCCCGCCGTGCGCACGACGTGACGGCCGAGGTCGTCCAGCGCGCCGTCCTCGCCGGGCTGGAGCATCGCCGTGTTCACGCCCATCGGGCAGACGCAGCTCACCTGCACGCCGCGATCTCCGTAGGTGACCGACAGCCACTCGGCGAAGGCGACGGCCGCGTGCTTGCTGACCGCGTAGGGCGCCGAGCCGACCTGGGTCAACAGGCCCGCCGCGGACGCCACCGACACGAAGCAGCCCTCGCCGCGCTCGAGCCACCCCGGCAGCAGCGCACGCGCGGCGTACACATGCGCGCGCACGTTGACGTCGAACGCCCGATCCCACACCGCATCGGGAGTGGAGACCGGGTCGCCGCCCTCGGC
This sequence comes from uncultured Solirubrobacteraceae bacterium, assembly GCA_964422645.1. Taxonomy (GTDB): domain Bacteria; phylum Actinomycetota; class Thermoleophilia; order Solirubrobacterales; family Solirubrobacteraceae; genus Capillimicrobium. The sequence goes on along the minus strand of CAYRCB010000020.1, from coordinate 131,077 downwards.
GACGCCCGCGTTGGCCACGAACACGTCCACCGCACCCAGCCGCGAGCGCGCGGCCTCGAGCACGTCGCGGACGTCCTGCTCGCGGCGAACGTCGCACGTGAGCGCCAGGTGGCGCTCGCCGAGCTCTGCTCCGATGGCGGCAGCGGTGCGCTGGTCCACGTCGCACGCCGCGACGCGCGCGCCCTCCTGCGCGCAGCGCAGCGCGAGCGCGCGGCCGATGCCGCGCCCCGCGCCCGTGATGACGACGGTCCGATCCTCGAGCTGCATCAGCTGACCCTCCTGGTGTCGATCGATTCGGACGGCGCGCCCGCGCACAGCGGGGCCACGATCCCGGCGAGCCGTCCCGGATGGGCGAGCATCGGGCTGTGACCACCGGGCAGGCGCACGGCGTCGACGCCGAGCAGGCGCCGCGCCGCGCGCTGCTGGCCGGCGCTGTCGACGAGCCCGTCCTCGAGCGCGGCGACGTACGTCCGCGGCGTCTCGTGCGCGCCCTCGAACCGCGCGTCGGCGACGCCCCACTCCTGCACGCGCAGTCGCCGGGCGGCGTCACGACCGACGTCGGGGCGGCAGCCGCCGAACAACGTGTGGCGCGCGGCGTCGAGGTCGGTCCAGCGGCTGCCGTCGGCGCCCACGCGGCGCACGCCGCGGTTCCAGCCCGACACCAGGAGCGACGGATCGGCACGCCACTGCTCGCGCAGGCTCATCCCGGGCGCCGGGACGAACGCCGTCACGTAGACGAGGTGGCGCACCGGCCGCATGCGCGCCAGCGGCTCGAGCAGCATCCCGGCCAGCGAGTGGCCGACGACGACGGGCCGGTCGGCATCGTCCAGCTCCGCCGCCGCGGCCGCGAGGTAGTCCTCCCGCGTGGCGTCCGGATCCTCGATCGGCAGCGCCGGCGCCGCCGCCGTCAGGCCGTGGGCGCGCAGCGCGTCGATCAGCGGCGCCCAGGACCACGGCCCGCACCAGGCGCCGTGCAACAGCAGGACGTCGATCCCCATCTCGCGCTCAGGCCTCGCCGCGGTCATAGAGAGCCACCGCGCGCGTCCAGCCGGCGCTGGCGCCCTCGATGCGGAACGGCAGCGCGATGACCCAGAAGCCGGTCGGCGCGGGGAGCCGGTCGAGGTGCGCGAGGCGCTCGATCTGCAGGTACGGCTTCTCGGCGCCCAGGTAGTGCGACTCCCACAGCTGGGCGTCGTCGCCCGCGCGCGCGTCGTCGGCCATCACGTCGACGGGGCGATCCAGGCCCCACGCGTCGATGCCGATCATGCGCACGCCCCGGTCGACGAGCCACTCGGTCGCCGATCGCCGCAGCCCACAGCCGCGCAGGTGGTAGTCGGGCTCGCCGAAGTGCTCCGATGCGCCGGTCCACACGAGCACCACGTCGTGGGGCCGCACCTCGTGACCGACACGGCGCAGCGCGTCACGGACATCGTCGGCGGTCGCGCCGTCGGCCCGGTCGACGTGGCGCAGGTCGACGAGCACGCCGCGGCCCATGCACCAGCGCAGCGGGATCTCGTCGATCGTCGCGGCGCGGCCGTCGGGACCGTCGGGCGCGTAGTGCCACGGCGCATCCACGTGGGTCCCCGAATGCGTCGTGAGGCTGACCCGCTCGTAGGCCCACGAGCGCTCGTTGCGCATGTGATCGCGGCCGATCCCGTACAGCTGCTCGGCGATCGGGAGCGTCGCGACGTGGTCGAGGTACTCGATCTGATGCGGGTTGGGCTCGACCGGCGACGTCGCGTTGCTCAGCGTGTCGCTCAGGTCGTAGGCGTGCAGGGTGCGGCCGAGCAGCTCGATCGTCTCCATCGTCGCCTCGCCCTCAGCCCAGCAGGCCCATCGCCTGCGCGCGACCGATCGCCTCGGCTCGGTTGCGCACCTGGAGCTTGCGGTACAGCGCGCTGGCGTGCTGCTTGACGGTGTTGTGGGACAGGTGCAGCGCGCGGGCGATCTCGTCGTTCGTCCCGCCCATCGACAGCAGGTGCAGGATCTCCTGCTGGCGCGCCGACAGCCCGCTGTCGCGGCGCGGCGCCGCCACGCTGGGCACGCGGCCGGCGCCCACCTGGCGCACGGCGCGGACGATCGCGCCCTTGTCCCAGCCCTTCGACACGTAGCCGACCGCCCCGATCGCCGCGATCGTGCGTGGGGACACGCGATCAGCGGGGGTCATCAGCACCATGCGGGTCTGCGGCGACGCCTGACGCACGGCGAGGCAGATCTCCTGGGCCGAGCACGCGCCCAGGCGGACGTCGATCAGCGCGACCTGCGGACGGAACCGATCGGCGACGGCGACGACGCCGTCCGGGTCGCGGGCCAGCAGGCAGCGCTCGACCCATGGCTCGCGCCCGAGCATCAGGCGCATCCCGCACAGCACGAGCTCGTGGTCGTCGGCGACGAGCACCGTCACGGCGGGCGCCGCGCCCTCCGACGGATCGACCGTGCGCGTCCCGTCGACCAGCTCGGCGACCGCAGAACCTGACATGACGTTGACCTCCTCCTTCCGACAGACCCGACCGACTAGACGGTCGGGCGATGACGGTAAGCGGAATCGGACGCCCTGTCAAGGGCCGTCCGCGTCACTCCGGCGGTCGCGGTGGGAGCGCCCCGCCGCGTCCGGTCAGTCGGCTGCCGGCGGCGCCACCGCGATGCCCCGCATCGCGATCCGCCAGAAGAACTCCGTCACGTCCTCGGCGCTCCGGGGCGCGCCCGGATGCAGCCATTGGTACGTCCAGTTGGCCATGCCGAGGACGGCGAGGGTGGCCAGCTCGACGTCCACGTCGAGGAACTCCCCGGCCGCGATCCCCGCCTCGATCGTGCTCGAGACCTGGGTGCGGAAGCGGTTGCGCTTGGCGCGAATCGTGCCCTTGTAGCGGTCGGGCAGCTCGCGGTGGTGCTCGAAGAAGATCCGCAGGTGGCCGGGATGGGTCTCCATCAGCTCGATGATGTCCCCCATCAGCGCCCGCAGCTCGGCGCTGTAGCTCTCCAGCCCCTCCTGGATCCGCGCCTCGTGGCGAGAGATGATCACGTCGATCATCTCGTTGTGGATCTCGTAGAGGATCTGGTCCTTGCTCTTGAAGTAGTGGTAGAGCGAAGGCTTGCGCAGCCCCACGGCCTCGGCGATGTCGTCCATCGACGTGCTGTGGTAGCCGTGCTGGTCGAACAGGCGGGCGGCGATCTCGACGATCTCGGCCCGGCGTCCTCCGGCGCGCGGCGCGGGCGGCGGGGCGTCGCTCAGCGGCGGCGTCTTGGTCATGGCGTGCAGGTCGACATGCTGACAGGTCGGATCGGACGGCGTGCGCGGGGCGCCGCGCGGCGGCGGCGCCCCGGGACGTGCGCAGCGGGCCGGCTCAGCCCTTCGCGGTGGCGCAGGGCGTCTTCAGCGCCTGGGCCATCGTCTGCTCGGTGGGTGGCCACGGGACCGACGCGTCCGGACGGTCGGGCGTGTCGATCGCGAACGGCGTCAGGCACAGCTTCTGCGCCGGCGGCTGGCCGGCGATCGTCTCGCTCAGCGCGCGCACCGCCATCGCCCCCTCGGCGGACGGCGACCAGCCGACGGTGGCCTTGATCTTGCCCGCCTTCACCGCCTTCAGCCCCTCTGGGGAGCCGTTCTGGGAGACGATCGCGACGTCCTTGGCCTTCGGACCGAGTGCGCTGATCACGCCGAGCGCCATGTCCTCGTTGTGGACGAAGATGCCCTTCAGGTCGGGGTACTTCGTGATGATGTCCTGCGCGGCCTGGAACGCCTTCTGGCGGTTCCAGTCACCGTCCACGACCGCGACGACGCGGCGCTTGTCGCCCAGCGCCCGCTCGAAGCCCGCCGTGAAGCCCTCGGCGTCCCCGCGCCCCTGGGTGCCCGTGATGATCGCCACCTGGCCGGTCGGCGCCAGGCGCTTGAGCTCCTTGCCGGCGGCGGCTCCGGTGTCCTCCCATTGCGTCTGCTGGAACGCCGCGGCGTCGTCGGCGACCTCGGGGCTGTAGCCGTACAGGACGACGGTCGGCACGTCCGCGCGACCGGTCAGGCGCAGCGCCGCCTTCGTGGTGGACGCGGTCTGGGGCTCGAGGACGATGCCGTCGACGCCCTCGGTGATCGCGCTCTGGACGTTGGCCAGCTCCTTCTGGGCATCGAAGTCGGAGTTGTAGACCTTCGCCTTGCCGCCAAGCAGGGCGACCGCCTTCTCGACGCCCTGCTTGGTGTACTCGTAGTACGGGATCGAGCCGGTCTGGAGGTAGGCGATCGTCTTGCCGTCGAGCGACGGCGCGCCCAGGTCGCCGGACGCGGCGCCGGTGGCGGTACCCGCGCCGGTGGCGGTCGGCGCCGACGCCGTCGACGAGCTGTCGCTGCTGCCACAGGCCGACACGGCCACGGCCAGCACGAGTCCGGCCGTCGCGCCGACGGCCCGCAGGGAACGGTGCATCTCTCCTCCTTGTGGTGGGTCAGTCGCGTTGGGCCATGACCGCGATCACGATCACGGCGCCCTGGATCACGTACTGCCAGTCGCTCGAGATGGACATGAGGTTCAGCGCGTTGCCGATCAGCCCGATGAGCAGGACCCCGAGCAGCGTCCCGCCCATCCCTCCCTTGCCGCCGGCCAGCGGCGTGCCGCCGACGGCGACCGCAGCGATCGCGGCCAGCTCCAGGCCGTCGCCCATCCGCGCCTGCGCGGACGTCAGCTGCGTGATCAACAGCGCGGCGGCGATGCCGACGAGCGCGCCGTTGAGCGTGTAGACGATCATCTTCACGGCGCGCACCCGGACGCCCGAGAGGTGCGCGGCCGACTCCGAGCCGCCGAGCGCGTAGAGCCAGCGGCCGAGCTTCGTCGTCGCCAGCACCAGGTGCACGACGAGCGCCACCGCGGCGAACGCCCAGATGATCAGCGGGATGCCGAGCGGCTGCAGGTCCGCCAGGTCGATGAAGCCGTCGGGGATGCCGGTGATCGGCAGGTCGGAGACGAGCAGCGCCGCGCCCTGCAGTAGCGTGAGCATGCCGAGCGTGACGATGAACGGATGCGTCTTGGTGAACGAGGCCAGCGTCCCGTTCACGAGCCCCACGGCCATGGCGACCCCGATCCCCGCGGCGACCGACAGCGCGATGCTCGTGCCGTGCGCCATCAGCCACCCCATCACGAGGCCGCTGAACGAGACGCTCGAGCCGATCGACAGGTCGATCCCGCCGGAGACCATCAGCAGCGTCGTCCCGGCCGCGAGGATGCCCACGACGGCGACCTGCGTGAGCACGTTCTCGAAGTTGCGCCAGGTCAGGAACACGTCGCTCTGCGAGGCCGTCACGGCCATGAGGCCCGCGATGACGGCCACCAGCGCCAGCTGCGAGCGGTAACGGACGGCCAGCTCGCGCAGCGACGGGCGCGACGGGCGGGTTGCGGCCTCGGCCGCTACGGCGTTCATGCGTGGACTCCCTCCGGGGTGCGGGCGTCGGCGGAGCCGCCGACCGCCAGCTCGACGACGCGGTGCTCGGTGATGTCCTCGCCCGCCAGCTCGCCGGCGATCCGGCCGCGATGCATGACGAGCAGCCGATCGGCGACCTGCTGGAGCTCCTCGACCTCCTGGGAGATCACGAGGATCGCCCGCCCCTCGGCGGCGAGCTCGCGGATCGTCGTGAGGATCGACTCCTTGGCGCCCAGGTCGACGCCCTGGCCCGGCTCGTCGAGGATCAGCACGCGTGACCGCGCGTGCAGCCAGCGGGCGATCGACACCTTCTGCTGGTTGCCGCCCGACATGTGCAGCGGCAGCGCCGAGGGGCTGCGCGGCTTGACCTGCAGGCGGTGCATGAGCTCGCCGGCCGAGCGCCGCTCGCGCGCGAGCCGCAGCACCCCGCCGGGGCCCGCGTCCATGCGCGCCAGCGTGATGTTCTTGGCCGCGCTGAGCGACAGCAGCAGGGCGTCGCGCTTGCGGTCTTCCGGCACCAGCGCCACGCCGCGGCCGATCGCGTCGGCCGGCGTCGCGGGCCGGTAGGGCCGGCCGTCGAGGAGCATCTCGCCGCGATCGGCGGGCTCGCAGCCGAACAGCATGCGCGCCAGCCGCGACCGTCCCGAGCCGACCAGCCCCGTCAGGCCGACGACCTCGCCGGCGTGCAGCGTCAGCGACACGTCGTGGACGCGCGTGCCCTGCCCGAGGCCGCGCACCTCCAGCAGCGGCTCGCCGCGCTGCGCGGACTCGACGCGCACCCGCCGGATGTCGTGGCCGATCATCGCGCGGATCAGCTGCGCCTCGGTCGTGCCGGCGGCCGGCATCGTCTCGGCGCAGCGCCCGTCGCGCATGACGGTGATGCGGTCGCAGACGGCGAGCACGTCCTCGAGGCGGTGGCTGATGTAGACGACGGCGACCCCGTCGGCGCGCAGCGACGCGATGACCTCGAACAGGCGGCGGCTCTCCTCCGCGCCCAGCGCCGCGGTCGGCTCGTCCATGATCAGCACGCGCGCGTCGCGATGCAGCGCCTTGGCGATCTCCAGCAGTTGCTGGTCGGCCGGCTTGAGCGCGCCCGCCAGCGCGCGCGACCACGGGTCGAGCCCGACGCGGCGCAGCACCGCCTCGCACTCGGCGCGGTCGCGCCGGCGGCGCAGGATGCCGACGCCGCTCTCGCGGCCGAGCTTCACGTTCTCGACCAGCCCGAGCGTGGGCACGAGGCTCGCGTCCTGGTAGATGCAGGCCAGGCCCAGCGCCTGCGCCTGGCGGGGCGTGACGTGGCCGCCGCGCCACGTGCCGATGCCGATCACGCCGCCGTTGGGGCGCACCGCGCCGGACAGCACCTTGACGAGCGTCGACTTGCCGGCCCCGTTGGCGCCGACGAGCCCATGGACCTCGCCCGCGCGGACGCTCAGCGTGGCGCCGCGCAAGGCGCAGGTCGCGCCGTACTCCTTGACGACGTCCTCGGCCACGAGGGCGTCCCGGCTTCCCTCTCCCATGGGACGAGGATCGTCCGACCAGTCGGTCGGGTCAAGAGACATCGCGCGAAACTAGCCCGCTCAGGTGATGCCGGACGGGTGGGTCAGGCGCCCGCGCGCCGTCGGGCGACGTCGTGGACGGCGCGCACGTACTTGACGTAGCCGGTGCAGCGGCAGGCGTTGCCCGACAGCGCCTCGCGGATCTCCTCCTCCGACGGGTCCGCGACGCGCTCCAGCAGGTCGCGCGCAGCGAACACGAAGCCCGAGACGCAGAAGCCGCACTGGAACGCGTCGTGGTCCCAGAACGCCTGCTGGAGGTCGTCGAGCGCGCCGCCCGCCCCCAGCCCGGCGGCGGTCGTCACTTGAGCGCCGTCGGCCGCGGCCGCGAGCATCAGGCAGGACTTCACGATGCGCCCGTCGACCTCGACCGTGCACGCGCCGCAGTCGCCGCCGTAGCAGCCGACCTTCGGCGCCTTGACGCCGACCCGCTCGCGCAGCGCATCGACCAGCAGGTCGCGATCTTCGATCTCGACGCGGCGCGTCGCGCCGTCGACGGTCAGCTCGATGGTCCGGCGCGGGGCGTCCGCGGCCTCGCCGGCCGGCGGGACGGGAACGGACGTGCTCATGCGATCTCCAGTTGCTCGACGGCTCGGCGCGCGACGACGCCCGCGATCGACCGGCGGTAGTCGGCCGGCCCGACGACGTCGTCCCACGGCTCGGTCACGTGCGCGGCGACCAGCTCGCCGACGTCGCCGGCACGAACGCGCCCGTCGCCGTCGAGCAGCGGCGCGAGGTCGACGCGCAGCGGCACGGCCTGCACGGCCCCCACGGTGACCTCGGCCCGCCCCGCCGCCCGGTCCTGCCAGGCGATCGCGGTCGCCACGGGCCAGCTCGCCGACGCCAGCTTCGCCTTCACGTAGCCCCACGTGCCCGCGCGACACGGAACCCGCAGCGCGCGGACGAGCTCGCCGGGACGCAGGTCGACGCGGTAGGGGCCCGTCGCGAACGCGCGGGCTGCCACGGCGCGGTCGCCGCCGGGCCCGCGCACGAGCACCTGCGCGTCCAGCGCGGCGGCCATCGCGGGCATCTCCGACGACGGGTTCTGGAAGCACACCGAGCCGACGAGCGTGCCCTGGTGGCGGATCTGGCGCCCCCCGGTGATGCCGCGAGCCAGCCGCTCGAGCACCGGGACCTGCGCGCACAGCTCCGCATCGGCGAGCACGTCCTCGTAGGAGGCCGTGGCCGCGATCTCGAAGCCGCCGTCGACGGCGACGACCGGCTCCAGCCCGGCGCCGGCGAGGTCGACCACGTGGTCGAGCGACCGCTCGTGGCGATTGAGCAGCGGCAGCAGCCAGGTCCCGCCGCCGATCACGCCGGCGCGGTCGCCGTGCTCGGCCAGCACCGCGCAGGCCGCGTCGACCGACGCGGGGCGGTGGTAGCGCAGTCGGGTGGCGATCATCGCCCGGCCTCCGATCGGATCGCCCGCAGCAGGTGCGGGCCGTTGAGTGGGAAGCGCTCGAGGCGGGCGCCGAGCGGGCGCAGCGCGTCGTTGACCGCGCTGCAGGCCGCCGCCATCGCGCCGCCGACGCCGGTCTCGCCGGCGCCCTTGGTGCCGAGCGTGGTGAACGGCGACGGCGTCACCTGTCGTCCGACCACGAGGTCGGGGAGGTCGTTGGCGCGCGGGGTCAGGTACGTCTTGAGGTGCCGCGCCTGCGGGCGGCCCTCGGCGTCGTAGGGCAGCTCCTCCCACAGCGCGGCACCCAGGCCCATGGCGATCGCCCCGTGCAGCTGGCCCTCGACGAACTCGGGGCTGATCACCACGCCGCAGTCGTCGACCGCCTGGTACTCGAGCACCTCGACGAGCCCGAGCTCGGGGTCGATCTCGACCATGCACAGATGCGCCGAGTACGGGAAGCTCGGGTAAGCCGACATGCGCCCGTGCTCGTCGGGCACGTGCTGGAAGTTGTCGGGCGAGTCGGTGCGCGTGCACTCCATCTGCGGGTCGTCGAGCCCCGGCACCGCGTAGGAACGGCGGAAGATCTGCTCGCAGACGTGCTCGAAGGCGAGGCGGTCGCCGCCGGCGATGCCGACGCGGATCTCGCCGTCGGCGAACACCAGGCTGCCGGGGTCCACGCCCAGCAGCGCCCCGGCCGCCCGGGCGATCCGCTCGCGCAGCTCGCGCGCCGCGAGGACCGCGGCGCCGCCGCCGGCCGTGAGGCTGCGGCTCGTGAAGTTGCCGAACCCGAACGGGCACAGGTCGGTGTCGCCCTGCAGCACCTCGACGCGGTCGGGCGCGATCCCGAGCTCGCGCGCCACGAGGCCGGCGATGCTCGTCTCGTTGCCGGTGCCCGGGCTCGTCACGCCGGTCAGGACGGTCACGGTGCCCGACGGGCTCACGCGCACGGTCGAGGTGTCGAAGCCGCGCACGTAGCTGCCGGCGAAGTCGCCGCCCTCTGGGGTCAGCTCGAACGCCAGGCCGACGCCGACGACGCGACCCTGCTGGCGCGCGGCGGCCTGGACCGCCCGCATCCCGTCGTAGTCGGCCTGCTCGAGCAGCTGGTCCAGCGCCCCGGCGTAGTTGCCGCTGTCGAGGTGCTTGGCCGTGGTCCAGTACGGGAACTCCTCCGGCGCGATGAAGTTCCTCCGGCGCACCTCCGCCGGATCGAGCGAGAGGTGCTCGGCGACGAGGTCCATCATCCGCTCCAGCGCGACCGCCGCCGACTCCTTGCCGTACCCGCGCGCGCCGTTCCACGGCGCCTTGTTGGTGACCACCGCGACCGACTCGACCTCGTAGTGCTTGATGCGGTACGGACCGGGGAACGTCATCCCGGCCGGGTAGCTCATCGACCAGCCGCCCCACGTCTGCAGCGACCCGACGTTGGCGGCGATGCGGTCGCGGATCGCGCGCACCTGGCCGTCGCCGTCGAAGCCGACCTCGAAGCGATGCACGAACTCGCGCGCGCCGATCAGCAGCCCGTCGGCGCGCGGCTCGATCCACTTGACCGGCGCGCCCACGATCCGGCTGAGCACGCACATCAGCGGCTCCTCGCCGTAGCCGTTGAACTTCTGCCCGAAGCCGCCGCCCAACCGCGTGGCGATGACGCGGATGCGCGTCTCGGGCACGCCGAGGACGGTCGACAGCGTCGTGCGCAGCGGATGGGGGTTCTGCGTGGAGGCGTAGAGGGTGACGCGACCGGAGGGATCCCACTGCCCGACGTAGCCGCGCGGCTCCATCGGCGCGGTCTGGCAGCGGCTGAGGCGGAACTCGCCGGTGACGACGTGCTCGCAGCGGGACAGCTCGTCGCCGGCGTCGCCCTCGACGAACGGCAGCGTGATCAGGACGTTGTCGCCCCACTCCTCGAACAGCAGCGGCGCGTCCGGGGCCAGCGCGTCGTCGAGCTCGACGACGGCCGGCAGCGGCTCGTAGACGACCTCGATCGCCTCGACGGCCGCCTCGGCGTCGCCGAGCGTGTCGGCGACGACGGCGGCCACGGGATCGCCGACCCAGCGGACCTTGTCGACGGCCAGGCAGCGGATCTCCGCCGTCTTGCCGCCGACGATCGACGGGTCGAAGAAGTGCGGCAGCGGACCGGCGAGCCCTTCGAGGTCGGCGCCGCAGACGACGGCGTGCACCCCCGGCATCGCCTTGGCGGCGGTCGTGTCGATCGAGACGATGCGCGCGTGCGCGTGCGGGCTGCGCAGCAGCGCGGCGTGGAGCATGTGCGGCAGCTCGACGTCGTTGACGTACTCCCCGAGCCCACGCACCAGCAGCTCGCCGTCGCGGCGCCGGATCGGCGCCAGCGGCTCCTCTGTGGGTGCCTGCCGGGGTGTCTCTGCGAGTGCCACGTGCCTTCTCCTCCTCCGCTGCTGGGGGCGCCTCGCGTCGAGGCTAGGAACGGCCGCCGCGCCTCGTCAAGCGCGACCCGCCCGATCGGGCGTGCCCGCCACGGCAGGGCGCTGGCCGGCCGGCGACGGCCGCGCTACGGTCCTCGACCGACTAGTCGGACGCCGCGACGCGAAGGGAAGCACATGAAGCTCGTCACGTTCACCACACCGGGTTGCGACCGCGAGGCGATCGGCCTCCTCGTCGACCGCGAGCGCCGTGTCGTGGACCTGCACCGAGCCGCCCGCGAGGCGCTCGAGGCGCAGGGTGCCGAGCCCGCCGCCGCGACGGGCATGGCGGACGCGCTGTACGCCGACATGGTGACGTTCGTCGCGGCCGGGTCGCACGGCCAGCGCGAGGCCAAGGCCGTCGCCGACCAGGCGACGGGCAGCGGCAGCGACGCAGTGCTCGACCTCGCCGGCGTGCGGCTGCAGACGCCGATCCGCCCGCCGCGACTGCGCGACTGCATCGCCTTCGAGACGCATCTGCGCAACTTCCTCGTCGACCTCAACGGCAAGGAGGTGCCGCCCGCCTTCTACCGCATCCCGACCTACTACAAGGGCAACCACCTGACCGTGTTCGGCCCGGACGCGGAGATCCGCTGGCCGGGCTACAGCACGCAGTGGGACTACGAGCTGGAGCTCGGCGTGGTGATCGGGCGCTCCGGCGTCGACGTGCCCGAGGACGAGGCCGAGGCGCACATCTACGGGCTCACCTGCCTGAACGACTGGAGCGCCCGCGACGTCCTGCGCGACGAGATCGAGATCGGCCTGGGCCCCAACAAGGCCAAGGACTTCGCCACCAGCCTGGGGCCGTGGCTGGTCACGATCGACGAGATCGCAGACCTGTACGACCTCGACATGACCGCGCGCGTCAACGGCGAGACCTGGTCGCAGGGCAACACGCGCGACATCCACTGGCGCTTCGGGCAGATCATCGCGCGCATGTCCGCCTCCGAGCCGCTGGTCAGCGGCGAGGTGTTCGGGTCCGGGACGGTCGCCTTCGGGTGCGGCCTGGAGCATGGCCGCTTCCTCTCGTCGGGCGACGTCGTCGAGCTCGAGATCGCCGGCCTGGGCGTCTTGCGCAACACGGTCGTCGGCGGTTGATGAGGCGCGACACACGCCCGATCCGGCCAGTTGGGCGCGGCGGCGTTGACACGGCCGCGGCGGCGCACCTAAGGTCGCCCGCCAGCGACACGACCGACTAGTCGGTCGAACCGCCGTCTCCACCGCATGACCGCAACGCCCCCATCGCAGCCGCCGATCTGGCGCCCCGCTCCCGAGGTCGTCGAGCGCGCCAACGTCACCCGCCTCGTGCGGCGCCTCGGACTGCCCGACTACCCGTCGCTCGTGCGCTGGTCGCAACAGCACGTGACCGAGTTCTGGGATGCCGTGGTCGACGACCTCGACGTCCCGTTCGCGCCGCCGTACCGCACCACCCTGGACCTCAGCGACGGCATCGCATGGCCGCGCTGGTTCGCCGACGGCGCGATCAGCGTCGGCGAGGCCTGCGTGCGGCGTCACGCGCGCCGCGACCCCGAGCGGCTCGCGCTCGTCGCCGAAGACGAGGACGGCCACGTCGAGCGTCTCACCTACCGCGAGCTGGACCGCCGCGCCGGCGCCGCCGCCGCCGGGCTGGCCAGCCTGGGCGTGGGGCCCGGCGACGCCGTCGGCCTGTACCTGCCGCTGGCCACCGACGCGATCGTCGGCCTCTACGCCTGCGCCTACCTGGGCGCGCTCGCGGTGCCGATGTTCTCCGGGTTCAACGTCACCGCCGTCCGCGACCGCCTGCGCGACGCCGGCTGTCGCGTGCTGCTGACGGCCGTCGCCGGGCAGCGCCGCGGTCGTGCCGTGCCGATGCTCGCCGTGGCGCGCGAGGCGACCGCCGGGCTGGACGTGACCCTCGTCGCCCGCCGCGGCGACGACGACCTCCCCGCGGGCGTGCTCGCCTGGGAGGCGACGCTCGAGGGGGCAGCGCCCGCGGCGCCGGCGAGCGTCCCGCCCGAGACACCGCTGCTGCTGGTGTCCACGTCGGGCACCACCGGCGCGCCGAAGGGCGTCGTGCACGTCCACGGCGGCTTCCTCGTCAAGGCGGGGGCCGAAGTCGCCTATCACCTCGACGTGCAGGCCGGCGACGTCGTCCACTGGCTGACCGACCTCGGCTGGATCGTCGGCCCGTGGCACGTGCTCGGCAGCCACCTGGCCGGGGCGACCGTCGTGCTCTACGCCGGCGCGCCCGACTACCCGCAGCCCGATCGCCTGTGGGCGCTGCTGGAGCGCCACCGCGTGACCGTCGCCGGCGTCTCGCCGACGCTGGTGCGCGCGATGGCCGGCCACGGCGAGGAGGCCGTGCGCCGTCACGACCTGTCGGCGCTGCGCACCCTCGGCTCGACCGGCGAGGCGTGGGACGACAACGCCTTCCGCTGGCTGTTCGACGTGGTCGGCGCCGGCCGCTGCCCGATCATCAACGTCTCCGGCGGCACCGAGGTGGGCGCCTGCTTCGTCGGCGGCTCGCCGGTGCTGCCCCTCAAGGTCGGCTCGGTCGGGCTGCCGTCGCCCGGCATGGCGATCGCGGTGTTCGGCCCCGACGGCGCGCCGGTGGCGCCCGGGGAGACCGGAGAGCTGGTCTGCACCCAGCCGTGGCCATCGCAGACGCGCGGCTTTCACGGAGCCCCCGAGCGCTACCTGGAGACGTACTGGTCGCGCTGGCCGGGCGTCTGGACACACGGCGACTGGGCGTCGGTCGACGCCGACGGCTTCTGGTACCTGCACGGACGCTCGGACGACACGCTGAAGGTCGCGGGCAAGCGCCTCGGCCCGTCGGAGGTCGAGGCCGCGGCGCTGACCAGCTCGCTGGTCGCCGAGTGCGTCGCGGTCGGCATGCCCGACCCGGTCAAGGGCGAGGTGGTCTGGTGCCTGTGCCGCCCCGCGTCCGCGGACGTCGACGAGGCCGAGCTGGTCGCCGCCGTGCGTGGCGCCGTCGCCGCGGCGCTCGGCAAGGCGTTCGCGCCCGCCCGCGTCGTCGCCGTCGCCGACCTGCCGCGCACCCGATCGGGCAAGCTCGTGCGCCGCCTGATGCGCGACCGCCTGCTCGGCCGCCCCCTGGGCGACGCCTCCGCGGTGGCCAACCCGGATGCGCTCGAGCTGCTCGAGGCGGTGGGTTCGTGAGCGCCACGCTGGACCCATTCGCGCTCGACCTGCTGGCGCCGATGCTGGCCTCGGCGGTCGAGCTCGTGGAGACCGGCGTCGCCGGCCCCGCCGACGTCGACCTGGCGATGCGCCTCGGCGCGCGCCACCAGGCCGGTCCGCTGGCGACGCTGGCGCAGCTGCCGGCGGAGGCTCGCGCCGCGGTGCTCGGCGCCCGCCCGCTCCCGACGGCCACGGCCACGGCAGACGCCGGCGATCCCCCGCCCGCGCCCGCCGGCGACGTCGGCGTCGTCGGCAGCGGGTTCATGGCCAGCGGCATCGCCTACGCGGCCGCCGTCGCCGGACGCCGCGTGCGTGCGCTCGTGCGCTCCGGCGGCGCAGGCGAGCGCCTGCGGGCACGGGTCGCCGGCGACCTCGAGCGCGCGGTCGAGCGCGGCCTGCTCGCGCCCGCCGACGCCGACGCCGCGCTGGCGCGGCTGACGACGACCCTCGCGGACGCCGACCTGGCCGACTGCGCGCTCGTGATCGAGGCGGTCGCCGAGGACCTGGCGATCAAGCGCGACCTGTTCGCCCGGCTGGACGCTGCGCTGCCGCGGTCGACGCTGCTGGCCACCAACACCTCCTCCCTGCGCGTCGCCGACGTCGCGGCCGACTCCGCGCGTGCCGAGCGGGTGCTGGCGCTGCACTTCTTCAGCCCGGTCCCGGCGATGAAGCTCGTCGAGGTCGCCGGCTCGGACGCCACGGCGGCGGCGACGCTCGACGCCGGCGTGGCGTGGGCGCAGGCGCTGGGCAAGGTGCCGGTGCGCTGCGGCGACCGCCCCGGCTTCATCGTCAACGCGCTGCTGATCCCGTTCCTCAACGATGCCGTGGCCGCGCACGCCGCCGGGCGCGGCTCGATCGCCGAGATCGACGAGCTGCTCGTCGCCCAGGCCGGGCACCCCATGGGCCCGTTCGCGCTGCTGGACCTGATCGGCCTCGACGTGGCCCTGGCGGCGCAGCGCAGCATCTTCGCGGCCGACGGCCGTCCGCGGCTGCGCCCGGCGCCGCTGCTCGAAGCGCTCGTGGCCGAGGGCCGCCTCGGGCGCAAGTCGGGCGCCGGGTTCCACGTCTACGGATCGGGTGCCGCATGACCGCCGAGGAGATGCTGGACGTCATCCGCCGCTACTACGACGGCTGCTCGACCGGTGACGTGGAGGCGATGCGCGCGACGCTCGACGACGACGTCACCCACTACTTCCTGGCCCCCAACCCGGGCTCGCGCCCGGTCTCCGGCGCCGAGCACCTGGCGCGCTACTGGCGCAAGGTGCAAGCGCGCATCGACGGCCGCTGGGTGATCGACGCGATCGTGGGCGCCGGCGACGAGGCGATCATCGAATGGACGCTGTTCTGGACGCCCGCACCGGGCGCCCCGCGCGTCGCCACCCGCGGTGCCGAGGCGTATCGCTTTCGCGCCGGGCGCATCGCCGAGATCCGCGCCTACTACCAGCAGCACGACGCCACGACCGAGCTGGAGGGGTTCGACTACCGCGGGCGCGGCTACTCGCTGCCCGGGCACGAGCGCTCGGCGATCCACGAGCCCGCGCGGGAAAGGAACGCATGAGCTCACTGCTGATCGAGCAGTCCGGCGGCGTCCGGCGCATCACGCTGAACCGCCCCGACCGCCTCAACGCCCTCGACCTGCCGATGCGGCGGGAGCTGCTCGCGGCGCTCGAGGACGCCGGGCGGGATCCCGACGCACGCGCGGTGCTGCTCACCGGCGCGGGCCGCGCGTTCTGCACGGGCCAGGACGTCACGGCGGCCGACGAGCTCGCCGACGCCGGCGCGACCGTCCGCGACTCCTACAACCCGCTCGCCGTCGCGATCCGCGAGAGCCCCAAGCCGTTCGTCGCCGCGATCAACGGCCCCGCCGTCGGCGCGGGGCTCGGCCTGGCGCTGTGCTGCGACCTGCGCATCATCGGCGCCGGCGCGTTCCTGGCTTGCTCGTTCAGCCGCGTGGCGCTGGTCCCCGACACGGGGACGACGGTGGCGCTGCTGCGCCGCATCGGCCACGCGTGGGCGTTCGAGGCGGCGGTCACCGGGCGGCGCATCGACGCGCGGGAGGCGCTGGCGCTGCGGCTCGTCAACGAGGTCGTCGACGACGGCGAGCTGGCCGAGCGCGCCCAGGCGGCCGCCGCGGCGCTGGCCGACGGGCCCGCGCTGGCGATCCGCCTGACGAAGGAGCTGCTGGTCGCCGCCGCCCGCGAGGACGAGCGCGCCGTGCTGGAGCGCGAGGCGCACGCGCAGGGCAGAGCCGCGGCCGACGACGACCACCGCGACGCGGTCGCTGCCTTCCTCGACCGCGACGGCGCGCGCGCCTAGGCCGCGTGTGAGCGCGACCGCGCGACGCCTACCACGCCGTCCACCCCCCATCGACGCGCAGGCTGTGGCCGGTGACGCTGGCCGACGCATCGCTCGCGAGATAGCGCGCCGCGTCGGCCACGTCGTCGACGGTCGCTAGGCGACCCAGCGGCAGGCGTCGCTCGAGGATCTCCGCACGGAACGCCGGGTCCGCGAGGAACCCGGCCGTCATCGGCGTCTCGACGAACGTCGGCGCCAGGGCGTTGACGCGAATGCCGTCCGGCGCCCACTCGACGGCCAGCGCCTTCGTGAGCCCTTCGACCGCATGCTTCGTCGCGCAGTACGCGGCCCGGCCCGGGTAGCCGACGGCGCCCATCTGCGACGAGAGCGTCACGATGCTCCCGCTCACGCCGCGCCGCAGCAGCGATGCCCCGACCGCACGACACGCCAGGAAGGTGGCGCGCACGTTGACGTCGAACAGCAGGTCCCAGTCCTCCAGCGCGTACTCCGCAGCCCGACCCGGGCGATTGGTGCCCGCGGCCGTGACGAGCACCCGCAGATCGCCGAGCCCCTCCGCATGGTCGACGGCAGCCGCGACCGCAGCCTCGTCGGCGACGTCCGCGACGAAGGCGCTCGCCGCGCCGCCCTCGGCCTCGATCTCCGCCACGACCGAGTCCAAGTCCGCGCGCGTGCGCGCGACGCACACGACGGCGGCCCCGGCATCCGCGAGGGTGCGCGCGATGCCGCGCCCCAAGCCGCGTCCCGCGCCGGTGACGAGCGCCACCCGCCCGTGCAGCGACCAGCGGTCGTTCACGCGCGCACGCGCGCGAGGCGCATCGTGGCGGTCCGCCCGTGCCCGAGCATGTTCTCGGCCGCGCAGATCGCCTCGATCGTCGGAGCGATCGACGCCGTCCCCTCCTCGGACAGCTGCTGCCAGGTCACGGTCTTGAGGAACTTCCCGACCCACAGCCCGCCTGTATAGCGCGCGGCGCGCGACGTCGGCAGGACGTGGTTGGTCCCCACGCCCTTGTCGCCGTACGCGACCGTCGCCTGGTCGCCGAGGAACAGCGACCCGTAGTTGCGCAGCCGCTCCCGGTAGATCGGCAGCTTCTCCTCGGCCACCTGGATCTCGAGGTGCTCGTTCGCGTCGTCGTTGGCGAGGGCGATCGCCTCGTCGTCGTCGGCCACGATCGCGATCCAGCCGTGATCGTGCCACGACGTCCCGGCGACGTCCGCCGTCGGCCAGTCGGCGAGCAGGTCGTCGATCTGCGCTGCCACGGCGTGTGCGACGTCCTCGCCGATGGCGATCACGCCCGCCACCGAGGTCGGGCCGTGCTCGGCCTGGCCCAGCACATCCGCCGCCACGATCCGGGGGTCCGCGGTCCCGTCGGCGACGACCAGGACCTCCGTCGGCCCGGCCAGGAGGTCGATGCCCACCCGCCCGAACAGCTGCCGCTTCGCCTCGGCCACGTAGGCGTTGCCCGCGCCCACCAGCATGTCGACCGGCGGCAGGTCGTCGTCGAGCAGGCCGAAGGCCAGCGCCGCGAGCGCCTGGACGCCGCCGATCGCGGCGACGACATCGGCGCCCGACGTCCACATGGCATACAGCATCGCGGGGTGCAGGCCGCCGTCGCGCTGCGGCGGGGCGACGGCGATCACGCGGTCGACGCCTGCGGCCTTGGCGACGACGATCGTCATGAACGACGAGGCGAGCATCGGGTACCGCCCTCCGGGCACGTACGCGCCCACCGACCCCACCGGGATGTGCCGGTGACCGAGGACGACGCCGGGCAGCGTCTCGACGCGCAGGTCGGTCAGCGTCTCGCGCTGGGCGTCGGCGAATCCGCGGACCTGGGCCTGCGCGATGCCGATGTGCCGCTTGAGCTCGGGGTCGAGCGATGCCGCGGCACGTTCGAACGCCTCCTCCGTGACCAGGAAGCTCTCGGGATCCCAGCCGTCGAGCTCCCGCGACCACCGGCGCAGCGCTTCCGAGCCGCCGGCCTCGATGTCGCGGAGCATCGACTCCACACGGGTCGCGATCTCGCTGTTGACCTCCGCCGCAGCGCCGCTGGGCGGCTTGAGGTATCGAACGTCCTTCCGGGTCGGCATACAATGCAGCATACGTATTCAGCAGTATGCGAGTCAAGTAGGGTCCCCGCCGTGCCGAACCCGACCAGCCACGACGTCGCCCGGCTCGCGGGCGTCTCGCAGCCGACGGTCTCCCGCGCGCTGCGCGCAGACACCCAGGTCTCCGAGGAGACGCGCCGGCGCGTGCAGGAGGCCGCCCAGCGGCTGGGCTACATCCCGAGCCGCCGCGGACGGAGCCTGGCCACCCGCGCGACCGGGCAGGTCGCCGTCGTCGTCGGCGCGCTCGGCAATCCCTTCTATACAGAGGCCGTCGAACACCTGCACACCCGGCTCAGCGCGGTCGGCCGCCGCGTCGTGGTGCTGACCGACGAGCCGCACACCGAGCCGGCGTGGGACGCGCTGACCGACGGGTCCATCGACGGCGCGATCCTCGCCACCACGACCCTCGGGTCCACGCTCCCCGGAGAGCTCCGCGAGCGCGGACTGCCGGTCGTGCTCTTCAACCGCGCCACCGATGGAGACGACGTCGACGTCTGCGTGAGCGAGAACGCCAGCGGCGCCGGGCTCGTGGGCGGCGAGCTCGTCCGCCTCGGCCACCGCCGGCTCGGAGCCATCTTCGGGCCCGCGGACACGAGCACCGGCCGCGACCGCGAGGCCGGCTATCGCGCGGCGATCCAGGCCGCCGGCCTCGAGCTGGCCGACGCGCGTGTCCGGCGTGGCCCCTTCAGCTTCGAGACGGGCTCGCAGCGCCTCGCCGAGCTGATGGGCGAGCACCATCCACCCACCGCGATCTTCTGCGCCAACGACGTGATCGCCCTCGGCGCACTCAACGCAGCGCACCGCCTGGGCCTCGCGATCCCGCGCGACGTCACCGTCGTCGGCTTCGACGACATCGCCATGGCGTCGTGGGACGTCTTCGGCCTCACGACGGTTCGCCAGGACCTCGGCACCATGGCGGACGTCGCCGTACGCATGCTCGTCGACCGCATCGCCGATCCCGATCGCCCGCCGCGGCGTGTCCTGGTGCCGACCCAGCTCGTGCACCGCCGCACGCACGCCGGGCCAGTCAGGCAACGGCGACGATGATCTTCTCGCTCGCCCGCCCCGCCGCGAGCGCCTCCAGGCCGTCGGGCACGAGGTCGTCGAACGCGATGACCCGGCGTGCGAGCCCCTGGAGCGGCGCATAGCCGGCCGGGAGCTCCACGGCCTCGCGGAGGTCGGTCTGGCAGATGTGCGCGACGGTCCCGACCAGCTCCAGCAGGGCTAAGCGACCCGGTCGCGCGATCGGCCGGCGCCCTGCGCCGCCAGGCGCCGCGTGAAGTCACCAGCTGGCTGATCGGCAGCGTCCAGCTACATCGGGCCCACGGTCCCGTGTGCGTCCGTGCGAACGACGACCTCGGCATGGCCCGCCGGGTCTGCGTCCCGATCCGGACCGAGGGATCGCTGCTCGGCTACCTGTGGCTGGTCGACCGCGAGCCGAGCCTCGCCGAGGACGACATCGCCCGGGCCGTGCGTGCCGCGGTCGAGCTGTCCGAGCTCCTGTATCGCGAGCGGTTCCTGGAGCGCACGGACCGCCGGCGAGAGGACACGTTGCTGCGCGAGCTCGTCGGCGGAGCGCCGAGCGCAGCGGCGGCTGCCAGAGCACCTGCACGCGTGCGGGTTCATCGCGCGCGCCACGTCGTACGCGGTGACGACGGTCGTCGCGTACGGCCCGGCAACCGGGGTGCACGACGGCGTACGGGCGCGTCTGGCCGCCGCCGCCCATCGCGCACGCGGCGTTGCCGGGAGCCGATGCGCGCTCTTGCTGGTACGCGACACCTCGGTGGCCGTGGTCTGCGCGGGACCCGCGCACGCCGTCGCCGAGCGCCTCGCGGCCCTCGCCCCCGAGGCGCTGGCCGACGTGCCGGAGGTCGTCGTCGCCATCGGGGAGGGCGAGCCCTGCGAAGACCTGGCCAGCGTCGCCCGCTCACTGCGCCAGGCCGAGACCGCCGCCTCGGTTGCCAGGCGTCTCGACCAGCCCATGGCCCGCTGGAGCGACCGCGGCTCGTGGCAGATGCTGGGAAAGCTGGAGCCCGAGCCTGCGGGCTGGAGCGTCATCGACCGCTGCTCGACGCCGGCCACCATGAGGTCGTCGCGGCACTCGCCAGCTACCTCGAGCACGCGGGCAACGCGCGCGCCGCCGCGGCGGCGCTGCACCTGCACCGCGCCACCCTCTACCACCGGCTACGCCGGGTTGAGCGGCTGTGCGGGGTGGACCTCACGCTCGGCGAGGACCGATTGCGCATCCACATCGCCTTGCGGATGCTGCGGCTGGCCGGCCGTCTGAAACTGGCCGCCGCCTGAGTCAGATCACCGCGGGCACCACACGCGGGCTGCGCAACATCCGGTCTGCGACGAGCGAGATCCACATGGCTTGCGCCATCAGGGCCGCCGCGACCAGCCAGGCGCCCGAGGGACCGAGCGAGCCTGCGATGGCGCCGATCACCAGTGGGCCGGCGCCGGCCCCGAGCTGCATGCCGACCTGGGTGACGGCCGTCGCACGCGCCGCGGCTGCCGGCTCCGCCGTGACGACCGCGAGGTGGAACAGGCCGTTCCAGGCCCACGCCGTCGCTCCGACCGCGAGCGCCGCCGCCACGAAGGCCACCGGGACCGGCGCCAGCGCCAGCGCGATGAGCGCGACGGTGCCGGCCGCAGTCATCGCCGCCATCGCGCGCAGCGCGTCGAGCCGCCATCGGTCCGCGAGCCACCCCACGCCGATGCGAGCGCCGATGGCGGCGCAACTCGCGGCAGCGAGCACCAGACCGCCGGCCACGACCGAGAGGTGCTTCGTCGACGAGAACTGCACGAGGAAGACCGACGTGGAGATCGACGCAGCGGCGGCGAACAGTGCCGCGGCCGCCATCACGGTCAGGACTCCCAGCCGCACGGGCGCCCGCGCGCTCGCCAGCTCGCGAACCTGCGCGCCCGTATCCCGCCTACCGCCCCGCCGCCCTCCGAGGAGGGCGCCCAGGGCCAGCGATGCCGCAGCGGCCGACGCGAACACGGGTCGCCATCCCACTGAGCTCTCCGCCACCGGCACCACCACGCCGGCGAACAGGATGGCCGCCGGCGTGGCGGCCTGCTTGAGCCCGAACACCAGCCCATGTCGCGACTTGTCCACGACGTCGGCGAGCATCGCGTTGGAGACCGGCTGCGAGATCGCCAGCGCCACGCCGGCCAGCGCAGCCACCAGCAGGAGCCACGGCACGGGTTCCCCCACGAAGGCAACCGCTCCCAGCGACACGGCCAACACGACCGTGCACAGTTGCGCTGACCGCGTGACGCCCAGCCGTTCGACCAGCCGCCCCGACCACAGCGAGCTGAGCGCGGCCGTGCCGTACGAAGCGGCGACGGCGGCGCCGGAGGTCGCGAGCGAGACGCCGAGGTCGCGGTGCATCAGGGGATACAGCGACCCGAGCAGGAACTGCGGCGCCGCGCTGAGCACCGACAGGCCGATCGCCGCCGCGACGGTCCTCCGGCGCGCCACCTCAGGCCGCGCGCTCTGCGATCCGGCGGCCGATCTCCGCGGTCTGAGCGAGGACGCGCGGGTCCTGCAGGTGCCGTTCGACCGCCTGCTGGACGCGGCGGCTCGCCGCCGCCTCACCGAGGAAGTCGAGCATCATCGCCAGGCTCATCACCGCGGCCGTCGGATCCGCCGCGCCGGTCCCGGCGATGTCGGGCGCGGACCCGTGGATCGGCTCGAACATCGACGGATGGCGGCGCTCCGGGTTCAGGTTCGCGGAGGCGGCGAGGCCGATGCCGCCCTGCACGGCGGCGCCGACGTCGCTGAAGATGTCGCCGAACAGGTTGTCGGTAACGACGACGTCGAAGCGCCGCGGCTCGGCGACCAGGTGCAGGCAGGCGGCGTCGATGTGCGCGTAGGCGGTGGTGACCTCGGGGTACTCGTGCGCGAGCTCGTCGACCACCCGGGTCCAGAGCGCGCCCGCGTACGGCAGGACGTTCGTCTTGTGGACCAGGGTGAGGTGCCGCCGGGGGCGGCCGGCGGCCAGCTCGAAGGCGTAGCGCGCCGCGCGGTGGACCGCGTGATAGGTGTTCAACGACTCCTGGGTGGCGATCTCGGTCTCGCGGCCCTCGTGGGCGACGCCGCCCGCGCCGGTGTACAGCGACTCGGTGTTCTCCCGCACGACCACCAGGTCGCAGTCCTCGGGCCGCAGGTCGGCGATCGGCGACCGCACGCCGGCGTGCAGCCGCACCGGGCGCAGGTTCACGTACAGGTCGAAGCGGCGCCGCAGCTCGAGCAGGAGGTGGCGCTCGAGGATCCCCGGCGCCACGTCGGGAGAGCCGATGGCGCCCAGCAGGATCGCGTCGGCCTCCTGCAGCCGGTCGAGCGTCGCCGGGCTGAGCGTCTCACCGTCGCGCAGGTACCGGCGGGCACCGAGGTCGTACTCGGTGCGGATCGTCGTGAAGCCCTCGGCGGCCTCGACCGCGTCGAGCACGTGCAGCGCGGCATCGACGACCTCGGGCCCCACCCCGTCGCCCGGGACGACAGCGATCCGGTGCACGCGGCTCATGCCGCCACCGAGGTCGTCGCCCGGCCGATCAGCCCCAGCAGGCGCCGGTGCTCGGCCTGCGGCCAGCGCTGCAGCGCGTCGACGATCGTCTGCGCATCCTCCGGCGCCATGACCGAAGCGCAGAGATCGAGGACCTTCCCGACGAGACGCTCGTCGCTCGGCGTGCGGATGCCGGTCTCGCCGCGCCGGTCGTCGACCTCGGCGGTCGCGACCCGGCCGTCGCGGTAGCCGATCTCGACCGCGGCCTCCTCGAACGCGTAGCGCGGCTCGGCGATCAGGCGGACCATCTCCATCATCGTGCGTACCCCTGGGTCGGCGACCCGATCGTCGGCGAACTGGGCCAGCCCGGCGGCGCCGTCGACGAGCGCGACGGCGGCGCAGAACTGCGCCGAGAACTTCGCGTCCAGGCCGTTGCCCGGCGCGGGCCGGTCGAGGTACGTCGCCGCGTCCGCGTAGACGCGGACCGCGACGTGCTCGACGTCGCCGACGAGCCGGTGATCGTCGGCGGGCCGGGCGCACAGCACGGCGTCGATCAGCGCGTGGCTCATGGCGCACGACGCGTGCGTCTTGAACGTGTTCTCGAGGATCTCCCACGGCCGCTCGCCCACCGGCTCGACCGGGCGTTCCGCGTCGAAGGCCGCCAGGACGCCGGCCGGTCCGCCGACGATGTCCGCGGCGCTGGTGAAGCCGGTGGCCGCGAGCTGGGCGGCGAGGACGCCGCCCGCGGCGGAGTGACCGGCGAAGAAGGCCTTGGACATCGTGCCGCGGACCTCGGTCAGGCCGCCCGCCTGGCCGCCGGCGATGCCCCAGGCGGCGACCATCCGCTCCGCCGTCAGCCCGAGCAGGCGGCCCGCGGCGGTGGCCGCGCCGAAGTAGCCGAGGAACCCGGTGGGATGGACGTGGCGCCGGCTGATCATGGACAGCCCGATCGGGCGCCCGATGCGCGCCATCGCCTCGTAGCCGGCGACGAACGCGGCGGTGATCTCGCGCGCGTCCGCGCCGGCGAGCTCGCCCACCGCGAACGCGGCGGCGAGCGTGGGTGCGGTGGCGTGCGAGGCGGACGGGACGTGCACGTCGTCGAGCTCGAGGGCGTGGGCGGCGAAGCCGTTGTGCATCGCGGCGGCCGCCGGGCCGTCGGTGCGTCCGGCCCCGACGACGGTGCACGGGCCGCCGGCCGTCTCGTGGTCGCGGACCTCGCGCAGGCGCGCAGGTCCGTCCTGCGCGGCGCCGGCCACGGCGCAGCCGATCCAGTCCAGCACGGCGGCGGCGGCCATCGCGCGAACCTCGTCGGGCAGCCCGTCCCACGTGAGCCCCGTGGCGAACGCCGCGAGCTCCTGGGTGATGTTCTCGGTCATGAGGCGAGGTGGGTGCGCGCGGCCTGACGCCGCGCGCACCCGCCCGACGCGGCGTCAGGCTGCGTGGGCACCTGCCCCGGTCGAGACCTCCAGCGCCGGCGCACCGCCCGCCTGGGCCGCATGCCAGCCGGCCGCGCGGCCCGTCAGGGCGCCGCACATCAGGCCGCTGCCCGCCGGATACTGGTAGTAGAAGAACCCGCCGGTGGTCTCGCCCGCCGCGTAGAGCCCCGGGATGGGCACGCCGGACATGTCGAGGACCTGGGCGTCGGTGTTGACGCGCAGCCCGCCGAACGTGAACGTGATCCCGGTGACGACCTCGTACGCCGTGAACGGCGGCGTGGCGAGCGCGTTCGCCCAGTTCGTCTTCGGCGGCTGCAGGCCCACCGTTCGCCGGCCGTCCAGCGCCGACGGGTTGAACGGCGGCGCGTCGGCGGGGATCGAGCGGTTGTACGCGTCCACCGTCGCCTTCAGCCCTGCCGCGTCGATGCCCAGCCGCTCGGCGAGCTCGTCCAGCGTGTCGGCGACGACCGCGGCCTTCGGGTCGTAGCGCTGGTCGACGAGGCCCGCCGTCTCGGCATCGAACAGCTGGAACGCCTTGCCGTAGGGCTGCGCGGACACCGCGAAGCCCATCGACACGTACATCTTCGTGTTCCAGTCCGCGCCTTCGTCGATGAAGCGCCGGCCCTCGGCGTTGACCGAGATGCCGAAGCTGAACGACAGCTTGTTCGTCTCGTCGCTGCTGTCGAGCGTGCCCATCTCGGGCGAGTCCGGGTCGATCGGCGAGCAGTGCGCGCCGGCCCAGTGGCCGTAGGGCATGCTGCCGATCCGCAGCGCCGCGTCGAGCATCTCGCCGGTGTTGAAGCGGACGCCGCGCACCTTGACGACGTTCCAGTCCGGGCCGAGGTAGCGGGAGCGCATCTCGGGGTTGGCCTCGAACCCGCCGGAGGCCAGCACGACGCTGCCGTGCTCGGTGTAGAGCTTGCCCTCGGCGTCGCGGACCTTCACGCCGACGACGCGGCCGTCGTCGTCGAGCACGAGGTCGGTGCCCGCGTGCTCGTAGCGGATGTCGACGCCGAGGCGCAGCGCCTCGGCCGTCTCCATCTCGATCAGGCCCGGACCGCTGCCGACCGACTCGAGGAGGATGCCGTCGGCGAACCCCGTGGCGCGCGCGTGCGGGATGTAGGTCAGCGTCTGCCAGCGCACGTTGTGCTCCGCCAGCCACTCGATGATCCCGTAGCTCTCCTCGACGAGCCAGTCGGTCATCTCGGGATCGGCCTTGCCCTGCGACTTCGCCATGAGGTCCGCGCGGAACCGCTCGTTGTCGTACGTGTGGATCGTCAGCTCGTTCCACTCGTCCTCGGGCATGTCCGGCAGAAAGCGGCGCACGGAGGCCTTGTCCGGGAAGCCGAAGCGGATGAGGCCGGCGGTGAAGCGGCTGTTGCCGCCGTTCTCGGGCTCCGAGCCCTTCTCCAGCAGGACGGTCTCGGCGCCGCGCTCGGCGGCGGCGATCGCCGCCGCCAGGCCGGCGTTGCCGCCGCCGACGACGACGACGCGGTTGGGGGATTCGATGCTCATCGGTGCTCCATTGATCGACGTTTCGATGCAGTTCGGGTCGGCCGGTCAGCCGAGCGTGAACGGGTCGCGGGTGGCTCCCGACAGCTCGACCCACACCGCCTTGGTCCGCGTGTAGCCGGCGACGCTCTCCATGCCGTTGACCCGTCCGTAGCCGCTCATGCCGTATCCGCCGAACGGGACCGAGGAGGACAGCGTGCGGTACGCGTTGACCCAGACCGTGCCGGCCCGCAGCCCGTGCGCGACGCGATGGGCGCGCCGCACGTCGTTGGTCCACACGGCGGCGGCCAGCCCGTAGTCCGAGTCGTTGGCCAGCGCGACGACCTCCTCCTCGGTCTCGAACGGGATGACGGACAGGACCGGGCCGAAGATCTCCTCGCGCGCCAGGCGCATCGAGTTGTCGACGCCGGTGAAGATCGTCGGCTCGACGAAGCACCCGTCGGCCAGCCGCGGGTCGGCCGGCCGGCCTCCGCCGTGGGCCAGCACGGCGCCCTCGTCGCAGCCGAGCGCGATGTAGCGCTCGATGCGCTCGCGCTGCTGCTCGAAGGCCACGGGCCCCATCTCGGTCTCGCGGTCGAGGGGGTCGCCCAGGCGGATCGTGCGGGCGCGCTCGACGACCATCGCGACGACGTCGTCGTAGCTGTCGCGCTGGACGAACAGCCGCGAGCCGGCGATGCACGTCTGCCCGGTGGCCGCGAAGATCCCCGCCACCACCCCGTTGAGCACGACGTCGCGGTCGGCGTCGTCGAACACGATGCTCGCCGACTTGCCGCCCAGCTCGAGCGTCAGCGGGGCGAGATGCGACGCCGCGCCGCGCATGACCTTGACGCCGGTCTCGCTGGAGCCGGTGAACGCGATCTTGTCGACGCCCGGGTGCTCGACGAGCGCCGCGCCCGCGGTCGGGCCCATGCCGGTGACGACGTTGATGACGCCCGGAGGGAAGCCCGCCTCGTCGAACAGCCGGGCGAACTCCAACGTCGAGACCGGCGTCTGCTCGGCCGACTTCACCACGCACGTGCAACCGGCCGCCAGCGCCGGCGCCAGGTTGAGCGTCAGGATCAGCAGCGGCGAGTTCCACGGCGTGATCGCCCCGACCACGCCGACCGGCTCGTGCCGCGTGTAGACGAAGAAGTTGGGCTTCTCCGTCGGGATCGTCTCGCCGTGCAGCTTGTCCGCCGCGCCCGCGAAGTAGTGGTACCAGCCTGGCAGCGCCGCCAGCTGTCCCCCCATCTCGCGGATGAGCTTGCCGTTGTCGGTGCTCTCGATCGCCGCCAACCGGTCGGCGTTGGCGGCGGTGATGTCCGCGAGCCGGCGGATGCAGGCGCCTCGCTCGCTCGGGGTCATGCGGCCCCATGGCCCGTCGTCGAAGGCCCGGCGCGCCGCGCGGACGGCGCGGTCGACGTCCTCGGCGTCGGCGTCGGGGGCGGTTGCCCAGACGCGCCCGGTGTAGGGGTTGACGCTGTCGAACCGGGCGCCGCTGGATGCCTGCACCCATGCGCCGCCGATGAGCATCTCGCACTCCACGACGCCGCCGGCCGACGTGGGCGCGGTCACCTGGGCCGCCGTCATGCCGGCACCGGGGTCTTCTTCTGCCCGACGATGTTGCGCCCCTCGCTCCTGAGGTAGTCGGCGAGCCGGAATGCGAGCGCCGCGATCGTGGGCGTGGGATTGACGGACGCGCTGGTCACGAACGAGGCGCCGTCGCAGACGAACAGGTTGGGCACGTCCCACGTCTGGTGCCACTTGTTCGTGACCGAGGTGGAGGGGTCGTCGCCCATCCGGGCGGTGCCCATCAGGTGGTAACCGGGCGGCTGCTCGTAGACGCCGGAGTCGAAGATGCGCGTCGCCCCGGCGGCTTCCATCACCTCGCGGCCACGGTCGATCGAGTACTGGGTGAGCACCTTGTCCTGCGGATGCGCACGCCAGTGCACCTTGGGCGCTGGCAGGCCGCTCGAGTCGGTGACCTCGGGGTCGAGCGTGACGCGGTTGGTCTCGAGCGGCAGGTCCTCCGACAACGCCACCAGCCAGGCGTGCTTGCCCATGCGCCACGCGAAGTCGTCGTGGTGCTCGGCGCCCCACTTGGCCGGCGGCAGCGTCGAGTAGCCCATCGCCGACCAGCCGGCGCCCGTCTGGCGGACCATCAGCAGCATGAAGCCGTTGACGAAGCCGCGGCGGACGTCGGTCTCGTAGAACTCGTGGCTGAACAGCGGGGCGCCGCGCGCGCCCTTGTAGCTCTCGAGCTGCTCGTCGAAGAAGCCTTCGATCAGCGCGCTCTGATGCAGCATGAAGTTGCGCCCGACCTGACCGCTGGAGTTCGCCAGCCCGTCGGGGTGCTCACCGTTGGCAGACATCAGCAGCAGGCGGGCGGTGCCGATGGCGTTGCCCGACACGATCACCACGCGCGCGTCCTGCTGGTGGCGCTGCCCGGTCGTGAGGTCGACGTACACCGCGCCGACCGCTTTGCCGTTGCGCACGACGACCTGCTCGACGCGGCAGTCCGGGCGGATGTCCGCGCCATTGGCGCGTGCCTGGGGCACGAGCGCGAGCGCGCTGTTGGCGATGGACCCGCGCGGGCAGCCGAGCACGCAGACGCCGCAGTGGTTGCACGCGAGCCGGCCGTCGAAGTCCTCCGTCAGGATGCCGTTGTCCATGTACCACCAGTGCCAGCCGAGCTGCTCGAAGGCCTGGGCGAGGCGCTGCCCGGGCTTGCCGAGCGGGATGTGCGGCAGCAGGTGGTCGGTGTTGCGCGGCGGATAGGACGGGTCGCCGCCGACGCCGGCCACGCCGAGCTCGCGCTCGCTCTCCTCGTAGTAGGGCGCGAGGTCCTCGAAGGCGATCGGCCAGTCGGGCGCCATCCCGTGCTCGGTGCCCTTGCGGAAGTCGACCGGCTTGAAGCGCGGGTAGTGCGCCGACCAGTGGTTCAGCGTGCCGCCGATCGCGTTCATGACGCGGATGCTGGTGTCCGCGTCGCCGACGACGGGATAGTCCTCCGGCCACTGGCGGACGTTCGGATGGATGTTCCAGTCGCGCAGCCGGTGCCACTCCCACTCCTCGTCGAAGTGGCCGAGCTCGAGCGGGTGGATGGTGCGGCCCTGCTCGAGGCACACGACCTTGATGCCGTCGTCGCTGAGGCGCTTGGCCAGCGCGCCGCCGGCCATCCCGCAGCCGATGATCAGGACGTCTACCTCTGGAGTCGGCTCGCGCCGAACGTTCATGGCCATAGCTCTTGTCGATCCTCTGTACGTTGCGAAGGACGGGGGCGAGGCGACCTAGGTGAAGAGGGTCGCCGAGTTGCCGAAGCGGGCGTTGGCGCCCGCCCGCACCTCAGTGGTCGAGGCGTGGGCGGCGAGCGCGTCGAGGTCGATCGGCCGGACGGCCTCGGTCGGCGTGTAGCTGCCGCGAGCGCTCGGCGTCGGGTCCCCCTCGCGGTCCATCCGGTAGCCGAACGGCTGCGGCGGGCTGACGTAGTCGCAGCCGAGGCTGGCATTCAGGGCGGCGACGACGCTGGGACGGCTGTAGTAGCCGAAGTACACGAACTCGAGCAGGGCCCGGAACACCAGCGGCTGCTCCGCCTCGAAGGCTCGCAGCGCCGCGACCCGGTCCCCGCCGTCCACCTTCGCGCGCTGCTCGCGCAGGCCGTCGAGGCCGCGACGCACGCGGGCCGCGTCGCCCTCGTTGCCGAAGATCCGCCGGAAGAACACCTCGATCCCCGCATCCTCGGGCGAGGGCCACAGGTCCTTCGCGGGGATGAGCTCGTTCGACCAGGCGACGAGCTCGTCGATCTCTTGGTCCAGTCGCAGCACCGTCTCGACCCTCCTCCGTTAAACATCTGCTGTCTGCCGTCTGCTGGACAGTAACCCATCAGATGGCTGGTTGCAAGGGACGATCCGGCGCGCGTCGCGCCGCTCGGCTCAGCGGCGAGCGAGGGAGCGCAGCAGCGGCTGCGGGGCGCGGTTGACCGCGCTGACCACAGCGCCCAGCGATGCGCGCACGATGTCGTGGTCGATGCACACGCCCCAGAGGACGCGGTCGCCGAAGTCGCACTCGACGTACGCCGCCGCGCTGGCGGCCTCGCCGCTGGTCAGCGCGTGCTCGGCGTAGTCGAGGACCTCGAGCCCGAGCCCGTGCGTGGCGAGCGCGGCGACGAACGCGTCGATCGGTCCGGTCCCGGCCCCGCGCAGCTGCACCGGCCGGCCCTGGATCTCGACCTCGACGTCGAGCTGCTCGCCGCCGCCCTCGAGCGACGACGCGCGGTAGGAGCGCAGACGCAGGGCGCCCGTCGCCGCGCCGATGCCGTACTCGGCCGTGAACGCCTGCCAGATCTCCGTCGCGGGAACCTCTCCCCCGTCGCCCTCGCTCATCGCCTGGATGACTTGCGAGAACTCGCTCTGGAGGCGGCGGGGCAGGTCGAGCCCGCGCTCGGCCTTCAGCAGGTAGGCGACGCCCGCCTTGCCCGACTGGCTGTTGACGCGGATGACCGCCTCGAAGTCGCGGCCGACGTCATGCGGGTCGATGGGCAGGTACGGGACCTCCCACGGCAGCTCGGAGGCGGAGATCCCCTGCTCGGCGGCCACGGCTTCGCGGGCCGCGAACACCTTGTGGATGGCGTCCTGATGCGTGCCCGAGAACGACGTGTAGACGAGCTCTCCGACGTATGGATGACGCTCGGGCACGCGAAGCTGGTTGGCGTATTCGACGGTGCGCCGCACGTCGTCGATGCGCGAGAAGTCGATCTGCGGATCGATGCCCTGGCTGTGGAGGTTCAGCGCCAGCGTGACCAGGCACACGTTGCCGGTGCGCTCTCCATTGCCGAACAGGCAGCCCTCCACGCGCTCCGCGCCGGCGAGCATCGCCAGCTCGGCCGCGGCCACGCCGGTTCCGCGGTCATTGTGCGGGTGGACGGACAGCACGAGCGCCGACCGACGCTCCAGCCCGCGGGACATCCGCTCGATCTGGTCGGCAAAGACATTGGGCGGCGCAGACTCGATCGTCGAAGGCAGGTTCACGATCGCCGGCCGGTCAGGCGTCGGCTGCCAGACCTCGGTGACCGCGTTGCACACCTCGAGCGCATAGTCGGGCTCGGTCAGGCTGAACGTCTCCGGCGAGAACTGCAGGCGCAGATCGCCGTCCGCCCGCTCGGCACCGCGCGCCAGGTCCTCGGCGGCGCCCACGATGAGGCGCATCAGCCCGGCCCGGTCGAGCCCGAACACGTCACGGCGCCACAGCGGCGCGGTTGCCGCGTACAGGTGGACGATCGCCCGACGGGCGCCACGCAGGGCGGCGAACGTCCTTTGGATCAGCTCCTCGCGGGCCGGCGTGAGGACGACGATCGAGACGTCATCCGGCACCACGTCCTCCTCGATGAGCCAACGCACGAAGCGGAAGTCGGTCTCGCTGGACGCGGGGTAGCTGACCTCGATCTCCTTGAAGCCCATCCGGACCATCAACTCGAACAGCCGCTGCTTGCGCGCGTGGTCCATGGGGGTGACGAGCGCCTGATTGCCGTCGCGCAGGTCGACGGGGCACCACAGCGGCGCGCGATCGAGCCGACGCCCCGGCCACGTCCGATCCGGAAGGTCCACCGCGAGCCGGTCGGCAAGGGGCCGGTAGCGCCACGACGGCATCGCGCTGGTCCGCTGGAGGTTCCAGCCCGGCTGGCCCTCAGGGCGCGGACCTGCGGGCGTCGCGACGGCGGTGGAGTCGTACGAGATCTCGGTCGACGCAGCCATGCGCCGACCGTATCAAGACAGCAGACGTCTGACTAGAGACGGCTGATCATGTGATTCAGGAGGCAGCAGCCTTCGGCTTGCTCGCTCGCCGTGCGCCCGGCCGGCGCGGCCGACTGCCGCCCAGGACCTCGGCCAGACGCTGACCGGTCGAGTTCAGCACCTTCTCCATCGTGGCCACCGCCGCGTCGGGGTCGCGACCCTCGATCGCCTCGAACAGCTGCTCGTGCAGACCCTGCCCCTCCTCGCGGATGCCGGGCAGCGCTGCCGACTGCGCCAGGGCCTCGCGCAACGCGCTGAAGAACGTCGCGTAGAGCTCCGCGAGGACGGGGTTCTTCGTCGCCTGGGCGATCCGCAGGTGGAAGTCGAGGTCGGCACGCAGGAACTGCTCGGGTTCATCGAGGAACTGGGCGCGTTTGCGCAGGTCGGCCTTCATCGCCCGGAGGTCCGCGGCGCTGCGGCGCAGCGCGGCCAGGCGGACGGTCTCGAGCTCCAGCGCCCGCCTGGCCTCGTAGACCTCCTGGGCCTGGGCACGGCGCAGCCGGCGGGCCAGCGACTCCGACCGCGGCGTCTGCTCGATGACGAACGTGCCGTTGCCAGGCCGGACATCCAACAGTCCTTCGTGCGAGAGGATCCGCACGGCCTCTCGCACGGTGGAGCGCCCGACGCCGAACATCTCCTGGAGCTCGGGCTCCGCGGGCAGCTTGCTCCCCACTGGGTAGGTCCCCGAGGCGATGTCGTCCAGCAGCCGCTCTCGTACCTCCTGCACGAGGGGCTTGCGCTCTATCCGGGTGGTCACTGGCCGGTTCCTTCGGGTCGTCCGCCACACGGCGGAATCGGAGTGGGTACGACGAGACTATACGTCGGACGGCAGATGGCACCGATGGAGCTGGTCCCGCCCGCGTGGCGTCGTCAGGGGACTAGCTGCGGCCCCACACGCGGTCCGCGACCCGCGCGATGGTCTCGAGCTTGCGCCACTGGTCGTCCTCGGTCAGGACGTTGCCGGCAGCGTCGGAGGCGAACCCGCACTGCGGCGCCAGGGCCAGACGATCGATGTCGATGTACCGGCTCGCGTCATCCAGGTGGCTGAGCAGCTCGTCCTCGGTCTCGACGCGCCCCTTCTTGCTGCTGACGATCCCCATGACGACGATCGGCCCCTCGGGCACGAAGCGCAGCGACGAGTAGTCGCCCTCGCGCTCCGTGTCCTCCCACTCGATGAGGAACCGGTCGTAGGGCAACTGGAAGATCCGCTCGGCGAGCGGATCCAACGATCCCTGCCAGATCCAGCGCGAGCGGTAGTTGCCGCGGCAGATGTGCAGGCCGGTGGTGACGCCATCGGGGACCGCCTCCAGGACGCGCCGGTCGGCGTCCAGGCAGCGTTCGACCATCGCGTCCAGGTCCCAGCCCTGATCGCGGAGCTGGCCCGCCCACTGGGGATCGCAGACGACCACGTAGGGCGGGAAGTCCAGCTGCAGGTTGCTCGCCCCGGCGTCGAGAACCCCCTGGATCAGCTCCTGCTGGATGCCCAGCAGGTGCTCGGCGAACTCTTCCTGGTCGCGATAGACGCGGTCGGCCTTGCCCTCGAGGTAGCCAAACGGGCCAGCCCAGTAGCTGCCCGCCGGGAACGTCACCTTCACCGGGTGGTCGGTGATCCCGCTGGTGAACGCCGCCTCGCGCGCCGCAGGGTTGTCGATCAGACGGACGCGGTCGACGATCTCCGAGACGCCCGGATGGAACAGCTCCTCGTCGTCGGGATGGTTCTTCGGATACGGGATCGGGCTCGACGCCGGCGCGAGCCCTTCCACGGCGTCGTAGAACGAGTTGAGGAAGACCTTGCGGCGGAACTCACCGTCGGTGACGACGTCGAGTCCGGCGTCCACCTGCCGGCGCACCGCCTCGGCGACGCACTCGTCCTCGATGTGGCGCAGCTCGGTGAGGTCCTTGGCGCGTTCCTCGGCGAACATCGACGTGTGCCCCGGCTCGTAGAGCGCTTCGACGGCTCGGCGCAGGCGCTCCGGGCGCAGGAGGCTCCCGACGTGGTCGGCTCGGGCGACCCGGCGGGGGCCCTGGACCGGCGTGTCGCGGACTTCGGCCTGGGACATGGTGCGACTCCTTGGTCGGGGCGACTGCCCGTGAGGACATCGGATGGCTGATGATAGGACGGCTGCTGGGTGCCGGTCAACCGACGGCGGCCGGCCGGCTACGCGTACGCAGCGGTCGACGGCGGCCCCACCGAGAGCCGCTCACCGAGGTGGGCCTGCTCGAGTGCGGCGAGATGGTCGTCGACGGCGGGAACGATCGCCGCAAGGTCCCGCGTCCTGAGTGCGGCGGCGTGACGGAGGTGGTGCTCGACGCCCTGCTGCCACCCGACGCATCCGGAGGTGATGGTCCTGCGGATGACCGTGAGGTTGTTGATGGTGGCGGTCAGGAACTCGGTCAGCAGCTGGCTGCGAGTGGAAGCGGCCACCGCGAGGTGGAAGCGCATGTCGGTCGCCCAGATCTCCTCGATCGGGCGGTCCAGGCCGAGGGCCAGTTCCTCTGCCAACGCTTCGAGGTGGCGCAGGTCTGCGTCGCTGGCTCGTTGCGCAGCAAGGACGCTCGCAGCGGTCTCCAGCCCGCGACGGACCTCGAGGACCGACCGGATGTCGTCGTCGGGCGCTGCGTGCAGCGACCGCAAGACCTCCGGGAGGTTCTCGAGGGAGTCGACGAACGTTCCGCCGTTGAGACCGCGGCGACTGCGCACGATCCCGGCGCGCCGGAGGACGTCCAGGGCCTGGATCACGACCGGGCGACTGATCTCCAGCTGCGCAGCCAGGTCACGCTGGTGTGGGAGCGCGTCACCGGGCTCGAACACGCCTGCCGTGATGGCATCGAGGATCACCGCAACGACATGATCAGCCGCGCGCCGCGGTCGCAACGGCCTGAAGACAGAGTCGGATGGTCTACGCATCTCGAACCCTTCCACGCGGGGTGGCGCGCAACCGCTTCACGCCACCCGACGCGTGGCGGCTCAACCGGCGTCCTGGATCTTGGGCGTCTGGCCTTCGAGTGAGACCGGCTGGGCATCGAGCTTCCACTGCTTGCCGTCGAACTGCTCGAGGTACAGCGACTCGATCGGGAACGGGTCGTCCGGTCCGGTGTTGACCTTGATGCCGGGCAGGACCATGCCGAGCTGGACGTCCTTCATGTTGCGCACGGAATCCATGAACGACTTGCGAGTCGGCTTGGCGTTCTCCAGCGCACGCACAACCGCTTCGCCCTGGGCGTAGCCCTGCACGCTGATCAGGTCGTCGGCGTTGAGGTTGCTTCCGCACTCGCTGAGCGTCCGGCGGTACTTCGCGACGTCGGGATCGTCCTGCCACTTCGGATCCGAAGGATCCTTCAGCCAGGCGATGCTCAACACGCCCTTCGAACGGTCCAGGCCCGCCGGCTTCAACGTCGCCTCGATCGAGTTGGACTGCGACGGGAGGTAGTGGCGAGGCGCCCACCCGATCGCGTCGTTGCGCTTGATCGCCTGCGCCGCGAACTTCGGGGGCGCGAGGTCGAAGAACACCTTCGCGCCGCTGCGGGCCAGCTTGCTGATCTGCGGGTTGATCGTCGGGTCGGACTCCTGGAAGGACTCGACTGCCGCGACCTCGACCGGGCTCCCCTCGAGGGCCGCCTGCAACCCCGCGAAGTGGCTCTTGCCGCCCGCGTCGCTCGCGTGGATGGCCGCGGCAGCGCCGTCGATCCCCTGCTTCTTCAGGTCTCCGACGAAGACGCCCGACTCCGTGGCGATGGTCGGCATGAACCCGATCGACCACGGCTTGCTCTCGTCGACACCGAAGTTCGTGCTCTGGGTCACGATGAACGCTTGCGGCACCTGCTGCTGGTTCAGGTAGTCGCTGATCGCGACGCTCGGATCGGTGCCGAGGGTGGCGACGAGCCCGAACACCTTGTCCTGCTCGACCAGTCGTCGCGCGTTGGCGATGGCCCGTGCTGGGTCGAAGCCGTCGTCATAGGCGATGAGCCGGATCTTGCGCGTCTTGCCGTCCGCCATCTGGACGCCGCCCTGCTCCTTGTTCAGACACTTGAAGTACGCGTCCATCGAGCGGGTCAGCGTCGCGTACGCCGCGACGGGTCCCGAGAACGACGCGGTGGTGCCGAGCGTGATCGTGTCGTCGGTCACGCCCGGCGCGCCGGTCGACGCTCCCGACGTGGTGCCTGCGTCGCGTGACCCGCAGGCCGCCGTGGCGACCCCCAGCGATGCCACGACCACCAAGGTGGCCATCCGACGTCCTGTCATGCCTGTCCTCCTCCATCGACCAAGTTGACGTCTCGTTCCTCTTCTGCGGACCCCTGGCCCGACCGCGACACCCAGCGCACGACGGTGAGCGCGACGGCGCTCAGTCGCCGAGCGAGTCCGGCGACGCCCTCGGGCATGACGAGCATCGCCGCGATCAGGAACAGCCCGTAGACCAGGCCGCTCAAGGCCTGATCGACCTCGCCGGCCGCGGTCGGGAGGAACTGGATGAAGATCGCTCCGAGGATCGGGCCGACCAGCGTTCCGGCCCCGCCGATGACGACGGCAAGCAGCAAGTTGATGCTGAGAAAGACGCCGAAGGCGTTCGGCGAGACGTACCCGACCACGATCGCGTAGACGGCCCCGGCCAGGCCCGCGAACATCGCGCTCAGGCCGAAGGCCACCTGCTTGTGATGGCGAACGTCGATGCCGAGCGCCGTCGCGGCCGCCTCGTTCTCGCGCACGGCGCGCAGCGCCCGGCCGAGCTCGCCGCGGGTCAGCGCCCAGCATGCCGCGAAGGTCCCGACGAGCGCGACGAGCGCGACCAGATAGACGTACTGATCGGCCGCGGTGCCCAGCCACGACGGTCCGGCGGACTGCGTCAGCGGCCGGCCGGTCACGCCGCCGGTGAGACCGTCGAGCTGCTTGAGCACGGGCAGCACGCCCACGCCCAGCGCCAGCGTGAGCATCGCGAGGTATGGCCCGTGCAGGCGCAGCGCGGGCGTGCCCACGACGTATCCGGCGACGAAGCTGATCGTCAGCGCACCGATCAGGACGGCCAGCAGCGGCCAGTCCTGATCCTCCATGCCCCACACCACCGCATAGGCCCCGAGCGCGAAGAACGCGCCGTGCCCGAGCGAGATCTGCCCGAGATACCCGGTCACCAGGTTGAGCCCGAGCGCGGCGATCGCCCACACGAAGACGAGCGACAGCTGGTAGTTCCAGTACTCACTGTTGGAGAACGGCGCCCAGACGGCGATCGCGACGACCACGGCGGCGAGCCCCGCCTTGCGCACCCCGGTTGCGCTCATACCCGCGCCACCACCTTCGTTCCGAACAGACCGCTGGGGCGCACCAGGAGGATGGCCACGATGAGCACGAGCGGGACGAGGATCTTCAGATCGCTGCCGATGAACCCGACGTAGTTGGCCGCGAGGGTCTCGCTGACGCCCACCACGAGCCCGCCGACGACCGCCCCGGCGGGGCTGTCGATCCCGCCGAGCACCGCGGCCGCGAACGCGTAGATCAGGACGCCGAACATGAAGTTGGGCTCCAGGAAGACCTGCGGCGCGATGAGCAGCCCGGCGACGGCGCCAAGGACCGCGGCGAACCCCCACCCGCAGAGCAGGACGCGCCGCACGCGCACGCCCGCCAGGCTCGACTTGGTGGCGGACTCGGCGACCGCCCGCATCGCGAGGCCGAGCTTCGTATGCTGCAGCAGCGCGTAGAGCAGAGCGACCTCGGCCAGCAGCACGGCCACGATCCCGATCGTCGTCACCGAGACGCGGACGTCGCCGACGCTCCACGTGGCATCCGGGAAGGGACTGGGAACCTCCTTGATGAGCGACCCCCAGATCCAGACCGCCAGGGCGTTGAGCACCAGGAAGAGCCCGAGGGTCGCGATGACCACGGCGAAGTCGGAGGCGCCTTCGAGCGGCCGAACCAGGATGCGCTCGATGACGACACCTGCGGCGAAGGCCGCCGCGAGGGTCAGCGCGATGGTCAGTCCGAGCGGAACACCCCAGGCCGTCAGCTGCCACGCTCCGTAGGTCGTGAACATGGCCATCTCGCCCTGGGCGAAGTTGATGATGTTCGTCGAGCGGTAGATGAGGACGAGCGCCAGGGCCAGCGACGCGTAGATGGCGCCGTTAGCGATGCCGTCGAGGACCGTCTGGGCCAGCTCGGTCATTCCGCGCTCCCGAGGTAGATCTGGGCGAGGCGGCGATCGCCGCGCAGCTCGCTCGGATCGCCGTCGAAGACCAGCCGCCCCGCGTCGAGGACGAGCGCGTGATCCGCGAGGTCGAGCCCGAGCGCCGCGTTCTGCTCGACCATCAGCATGGCCATGCTGGATTCGGCCTTGATCGCCGCCAGCGCGGAGAAGATCTCCTTCGCCGTCGTCGGCGCGAGACCCAGGGATGGCTCGTCGAGGAGCAGCAGGCGCGGCCGGGACATGAGCGCGCGCGTGACCGCGAGCATCTGCTGCTCGCCGCCGCTCAGGGTCCCTGCCCGCTGCCGGCGGCGCTCCCGAAGGCGGGGGAACATGCTCAGCCACCGGTCGATGTCCTCATGGACCGCCGACGCATCGGTGCGCTTGTACGCGCCGAGGCGCAGGTTCTCCTCGACCGTCAGCGTCTCGAACGTACCGCGCCCCTGCGGGACGTGCGAGACGCCCGCGCGGACGAGACGATCGACGGGCCACCCGCTCACGTCGACGCCCGCGAGCTGGACGCGCCCGTGACCGCGGATCATGCCGCTGATCGCGCGCAGCGTGGTCGACTTCCCAGCGCCGTTGGCGCCCAGCATCAAGGTGAGGCTCCCGGCGGGCGCCGCGAAGCTGATGTCGTGCAGGACGCGGATGCGGCCGTAGCCGCCCGAGAGCGAGGAGACCTCCAGAGCGTTCACGACAACGTCCCCAGGTAGGCGTCCGCGACACGGGGGTCGGCGCTGACGGAGGCCACGGTCCCCTCCGCGATGACCTTGCCCGCGTCGAGGACGTAGGCGTGGTCGGCGACCGCCCGCACCAGGTTCATGTTGTGCTCGACCACCAGCACGCTCAGCCCGTGATCGCGCTGGAGCCGCACGATCAGCGCACTCAGCTGGTCCACCTCGTCGTGGTTGAGCCCGCACGCGGGCTCGTCGAGCAGCAGCAGCGTGGGCTGCGCCAGCAGCGCCCGGGCCAGCTCCGCCCGCTTCAAGGAGCCGAACGGCAACTCGTCCGGGAGCCTGCTCTCCTGCTGTGTCAGCGCGACCAGCTCGAGCGCAGCTAGCGCCCGATCGCGCATGTCGCGCTCGCGCCGCGCGGCGCGGCGCCGCGCCAGGACCGAGCCTCCGAATCCGGTGTGCCCGGTCGAGTAGGCCCCGAGCATGACGTTCTCGAGAATCGTGAGCGAGGGGATGAGTGCGACGTTCTGGAACGTCCGGGCGATGCCGATCGCCGCGATCGCATGCGGCGGCGCGTCTGCGAGCTCGCGACCCTGGAAACGAAAGCTCCCCTCGTCGGCCCGGTACAGCCCGGAGATGCAGTTGAACAGGGTCGTCTTGCCGGCGCCGTTGGGGCCGATGAGCGCGCAGATCGAGTTGGGGCGCACCGTGAGGAAGACGCCGTCGAGCGCGGTGACGCCGCCGAAGCGCAGCTTGGCGCCGCTCACGGAGAGCACGGCGGTGTTGGGTTTGTGACTGGCGGGGACGAGCATGGACCGTCGCGGGCATGGGGTGATGGACGTCGACTCGACTGAGTCCGGCGCCATCTCTGACCGCTCTCCTCTCTCCTGGCCGCCGAAATAGGCAGCCGACAGACGTCAGATGGTTAGGACCTTACCGTCGCCCAGATCTCGATGTCAAGCGACCAATCGCGAGCCCGTCGACGCGTCGGCTCGAGCTGCTACACGCCCTCGACGACGCCGAGCGTGATGCTCGCTGCCGGGGTCGACCGGCGCGGAACGCCTCAGCGCAGCGTCGCCGGATCGAACCGCTCGACCTCGACGATCGCGTCGGCCGGCAGGCCGGCGCGACGCGCGGCCGCGAGGATCGCGTCCGGCGAGGAGGCCTCGTAGAGGCAGTACGAGCGCAGCTTGTCCGCGGTGAGGAACGAGAGGACCCACTGGACGCCCTCGTCGGCGTTGATCTCGTCCACCTCGCGCACGTCCGCGCTGGTGAGCTCCAGCTGATCGGCGAAGCGGCGTTCGATCACGAAGAGGGACATGGCCCTGCGCCGAGCATAACCGCCGCCGATGCTCGAGTGCTGGCGATTGGTCAGCGATCGGTCAGGCGGTGGCGGTGGGCGTAGGCCGCGGCCTCGGTCCGGTTCGCGCAGCCCGTCTTGAGGAGGATGCTGCGGATGTGGTTGGCCGCGGTGTGCTGGCTGATGTGCAGCGCCTCGCCGATCTCCCGGTTCGAGCAGCCGGCGCTCACGAGCCGCAGCACCTCGACCTCGCGCGGCGACAGGTCGTCCGGGCGCGCCCCGTCCGTCGTCCCGGCGCCCACCGTCAGTGCCCCGATGCCGAGCTCCCGCGCGGTCGCCGTCGCCGCGGCCCGCAGCTCACGGGCCCGCGCGACGTCGTCGCCGCGCCCCCGGCGCTGCAGCATCCGCGCGTACGCCGCGCCGGTGTGGGTCAGCCACGTCGGCGAGCCGAGCGCCACGTCGTGGGCGAGCGCCGCCTCGAAGTGGCGCTCGGCCGCGGGCAGGTCGCCCATCGTCGCCGCGAGCATCCCGAGGAAGCGGTCGGTCGCGCCGTAGCAGGCGACCGCCTGGCCGATCACGAGGTTCTTGCCGGACAGCCCGGCCAGCTCGGCGTGGACCTGCGCGGCCAGCCCGGGGTCGTCGACGATCGCGCACGTCTCGGCGAGGTAGGCGAGCCCGCCGAGCCACAGCCCGCCGCGCGCAACGCGGGCGAAGTCGTCGGCGCACAGGCGACGCAGCTCGCGTCGTGCCTCGTCGAGCATGCCCAGCTCGGCCAGCAGGAGGGCCAGCGCCGGCCCCCACGCGTCGCCGGCGCCCGCGGCGACATGGCGGATGATCGGCGCGACCTCCGCAAGGCGCCCCTGCTCGCGACGGATCGTGAACATCTGGATGCCGTAGATCGCCGTCGCCCCCACGTCGAGCTGGCGGCTGAGCTCGAGCGCCTGCGTCGCGAGGCGCTCGGCGTCGGCGAAGCGGCCGTCGCAGACCGCCAGCGTGGCGCCCATGTACGCGACGATGTGGCGGTAGAACGGCTGGCCCGCCCGCTCGACCTCGCGCTCGAGCGCCGCCAGCCCGCGGCGCATCGCCGCGGTGTCGGACGCCTCGAGCAGCAGGCTGAGCCGGAAGCCATCGACCTCGTGGCGCAGGTCGTGCTCGCCGAGCGCGCCGAACAGATCGCGCGCCTCGTCGAGCGACGCGAGCACCGCCGCCGGCGGTTGCGAGCCCCGCGTCCACGCGGCGTGGTAGAGCGTCACCGCCAGCGCGAGGCGATCGTCCGCCCGGCGGGCGAGCTCCACCGCCCGGCGCCACATCGCGGCGGCCGCGGGGTGGTCGCCGCGGTACGCGAGCGCCCGGCTCAGCCCGGCCAGCAGCCGGACGCGCAGGCCCTCGTCGCAGTCGACCGCCGCGGTCGTTGCCTCCTCCAGCAGCCACACCGCCCGCGGGTCGTCGATGCCCGGCCGCCAGCACGCGTCCTCGAAGCCGATCGCGGCCTGCGCCAGCAGCACCGGGTCGCCGAGCCGCCGCGCCACGTCGGCCGCCGCCACGTAGCTCTCCAGCGCCTCCGGGACCTGTCCGCAGCGGTGCTGGGCCGAGCCGAGGTCGCACAGCGCGCGGCCGCGCGCGGCGGCGTCGTCGACCCCGAGCTCGAGCACCGCGCGCAGGCGTCGCGCCGCCTCCTCGTAGGCGAACGAGCGCGCCGCGACCTCCGCCGCCCGCAGGCCGTGACGGACCGCCTGCTCGCGGGCCGCCAGCCCGCCGGCCTGGGCGTAGTGGTCGGCGAGGTCGGCGGCCACGCGCTCGTCGTCATCGCCATGCACCGCCTCGAGCGCGGTCGCCAGCCGCAGGTGCAGCGCCGCGCGCCGCGCCGACGGCACGCGGTCGGCGACCGCCCGGCGCAGCAGCTCGTGCTGGAAGCGGTACGTGATCCGCGCGCCCGGGACCTCCTCGAGCAGGCGGCTGCCGGTCGCCTCGTCGAGCGCGTGCAGGAGCGCGAGCTCGTCGACCGGTGCCGCCGCGCGCAGCACCGCCAGGTCCACCGCCCGGCCGGCCACCGCGACGAGCTCGACGGCGTCGCGCGTGCCCGGCGCCATGCGCGCGAGCCGCTGCGCGACGACGTCCCGCACGCCCTGCGGGATGCCGATCGCCTCCGGCGCCGCGGCGCCGCGCTCCAGGAGGCCGGCCTCGACCAGGTGCTGGCCGAGCTCGGCCACGAGGAACGCGTTGCCGCCCGTGAGGTCGGCCAGCGCGCCCGCGAGCGCGCTCAGGCGGTCGCGCTCCGCCTGCGGGCCGAGCCGCCGCAGCAGCTCGGCGATCGCCTCCCGCGGCAGGCCCCCGAGCCGCAGCCACCCGACGCCGTCGAGCCGGCGTAGCTCGGCGAGCGCGTCGGCGAGGTCGGGCGCCGTCTCCGCCTCGACTTCCCGCGACGTCGCGACGACGAGCAGCGGCGCCCCGGACGCCGACCGCGCGAGGTGGCGCAGCAGCAGGAGCGTCGGCGCGTCCGCCCAGTGCAGGTCGTCGAGGACGAGGACGGCGCCGCGATCCTCGGCGTACCCCGTGAGCGCCGCGGCGACCGCGGCGTGGAGCCGGTACCGGCCGCCGCCCGGGTCCGGGCTCCCGCGCTGCGTCGACGCCGGACCGGATGCGAGCGCCGGCAGCAGCGCGACGAGCTCGCCGCCGTGTGGGCCGGAGGCGACCGCCTCGACGACCGCGGGCGCGCGCTCCGCGAGCTGCTCGAGCGCCTCGACGAACGGGTGATAGGGCTGCGAGCCCGCGGGGTCGCACGCGCCGTAGAGCACGCCGGCGCCCGCGGCGGCCGCGCGCTCGACCGCCTGGCGCACGAGCCGCGTCTTGCCCGACCCCGGCTCCCCCTGGACGACCGCCACGCGGCGGCCGTCGCCCAGCGCCTCGGCGACGAGGCGATCGAGGATCGCGAGCTCCTCGTCGCGGCCGACGAAGGGCGACGACGGCGTGAGCCGTAGCGGACCGGGAAGGGCCGGTGTCCTGGGCGCCGACATGGGCCTCGGAGGCCAACCATAGTCAGACCTGACCATCCGCGGGCGACGTCGGCGGGCGCGAAAGTGGGTCAGATCGCGTCATGACGGCGGACGGACGCGGACGTACGGTCGCTGGCGTCACGACCAGTGGGAGGTACGCACCTCATGGCCCTGTCCCTGACCACCGACGTCCGCGAGCTCGTCGGCGCACAGCTCGCCGAAGGCTTCCGCGGCCGGCTCATCGGCCCCGCCGACACCGACTACGACGAGGCCCGCGCCGTCTACAACGGGATGATCGACCGGCGCCCCGGCCTGATCGCCCGCTGCACCGACGCCGCCGACGTGATCGCCGCCGTCGACGTCGCCCGCCGCCACGACCTGCTCGTCTCCATCCGCGGCGGCGGCCACAACGCCGGCGGGCTCGGCGTCTGCGACGACGGCCTCGTCATCGACCTGTCGGCCATGCGCGGGGTCCGCGTCGACCCCGTGGCGCAGACCGTCCGCGTCGAGGGCGGCTGCACGTGGGGCGACGTCGATCACGCCACCCACGCGTTCGGCCTGGCCGTGCCGAGCGGGATCATCTCCACGACCGGCGTGGGCGGACTCACGCTCGGCGGCGGGCTGGGGCACCTCAGCCGCCGCTACGGCCTGACGATCGACAACCTCATCGCCGCGGACGTCGTGCTGGCCGACGGCCGGTTCGTCACCGCCAGCGCCGACGAGCACCCGGAGCTGTTCTGGGCGCTGCGGGGCGGCGGCGGCAACTTCGGCGTCGTCACGTCGTTCGAGTTCCGCGCCCACCCGGTCGGCGAGATCATCGGCGGGCCGACGCTGTGGCCGATCGAGCGCGCCGCCGAGGTCCTGCGCTTCTACGACGACCTGATGCAGTCGGCGCCGCGCGACCTGAACGGGTTCTTCGCGTTCATGACCGTGCCGCCGGTGCCGCCGTTCCCGGAGGAGCTCCACCTGCGCAAGATGTGCGCCGTCGTCTGGTGCTACACCGGGCCGCCGGAGGCGGCGGACGCGATCTTCGCGCCGATCGCCGCGTTCGGGCCGCCGGCGCTCCACGGGGTGCACGCGATGCCGTTCCCCGCCCTGCAGTCGGCGTTCGACGGCCTCTACCCGCCCGGCGACCAGTGGTACTGGAAGGCCGACTTCGTCGACGAGCTCAGCGACGAGGCGATCGCCCGTCACGTCG
Organism: uncultured Solirubrobacteraceae bacterium; assembly: GCA_964422645.1. Classification (GTDB taxonomy): domain Bacteria; phylum Actinomycetota; class Thermoleophilia; order Solirubrobacterales; family Solirubrobacteraceae; genus Capillimicrobium. The sequence goes on along the minus strand of CAYRCB010000020.1, from coordinate 87,129 downwards.
AGCACGGCGCCGGCCTGCCGACGATGCAGTCGACGATGCACCTGTACCCGATCGACGGGGCGGCCGGCGACCCGGCGCCCGACGACACCGCGTTCGCCTACCGCGGCTCCCGCTACGGGATGGTCATCGTCGGCGTCGACCCCGACCCGGTGCGCAAGCCCGACCTCGTGTCGTGGGCGCGCGCGTACTGGCAGGCCGTCCACCCGTACTCGGCGGGCGGCGCGTACGTGAACATGATGATGCACGACGAGGGAGAGGACCGCGTCCGCGCGAGCTACCGCGGCAACTACGAGCGGCTCGTCGCGGCCAAGCGGCGCTACGACCCGGAGAACCGGTTCCGGGTCAACCAGAACATCGTGCCGTGACGCGGGGCGCGTGGGGCCGTGCGGCGGGCGGCCCCCGCGCGCGCCGCTAGTGCTTCGGCGGCAGCGTCTTGACGTACGCGACGCTGCGCGCCACCCAGCTCTGGAGCTGGCGCTTCGTCTTCACGCCCTCGGGCGCGACGCGGATCCACCCGTCCATCGCCCGTCCGCGCATCACCATCGGCGAGGCGTGGGCGCGGGCGAGCGCCGCGTCGTTGTCGGCCGGGTCGATGCGGGCGAGCATCCCGCCCTGGCCGGATGCGGCGACGGTCATGTGGCCGTGCAGGAGGAACGCGAGGCCGCCGAACATCTTCCGCTCGGTGACCGCGTCCTCGGCGGCGAGCAGCTCGCGCAGGCGCTGGGCCAGATCCTCGTCGTAGGCCATGGGCTCGACGCGAGCGTACCGCGGCGGGGCGACCCCGGCGAGGCGACCGCACGCGGCGCTCAGACGCCGGGGATCGGCCGGCCGACGGTGAGCGCGTCGCGCAGGCCGGGCTCGAGCGCGGCGAGCGCGGGGTCGGGCTCTGCGCCGACGGCATCGAGGACCTTGCTGAAGAAGCAGCGCGCCGCCGCAGCGAGCACGACGTCGAGGATCTCGCCGTCCGCGAGGCCGAGCGCGCGGAGCCGCTCGACGTCCTGCTCGGTGACGCTCGTCGCGTCCTCGGCGACCCGGTCGGCGAGGTCCATGATCGCGACCTCCACCTCGTCGAGGCCGGCGGAGCGGTGGTCGGCGACGATCGCCCGCACCGCGTCGGCGCCGAGGAAGCGGTCGGCGAGCACGCGGCCGTGAGCGAGCGTGCAGTAGCTCGAGCGCAGCCGGCGCGCCGCGGCGACGGTCGCGAGCTCGTACCGACGCGGGTCCATGTCGGCCGCGATCGCGCCGAGGAGCGCACGCCATGCCGTGTAGGCGGCGGGCCGCAGCGAGAACGCCCGGGCGTAGTTCGGGACGTGGCCGTGCGCGGCACGCTCGGCGTCGTAGAGCTCGGCGACCGGCCCGGTCGCAGCGTCCGGCGCCACCGTCTGGATGAAGGTCATGGCGACCCCTCTCGCGACGTCGAAGGACCCAGGCCGCCCGCGGCGCGGGCGCATGGGAGGACGGCGCGATCCTCGCAGGGCCGCGGGGCGCGCGCCAGGTGGCGCGTGGCGAGGGTCGGCCCGGCGCGCCGGGCGGGGTCAGCGCCGCGGCGCCGCGGCCGCGGCGCGCGCCGCCGCCGCGGTCGCCTCGAACGCCGCGCGGAGGTCCGCCAGCAGCGCGCGCAAGGCCGGCGGCTCGCCCGGGCGCCAGACGAGCGCGAGGGCGGCGGAGGCGTCGAGGTCGTCGATCGCCAGCGCCCGCAGGCCGGCACGGCCTGCGACCATCGACGCGCTCAGCACAGCGACGGCGAGACCGCGGCCGGCGAGGTCGGCGACGGCCTCGGGCGCGCTGGCCTGCAGGGCGATCTCGACGGCGAGCCCGCGGGCGGCGCACGCCTGGTCGAGCACCGCGCGGATGCCGGTGCCGCGGGGCATCGTCACGAGCGTGTGCTCGGCGAGCTCGGCGAGGCCGATGCGCTCGCGCGCGGCCAGCGGATGGTCCTCGGGGACCGCGGCGACGAGCGGCTCGCTGACGACGACGAGCGCCTCCAGACCGGACGGCGGCGGCTCCGGCGTGCCGATCAGCGCGACGTCGACCGCGCCCGCGTGGACCTGGTCGACGAGGCGGTCGGACGGGTCCTCGCCGAGCGTCAGCTCGATCCCGGGATGCTCGCGCCGGAACGCGGCGAGGGCGTCGAACAGCGGCGTGACCGTGCAGCCGCTCACCATCCCCACGACGAGCGCGCCGCGCACGAGGCCGGTGACGTCGTCGACCGCAGCCCGCACCGCGGCCGCCGCCGCCAGCGCGACCCGCGCATGGTCGAGCGCGGCGGCGCCGGCCGGCGTGAGCCGCGCTACCCGCGAGGAGCGATCGATGAGCGGCGCGCCGAGCTCGCCATGACCACCTTCGAGAAGGCCCACCACCCCGAGGACCTGACGCGCCTGTTCGTCGAGCGCGCCAACGCCGGCGACGCGGACGGCATCGCCGCGCTCTACGAGGACGAGGCCGTCATGGCCTATCCCCCATGCGCCCAGACCGTCGGCCGGGAGGCGATCCGCGCGCTCTGGCGGCGAATCCTCGCCGACCGCCCGCGCTTCGAGCCCGAGCCGCCTCTGCCGACGCTCATCAGCGGCGACCTCGCGCTCACCTCGACGCCGCCGAAGGACGGCGCCGGCGCCCGCGCCCAGGTCGCGCGCCGCCAGTCCGACGGCACGTGGCTGCGGGTGCTCGACCAGCCGGAGTTCGTCACGCCGGCGGCGTGACGACCGGCTCCTCCCCCTCGCCCGCCAGGAACGCGTCGGCGAGCCGCTTCGGCGCTCGCGCCAGCCACGCCTCGACGATCACCTCGCGCAGGTCCGCGACGCCGATGCGATCCAGGCGGACGAGCACCGCCGGGTAGCCGTCGAAGTGCGGGGTGGTGAAGAAGACGTCCGGGTCGTCGGCCAGCAGCGCCTCCTTGGCGACGAGATGCTCGACGCGCGCACCGAGGATCGGCCCGTCGGGCGCCGCGTCGCCGAGCGCGTCCAGGTCCGACCGGCGCAGCGGCCGCTCCCAGACGAAGCCCTTGTCCTTCACGCGCCACTGCCGGTGGCCGTAGGACACGCCCTCGCTCGTGTGCGGCAGCGAGAGCGCGAGCTCAGCCACGTCGTCCCAGGTCGCCACGATCGGCACGTTACGCGGGGTGGAGCGGAGCCGCAAACGGAGCGCGCGCGTCGATCCGGCAGGATCTTCCCCCTCGCCTGCGCACACGAGCTCGTCGCCGCGATCCCCGATGCCCGCCTGCACGTGCTGCGCGGGGGCAGGCGCGCGATGCTCGACCTCGACCGGGTCGCACGCCTTGCCTGGGCGTCGACCTCGCCCGCCTGGAGGGCTCGGTGGCGATCGGGCGGATGCTCGAGCGCTGGCCCGCGCTGCGCCTGGACCCGCAGCGGCCGTCGCGGCCCACCGGCTTCGCCAGCCGCCGGCTGCGCGCTGCACGTGCGCTGGGACTGAGCGCGATCCGCCCGGTGCAGCGCGCGCCCGCCGCGCGCACTGCACCGTGCCGCGTCCCCTACCCGGGCATCGGCTCCTTGGCCCGGGGCTCGTTGGAGTACGCCTCGGCGGGCTCGAGGAAGTTGCGCAGCTGCTCGCGCAGCTCCGGCGTGTCCGCGTGCCCGTGGACGGATTGGGCGTGCTCGGCGGCCGCGCGGATGACCTCGTCCTCCTCGCCGATGATCGTCAGCGAGCAGTCGGTCTCGCTCGGCCAGCGTCGGCAGTCCGCCATCACTCGCGCCATGCGGCACCTCCTTGGGGTCGATCCGATCTTCCTCCCGGCGACCGGCCCAGGTCAAGGTCGCCGTCAGACCACGGGCGGCGGCGTCCCGTGCGCGCTGGCCGGGAGCGCCGGGTCCCAGCCGCACACCTCGCAGGCATGGCGCAGGGCCGAGCGCGCGAAGGCGAGCGCGTCCGCGTGCGGATCGGGGGCGGCGCAGACGTCGTTCCAGTCCAGGAGGTACTCGCCGAGCGCGCCGTCCCAGCGGGCTGCGTCGGGCTCCAGCCGCGCGTCGGCGAAGCCGGCCGGCGCCGGGTGCGCGTAGGCGTAGAACGCCGCCTTGGGATACCGCGGGTCGCCGGGCCACCAGCCGACGGCGACCTCCTGGGCGTCCATCGCGTTGCGCATGATGAAGTCCTTGGACGGCGGTTCGGCCGCCTCGCCCGAGAACAGGTTGACCGCGAGGTCGAACGAGCCCCACCACGCGTTGACCGGGGTCGAGCGGCCGCGGTACGGCGCCCGGTAGGCCGCGAGCACGAGCGCGGCCTGGGTCGCGGCCGCGAAGTACGTCGTGACCTGGTCGGGGTCGTAGGTCGCGTGCTCGTCGTCCTCGTCGAGCGGCGCGGTCCAGGGGACCTCCTGCGGCGTCGGGTCGATCTCGACGGCGCCGGCCACCGCGCGGACGGCCGCCAGCAGCTCGCGGGTGACCGCGCCGACCGCCCGATCGGGGCCCAGCGCGACGCGGCGGCGCTCCCCGCTGCTGTGCTCCACCAGCGCCTCGTGGGCGCGGAGGTCCAGCCCGGCGACGATGGCCCCGGAGCCGTCGGGCGCCGGCAGCGGCGCCGTCTCCCAGCCCCGGGCGGTCAGGCGCAGCGCCGCGTGTTGAAGCTGCGGCTCCGGCGGCGCGAGCGCGACCGCGAGCTTGCCGAGGACCTGGGTGTGGGCGTGGAGCGTGTCGCACGTCGCGCTCCACGCCGCGTAGTCGAGGGCCGGCCACGGGGATGCCATGGCCGGACGCTACCCGAGCCCCAGAGCGGGCAACCTGCCGGACGTGGCCACCCGCTGCGGCCGCAGGCGTAGGATGGACGGATGGAGAGCTCGCTCACCGCCACGCCAGGCTTCGGCGCGCTCGAGCAGCATCGCCGTGAGCTGACGGCCTACTGCTACCGGATGCTCGGCTCCCCCTTCGAGGCCGAGGACGCCGTCCAGGACACGCTCCTGCGCGCCTGGAAGGGCCTCGACCGCTTCGAGGGCCGCTCCGCGCTGCGCTCCTGGCTGTACCGCATCGCCACGAACGTCTGCCTCGACATGCTGAACGGCCGCGAGCGGCGCGCCCGTCCGATGGACCTCGGGCCGGCCCGCACGCACGACGGCCCGATCGGCGACATCCTGCCGGAGGTGACGTGGCTGGAGCCCGCGCCCGACGAGCTCGTCGTCACCGACGACGGCGACCCGGCCGCCGTAGCGCAGTCGCGCGAGACGATCCGGCTCGCGTTCATGGCCGCGCTGCAGCACCTGCCGCCGCGCCAGCGCGCCGTGCTGATCCTCTGCGAGGTGCTGCGCTGGAAGGCCGCCGAGGTCGCCGAGCTGCTGGACACCAGCGTCGCGTCGGTCAACAGCGCCCTGCAGCGGGCGCGGGCGACGCTCGAGGCGAGCGACCTCCAAGCCAGCGGCCCGGCGCCGTCGCTGGAGGCGCCCGACCGCGAGCTGCTCGCCCGCTACGTCGAGGCGTTCGAGCGCTACGACATGGAGGCGCTCACCTCGCTCATCCACGAGGACGCGACCCAGTCGATGCCGCCCTACGAGCTGTGGCTGCGCGGCCGCGACGAGATCTTCGGCTGGTGGCTGGGGCGCGGAGCCGCCTGTCGCGGCTCGCGCGTGATCCCGACCGTCGCGGCCAACGGCTCGCCGGCGTTCGGCCAGTACAAGCCGAGCGAGACGGGGTCGGGCTACGACCCGTGGGCGCTGCAGGTCCTGGAGATCGAGGGAGGCCGGATCGTCGAGCTGAGCTTCTTCCTCAGCACCGAGTCGATCTTCCCGCTCTTCGGCCTGCCGGCGCGCCTGGACGCGTAGCGTCAGCCGGGCAGGACGTCCTCCAGTCCGAGGAAGGCCAGCAGCTCCCGCAGCTCCGGCGAGGCGTGGACGAGGCGGACCTGGCAGCCGGTCCGGCGCGCGGCGAGCTGGAGCCGGGCGAGCGCGTCGACGGTCACGGCGTCGGCCGGGACGGTGCGGACGTCGCAGAGCGCGAGCCGCGCACCGCTGTCGTGCAGGAGGGCGCAGACGCGATCGCAGAGCCCGGGCAGGTCGTCACGGGCGATCGGGCCCGTGATCGTGAAGGAGATGGTGGGGTGGGCCGGGGCGGCCATCGTGGTTGGCCCGACGCGCCCGGCGCTCGGGGAGAGAGGCGGCGCCGGGCGCTGGGAAGCCATGGTTTCCTCCGAAGTGGTGGTGTCGCCGGTGTAGACCGGCGCGTCGGGCGGAAGTCATCGGTGGCCGCTCCGCATGCGGGCCGGGGGCTGCGGGCACCCTTTGCGGCACGATGGCCGATGGGCCGCTGCAGGACCGCGACGCCGCCGCGCTGGACGCCTACTCGCGGACGGTCGCGGGCATCGCCGAGGCGCTCGCGCCATCGGTCGCCAACCTGCGGGTCCTGCGCACCCGGCGCGACGGGCGCGAGGTCGACGCCGGCGCCGGAAGCGCGGTCGTGCTGACCGGCGACGGCTTCCTGCTCACCTCGGCCCACGTGATCGGCGGGCGGCGGACGACACGGGGGCGCGCCGGCCTGGCCTCGTTCACCGACGGGCGTGAGATCCCGTTCCGCGTCGTCGGCGCGGACCCGCTCAGCGATCTCGCCGTGCTGCGCGCCGAGGCCGCCGACCTCACCGCGGCGCACCTCGGCGAGGCCGAGGCGCTGCGGGTCGGCCAGCTCGTCGTGGCGATCGGCAACCCCCACGGGTTCGCCGGATCGGTGACCGCGGGGGTCGTCTCCGCGCTCGGCCGATCGCTGCCGGCGCGGGTCGGCGCCACCGTGCGCACGATCGACAACGTCATCCAGACCGATGCGGCGCTCAACCCCGGCAACTCGGGCGGCGCGCTGGTCACGAGCGCGCACGACGTCGTCGGGATCAACACGGCGATCGCCGGCATCGGGCTCGGGCTCGCGGTGCCGATCAACGCGGTCACGCGGCGCGTCGTCGCGACGCTCATGGCCGACGGACGGGTCCGCCGGGCCTATCTCGGCATCGCGGGCGCGCCACGGCCGCTGCCCCCGCCGCTGCGCCGCCGCTACGGCGAGGAGCCGTGCATCGAGGTCTCCGAGGTAGTGCCGGACGGGCCGGCGGCCGCGGCGGGCCTGCGCGCGGGCGACCTGGTGGTCGCCGTCCAGGGACGACGGATGACCGGGGTCGCAGATCTCCAGCGGCTGCTGGAGGAGGACGTGATCGGCACGCGGCTGGTGCTGACGGTCCTGCGCGACGGGCGCGAGCGCCAGCTCGTGGTGACGCCGGTCGAGCTCAGCTCGTGAGGGCGCCCTCGAGCTGCAGGAGCGCGCGCTTGCGCTCCAGGCCGCCGCGGTAGCCGGTGAGCGCGCCGTCGCTGCCGAGCGCCCGATGGCACGGGACGACGATCGGCACGGGGGTGCGGCCGACGGCGGCGCCGACCGCGCGGACGGCGTCGGGCCGGCCGACCGCGCGCGCCAGCTCCGCGTACGTGGACGTCGAGCCGTACGGGATCGCCAGCAGCGCCGCCCAGACCTCGCGCTGGAACGGCGTGCCGGCGAGGTCGAGCGGCAGGTCGAAGGCGCGGCGGCGGCCGGCGAAGTACTCGTCGAGCTGGGCGACGACCGGCGCGAGCGCGTCGGGATCGTGCGCCGCGGCGTCGAGGGCGGGCCGCTCCCCGTCGAAGCGGAGCGCCATGAAGCCCGCCGGGCCGGCCGCGACGGTGAGCGAGCCGAGCGGGCTCTCGTAGACCGCCCAGGCGGTGGTGGTGTCGTGTTGGTCGCGCATGATCGCAAGACGCCCCGGCGCCGACGACCGTGAGGCGCGTGCTCCAGTTTGCCCTGGCCGGCGAGCGGGCAGCGGATCGGTCATGTCCCTCGGACGGCTGCTCGCGGCGGGGCTGGCGCTGAATCGCGTGGCGATGGGTGTGCGCTACCTGGTGCGGCCGTCGGCGGCTGGACCGACCTGGGTGGGCCGCCGCACCGCTCGACGTGCCCAGGCCCACGTCCTGACGCGCGGGCTCGCCGCCCGCGACGTCGCGCTGGGGATCGGCGCCCTGGCGGCGATCACGCGCGGGGACCGTGTGCAAGCGCGCGACTGGATGTGCGGCCACGCGCTGGCCGACGGGGTCGACCTGATCGCGACCGTGGCGGTGCGAGATCGGCTCCCACGCCGCGGGGGATCGTTCGCGACCGCGATGGCCACCGGCTCCACCGCGATCGCCTGCACGTCGGTCCTGCTGCTGAGCCGCGGCGGCTGAGCGGCCGGTTGCGACGCTTGCCAGACCGGCCGGAACCCTGCAGGGTGCAGGAACGATGTCCCGTCCAGGCCGCACCGTGCGCCTGCCCGACATGCCGGGCCTGGACGGCGTGCGGGCGCTCGCGGTGGCCGGTGTCCTGGCCTATCACGCGGGCGTGGGCTGGGCGCCGGGCGGCTTCCTCGGCGTCGACGTCTTCTTCGCGCTCAGCGGCTACCTCATCACGTCGCTGCTGCTCGCCGAGTTCGGGCGCGACGGGCGGATCGACCTGCGGCGCTTCTGGCTGGGCCGCGCGCGGCGGCTGCTGCCCGCGGCGCTGGCGGCGATCGCGCTCTCGCTGCTGATCGTCGCGATCTTCCTGCCGGGGGAGCTGGCCACCGTCCGCGGCGACGCGATCGCCTCGGTCCTCTACGTCAACAACTGGCACCAGATCCTCGCCGAGCGCTCGTACTTCGCCTCGTTCGGCCGCCCGTCGCCGTTCCAGCACCTGTGGTCGCTGGCGGTGGAGGAGCAGTTCTACCTCGTGTGGCCGCTGCTGCTCACGTTCGCCCTCCCCCGCCTGGGGCGCCGGCGAACCGTGACGCTGACCGCGGCGATCGCGCTCGTCTCGATCGTCCTGATGGCGCTCGTCTACGGCGGCCACGGCGACGCGTCACGCGTCTACTACGGGACCGACACCCGCGCGTTCTCGCTGCTGGCCGGCGCCCTGCTCGCGTACGCCTGGCCGCCGGGGCTGCTGACGCGACGCACCGGCCCGGGCGCCGGGCTCGCGCTCGACGCGGTCGGCGTCGCCGGGCTCGGCGTGCTCGTCGTCGCAATGGCGCGCTGGCAGGACTTCGACACCGCGCTCTACCCCGGCGGCCTGCTCGCCGTCGCGGGCGCGTCGGTCGCGCTCATCGCCGCGGTCGCCCATCCGGCGACGCGGATCGGCACGGTGCTCGGGACCCGTCCGCTGCGCTGGATCGGCCGGCGCAGCTACGGGATCTACCTCTACCACTGGCCGGTCATGACGTTCACGCGGCCGGGGATCGACGTCCACGCGAACCGAACCGTCGTGATCGTCGGGCAGGTCGCGCTGACCGTGGCGATCGCCGCCGTCTCCTACCGCTACCTGGAGATGCCGGTCCGCCGCGGCCAGGCGGGACGCTGGCTGCGCGCGCAGCTCGACCGGCGCCACCCGCGTCAGCGCCTGGCCTGGGTCAGCGGCACGCTCGCCGTGGCGCTCGTGGCGCTCGCGTTCCCGTTCGCCCGCGGCGTCCCGGCACCGGCCCACGGCGCGGGGGACCGCCCGCTCTCCACGGCGGCCGCGGCCACCGACCCGGCCGCCGACGGCGTGTCGCCGAGCCTGCAGGCCGCCAACGGGCCGATCGCACCGCCGGCGCAGGCCGCGCGCCAGCGGCCACCGCTGGCCGTCGGCGCCTCGGTGATGCTCGCCGCCCAGCCGGCGCTCCAGCGCGCGCTCGGGCGCCGGGCGCGGATCGATGCGAAGGTCGGCCGCCAGCCCGGCGACATCGTCGACCGCCTCGACGACTACGCACGCGCGGACGCGCTGCCCGATCGGGTCGTCGTGCAGATCGGCGAGAACGGCCCGCTGTGGTACGCCGAGCTCGACCGCCTGCACCGGATCCTGCGCCACGTCCGCCGCGTGGTGCTCGTCAACGTCCGCGTGCCGCGCAGCTGGGAGTCGCAGTCCAACGCGGCGCTGCGCGAGGCAACCGAGGACTGGCCGCAGGCGCGCATCGCCGACTGGTACGGCGCCTCTGCCGGCCCGGGCCTGCTCTACGACGACCGCACCCATCCCACGCCGGCCGGCGAGGAGGCCTACGCGGCGGCGGTGAAGCGGGCGCTGCGCTAGCTGGAGCGGCCGGCTAGCGCTCGACGAAGCCGCGCGACGTGAGCCGCAGCTCGGCGACGTCGACACCGAAGACGCGCTTGGCCCAGGCGCGCACGTCGGCGCGCACCGCGGCGCTCGCTGCCGGGTCGCCTGCCGCCGTGGCGTCGTTCACCGCGTCCAGGAAGAAGATCACCCGCAGCTCGAAGGTCTCGGCGATCTCCTGCTGGCGGGCGTCGGACAGCCGGCGAACCCGCGGCTGGCGGGCGAGGTTGTCGCGCACCTCGCGGCGCAGCGCAGCCAGGCCGCGCGCGGGCAGCGTGGCGTCCTGGTGGACGACGGCGTAGCCCTGCACGAGGCTGAACGCGGCGACATCGCCGACGTCGCGGGCGCTCCAGCCCACCGTGCCCGTGAGGACCTTGCGGAACTGCGCCTTGGCCGCCTCCAGCTGCGCCGTCAACACCGCGGGATCGACGCCGGCGCCCGGCTGCTCGATCGCCCGTCGGTAGAGGCGCTGCGTGACCTGCGGGACCGCCGTGAAGCGCAGCGCCGCCCGTTGCCGCGCCGTCGGAGGCTTGGCCGCCGGCCGTCGATGGGTCTTGCCGCCCGGCTTGCGGTCGTGGCCGCCGGGGGGCAGGCTCGCGTTGCCCAGCGTGCTGATCAGCACGTCGAACTGGCTGTAGTCGATCGGCGGCAAGGCCTGCGCTCCCGCCGTCGGCGCGCTCGACGCGAGCGCGACGCACGCCAGCGCCCACAGCACCCCGGCACGTCGCCCCGCACGAGCCATGCGCGGCATCCTATCCGCGCGCGGTTGCCTGACCGGTGCGGTGGGTAACCGGCCGCCACGAACCATCCCGGCGTAAGGCGGCATCCATGGCTGGCATCAGCCTCGGCGGCATCATCGTGATCGCGGGCATCGCGGTCATGATCTTCTGGAGCTTCTGGATCGGACTCATCGTGGCGCTGATCGGGCTCATCGCGTTCGGCGGCTTCGCGAAGGACCGCTGGTACTGAGCGCCCGCCACGCCAGCGCAGCTCCGGCGCCGCGCCTCAGCGGCGGACGATGCCGTCGCGGCCGAGCCGCACCTTCGTGAGGTCGATCCCGAGCAGCTCCGACGACCCGGCCAGCTCGCGCGTCCGCTCGCGCCACTGCGCGATCGCGCTCGCGTCGGCGGTCGCCCGGAACTGGTTGTACGTGCCCGCGATGACGGTCGTCCACGACAGCAGCGTCTCGGCGTACTCCTGCTGGACCGCGTCGCTCGCGGTGCGGATCCGCAGCGACGGCTCCTCCCAGCGCGCGGTGCCCGAAGCCCAGCACCCGCGAGACGATACACGGGATATCGTCTCGCTCCGAGCGGCCGGGAGGCTCGCCATCGCTGCCGGCCGTACCGTGACCGCGACGCAGGGGGACCCGTGCCGACGATCCGTCCGACCATCGTGACCGCCGCGCTGGCCACGACCACAGCGCTGGCCGCGACCGCGACCCTGGCGGCCTCGCTCGCGGTCGCACCAAACGCGAGTGCCGGCGCGGACCGCCCGACCGGCGCGGACGACCGGGTGGCTGCCAGCGCGCGGTTCCCGCAGCGCGTGGTCGCAACCCGCCATCGCGGCATCGTCCTGCTCGCCGGGCTCCGGGTCCGCCTCTCCGATGGCGTGCCGACCTGGCGACAGGTCCGGCGACAGCTCGGCGCGCCCCGTTCGCTGGACCGCGAACGCGGCGTCTGCACCGCCCGCTACGACGGTGGCCTCGAGCTGCTGTTCGTCACGTTCGGCACGCCCGCGCCGTGCGCGCAGCTGCATCTCCAGGCGGCGACCATCACCGGCGAGGACTGGCGCATCCGGGTCATCGGGAACCGCACGTACCGCGTCGGCCAGCCGCGCTCGGTCATCCCTCGCGGCGCGAAGCGGATCCGCGACTGGGGCGGCGGCGGATACGAGCTCGCGACCATGCCGTTCGCCGGCACCGACGACGCCACGACGGTCCTCGCCCACGTCGCCCGCGACGGCCGTCTCGACCGCTTCTCCCTCTGGATCGGCGGCGCGGGCGACTGACCCCGTCCCCAAGTTGAGGGATCGCCTGGGGGCCCCTCCCTCATGCGCCCCGCGGCGCCCGGCGCGAACGTCCCCGCCGTGAACCAGGCGTCGCCGATCGTCCTCCTGCTCGAGCTCGAGCCCGGCGCCGAGCCGATCGCGGGCGTGCTCTGCGGACCCGCAGGGCAGCGCCTCGCGTTCGCCGGCTGGCTGGGCCTGGCCTCGGCGCTCGGACGGCTGACGACGCCTCCCAACGACGCGGACCCTCCGGAGGTGTCCACACCATGTTGAAGCGCATCCCGCGCCCCAGCGTGTCGGCGGCCTTGGCCGTCCTCGCGCTGTTCGTCGCCCTCGGCGGCACCGCGACCGCCGCCAAGCTCATCACCGGCAAGCAGATCAAGAACGGCTCGCTGACCGGCGCCGACGTCCGCAACCGCTCGCTGTCGGGGGCGGACCTCCGCAACGGCACGGTCGGCCTCAACAAGCTGACCGCGAAGGCCCGTGCGACGCTCCTGCGCGGCGCGCCGGCGACGACCGCCGGCAAGGACGGGGCGCAGGGCGCGCCCGGCCCGGCCGGGCCCGCCGGGCCGCAGGGGCCCAAGGGCGACGCCGGTGCGCCCGGCCCCGCCGGCCCGGCCGGCTCGGGCGCGGCGTTCTTCGCCGGCGTCGGCGCGCACCTGATCACCGACCCGAGCGACCGGATCGTGGTCACGAAGAGCCTGCCCGCGGGCAGCTACGTGCTGGACGCCAAGGCGGTGATTCGCACGTCGGTCGCGGACAACACCCCGTGCACGCTGCAACAGGGGGCGACCGAGCTCGACCGGGTCAACGCCGACCTCGGCGCCGGCATCAACCTGCCGGTCGCGCTCGCCGCGACGATCACGCTGCCGGCCGCGGCGGACGTCTCGCTGCTCTGCTTCGAGGGCGCCGGCAACGTCACGGTCACCAACGCCAAGCTGATCGCGACGCAGGTCGGCTCGATCGGCTGACCCGCCGCGGCGGCCGGCGGCGCGCCGTTCAGGCGTCGCCGGCCGCCGCGAGCAGCTCGGCCAGCTGCGTGCGCGAGTTGATGCCGAGCTTCCCGTAGACCCGGCCGAGGTGGTTCTCGACCGTCTTGGGCGTCACGAACAGCGCCTCGGCGATCTCGCGGTTGGTCCGGCCGCCGGCCGCCAGCCCGGCGATCCGGCGCTCGCTGGCGGTCAGCGCCTCGATCCCGGAGAACTGCAGCCGCCGCGGCCGCGCGCCCGCCGCGACGAGCTCCTCATGGGCCTGGCGTACGAGGCGCGTCGCGCCGCAGCGCCGCGCGCGGTCGAGCCCCGCCTGCAGCCGTTCGCGCGCCTCGACGCGCTGGCCCCGGCGCCGCAGCGCCGCCCCCAGCTCGACCTCGGCCCGCGCGTGCTCCAGGCGCGCCGGCCCGGTCGCCTGGATCGCGACCGCCGCCTCGAGCAGCGCGAGCGCCTCGTCGCCCTCGGCGACGAGGCCGGCCGCGTGCAGCGCCATCCCGCGCGCGGTCGCCGTGCCCCAGCGCTCGGCCAGCTCGCGCTGGCGCTCGACCAGCTCGCGTGCGCCCTGCGGATCGCCCATGCGCGCCAGCGCCAACGCGGCCACGCCGCGCCACGGCACGCCGGGTGCGAGCGCGCGGTTGCCCTCCTCGATCCGGCGGCCGTACTCGCGCGCATCTTCGAGCGCCGCCTCCCACGCGCCCCGCGCCGCGTGCACGCGCGCCCGCGCGTAGAAGAGCGTGTTCATGTGCTCGAGCACGGCGAGCTCCGGCCCGCACCCTCCGCGCCGCAACGCCGCCTCGGCCGCCTCGACCTCGTCGCGCTCGAGCAGGACGAGCGCGAGGAACGCGCACGTCGTCGGCGCCACCCACGGCGGCGCGTGCGGGACGTCCAGCGCGGAGCGGGCGTCGGCCTCGGCCTCGGCCAGCGCCCCGGACTGGTAGCCGACGACCGCGCGCAGCGTGCTCGCCGCCGTGAACCCCCAGACCGATCCGACGAGCCGCGCGCGGTCCAGCGCCGCCTCGATCTCGGCCCGCGCCTCGTCGTGGCGATCGCAGAACACGAGCTGGTAGGGCAGCTGGTGGTACGGGTTGAGCTCCGGCCCCTCCTGGTCCAGCAGCGCCCCGCCGTCGAGCGCCGCCAGCGCGCGCTCGGCCGCCGCCTCGGCGCCGTCGCCGCGCATCCAGGCCGCGCGCGCGACCGCGCAGCCGACGAGCCGGCCGCCGGGCGTGTGCGGGTCGGGGCGCGGCAGCTCGCCGATCCAGGCCAGCGCGCGATCGACCGTCTCCGGGTAGAGGATCGCCAGGTTCGTGCGCTCGACGGCCATCCGCAGACGGCGCTCCTCGTCGAGGCCCCGCAGCGCCTCCAGCGCCTCGGTCCAGACGTCCACGGCCTCGACGACGCCGACGCTCGTCATCGTTGCGCGCGCCAGCAGCAGCCATGCCTCGGCCCGCGCTTCGTCGCCCGCGAGCGCGTCGGTGGCCGCGCGCAGCTCGGCGATCGTGCGGGACGGATCGGCGCCCGTCTGGAACCGCGCCCGCCCCAGCTCGAGCAGGACGGCGCCGCGTGCGTCGTCCTGCGGCGGCTCGTCGAGCGCGCGCTCGAGCAGTCGCGTCGCGGTCTCGGGCGCACCCCGGCGCAGCGCGGCCGCGGCGGCGGCGCGCAGCGTCTCGACGACGCCGGCCTCACCGGCGGGCGCGACCTCGAGCAGGTGCGGCGCGACGCGCTCGGCCGGCGCGCCGGCCGCGGCGAGCACCTCGGCCGCCCGCCGGTGCAGCCGGGCGCGCGCCGCCGGCCCGAGGTCGCCGTACACCGCCGCCCGGACCAGCGGATGGACGAAGCGGACCTCCGCGGCGCCCTCGAGGATCTCGATCGCGGCCAGCGCGTCCAGCGCCTCGGCGGCGGGCCCGTCGCCGACCCCGGCCACCGCGGCGACGGTGGCGAGGCTCGCGCCGTCCTCCAGGACGGCGCCCGCGCGCGCCAGGTCGGCGGCCGCCGGCGGCAGCGAGGCCAGTCGCAACAGGACCGAGCGAGCGACGGTCCGCGGGCCCAGCGCGGCAACGCCGGGCGCCGCGGCCGCATCCGGCGTCGTGCCGTCGGCGCGCAGGGCGCCCGCGAGCTCGCGCACGAGGAACGGGTTGCCGCCCGTGGCCCGGTGGCACTCGGCCGCGAAGCCGCCGTCCACCGCGGCCTCGAGCCGCTCGCGCAGCAGCTGCTCGACCGCGCCGCGCGAGAGCGCCGCCGGCTGGAGGACCACGGCGCCGCTGCCGGCGGCCAGCGCGAGCGCCTGCGGATCGGTGTCGGGATCCCCGGTGCGCAGGCCCGTGAGCAGGCAGACCGGGAGCTCGTCGAGGCGCCGGGCGAGGTACTCCAGGAACGCCAGCGAAGGCCGGTCGGCCCAATGGACGTCGTCGACGCACAGCAGCAGCGGACGCTCGGCCGCCAGGTTGACGGTCAGCCAGTAGAGGCCGTGGAGGACGGCGAAGGCGGCGTCGCCGACCGCGCCGGCCGCGGACGGCGCGCCGACCGCCTCGGCCGCGAGCGCCGCGCTGCCGGCCAGCAGCCGCGACCGCGCGGCCTCGTCGGCCAGCGCACGCTCGAACAGGCTGCGCGACACGCCGTGCGCGAGCGGGCGCTCGAGCACCCCACCGCGTGCGGCGAGCACGGCCATCCCGGCCTCTCGCGCCTCGGCGCGGGCGGCGGCCAGCAGGCTCGACTTGCCGATCCCCGGCGGTCCCTCGACGACCACCAGGCGGCCGAGCCCCGCACGCGCATCCGCGAGCGCGCCGGCGACCTCGGCCAGCTCGGCCACGCGCTCCAGCAGCCCATGGTCGCTCCCTCCCACCGCTGGCGCGATGCTATCGGCGCGGCGCGTCCACGATCTTGCCCGGGTTCAGGTTGCCCCCGGGATCCACGCCGTCGAAGAGCGCGCGCAGCATCGCCACGCCCGGCGCGGAGATGTCCTGCTCCAGCCACGTCGCATGCTCGGTGCCGACCGCGTGGTGGTGCGACAGCGTGGCGCCGTGGTCGACGAACGCCTGCTGGATCGCGTCCTTGACGACGTCGTACTCCTCGATCGGCTCGCGCGTCCCCGACGGCCGGAGCGCGAACGTGAAGTACAGGCACGCGCCCGCGTGGTAGGAGTGCGACAGGTGGCACATCACGTAGCCGCGGACGCCGAGCCGGTCCAGCGCGTCGCGCGCGGCCGCGGTCACCCGGTCGTAGACGAGCGGCAGCAGGCTCCACGGCGCCGCGGTCTCCGACACGTCGGCCAGCGTCCCGCGGTCGAGCAGATAGTCGCGGATGTAGGGCGTGTCGAACTTCTTGGCGTCGTAGAGGGCGCCCGGGCTGGCGCCGATGCACAGGCCGCCGTGGCGCTTGACGATCCGCCCGATCGCCTTGCGCTGGATCGCGACGTGCTCCGGCGTGCCCTCGTAGCCGATGAACGACAGGCACATCGCCTGCGGGTCGATCCCGCGGCGCGCCAGGTAGCGCTGCAGCGCCGCCGACTTCACGCGGTCGAGGACCGTCGGGCGCTTGCGGGTCGCGAACGAGAACTGGGTCTCGGGCACGTCGGAGACGCGGGTGACCGACGGCGAGACCTCGTCGGTCTCGGCGATCTCCCGCATCGCCGCCAGCGCCCCCGGCCAATCCGGCATGAGGTAGCCGAGGATGGTGCGCTGCGCGGGCAGGCGGTGCACCTGGATCGTCGCCTCGGTGACGATCCCCAGCCGTCCCTCGCTGCCCAGCACCATCTCCCGCACGCTCGGCCCGGTCGAGGTGCTCGGCACCGGCCGCGTGACGAGCACGCCGCTCGGTGCGACCACCCGCACGGCGCGCGTCAGCTCCGCGATGTCGCCGTACTTGT
Source organism: uncultured Solirubrobacteraceae bacterium (assembly GCA_964422645.1). Taxonomy (GTDB): domain Bacteria; phylum Actinomycetota; class Thermoleophilia; order Solirubrobacterales; family Solirubrobacteraceae; genus Capillimicrobium. The sequence continues at coordinate 70,237 of CAYRCB010000020.1, read as the reverse complement.
CGGACTGCATGCCCGACGAGCGCGTCGCGATCCAGCCGCCGAGCGTCGAGTGCGTGAAGCTGTCGGGGAAGTGGCCGGCGGTCCAGCCGCGTGCGTTGAGCTGGCGCTCGAGGTCGGGGCCGAAGACCCCGGCCTGCACCCGCGCCAGCCGTGAGGCGTCGTCGACCTCGAGCACGCGGTCCAGCCGACCGAGGTCGACCGAGATCACCGGACGGGTCTCGCCGGCCGGCGCCTCGAGGCTGCCGGAGATGTTCGTCCCGCCGCCGAACGGGATCACGACCGCGTCGGCGTGCAGCGCGGCGCGCAGCACCGCCGCGACCGCCTCCTCGTCGCCGGGCCGCACGACCACATCGGGGACGCGGCCGACGTCGCCCGCGCGATGGCGCACGAGGTCGCGCAGCGACTTGCCGCGCGCGTGGACGACGCGGTCATGGTCGTCGACCGACACGTGCTCGGCCCCGACCGCCGCGTCCAGCGCGGCGCGCAGCGCGTCCGGAAGGGATGGCGACGGGACCACGACGTCGGCGAAGGCGACCGGCGGGGTGCCCGGCGCGGCCACGTCGACGCCGACCTTGTCGAGGATGAAGCCGCGCAGCGCCGGCTTGTCCTCGTGCGTGAACGCGACGTCGTCGCGCCCCCAGCCCCACCACTTCATCGCCTGCATCCGGACTCCCGTCGTCTCGCTGTCGCGCTCAGCTTCGCACGACGTGAAACCGCGCGACCGCGGCGGTGTTCGCTCTCGCGACGTGGAGGTCATGACGCGGGTCCACCAGACCGGCCGCTGTGCGCGGCTCGACGTCCCGTGGGCGCGCTCGCCGATCGCGCGGGGGCTGCGCGCCGCGGGTCTGCTGGGCTTCTTCGCGCCGGTGCTGTCGTACTACACGCGCCGGCGACGGGTGGGCGTCGACCGGCTCGAGCGCATCGACGCGCCGGTGGTGTTCGTCGCCAACCACGCCAGTCACATCGACACCCCGATCATCCTGCGCGCCCTGCCGCGGCGCTGGCGGCGGCGGACCGCGGTCGCGGCAGCGGCCGACTACTTCTACCGCGACCGCCGCCTGGCCCTGCTGGTCTCGCTGGCGTTCAACACGGTCCCGGTCCAGCGCGAGGGCGGCGGCGTGGGCGACCTCGCCCACATCGAGCGCCTGCTCGACCGGCGCTGGTCGCTGCTCGTCTACCCGGAGGGGACGCGCGCCCGCGGCCACGAGCCGGGCCGGCTGCGCACCGGCGCGGCGGTCCTCGCCGCCCAGCACGGCGCGGCGATCGTGCCGATCCACCTGAGCGGCACGCGCGCCGCGATGCCGCCCGGCCAGGTCTGGCCGCGCCGCAAGCTCTGGCAGCGGCGCCATCGCGTGCGGATCGCCTTCGGCGACCCGATCCGCCCGGCGTCACCGCGCGATCGCCGCGCCGCGATCGCCCAGGTGCAGGAGTTCTTCGCGCTGCAGGACGCCGCCCGCTGAGATTCCCGCGCCTGCGTTGCGGGCAACCTGGGGACGACAGGCCCCAGTTCCACGGAGGTTGCACGTCATGATCGGAGCGCTCATCCTCGGATTCGTCGCGGGCTTCATCGGCCGCGCGCTGGTCCCCAACGACGCGTTCGAGCACCTGAGCGGCTGGAGGTCCTGGCTGACCTCGATCGTCCTCGGCCTCGTCGGCGCGTTCGTCGGCTACCTCATCTTCACCCGCGGGCTGGGCATCGGCGACGACGACGCATTCGACCTCGGCGGGCTCGTCAGCGCGATCATCGGCGTGGTCATCGTCCTGCTGATCGCCGGCTTCGTCCTGAGTCGCACGCGCGGCCGCGGCAGCGGCGGCGCTCGCCCCGCCGGGCCGGCCGTGTAGCTCAAGCCGGAGCGGCGTCCGCCTCCGCGTAGCGGACCTGACCGCCCCAGGACGCGAACAGGCGCTCCAGCCAGCGCGGGCCAGCGACCTCGATCTGGCCCGCGTGCATCGCCTGCCCCAGCGACAGGTCGCCCACGTGCCAGCGCACGAGCGCCTCGGCGGACGCGACGTGCACCACGAGGTCGTCGCGATCGCCGGGCGGGCGGCGGCAGACCTCGACGCTCGGCGCGTCGAGCAGCAGCCAGTAGCGCTCGCGCTCGGGCGCGTCGACGTCGAAGCGGACGACCACCCGATCGTCGGGCAGCGTGGCCGGGTCGATCCGGCGCGTCATCGTCCACAGCACGCGCGCGGCGTCGAAGTGGTCGGGCGCGAGCTCGATCCAGCGCTCGCCCCAGCTGCCGAGCGCGTCGCAGACCTCCTGCAGCTGCGTTCCGGCCTCGGTCAGCGCGTAGCGGACGGTGCCGCCGGGCCCGGTGCGCCGATCGACGATGCCGTGGTGCTCGAGCATCCGCAGCCGTGCGCTCAGCAGCGTGCGCGAGATCCCGGGGGCGCCGGCGCGGATCTCGGTGAACGTGCTGCAGCCGAGCAGCAGGTTGCGGACGATGAGCGGCGTCCACCGCGTGGCGAAGATCTCCGCGGCCCGGGACATCGGGCAGTAGTCGCCGTAGTCCGCCATCGCACGATCGTCCCCCACCGCTCGCACCCAAGGCAAGTCCAGATCCTGGACCGCGGCGGTCCAGCTCCTGGACTCGACGGCGGGGCGCCGATCGCGGATGCTCGCACGCGGGATCCACCACCGACCGGAGGGCCGAGCCATGTCGAGCCAGACCACCGACGACCAGGCGGTCGTCGCGCTCAAGCGCCAGCACCGCGACACCTGGGCCGATGGCGACTACCCCGCCGTCGCCGAGCACATCGCCGACGCCCTGCCCGCCGCCGTGCTCGACGCCGTGGAGGTCGCGGGCACGCGGCTGCTCGACGTCGCCACCGGCAGCGGCAATCTGGCGATCGCCGCCGCCGCGGCCGGCGCGACCGTGACCGGCCTGGACCTCGTCGACGAGCTGCTCGAGGTCGCCCGCGACCGGGCCGAGGCCCGCGGTCTGCAGATCGAGTGGGTCGAGGGGGACGCCGAGGCGCTCCCGTTCGCGGACGCGAGCTTCGACGTCGTGGCGTCGGTCGTCGGCGTCCAGTTCGCGCCGCGCAGCCGCGTCGTCGCCGACGAGCTCGTGCGCGTCTGCCGCCCGGGCGGCACGATCGTCCTCGTCAACTGGACCCCCGGCGGGCTGATCGGCCAGCTGTTCCAGACGATGGCGCGCTACCTGCCCGCCCCGCCGGCGTTCGTCACGCCACCGCCGCGCTGGGGCGACGAGGCGCATCTGCGCGAGCTCTTCGCCGGCGCGGGCGAGGTCCGCTGCACGCTCGGCACGAACCCGTTCGACTTCGACTCCGTCGAGGAGTACATGGCGTTCTTCGAGCGCAACTACGGCCCGACGAAGCGGGCGCGCGAGCGGCTCATCGCCGAAGGCACCTGGGACGACCTGCGCGCCGACCTGCGCGCGCTCTACGAGCGCCTGAACACCGCGCGCGACGGGCGGCTGCACATCGACGCGGAGTTCGTGACGTGCGTCGTGCGCCGCGCGGCCTGACCTGGGGCTAGCCACAACACAGACGCCAGGGCGCCCCAACGACGTGCCGGACCGGGGCTGGCAGGTTGGGGGCCATGTCTCCGCCTGCCCGCCCCGGCCCCGACGACGTCCAGCTCACCGAGCACGAGACGCTCGACCGGATCGCGACCGGGCTGGTGACCCTCATCCCGTTCCTGGCCCTCGGCGTGGTCTGCTGGCAGACCTGGTCTGGGCTGTTGGGCTGGAGCGACGTCGCGGTCTTCGCGATCGTCTACGTGCTCACCGGCCTGGGCATCACGGTCGGCTTCCACCGTCATCTGACCCACCGCAGCTTCAAGACGAGCCGCCCGCTACGCGGCCTGCTGGCGATCCTCGGCTCGGCGGCGATCGAGGGGCCGGTCATCTCCTGGGTGGCCGACCACCGCAAGCACCACGCGTTCTCCGACCGCGAGGGCGACCCGCACAGCCCGCACGGCCACGGCTCGGGCCTGCGCGGGGCGCTGGCCGGGCTCTTCCACGCCCATCTCGGCTGGCTCTTCATCCACACCGAGCGCGCCAACCGCCTGCGCTACGCGCCCGACCTCGAGCGCGACCCGATCGTGCGCTTCGTCGACCGCACCTTCCTGCTCTGGGTCCTTGCGGGCCTCGCGCTCCCGTTCGGGCTCGGGTGGGCGATCGGCGGCACCCTCGACGCGGCGCTGACCGGCCTGCTGTGGGGCGGCGCCGTGCGCATGCTCGTCCTCCACCACGTCACCTACTCGATCAACTCCCTCTGCCACTTCTTCGGCCGCCGCCGCTTCGAGACCGACGACGAGTCGCGCAACCTCGCCTGGCTGTCGCTCTTCTCGCTGGGCGAGTCGTGGCACCACAACCACCACGCGTTCCCGACCTCCGCCCACCACGGCCTGCGCCGGTGGGAGATCGACCTCTCGTCGCTGGTCATCCGCGCGATGCGGCGGCTGGGGCTCGTGTGGGACGTCGTCGAGATCAGCCCCGAGCGCCAGCGGCGCAAGCTGGCCGCAGCGAGCGCCCCGTAGCGGCGGTCAGCCGGCGCGGTGCGATTCGGGGACGGGCACCGCGCGCTCGGTGCCGATCCGCGGCAGCCACCGCAGCCAGGAGGGCAGGTACCAGTTCCAGTCGCCGAGCAGCTTCATCGTGGCGGGCAGCAGGACGGCGCGCACGATCGTCGCGTCGATCAGCACCGCGAGCGCCAAGCCGACGCCCATCTCCTTGAAGTCGATCGAGCTCAGCGTCGCGAAGATCGAGAACACGGCGACCATCACCACCGCGGCGCTCGTGACGACGCCGGCCGTCGCCTTGATCCCGTGGGCGACGGCGTCCTCCGTGGCCATGCCGTGGTCGTGCCCCTCGCGGACCCGGCTGAGGATGAACACGTGGTAGTCCATCGACAGCCCGAACAGGATCACGAACAGGAACAGCGGCAGCCAGGACGTGATCCCGCCGATCGACGTGAACCCCAGCAGCGACTCCAGGTGCCCGTCCTGGAAGATCCAGACGAGCACGCCGTAGGCCGCTCCGACCGAGAGCAGGTTGAGCACGATCGCCTTGATCGGGATCACGATCGAGCGGAACGTCGCCATGAGCAGCAGGAAGGCGAGCGAGAGCACGAAGACGAACACCCACGGCGCGCGCTCCTGCATCTGCTGGTTGAAGTCGTAGGAGAGCGCGGTCAGCCCGGTCACCGCGACCTCGCTGGCGGGCAGCCGGCCGACGCTCGCCGGGATCACGTCGTCGCGCAGCACCTGCAGCGCGCGGTTGGACGTGTCGTCGGTCCCGTTGCCCTTCAGCGGGATCGCCACCTGCGCCACCGTGCGGTCGCGGCTGGCGGTGACCGTGACCGGGTCCTGCATCAGCCCCGTCTGGACGGCGCGGTTGCGCAGGTCGCGGATCGCCGCCGTGACCTGCAGCCTGCGGACGTCCGGGGCCCGGATCACCACGAGCGCGGGCAGCGGCCCGCCCGGGAACGCGTCCTGGATGCGCTCGTAGGTCTGCATGACCGGCAGATCGCGGGGCAGGCCCTGCACGCCGGAGTTCGCGGTGTGCAGGCCCAGCGCGGGGAGCGCGAGGACGACCAGCAGGCCGGCCGCCGCGATCGCCGAGACCCACGGATGGCGCAGCACGCGGTCGACGATCGCCGCCCAGAACCCGGCCTCCGCGCCGGATCCGTGCACGCGCTGGATGAACGGGATGCGCCCCTTGTTGACCTTGTCGCCGAGCTTGGAGAGCACCGCCGGCAGCACCGTCAGCGAGCCGAGCACGGCGACCGCGACGACCATGATCGTGCCGATCGCGAACGACTGGAACGTCACGTTGCCGGTGATGAACATGCCGGACATCGCGATGATGACGGTGCAGCCCGAGACGAGCACCGCGCGCCCAGACGTCGCCGCGGCGATGTCGAGCGCGTCCTGCGGGCCGCAGCCTGCCGCACGCTCGTCGCGCTCGCGGCGCAGGTAGAACATCGAGTAGTCCACGCCGACGGCGAGCCCGACGAGCAGGATGACCGACGAGATCGCCTCGTCGACCGCGAAGAGCTGGCTCACCGGCGCGAGCAGCCCGAGCGTGATCGCCACCGCCGAGAGCCCGAGCAGCAGCGGGATCCCGGCCGCCACGAGCGCGCCGAAGGCGACGACGAGGATCACCAGGGTGATCGGCAGCGAGAGCAGCTCGGCCTTGCGGAAGTCGTCCTCGAAGGCCTTCGACAGCGCCTTGTCGGCGCTCGCGTCGCCGAACTGCTCGATCCGCATGCGTGGATGGGCGGCGTCGAGCCGCGCGACGGCGTCGAGGATCGGCCCGACGCGGTCCTTGGCCGTCTCGGGGTCGCCGAGGACGTCGAAGACGACCAGCGCCGAGCGGCCGTCACGCGAGATCTGGCCGGCGTTGTGCGGGTCCAGCGGCGACTTGAGGTCGGCGATCGTGGGGAACTGCTCCAGGCGCCGGGTCACGTCGCCGATCGCCGCACGGAACGCGGGGTCGCGGACGGTGAGCGTGCCGTTGCGCGACTGGACGAGGACCTGCTCGCTCGCCCGGTCGCAGAAGCCCGCGTCGGCGAGGATCCGGTTCGCGTGCTGCGACTCGCCGTTGCCCTGGTCCTCGTCGGCGATCTGCTGCGTCCCGACGGCCGAGCCGATGAGCAGGCTCACGACCACCAGGGCGATCCACCCGAGGACCGCGATGCGGCGATGCCGGGCACTCCAATGCGCGGCGCGCCCGGCCAGGTTGCGGCGTGGCATTCCGCCTCCTCCCGACGAAGGTCCGAGGCTACACCCGATCCAGTCGCCGGTGGGAAAACCATGGCTTGGCTCCACCGCACAAAGCCCCGCCGAACTTGGTGCACCAAGCCGAAGACGGCTTGCGCACGCGGGGCCGATACTGGACCGCGGGCTTCGGCCCATCGCAGTGGGCTTCGGCGAACGGAGAGACAGCATGGCGGTGGATGGACACGCGACGACCGGGCTCGTCGGAGCGCGAGTGCCACGTCTCGAGGACCCGCGGCTCCTGGCGGGGCGCGGCGCGTTCCTCGACGACCTCGAGCTGCCGCGGATGCTCGAGGGCGCGGTCCTGCGCAGCCCCTACGCGCACGCGCGGATCGTCTCGATCGACGCGAGCGCGGCGCGCGAGCTGCCCGGCGTCTTCGACGTCCTCACCGGCGCCGAGCTGGCCGAGCTCGTGGCGCCGCAGCCGATCATCTACCGGCTGATCCCCGACCAGCGCCCGACCGACGCGCTGGCGATGGCCACCGACCGCGTCCGCTGGGTCGGCCAGCCGGTCGCCGCGGTCGTGGCGACCGACCGCTACGTGGCCGAGGACGCGCTCGCGCTGATCGCGGTCGACTACGAGCCGCTGCCGGTGGTGCCCGACCTCGAGCGCGCGCTCGCCCCCGACGCGCCCACGCTCTACGACGACTGGCCCGACAACGTCCTCGGCACGATCGGCTACGCCAACGGCGATGTCGACGCCGCGATCGCCGAGGCCGACGCCGTCGTCCACGAGCGCCTGAAGCTCGCCCGGATCGCCGGCATGCCGCTGGAGACGCGCGGCTGCGTGGCGACCTGGGACGCGTACTCCGACGAGCTCGACATCTGGATGTCCACGCAGTCGCCGAACCTCGCCCGCGACCTGCTCGGCGAGACGCTGCGCATCCCCATCCACAAGATCCGCGTCCGCGTCCCCGACGTCGGCGGCGGCTTCGGCAACAAGTTCGACTTCTACGGCGAGGAGATCGTCGCCGCGGTGCTCTCGCGCCGCACCGGCCGCCCGGTGAAGCTGATCGAGGACCGCCTGGAGAGCTTCACCGCGACCGCGCAGTCGCGCGAGGTCGAGATCGACGTCACGCTCGCGGCCAAGGCCGACGGCACGATCGTCGGGATGAAGGCCGAGGTCTTCGGCGTGCTCGGCGGGGCGATGGGTACCGTCGGCGTCGGGCCGACCTGGCTGACCACGACGATGCTCACCGGGCCGTACCGGATCCCCAACGTCGACGTGAAGCTCACGGCGGTGGTGACCAACCGCGCGCCGATGGGCTCCTACCGCGGCTGGGGCCAGCCCGAGGCGAACTTCGCCTACGAGCGGATGATCGAGCTGGTCGCCGGCAAGCTCGGCCTGGACCGCAACGACGTGCGGCGCAGGAACTTCCCCGGCCCGGACGAGTTCCCGTTCCTCACCGGCGTCGTGTTCGCCTACGACAGCGGCCGCTACGCCGACTGCCTCGACCTGTGCCTCGACGCGGTCCGCGAGCGCGGCTGGGAGGAGCAGCAGGTGCGCGCTCGTGTCGAAGGGCGCACGCTCGGCGTCGGCTACGCGTTCCACGTCGAGGCGACCGCGTTCGGGCCGTCGCGGATCCTCAACCTCGTCGGCCTGCAGCACTCCGGCTTCGACGAGGCGGTCGTGCGGATGGACTCGACCGGCCGAGTGACCGCGCTGACCGGGCAGGCCGCGATGGGCCAGGGCGTCCACACCGCGCTCGCCCAGATCACGGCGCAGACGATGGGCGTCGCGCTCGAGGACGTGACGGTCGTCTCCGGCGACACGAACACCTGTCCCTACACCGGGTACGGCACCGGCGCCAGCCGCGGCGCCGCGATGGGCGGCGGCACGCTCATGAAGGCGGCCGAGCAGCTGCGCGCGAAGGTCCTGCGGATCGCCGCCCACATGCTCGAGGCGGCGCCGGAGGACCTCGAGATCGAAGCTGGACGCGTGCACGTCCGCGGCGTCCCGGGGCGCGCGGTGACCTTCGCCGAGATCGGCGACGCGGCCTACCGGCGCCTCAACGAGAAGCTCCCCGAGGGGGAGGATCCCACGCTCGAGGAGCGCCACGTCTTCGACCCCGAGAACCTCGCGTGGTCCTACGGCTGCACCGCCGCGCTGGTGGAGATCGATCGCGAGACCGGCGTCGTGCGGGTGGCCGACTACGTGGTCTCCCACGACTGCGGGACGGTCATCAACCCGACGATCGTCGACGGCCAGATCCACGGCGGCGCCGCGCAGGGCATCGGCGAGGCGCTCTACGAGGAGCTCGTCTACGACGAGGAGGCCCAGCTGACCACCTCGACGTTCATGGACTACTGCATCCCGACGTTCGGCGAGCTGCCGCGCTTCACCCTGCGCCACCAGGAGACGCCCGCGCCGCACATCCCCGGCGGCATGAAGGGCATGGGCGAGGCGGGCACGATCGGCGCGCCGGCCGCGATCGCCAACGCGATCGACGACGCGCTCTCGGACCTGGAGATCACGACCACCTCGCTGCCCGTGACGCCCGCACGCCTGCACGGGCTGATCCGCTCGGCCCAGGAGACCCGCTCATGAAGCCCGCGTCGTTCGACTACCACCGGCCCGCCACCGTCGGTGAGGCGATCGCGCTGCTGCGCTCCGCCGACGAGGCCAAGCCGATCGCCGGCGGCCAGAGCCTCATGCCGATGCTGAACATGCGCCTCGCGCAGCCGACCGACCTCGTCGACCTCAACGCGATCGCGGAGCTGAGCGGCGTCCGGCTGGAGGAGCGGTGCCTGGCGGTCGGCGCGCTGACCCGCCAGCGCGCGCTCGAGCTGGACCCGCAGGCGCGCGCCGCGCTGCCGGTGCTGGCCGAGGTCATGCGTCACATCGGGCACGTGACGATCCGCAACCGCGGGACCGTCGGCGGCTCGATCGCCCATGCCGACCCGGCCGCCGAGCTGCCGCTGCTCGCCGTGGCGCTCGACGCCGAGCTCGTGGCCGAGGGGCCGAGCGGCCGGCGGACGATCCCCGCCGGAGACTTCTTCCACGGCTTCCTGACCACGGCGCTGCAGCCCGACGAGCTGCTCGTCGAGGTGCGCTTCCCGACCGCGATGGGCCGCGCCGGCATCGGCTTCGAGGAGCTCAGCCGCCGCAACGGCGACTTCGCCGTCGTGTCCGTGCTCGCGCTGGTCGATCGCGGTGGCAACGGGCGGATCCAGGCGGCGCGGATCGGCGTGGGCGGCGCGCACCCGGTGCCGCTGCGCGCGCTCGCCGGCGAGGACGTGCTGATCGGCGAGCCGGCGAGCCCGGCGCTCGTGGCCGAGGCGGCCGAGGCGGTGGCCGCGGCGGTCGAGCCGATGTCGGACGTCCACGGATCGGCGGACTACCGCCGCGACATGACGAGGATCCTGGCGCGTCGCGCGCTGACGCGCGCGCTCGCCGACGGAACGGAGAGCTGAGCTTTGAGCACCAAGGTCGAGGTCACCCTGCGCGTCAACGGGCGCACCTACGAAGGGGTCTGCGAGCCGCGCCGCACGCTGGCCGACTTCCTGCGCCGCGACTGCGGCCTGACCGGCACCCATCTGGGCTGCGAGCACGGGGTGTGCGGCGCCTGCACCGTCCAGCTCGACGGCCACACCGTCCGCTCGTGCCTCATGCTGGCGGTGCAGGCCCAGGACGCCGAGATCACCACGGTCGAGGGACTGGCGCCGGGCGACGGCGAGCTGTCGCCGATCCAGGAGGCCTTCCACGAGCACCACGGGCTGCAGTGCGGCTTCTGCACGCCGGGCATGCTCATGGCCGCCCAGGAGCTGCTGGCCGAGGTCCCCGAGCCGACCGAGGAGCAGGTCCGCGAGCGGATGTCGGGCAACCTCTGCCGCTGCACCGGCTACGAGTTCATCGTCGACTCGGTGCTCGACGCGGCCAAGCGGCTGCGCGAGGGCGTCGAGGCCGGCGCCTGATCCGCCACGCGGAGCTGACCTGATCCATCACCCGCTCCAGCGAACGAAGAACCGCGCCGTCTCGCGTTGGTCCGCGCGCTTCGGCCGAGCGGATGCGACGTCGCGTGATGCTCGTCCCGACGTTCGCGCGCGGCGTCGGGATGACGAAGCTCGGCTACCAGCAGCGACTGCAGAGCGCCGGCGCATCCGCAACGAGGCAGAACACACGACCGCGCGAACCACCTCGTAGATGGACGCCGGGACCTCACCGTTGTTCGTTGCGAGCAGCAACTGCCGCTGGCGCCGGCCGGCCTTGCTCTTCTCGGTGAGCATGTCGAGCAGGCCGTGCGAAGCGTTGCGGCACTCGCGCAGCAGGTCGGCGACATAGTCGTCCCAGGTCTCCTCGCGTCGAAGGTCGACGGCAGGGAGATGTTCGGCTTCTCGACCGGCGGGTGGACGGCGAGTACGGACCAGGTCACGTCATCGTCGAGGTTGGTTGCAGCGTCGGCGACCTTGTGGGCGCGGAAGTAGCGGCGGTTTCTTCCCGCGCCCTCTTTGGGCTCGAGCCAGACGGTGCCGTCGTCGGCGTCGCTGATGTTGAAGTCCGAGGCGCCGGTCATCGACGCTCTCACACCGGCTTCATGACCAGGCGGTAGCCGAAAACGGACAGGGCCCATGGATGGGAAGTCTTCCCGAACCGCCAGGACCGGGGTCGAGTGCCACCGGCGCCCGACCGCGCGGTCCGCGAGGCACGACGCGGCGCCTTGTCAGCCGGGCGTGTTCGTGCATCCGCGTGAGGATGAGCCTTCCCACCCCTTCCCAACCGAGTGCCCGCATGAGAGCCGGGGCTACGTAGAACGACGTCAGGTCGCCTTGAAGCTGACGGACCCGACGCGCCTCCGACCGCGATGAACAGCGCGGTGCAAGCGCTTGAACCCGCAGTGCTGGTACCTGACGCAGCGCCGGCGTCTTCCGCAGCGGATCCGCTACCGTCCCGCCCATGGCGACAGCCGACGTGATCGAGGAGATCCGCCTTCGGCTTGCTCGCGTGGCACCGCCGAACTCGCGCGTCGTGCTGTTCGGGTCCCACGCCCGTGGCGACGCTGACGACGACTCGGACTTCGACGTGCTCGTGATCGAGCCTTCGGTCCGCGACTCGGTGGCCGAGGCAGCGAGGTTGCGGCGGGAACTCCGAGGGCTTCGCGTCCCGATCGATGTCATCGTGGTCGACGAGGAGATCGCGCGTCGGCGCGGCGCCGTCAAGGGCACGATGGTCGAGCGTGCCCTCCGCGAAGGCCGGCAGCTTGCCCACACCTGATCAGCGCGAGTACGCCGCGCTGCTCCTGCGCAAGGCGGCGTCGGATCTGGCGGCGGCGCGGATGCTTGCAGCAAACGCCGACCAGCTCGACGACGTGGTCGCATTCCACGTGCAGCAGGCCGTCGAGAAGGCAATCAAGTCAGCGCTCGCCGTGCAAGGCACCGAGGTCCCACGCACGCACGACCTCAGCTACCTCCTGGAGCTGAGCATGGAGCTCGGCCTCGCTGTTCCGCTCAGCCTCGACGAGGCCGAGCAACTGACGCCGTGGGCCGTGGCCACACGCTACGACGAGGTGGTCACCGGGCTCGATCGGACCGCCGCACTCACCCTCGCCGCGGCTGCCGTGGACTGGGCGCGGGCGTTCGTCGTCTTCCGCGGCTCACCAGCGACAGACTGATCTGCTCAGCCGGGGCCGCGCAGCAGGTCGCGCTGCTCGATGACCTCGGCGGCGACGACGCTCAGCGCGACGTTGCGGTTGCGCGCGGCGCGCTGCAGGCGGGCGAACGCCTCGGGCTCGGAGAGGTCGAGCGCCTCCATGAGCAGGCCCTTGGCCCGCTCGACGAGCTTGCGATCGGCGAGCGACCGGCGCGCGCGGTCCACCTCGTCCTCGAGCGCCACCAGCTCCGCGTGGCGCGCGGCGGCGAGGCGGATCGCCGCGTCGAGCTGGCGGTCGTCGATCGGCTTGGTCAAGTAGGCGGCCACCCCGCTGGCGACGGAGCGGTCGACGAGGTGCGGGTCCTCGACGCCGGTCAGGATCACCACCGGCCGGCGCAGCCCCTCGGCGGCGAGCAGCTCGGCGGCGCGCAGCCCGTCGACGTGCGGCATGTCGACGTCGAAGAGGTAGAGGTCGGGCTCGTGCGCGCGCGCCGCGTGGATCGCCTCGCGGCCGTCGCGGGCGGGCGGCAGCGGCTCGTGGCCGAGGCGGCGCAGGCGCTCCACGAGGCCCAGCGCGATGATCGGCTCGTCTTCGGCGATCAGGATCCGCATCGGTCTGCCTGGAAGCGAACCTCGGCCCGGGTCCCGACGGGCGTCGCGGCGGAGAGGGTGAACGTGCCCTGCAGGCCGCGCTCGACGACCTGGCGCACGAGCTGCAGCCCGAGGCGCTCGTCGTAGTCGGCGGGCGGCTGGCCGGCGTCGACGACCTCCAGGACCATGGGATCGTCGCCGTGCAGCAGGACGCGGATCGGCGGGCGGCCGTGGCGAGCGGCGTTGGCGATCAGCTCGTTGGCGACGACGCCGAGCTGCTGCGCACAGGCGGGGTCGAGGTCGCGCTCGTCGGCCTCGAAGGTGGCGTCGACGACCGCGGCCGCCGCGACCGCCTCCAGGAGCGCCGGGGCGCTGACGGCGGCGCCGCGGCGCTCGGCCAGGAGCCGGTGCACCGCGGCGATCGACCGGATGCGCTCGGCGGTCTCGTCGAACGTCTGGGCACCGGCGCCGGCCGGACGGCCGAGGAGGAGGATGTCGGCCACCGTCTGCAGGCTGTTCTTCACGCGATGATGCGACTCGGCCAGCAGCGCGTGCTCGAGATCGGCGCGCGCGCTGGCCTGCGCGCGGGCCGCGGCCTCGCGCTGGACCATGCGCGCGAGCGCCAGGGCGAGCGTGGTGGCGGCGGCCAGCAGCGCCAGGCGCATCGCGACGGCGCCGGCCTCCAGGGGGTCGGGCGCGAGCGCCATGACCGCGCCGTAGGCGGCTGCGGCCACCGTCAGCCAGACCACGCGCCGGCGCCCATGGTGGACGGTCGCCAGAAACGGCGCGACGAGGAACAGCAGCAGGTCGAACCCCGCGTTCGCGCCGCCGATGACGACCAGGGCGCTGACGAACGCGATCAGGCCGCCCGACCACAGGTCGAGCAGCACCTGGCCGCGGCTGGCGGTCAGCCATCGCCTCCAGGGGACGAACGTCATCGCCGCGTTGGCCGCCGCCGCGGCGGCGGTCAACGCCGCCAGCGCCACCGGGTCGCGGGTCGAGAGGCCCAGCGTGAGCCCGGCCACGACCGCGGCGATCGACAGCCAGCCGAGCCAGAACCCGGCCCGCAGGGCCCCGAGCCGAGCCTCGAGATCTGACGAACGCTGGTCGCCCACGACCTCAGCGTACGCCCGTGCTAGCGTCCATGACGGCGCTCACGATCGGCGTCATCGAGGTCACGACTCGCCTCTCCTGTCCTTGACGTGCCCACAGGAGGGCCGACCGTGTTCGCCACCGAGCTCGAGCTGGGAGACCACGTTCCCGACGTGCGTCTCGTGCGCTGGGAGCTGTTCCTCTTCCGTGACGTCCGCGACGTGCTGCCCGGCAGCCGCGATGGGACGGTCGTCGTGATCCACACCGGCGCCGCGCGGCCCGAGGCGTGGCTGCGCGAGCTCCACGAGGCCGGCCTCGTAGCGCAGCGTCCGCGGCCCCGATCGCTGGACTGAGATGGCGCCTCGCTGGACCGCCGCGGAGGACCGGCTGCTGCGCACGCTCTACGCGCAGGGCGTGCCGCTGCGCGCCATCAGCCAGCGGATCGGTCGCTCCGAGCACGCCGTCGCCGAGCGCCGGCGCACGTTGCGGATCGACGCCCGCGCGCGAAGCCGCCCGTGGACGAGCCGTGAGGACCAGCTCGTGCGCGCCGGGGCTGCCGTCGGCCTGCCGGCCACCGTCCTCGCCACCCGCCTGCGACGCACGCCCGATCAGGTCCGCCGCCGGCGCCACGCGCTCGTCGGCGCCGTCGCGCCCGCCGGCGTCGTGTACTCGCCTGCCGAAGACGAGGCGATCCGCGCGGCGTGGACGCGCAGCGAGCCGGTCGACGAGCTGGCGCGACGGCTGGGCCGCTCCCCTGGTGCCGTGCGGCTGCGGGCCCGGGCCCTCGGCCTGCACGCCCCGCCGCGCCGACCGCGGTGGACGGCCGACGAGGACGCAGCCGTCCGCGACGGCTACGAGCGCGGCCTGACGTGCGCCGAGATCGCCGCGACGCTGCGGGGTCGCACGACCCCGGCCGTGGCCGCGCGAGCCGCGAAGCTGGGCCTGGCGACGTACGCCCGCCGGTGGACCGCCGAGGAGGATCACCGCCTGCGCTGGCTGGTCCGCGACGGCTGGGAGCTCGAGCGCGCCGCCCAGCGGCTGGGCCGCACCCCGGAGGCGCTGCGCGCGCGGACGCGGAAGCTGGGCCTCCCGCCGCTGCGCTCGGGAGCGCCGCCGGGCGGGCGCGGGCGACCCTGGACCACCCACGAGGACGAGCTGCTGCGTCTGCACGCGGGCCTCAACCCGGCCGCGCTCGCCGAGCTGCTGGGACGCTCGTCGGAGGCGGTGACCCAGCGCCTGCGACGGCTCGGGCTGCGGACCGGCTCGGAGCGCTCGCCCCACCACCGGATGCCGAACGGCAACGGCTTGACGCCGGGGCAGCGGGCCACGGTGGCGCGCGAGCTGCGCGGGGGCGGGCCGCGCCGTCAGCTCGCCGTCGCGCAGCGGCTGGGCGTCTCGCCGGCCGTCGTCCGGCGCGTCGTCGCATCGCGCACCGTCCGTACGTGATAACGTACAAATGTATGATAATCTGCGCGGCTGGAACGGCATGAGCTCCGCGACGCCCGACTGGGACGCCCGGACCTACCACCGCGTCTCGGCGCCCCACCAGGACTGGGCCGAGGTGCTCTTCGACCGCCTTGCCCTGCGCGGCGACGAGACCGTGCTCGACGCCGGCTGCGGCTCGGGCCGCGTGACCGCCAAGCTGGTGGAGCGCCTGCCCGCGGGTCGCGTGATCGCCGTCGACGGGGCGCCGTCGATGGTCGCCGAGGCGCGGGAGCTGCTCGGCGACCGCGCCACCGTGCTGCAGTCCGATCTCACGGCGCTCGAGCTCGACGACCCGGTCGACGCCATCTTCTCCAGCGCGGTCTTCCACTGGGTCGCCGACCACGACGCCCTCTTCCGCCGTCTCTTCGCCGCGCTGCGGCCCGGTGGCCGGCTCGTCGCCCAGTGCGGCGGCGCCGGCAACATCGCCGCCTTCCGCGCCCAGGCCGACGTGGTCGCCGCGCGCGATCCGTACGCCCCGTACCTGCGCGGGTGGCGCGGTCCGTGGAACTACGCCTCGGCCGAGGAGACCGCGCAGCGGCTGACGCACGCCGGCTTCGTCGACGTCGACACCTGGCTGCAGCCGTGGGACGTCCCGCTCGACGACCCCGAGCCCTTCCTGCGCGCTGTGTGCCTGCACCCGCTGACCGAGCGGCTGCCCGAGGAGCTGCGCGCCGCCTACGTCGGCGACGTCATCGCGCAGATCGGCGAGCCGCTCGTGCTCGACTACGTGCGGCTGAACCTGGACGCGCGCCGGCCGGGCTGAGCCAGCCGCCGCGCTACGTGCAGCGACCGTACGCGCCTGAGGCGTCCAGGCCGCCGATCCGCAGGTCGGCGAGCACGCGGGCGGGCGCGTGCTTGCGCCAGTGGGTGCACAGCTCGACGCCGCCGCCCTGCGTCGCGACGACGCGGAAGCGATGTGCCCGCGGCGTCGCGCGCTTCAGCAGCGCCCCGGAGAACCCCTCGGTCGTGATCCGGGCCCAGGCGAAGCGCGGATCGCGCGTGGAGACGCGGGCGCCGTGCCAGCGACAGCGGCCGGTCGGCGCGACACAGGACCGCATGGCCGCCTGCTTGATCGCCTTGGCCTCGCGCGGCGTCGGCTCGCGCGCGGCCTGCGCCGGCGCCGTGCCGCCGGCGAGCAACGCCCCTACCGCCAGGGTCCCCAGTGCTGTTTTCACGATCCCACCCATGACACGGGACTGTCGCAGATCGACGCCGTGCCGGAGGACGTCGAACATCGGTACACCAAGTGAGGTGTATCGTCAGGTGTATGCGGACGAACATCGAGATCGACGACGCGGTGATCGCCGAGGCGCAGCGGCTGACCGGCGCACGCACGAAGCGGGAAGCGGTCGATCTCGCGCTGCGAGAGCTCGTCGCCCGCCACCGGCGCATCGGGATCCTCGACCTGCGCGGGAAGATCCACTGGGACGGCGATCTCGAGCAGTCTCGCCGCGGCCGCTGGTGATCGTCGTCGACACCAGCGTCTGGGTCGACGTCCTCGCCGCCCGCGAGACCCCGGCCGCGGCGACGTGCATCGGCCTCATCGAGCGCGGCGAGCCGGTCGCCCTGACCGACGTGGTCTATGCCGAGCTGCTGCAGGGGGTGCGATCCGCCCGCGAGGCACGCCTCCTCGACACCCACCTGCGGGCCTTCCCGATCCTGCGCCTGGAGGCGCTCGAGGACTTCGCGCTGGCCGCCGAGCTGTACCGCACGGCACGCCGTCGCGGCATCACCATCCGCAAGACGCTCGACTGCCTCATCGCGGCTCCGTGCGTGCGTACCGGGGCGCCGCTCCTGCACGCCGACGCCGACTTCGATCGACTGGCCTCCTGCACCCGGCTGCGCACGTTCGCGTGAGCGCGGCTGCATGGCGGCCCGCGACGGCGTTCTGGTACTTCTATGGAGCATGCCTGACGGCGACAGCGACGAACCGCGAAGTCCTAGGCGACAGCGCGCGCGCCGCTTGCGGCGGGGGCCGGTCGGGCGATGATCGAGCTGCTGCTGCTCGCGATCTCGCTGACGCTGGTGGTCGCCTGCGGGGCCTTCGTCGCGGCCGAGTTCTCGTTCGTGACCGTCGACCGCGCGACGGTCGAGCGGGCCGCTGAGGAAGGCGATCCCGGTGCGCAGGGCGTGCGGTCGGCGTTGCGATCGCTGTCCACCCAGCTGTCGGGCGCGCAGCTGGGGATCACGCTGACGAACTTGCTGATCGGCTTCCTGGCCGAGCCGACGATCGCAGGCCTCATCGAGGATCCGCTGGAAGCCATCGGGGTCCCGTCGGCCGCCGTGACCGGCGTCGCGGTCGCGCTGGGCCTCGCCGTCGCGACGACGTTCACGATGGTGCTCGGGGAGCTGGTGCCCAAGAACCTGGCGATCGCCCGGCCGCTGCAGACGGCGAAGGCGGTGCAGGGGTTCATGCGCGGCTTCACGCGGCTCAACCGGCCGCTGATCGCCGCGTTCAACGGCATGGCCAACCGGATCCTGCGCCGGATCGGGATCGAGCCGCAGGAGGAGCTCGCGTCGGCGCGCTCGCCGGAGGAGCTGGCGTCGCTCATCGGCCGCTCGGCCGAGCAGGGCAAGCTGGAGCAGGCGACCGCGTCGCTGCTGCAGCGGTCGCTGGGGTTCGCCGAGCGGCACGCCGTCGACGTGATGACCCCGCGGACCCGCATGCGCGCCCTGCGCGCCGGCGATCCGGTGCTCGCAGTGATCGAGGCGGCGCGGGCCAGCGGCTTCTCGCGCTTCCCGGTGCTGGGCGCGACCGCCGACGACGTGGTCGGCATCGTCCACGTCAAGCACGCGGTCGGCGTGCCGGTGCAGCGGCGCGCGACGGCGACCGTCGCCGAGATCATGGTCGCCCCGGTGATCGTCCCGTCGACGGTGGAGCTGGATCCGCTGCTGGCGATCTTGCGCGAGAGCGGCCTGCAGCTGGCGATCGTCGTCGACGAGTTCGGCGGCGTGGACGGGCTCGTCACACTCGAGGACATCATCGAGGAGATCGTCGGCGAGGTCGTCGACGAGCACGACCGCCACGACCCGGCGGTCCGCCGCGAGGCCTCCGACCGCTGGCTGCTGTCGGGGCTGTTGCGCCCCGACGAGATCGCCGCCGCCGTCGGGGTCGCGGTGCCGGAGTCCGACGACTACGAGACGCTCGGAGGCCTCATCGGCGCGCAGCTGGGCCGCTTCGCCCAGGTCGGCGACACCGTCGAGCTGGCGGCGCGCGACGGGGCCGGCGCGCCGGCGCCGGTGACGCTCGAGGTGGCGCGGATGGACGGGCTGCGCGTCGACCGCGTGCGGCTGCGCATCCACGCGGGAGAGCGCGCGTGAACGACTGGCTGGCGCTCGGGGCCGGCGTGCTGCTGCTGGCGCTGAACGCGTTCTTCGTCGGCGCGGAGTTCGCGCTGATCTCCGCGCGCCGCAGCACGATCGAGCCCAGGGCCCGCGACGGCTCGCGGCGGGCGCGCATCGCGCTGGGCGCGATGGAGCGCATCTCGCTGATGCTCGCGGGCGCGCAGCTGGGGATCACGGTCTGCTCGCTGCTGCTGCTCGCCGTCGTGGAGCCGGCGGTCGCGCACCTGCTCGAGGGTCCGCTCGGCGCGGTCGGGATCGGCGATGCGGTCGTCCACGCCATCGGGTTCGCGATCGCGCTGGCGCTCGTCGGCGTGCTGCACGTCGTCCTCGGCGAGATGGTGCCCAAGAACATCGCGCTGGCCGGGCCCGACCGCGCGGCGCTGCTGCTCGCGCCCCCGCTCGTGCTCATCGTCCGCGCGATCCGGCCGGCGGTGGCGGCGCTCAACGCGATCGCCAACGCGCTCCTGCGGCTCGTGCGGATCCCGCCGCAGGACGAGGTCACCAGCGCGTTCACCCGCGCGGAGGTCGCGGGCCTCGTCGAGGAGTCGCGGCGGGAAGGGCTGCTGCACCCGTCGGAGGAGCGCACGCTCGCCGGGGCCCTGCAGTTCGACGAGCGCGACGCCAGCACCGTCCTGATCGGCCTCGACGAGCTCGAGACCGTGCCGGTCACGGCCACGCCGCACGAGGTCGAGCAGGCCGCCGCGCGGACCGGCTTCTCGCGCTTCCCCGTCTGCGACGAGGACGACCGCCTGATCGGCTACCTGCACCTGAAGGACGCGCTCGAGATCGAGGACGTCCACCGCCACCGGCCGATCGCGCGCCGCTGGGTCCGGCCGCTGCCGCCGATCGCCGCCGCCGATCGCCTGCGCGCCGTGCTCGCCGCGATGCAGCGGACGGGCGCCCACCTCGCCCGGGCGGTCGACGGCGCTGGCGACACGGTCGGCGTCGTCGCGCTCGAGGACGTGCTGGAGGAGCTCGTCGGCGAGATCCGCGACGGCACGCGGCGCGCCGCCGTGCGTCAGCCCACGTAGACGTACGCGCCGGCCGCCAGCACCGGGCTGATGCCGAGCGGCGTGATCACCCGGATCGGCACCGTGCCCGGCGCGTGCGGCGGCACCACCGCCCGGATGCGGTCGTAGCGCTCGACCGTGACCGAGCGGGCCGGCACGTCGCCGAACAGCACCTCGCTGCCGTCGGTGAAGTTCTCGCCGGCGATCGTCAGCGTCTCGCCGCCGGTCGTCGGCCCGCGGCCGAAGGCCAGGCCGCTCACGATCGGGCGCAGCACCCGGCCGAGCTCGTCAGGCTCGACGTCGGCGTTGAACAGCAGCACGCGGCCGGCTCCGGTCGCGAACGTGACGGTCGTCCCCACGGCGGGCGCGGGCCCGGTGACATACCGGTGAACCAGACCGGTGCGCGTGCGGACGGATGCCGTCCCGGCCAGCCGGATGACGGCGATCTGGTCGCCGGCGGCGACGCGCAGCGGCGTCGCCGGCGTGAAGGTGTTGACGCCGTCGGTCGTGGAGGTCTGCTCGTCGGCCGCCGTGGCCACGTACTCGTTGCTCGCGCCGGTGGGATGCACGACGTACAGCCGCCAGGTCGCCGACCCGGTGGCGTTGATCCGCCAGCGCACGATCCGACCATCGGCGGGGGCCCCAGGGGCGACCCCGGCCGGGAAGTCGAAGTTGATCGTCAACCTGTCCCCGGCGATCGTGCCGGAGGACGCGGAGACGTCGCCGAGCCCGATCGTCGTGGTGGCAGCGACCGAGGCGGCGGCGGTGACGGCCAGCGTGGTGAGGGCGCCGGCGAGCGCGGCGGACAGACGGCGAACGGACATGAGGCTCCCGAAGACGGCGTCGGCGCATCCGGGTCGCGCCGATCGAGGTTCCTATCGGCAGCGTCGCCCTGATCTTGAGAGGCGAGACACGCGTGACGCAGAACGTCACACCGGCGCGGCCGGCCGCCCACCGCGGGCGCTGAACCGCGGATCCGTCTCCAGCAGCCCGGCGAGCTCCTCCAGCGAGGCGATGCAGTTGCCGGCGAGCAGCTCGTCGGTGCTGGGCAGGGCGGCGCGCATGCCGCGCGTGAGCGGCTCGAACGCGGGGTCCGCGGCGTGGGGGTTGAGCCAGACGAGCGCGCGGGCGGAGCGGCGCAGGCGGGCCAGCTCGGCGGCGAGGAGCTCGGGATCGCCGCACTCCCAGCCGTCGGAGACGACGATCACGATCGAGCTGCGGCCGATGCGCCGGCCGTGCTCGCGGTTGAGCTGAGCGATCGAGGCGCCGATCTGCGTGCCCGAGCCCCAGTCGGTGACCCGCTCGGTCGCGCGCTCCAGGGCGGCGGCCATGTCGCCGCCGCCGAGGTCGCGGGTGATCCGGGTCAGGTGGGTGCCGAAGACGAACGCCTCGACCGGGCGGCCCGAGCGGACCCACCCGGCCAGGAACGACAGCAGCACGCGCGCGTAGGGCTGCATCGAGCCGGAGACGTCGCAGACGAGCACGACGCGTCGCGGCCGCTCGCCGCGCTCGCGCCAGGACGGCTCGACACCGGTCGCGCCGTGGCGGGCCGCGGTGCGCAGCGTCCGGCGCAGGTCGAGCACGCGCCCGTGGCCGTGGTCGCGCGCGCGGCGCAGCCGGCCGGAGCGGCGCATCGGCGCGGCGGCCGCCAGGCGGGAGACGATCCGGCGGGCGGCGACGAGCTCCTCGTCGGTGTAGTCGGCGAAGTCCTTGCGGCGCAGCACCGCGATCGCGCTCGCCGCGGCCGGGATCTCCTCGGCGTCCAGATCGTCCTCGGCGTCGGGGTCGGCGGCACCGCTGGCCTGCGGCGCGACCATCCGCCCGCCGTCCGCGGCGTCCCCCTCCTCGCTCGTGCCGCGCTCGGCCGGATCGGCCTCCTGCGGCGCGGCCTCGTCGCGCTCGGCGGTCGGCGCGGCCTCGGCCTCGGCCTCGGCCTCGACGCCGGCCGGCGGGGCGTCGAAGACCGCGGCGAACGCGGCGTCGAAGCGCTCGAGGTCGGCGTGGCTGGAGCAGAGCACGGTGCGCAGCGCGAGGTACGCGACGTCGCGCGACGAAGGGTCGACCGCGGCGAGCGCGCGATGAGCGAGCAGGACCGAGCCGACGCCGGGCCGCGCGCTGTGGGCGCGCATGGCCGCGGCGAGCGCGGAGATGCGGCGCGAGACGCCGGGCAGCGAGGAGACCTCGGCCGCCGCGGGGCGCTCGGGGAGCGGACCCGCGTCAGGCACCCGCGAGGACCTCGTCGCGCAGCACCTGCTCGACGTCCTCGCGCACCTTCAGCACCGCGCCCAGCGACGCGGTCAGCTCGACGTCGGGCCCCAGCGCGAGCAGCGCCCGCGTCCAGGCGATCGTCTCGCCGACCCCGGGCACCTTGTACAGGTCCTGCCCGCGCAGCCGCGCCACCGCCGCGCAGACCCGCTCGACGATCGCGTCCGACGCGTCGGGCAGCCGCGCGTGGACGATCTCCACCTCGCGCCGTTCATCGGGGTAGTCGATCCAGTGGTAGAGGCAGCGCCGCTTCAGCGCATCGTGCAGCTCGCGCGTGCGGTTGGACGTGAGCACGACCGTCGGCTTCGTCGCCGCCCGGATCGTCCCCAGCTCCGGGATCGTCACCGCGAAGTCCGACAGGAGCTCGAGCAGGAACGCCTCGAACTCCTCGTCGGCGCGGTCGATCTCGTCGATGAGCAGCACGACCGGGCCGGCATGCTCCAGCGCCTCCAGCAGCGGCCGGCGCACCAGGAACTCCTCCCCGTACACGGCGCGCGCACCCGCGCCGGCCCCGTCGCCGTCCTCGGCCGCCCGCAGCGTCAGCAGCTGGCGCGCGTAGTCCCAGTCGTAGAGCGCCTGGTGGACGTCGATGCCCTCGTGGCACTGCAGCCGGATCAAGCGGGCGCCCGTGGCCGCGGCCAACGTCCGCGCCACCTCGGTCTTGCCCACGCCGGCCTCGCCCTCCAGCAGCAGCGGCTGCTCGAGCGTCAAGGCCAGGAAGACCGCCGTCGCCAGCGGCTCGTCCGCGAGGTACCCGGCGCTGGCGAGCAGCGCCTGGACGTCGGCCGGGGCCTCCACCGGGACGGCGGCGTCGATCATCGGCTCAAAGCCTCGATGCGCTCTTCGATCGGGACATACTCGAAGTCGTAGCCAAAGTAGCGGGGTCCGACGAGCGACAGCCCGACGTCGGACCGCCAGCGCACGTCGCAGGGCATCGCCGCCACGACGACCCGGAAGCCGTAGCGCAGCTCCTCGGTCGTGATCGGCTGGCCGGTCTCGTTGTCGAGCACGACGATGAGATCGGGCACCGACGCGACGACCGCCCCGTCGATCGACGCGACCAGGTGCTCGTTCTGGGTCTCCAGGTCCAGGGCCCGCCCCGCGTCCTCGCCGAAGCCCTCGATCTGCACGACCGCCCGCGCGAACCCGCGCTCCGTGCGGCGGTCGACGTCGACGACCTTGCCGGTGAAGAGCTGGTGCCCGCGGCAGCGCTCGAGGATCGCCCCGATCGGGTCGCCGTGCGCCTCGCGCGTCTCGCGGATCAGGCGGCCGAGCTCCTCGGCCACGGTCAGCGACCCGGCGATCGAGCACTCGGCCAGCCGCTTGCCCGCCATCGGGTACAGCGCGATGAGCGCCGCGCAGCCCATGTCGATCGTGTGCGACCGGGCCAGCCGCTCGGTCCACGTGTTCGTCACGCCCTCGATGATCGAGGCGTTGCCCTTGTCGTCGGCCACCGCCATCGGCGCGCAGTCGACGCCGTAGATCCCCGGGATGCACATCTGCAGCTCGGGGAACGCCCGGCCCATCAGGTCCGCGTCGACGACCGGCAGGCCCATCCGCGTGGCCAGGCAGAACGGCACGACCGAGTTCAGGCCGCCGATCTCGATCGACATCGTGTGCGTCGCCTCCCGCCCCAGATGGTGCTGGAGGCGTTCGAACGCCCGCACGACCTCGTCGCCGCGCGGCAGCTTCTCGACCATGACGGTCGGGGCGCCCATCATCGCGCTCGGGATGACGAGCGCGTCGTCGGGCACCTCGTCGAGGTCGACGATCCGGACCGGCCCGTACTCGCGCACGGACTGCTGCGCCAGCAGCTTGCCGATGTACGGATCGCCGCCCCCGCCGGTGCCGAGGACGCCGGCGCCGAGCGCGATGTCCTCCAGCTGCTCCTCGCCGATCTCACGCAACGGGGGTCCTCCTCATGTCGAGATCGCCGACCGCCTTGACCTTGATGCGGACGGCGTTGCCGGGCACGTAGGCGAGCGCGAGCTCCTCCACGTCCACGATCCGGATCGAGTCGGGCGTCGCGCCGGCATCGCGGGCGCGCTGCGCCGCCAGCTCCTGCGCGCGCTCCAGTGCCTGCGCGCGGGTGAGCCCGTCGCCGATCGAGAACATCTGGTCGACCTCGCCGCCGACCTGGGCGATCGCCGCGCCGATCGCGTTGGCGACGGCGAAGTGGTCGGGGCGCACCAGGCGCGCCGCACCGGGCATCTCGTCACCGACGAGGATCGACCCGCCGCCGACGACGACCACCGGCAGCGCGTCGGAGACGACCTTCATGCGGTCGACCGCCTCGGCGATCCGCTCGGTGATCCGCACCAGCGCCGCGCCGACGCGCGCGCGGTCCAGCGACGCCACCGCCGCCGGGTCCCCGATCGCCGCCCATCCGGCCGCGACGGCCAGGTCGGTGGCCGTCAGCGTGTCGCCGCCGAAGACGCGCGCCCGCCGCGTCAGCTCGTAGCCGACGCTCTCGGGGCCCACCTCGGGCACCTCGGCCTCCCAGGCGACGAGGCTGCCGCCGCCGATCCCCAGCGGCAGGACGTCGGGCATGCGGAAGTTCGTGCGCACCCCGCCGACCTCGACGGTCGCCTTCGCCTCGCGCGGGAACCCGTGGACGAGCATGCCGACGTCGGACGTCGTGCCGCCGATGTCGACGACCGCGCAGTCGCGCTCGCCCGACAACAGCGCGGCGCCGCGCATCGAGTTCGTCGGCCCCGAGGCGAACGTCGCCACCGGGTAGCGCTCGACGTGCTCGACGGTCATGAGCGTGCCGTCGTTCTGGCTCAGGTACACGGGCGCGTCGATCGCCGACTCGGCCAGCGCGGCGCGGAACGCCGCGGTGATGTGCGTGGCCAGCTCGGCCAGCGACGCGTTGATGATCGTCGCGTTCTCGCGCTCCAGCAGGCCGAGGCGGCCGATCTCCGACGAGAGGCTCACGGCCAGGTCGGGCGACGCCTCGCGCAGGATCTCCGCGGCCTCGCGCTCGAGCTCGTCGTTAATCGGCGAGAAGACCGACGAGATCGCGGCCGTGCGCAGGCCGGCGGCGGCGACCGCCTCGGCGGCCCGACGCAGCTCGTCGCGATCCAGCGGGGCGATCTCGCGCCCGTCGAACTCGTGGCCGCCATGGCAGAGGTGCACGTGCTCGCCGACCGCGCGGCGCAGCCGGTCGGGCCAGGCGATGAGCGGGGGCAGCGCCTCCGTCGCCGGGAGGCCGAGGCGCACGATCGCCACGGGCAGCAGCCGTCGCGCCTCGACGACCGCGTTGGTGAAGTGCGTCGTCCCGATCATCACCCCCTCGATGCGATCGGGCGTGACCTGGCTGTCGTCGAGCAGGCCCCGCAGCGCGGAGACGATGCCCGACGTGACGTCGCTGGTGGTCGAGGACTTGATCTCGGCGAGGACCGCGTCGCCGTCCATGAGGACGGCGTCGGTGTTCGTCCCGCCGACGTCGATGCCGATCCGCATCAGACGGCCCCGACCGCGGCTGCCGGCGCCGCGTAGCGCCCCCGCAGGCGCGGCAGCACGTCGGCGGCGAAGTGGTCGATCGCGCGGCGCTGGTCGGCGCCCGGGAAGTGGAACACGAGGTTCGTGAAGCCGAGCTCCACGTACGGGTCGATCTGGGCCAGCACCGATTCGACGTCGTCGGAGACGATGAACCGGGTGTGCGCGCGGTCGGCGTTCGCGTCGGCCAGGCGCTCCAGCTCGACGGGGTCCTCGATGCCGCTCTTCTCCTCGCCGCTGAGGGCCAGCGCGGCCCACCAGCGGCAGGCGTCGCGGGCGTACTCGCGATCGTGGTCGTAGGAGAGCTTGATCTCGATCATGCGATCGATCGACGCCGGGTCGCGCCCGGCCTCGACCGCGCCCGCCTCCAGCCCGTCCAGCAGCGTGCGGTAGAGCTCGGGCGCCTTGCCGCTCGTGCAGATGAAGCCGTCGCCGATGCGGCCGACCAGCGCGGCCGCCTTCGGGCCGCCGGCGGCGATGTAGATGGGGATCAGCTCCTCGGGGCGGTCGTAGATCGTCGCGCGGACCGTGCGGTAGTAGTCGCCCTCGAACGTCACGCGCTCGTTCGTCCACAGCTCGCGGATGAGCGCGACCGCCTCGGCGAGCCGGCCGGAGCGCTCCTTGAACTTCGGCCACTCGATCCCGATGGCCGGGTTCTCGTTCATCGCCTCGCCGCTGCCGATGCCGAGGAAGACCCGGCCCGGGTTCAGGCACGCCATCGTGGCGAACGCGTGCGCGACGACCGACGGGTGGTAGCGCAGCGTCGGCGTCAGGACGCTCGTGCCCAGACGGGCGCGGTGCGTCTGCTCGCCCAGCGCCGGCAGCCACGAGATCGAGCACGGGGCATGCCCGGTCTCGTGGCGCCACGGCTGGAAGTGGTCGGAGACCGCGATCGTGTCCATCCCCGCCTCCTCGGCGGCGACGGAGAACTGGATCAGCTCGCGGGGCGCGAACTGCTCGGCGGACGCCTTGTAGCCGATCGAGATGGGGCTCACGACGACACCTCCCGGCGGGTCGCAGCCGTCCTGTGTGAGGACCCGCGGGGTCTCATGCCCCTACCCCGGCGCGCAGCTGCGGCAGGACCTCGCGCGCGGTCAACTCGGCGACCTCCTCGGTGCGCTCGTGGTCGGTCGGGAACAGCAGGACCGAGTCCGAGCCGGCGTCCAGCAGCGCCTGGATCTTCGCCGCGCACTCGTCGGGATCGCCGGCGATGACGAGATCCTCGACCCACTGGTCGGGCATCTCGCGGGCGATCAGCGCCGCCGCGTCGGCACCACCGCGCTCGTTCATGTCCCACAGCTCGTCGGCGACGCCGTAGACGTCGGTCAGCGCGCTCTTGGGCACGGCGGCGAGGTAGAACGCGGCGACCTCGCGCAGGCTCGCCTTCGCCTTCGCGGCGTCGGCGTCGCACCCGTACAGGGCGAACGTCGCCACGCGATGGTGCTCGCCCTCGCGCCCGGCCCGCGCCTGACCCTCGGCGACGCGCTCGCGCAGCCAGCGCAGGTACGTCGCGCTCGCCAGCACCGAGACGACGGTGCCGTCGGCGACCTCGCCGGCCAGCCGCAGCATCTTCGGCCCGATGACGCCCATGTAGAGCGGCGGGGCCTGCTGGACCGGGTGGGTCAGCGCGATCTGGTCGAAGGAGAAGACCTTGCCCTCCTGCGTCACCTCGCCGCCCTCCAGCAGCAGCCGCACGCTCGTCACCGTCTCGCGCAGCGCGGCCAGCGACGACTTCGGCATGAGGCCCATCTGCTGGACCCAGTGCGGCACGCCCAGGCCGATGCCCGGCATGAGCCGCCCGGGATGCAGGCGCTCGACGGACGCCAGCTCCATCGCCAGCAGCGCGGGGTGGCGGGCCATCGCCGAGACGACGCCCAGGCCGATCGGGAGCTTCGCGGTCGCGTGCAGCGCCGCCATGGCGCTGGCGATGCCGCCGCCGAAGAAGTAGTCCTCCGGGAGCCACAGCTCGCCGAAGTCCAGCCGCTCGGCGGTCGCGGCGATCTGCGGGATGCGCTCCGGGGGAGCCTGGCTGGAGACGACGAGCCCCAGCGGGGAGTCGGTGGTCATGCGCTCTCTCCTCGAGCAGACGGGACGGGTTCGGCGGCGTCCTCGCGCAGCAGGGCGAGGACGTCGAAGGGCGTGATCGGCAGCCGCGTGATCGGCTTGCCGATCGCGTCGGAGACCGCGCTGGCGATGACCGAGGCGACCGGGATGATCGACGGCTCGGCCGCGCCCTTGGCCCCATACGGGCCGTACTCGCACGGGTTCTCCAGCAGCACGATGTCCAGCGGCGGCACGTCGGCCACCGTCGGCAGGCGGTAGTGCTCCAGGCTCTGGTCGAGCACGACGCCGTCCTCGAGGCGCAGGTCCTCGAACAGCGCGTAGCCGACGCCCTGCAGGACGCCGCCCTGGATCTGGCCCTCGATCTGCTGGGGGTTGATCGCGCGGCCGACGTCCTGGACGACGACGTAGCGCAGGATCGTCACCTTGCCCGTGTCGGGGTCGACCTCGACCTCCGCCTGGTGGACGTGGTAGCTCGCCGCGTTGAACGCGTTGAAGAGCGCGCCGGTCATGCACCCAGCGTCGAACGGCGTCGGCGGGGAGATGTGGCGGCCGGTGGACGAGATCGGGCCCTTCGTCCACAGCGCGGTCTGGGCGACGGCGGCCAGCGGCACGCGCGACTCCGGCGCGCCGACCACGCCGACCGAGCCGTCGACCAGCTCGAGGTCCTCGACGGCCGCCTCGAGCATCCCCGCGGCGGTCTCCCGCAGCTGCTCACGCACGCCGGCGCAGGCCTCCTGCGCCGCCTTGCCGAGCGAGAACGTCGTGCGGCTGCCCTGGGCGCCGTTGTCATACGTCGACGCGTCGGTGTCGGGCTGGGCCAGGAACACCTGGTCGACCTCCAGCCCGAGCTCCTCGGCCACGATCTGGCGCACGCCGGTGGCCAGCGCCCCGCTGCCGATCTCGGTCCCGCCGCTCACCACGGTCGCGGAGCCGTCCTCGTTGACCTTGACCGTCGCGCCGCCCGGGCCGGGGTTGGTCAGCCAGGTGATCGCGGCGATCCCGCGGCCGCGCAGCGGGCCGTCGCCGGCCTGCTCCCACGGCGCGATCTCCTCGATGCGGTCGAACGCCTCCGCGAAGATCGCGTCCTCGAGGACCTGCCCGTTGACGATCGCGTCGCCGGGCTCGACGACGTTGCGCATCCGGAACGCGCGCGCGTCCATGCCCAGCTCGCGCGCCACGTGGTCGAGGTGCTGCTCGAGCGCGAACATCGCGTACGGGGCGCTGACGCCGCGGAAGGCCGCGGTGGGCGCCGTGTTCGTGTAGGCGACGCGGGTGCGGTAGCGGGCGTTGGGCACGCGATACGTGCCGCCGTAGACCAGGCCCGGGATCGCGGCGCAGGCCACGACCTCGCCGCTGTAGGCCCCGTTGTCGCAGATCGTGTCGCCCTCCTGGGCGAGGATCGTCCCGTCGGCGGCGACCGCGGTGCGCAGGCGAACGATCGCGCTGTCGCGCGGGCCTGCCGTGGTCATCTCGTCGACCCGCGAGTTGGCCAGCCGCACCGGCCGGCCGGCCTTGCGCGCGAGCACGCAGACGTAGGGCTCCAACAGCGCGTCGATCTTGCCGCCGAAGCCGCCGCCGATCGTCGTGACGACGACGCGGATCCGCGACGCCGGCACGTCGAACCACTCGGCCAGGCGGTCGCGGACGAGGAACGGGAACTGCGTGGGCGTGTGGACCACGTAGCGGCCCTGCTCGTAGCGGCCGACCGCCACGTGCGGCTCGATCGGCGACTGGTGCTGGCGCTGGGTGCGCAGCTCGTCCTCGACGACGAGGTGGGCGCTGGCGAACGCGGCGTCGACGTCGCCGCGGTCCAGCGTGGAGAGCCACGCCATGTTGCCGTCGCGCGGCCCCGGCGCCAGCATCCCGTACCCCTCCCATCCGGGGTGGATGATCCGCTGGCCGGGCTCCATCGCCGCCTCGGGGTCGAGGATCGGCTCGTAGGGCTCGAGGTCGAGGACGATCGCCGCGACGGCGGCCGCGGCCTGCTCGGCGGTGTCCGCGGCGACGGCGGCCACCGGCTCGCCGACGAAGCGGACCTCCTCGCGGGCGAAGATCGGCTGGTCCTTCAGCACCCAGCCGGAGGTCGTGTCGGGCACGTCGGCGGCGGTGGCGATCGCGTGGACGCCGGGCATCGCGGCCGCGGCGGTCGTGTCGATCGAGCGGATCCGCCCGGCCGGGATCGGCGAGCGCAGCAGCGCCGCGTGGAGCATCCCGGGCTCGGCGTAGTCGATGCCGTAGATCGCCGTGCCGCGGAGCTTGTCCTCGCCGTCCGCGCGCCGCGCGCTCGTGCCGATGACGCGGGTCATCACGCGACCCCCTCGCGCTGCGCGACGTCGAGCGTCGCCTCGACGATCTTCGTGTAGCCGGTGCAGCGGCAGATGTTGCCCAGCAGCGCCGCCTCGACGGCGGCGCGGTCGATCGCGTCCTCGCGCTCGAGCAGCGCGGTGAGGCTCATGACGATGCCGGGCGTGCAGGCGCCGCACTGCAGGCCGGCGTGGTCGAGCAGGGCCTCCTGGATCGGCGTCATCGGCTCGTCCGGCGCGGCGAGCCCCTCGACGGTACGGATCGCGCGGCCCTCGGCCAGCGCGACCGGCAGCAGGCACGAGACGACCGGCTCGCCGTCGAGCAGCACCGTGCAGGCGCCGCAGCGCCCCTCGCCGCAGCCGGGCTTGGCGCCGGTGAGCGCGAGCTGCTCGCGCAGCACGGTCAGCAGCGGGGTCAGCGGCGGTACGTCCACCTCGGTGACGCGACCGTTGACGGTCAGGCGGGTCATCGGCTCGGCTCCTCCTCGTCGATCGCGGTGACGGCGCGCGCCACGAGCCCGGGCAGCACCGCCTTGCGGTACCAGCCCGGCGCCGCCAGGTCGTCACGGGGCGTGCAGTCGGCGGCGGCGGCCTCGCCGGCGGCGCGGCCGACCGCGTGGTCCAGCGTGCGGCCGACCAGCGCGGCGGCGGCCGGCTCACTCAGCCGCGCGACCTCCTCGACCGCCCCGAGCGCCACCCGCGCCGCCGTGATGCGACGGTCGGCGTCGAGGTCGACCGAGACGGCGACCGAGGCGACGGCGTACTCGCCGCCGCCGCGCACGGTCAGGCGCTCGAAGGCCGAGCGGCGGCCCGCCGGCGCCGGGACGCGAACCGCGACGATGAGCTGGCCGGCCGGGGCGGTCGCGCGTCCCGCGAGCAGGTCGGGGATCGTCACGTCGGCGATCCCGTCGGGACCGGCGACCTCCGCGATCGCCTCGGCCGCGAGCAGCGCGGGCACGAGATCGGCCTCGGCGAAGCCGACCGCGGCGAGGTTGCCGCCGACGGTCGCCACGCTGCGCACGGCGGGGAAGGCGGACCGCAGCGCGGCCTGGCGCACGACGGTGAACGCCGGCAGGTCCGCGCCCACGCCGGTCAGCTGCGCGTGCGTCACGTTGGCGCCGACGCGGACGTCGCCGTTGCGCGGCCCCAGCTCGCTCAGCTGGGGAATGCCGTCGAGCGCGACGTACTCGGCCCGCAGCGCCTCCCGGCGGTGACCGGCCCGCATGACCCAGGTCCCCCCGGCCAGCGGAGCGCCGTCGGCGCCGAGCTCGGCCAGCGCGCTGACGGCCTCCTCGATCGAGTCCACGCGCCGCACGCGCGGCGCCGTCTTCACCTCAGTCATCCCTCTGTCCTCTCTCGCCGCGGGGCGATGCCCAGCGGGCCGACGGCCTTGACGCGGATCCGGACGGCCGGATCCGTGAGGTACGCCAGCGGCACCTCCTCCACCTCCACCACCTGCGTGCGGTCCGGGTCGGCCCCGGCGCGCACGGCCTGCGCCTGCGCGGCCTCGCGGGCCGAGGCCAGCGCGCGATCGCGGCCCGACGTGCCGAAGTGCACGATCCGGTCCACCTGACCGCTGATCTGGGCGATCGCCGCGCCGAACGCGTTGGCGACCTCGAAGTGCTCGGGTCGGCGGACCTCGCTGACCCCCGGCAGGTCGTCGGGGACCAGGAAGCTTGCGCCGCCGACCACGATCAGCGGCGGCTCGCCGCGCACCATCTTGGCCCGGTCGACGGCCTCGGCGAGCATCGCGTCCGAGCGCTCCAGCGCACCGGCGAGCAGCTCGCGGTGGCCGTTGAGGCGGGCGCCGTCGCCGACCTCCGCGCGACCGCCGCCCACCGCCGCGTCGGTCAGCGTCGCGGTGGTGCCGCCGAACACGAGCGCCGACGCGCCCAGCCGGTAGCCGAGCGAGTCCGGACCGACGCGGACCGCCCGCTCGTCGCCGCTGACGACCGTGCCGCCGCCGACCGGCAGGACGACCACGTCGGGCATGCGGAAGTTCGTGCGCACGCCGCCGAACCCGATGACGTCGCTGGACTCGCACGGGAAGCCGGCCACGAGCGCACCGACCTCGGTCGTGGTGCCGCCGACGTCGGCGACCAGCGCATCCTCGGCGCCGCTGAGGTGCGCCGCGCCGCGGATCGAGTTCGCCGGGCCGCAGCCGATCGTCAGCACCGGGAAGCGCAGCGCGTGCTCCAGCGACATCAGCGTGCCGTCGTTCTGGGCCAGGAACAGCGCGGGCTCCAGGCCATGGCCCGCGAGCGTGTCGCGCAGTCCGCCGGCGACCTCCTCGGCCAGCCCGACCAGCGCTGCATTGAGCACGGTCGCGTTCTCGCGCTCGACGAGGCCGATCGTGCCGATCTCGTGGCTCAGCGACACGTGGACG
This sequence comes from uncultured Solirubrobacteraceae bacterium, assembly GCA_964422645.1. Taxonomy (GTDB): domain Bacteria; phylum Actinomycetota; class Thermoleophilia; order Solirubrobacterales; family Solirubrobacteraceae; genus Capillimicrobium. The sequence goes on along the minus strand of CAYRCB010000020.1, from coordinate 37,863 downwards.
TCGCCCAGCACGGCGCGGGCGATCTCCTCGGCGCGGACCTCATGGCGGTCGGAGACCGCGGCGAAGACCGAGGTGATCGCGACCGCGTCGACCGTGCCGGCGAGCCTGTCGAAGAAGCGCGCGGTCGCGTCGGCGTCGAAGGGGGCGATCTCGTTGCCGTCGAGCTCGATCCCGCCGCTGACGATCGCGGTGTCGACCGCGACGGCGCCGCGCAGGTCGGCGGGCCACGTCGCCAGGGGAGGAACGGAGCGGGTGGCCGGGCCGCCGATGCGCAGCGCCGCGACGCGGCGCAGGCCGCGCCGCTCGAGCACCGCGTTGGTGACATGCGTGGTGCCGAGCATCACGTGGGTGATGCGGGCGCGCTCGTCGCCGAGCTGGTCGATGACGGCGCCGATCGCCTCCGAGACGCCGCTCATGACGTCGGCGCTGGTCATGACCTTCGCCTTGGCCAGCAGCCGGTCGGCGGCGTCGATCACGACGGCGTCGGTGTTCGTCCCGCCGACGTCGATGCCGACGCGCAGGTCAGAGCCGCCCATCGCCCGCCTCGATCGCCCGATGGTCGAAGTCGAAGCCGAACGCGCCCGGCCCGGCGACGGCGAGGCCCGCCTCCGTGCGCCAGACGGGGTCGACGGAGAACGCGATGACGCTCACCCGCTGCCCGTAGCGCAGGCGCTCGGTGCCGACGACGTCGGCCGTGTTGGCGTCGAGCACCGTGATGACGTCGGGCACGCACGCCTTCACGTCGCCGTCCTCGAGCGCGGCGAGGTTCTCGTTCTGGATCTCCAGGCGCAGCAGCCGCCCCTCGCGCGGCTCCTCCACGACCGCCGAGCCGTGGACGAAGCCGGCCGAGGTCGTGCGCTCGACCTCGACGACCTTGCCGCGGATGAGCTCACGCGCGTCGAGCTGGGCCATGACCGCGGTGATCGGGTCGGGATCGGCGTGCATGAGCGCCGATCCGAGCCGCAGGGCGCGCGAGACCGAGCCGCGCACCGTGGCCGTCCGCGCGGTCTTGGCGGTCATGAGGTAGATCGCCGCGACGCAGGCGCCGCCGAACGCCGCCGCGGCCGCGCGCAGGAGCCGCTCGGTCCACTGGACGGTGTCGGCGCGGACGACGAGCGTGTTGAGGCGCTCGTCGCAGAGGATGCACGGGCTCGACGGGACGCCGGCGAGGTTCATCGTCATCTGCGGCATGAGCGGGAACGCGCGTCCCATGCCGTCGGCGTCGACGTAGGGCAGTCGCAGCCGCGCCGCCCACGTGAGGGGGATGAGCCCGTTGGAGCCGCCGATCTCGAACGGCATGATCGCCGCGACCGACTGCCCGGTCAGCGCCTCGACCTCCTCGGCCAGGCGCGCTCCTTCGCCGCCGTTCTCGAGCTTCTCGATCGCCACGGTCGGCGCACCGACGAGGCCGCACGGCATGACGAGCGCGTCGTCGGGGAGGTCGTCGAGGTCGACGAGCGGCACCGGGCCGTGGCTGAGGATCGCCTCGCGCGCCATGAGGACGCCGATGAGCGGGTCGCCGCCGCCACCGCCGCCCATCACCGCGCAGCCGCGGGCGAGCACCGGGAGGTGGTCGACGCCGAGCTCGAGCCGCGCCTTGTGGGAGCCGATGCCGTGGTGGCCGCGTGTGATGGCTGGAGGGTTCCGCATGCCCGGTCCCGTCGCATCTTCGTCCTCACGGGGCCGAACCGTCTTCGGCAGTCCGCACCAAGTCCCGTCGCTCATTGTGGTGTTCGCCCAAATCGGCGATACTGGGGCCTTGGCCTCGCTGGAGAGCTTCCTCGCCGCCCCGGGCATCCGCACGCGCCTGGCGCACATCGCCGGACCGTGCGGCACGGCCCCGCTGCGACAGGTCGTGCTGGCCGAGGACGTCGGCGACCTCGAGCGGGCGCCGGCGGATGCGCTCGTGGTCCTCTCGCACGCCGCCTCGGCCGAGGCGACCGGCTACCGGCTCGACCTGGCGATGCGCCTGGCCGGCTCGCGCGGCGCCGCCGCCGTCGCGCTGACCGACGGCCGGGACGCGATCCCCCATACCGCCGCCTCGATCGCCGACCGCGTCGGGCTCGCCGTGCTGCGCGCGGACGCCGCCAGCGACCTCGCCGACCTGCTCATGGCCGCCGACCGCGAGCTGGGCGGTGGCGCCGATGCGTCGCTGGAGCGGGTGGACCAGACGCTCGACGCGCTGACGCAGGCCGAGGCGGCGGACTGCACGGCCGAGGAGCTGCTCGCGGTCGCGCGGGAGGCCTCGGGCGCGGCGCTCGAGCTGCGCATGCCCGTCGACGGCGAGATCTCGGCGGCGGTCCTGGTCGACGACGAGCACGAGGCGAGCGTCTGTGCGCCGCCCGCCGAGGGGCAGGCGGCCGTCGCGACGCGCACGATCGTGGCGCTCGTCGCCGGCGCCATCGGCCGCGCGCGGGGGGCGGCGCGGCGGGCCGCCGACGTCCCGATCCGCTCGCGCAGCGAGCTGCTCACCGAGTTCCTGCTCGCCCCGCCGGACGCGGGCAACCGGCTGCTCGCGCGCATGCGCGCCGTGGACCTGGCGGTCGACGGCTGGCACGCGGCGGTGCGGATCGAGATCGACGACCTCGCGCAGCTCACCGGCGACGACGAGCTGCGCTCCTTCCAGCTCACCGAGCGCATCGGCCGGCTCGGCCTCGAGGCCGCACACGCGCAGGGCGGGATCTGGCACCGGGCCCAGCTCGGCTCGGCGCTCATGCTCATCCGCATGGAGCGCCACGACCCGGGACCGCGCAGCGGGCGCGAGCTCAGCGCGTCGTCGGAGCAGATCGTGCGCCGGATCCTGTCGCGGATGGGCGAGGTGCGGCTGGTCTGCGGCGTCGGGACCGTCCACGTCGGCGCCAACGGCCTGCGCGCGACCGCCGCGGAGGCGCGCGCCGCCGTCGCGGCCGGCCGCGCCGCCAACCGCTTCAACGTGGCGACGAGCTTCGACGAAGTCGGCCTCCAGCGCACGCTGCTGGAGTGGTTCGCCTCCGACGCCGCCCGCGAGGCGGTCGACTCGCTGCTCAAGCCGCTGGACCGCCTCGGCGAACGCAAGCGCGACGCGGCGATCGAGACGCTGAAGGTCTACCTCGACACCCAGGGCTCGCTCGCGCGGACGGCCGAGCTCATGCACCTGCACCGCAACGCGGTCGCCTACCGCGTCAAGCGGATCTTCGAGCAGCTCGAGGTCGACCCCGCCGATCCCGACACGCGGCTCATGCTGCAGCTCGCGTGCCGGGCTCGGTCGTTGGGGTAGGGACGCCGCCGGCGGACAGTGGGCGGTCCGCCACGCCAAGCCGGGCGGTGGCGCGCTTCCCGTACGGGATGATCGCGCCGAACCCATGGGCGGTCGGGCGCCAATAGTCCCGTACGGGAAGATTTGGCTCGCCGGACCCCGAACAAGCTGGTAACTTCCCGTACGGGAAGATGACCGTGATCAGCGACACCACTGCTTTCGGGCGTCGCGTGCGCGAGGCGCGGCGCGCCCAGGGCCTGCGCCAGGAGGACGTTGCCATAGCGAGCGGCGTCGGTCTGCGGTTCATCGGCGAGCTGGAGCGCGGCAAGCCGACGGTGGAGCTCGATCGTGCGCTTCGGGTCGCCGCCGCTCTCGGGCTGGACGTGAAGCTCGATGAGCGCGCGTGAGCTCGACGTCTGGTGTCACGGCGAGCTCGCCGGGCGCCTCAGGGATGACGGCCGTTCGCTCACGTTCGCCTACGACGAGGCGTGGGTAGCCGCCGGGCGTCCGCCGCTCGGTCAGGCACTGCCCACCTCGGGCGGGCTCGACGACCACGCCGTCCGCGCGTTCTTCGAGGGCCTGCTGCCCGAGGGCGAGATCCGCGACCACTTGGCGGCTCGGCTGGGCGTCAGCGCGTCCAACCCGTTCTCGCTGCTGGAGCAGATCGGCGGCGACTGCGCCGGCGCGATCAGTCTCTATACGGCCGGCGCCAGACCGCCCGCCGAATCAGGGCAGGTCTCCTGGCTCTCCGACGACGAAGTAGCGCAGCTCGTCCTCGATCTTCCCCAGCGTCCGATGCACGCCGACCCCGACGGCGAGTACCGGCTCTCCTTGGCCGGCGCCCAGGACAAGCTGCCTGTCGTGGTACGAGACGGGCGCATCGGTCTGCCGTCCGGCGCAACGCCCTCGACGCACATCCTCAAGGCGCCGATCGGCCGCCTGCCCGCAACGGTCCTCAACGAGGCGCTCTGGTCACGTGTCGGCACACTGCTCGGCATCGACTGCGCGCGGTCGACGCCCCACCGCATCGGCGACGTCGAGATGCTGTTCGTCGAGCGCTACGACCGTGCCGGGGGCGATGACGGCACGACGGTGCGCCTGCACCAGGAGGACTTCTGTCAGGCACTCGGCGTCGTCAGCGACCACAAGTACGAGCGCGAGCAGGGTCCTGGGTTGGCCGACTGCTTCGCGCTGCTGCGGCGAGCCAGCCGCTCCCCGGCCCGCGAGCTGCCCCGGCTGCTTGATGCGTGGGCGCTGTCGTTCCTGGCCGCCAACCACGACGCCCACGCCAAGAACTACGCCCTGCTGTACAGGCCTGATGGTGCGGGCCTCGCCCCCGTCTACGACGTGCTCAACACGGTCGACTACTGGAAGGTCACACCGATGGACCGCAAGATGGCCATGCAGGTCGGCGGCGAATATCGCCCCGGTTACGTCCGCCGCCGCCACATGGACCGCATGCTGCACGATGCCGGCCTGGGGCCCGCGCCGTCCAGACGACGGCTACGCGCGCTCGCGATCGATGCGCCAGCAGCGGTTGCCAGCGCCCGCAAGGAGCTGTCCTTCTCCTCCTGGGACCATCCACACCTCGACAAGCTCGTCAACACGACGGCGAAGCGCTCCGAGCACCTGCTCTCGATCCTCGACGAGCCAGGTCGCTGAGCGCCGCCGGCGGACCGGGTCAGGCGGTCCGCCGGCGGGCCCACGCGTCGATCGCCACCGCCGCCATGATCAGCGCGCCGGTGAAGATGTCGCGGTACATCGCGTCGATGTTGAGCAGGTTGAAGCCGTTGCCGATGAGCGCGAGCAGCGTCACGCCCAGCACCGTGCGCCACATCGAGCCCGAGCCGCCGGCGATCGAGGTGCCGCCGACGACGATCGCGGCGATCGCGGTCAGCTCGAGGCCGACGCCGACGTCGGCCTGCGCCGTGCCCACCCGTGAGGTGACGAGCACGCCGGCGATGCCCGCGCCGAGGCCGCAGATCGCGAAGGTCGCCGCGCGAACCGCGTTGACGCGGATCCCCGACAGGCGCGCCGCCTCGGCGTTGCCGCCCGCCGCGTAGACGTAGTGGCCGAACGTCGTCCGCGCCAGCACGAACCACAGCACGCCGACGAACGCCAGCATGATCCAGATCGAGAGGCGCATGCCGAGGAGCTCGTCGTTGCCGATCGAGCGGAAGCCCGGGTCGATGATCGCGATGCTGAAGCCGCCGCTGACGGCAAGGGCGATGCCGCGCACGATGATCGACGACGCGAGCGTCGCGATGAACGAGTTGATGCGTCCGATCGTGGCGACGGCGCCGTTGACGATGCCGCAGGCCAGGCCGACGAGGATGCCCGCCACGATGCCCGCCACCGGGTCGACCTCGGTGGCCACCTTCGCCGCGAGCACGCTGCTCAAGGCGAAGACCGCACCGATCGACAGGTCGAAGCCGCCGGCGATGATGACGAGCGTGGCGCCCGCCGCGACGATGCCGAGCGTGACCTGCTGCTCGAGCAGGTTCAGCAGGTTCGTGCTCGTGAGGAAGGCGTCGGACGAGAACGAGAGCACCACGAACAACGCGACCGTCGCCACGACTACGCCGTAGTCCCGGATCGCCCCGATCCGCAGCCGGCCGAGGCCGAGCCCCGCCCGCGTCGTCGTGGTTGCTTCCTGAACGCTCACGCCGCCTCGCTCTCGATCGCGCGCGTGCCGAAGGCCGCGCTCATGACGTTCTCCTCGCTGGCCGCCTCACCGGCCAGCTCGGCCACCACGCGCCCGCCGCGCATCACCAGCACGCGGTGCGAGAGGCCCAGCACCTCCTCCAGCTCGGAGGAGATCAACAGCACGCCCATGCCCTCCGCGGCCAGCCCCACGACGAGGTCGTAGATCGCGCGCTTGGCGCCGACGTCGACGCCGCGCGTCGGCTCGTCGGCGATGAGCAGCCGCGGCGGGCGGAAGAGCCACTTCGCGAAGAGCACCTTCTGCTGGTTGCCGCCCGAGAGCGTCGTCACGGGCGGCAGCTCGCGCCCCGGCGCCAGCGCCACGCGTGCGCCCAGCTGTCCGGCGATGTCGCGCTGGCGCGCGCCCGAGACGATCGCGCCGCTGACCTGCGGCAGGTGGGGCAGCGTCATGTTCTCCACGCCGCTGCGCCCCATGAGCAGCCCCTGCTCCTTGCGGCTCTCGGGGAGCATCGCGATCCCGGCGCGGATCGCGTCGCGCGGGGTGCGCGGATTGACGTCCGCGCCGTCGATCGCCACCCGGCCGCCGTCGCGGCGGTCGGCGCCGAAGATCGCTCGCGCGACCTCCGAGCGGCCGGAGCCGATGAGCCCGGCCAGGCCGACGATCTCGCCGGCGCGGACCTGCAGGGAGACGTCCTGGACGGCCCGGCCCCGCCGCAGGCGCTCGACCTCCAGCACCACGGGCGCGTCAGCCGCCGGCTCGCGCTGCGGCGGGAAGACGACGTCGAGCGAGCGCCCGAGCATCCCGGTGATGAGCGACTGCGGCGTCTCGGCGGCGGCGGGGCCGCTGCGCACGACCTGGCCGTCGCGCATGACCGTGACGTGGTCCGACAGCGCCAGCACCTCCTCGAGGAAGTGCGAGACGTAGACGATCGTCGTGCCCTGCTCGCGCAGCGCGCGCATGTCGTCGAAGAGCCGCTGGGCCTCGTCGGGCGTGAGCGCCGCCGTCGGCTCGTCCATGACGATCAGCTCCGCGCGCCGGGCCAGCGCGCGGAGGATCTCGACCTTCTGCTGGTCGGCGACGCGCAGCCCGCCGACGACCGCGCCGGCCGGCAGGTCGAAGCCGGCGCGCTCGCTCAGCTCGGCGTAGCGCCGCTTGAGGTCGCGCCGGTCGACGATCCCCGCGTGGCGAGGCTCGACGCCCAGGAACACGTTGTGGAGCACCGTCCGCGACGGGACGAGCGCGAGCTCCTGGGCGATGATCGTCATCCCGTGGGCGAGCGCCTCGCGGGGCGAGCGGTACGTCACCGCCCGCCCGTCCACGAGGAGCTCGCCGGCGTCGGCGGCGACGACGCCGGTGATGACCTTGCCGAGCGTCGACTTGCCGGCGCCGTTCTCGCCGACCAGGCCGTGGATCGTGCCGCGCTCGATGGCGAGGTCCACGCCCGCGAGGGCGTGGACGCCGCCGAACCGCTTGACCAGCCCGCGAACCTCGATGTGCGGTGCTCGCGCTACCACTGGCCCTGCGGCAGCTTGGTCGTGACCTCGGAGAAGTTCTCCTTGGTCAGGACGGGCGGGAGGCCGCTCTCCTGCACCGCGCTGACGCCCTTGGAGATGTCCTCCCCGCGGACCGCCCGGATGACGAGGTCGGCCGCGATCGCGCCCTCGTCCTTGGGCAGCGACAGGAACGTGCCGGTCCAGCGGCCGTCGGGCACCGCGGTCCACGAGGCCTGGCTGGCGCCGCCGCCGATGAGCTTGACCTGGTCGAGCTTGCCGGCCGCCTTGACCGCCTGCTCGGCGCCCTCGGTCATCGGGTCCGACGTGGTGGCGATCACGTTGAGGTCGGGCGTCGACTGGAGGATGTCCTGCGTCGCCTTCAGCGACGGGTCCGGCAGGTAGCCGCCCTCCTTGACCGCCACGAGCTCGAAGCCCTTCTCCTTGACCTTCTGCTTGACGACGTTGATGACCGCCTGCGAGTAGGGGTCGGCGAACGCGCCGGTCAGCAGCGCCAGCTTGCACGGCTTCGTCGTGCCGCAGGCCTGCTCGACGAGGTCGAAGATCCACTGGCCGCGCAGGTCGGGCGGGTCGAGGACGGTCGCGGTCTGGCCCTCGATCTGGGGCTCGGACGACTTCGGGTCGGGCCCGACCGGGAAGTCCGTGTTGGCGACCTTGATGCCCTGCTTGATCGCGTCCTCCATGCACGTACCGATCGAGGCGTCGACCGGGATGACGATGAAGGCGTCGAAGCGGCCGGAGGCGATCGCGTCCTGGCACTGCGAGAACTGCTTGGCGGCGTCGAAGGCGGGATCGAAGACCTGCGTGACCTCGCTGCCGTTCTTGGCCGCCGCCTCCTCGATGCCCTTCAGCGTCGCCTGGACGTAGGGGTTGGCCTGCGTCAGCGGCATGAAGGCAATGCGCACCTTCTTGTCGGACGCCGCCGCGGCCTGCGTGCCGGTGCCCTGCCCGCCGCCGGCGGCGGTCGAGGTCGAGCTCGAGTCCGAGCTGCCACAGGCCGCCAGCGCGGCGGAGGCGGCGACGACCGGCACCGCGGCGACCAGGGCACGCCGGGCCTGCTTGGTGTTCCACATGGCTGGATCTCTCCCCGTAGGAATGTGCTGTCAGCTGCCGCCTGACCCGGCCGGCTGCACGGGCATGATCCGGCGGTTCGGGTGCCCGAGTCTTCGTGCACTTCGCACCAGGATGTGCCAGAACTTGTGGATGAGATCCAAGGAATTCGCCGACGCGATCCGTCGGCGGACACGCCGCGACCCGGCCTGCGAGCAGGCCGAGTCGGGGAACGACGGGTGGCTCAGGCGCTCGCGCGCAGGGCGTTCGCGGAGGCCGTCGCCTGGGCGCGGATCGCGCCGGTCGACGAGCGCAGCGCACCGCCCTCGCGACCCATCCGCGTGGCCACGATCTCGGCCAGGATCGCGACGGCTGCCTCGGCCGGCGTCTGCGCCCCGATGTCCAGCCCGCACGGCGCGAAGATCCGCTCGAGCTCGGCGTCGCCGACGCCGGCCTCGCGCAGGCGCCGCTCGCGGTCGGCCGTCGTGCGCCGGCTGCCCAGCGCACCGAGGTAGCCGGCGCCGGTGCGCAGCGCGGCGCGCAGCGCCGGTTCGTCGAACTTCGGATCGTGCGTGAAGACGAGCACCGCGTCGCGCGGGCCGAGCTCGGCGTCGCGCAGGACGTCCTGCGGCCAGGCGACGACCGTCTCGGCCTCCGCGAAGCGCCGGGAGCGCAGGAACGGCTCACGCGCGTCGCAGACCGTCACGGCGTAGCCGAGCCGGGACGCCGCCGGCACGATCGCGGCCGAGAAGTCGTTGGCGCCGAAGACCAGCATCCGCGGCGCCGGCGCGTAGCTCTGCACGTGGACGCGGACCTCGGCGCCCGAGCGCGTGCCGGTCGCGTCGTAGTGCAGGACCTCGGTGACGCCGGCCTCCAGCAGCGCACCCGCGTCGCGCGCGACGTGCTCGTCGAGCCGCTCGTCGAGGCCGAGCGTGCCGTGGACGTGCTCGCCCACGACCGCGAGCGCCGCGCCGGCGCCCTCGCCGTCGAGCAGCGTCGCGACCGCCACGGCCTCGCCGGCGGCGACCGCGCGGAGGACCGGGACTGCCGTGGAGGACAGCTCCCGCACGAAGATGTGGACGGTCCCGCCGCAGGTCAGGCCGACCGTGCCGGCGAGCTCGTCGGAGATGCCGTACGTGACCACCCGCGGCGGCTCGCCGGCGAGCACCCGGTCGCACTCGACGACGACGGCGCCCTCGACGCAGCCGCCGGTGACCGACCCCTCGATCGCGCCGTCCGCGTCGACGAGCATCGTCGCGCCGGGGCTCAGCGGGCCGGAGCCGTCGAGCTGGACCAGCGTGGCGACGGCGACGCGGCGGCCCGCCTCGAGCCAGTCGGCGGCGACGCCTGCCCGTTCGCGCAGCTCCTCCATCCGACGGAGGGTAGGCGCCGCTGGCGCCGATCGCATCGGCGCCCCGCGCGAAACCGCCGGCGCCGATTGTGCGGCCAGCACAACGTTGCGAGCGCCTTCAGCGCATGGCCGTCACCTGCGCGACGACCTCGCGCAGCTGCGCGAGCCGCAGCGGCTTGACGAGCAGCTCGTCGACGCCCGCCTCCGCGCACGCCTCGCGGTCGCCGCTCGTCGCGCTCGCCGTCAGCGCCAGGATCGGCATCGCCGCGCCCGCAGCGCGCATCCGCCGCGTCGTCTCCAGGCCGTCCACGCCGGGCATGCGCAGGTCCATGAGGACCAGGTCGTAGGCCCCGGTGGTCGCATGCTCGATCGCCGCCGCGCCGTCGGCGGCGCAGGTCACGGCGCAGCCGAGCCGCTGCAGCATGAGCGACCCGAGCCGCCGGTTGATGTGGTTGTCGTCGACGAGCAGGACGGCCAGCGCGTACATGCGAGCTCCCCAGAGACCGCGCGCAACCGTAGGAGATCGTCCTCCGACGCGCGTCAGGGGATCGTCAAGAGATGCTCAACCTGCGGCGCCCGGGCCCATCCGGAAGCCGAACCCGCGCATCGTGCGGATGTAGCGCGGCGCGTGCGGGTCCTCGCCGAGCTTGCGGCGCAGGTTGGACACGTGCACGTCGATGACGTGGCGGTCGCCGAACCAGTCGGGTCCCCACACCCGCTCGATCAGCTCGTCGCGGCTGATCGACGCCCGCGGCCGCTCCGACAGCGCGTCGAGCAGGTCGAACTCCAGCCGCGAGAGCGCGACCGGCCGCCCGGCGACCGTCACCTCGCGCGCGACCGGATCGATCTCGAGGTCGCCGAAGCGCCGCACGCTGCTCGTCTCGGCGACGCCGGAGCGCGGCCGGCGCAGCATCGCTCGCACCCGGGCGACGAGCTCGCGCGGGTAGAACGGCTTGACGAGGTAGTCGTCGGCGCCGACCGACAGGCCGATGAGGCGATCGACCTCCGCCTCGCGCCCGGTGACCATGACGACGTAGGCGTCGCTGAAGGTGCGGATCGTGCGGCAGACCTCCAGGCCGTCCATGCCGGGGAGCGTGAGGTCGAGCACGACCACGTCGGGGGCCGCCGAGCGGACCTCCTCGACCGCGCGCTCGCCGTCGCCGACGACCATCACCTCGAAGCCGTCGTCGCGCAGCGCTCGCGCGCTCATCTGCGCGAACTCGGGCACGTCGTCCACGACCAGCGCACGATGGCGCCTGCCCTCCATGCGGCGATCCTATCCGCATCAGAAGTCCGTCACACCGGCCTCGTGGCAGCGGTTACGATCGGCCCATGGCGGCCGTTCCGGAAGCCCGGCTCGCCCACGTCATCGCGGCGATGCACACGGGGGTGCTGGTCGAGGATCTCGACCGACGGGTGATCCTGGCCAACGCCGCGCTCTGCGCGCTCTTCGGCACGCTCGGCGACCCGGACTCGCTCGTCGGCCGCGACGTGCTCGAGCTCATGCGCGCCTCCCGCCACCTGTACCGCGACGCCGAGGCGGTCGAGGCCGAGGCGACCGCCGCGCTGCGCGCCGCCCAGCCGCGGGCGCTGCCGGACCTGCGCATGGCCGACGGCCGGATCATCGAGCGCGACTACACGCCGATCGTCTCCGGCGGCCGCCTGGAGGCGCACATGTGGCAGCTGCGCGACGTGACCGCCCGCACGCAGGCCGAGCAGGCGCTGCGGGCGAGCGAGGCGCGCAGCGCCGCGACGATCTCCACCGCGCTGGACGCGATCGTCTCGGTCGACGCCAACGCGCGCATCCTCGAGCTCAACGCCGCCGCCGAGGCGATGCTCGGCCACCGCCGTGAGGATGCGATCGGCCGCTCGGCCATCGAGCTGCTCTTCCCGCCCGAGCAGCGCGACGAGCTGCGCGAGCGCCTGCGCGACTACCGGCGCACCGGGACGTGGGAGCTCATCGGCCGCCGGGTCGAGGCGCAGCTCGTGCGCGCAGACGGCGAGCGCTTCCCCGCCGAGATCGCCATCGCCGACATCCCGGACGCCGACCCCCCGATGCTCACCGCCTTCGTGCGCGACATCTCCGACCGGCGGCGGTTCGAGCGCGAGCTCGCCCGCGCCCGCGACCAGGCGCTGGAGGCCAGCCGCCTGAAGTCCGAGTTCCTCGCGGTGATGAGCCACGAGATCCGCACGCCGATGTACGGCGTCACCGGGGCGATCGACCTGCTGCGCGACCATCCGCTCGATCCGGAGCAGCGCGAGCTCGTGGACATCCTCGACGAGTCGTCGCGCAGCCTCATGGGCCTCATCGACGAGATCCTCGACTTCTCGAAGATCGAGGCCGGCCGCGTCGAGCTCGACGTCGAGGACATCGACCCCGCGACGACGATCGAGGGCGCCGCCGAGGTGTTCGCCGCCGAGACGCGGCGCAAGGGCGTCTCGCTGATGGTCGTCGTCGCCCCCGATGTTCCGCCGTGGGTGCGGGGCGACGCCGGCCGGCTGCGCCAGATCGTGACGAACCTGGTCGGCAACGCGGCGAAGTTCACCGACGCCGGCGAGATCGTCGTGGACCTGAGCGCGCCCGACGGCGGCAGCCTGCGCCTCGAGGTCCGCGACAGCGGCCCCGGCATCCCGCCGCAGGTCCAGCAGGCGCTGTTCGAGCCGTTCACGCAGGGCGACCCGTCGAGTCGGCGCTCGCACGGCGGCACGGGGCTGGGGCTGGCGATCTGCGAGCGGCTCGTGCGCCTCATGGGCGGATCGATCGCGGTCGCCAGCCGCCCCGGCGAGGGCACGACGATGACCGTCGAGCTGCCGTGCGAGCGCGTCCCCGGCATGCAGCCCGCCTGGGAGCCTCCGCCCGAGCTGCGGGGGCACACGGCGGGCGTCGCGCTGACGAGCGCCCGCCTGGCCGCGGCGATGCGCGCCTCGCTGGAGAGCCTCGGGCTCACGGTCCCGGACTCGGTCGAGCCCCACGGAGTGGACGTCTGGATCGCCGAGATCGCCGCGACCGCCGCGCTGCCGGCCGGCGCGACGATCGCGGTCCTCGGGGAGGACGACCGCTGCACCGCGCCGCTGCCCGTCCGCCGCGCGCGGCTGGCCGAGATCCTCGTCCATGCGCTCGCCGGCCGCGACGTGCCGCCCGCGCCCGTGCCGTCGGGTCCGACCCGCCCACGCCGTGCCACCGGCGTCGACGCGGCGCGGGTGCTGGTCGCCGAGGACAACGACGTCAACCGCTCGTTGATCCTGCGCCAGCTGTCGCGGCTGGGGATCCGCGCCCGCGGCGTCGGCACGGGGCCCGAGGCGGTCGAGGCCGTCGCCACCGACGACTACGACGCCGTGCTCATGGACCTGCGGATGCCCGGCATGGACGGCCTGGAGGCCACGCGCGCGATCCGCGCGATGGAGGGCGGCGATCGGCGCCGCACGCCGGTGATCGCCATGACCGCCGAGGTCCAGCCGCGCGACCGCGAGATCTGCCTGGCGGCCGGCATGGACGACTACCTGGCCAAGCCGCTGCCGCTGCGCGAGCTGCGCCGCGCGCTGGCCGCCTGGCTGCCCGCGGGCCGCCGCCCGGTCGGGACGCTGGAGGAGCTGGCCAGCGAGCTCGGCTCGACCGAGGCGGTCGACGAGCTCGTCGAGCTGTGGCTGCGCGACCTGCCCCGGCGCCGCGCCGACCTGCACGACGCGGTGGCGCGCGCGGACGCGGGCGCGGTGCGCGACACCGCGCACGTGCTGAAGTCGACGAGCGCCCTGTTCGGTGGTAGCGCGACGACGCTCGCGGCGGAGATCGAGGCCGAGGGACGCCACGGCGACTGCGCGGCGGCCGAGCGTCGCCTGTCCGCGCTCGACGACGCGCTCGCGGACGACGCCCGCGTCCTCCGTCACTGGTGCGCGGGCCGCGTCGCCTTGAGCGAACCTTGACGCAAGCCGGCGCAACCCTTGAGAGAACGCGGACGCTCGCGTGACCGAGCTCTCGTACGGTGGGCGCCATGGCCGAGACCGCCGTCAGGTCGGATCGCCTTCGGGTCGTGCTCGCCGATCCCGACCCGATCGCCCGGCGCGCCCTGCGCTCAGGGTTCGACGAGGCGGAGGACTTCGTCGTCATCGCCGAGACCGGCGACGGCGTCGAAGCGGCGGCGCTGACCATGCACTACCGCCCCGACGTGGCGATGCTCGCGGTGAACCTGCCGGGCGTCGACGGCGCCGGGGCCTGCGCCCGGGTCCACGGCAAGGCCGCCGAGGTCCCGGTGCTGCTCCTGGCCGCGAGCCCGGACCCCGAACATGAGCTCGCGGCACTGCGCGCCGGCGCCGCCGGACTGCTGGGCAAGGACGCCGGCATCGACGGGATCGTCGCCGCGGCACGCGCCGCGTCCGCCGGCGAGCTGACCGTCTCCCCGGCGGCGACACGCCTGCTCGTCGAGCGGATGCGGGCGCAACCCGAGCACGGCCTCGGGATGCGCCCGGTGCGCAGCCCGCTCACGACCCGCGAGTGGGAGGTGCTCGACCTGCTCACGGTCGGGCGCTCGACCCACGAGATCGCGTCCGAGCTGTTCCTCAGCGAGGAGACGGTGCAGAGCCACGTGAAGAGCATCCTGCGCAAGCTCAAGGTCCACTCGCGGGCCGAGGCGGTGGCGCGCGGGACGGAGCTGCGCTGGCCGTCGACGATCGCGGCCTGAGCCGCGCCCGGTCGGCCGCGGCTGCGACGATGTCGCGCCATGGACGACCGCTCCGCCATCGAGCGCAACCGCGCGCACTGGGAAGCGCTGGCCGCCGTGCACGGTCCGGGCACGCCCGGCGGCTACTACGACGTCGACGCGCTCGTCGGCGGGCGCGACTCGCTGCACGAGGCCGAGGACGCGGCGGTCGGCGACGTCCGCGGCCTCGACGTCCTGCACGTCCAGTGCCACGTGGGCTTCGACACGATCTCGCTGGCCCGCCGTGGCGCGCGGGTCACCGGCACGGACTTCTCGCCCGCGTCGCTGGCCGCCGCCGCCGACCTCGCCGGTCGCTGCGACGTCGCGGTCGAGTGGGTCGAGGCCGAGTCCACGGCGCTGCCGCGCACCCTGCACGGCCGCTTCGACGTCGCCTACGCGACGATCGGCGTGATCGCGTGGATCGAGGACCTCGGCGCGTGGATGCGCTCCGTCGCGGCGACCCTGCGGCCCGGCGGCCGGCTCGTGCTCGTCGACCTGCATCCGGTCCTGTGCATGTTCGCCTCGGTCGATCCGCTCGTCGTCGACTTCCCGTACGCGTTCGACGGCCCGCGCCGGTTCGACGAGCCGGGCTCCTACGCCGACCCGGATGCCGACGTGGCGGCGACCGAGACGGTCGAGTTCGCCCATGGGCTCGGCGAGATCGTCACCGCCGCCCTGGACGCGGGACTGCGGCTCGACGGGCTGGCCGAGCATCTCTCGGCCGAGTACGACCCGCGCGGCCACGTGCTGACGCGCGAGGACGACGGCCGCTTCCGGCTGCGGCTGGGCGGCGAGCCGATCCCGCTGCTGTTCGCGCTGCGCGCCTCACGGCCGGCATGAGGAAGGCCGGCGGCGCGCCCGGTTCGGAGCGCGCCGCCGGCCGGGGTCCGCGTGGGGAGGAGAGAGGAGGACCTACGCGGACTGCTTGACGGCGGAGATGTCGAGCTGGAGCTTGACCTTGTCCGCCACGAGCATGTTGCCGCTGCCGAGCGCCTGGTTGAACTTCATGCCGTAGTCGGCCCGGCTGAGCTGGCCGGTGACCTCGAGGCCGACGCGCTCGTTGCCCCACGGGTCGGTGTCGAAGCCCTGGACCTCGGCGGTCAGCGTGATCTCGTTCGTGACGCCGTGGATCGTCAGGTCGCCGACGATCTCGAACGTGTCCTCGTCGACCGCGGCGATCGAGGTCGAGGCGAACGTCAGCTGCGGGTTGGCCTCGGCGTCGAAGAAGTCGGCCGAGCGGAGGTGGTCGTCGCGCTGCGGCTCGTTCGTGTTGACGGAGGCGGTCTGGACGGTGCCGTGCGCCTTGGCGGAGGCGAGGTCGGCGCCGATCTCCAGCGCGCCCTCGAACTGCTCGAACTTGCCGCGCACGGTCGCGATGCCCATGTGCTTGACGGCGAAGCCGACGGTCGAGTGGCTGGGGTCGACGGTCCAGACGCCGGTGGGGATCAGGGTGGTGGTGTCGGTGGCCATGGGGTTCCTCTCTCGGGGGGAGATCTGGTTGCTTCCGCAACTATAGCCTAGTTGCTTGCGCACGCAACTGGTTCAGCGCCTCGCCTACCCTTCGTGTCCGTGCACTTCCTCGCCGCGCTGCTCGCCGTCGCCGCCGCCCATCCGGCCGCGCCGCACTGCCCGGCGAGCGCCGCCAACTGCGCGGCGGCGCAGGGGCGGGTGATCGCCCTGCAGTCGGTCGACCCCGATGGCGACGGCGATCTGCACCTCGTCCTGGCCAGCCGCAGCTCGATCACGCTCCCCGGCGTGACGGTCCTCGACATCTCCAAGCGCCTGCGCCCGCGGCGCGACCCGCGCATCGGCGACTGGGCGGCCGGCGCCGGCCCCGTCTACCGCGGCAGCTATGGCCAGCGCCAGATCGAGGTCAGGCGGGTGGTCTTCCACCCGCGGCGCCGGTAGCGTCGGCTCCTCGTGAGCCCCCGCCAGCCCGACGGAGCGCCTGCGCCCGCCGACGGACGCCTGCCGGAGACGGCCCTCGCCGCGCTCGGCCGGGCGCCCCTCGGCGTCTACGTGCACGTGCCCTTCTGCCTGACGCGCTGCGGCTACTGCGGCTTCAACACCTACACGTCCGGCGATCGCAGCGCGTTCGTCGAGGCGGCGCTGCGCGAGATCGAGCTCGCGGCGCGCGTGCTGGGCGACGGCGCACCGGCGGTCGCCACGGTGTTCCTGGGCGGTGGCACGCCGACGCTCCTGGACCCGGGGCAGCTCGCGGCGCTCGTCGCCGCGATCGACGACCGGCTCGGCCTGGCGCCCGATGCCGAGATCACCGTCGAGGCCAACCCCGACACGATCGACGCCGGCGGCCTCGCCGCGCTGCGCGGCGCCGGCGTCACACGGATGTCGTTCGGCGTGCAGTCCGTGCGGCCGCACGTCCTCGCCGTCCTCGAACGCTCGCATGCGCCCGAGCGCGCGCTGGCCGCGATCGGAGAGGCGCGCGCCCTCGGGTTCGACGGCGTCAGCGCCGACCTCATCTACGGCGCGCCCGGCGAGACCGCCGACGACTGGACGGCCTCCGTGCGCGCGGTGCTCGATGCCGGCGCCGATCATGTCAGCGCCTACGGCCTGACGATCGAGCCCGGCACACGCCTGGCGGCGCAGGTGCGCCGCGGCGAGCTGCCGGCGCCGGACCCCGACGCGATGGCCGACCGCTACGCCGACGCCGACGCGCTGCTGCGTGGCGCGGGGCTGCGCTGGTACGAGCTGTCGAGCTGGACGCGGAGCGACGCGGCGCGCTGCCGTCACAACCTCGGCTACTGGCGCTCGGCCGACTGGTGGGGCGTCGGACCGGGCGCCCACAGCCACGTCGCCGGCGTTCGCTGGTGGAACGTGCTGCATCCCGGCGCGTACGCCGCCGCGCTGGCCGAGGGCCGCTCGCCCGCACGCGCCCGCGAGACGCTCGACCCCGCCACCCGCCGACTGGAGCGCGTGATGCTGGAGGTGCGGCTGGCCGACGGGCTCGACGCCGCGCTCGTCGACGCCGACGCGCTGGCGCGCCTGACCGCCGACGGCCTGCTCGAGCGGCACGGCGACCGCGCGGTGCTCACCCTGCGCGGCCGCCTGCTGGCCGACGCCGTCACGAGGGCGCTGGCGTGACGCAGCGGCCGCCGACGCGCCCACCCGCTCGCCACGGCCGGACCGGCGCTCGAACCCCCTCGCTCGCGCGCCGCGCCGTCGGCTGGCGCCCCCGCGATCCCGGCCGGTTCGCCCTCCGTGCCGGGCTGCGCGCGGCGGTCGCGACGCCGATCGGCTTCGCGCTCGGGATGGCCGCCGGCGACGACCAGACCGCCCTGTTCGCGATCTTCGGCGTCCTCTCCGTGCTCATCTTCGCCGACTTCGGCGGGCCGCGATCGGTGCGCCTGGTCGCGTACCTCGGCCTCGCGCTCGCGGGCACGCTGCTCATCACGGTCGGGACGCTGTGCTCTCGCACGCCGGGGGCGGCGTGCGCGGCGATGGCGGTCATCGGCTTCGCCGTCCTCTTCGCCGGCGTGGTGAACGGCTACCTCGCGACCGCGGCGCCCGCGACGCTGTTGACGTTCATCCTGCCGGCGATGGTGCCCGTCGAGGCGGGTGCGATCCCCGAGCGGCTCCTGGGCTGGGGGATCGCCTGCGCCGTCGCGGTCCCGGTGGCGCTGCTCGTCTTCCCGGCGCGGCCGCGCGATCGCCTCCGCGAGGGCGTGATCGATGCCTGCGCGGCGGTCGCCGACCTCGTCGAGCGCGCGTCGGCCCCGACCCAAGCGGCCGCTCGCGCCGCGCTCGCGGAGGTGCACGCCCGCTTCGCCGCGACGCCGTTTCGCCCGACGGGGCCGACCGGCTCCACCGGCGCGCTGGCCGAGCTGATCGACGAGCTCGACTGGCTCGCGGGGCTCGCGCGGTCGCCGGCCTGCGCCGACACCGTCCGCCCGCCGACGGCCAGCGAGGCCGCGCTGCGCGCCGCGACCGTCGCCGCGCTGCGAGCGAGCGGCGAGCTGGTCGCCGGTCGCACCGGCTCACCGCCCGACGCGGACGCCCTGCACCGCGGCCGCGACCGAGTCCTCGACGACCTCCTGCACGAGCTCGCCGATCCCCGTGTCCGCGACGACGACGCGGCACTGTGGGCGGCGCTCACGCGCACGTGGGAGGTGCGCGTCATGTCGTTCGTCGTCCTGGACGTGGCGGCCAAGGCGCAGCTGGCCGGCGGCGCGGCGGCGGCGACGGAGGGCGGGCCGCGGTGGGTCCGCTACGTCCGCCGTCAAGGGATCGCGCTCGCGGCGTCGGGTCGCCTCGCCGCCGCGCATGCGGGCGTGCGGTCGGTGTGGTTCCGCAACAGCCTGCGCGGCGCGGTGGGGCTGGCGCTGGCGGTCCTGATCGCGCAGGAGGCCAGCGTGCAGCACGCGTTCTGGGTCGTGCTCGGGGCGCTGTCGGTGCTGCGCTCGAGCGCCGTCGGCACGGGGCGGACGATCGTGCAGGCCTTCGCGGGGACGTTCGTCGGCATCGTGATCGGCGGCGCGATCCTGCTGGCGATCGGCGACGACCGGACCGCGCTGTGGTGCGCGCTGCCGGTGGCCGCGTTCGTCGCCGCGTACGCCCCGCGCGCCGTCTCCTACGCCGCGGGCCAGGCGGGCTTCACGGTGGTCGTCCTCGTCGCGTTCAACCTCATCGCGCCGACAGGCTGGGAGGTCGGCCTCGTGCGCATCGAGGACGTGTCGATCGGATTCGCGATCAGCCTCGGCGCCGGGCTGCTGCTGTGGCCGCGTGGCGCGACCGCGCTCCTGCACGGCGCGCTCGGCGCCGCATACGCGGCGAGCGCGCGCTACGCGACCGCGGTGTTCACCCGCATGCTCGTGGACCCGGCGCACGACGCGGCGCGCGGGCTGGCCGAGCCGGCGATCGCCGCCGAGGGGCGCCTCGACGTCGCGCTGCGCCAGCGGCTGGCCGAGCGCACGCCGCACGAGCTGCGCCTGCCCGAGCACGTTCGCCTGTCCACCGGCGCCGCCCGCTTGCGCCGGACCGGCGACGCGATCGCCGCCCTGTGCGATCGCGTCGCGACCGCGCACCGACCGGCCGCCGCGACGCGGCTGGCAAGCGACGCGGCCGGCCTGGGCGCCTGGTACGTCGCGTTCGGGCAGGCGGTCGGGGAACGCGCCGCACCGCCGGCGCCGCACGCTCCGGACGCGCAAGCGCGCGACGCGTTGCTCGCCGGCGTGCGCGAGGCCGTGCAGGACGGGGACCGCGACCGCGAGATGGCAGCGGTCGCGACCGTCTGGGCCGGGCTCCACGTCGAGCAGCTCGGGCGGATGGAGCCGCGCGTGGCGCAGGCCGCCGCGGAGCTCGCGGCCGGGTCGTGAGGACGAGCTACCGCCGTGTCGTCGCACCCGCAGAACGCAAGACGCCCGGCCGCTGGGCCGGGCGTTCTCTGCGTGTCGTGGACGCTAGCGCGGGGTGAGCGCGCCGCCGCAGTACGGGCAGGCGCTGCGATCCTCCACGCGCTCGGGCGTCCAGAGACGGAGGCAGCGACGGCAGATGTACCGCATGGGCTGCTCCTTCCGTTCGGTGTGCCCGCGCCTCAGGCGGCGCCGGGCATCCGCGCCTAGAGCGTCGAGACGTTGACGGCCTTCAGGCCCTTGTTCCCCTGCTCCGTGTCGAAGCTGACACGGGCGCCCTCGGCCAGCGTCCTGAAGCCGCTGCCGTTGATGGCGGTGTGATGGACGAAGAGGTCGTCTCCGCCCTCGTCGGGGGTGATGAAGCCGAAGCCTTTCTCGTCGCTGAACCACTTGACGGTTCCGGTTGGCATGTGCTCCTCCTGCGGGATGTGCTGCGGTCGCGGAGGCTGCGGATGCAACCGACGGCGGGCGCTGGGCACTGCTTTCGCCGGACGCGCATCGTTGCGGCCGGCCGTTCCTGGCGGAGTCTAGCGAGCCGACGGCCCCGGCACCAGGCGTGCGAGCCGAAGCTCAGGCAGACTGCGGCGCCATGGTCATCTGCATCACGGGCGCGTCGAGCGGGATCGGCGAGGCGACGGCCCTGCGCCTCGCGCGCGAGCCCGACGCCCGCCTCGTCCTCGTCGCGCGCCGTGAGGAGCGGCTGCACGCGCTCGCCGCGCGGCTGCCGTGCCCGGCGACCGTCGTCGCGCTCGACCTCACCGACGACGATGCGCCGGCCCGCCTGCGCGCCCACGTCGAGCAGGTCCACGGCGGACGGCTCGACGTGCTCGTCAACAACGCCGGCGCCGCGTGGCGCGCGCGGTTCGCCGACGGCGGATACGCCAACGTGCGCCAGACGATGGAGCTGAACTTCGACGCGCAGGTCCGGGTCACCGAGGCGCTGCTGCCGTTGCTGCGAGCGAGCCGGCCGGCGACGATCGTCAACGTGTCCTCCACCTCGGGCCGGGTCTCGCGCGCGGGGACCGGCGCGTACTCGGCCTCGAAGTTCGCGCTCGCGGGGTGGAGCGACGCGCTCGCCGCCGAGGAGCGCGAGCACGGCGTCCACGTCGCGCTCATCCTGCCGGGGTTCATCGCGACCGAGGGGTTCCCGCAGAAGGAGCTGCCGTCGTTCCTGGTCTCCGAGCCCGCCGTCGGGGCCGAGGCGATCGCGGATGCGATCGTGCATCGCCGCCCCGAGCGCTACGTGCCGCGCTACTACTGGCTCTTCGCGGCGCTGCGGATCCTCGCGCCGGGCCTCGTGCGGCGCTTCATCGCCAGCGACGCCGGCGGCCGGATGGTCGCGGCGACGCACCCCGGCGATCCGCCGCGCTGACCGGGGCGCTCTTCAGCGAACGCCGCGATCGGCGCCGGAGTGGTCGCCCGGCCGCTCGACGCCCCACTCGCCGGCCAGCCGCACGATCGTGGCCGCCGCGGCGGCCATCTCGTGCAGCGACGCCCACTCGCGCACCGAGTGGTACTCGTGGCCGCCCGTGAAGAGGTTCGGCGTCGGCAGGCCGCGCGCGCTCAGCACCGAGCCGTCGGTGCCGCCGCGGATCGGGGTGCGCACCGGCTCGATCCCCTCGGCTCGCATCGCCCGCTCGGCCGCCGCCACGATCTCGGGATGCCCCTCGACGAAGCGGCGCATGTTCGGGTACTGCGCGCGCACGTCGATCGTCAGCCGAGCCCGCGGCTCGCTGCGCACGACCTGCTCCGCCACGGCGCGCAGCACCCCGACATGCGCCTCGAGCCGGTCGTCGTCGAAGTCGCGCACGATCGCCCGGATGACCGCCCGCGCGGCGGTGGCCTCGACCTCGTAGACGTGGATGAACCCGTCGCGCCCCGTGGTCGCCTCGGGCGTGAGCTCGGCCGGCAGCTCGGCCAGCACCCGGCCGGCCAGCCGCGTCGCGTTGACGAGCTTGCCGGTGGCGAAGCCCGGGTGCACGTCGTGCCCCTCGATCGTCACGATCGCCTCGGCGGCGGTGAAGGTCTCGTCCTGCAGCTCGCCCAGCGACGAGCCGTCGATCGTGTACGCGCAGCGTGCTCCGAAGCGGTCGAGGTCGAAGAGCGTGGCGCCCTCGCCCACCTCCTCGTCGGGCGTGAAGCCGATCTTCAGCGTGGGCCGCGGCAGCTCCGGGTGGGCGACGAGATACGCGATCGCGGTCATGATCTCGGCCACCCCGGCCTTGTCGTCGGCGCCCAGCAGCGTGTCGCCCGACGAGGTGACGAGATCGTGCCCGACCGCACCGGCCAGCTCGGGCATCGTCGCCGGGTCGAGCACCGTGCCGCCGCGCGGCAGCGCCAGGACGCCGCCGTCGTAGTCGCGATGCACGAGCGGCTCGACGCCGTCGCCGGGCGCGTCGGGCGAGGTGTCGACGTGCGCGATCAACCCGATCGCCGGGGCGTCGGCGGCGCCGCCCGACGCGGGCAGCGTGGCCATGGCGTAGCCGTGCTCGTCGACGGCGGCGTCGGCGAGCCCGAGCTCGCGCAGCTCCTCCACGAGCATCCGCGCGAGGTCGAGCTGACCGGGCGTGCTCGGACTGCCCGTGCGGTCACGGGCGGACTGGGTCGCAACGCGGACGTAGCGCTCGAAGCGCTCGAGCAGGGCGGGCGCCAGCTCGGCGGCGAGCGGCGAGGTGAACGGGGCCGGCACGCGCGCGGAGGTTACCGGTCGTTCACATTTCCAGAAACCCTGATCGTCTTTGTGTAGTATCAGTCCCGTCGCCGTCCGACCCACGGCGACGCAACCACCGCAACAGGGGCCTCTCTCTCCTCCTCCTCGAGCGGAAACCAGGGCCACCAACGCGCCGGGAGGACCACGAGCCTCCCGGCGCGGGCCCCCGGTCCTACGCGCTCGCCGCGGTCAACCGCGCGAGCTCTTCCTCGCTCAGCCGCAGCTGCGCCATCGGCAGCAGCTCCTCGAGCTGGTCCACCGACCGCGCACTGGCGATCGGCGACGCCACCGTCTCCTGCGCGGCCAGCCAGGCCAGCGCGACCGCCGCGACGGTCGTCTCCCGCGCAGCGGCGACCTCCTCCAGCGCCGCCAGCACGGCCACGCCGCGCTCGTCGAGGTACCGCGCCGCGCCCTCGGCGCGCGGCGAGTCGCCCGCGTCGGCGCCCGGGCGGTACTTGCCGGTGAGGAACCCCATCGCCAACGCGTAGTACGGGATCGTCGCCAGCCCGGCGCGCCGGCACACGGCGAGCAGCTCGTCCTCGAAGGCGGGCCGCTCGACGAGGTTGTAGAGCGGCTGGAGCGCGACGATCGGGGCCAGCCCCTCGCGCTCGGTCACCGCGATCGCCTCCTCCAGCCGCGCCGCCGAGAAGTTCGACGCGGCGACGTGACGCACGAGGCCGTCGCGCACGAGCGCGTCGAACGCGCCCAGCGTCTCCTCCAGCGGCGTGTCGGGGTCGTCGTAGTGGAGGTAGTAGAGGTCGATCCGGTCCGTCCGCAGCCGCCGCAGCGAGCCCTCGGCCTTCGCGCGCACGTTGGCCGCGGTCAGTCCGCCCTCCTTGCCCGCCTTCGTGGCGACCACGATCTCGTCGCGGTTGCCGCGGGCCGCCATCCACTCGCCGATGATCGTCTCCGACTCGCCGCCCACGTTGCCGGGCACCCACGCCGAGTACCCCTCCGCCGTGTCGACGAAGTTGCCGCCGGCCGCCGCGTAGGCGTCGAGCACGGCGAACGACGTGTCGCGATCCGCGGTCCAGCCGAAGACGTTGCCGCCCAGGCAGAGCGGGTGGACGTCGAGGTCGGTGTCTGCAAAGTTCGCCATCCATCGAACATACCGATGGCCTGGCGCCGGCCGGCTACGACGCGCGCGCCGCCGCGATCGCCGCGCGGCGGGTGGGGAAGATCTGCCCCGAGACCAGCAGGCCGTCGCGCAGCTTCCACACCCAGACGACCTCGTCGTCGACCGCACCCAGCTGCGGGCTGCTCCCGTGGACGCGCCCGAAGACCACGACCGAGCCGGCCACCGCCCGGAAGCTGACCGGCTCGAGGTGCAGGCCCTCGGGCCACACCCGAGCGACGTCGGCGAAGTAGCGGCGGATGCCGTCGTGGCCGCGGTAGACCTCGACCCCGGACGCGACCGAGGTGCCCGGCGGGCGCAGCTCGGCGTCGGGCGCGACGTGGACGAGCGCCGCCTCGACGTCCCCGCGCGCGAACGCGGCGAACGCCGCCTTCACGACTGCGACGTGGCGCTCGGTCGTCCCGTCGCTCATGCCGCGAACGCGTAGGTCACGCCGGTCAGCCGCTCGGAGGCCTCCCACAGCCGCCGCGCGGTCGCGGGGTCCTTGGAGCGGGCGTTGGAGTGGACGAGCTTGGGCGCCCCGCGCAGCTCGAAGGGGCCGCCCGGCCCGATGTAGCTGCCGCCGGCCAGCTCGGGCACGGTCGCGGCGTACAGCGTCGGCAGGGCGCCGGTCTCGGCGCTCTGGCCGACGATCGGGTTGATCACCTCCACGGCGCGCGCCACGAGCGAGCGACCGGCCATCCGCGGCCCGGCCGCCTGGAGGTTCGTCGCCGTGTAGCCGGGATGGGCGGCGACGCTGAGCAGCGGGGCGCCGGCCGCGTCGGCTCGCCGCTGCAGCTCGTAGGCGAACAGGAGGTTGGCGAGCTTGGCCTGCGCGTAGGCCGCCCAGGGGCGGTAGCGACGCTGGCGCTGGAGATCCTCGAAGTCGATCCGCCCGAAGCGGTGCATGCCCGACCCGAGGCTGACGACCCGCGGCGTCTCGGTGGCCAGCAGCCGGGGCAGCAGCAGCCCGGTCAGCGCGAAGTGCCCGAGGTGGTTCGTGGCGAGCTGGAGCTCGAACCCGTCGACGGTCACCTGCGGCGGCGTCGCCATGACGCCGGCGTTGTTGACCAGCAGGTCGAGCGGTCCTTCGTCGCCGCCGGCGAAGGCCCGCACCGACGCCTGGTCGGCGAGGTCCAGCGCCCGCAGCTCGACGCGCGCTCCGGGGACCGCGGCGTGGATCGCGCTCAGCGCCGCCTCGCCCTTGCCCACGTCGCGGCAGGCGAGCACGACCTCCGCGCCCGCGCGAGCGAGCTCGCGCGCGGTCACGAACCCGATGCCGCTGTTGGCTCCGGTGACGACGGCACGACGCCCGCGCTGGGCGGGCATGTCGCGGGCGGTCCAGCCGGCCATCGTCGCGGAGCTTACCGGCGCAGCGTCAGCGTCCCCTCGTGGCTGAGCACGCGCTCGCGCACGAGCGCCTGGACCTTGACGCGCCCGGTGCCCGCCAGCGCCCGCCGGCCCGCGGCGTTCAGCCGCACGCGCGTGGTCGCTCGCTTCGCATCGCCGGCCAGCGTGAACGCGCCGCGCCCCACCTCGCGCTTGCCCGCCCGCAGCGAGACGACGCCCTTACGCCGCTCCAGCGACAGCCCCTGGCGGCGCAGCGGCAGCGAGACCGCCGCCCCGCGCACCTTGACCACGCGCACGGCGGGCGTCGTCGCGCACGGATCCGAGCCGCCCGGGTTGCCCGGGCGCACGACGTCGCGGCGCGCGAGGACGTGCTCGAGCGCGGCCGGCTTGGCCGCCATGATCCCGTCGACGCACTGGTCGAGCAGCCGCTCGTACGTCGCGTCGTTCTCGCCGTCGTCGCTGAGCCAGACGTGGACGGCGTAGCCGGCCTCGTGGGCCCGCTTCACCGTGTCGGGCGAGGTGACGGTCAGCGTCTGGCCGCCGAAGCGGAAGGTGATCGGGATCTGGAAGGCGACGGTCCCCGCCCCCGGCGAGCCGTTGCCCAGCAGGAAGCGCGCCATCCCGTCGATGCCGGGCGCGACCGGGATGCTCGGCGCGGCGGCGTGGAAGCGATCGACCGCGCGCTGGTTGAACGAGACGACGATGACGTCGGTGCGCTCGACCGCGTTCAGCTGCGCGGCCAAGAGGTCCGCGCCGTGGAAGAAGACCTCGTCGTCGGCGCCGTCGCGGCCCTTGATCTCGATGTTGATCGGCGTGCGCGGGAAGGCTCGCAGGACCTCCTGCAGCGTCGGGACGCGGAAGTCGTCGGCCCGGTAGCCGGCGGGCGGCTTGCGCGCCCCGGTGCGCACCCCCCGCAGCGGGTACGCGCTCGCATCGAGCCCGTGCACCGCGTTGCGGCCGGGGACGAACCAGTAGGCCGCGTCGAGCGCCTGGACCTCGGCGAGCGTCAGGTCGTTGACCGATCCGGTGCCGTTCGTCGTGCGGTCGACCGTGTTGTCGTGCAGGACGACGAGCTGGTCGTCCTTCGTGTAGCCGACGTCGAGCTCCAGCGCGTCGGCCCCCGCGCGCACCGACTGCTTGAGCGCGTACATCGTGTTGGACGGCAGCTCGGCCTCGCCGCCCTGGTGGGCGAAGTCGAGGAAGCGCTGGCTCAGCCACGGGTTGGTGGCGGCCGGCGCCGCGGCCGGGACCGCGGCGAGCGCGCCGGCGGCGGCGCAGGCGACCACGGCGGCACGGACGTGACGACGGGACATGACGTGTCAGTCTGCCAGCAGCGCCTGCCACGTGCTCGGGTCCAGCACGCCGGTGGCCGGCAGCCCGGCGGCGCCCTGGAAGGCCATCACCGCCCGCCGGGTCTTGGCGTCGAAGCGCGTGTCGCCGGTGACCGCGTAGCCCTGGGCGCGGAGGTGGTCCTTGGCCCACACGACGACGTCGCTGCGCGCCCCCGGCCGCACCGTCGGGTACGTCGGCGTGGCCGCCGGGAGCGCCGACGGCGTGATCGGACGGGCCAGCGCGCGCCAGCCCGAGGCGCGTGCGCTGTCCCAGCTCCACCAGCTCAGGCCGGTGACGCCGTAGGACTCCGCGAGCCGGCGGAACGCGAGGACGTCCGCGGTCGAGGGCGACTCGTACAGCTGGCCGATCGGCGCCAGCGGCCGGCCGTAGACCATGTTCGTCGCGACGGTGCGGGCGAACGCGGCGGCCGGCTTGTGCCCGATGTCCTTCCAGTAGATCTGCGGCATGTTCACCGTCGCCGCGCCGTCGGCCAGGAAGACCGAGACCGGCACGAGCGGGTGCAGGTCGAGATACGGGTACGACGTGAACGCGACGGGGAAGTCGGCCCCGATGCGCCGGCGCAGCTCCTGGACGTAGCGGCGCGCCTGCGGGTAGCGACCGTTGAGCTCGGACTCGGCGTCGATGACGAAGCACTCGGCTCCGCCGGTCTCGATCGCCCGCGCCGCCGCCGCGGCCTCGGCGACCGGCCGGCGGCCCTTGAGCCGCTGGTAGGCGCAGACCGTCAGGCCGTCGGCCTGCAGCGCGCTCACCAGCTCGGGCGAGAACTGGCTCCACGCCGTCGGCCCGTCGGCGCCCTTGATGATCACCGTGTCGATCCCGGCGGCGCGCGCCTGCTCGGCGATGCCGGCCGGATCGCCGCCGGCCGCCCGGCTCACCTGCCAGATCCACATCCCGTGGCCGGAGAAGGGCTCGTCGGCGGAGGATTGGGCGAGCGCGGCGGGCGCGAGCGTCAGCAGGAGGGTGCCGAGCACGGCGGCGGTGAGGAGGCGGAGGCGGAGCAGCACGACGGTCCCAACACACGACGAGCCGCGGCGATGCGGTTCGACGGCGGACCATGCACCGGATCTTTCGCCGACGTTCAGGCAGCGTCTGCAACCTTGATCGTCATGCGCCGCCGCCCCCCCGCGCCCACGTCCCGTGCTCGTCGTGGGCTCGTCGCCCTCGCGGCGACCGCCACCAGCGCCGCTGCCACGGCGGTCGCCCTGCCCGCCACCGCCGCGGCCCAGGCCGGTCCCGTCTCGGTGCCGATCGCCGACGGGAGCGCCGTCCGGGTCACGTTCACCGACACGGTCGGCGCGCGGCCCGACCTCGCGCAGAGCTACGTCGCCTATCTCGACTCGCTGCCGCACGGCTCGGAGCTGTCGAAGCTGCGCCTCCACATCGCCGACCGCAGCGAGGTCGCACGCCTCTGCGGCGGCGGCGAGGACGAGGGCATCCTGGCCTGCTACGGCCCGGCCCGCCAGCAGATGATCGTCCCCGCCAGCGGCCTGGACACGCAGGCCTCCGCCGGCGACTACTCGGTGCGCTACGTCCTCACCCACGAGTACGGCCACCACATCGCCGCCAACCGGCGCAACGACGAGCTCCGCGGCGGCGCGCTCGACAACGGCCCGAAGTACTGGGCCTCCTACGAGCAGGTCTGCGACCGCACGCTGCGCAACCAGCTCGCGCCCGGCGACGAGGGCGACCGCTACCGCGCGAACCCCGGCGAGTCGTGGGCCGAGGCCTACGCGCGGCTCACCTTCCCCGAGCAGCCGTGGACCTTCACGCCGCTGCTGCGGCCCGACACCGGCGCGCTCGAGGCCGCCCGCCGAGACGTCCTCACGCCGTGGACCACCAACCGCACCGCGACGTTCCGCATGGCCTCCGGGCGGTCGGTCCAGGTCTTCGACCTGCCGCTGACGCTCGACGGGTCGCTGCGGGCGAGGGCGATCGGACCGCGCGGGTCGCGGGTCGGCGTGACGGTGAAGTCCGGCAACCAGCGGGTCGGCGGGGTGCGTGCGACGCGGGCCCGGACGACCTGGAGCCTCGCCTCGGGCTGCCGTGAGCGACCGACCGAGACGCTCGCCTTCACGGTCCGCCGGACCGGCACGCGCACCGGCGCGGTCACCTTGCGCGTCTCCTATCCCGGCTAGCCGCACGCCGCCCTGCAGCGGGCGGCGCTGCAAGACGCCTTGCAGGATGCAGGAGAACCGGGCGATACGGTGACGCCCGCCGAATGGCCGCGCCGATCGAGCGCGGCCGTGCGGGCCGTCGCCCCCGCGTCGGCCGCCGTCGCGCCCTGCCCGGCCGTCTCCGCTCGGCCGGCCCACCTGCATGCAAGGAGCCCCTTCCCGCGTGGCCATCGCCGCCCCTGCCCGCCGTCTCGCACTCGCGATCGGCGCCGCCGTCCTGCTCGCCCTCCCCGCCACCGCCGCCCACGCGGCGCGGACGGTCGAGCGCGGCGACCACGGCGACGCGGTCCGCGCCGTGCAGGAGGCCCTGGGTCAGCGTGCCGACGGCCGCTTCGGCCCCGCGACGAAGCGGGCGGTCCAGCGCTTCCAGCGCCGCCACGGGCTGAAGGCCGACGGGGTCGTCGGCCCGGCGACCTGGCGGGCGCTGCTCGCCGCACGGGCCAAGCAGCGGCTGCGCTCGGGCTCGTCCACGCGCGGTGACCGCCCGCGGGTCGCCAGCCGCGGCCGCGCCGTGGGCGACCTGCAGCGCCGCCTCGGCCTGACCGCCGACGGCGTCTTCGGCCCGCAGACCCGCGCGGCCGTCAAGCGTTACCAGCGCGCGCACGGGCTCACCGCCGACGGCGTCGTCGGTCCGGCCACATGGGCCGCGCTGGGCCTGGGCGGCGCCCGCCCCGTGCTCAAGGCGGTCCGAGGCGGCCACCCCTCGCGCTCCGCCGGCGGCACGTCGCTGGCCATCCGCCGCGCGATCGCGGCCGCCAACCGCATCGACGGGCTGCCGTACAAGTACGGCGGCGGGCATCGCAGCTTCGACGACACCGGCTACGACTGCTCGGGCTCGATCTCCTACGTCCTCCACCACGCCGGCCTGCTCGACACCCCGATGGACTCCACGCGGTTCATGTCCTACGGCGCGCCGGGCAAGGGGCGGCGGATCACGATCTACGCCAACCCCGGCCACGCCTTCATGGTCATCGACGGCCGCCGCTACGACACCTCCGGCCCGTCGTCGGGGCGCTGGCAGCCGGCGCTGCGCTCGACGGCCGGCTACGTCGTACGCCACCCGCCGGGGTTCTGAGCCCGCCTCAGGGCTGCAGCACGGCGGCGCCCTCGAACCGTCCCGCCCGCAGGTCGTCGAGCGCCTGGTTGGCGTGCTCGAGCGGATAGCGCGTGACCGTCGTGCGCAGCGGAACCTGCGGCGCGAGCGCGAGCAGCTCCTCGCCGTCGCGCCGGGTGAGGTTGGCCACCGACCGGATCTGGCGCTCCTCCCACAGGTCGGCGTAGGCGAACGACGGGATGTCGCTCATGTGGATGCCCGCGCACACGACCACGCCGCCGCGGTCCAGCGCGCGCAGCGCGAGCGTGACGAGCGGCCCGCTGGGCGCGAAGATCAGCGCCGCGTCGAGCGGCTCGGGCGGCGGCTCGTCGCTGCCGCCGGCCCACTCGACCCCGAGCGAGCGGGCGAACGCCTGGCCCGCCGCGTCGCCCGGTCGGGTGAACGCGAAGACCCGCCGCCCCTGCCACAGGGCGACCTGGCCGACGAGGTGCGCGGAGGCCCCGAACCCGTAGAGCCCGATCCGCTCGCCGTCGCCGGCCAGCCGCAGGGCGCGGTAGCCGATCAGGCCGGCGCACAGCAGCGGGGCCACGTGCAGGTCGTCGAGTCCCTCGGGCAGCGAGAAGCAGTAGCGCGCGTCGGCGACCGCCAGGTCGGCGTAGCCGCCGTCCAGGTCGCGCCCCGTGAAGCGCGCCCGGGGACACAGGTTCTCGCGGCCCGACCGGCAGAAGCGGCACACCCCGCACGTCCATCCCAGCCACGGCACCCCGACCCGCGCCCCGGGCTCGAAGCCGTCGCCGGCGAGCACCCGGCCGACGATCTGGTGGCCGGGGACGACCGGGGGCGCGGGGACGTCGACCTCCCCGTCGACGAGGTGCAGGTCGGTGCGGCAGACGCCGCAGGCGGCCACCTCGAGCAGGACCTGCCCCGGCCGCGGCGGCGGCGGATCGGGCCGCTCCTCGTCGAGCCGCAGCGGACGATGAGGGACGTCGAGCAGCATCGCGCGCATGTGGTCATTGTGTGACCCAGCGCACAGAGACCGCAACTCGCGCGCGCAGGATCGGTTCGGGTGGTCATGCCCCTCTACCGCATGATCATGCTGGGCGCCCTCGCGGCGCTCGCGCTGGCCCTGCCGGCCGGCGCCTCCGCCGCAAAGGTCGGGGTCGCCGTCGGGCTGGGCGAGCAGAGCTACTCGATGTTCGACCAGAAGCCCTACCAGAGCCTCGGCATCAAGAAGGTCCGCTACTTCATCAAGTGGAACGCGGCCAAGGATCCCGAGCAGCTGCGCCAGGCCGACGTCTTCGTCGACCAGGCCAAGCAGGCCGGCGCCAGGGTCTTCATGACGCCGTCGTCGGACAACCTGACGCTGAAGAAGGCCAAGCTCCCCTCCGTCGCCGCCTACAAGAAGGAAGTCGGCAAGCTCGTCAAGCGCTACCGCGCGATGGGCGTGAAGGAGTGGGGCGTCTGGAACGAGGCCAACCACACCTCGCAGCCCACGTACAAGAGCCCCAAGCGCGCCGCGCAGTTCTTCCAGGCGATGTACGGGCTGTGCAAGGGCTGCACGGTCGTGGCTCTCGACGTCCTCGACCAGGCCGGCGTCGACACGTACAGCAAGAAGTTCTACGGCTCGCTGAGCTCGACCTGGCGCAAGCGCGCCAAGCTCGTCGGCATCCACAACTACGCCGACGTCAACCGCAAGCGCCCGCGGGGCACGCAGAAGATCATCGACGCGGTGCGCGGCCGCGGCGGCAACTCCAAGGCGAAGTTCTGGCTGACGGAGACCGGTGGCCTCGTCGAGTTCGGCCGCGGCTGGCCGTGCAACGAGAAGCGCGCGGCGAGCGCGATCAACTACATGTTCACGCTGGCCAAGCGGTTCGACCGCTACGTCGATCGCCTGTACGCCTACTCGTACTGGGGCAACGACTGCAGCGAGCGCTTCGACGCGGGCCTGGTCAACGAGGACGGCTCGGTCCGCCCCGGCTACACCGCGTTCAAGAAGGGCATCAAGAACTACCGCCGGTAGCCGCTCGGCGCACCGACGGACGCAGGACTCAGGGGGCTGGTCGCCGCGGCGGCCAGCCCTCGTCCATCTCGTAGGTCTCCTCGCCGATCACCACGACGACGCCCTCGCCCTCGCGGGCCGACAGGATCAGCGGCGTGTCGTCGGTCGTCGGCAGCCAGGCGAACGCCACGCTCGGCGAGCCGAGCGCGCGCGACAGCGCCAGCACACCCTCGGCGACGTGCTCGAGGCCGCCCAGCGGCCCGCTCACCTCGCCGCTGGACGCGTCGGCCTGGAACGGCGGCAGACGCTTGACCTCCAGGTCGAGCGGGACCGCCGTGGCGCCCGAGACGTCGACGATCACCTCGGGGCCGTCCTCCTCCTCCTGGAGCGTGACCGCCCCGGTCGCGTCGCAGGTCACGAGCCCTGCGGGGACGGCGGCCATCGCCTGCAGGGCGCCGCTCTTGGACACATAGGAGCGCAGCGTCGCGCCGACCTGGGGAAGCTCCATGGGCCGGAGGCTAGCCGCGGGGCGCTGGCCTGCGTGGGCGCGACATCGCCGGGCCGAACGACGACCGGGCCGGAGCACGAGGCTCCGGCCCGGAACGCGATCAGGCGCCAGCCGGTCGATGCCGGCGCATCGGCGTGGTCGTCAGTGCAGCTCGACCGCGGTCGGCAGCGTGTACGAGCGACCCGTCGCACGGCCGCCGGCCCGCGAGGCGATCCTCGTGTCGGCGCGGTAGATGGCCGCCCGCACGCCCTCGGGCGCCGCGACGCTGAAGCGGTACGCGCCCCGCTTGCCGAGCTTGACCGTCTGCACGGTCTCGTAGCGACCGCACGCCACCAGCCGCTTGAGGCTCACGGTCTGGACCGTGCCGGCCTGCGGGCCGGTCACGACGCCGGCGAACGTCACCTTCCCGCCGCGCACCGCGACCTTCACCGACGGCATCCGGCGCTGCAGCTTCAGCGCGAGGCTGCGCTGCGACCCGACGCGCGCGACGTAGCGCGCCCCGTTGGACGCCGCGATCCGCCGCGCGGGGGCCGCGACGCGAGCGCGGAACGTCCCGGAGCGGCCGACCTTCGGCCGAGCCACGACGCGGCCGGTCGCCTGGAACACGATCGCGACGCGCTTGCCGCGCAGGTGCTTGGCGGCGACGCCGACCAGGGCGACGCGCTTGCCCTGCTGGCGCACGTCGGTCAACACCAGCTGACGGTTCCCGCAGGCCAGCCAGAGGTCCACGGCGCTGCCCGAGCGGAAGAGCTCGCCACCGGCCGGCACGCCGGAGGGGACCGTCGACGGGGTGCTCGTGAACGATCCCGAGCCGCCGCCTGCGCCGGCGTTGCCGTCACCGGGGCTCCCCCCACCCGGGGTGCCGCCACCGGGGTTCCCCCCGCCCGGGTTGCCGCCGCCGGGGTTCCCGCCACCGGGGTTCCCCCCGCCGGGGTTGCCGCCGCCGGCGGCCGGGACCGACACCGCCACGGTGCCGGTGCCGGCGTCGCCATCGCCGTCGGTGGCCGTCGCCCGCACCTCATACGTGGCGGGCCCCGGGAACGTGGCCGGGTCCAGCGTGGCCGAGCAGGCGCCGCTCGCGGCGTCGAAGCTCGTCGTCACGGCGACGAACGGATCCGCGCTGCCCTGCGGCCGGGCCGCGATCGAGCACGACTGGATCGCGTCGTGCGCCGCCGGCGAGGCCGGCGTGACCTGCGCCGTCACGCCGCGGTCGCCGGGACCGGGCGCGACCGTCACGGACGGGGCGATGCCCGCGGTCGACGCCGCACAGGGAGCGTCGGTCGCGCTGACCGTGGCCGAGGCGATGTCCGCCGTGAGCACCTGGGCGCCGCCGAGCAGCGCCGAGATCTCGACGTGAAGCGCGACCTGGCGCAGGCTCGTCGCCGTCTGCACGCGCTGGTTCGGCGTGATCTCGACGTGGACGAGGCCGAGCACGTCGAGGACGACGGGCGTCGCGCCGACGGCGATGTTCTGGCCGAGGACGCGGATGCCGCTGAACGACGAGGTCGCGTCGAGCGTCGGCGTGGCGCCGGGCCCCGTCGTCAGGCAGCGCGCGGTCGCCGTGGTCTGGGCGACGTCCACCGCGAGGAGGTTCGCGAATCCGACCGCTTCCAGCCCGAGGTCGGTCACCTCCGCGTCCGCGGTCACGACCCGATCGGGCACCACCGCGTTCGTCGTGGTCGTCGACGAGTCGAGCACGTCCGCCGACAGGCCCACGAGCGTGGCGAGGTCGACGTCGAGGATGCTGGCGCTGTCGTCCACGCACGGCGTCTCAGACGGGTTGGACGTCAACGGGGCGAGGTTCAACGACGCCCCGAGCAGCGAGGCGGTCAACGGGGTCGACGTACAACCCCAGCTTGGGGCCGCGCTCGCCGCCCCGGCGGTCGTCCCCGCGACGACTGCCGCGGCCGATGTCGCGGTCAAGAGCAGGATGAAACGGCGTAGCCGTCCAGGCATGAGAAGGCACCCTCCCGAGGGCAGTTCCGTCGCGTTCGTGGGCCGGCGGCGCCGGGCGAACCATTCGCCGGACCAGGACCATCTCCGCCGACCTCCGCGTGGCCCGGATATAACAGCCAGAACCGTTGATTACGCAGGCGATTCCTGGGCATGCTGGCCAGACGTCCGGCGCCGGCCAGCAAGCTCAACCAGATGGTTGACGATCGCCGCCGACGGCCGCTAGGTTGCGGCGATGGACGCGGTCTTCCACGCGCTGGCCCACGGCGCCCGGCGTGACATGCTCGATCGCCTCGCGGAGGGTGAGCTGACCGTCGGCGAGCTCGCCGAGCCGCTGGCGATGTCCCTCGCGGCCGCCTCCAAGCACGTCCAGGTGCTCGAGCGAGCGGGGCTGGTCCGGCGCACGATCCAGGGCCGCCGCCACGTCTGCCGCCTGCAGCCCGGACCGCTCGCGTGGGCCACGGCCTGGCTGCGCCGCTACGAGCCCTCCTGGGAGCCCCACCACGCCGCCTTGGAAGCCCTGTTCCATGCGCCCGCGGCCCCCGGCGAGCAGGAGCGGTCGCCCGCGTGACCGTTCTCTCGCCCGACGGGCCGCGTCAGCCGCGGGCGCGGAGGATCGCGGCGAGGTCGGCGTCCTCGAGGTTCACGCCCGCCACGCCGGCCGCGAGCGCCTCGCCCACCGTGCGCTCGACGTCGCCGTAGCCGGCCTCGAGGTCGGCGGTGACCGGCACGTCGACCGCCGCGACGATGTCGGCGATGGCGTCACGCATCGCCGACCAGGCGACGACCTCGGTCGTGTTCCCCGGCCGGCACCTACGCCGCCACCGCCTCGGTGTCCGAGCTCGCTCCGACCACCGCGCCGCCCGGGCAGGTGGCGCAGCGGACCTCGCGGCGCGGGTTCTCGATGCCGGCGAACGACAGCACGCCGCCGACCGCGACGAGCACGCCGGTGACGAGCATCGCCACGCGGAACGCATGGACGGCGCTGTCGTCCAGCGCGCGGGCGACCGCCGCGCGCTGCGTGCCCAGCGAGGCGGGCGCCTGCGCCGCCAGCGCACGCTCGCGGGCGTCGCTCACGACCGCCGACGGGACCCGCAGCCCGGCGAGCTCGTCGTCCAGGGCGCCGGCGAACTGGGCGCTGACCACGGCGCCGATCGCGGCGACCGCCAGCAGCGAGCCGATCCGCGCCGTCGCGTTGTTGATCGCCGACGCGATCCCCGCGTGGCGCTCCTCGACCCCGCCGAGCACCGTCGCGGTCAACGGCGCCACGGTCAGCGTGAGGCCGAGGCCGAAGACGAGGATCGCCGGCAGCACGTCGGCGACGTAGTCGGCCGACGCGTCCAGGCGCGCGAGCAGCGCGATGCCGGCGCCGGCGACGATCGGCCCGGCGCCCATGAACACGCGCGGTCCGATGCGGTCGGCGAGCGCGCCGAACCGCTTCGACAGGGCGAACATCAGCACCGTCACCGGCAGCATCGCCAGGCCGGAGGCCAGCGCCGAGTAACCGGCGACCTGCTGGAGGAAGATCACGAGGAAGAACGGCACCGCGCCCAGCCCGCCGTAGATCGCCAGCGTCGCGGCGTTGCCGACGGCGAAGTTGCGCTCGCGGAACAACGCGAGCGGCAGCATCGGGTCGGCGGTCCGCCACTCGACGACCACGAAGGCCACGAGCAGCACGACGCCGCCGACGAGCGTCGCGAGGATCAGCGGGTCCGTCCAGCCGCGCGTCTGCTGCTCGATGATCGCGAAGACCGCCGCGCCGAGGCCCACCGTCCCGAGCACGGCGCCCGGCACGTCGATGCGCCCGGCGACGGCGGCGTCGTGCTCGGCGTCGACCTCGCGCACGATCCACAGCGCCGCGACCACGGGCACGACGTTGATCGCGAAGATCCAGCGCCACGAGACCGCGTCGACGATCGCCCCGCCGAGGAGCGGACCGGCGACCATCGCGATCCCCGACCAGGCGGTCCACGAGCCGATCGCGGCGCCTCGGTCGTGCGGCGGGAACTTGGCGACGATGAGCCCGAGCGTGTTGGGCACCAGCAGCGCCCCGGCCGTCCCCTGCAGGGCCCGCGCGGCGACGAGCGTCTCGATCGTCGGCGCGGCGGCGCAGAGCAGCGACGTCACGCCGAACCCGACGAGGCCGACCACGAACATCCGCTTGCGCCCGTGCTGGTCGCCGAGCGCGCCGCCGACGAGCAGCAGCGCGCCGAGCGTCAGCAGGTAGGCGCTGTTGAGCCACTGCTGCCCGCCGAGCCCGCCGCCGAGATCGTCGGCGATCGCGGGCAACGCGACGTTCACGATCGTGGAGTCGACGAAGACGACGATCGACCCGAGGACCGCCGCGGCGACCGTCAGGCGGGCCTGACGCGGGGACATCGTGCCGATCCTACTCCTGTTCGTCCTTCAGCCGGGGCGGCAGCGAAGATCTCAGTGGACACTGCGCAGATCAGTCGCTACCATGCACACACAAAGGTTTACCACCTCAACCGTTGGGACCTGCAAAGTGCCTGAACTGACCACCACGCTCCTCCTCGTTCCCCTCGAGGACACGGTCGTCTTCCCGACCATGGACGTGACCCTGCCGGTGGACGTGGGCGACGAGGAGCGCGTGCTCCTGGTCCCGCGTCACGAGGGCAGCTTCGCGTCGGTCGGCACGATCGCCCGCGTCGCCGAGCGCGTCCGCCTGCCGGGTGGCGTCCGCGGCGCCTCGCTGGAGGGCATCGCCCGCGGCATCGCCGGCGCCGCGTCCACCGATGCGCGCGGCCGGCTGCGCGTCGAGGTGACCGAGGCGGCCGACACCGTCCCGGTCGACGGCCGCACCCGCACGCTCGAGCGCGAGTACCGCGCGGTCGTCGACGAGATCCTCGACCTGCGCGGCGACGACGGCCGCGTCGCCGCGTTCCTGCGCTCGATCACCGAGCCCGGCGCGCTGGCCGACACCTCCGGATACTCCCCCGACCTCTCCTTCGACCAGAAGGTCCAGCTGCTGGAGACGATCGACGTCACCGAGCGCCTGGAGCTCGCGCTCGAGATGCAGCGCGAGCGGCTGGCCGAGCTCCAGGTCCGTCGCCGCATCCGCGAGGACGTCGAGTCCGGAGCCCAGAAGCAGCAGCGCGACTACTTCCTGCGCAAGCAGATGGACTCGATCCGCAAGGAGCTGGGCGAGGACGACGGCTCCGTCATCGAGGAGTACCGGACCAAGATCGCCGAGGCGGGCATGCCCGACGCGGTGCGCGAGCAGGCCGAGCGCGAGCTCGCGCGGCTCGAGCGCGCCGGCGAGCAGTCCGGCGAGTCGCAGACGATCCGCACCTACCTCGACTGGCTCATCGCGGTGCCGTGGAGCGAGCGCTCCGAGGAGCGCCTCGACCCGACCCACACCCGCGAGGTGCTGGACGCCGACCACGCGGGCCTCGACGACGTCAAGGACCGCATCGTGGAGTACGTGGCGGTGCGCAAGCTCCGAGCGGACCGGGGGATCGAAGCCGACCGCAAGGCCGGAGCCATCTTGACCCTCATCGGCCCGCCCGGCACCGGCAAGACCTCGATCGGCGAGTCGATCGCTCGCGCGATGGGCCGCGAGTTCGTGCGCATGTCGCTGGGCGGCGTGCGCGACGAGGCCGAGATCCGCGGCCACCGGCGCACGTACATCGGCGCGCTGCCGGGCCGCCTCGTGCGCGCCCTGCGCGACGCCGGGACGATGAACCCGGTGATCCTCCTCGACGAGGTCGACAAGGTCGGCGCCGACTGGCGCGGGGACCCGAGCGCGGCCC